>NZ_CP076135.1:990000-2476831 GCF_018736105.1 Bradyrhizobium sediminis
CCAGCGCACCACGGCGCCGTGGGCGACATCGTTCTTCAGCTTCAGCCGGTGCGCGAGCCCGATCGGCAACGCTCCGGCCGCAAGGCTGGCCGCGGCCGGCATCAGTTTGCCCCACACCGTATAGCCGCCTTCGCCGTCGAGCACTTCTCCGGCGCGCAGGTCGCGCTTGGCGACGGAGGCGACGTCGCCGCAGAAATCGTGCGGCTGCCCCGTCGGCTCGTTGCGCAGCGCCGCCGACAGGATCGAGATGTTCAGCTCCAGCCCGATCAAATGATACGGCTTGTACATCGCAGCATAGCGACCCGATGAATCCGTCTTCAGGCCGTACTGCCTGAAACAGTCCGCGGCGTAATCGTTCGGCGCTTCCAGCACGACATAGACGCCCCAGCGCAGATCGCGGAACACCGGCCGGCCGTCGCGCTCCAGCGACGACACCACTTCGACGACGCCGGATTTCTCCAGCACGCCGCCTTTGTCGCGCGGCCGCATGACATGCGGCAGGTCGTCGACGCCGCAGGGCGGAAACAGCAGCCCGCCGCCGGGCACATCGAGCCCGGTGGCATTGGCGATCGCCGCCATCTCGATGGCGGACTTGGTGCCGTCGAGAAACGAGTTGAACATCTGCGGATTCATGCCGGCCGACTGCGCCTCGCCGGCGGTGAGCCCGTAATGGCCCCAGACGCCGGCTGGCGTGACGTCGTGATAGGCAGGCAGATATTTTGTCCCCTTGCCGGCGGCGACCACGCGAAAGCCGGTGGCGCGGGCCCAGTCCACCATTTCGGAGGTCAGCGCCGGCTGGTCGCCATAGGCCAGCGAATAGACCACGCCGGCCTTGCGGGCTTCCTCCGCCAACAGCGGCCCCGCCAGCACGTCGGCCTCGACATTGACCATGACGATATGCTTGCCGGCCGCGATCGCCGCGCGGGCATGCCGGATGCCGACCGCGGGATTGCCGGTGGCCTCCACGATCACGTCCATCGCGCCGCCTGCGATGGCTCGCACGCCATCGTCGGTGAAGGCGGTGGCCGCGATCCGCGCCTCGTCCCAGCCGACCGTGCGGCAGGCTTCGCGGGCGCGATCGCGGTCGAGATCGACGATGACGGGCACTTCCAGTCCCGGTGTGTGCGGCACCTGCGACAGGAACATCGAGCCGAATTTGCCGGCGCCGACCAGCGCGACGCGGACCGGCTTGCCGGCGGCGCGGCGGGCGTTGAGGAGATGGGAGAGGTTCATGGGAATCCGATCAAATTTTCACTCGCGTCATTCCGGGCCACGCGTGTTCGCGTGGACCTCAGATGTGCAATAGCACATCGGGGAATCCCGAGATGATTTACGCGAGATTCCGGGTTCGTGCTTTCAGCGCGCCCCGGGATGACGGGTGAGAGGTTACTCCGCCGCCTGGCGATGCACCCGCGCCAGACGCAGCAGCGCATCGTCGTCCACGGTCTTGATCGGCGTGAAGTCGCGATGGGCGATATATTCCGGCCGCGTCGGGGTGCGGATGTAGTTCGAGACGGCGTTGAGCGTGAGATAGACGATCTTGCGCGGATAGGGCGTGATGTTGCCGGCCGAGCCGTGCACCAGATTGCCGTGAAACATCAGCATGCCGCCGGCCTTGCCGGTCGGCGCGACGATGCCGCCCTCTTTCACCAGCCGCGTCACGGTTTCCTCGTCCAGCGTCCACAGCGGGTAAGAGGTGGTCTCGAGGTCGTGCGAGGCCTTGAGGTCGCCGGCGTGCTGGCTCTTCGGCACCAGCATCAACGGGCCGTTGATCGGCATCACCTCGTCGAGGAAGATCGCGATATTCATCGCCCGCGGCTGCGGCATGCCGTCGTCGCGTTTCCAGGTGCCGTAGTCCTGGTGCCACTGCCAGACGTCGCCGGTGAAGGCCGATTTGGCGTTGATCTTGTACTGGTGCATGTAGACCTTCTCGCCGAAGATCTGTTCCACCGGCTCGATCATGCGCGGATGCGCGCCGAGCAGGCCGAACGCCTCGTTGTAGAGATGGGCGGCAAAGGCGGTGCGCGGTGCGCCGCTCTTCTCGCGCCACACCTCCGGGCGCTTGGTGTCGTAGATGCCGATGGCCTCGCGCGCCAGCAGGTCGACCTCCTCCTGGCTGAACAATTCCGGCAGGAACAGCCAGCCCTCGCGATTGAAATAGTCGATCTGCTCTGGAGTGAGTTTCATCGGTTTCCTCCCTTGGTTCTTGTTTCTCTCCCCTCATGGTGAGGAGTGCGTCGGAGTTTATCATCGGGCCGCGCTTCGCGCGGACCCGTTGGCGCGTCTCGAACCAGGATGCCTCCTGGCTCATCCCTCGAGACGGCGCTTCGCACCTCTTCGGGATGAGGACATCCGGTCTTTACGCCGCCTGATCGGTCGCCTTCAGTCGCTCCTCGGTCATCCGTCCGGCGCCGAGCGCATGCGCCAGCGCCGCGCCTTCGGCCGCCCTGGCGTTGCCGGAAAGAATATGCGCGGCAATGGTCTCGTGCTCGGCCCAGGCGCTTTCGCGATAGTCGAGTTCGGCCAGCACCGTCGCCATCGAGCGGCGCATATGCGGCCATTGCGGCGCGATCATTTCCTCGATTGCGGGATTGCCGGACAGCGCATAGATCGCGCGATGGAAATCGACGTCGAGCGCGATCAGCCTCGCCAGCGGCGCCTCGCGGTTCGTGGCGCACCCGGCCTGCAGCGCAGCCTCGAGCCGCGCGCGTCCGGCAGCATCGGTCCTGGCTCGCCCGGCCGCGAGCCGGGCCGCCAGCGCGTCGATGGCGCCGCGCACTTCGTAGAGCTGGCGGATGCGCAGGGGATCGAGCCGCGTCACCTCAAAACCCCGGCGGCCGCTTTCGGCGACCAGGCCCTGCCGGTGCAACAGGTGCAGCGCGTGGGAAACCGGCTGGCGCGACACCCCGAGCTTTTCAGCGAGTTCGTTCTGCCGGATGCGCTGCCCCGGCGGCAGCGTGCGGTCGATGATGGCTTCGAGAATCCGCGCATAGGCCTGGTCGATCAGGTTGGGCAGCGGGTTCAACGGGATCATGCCGGCCATCCTCATTCGGAATACGGAATTCCGTATCCCGTGCAACATATCGAGGGGGCGCGGCGGGGTCAAGTGTAGGCTGGTGGTCCCGGATCGAACCTTGGGGTCGGCTGCTTGTTGGCCCGGGGCCTCGCGCTATGCTGCGGCCGGGGCGATCGGAGGTTCGTCATGAGCAACGACGCGGCCGGCTTCATCGGCAGTATCCCGCAATACTACGATCAGGGCCTCGGCCCCAACATCTTCACCGACTACGCCGCCGACATCGCGCAGCGCGCCGCTGCCGGCAATCCGTTGCGGGTGCTGGAGACGGCGGCCGGCACCGGCATCGTCACCCGCAGGCTGCGCGACGCACTGCCCGCGGATGCTCAGCTGACCGCGACCGATCTCAATCCGCCGATGCTCGACATCGCCCGCGCCAAGTTCCGGGCCGGCGAGCGCGTCGCGTTCCAGCCGGCCGACGCCGTGGCGCTTCCCTTCGCGGACGCAAGTTTCGACGCGGTGGTCTGCCAGTTCGGAATCATGTTTTTTCCGGACAAGGCCAGGTCCTGCGCAGAGGTGTGGCGTGTGCTCGTCCCCGGCGGCCGCTATTTGTTCAGCGTCTGGGATTCCCATCGCCACAACTCGTTCGGCCGGATCGCGCACGAGGTCGCGGGAAGTTTCTTTCCGGCGGATCCGCCGCAGTTCTACAACGTGCCGTTCTCCTGCCACCAGATCGATCCGATCAAGGAGATGCTGCTCGCGGCGGGTTTCGATGATCTCGGCATTGCCGTCGTCAGGCTGAACAAGGCGATTGCGGACATGGCGGGTTTTGCGCAGGCCCTGGTCTACGGCAATCCGCTGATCGAGCAGATCCGGGCGCGCGGCGGCGTCGAACCCCAACGCATCGTTGACGCGATGCTGCAAGCGGTTCGGCGTGAATTCGGCAACGGCCGTATGCCGCTTCAGGCGATCGTGTTTTCCGCGACCAAGCCACGATGACCGCGCTCACCTGTCGCCGACGATCGTCTCAGGCGCCGATCCGCTTCCAGTAGATCAGGGTCCCCGTCAGGCCCCCATGCGGCTTCAGGGCATAGCCCGGAATCTCGCCAGCCAATGCGAAGCCCAGTTTCTCGTACAGTCCCGCCGCGCCGCCGTCGGTCGCGGTGTCCAGCACCAGCAGCGTGCGGTTTCGCTGGACCGCCAGATCCTCGGCGGCCCGCATCAAGGCCGTGGCCACGCCGCGGCCGCGATGGCTGAGCCGGGTCATCATCTTGGCGATCTCGGCGCGATGCGGCTGATTGGGCGGACAATCCAGCAGCAGGGTGACGGTGCCGGCGAGCACATCGCCATCCCAGGCGCCGAAGATGATGCGTTCGCCGCGGCCGGCCGCTGCCAGCGCGCCGTCCCAGAATGCGCCTGCCGCATCCTGTGGCAGCGGATGCATGAAGCTGACCGATCCGCCGTTCGCGACCGTCTCGATCAGGATCTCGCTCAGCATCCTCAGAATATCGGGCGAGGCGTTCAGCGCGCTAATTTCGATTGCGGACATAGGGTGGATCCCGGTGAATCAAAGCAGCCTTGTTGCGGTCCTGTTCGCTCATTTGCGCTTCAACGATCGCGCCGTCTTGATCTCGGCAATTCTTTCGACGTCCTCGATCTGGAGATGGCGGCCGCGTTCCAGAATTTCCAAGGTGTATTCCTCGTAGGTGAGTCCGAGCCGTTCGGCCTTGCGCAGGCGAAACATGACGATTCCGGGCGAGACGTTGTGCCAGGCCGCGCGGTGCGCCGCCTTCCAGTAGAAGTAGTTTCCGATTCCGCCGTCGCCCCATTCCGGCCGATGCTCCTGCTCCAGCGGCGGCCCGCCATTGTGGCCGACCGGCGCGTCCGAGGCTTTGGCTTCGATCGCGGCCATCGACTAGCTCCGCGCGAGCACGACGAGATAGCTGCAGGGTTTCTTGGTTTCGTTGGCGAAGGTGGTTTCGGCGGGCGCGCCGAATCCGAGGCAGTCGCCGGCGGCCAGCACATTGCGCTCGCCGTTCTCGATGATGACGAGTTGGCCCGACTGCACCCAGACCGCCTGACGGATCCGCGCGTAGGAGGAGGCCGGCAGCACCACTTTCTTCCCGGCGGGCATTTCGACCTGGATCACTTCGACCGGATGGTCGGGCCGGGCGAACACCTGCCTGCGCGAATATCCCGTGGCGGGATCGCGCCACACCGGCTGGTCGGCGGCGCGCGACAGCAGCGGCTGGACGCCGTCACCCTCGGCGCGCACCAGCAGCCCGGCGAGGGTGAGGTCGAAGGCGCTGGCCAGCCGCACCAGGATCACCGCGGTGGGGCTCAATTCCTCGCGCTCGATCTTGCTGATGGTTGCCTTGGAAACCCCCGACCGTTCGGCGAGGTCCGCCAGCGACCATCCCCGCGCATCCCGCTCCAGCCGAAGCCGTCGGGCGATCCGGGTGCCGGTATCGTCTCCTATAATAGACATACGTTTCGTATAATAGAAAAGTCCGTCCCGGGCAAGGGCCGGCAATGGCCGTCCGGCGCGCTCAATGCGCGGCCAGAAACTCCAGCACGATCTCGCAATATTTCTGCGGCGCCTGTTCGAACATCGGGTGGGTGGCGCCGGGGATCATTGCCGTCTTCGACCCCTTCACATGGGCCGCCAGGGTGTGCAGCACCTGCGGCAGCGCGCCCTTGGTGTTGGCGCCGCCGATGAACAGTGTCGGCGTCCTGATCGCTTCCGCGTCGGCTTTCGAGAACGGCGGGCGCTCGTCCCTGACCTGGCCGATCAGCGTCATCGCATTGTCGCGCAACAGCTGCTTCGGCGTCGCGGGCAGCCGGTTCCAGGCGCCGGGGCCTTCCAGCGTATCCATGAAATAGGCCAGCCCGCCGTCGATATCGCCGGCCGCGATTTTCTCGGCCGATACGGCGAACCGCGCCGCCAGCGGCGAGGGCCCGGGCTTGAAGGCCGGATCGAGCGAAGCGTCGAGTTCGCCGCCGGGTTCGGCGAGGATCAGCCGGTGCAACAGGTCGGGCCGGCGTTGTGCGACCCGAAACGCGATATGCCCGCCGCGCGAATGCCCCATCAGGTCGACCGGCCTGGCGTCCAGCTTCTCGATGAAGGCGGTGACGTCGTCGACATGCTGCGCGATCGAATAGGTGTCACCGACGCCGTCCCAATGCTCGGGAAAGAAGTGCCGCAACGACACCGCGATCACGCGATGTCTTTGCGACAGCGGTCCGAGCACCGCCGACCAGATCCGGAAGTCGCACAGCGAACCGTGCACGCATACCAGCGGCGGGCCCTCGCCGACCTCGAGATAGGCCATGTCGTATCCGTTGACGTGAAGGGTTTGCATGCGGGGTCTCGCGGGGGCTGGGTATTGGCGCCTGTACACACCCGGACGTCATACGCGGGCTCGACCCGCGTATCCATCCGTCTTCGCAAAGAACCGCCTTTCAAAGATGGGTCACCGGGTCAAGCCGGAGCGAAAACCTTTCGCGGGGGACGGCACCAAGTTCCCGCGGAATCCGGGTGGATCGCAACAATCTCCAAGCCTATCTTCCGGGCCAGCATCAAGCTCACAGCATGGGGCGATCAGATCCGGAGCCAGCCATGACCGGCCACACTTTTGCAATCTTCGACACCGCGATCGGCCGCTGCGGCATCGTCTGGGGCGCGCGCGGCATCAGCGGCGTGCAGCTGCCGATGGGCAGCGAGGACAAGACCCGTACCCGGATCCGCCAGAGCCACGGCGATATCGCGGAGGCGCCGCCGCCGGCGCAAGTGCAGCGCGCGATCGACGGCATCGTCGAGCTGCTCGCGGGCAAGCCGAACGATCTCACGGACATCGTGCTCGATCTCGACGGCGTTCCCGAATTCAACCGCGGCGTCTACGCCATCGCCCGCACCATCCCGCCGGGCAAGACCATGACCTACGGCGATATCGCCAGGCGGCTCGGCGGCGTCGAGCTGTCGCGCGACGTCGGCCAGGCGCTCGGCCGCAATCCCTGTCCGATCGTGGTGCCGTGCCATCGCGTACTCGCCGCCGGCGGCAAGCCCGGCGGCTTCTCCGCCAACGGCGGCGTGGTGACGAAACTGAAGATGCTGGCGATCGAAGGCGCGGTGGTCAATCACACGCCGAGTCTGTTCGACTAGATCCTTCTCCCTCGCCCCGCTTGCGGGGAGAGGGTCGGGGTGAGGGGGACTCTCCACGCATTCGGACTCGCGGAGAATCCCCCTCACCCGGCGCTACGCGATAGCCGAAGCTTCGCTTCGGCGTTCTTTTCAAGGACGGCCGCCGTAGGCGGCCTATGCTCTCCCCGCAGGCGGGGCGAGGTGAGCCGAGGTCGCGGCGCGTACAATTCCAAACCGAAGAAATCAGATTGTGCCCGCCACCGCCTCGCAGGTAAAACCCTTGCCCGAGCGGCGGATCTTCCCGGTGGACGGCGAAGGGAAATGCGCGGTGCAGCACAGCGTATCGGTATCGCAATAGCGCTCCAGGAAAGCGCGCCGCGTCTTCGCCGCCTGCGCCGCATCGACGTCGAATCTCGGCGACAGTTCGGGATAGCGGGTCTGCAGCGGGGTGTGCATCAGGTCGCCGCTGACGACGGCGAGATCCCTGCCGCGGCCGAAGGCGAACGCCATGTGCCCCGGCGTGTGACCCGGCGTCGGCAGGATGCGCAGGTGATCGCCGATCTCGTAATCGTCGCGCACCAGTTCGGCCTGTTTGGCCGCGACCACCGGCAGCACGCTGTCGGCGAAGGGAGGTACTTCCGCCTTGGCGTTTTGCTCGGTCCAGTAGTCGAACTCGCTCTTGCCGAACACGTAGCGCGCGTTCGGAAAGGTCGGCAGCCAGCGGCCGTTCTCCAGCCGCGTGTTCCAGCCGACGTGATCGACATGCAGATGCGTGCACATCACGAAGTCGATGTCGTCGACCGAAAAGCCGGCCGAAGCCAGCGCCCGCATGTAGCCGTTGTCGGTCTTCATGTTCCATTTCGGCCGCAGCGGTCGCGGCTTGTCGTTGCCGATGCAGCTGTCGACCAGGATGGTGTGATGCGGCGTCTTCACCACGTAGGACTGGAAGCACAGGACCAGCGTGTCACTGGCGTCGAGCGCGCCGGCCTCTCGCATCCACGCCCGGTTCTCCGCAAGCTGCTCCGGCGTCAGTGCCGGAAACATGTCCAGCACCGGCAGGAAGCTGGTTTCCTGCTCGATGATGCGGTGGATGGTGAGATCGCCGACGGTGAACTTGAGACTCATGGAAACTTCCCTGGCAATGTCCTGCTTCAAGCCGGCGGCGGCAGCGAGATCTTCACCGACGGCCGCTCCAGCATCTTCTGATGGAAGGCGTCGAGTTTCGGAAACGCCTTGCGCCAGCCGCAATCGGCAAAGCGGAAATCGGCATAGCCGAGCACGCAGGCGAGCGCGATCTGCGCGATGTCGAGCGGGCGCAACAGCGTGTCGGCCTGCTTCTCGAATCGCGCCATGCCGTTCCAGGCCCGGGCCCAGTGGTCGTCGGCCCACGCCTGCCAGCGCAGCGGCTCCGGCCGCACCAGGTTCTCGTAGCGGCACAGCAGCATCGAATCGAGCATGCCCTGCAGCATGGAGTGCTCGGTCTTTACCTTCCAGCGCATCGGCCCTGAAGCCGGGATCAGCTTGCCGCCGCCGGCCAGTTCGTCGAGATATTCGACGATGACGTAGGAATCGAGAATGACGTCGCCGTTGTCGAGGATCAGGACCGGCAGCTTCTTCAGCGGCGTGATCTTCGAATATTCGTCATTGGGCTGGCCCGGCACCACGGTCGCCGGGATGAACTCGATTCGATCGATCAGCCCGAGTTCGATCGCGGCAATACGCACCTTGCGGGCGAACGGCGAGGCCGGGGAGAACGAGAGTTTCATGTTGTTGTTCCTTGAATAGCGTCCAAAACCACGACCCTCATCCTGAGGAGGGCGCCGTTTGGCGCGCGTCTCGAAGGATAGGCAGCAATGAATTATCTCCCGTCACCCTTCGAGCCGCGAAGGGTGACCGTCCTCTTGGCTCATCCTTCGAGACGCGCGCGAGACGCGCTCCTCAGGATGAGGACAGCTACCTCACGCCGCGATGATTTCCTGGCGCTGTTCGCCGAGGCCTTCGATGCCGAGCGTGACCACGTCGCCGACGTTGAGGTACTGCGGCGGCTTCATGCCGGTGCCGACGCCGGGCGGCGTGCCCGTGGTGACGATGTCGCCGGGCAGCAGCGTCATGAACTGCGAAACGTAGGAGATGCATTTCGCCATGTTGAAGATCATGGTCGAGGTCGATCCGGTCTGGCGGCGCTGGCCGTTGACGTCGAGCCACATCGACAGTTTCTGCACGTCCGGGATTTCGTCCTTGGTGGCGACCCAGGGGCCGAGCGGGCCGAAGGTGTCGTGCGACTTGCCCTTGGTCCACTGGCCGAGGCGCTCGATCTGGAAATTGCGCTCGGAAACGTCGTTGCAGGCGCAGTAGCCGGCGATGTAATTGAGCGCGTCGGCCTCGGAGACATATTTGGCGCGGGTGCCGATGATGGCGGCAATTTCGACTTCCCAGTCGAGCTTGGTCGAGCCGCGCGGCTTCTCCACCGGATCGTTGGGGCCGGAGAGCGCTGTATTGGCCTTGATGAAGAAGATCGGCTCCGACGGGATCGGATTGCCGGTTTCCTTGGCATGGTCGCTGTAGTTGAGGCCGATGGCGACGAATTTGGAGATGCCGGTAACCGGCGCGCCGAACCGCGGGTTGCCGCTGACGGCCGGAAGCTTGGACGGATCGAGCGCGGCAAGCCTGGCCAGCGAGGCCGGCGAATAGGCCTCGCCATCGAGATCCCTGATGTGCGCGGAGAGATCGCGCAACTGGCCCGATTTGTCGATCAGGCCGGGCTTTTCCTGGCCTTTTGCCCCGTAACGAACCAGCTTCATTTCTCGCTCCCTTTTGAAGGTTTTATTGGCTTGAATGCTTCATGGAACAGCGCGCCGGGAAATTCAACCACGGACTGCGCGCTGCATTGCAGCCCTCTTCATCCCGAGGGAGCCAGGTTCACGCCAGGGCCACGAATTTGAAGGCGTCGCCGTCGCGCTTGATATGGCCGGCGTTGAAATGACCGCCGATCACCAGCGTCGGCGTGTCGGCAAAGCGCGAGAACAGCTCGCGCCGCGTCGCGACCGATTGGGCGGGGTCGGAATCGGCGGTCGACGACCAGTCGAGATGCGCCATCTGGCAGGGGTGATGGGCGACGTCGCCGGTCAGCAGGCCCTGTTCGCCTGCGGACTGGATGTGGATGCTCATGTGGCCCGGGCTGTGGCCGGGCGTCGGGATCAGGGTGATTTCGTCGCAGACCCGGGCGTCGCTGGCGACCAGATCGGCCTTGCCGGCATCCGCGATCGGCTTCACGGAATCATTGAACACCGCCACCTTGTCGGGCGCGTCGCTGTGGTCGCGCCAGTGCTCATACTCGGTCTTGCCGAACACGTAGCGCGCGTTGGCGAAGGTCGGCACCCACTTCCCGCCGGCCAGTCTGGTGTTCCAGCCGACATGGTCGACATGCAGGTGCGTGCACAGCACGGTGTCGATGCTGTCGGGCGGAAAGCCGGCCGCCGTCATGGTTTCGAGGAAGGGTTCTTTCCGGTTGTTCCAGGTCGGCACGTTGCGGCCTTCCTTGTCGTTGCCGAGCCCGGTGTCGACCACGATCCGCCGCGACGGCGTCTCCACGACAAGCGAATGGATCGACATCTTGAGCCGGCCTTCGTCGGTCGCGAAAGGCGGGATGAGCCAGGGGTGCTTCCGGATTTCCTCGTTGGTGGCCAGTGGCAGGATGAATCTTGTGCTTCCGACCGTCTCCAATTCGACGATTTTGGTGATTTTGACCCGGCCTATGGTCCAACGCATCCGGTATTCCCCGTATCTTGTTTGTTGGCGGCAAAGATGCTGGTTTCCTGAAGTCTGCGCAATGGATCATCTCGTCTCGGAGCGCGTTGGTCGGGCACGGAAAAGAGGAGCGGAGCATGCCAGAACTAGCCATTTCGGCCGAAAAGGTTCGCTTTCTGATCGAGAAGATGCGGGAATTCGACGTCAAGGAGGGGGACTCCGATCCGGATTCCGGCTCGAACGCCGCCGACGACAACATGATCGACGTGCTCGAGGATAATGCCGACGACCCCGTGGTGGGCGAGATCACCGGCTTCATCAACGCCATGAGCGAGGACGAGCAGATCGATCTGGTCGCCCTGATGCGGCTCGGGCGCGGCGACGGCACCATCGAGGATTGGGACGATCTGCGCCGCGAGGCCGCCGACGGCCGCAACAATCGCACCGCCAGCTACCTGCTCGGCGAACCCCTGGTCAGCGATTATCTCGCCGAGGGCCTCGATGCGTTCGGCGAGACCTGGACCGACGAGCGCACCACGCCGGTGTGAGGATCAGCGCGCGCAGTCGACGATGACGGTGCCGAGCTTGTCGCCTTTCTCCACCGCGAGGTGGGCCTGCGCGGTGTCCGACAGCGCAAACTGCGCGGCGACGTTGTGGATGCGCTTTCCGGCGGCGAGCCATTTCGAGATGTCGGCCTGCGCCGCCGCCAGCAGAGGCTGCGGCAGCGCGAACAGCACCAGCGCGCGCAGCGCGATGCATTTCTCCATCAGCTCGCGCATCGGCACCACGGGATTGCGGTTGCCCTGGGTAGCGTAGACGGCAATGGTCGAATTGACCGCCATCAGCTTCAGCGTGGTGGCGATGTTGCCGCCGAAGTCGACATCGACCACGCGATCGACGCCGCGCCCGTCCGTAAAGGCCATCGCTTTGGCCACCACGTCCTCGGTCTTGTAGTCGATCACGAGATCGGCGCCGGCAAGCCGCGCCTGTTCCGCCTTCAGCGCCGAACTGACGGTGGCGATTACCCGCGCGCCGCCCCATTTCGCCAGCTGCACCGCATAGTGGCCGACCGCGCCGGCGCCGCCGGTGACCAGCACCGTCTGGCCCGCAACCGGCCCGTCGCCGAACAGGCAGCACCACGCGGTCATGCCGGGAATCCCGAGCGTGGCGCCGGCCGCGAACGACACGCTGTCCGGCAGCGGCGTCACCAGATGCTCCGCCAGCGCAATATATTCCGCCGCGGTGCCGAAGGCGCGGCCGTTGCGCTGGCCGTTGAACAGCCAGACCCTTTGACCGACTTTGAGCCGCGTCACGCCGTCGCCGACCTGATCGACGATCCCGGCGCCGTCGCTGTCGGGGATCACGCGAGGGAACTCCATCGCGCGATAGCTGCCGGCGCGGCGGCCGACATCGGCGGGATTGATCCCGGAGGCTTCCAGCCGGACCCGGACTTCGCCGGGGCCGGCCACCGGCGTTGCCATCTCGCCAAAGGTCAACACATCGGGCGCGGCGCCCGTGCGCTCGTACCAGACCGCCTTCACTTACAGCGTGCCCGGGAACGCGCCGCCGTCGAGCAGGATGTTCTGCCCGGTGATGAAGCCGGCCTTGGCGCCGCACAGAAACGCGCAGGCCTGGCCGAATTCCTCGGGGTCGCCGAAGCGCCCGGCCGGATTGAGTTTGGCGCGCTCCGCCAGCAACTGGTCGACGGTGATGCCGCGCCGCTCGGCTTCCGTCTTCGCGACCGCGCCGCGCAGGCGGTCGGTGTCGAACGGGCCCGGCAGCAGGCCGTTGATGGTGACGTTGTTGATCACGGTCTTGCGCGCAATGCCGGCGACGAAGCCGGTGAGGCCGGCGCGCGCGCCGTTGGACAGGCCCAGCACCTCGATCGGCGCCTTCACCGCCGCCGAAGTGATGTTGACGATGCGGCCGAATTTGCGCGCCATCATGCCGTCCACCGTCGCCTTGATCAGCTCGATCGGGGTCAGCATGTTGGCGTCGATCGCCTTGATCCAGTCGTCGCGGGTCCAGTTGCGGAAATCGCCGGGCGGCGGGCCGCCGGCGTTGTTGACCAGGATATCCGGATCGGGACAGGCCTTCAGCGCGGCTTCGCGGCCCGCCGGCGTGGTGATGTCGCCGACCACCTCGGTTACGGTGACGCCGGGATTGGCTTTGCGGATTTCGTCGGCGGTTTTCTTCAGCGCCTCGGCGCCGCGCGCCGTCAGGGTGACATCGACGCCTTCGTTGGCGAGCGCCATGGCGCAGGCGCGGCCCAGCCCCTTGCTCGATGCGCAGACGATGGCGCGGCGGCCTTTGATTCCAAGATCCACTATCTCACTCCCGTTTTTTCGGATGTTTTTGAAAAGCCTGACGCGGCCACTCTAGCCAACATCACCGGCCCTGATAAGACCCCGGCTTTGCGCGGGCCGAAATCGTCTGTATCAAGGCGCGCATACCACGCTTGGAGAAATTCGTCATGTCCGGCCTGTTCGACGTCAGCAAGGAAGTCATTCTCGTCACCGGCGCCAGCCAAGGGCTGGGACGGCAGTTCGCGCGCGTGCTGTCGGCCCATGGCGCCGCGGTGGTGCTGGCGGCGCGCCAGACCGCCAAGCTGAAGAGCCTGGAGGATGAGATCCGCGCCAAGGGCGGCCGCGCCGTCGCGGTGCAGATGGATGTCACCGACATCGCTTCGATCCCCAAAGCATTCGACAGCGCGGAATCGGCCCTCGGCCCGGTCAGCGTGCTCATCAACAATGCCGGCATCGCCATCGAAAAGCTCGCGGTCGACCAGACCGAGGCGGATTGGGACGCCGTCATCAACGCCAACCTCAAGGGCGCCTATTTCGCGGCGACCGAGCTGGCGCGGCGGATGATCGCGCGCAAGCAGGAGGGCAATATCGTCAATGTTGCCTCCGTGCTCGGCTTCGGCGTGATGAAGTTCCTGTCGCCCTACACCGTCTCCAAGGCCGGCATCATCCAGGCCACCAAGGCGATGGCGCTGGAACTCGCCGGCAACGGCATCCGCGTCAATGCGCTGGCGCCGGGCTATATCGATACCGAGATGAACCACGAATTCTGGTCGACGCCCGCAGGCGAGCGGCTGGCCAAGCGGATTCCGCAGCGCCACATCGGCGCCGAATCCGATCTCGACGGCGCCATCATGCTGCTGGCCTCCAGCGCCTCGCGCTACATGACCGGCAGCGTGGTGACGGTGGACGGCGGGTTCCTGCTGACGTAGCGAGCCTGCCACGCGCACGATCCTCATCCTGAGGAGCCGCGCATCGCGCGGCGTCTCGAAGGATGGAGACGAGCGCGCGGCTGGTCCTTCGAGACGCGCGCAAGAGCGCGCTCCTCAGGACGAGGATCGCGCATGCGGCGAGAATCAATTACCCTCGCATCTCCGCCTTGATCAGATCGGCGGCCTTCTCGCCGATCATGATGGTCGGCGCGTTGGTGTTGCCGCCGATCAGGGTCGGCATCACGGAGGCGTCGACGACGCGCAGGCCTTCGAGGCCATGGACCTTCAGCTTGGCGTCGACCACGGCCATCGGGTCGCTGCCCATCCTGGCGGTGCCGACCGGGTGATAGACGGTGTCGACGCGCTGGCGCAGCAGCTCGCGGATCTGGTCATCGGTCTCGACGCCTGCGGTGAACATGTCCTTCTGCTGCAGGGCGCGCAGCGCCGGCGTCTCCAATAGCCGCCGCGTGACCTTGAAGCCCGCGACCATTGTTTCCAGATCCGCCTCATCGCCAAGAAAGTTCGGATCGATCAGGGGAGCGGCAAACGGATCGACGCCGCCGAGCGCGACGCTGCCGCGGCTCTTCGGCCGCAGCAGGCAGACGTGCATGGAAAAGCCGGTGCCGCTGTGGCGCTTGCGGCCGTGGTCGTCGGCCATCGCCATGCCGAAATGCAGCTGGATGTCGGGCACGTCGAGGTCGGGGCGGGTCTTCAGGAAACCGCCGCACTCGGCGAAATTCGAGGTCATCGGCCCGCGGCGTTCCCGGCGGTACTGGCTGATGGCGCGCAGCAGCCGCGGAATGCCCCCCAGCGAGATGCCGTTGAAGTTCGGGTTGTCCGACATGTAGCCGAACACGAAGTCGGGGTGATCCTGCAGGTTCTGACCGACGCCGGGCAAATGATGCACGCTTCCGATGCCGTGCTTGCCGATGGCTGTGGCGTCGCCGACACCCGACAGCATCAGCAGTTGCGGGGTCTGGAACGCGCCGGAGGAGACGATCACCTCGCGCCGCGCGCGGATCTGCTTCAGCTCCTTGCCCTGCCGGTATTCGACGCCGACCGCGCGCTTGCCTTCGAACAGGATGCGGGTCGCATGCGCGTTGGTTTCGACGCGCAGATTGGCGCGGCTGCCCATATGCGGGTGGATATAGGCGCGCGCCGCGCTCCAGCGTTCGCCGTTCTTCTGCGTCACCTGGTAGATGCCGAGGCCTTCGTGCTCATCGGCGTTGAAGTCCTCGCGGTAGCGGAACTGGCCTTCCTGCACCGCCTGCAGGAAGATCTGCTGCACCGGATTGTCGGTGCGCAGCTTGTTGACCGCGAGCGGCCCGTCCTTGCCGTGATACTCGCCGCCGAAATCGGCATTGTTCTCGGAGCGCTTGAAATAGGGCAGCACGTCGTTGAACGACCAGCCGGGATTGCCGAGCGAGGCCCATTGGTCGTAGTCCGAGCGGTGGCCGCGGATATAGACCATGGCGTTGATCGCGGACGAGCCGCCAAGCCCCTTGCCGCGCGGCTGATAGCCGATGCGGCCGTTGAGGCCTTTCTGCGGCACCGTATCGAACGCCCAGTTGTTGATCTTGCCCGGCACCATCAGCGCCAGCGCGAACGGTGTGGTCACCACCCAATTGTCGTTCTTGCCGCCGGCGTCCAGCACCGCCACCGAGGTCTTCGGATCCTCGGAGAGACGCCCCGCCACCGCGCAGCCGCCGGAGCCGCCGCCCACCACCACGAAATCCACTGTATCCGTCACGCGTATTTCCCCCCCACTTTGATTCTTGTTGGTCATTCCGGGGCGATGCGAAGCATCGAACCCGGAATCTCGAGATTCCGGGTCTGGTCCTTCGGACCATCCCGGAATGACGGTCTTAGCACTACGACAAAAATCGCAGCATCTTTTGCAGCCGCGCGACCTTGGCGCCGTAGGGCGGATAGAGATCGGCGAGGCGGTTGAACGGCGAGCGATAGAACACCGGCTTCAGCTTGCTCAGGGTGTTGAACCCCCATTCGCCGTGATAGGCGCCGGTGCCGGACGCGCCGACGCCGCCCATCGGCTGGTACATCTGGGCGAAGTGAAACAGGCAGTCGTTGACGGTGACGCCGCCGGACACGGTGCGGTCCAGCACCTCGTCGCGCGCCGCATCGTCCTTGCCGAACCAGTACAGCGCCAGCGGCCGGTCGTGCCTGTTGACATAGGCCACCGGCTCGCTCGCGTCCCTGTAGCCCATCACCGGCAGCAGCGGCCCGAAGATCTCTTCCTGCATGATCGCCATCCCGGATGTCGCGCCGACCACGATGGCCGGCGGGAATTTCCGTTTCGATTTCCACGCGGGATCGTCGGGTCTTGCGCCTTGCATGATCCGGGCACCCTTGGCGGCGGCGTCCGCCACCAGGCCTTCGAGCCTGGCGTAATGCCGGTCGGAGACGATGGAGGTATAGTCCTTGTTGGCAGGATCGGTGCCGAACATCCGCTGCATATTGGCCTGCAGCCGGTCGGCGAAATCCTGCACGGAGGCTTCCGGCACCAGCACGTAATCGGGCGCGATGCAGGTCTGGCCGGCATTGAGCAGCTTGGCGTAGGCGATGCGCTCGGCGGCCTCGCCGAGATCGGCGGAGCGGTCGATGATCACAGGCGACTTGCCGCCGAGTTCGAGCGTGACTGGCGTCAGATTCCGCCCGGCGGCTTCCGCGACCAGGCGGCCGACCCGGGTCGAGCCGGTGAAGATCAGATGATCGAACGGCAGCGAGGCGAACGCCTTCGAGATCTCGTCCTCGATGCCGGTGACGATGATCTCGTCGGCGCTGAACCTGGCCGCGATCACCTCCTTGAGCAGCGCGGAAAATCGCGGCACCAGTTCGCTGGGCTTGATCATCACCCGGTTGCCGGCGGCGATCGCCCCGATCGCGGGGGCCAGCGTCAGCTGCAGCGGATAATTCCAGGGCGCGATGATGCCGACCACGCCGAGCGGCTGCGGCATCAGGCGGTTTTTGGCGGGAAAGAACTGCAGCGAGGTCGCCACCCGCTTCGGCGCCATCCACTGCTTCAGGCTCTTGGCGGCGTGCTTGATCTCGCCCAGCAGCATCATGGTTTCGGCGATCGTGGTCTCGATCGAGCAGCGATGGCCGAAATCCGCCGAGATCGCCTGCTCGAAGCGGGCTTCATTGTCCGAAACCACCGCGCGCAGCCGCGCCAGCCGGTCCAGCCGCTCGGCCAGCCCGGGCGCGGGCTGGGTCCGGGTCAGTTCGAACAGGCGGTGAAAGGCGTCCTCCAGGGCGTTTTGCCCAGGGCTTTTCAGTGACTGGTCCATGGCGTTTCCTTCGGGTTCCCTGGCCGGAAGCTGGGCTTTTGCGATGTTTCTGGCAAGAGCGCCCTGCGCGGCCTGATCTGGCGCAACAAATGCGCGGTTCGGCCGTCATAAAAAGCTCAAAAGATCGCCCTCGGCCCTTTCCAAAGCGGGTTCGCATTGGTACATACCGCTCGCACCCGATGGCGTCAGCCAAGGGCAGCCTTCTCAGGAAGCCTCCGGACCAGATCAATCGGCGCCCCCGGGCGTTGGGCCAGATTCGCTTCGGTATCGTTTTCCTGAAGGCGCGCAACGGTTTATCGCGGGGTGGAGCAGCCCGGTAGCTCGTCAGGCTCATAACCTGAAGGTCATAGGTTCAAATCCTATCCCCGCAACCAAACAAGATACTGATTCGTAATCGGTTTTTGAGAGCCGCCCTTCGGGGCGGCTTTCTTATTTTGTGTCGTGTCGCCACCGTGGCGCCACCGAAGCCAAGGTCCGGTCCGCAGCCCCAGTAGGCGTCTTCGGCTCGATAACGTCGCACCTCAAATCTAGATTGAGCCGTTTCGGGCGCAAGCTTCCCGCTGCGCAAAGCCCTTCACGAGTTTTCTACAGGCGCGATAGCGCTCTTCCATGGTTGATCCACCAGCGGTGCGCGGCGGTGTCGGAGCGGCGGGAGTTGCTTTTCCGGACGCTTCAGGTCTGCGAACAGTAGACCCCCGTACCTTGTTTGGTTCACACGTGTTGTCATCGCCCACTTTGAACCCAGCTTTGCAAACAACTGGGATCAACTGCCAAAGTGGGGTGAGTCTAAAGATGGCGCCTTTTGACTTTCGGTCGGGATCGGTAAACTGCATGGTCATTGCATTGGCTTCACTGAGCTTTACCTCTACCGGGTATTTCCCAGAATTGAATCGGAGCACGTTGTCAGAAATCTTTCCTGCAATAAATACATAGCCAGCAGGCTCGCCACTTGGCGTACGGGTACCTGGAGGCCCATAAACGTGATACCCTAGCGCCAGATCACCAGACACCTCGGTCAGAATCAGCATTCTTTGGCGATCCTTTCCGGAATCATCTTTAAGCACCCATATGCCGACGTACCGTCGGAAGGATGCTGGAACATCGACCTTCGTTTCTCCGATTGCGAAGGCTGGCATCTTTAGCTTCAGATATGTTCCCATCGCCGCTACGCGTTGCGCGTCTTCTGGCGCAAACAAGTTGCGGACGTTGCCTTCAGCGGAATTCGAAATCGGCTTGTTGGAATCTCGTTCTACTGAAAGCTTTGCAATTGTCTCCGTTGGCGCCGCGGCGGATGGTGCGATAGCAACTGGCGGGGCAATCGAGACGACTTGCTTTGTTTTCAAATTAGCTAGTCGTTGACGAACTTCGGCGGCGTGAGGGCTGTATGCAAATCGCTTCAGAAAGTCTTCATATAAACTCGCATCGCTTGAAGTCTTGATAGCCTTCCAGGCCCGCTCGTCTTCTGTCGTTACGGGCGCTTCGGACGGAGCCGGAGTCGATTGCGCCGGTGCAGTTGCGAGTGGCTTCAGATAGATAGCTTCCTTGGAAAGCGAGCCATAGACGAATGGTTGCTGCTCTCGCTTGGTCGCCGACATGACTTCATCGCGAACGTTCCGAAACAGGAACGATATTTCAAGGCCAGGGGTCTCGATGTTGCGAAGCAGCGCCGCAGTAAAAGGGCTGTTTCGTCCATCTCCATCGTTGGCCGTGGTGCCGTCACGGGCGGCATAAGCCACCAAAACGTTGTCTGTGGGCTCGGTCGGGGCCAAGCCGCGAGTCACAGCCCGCGTGCGCAGCGAACGCTGCATCTTGGCTGCGAATGGATTATTGCGGCAGGCATCGAGAATAACGAGCCCGAGCTGGCGCGCTTTCGACACTTGAAGGTTGATCGACCGAAGACTGACAGCCTCGCTTTCAACGTCGGTGTCGCTGCGGAGTTCGGCGTCAGTGGGTATCAGCCAGTTCTCCCCGCCTACTTCCATGCCGTGTCCGGCGTAGAACACGACCGCCATATCGGAGCCTTCCGTGTTACGGCCAAATTCGACGATGGCCCTCCTCATTTCAGCGGCGGTTCCGTTGCTGATTTGGGTTACTTTGAAATTCAGCCTTTCGAGAGCCTTGCTGATGTCGGCCGCGTCGCGCGTCGGGTTGGGAAGCGTCGGCACTTTGTGGTAAGTGCCGTTCCCTATTACAAGAGCGACTCGGTCAGCGGCCGATGCGGCCGCAGTGCCGACAAGGGTTGAAACCAACAAGGCTCCGGCAAAGAAGTAATTCAGCTGAGTCATAGGTCCCCCCGGACGGCCGGCTATTCAAAAACCATTGTGCCTCAAATAGGCAACGAAGATCATCAGTGGATTTTTTTCAGAGTAGAAGAGCTGATAATCTCAGACCTGCCCAACGTCTCCCTCATCAGCACGCATTGTCGGCGACTCTTGATCACGAATTACGGTTGGAAAACGTGATCAATGTCACATTATCGATCCCGAGCTGGAAGAGTCAAAACGTCGGCTGTCGTAGCACAGGGATTGTCCCTGGCGGCTTCGCGCATCAAACGACCAAACGCCTGCAAGAGTCCGCGGTCTGGTTGGCTCAAAGAGTAACAAGCAGCCGGGGATCGCCGAACTCGGCCCTTGTTAGGCCGAGGATTGTTGGCGCTTCCGCGGGAGACAAGCCCAGGCCTTCTTGCTATCTTGGCGAAGATGACCATTTCCCTGCATCCGGACAGTTCGGAAGGACGCACGCTGGCCGCTTCGGCCACGGCGGCCTCGCCGTCTACGCAGGCAGCCCAGGGGCCGAAAATCCGTGCCCGCCTGTTCGCAAAATATGTCGCGCTGTTCGTCGCCGTGGTGGGCGTGGCGCTGCTTTCCAACGGAATTTTTGAGGTTTTTTTCTATTACCGCGAGCACAAGGCGGCCCTGATCCGGATTCAGCACGAACAAGCCGAGGCCGCCGCCGCCAAAATCGGTCAGTTCATCAAGGAAATCGAAAGCCAGCTCGGCTGGACCACGCAGCTACCCTGGTCGGCGGGCTCGCCGCAGGATCGCCGGTTCGACGCGCTCCGGCTACTGCGCCAAGTGCCGGCCATCACCGAACTGTCGCAGGTCGATTCGACTGGGAAGGAGCGTTTGCGGGTGTCGCGTCTCGCCATGGATGTCGTGGACTCCGGCCTAGACCTCTCAAAGGATCCAAAATTCACCGAGGTGGTCGCCAACAAGGTCTATTACGGGCCGGTCTATTTTCGCCGGGAGTCCGAGCCTTATATGACGCTGTCGCTGGCCGGTAACCGCAAGGACGCCGGCGTCAGCATCGCCGAGGTCAATCTGAAGCTCATCTGGGACGTGGTTTCGCAGATCAAGGTCGGCGAGCGAGGCCACGCTTATGTCGTGGGTTCGGGAGGGCGTCTGATCGCACATCCCGATATCAGCTTGGTGCTGCGCAACACCGACATGTCGAAGCTAGTGCAGGTCCAAGCTGCCCGCGCCGGCCGTGCGAACGACGCCGATGCGCTGCAGGGCTCGCCGAATATCCAGGGCCAGGAGGTGCTGACAGCATCTGCGCCAATTTTGCCGCTGGGTTGGACCATGTTCGTCGAGTTGCCGGTGCAGGAAGCCTATGCATCGCTTTATCTGGCGTTGCAGCGGTTGGCGATCGTGCTCGCGGGCGCATTGATCTTCGCCATGCTGGCCGGGGTCTTTCTGGCCCGCCGCATGGTCGGCCCGATCAGAGCGCTGAGCGCGGGTGCGGAGCGGATCGGCGGTGGGGATTTCGCCCAGCGCATCTCGATCAGGACCGGCGACGAACTCGAGGGCCTTGCCAATCAATTCAACGACATGGGTGCGCGGCTTCAGGAGTCCTATGCGGACCTCGAGAACAGGGTCGAACAGCGGACGTCCGAGCTAAGCGAATCGCTAGAGCGGCAAACCGCGACGGCCGATATTCTCAAGGTCATCGCCAGTTCGCCTGACGACGTGCAGCCGGTGTTCCAGGCGATCGCGGAGCGGTCGAACCAGCTGGTGCAAGGGTTATCGACGACGGTACTCAGCATCGTTGATGACGACGTCCATTTATCTGCCTTCACCCCTACCAATCCTGAAGCTGACGCCGCGCTGATGGCGTATTTTCCCAGACCGCTTTCCAATCTGCCGTTCGGACCAGCCGTCCGTCGCGGTGAAACCGTCCGCATTCCGGACACGGAACTCGAGCCTTCGCTGCGCGATCTGGCCAGCCTGCGCGGCTATCGCAGCATGCTGTTCATTCCCTTGCTCCACGACGGATCACCGATCGGCATGATTGGACAAACCAGAGTTGAAGCCGGTTCGTTCAACGAAAATCACATCCAGCTACTGAAGACGTTCGCAGACCAGGCGGTGATTGCGATTTCCAACGTCCGGCTTTTTCAACAGGTGCAGGCGCGCACGAGAGAGCTTTCCGCTTCGCTCGACGAACTACGCACCGCGCAGAACCGCCTTGTTCAGACCGAGAAGCTGGCGTCGCTCGGCCAGCTCACCGCCGGCATCGCCCATGAAATCAAGAATCCGCTCAATTTCGTCAACAATTTCGCGGCGTTATCGGGAGAATTGATCGACGAGCTGAACGACGTTTTGAAACCGGCGGCGCTCGACGGCAAGACCCGCGAGGAACTCGACGAGCTCACCCACATGCTGAAGGGCAACCTCGAAAAGGTCGTGCAGCACGGCAAGCGGGCGGATTCCATCGTCAAGAACATGCTGCTGCATTCGCGAGAGGGTTCAGGCGAGCATCGCCCCGCCGACATCAACGCGATCGTCGAGGAAAGCCTAAATCTGGCCTACCACGGTGCGCGCGCCGAAAAGGCCGGCTTCAACATCACGCTGAATCGCGACTTCGATCCCGCGGCGGGCCAGATCGACCTGTATCCGCAGGAGATTACCCGGGTCTTCCTCAATCTGATCTCGAACGGTTTCTATGCCGCCACCAAGCGCAAGGAGAGCGGCGAGGAGGGCTTTGAGCCGGTCTTGAGCGCGACCACTAAGAGCCTGGGGAACAAGGTGGAAATCCGGATTCGCGATAACGGCACCGGTATCCCGCCCGAAGTGAAGGAGAAGATGTTCAACCCCTTCTTCACGACCAAGCCGGTGGGCGAAGGTACCGGCCTCGGCCTGTCGATGAGCCACGACATCATCGTGAAGCAGCACGGTGGCACCATCGATGTCGCCAGCCAGCCCGCCCAGTTCACCGAATTCGTCATTACGCTGCCCCGAAGCGGGGCGGCACAGCCGATAATTGGAGGCGAGAATTGAGCGTTTACATACTCGTCGTGGATGACGAGCCCGATGTCGAAGCACTGTTTCGCCAGCAGTTCCGCCGCGATCTGAAATCGGGACGCTTCACGATGGAATTCGCCTCGTCGGCGCAGGCTGCGTTGCTGCGCGCGGCCGAGATCAGGGACCCGTCGCTGATCCTGATCCTGTCCGATATCAACATGCCCGGCATGAGCGGGCTCGAAATGCTGCCGAAGGTGCGCGCCGAGCGGCCAGAAGTGCCTGTCATCATGATCACCGCCTATGGCGACGCCGAAACCCGCCGCAAGGCGATCGAGAGCGGCGCCGTCGGACTGCTAACCAAGCCGATCGACTTTGCGCTGCTGCGACACGAGATCGACGCCAGGCTAGGGCAAGCAGCATGACCGCGACAATCCTCGTCGTCGATGACGAACCCGATCTAGAGGCTCTGGTGCTGCAGAAATTTCGGCGGCAGATTCGCGACGGCGCGGTGGCGTTCATGTTCGCCCACGACGGCATCGAGGCGCTCGCCTCAATCGAGCAGCATCCGCATGTCGACCTCGTGGTATCCGACATCAACATGCCCCGGATGGACGGGCTGTCACTGCTGGCCAAGTTGCAGGAAGCCGAGGATAAGAAATCGACCATCATCGTTTCGGCTTACGGGGACATGAGCAACATCCGCACCGCCATGAACCGCGGCGCTTTCGACTTCCTGACCAAGCCAATCGATTTCGGCGATCTCGAAATGACGATCAACAAGACCATCCGTCACGTCGAGACCATGCGCGAGACCCGCCGCCGCCAGGCCGAGGCTGAGCGTGCGCATGCTTCGCTGTCGCGGTATTTTTCGCCGCAGATCGCCAGCCGTCTCGCGGCCATCGGCGACAGCGATGGCATGGAGGTGCACTGGCGCGAGATCGCGACCATCTTCACTGACATCACCGGCTTCACATCGCTGGTCGAGACCGCTGCACCCGACGTGCTGGGCGCGCTGCTCAACGAGTATGTCGGCGGCATGACCGATGTCGTGTTCGCGCATGAGGGCACGGTCGCCAAGATCATCGGCGATGCGATCCAGGTGCTGTTCAATGCGCCCGGCGAGCAGCCGGACTATTCTAGGCGCGCCATTGCCTGCGCTCATGACCTCGACATCTGGGCCGAGGCATTCCGCGAACGCTGGAAAGAGAAGGGTATCAATTTTGGCATCACGCGGATCGGCGTTCATGCCGGGCCGGCGCTGGTCGGCAATTTCGGCGGCAGCAAGTTCTTCGACTACACCGCCTATGGCGACACCATCAACACAGCAGCCCGGCTCGAGGCCGCCAACAAGCATCTCGGGACCCGCATCTGCGTCAGCGCCGCGGCAGCCGACGGCTCCGGAGATTTTCAGGGACGGCCAGTCGGCGATATCATGCTGCGCGGTCGTAGCGAGCCCCTTCGAGCATTTGAACCCCTACGTGACTCGCTGTTCAAAGCACCTTTTACCGCGCAATACGCTGATGCTTTCGCTAAGCTTGAGGCCGTCGATGCCGCAGCGATGCCGGCTTTTGCGGCCCTTGTTGGCCGGCATGCCGACGATGCGTTGGCCGGGTTCCACCTCAAGCGGTTGCTCAACGGCGCAAAGGGCGTCCGGATCCAACTTGATTAGCAAACCTGGGTTCGCACTTCCACCAATCGAGATACTATCGGCCTACACATCGCGCGCCTGGACGGGCTCTTCCGAGAAGTGGCCGCGTTCTCCCTATTAACTCTCCCCGCTTCATTCGATCACCTCGTCGGCGCGGGCCAGAAGCGTTGACGTAACGCTGAGGCCGAGCGCCTTGGCGGTCCTCAAGTTGATGACCAAATCGTACTTAGTCGGCGCTTGCACGGGGAGGTCAGCGGCCTTCTCGCCCTTAAGGATGCGACTGACATAACTCGCGGCACGGGGCATTGGACTGAGCAGATCGGGCCCGTAGGCGACAAGACCGCCGGCAGCCACGAAGTGCCTATACGCAAATACTGACGGCAGCCGATGTCGAGCCGCGACAGAAATGATCTTCTCACGATGCACGCTCGCCAATGGCGATGCCGTTACGAGCAATCCGTCATTTGGGCCCGGGGCGAATGCTAAAATGCCGCGGTCGATCTCGTCTGCATCGCGAAGGCCTAACGGCTGCAGCTCGACCCCTAGCGACGATGCCGCCGCCTGAATTGCGCCGAACTGACCGGAACCTGCGGCGACACCAACATCACGAAGAACGGCAACACGCCTAATTGTCGGAGCAATCTCCTTGAGCAATTCCAGCCACTTTCCGGCGATGGAGTATTCGAACAGGGTGAACCCCGTCAGATTCCCACCAGGGCGCGCGAGGCTGTCGACGAAACCTGCACCCACGGGATCGGTAACGAGCACAAACACAATTGGAATCGTCGCGGATGCCTGCCGCATCGCAGCCGTAGCCCCGCTCGCGGAGGTCAGAATAATATCAGGTTCCAGTGCCAGCAATTCAGCCACAGCCTTACGGATGTTTTCAGGAGAATTGGCTCCCCATCGGATATCCATCTGCACATCGCGACCTTCGCGCCAACCCTGATCGACAAGTCCTTGAACAAAGGCCGCTACACGCTGCCGGCTAGCATCATTTTCCGGCAGGTCCATAAGTATAGCAATGCGTCGCATCCGTCCGGCCGGCTGCGCTCGCGCTACCACTGGCCACGCCGCTGTCCCGCCGATAAGCCCGATGAACTCGCGTCGCTTCATGGTCGTCCCCAAGCTCAAGAGGCAGCATAGTATCTTAGAGCTAAGATCGAAATCAAACCATTGCGGTAGGGCACGGCCAATGTCAGTTGGGTCAAAAGCTGCCGTGACGGCCTCGAACTGCGCTTCCATAATGCACGTAGAGGTGGACGCGACCGGGACGCGTCTGGGCCAAGTCTGCTGATCCCTCAACATCGGACATGGGAGGACTGCACCTGCATGTTCGAAAAGTGCCAAAGGAGGAAGTTACAAGCCTTACTCGATCACTTCGTCGGCACGCGCAAGCAGCGCCGGCGGTACAGCTAGCCCGAGTGATTTGGCAGTCCTTAAATTGATGGCCAGTTCGTACTTCGTCGGCGCTTGCACCGGCAGGTCGGCTGGCTTCGCACCCTTCAGAATACGATCGACGTAGCCAGCAGCACGCCGGTAAATATCGAACTGATCGGGCCCATAGCAGACCAGCCCTCCGGCGGTGACGTTGGTGCGATACGGATAAATCGCCGGCAGCCGGTGGCGTTGCGCGAGCGATATGAACAGATCGCGATGAATGTTAGCGGCCGCAATGGCCGTGACGATCAAGCCTTCATCCGAGCCGCGCGCAAACGCTGCCAGCGCCCGCTCTACTTCTCCGGCATTGCGCACATCGAAGGGGCTGACCTCGACCCCCATTGCCGGCGCTGCGGAACGGATCGCTTCTAACTGTCCAATCGCGCCTACCGCATTATAGTCGACGGTGACCGCGACCCGCGTCAGACCCGGCGTAATCTCCTTCAGCAGTTCAAGATACTTTACCGCCGTCGTGAATTCGAATGGGGTGAACCCCGTTGCATTGCCGCTGGGCCGGGCCATGCTATCTGTGACACCGGCCCCCACCGGATCGGCAACTAGCACGAACACTATCGGTAATGTGCGCGTTGCCCGTTGCACCGACACGGTAGGCAGGCTGCTCGTGACCATGATTACGTCTGGCGTAAGCGCGACTAGTTCCGCGGCATCGCTACGCGTGCGTTCAGCATCGCCCACAGCCCAGCGATACTCGATCCGCACATTGCCACCGTCGATCCAACCCAGTTGCTGCAGACCTTCCACGAAGGCTCCAATGCGTGCGCGCGCAACCGGGTCGTCGGCGGCGAGCGGCATGAGTACACCGATGCGTCGCGTCCGCTGAGGCTGCTGCTGCGCCCTGGCTGCTGCCGGACGCAAGACAACGGTACCTCCGATCAATCCAATGAACTCGCGTCGCCGCATGCCCGTACCCCAGAACGAAAGCGCCACTGTAACCGCGTGGACTTGGCACATGGAAGGGGGAACTGGGCGATTGTGACACCCCCGACTTCCGAAATGGGTCAAAAGCTGCCGAAACGGGCAGTCCACCTCAGGTCTGCTTTCCCCCCGATAGCGACCGCAGAGCGGACATGCGAGGAGGTCCGTTCAGTGCTGCCAACTGCAGACATGGGCCGCAGAGAGCCTATTCTACGGAATTCAGTAGGACACGGTCGCCAATTCGTACCGTTCCGGGCGCGGCCACCACAGCGTACACCCCGGCGCAAGGCAATTGGCCAAAGCCGCCCACTTGTACTCTATTGTGCTCGACCACCGTGCGCAGAATGTCCGTATCCTTGGGTAGACCGTCCTGCGCAACCGTTATCATCACACACCTGGGATCGGGCACCGCCACGTTTATCCGGGCCCCCTCACCAAGCCCGAGCGCGCGACCAATCCAACCGTTCTCAACGAACCCAGTTCGCTCGGTTTTGACAATCACGTTCATACGGAATCTACGTTGGTCGAAGCGGCTTTGAGGTCGCACCTCGTCCAACCGCGCGAGCGTGGACGACGTCATCACCGAGAGGGGAAACACATCGAAGAACGAACTGATCCGAACCGGTGACTCCACTCCTAGCTCGGCAAAGAAGGCGGCTCCGAGCTTCTGAGCAACAACCGCGTCTCTGTCGGGGTGGTAACTGTCGATAGTGAAGTCATCTGGCGCTGCCTGCCCCAGAGTAACGTTGCGCTTGAAAAACGTTGACAGCACTCTGTCAACGTCACCTGAACCACTCCTCACGATTGTGCCGTCCGGCAATAGAATTTGCACTGGGGGAAAATCGCCGTCTGTGCGTGGTGGCTAGGCGACAGGGAAATCCATCGAACTACTTTATTTTTGGGAGATCGACGCGAACACGATCGCGGTCGACAAGCGCTTCGATGATTGGTGGGACGCGAACGTTGACTTCAATCCGCTGCGTGGGAAAAAGGTTTAGGGTGTTGGGCGGCTCGCCGAAGGCGTAACCCACCGCCGTGCGAGCGACGCTCGCCGATTGGCGGACTTTTCATGTGGTGCAAGCGCCTCGAACTAATCTCAATATTGATATGATAATCAGGATGTTGCGGATATTTTGCCCGCATGTGCGACCGCTACTTGGTGCGATACGTGGATGCTCCAATTGCTGCACAACATCGGCGTTGCGCTATCTCATGCGCGACACTGTCGAAGACCTGGGTTCTGCCGATCGATCGCGATGCGTTTTTCAAGCTCCAATGGGGACTCTTTGCGCTGCGAATAACCCTGTCGCCTGTACCACGCGACGAGGCGCTCCACCGGAAAATGAGGCTCAAGTGGCGAAGGATAGAGCGTGATGCACGGATATTCTAGATGACTGGCGAAACGTTCGACCTCCGTGAGCACCAGCGCGCCTAGCCCTCGTCCCCTGAAAGACGCGAGGATAAAGAGTTCGTACAGGACGAGGAAGTCCGCCTCCGGAATTACGTCCACCGCGACAAAGCCGATCTCGATGCCCTCGTGTCTGGCAACGTAATGCTTTGTAAACCTCGCCTTGGGACTGCACTCCATGCGCTGACGAATATCCGGGTGGCCCGGCGTCACGTTGCCCGCTTCCGCCAGTTCGACCATCAGACCTTCCATTCATCTTCCCAAAGGCCCAGGTGCATCGGCGCCGCAAGTCTTTCGGCGGGATGTCTTTGGAGCGGCGCTTTCCTTCGCTGTGCATTCCCAGCGAAAGATAAATCAGGCCCGCGCGTGCCAGCCGGAAGACCCGCAGTGCCTTGTCATTGCCGTCGTCGCGATCAAGATCCAAGGCGGAATCGATTAGTTGAGCTAAGAATTGCAGCGCCTTATGGTCGGGACAACCCGACAGCGAATCGTCCGCAATTGTAAAGTAATGCAGCGCCACATACAGCCTTCAATAGAGTCTGATTGTGCCGAGTCGAAACGGCCGATTCGCTTTATGCATGATCCGCGCCGCCCGGCGTGCTTCTGCTCAAAAAGATAGCAGGCTCGCTCTGTGGAGTGATAATGCACAGGGGCTTATAAGCCCCGCCATGGATGAAGCCGAGATGTATCCGGATATTAAGTCAAACTCCCACCACCTCTACTCCCGCGCCCTGGCCAGCCTGCCCGGCGGCAATACGCGCACCACCGTGTTCATGAAGCCCTATCCGATCTATGCCGCGCGCGGCGAGGGCTGCCGGGTGATCGATGTCGACGGCAACGGCTATATCGACTGCATCAACAATTTCACCTCGCTGATCCACGGCCATGCGCACCCCGTGCTGGTGGCGGCGGCGACCAAACAGCTGGCGCTGGGATCGGCGTTCGGGCTGCCGACGGCCTCCGAGATCGATCTCGCCGAATTGCTGGTGGCGCGATTGCCCGGCGTCGAGCGGGTGCGCTTCACCAATTCCGGCACCGAGGCCGTGATGATGGCGCTGAAGGCCGCGCGCGCCTTCACCGGCCGGCCGAAAATCGCCAAATGCGAGGGCGCCTATCACGGTTCCTACGACTACGCCGAAGTCAGCCTCGATCCCACGCCGGAGGCCTGGGGCCGCAACGCGCCGGTTTCGGTGGCGTATGCGAAGGGCACGCCGGACAATGTGCTGGCCGATGTCATCACCATTCCCTTCAACGATGCCGAGGCAGCGGTTAGCCTGATCCGCGAGCACGGCGCGGAACTGGCCTGCGTGCTCGTCGATCCCATGCCGAACCGCGCCGGGCTCGCGCCCGCAGACAAGGCCTATCTCGCGGCGCTGCGCGCGGTCACGCGCGAAGTCGGCGCGCTGTTGATCTTCGACGAGGTCATCACCTTCCGCTTAGGCTATCGCGGCGCGCAGGGGCTGTGGGAGATCGATCCTGATCTCACCACGCTCGGCAAGATCATGGGCGGCGGTTTTCCGGTCGGCGCGGTCGGGGGAAAGCGGGAATTCATGGCGGTGTTCGATCCCACTTCGAGCAAGCCGGCGCTGCCCCATGGCGGGACGTTTTCGGCCAATCCGGTGACGATGCGCGCAGGGCTGGCGGCGATGGAATTGCTCGATGAAGCCGCCTTCGTGCGGCTCGATGCGATCGGGGAGGCGGTGCGCACGGGCATCGACGCGGCCTTTCGTCGCCACGGCGTGCCCGGCCGCACCGTCGGGCTCGGCTCGCTGTTGAAAATCCATTTCGCCGATCGCCCGATCCGCGATTACCGCTCGGCCTATCTCACTGAGGTGGAAGCGCAGCGGCAGGCGATCTTCAATCGCGGTCTGCTCAATCGCGGCGTGCTGGCGGCGGGCTATGGATTGATGGCATTGTCGACGCCGATGACCGATCAGGACATCGACACCATCGTCACCGCGGCCTCGGAAGCGCTCGCCGAGGTGGCGGCTTCGGCCTGACCGGCGTCACTTGATCAATCCGCCATTTTTTGCCAGCAACAGCCCCAGCAACAACCCATGTCCAGCAAGATCGACCCCATCACGCGATCCGTCGTCCAGCACCGCCTGAGCTCGATCGTGAAGGAAATGGGCGAAGCCATGCTTCGCACCTCCTATTCGCAAATCCTCAATTCCAGCCGCGATTTTTCGCTGGCGATCTGCGACACCAGCGGCCGCCTGATCGCGCAGGCCGACCACATCCCGGTGCATGTCGGCGCGCTGCCCTGGGCGACGCTCGCGGTCGAGCAGCGCTTCAAGGACGTCGAGCCGGGCGACGTCATCCTGCTCAACGATCCCTATCACGGCGGCAGCCATCTGCCTGATCTCACCGCCTTCGTGCCGATCTTCGACGGCGAGCGGCGCCTGCTCTGGACCATCGTCCGCGCCCACCAGAGCGACATCGGCGGCGCCACCCATGGCGGCTACAATCCCGCCGCCACCGAGATCTATCAGGAAGGACTGCGCGTCCCGCCCATAAAACTGTACGAGGCCGGAAAGCTGCGCGACGACCTGCTCGACCTCTTGGCGCTCAACATCCGCAACCCCCGCGAATTCCGCGGCGACCTCGCGGCGATGGTCGGCGCGGCGCATCTCGGCGAACGCAGGCTGTCGCGGCTGTTTGCCGAGTTTGGCGCCCCCGTCGTGGAAGCCGCGGTGGAAACCATTCTGGACGCCGCCGAGGCGCAGACCCGCGCCGTGATCTCGACCTGGAAGGACGGCGTGTTCCACGGCGAGGCCTTTCTCGACGACGACGGCCATGGCCGCAGCGACATCCGGATCGCCGCCAAGGTCACCAAACAGGGCAGCGACATCGAAATCGATCTTTCCGACTCCGATCCGCAGACGACCAGTTTCGTCAATTCCTCGCATGCCAACATGCAGGCGGCGGTGGTGATGGCCTTTGCCTATCTGATCGACGCCGATATCCCGAAGAATGCCGGCGCGCTGCGGCCGTTGAAGGTGATCGCCAAACAAGGCACCATCGTCTGGGCCGATCCGGGCCGGCCGGTGACGCTGTGCACCAGCCATCCCTCCAACGAGATCGTCGAGGCCATCGTCAAGGCGATGTCGGCGTCCTGTCCGGACCGCGCCATGGCCGGCTGGAGCCGCCGCTTCCGGATCGCGATCCAGGGCGAGGATCCGCGCTCGGGGCGCAATTTCATCTGGCACATGTTTCAGGCCCGCCCCGGCGGCGGCGCTTCCTCCGGCGGCGACGGCTGGTCGTCGATCGGCGAATGGCACACCGTGGGCGGCATCAAGTTCGGCAGCATCGAAGTCGCCGAGGTGCGGTTTCCACTCTACTTCCGCCATCACGAGTTCCGCGAAAACTCCGGCGGCGACGGCCAATTTCGCGGCGGCCTCGGCGTCGCGCTCGATCTGGTGCTGGAAACCGCAAAGCCGGCGCGCGCCAACACCGCCGGCGACGGCGTGCGCTACGGCCCGTGCGGGATGCTCGGCGGCAAGGAAGGCGTTCCCCACGATTACCGGCTGATCTCCGAAGGCCGCACCCCGCGCGTGCTGCGCACCAAGGAAGTCGGTATCGAGATTCGTCCCGGCGATTGCCTCGAAATTCGTTCCTCCGGCGGCGGAGGCTGGGGACCGCCGGAACAGCGATCGCCCGATGCCCGTGCGCGCGACCGCGAACAGGGACTTGTGGCCGCCGACGCGAAGCAGGGCGCCTGACCATGTTCACCATCGGAATCGACGTCGGCGGCACCTACACGGATCTGGTCGCCATCGACGAGAACGGCAAAACCATTTTCGCGAAATCGCCGTCGACGCCGGCGGACCAGTCGGTCGGCGTCATGGCGGGGCTGGAAGAACTGGCGCGGCGATTGAAACTGACGCGCGCGGCAATGTTGGGGCAAACCGACCGGATCGTGCACGGCACCACGGTTGCGACCAACGCGCTTCTCGAGCGCAAGGGCGCCAGGGTGGCGCTGCTGACGACCGAGGGCCATCGCGACGTGATCGAGATGCGCGAGGGTCTCAAGGGCGACCGCTACGACCTGCGTTCGCCGCCGCCGCAGCCGCTGGTGCCGCGCGAACGGCGGTTCGGCGTGAAGGAGCGGCTCAAGGCCAATGGCGAGGTCGCGATACCCCTCGACGACAGCTCGCTCGATCAGGCCATCGCCGCCATCCGCCGCTCCGGCGCTACTTCGGTCGCGGTCTGCTTCCTGCATTCCTATCTCAACCCGGTGCACGAACTCGCCGCCGTCGAACGGCTGGCGCGCGAACTGCCCGAGATCAGCATTTCCCGCTCCAGCGACGTGCTGCCGCAGATCAAGGAATATGAGCGCGTCTCGACCACGATCGTGAACGCTTATGTCCGGCCGCTGGTGCGGCACTATCTGGCCAATCTGGAGCAGCGCCTTCACGAAGCCGGCTTCGAGGGCTCGCTCTTCATCATCCTGTCGCATGGCGGCATGGCGCCGGTGGAGGAAGCCTCGCGGCTGGCCGCGGGCACGGTGCTGTCGGGTCCCGCCGGCGGCATTTCCGGCGCAAGGCGCTGCGCCGGACTGCTCGGCATCCCCGATCTGGTGCCGTTCGACATGGGCGGCACTTCAACCGATATCTCGCTGGTTTCGGAAGGCAGTGCCTCGCTGTCGGCCGACGGATCGCTCGCCGGCGAACGCATTGCGCTACGCAGCCTCGACATCGCCAGCATCGCCGCCGGCGGCGGATCGATCGCGTCGGTCGATGCCGGCGGCACCTTGCGCGTCGGCCCGGAAAGCGCGGGCTCGGTGCCGGGACCGGCCTGCTACGGCAATGGCGGCGAAGCTGCCACCGTCACCGACGCCAATGTCGTGCTCGGCTATCTCGATGCCGCGGCTTTCATGGGCGGCAAGCGTCCGCTGGACGCTGCGGCAGCGGAAGCTGCCGTCGACCGCGTCGCGGCGTCGCTGGGGCTGTCGCGGTATGAGGCCGCCGCCGGCATCTTCAGGATGATCAACCTGAAGATGGCCGACGGCATAAGGCTGATGACCCTGCGCCGCGGCGTCGATCCCCGAAAATTTGCGCTGTTGAGTTTCGGCGGCGCAGCCGGCCTGCATGCCGCCGAGGTCGCGCGCGAACTCGACATCAAGCGCATCATCGTGCCGGTGGCGGCCTCGGTGCTGTCGGCCTGGGGCATGCTGACCAGCGACCTGCGCTACGAAGTGAGCCGGACCCATTACGGCGCCGGCGCGCGCATTTCGGCAGACGAGGCGCGCAAGCTGTTTGGCGATCTGGAACGCGAGGCCACCGGCCGTCTGCGCGCCTGGTTCGGCGGCAAGATGACGACGGAACGTTCGGCGGAAATGCGCTACGGCGAGCAGATTTTCGAGATCGATGTTGCGCTCGACGGTCTCGACTGGAACGCGGCCTCGGTGGTCGACGGAATCGAGGATCGCTTCCATCGCCGCCACGAAGAACTCTACACCTACGCCTCGCGCGACCAGGAAGTGGTGTTCGTCAATGCGCGGGTGGCTGCGATCGGCGAAGTCTCGCAGCGCGACCAGGATGCCAAACCGGCACCGTCAGCCGCGCCTTGCGCGCCGCGAGCCACGCGGCAGGCCTGGTTCGGCAAATGGTGCGAGGTCCCGGTCTATGCGCTCGACGATCTGCGGCCGGGCCACGCGCTGGCGGGCCCCGCCATCGTCGAGGCCGAGACCACCACGGTCGTGGTCAATGAAGGTGACAGGGTCAGCGTGAATGCGCTGGGCTGGCTGGATATTGAGCTGCGTTGATACGACGGGACCACTTCCCCCTCTCCCGCTTGCGGGGGAGGGCAGGGGTGGGGGTGCCTCCGCGCATTCGGACTTGCGGATAGTCCCCCTCATCCGTGGCCTCATGGTTCGAGACGCGCCAACGGGTCCACGCGAAGCGCGGCCCGATGATAAACTCCGATGCGCTCCTCACCATGAGGTCTGAGACCTCATCCTGAGGAGCATCGCGAAGCGATGCGTCTCGAAGGATGAAGCCATGAAGCGAAAATTGCGCTACGTCTTCCTCCCGTAATTCAACAGCCCGCCCAGCCCCTTCGGTGGATGCGCGCGCAGCGCCTCCTCGTTCGGTTCGGTGCCCCAGCCGGGCCGGTCGGGGATCACCAGATAGCCGTCGACGATCTCGGGCCGATGCGTGAACAGCTCGTCGTCCCAGGCCAGCCGGTCGATGTCGATTTCCATGATCCGCAAATTCGGCACCGCCGCGCAGAAATGCGCGTTCATCATGCTGCAGAGGTGGCCGTAGAAATTATGCGGCGCGACGTTGACCTCGTGGGCTTCGGCGGAGGCTGCGATCTTCATCGACTGCCACACCCCGTTCCACGGCGTGTCGATGATCGCCACATCCATCGCCTGCTCGCGGAAATAGGGCAGGAATTCGCGCAGGCCGAGCAGCGTTTCGCAGGACGAGATCGGGTGCGGGCTCTGCCGCCTGATGTAGCCGAGCGCTTCCGCGTTGAAGCTGTCGATCTCGACCCAGAACATGTCGAGATCGGCGATCATGCGCAGGATCTTCAGGTAACCTTCGGTCTTGGCGTTGAAATTGAGGTCCAACAATATATCGACATCGGGCCCGGCGCCGTCGCGGATCGCTTCGAGATGCATGCGCAGGTCGCGCAACACCTTGCGGTCGACGTTGATCTCCGGCTCGAACGGCGAGCCGAAACCGGGCCGCCAGCCCTGCGGCTTGCCGTCGGCATAGGTGAAGATGTTGGTCTTCAGCGCGGTGAATTTCTTCTCCCGGACCTCGCGTCCGATCGCCTTGACGCCGTCGAGGCTGGTGATGGCGGGCGTATACCAGGTCGGATGATTGATGCGCCAGGTGGCGCAATGCGACCAGTAGACCCGGACGCGGTTACGGATCTTGCCGCCCAGCAGCTCGTAGCAGGGCACGCCCAGCAGCTTGCCCTTGGCGTCGAGCAGTGCGTTCTCGATCGCGCCCAGCGCCAGCGCCACCACGCCGCCGGTGGCCGGGCGGGTTGCCGCGGTAAGTTCTGCAAAGATCCTCTCATGGGCGAACACGTTCTGCCCGACCACGCGGCCCGACAGGCGCTGGATCGCGGCGCCGACGCCGGGGGCGCCGAAACCCTCGTCATACTCGCTCCAGCCGACCACGCCGTCCTCGGTCGACAGCTTGACGAAATGATAGTTCCGCCAGCCCGCGTCGCAGGCGAGGATTTCGACGCTGGTTACTTTCGATGTTTTCGTCATGGCGTTTCCTTATGTTTCTTGGTTCGGGACCGGATCGCGCCGTTCGCCGGTCCCTGTTTTCGTTTCTCACGGGGCCACAGAACTTGCCATCGAGGATGGTATCGCTATATCGGAATTTTCCGCAATCCACCGCACCGTACATCAAGCGAGATCGACAATGACCACCACTGCCGACACCGCCCCCGTTTCCCAGCCGTTCCAGGCCGAGGTCGCCGAACTGCTGCACTTGATGGTGCATTCGGTCTATTCGGAAACCGACATCTTCCTGCGCGAATTGATCTCGAACGCTTCCGACGCCTGCGACAAGCTGCGCTACGAGGCGATCGCGAACCCTGCGCTGATCGCGGACGGGGCGCCGCCCGAGATCCGCATCGTGCCGGACAAGAAGGCCGATACGCTCAGCGTTGTCGATACCGGCATCGGCATGGACCGGCAGGAGCTGATCGACCATCTCGGCACCATCGCCCGCTCCGGCACCAAATCATTCCTGGCGCGGCTGACCGAGGCCAAGGACGGCGCCGGCCTGATCGGCCAGTTCGGCGTCGGCTTCTATTCCGCCTTCATGGTCGCCGACCGCATCGTGGTGACCAGCCGCCGCGCCGGCGCCGGCGAGGTCTGGACCTGGACCTCGTCGGGCGGGTCCGGTTTCGAAATCGCGCCGGGCAGCGAGGAAGACGCAAAACGCATCGCGCGCGGCACCGAGATCGTGCTGCACCTCAAGCCCGACGCGAAGAAATATCTCGAGACGCACGAGATCGAGCGCATCGTCCGCGCCTATTCCGACAACATCCAGTTTCCGATTCAGCTGGTGCCGGAAGAAGGCGAGCCGAGCCAGATCAATTCGGCGAGCGCGCTGTGGCAGCGGTCGAAGTCGGAGTTGAAGCCGGAAGACTACGCCACGGCCTACAAGCAGATCGCGCACGCCTTCGACGAGCCGGCGATGACGCTGCATTACCGCGCCGAGGGCCGCTATTCCTATGCGGTGCTGCTGTTTGCGCCCTCGACCAAGCCGTTCGACCTGTTCGAGCCGGAGCGCAAGGGCAGGGTGAAACTCTATGTCCGCCGTGTCTTCATCACCGACGATGCCGACCTGTTGCCGGCTTACTTGCGCTTCATCCGCGGCGTGGTCGACAGCGAGGACCTGCCGCTCAACCTTTCGCGCGAGATGCTGCAGAACAATCCGCAGCTGGCGCAGATCCGCAAGGCGGTGACCGGCCGCGTGGTCAGCGAGTTGGAAACGCTCGGCGACAAGGAGCCGGAGAATTTCGCCAAGATCTGGGACGCCTTCGGCCCCGTCATCAAGGAAGGCATCTACGAGGATTTCGAGCGGCGCGAGAAGCTGCTGGCGCTGTCGCGTTTCACCACCACCGCTGGCGAGAACCGCTCGCTGAAGCAATATATCGCCGACCTCAAGCCCAACCAGACCGAGGTGTATTTCCTGGCCGGCGACAGCATCGAGCGGCTGAAGTCCAATCCCAAGCTGGAATCGGCCGCCGCCCGCGGCATCGAGGTGTTGCTGCTGACCGATCCGGTCGACGCGTTCTGGACCTCGGCAGCCCTTGATTTCGAAGGCAAGCCGCTGAAGTCGCTGAGCCAGGGCGATATCGATTTCGGCCTGATCCCGCTGCTCGACGAGCACAAGGACGAGACCAAACCGGACGCCGACGAGGCTTCGATCATCGCCGTGATCAAGGCGACGCTCGGCGAGCGCGTCTCCGACGTCCGCGCCTCGCAGCGGCTGACCTCGAGCGCGTCGTGTCTGGTCGCCGGCAGCCACGGTCCTGACCGCGAGCTCGAACGCCTGCTGGCGCGGCAAAATCGCGGCGCCGGCTCCAAGCCGATCCTCGAGATCAATCTGCGGCATCCGCTGGTGGCGGCGATCTCCGCCGACAACGCCGCGTCCGCCGACCTGTCGTTCCTGCTGCTGGAGCAGGCGCAAATCCTCGACGGCGAATTGCCGGAGGACCCGGCGGCCTTTGCCGGCCGGCTCAACCGGTTGGTGCTGCAGGGGGTGGCGAAGGCGGACGGGTAAATCGGAGGCTGGGTTTGGTTCAATGCCATGAACCCAAATGCAAGGGTTGACCGTATCTGATAGAGGGTTTGCACAGGGGCGCTTCCACAGCCATGACCACACCCACCGGCCACGACACCTTCTACGGCTCCATCCCGGTCTTTCGCGGTTTTGCGAGCCTGATGGAGCCTGCGCTGTATTCGGCGCTGCCGGATGACTGGACCATCGGGATCGCCGATATCGTGGAATCGACCAGGGCGATCGCGCAGGCGCGCTACAAGGCGGTCAACATGGCCGGCGCCTCTGTGATCGCGGCGGTCGCCAATGCGCTGGAGGGGCGCGAATTTCCCTTCGTGTTTGGCGGCGACGGCGCGAGCTTCGCGGTCGCGCCCGGCGATCTCGAACGCACCCGCGAGGCGATGGCGGCGACCGCAACCTGGGTCGAGGAGAGCCTCGACCTCGTGATGCGGGTGGCGCTGGTGCCGGTTGCGGCGGTGCGGGCGCAGGGCCTCGATGTCCGCGTCGCCCGGTTCGGCCCGTCGGCCAATCTTTCCTATGCGATGTTTTCCGGCGGTGGCCTCGGCTGGGCGGAAGCCGCGATGAAGCGCGGCGAGTTCGCGGTGGAGAAGGCCGTGCCCGGCACCCAGCCCGATCTCACCGGCCTGTCGTGCCGGTTCGAGGAAATTCCGTCCGCGCGCGGACTGATCCTGTCGGTGCTGGTGGTGCCCGCGCGCGCTGCCGAGCCTTCAGCCTTTCGGAAAGTCATCGAGAACCTCGTCGCGCTGGTCGAGCGCAGCCCGGATGCCGGGCGGCCGGTGCCGCCGGACGGCCCGCCGCTGAAATGGCCGCCGGCCGGAGTCGAGTACGAAGCACGCGCGGGGCGCGGCGGGTCGCTGCTGCGGCGGCGCGCCTTCGTGCTCGCCAACACGCTGTTCGCCTATGTCATCATGCGCTTCGGCATCAGCGTCGGCGGCTTCGTGCCGAAGACCTATGTGCGGCAGGTGGTGGAGAATTCCGACTTCCGCAAATACGACGACGGATTGCGCATGATCCTCGACTGCACGCCGGAGCTGGAAAGCGCGCTGACGAAAGTCCTGGCCGCGGCGGCTGCGGCGGGAACCGTGCACTATGGCCTGCACCGGCAGGACGCGGCGATGATGACCTGCTTCACGCCCTCGGCGCTGCGCAGCGACCACGTGCATTTCATCGACGGCGCGCGCGGCGGCTACGCCTCGGCGGCATCCGCGCTGAAAGCGATGGCGGCGTGAAAGTCCCTTATGGTGAGGAGGCGCGTTCCCGGCAGCGCAATTGCGCTGTCCGGTGCGCCGTCTGAGGGTCGTGGAAGACTTCGGGCGCCACGAGATCGCGAAGGCATGTGTGCGGTTAAACCCTCTTGCGTCGTCCCTGCGAACGCAGGGACCCCAGCGTGAGCGCAATTGCGCTCATCGCGGCGCCGCGGCCCATCGGTGAGACGCAGGCGTGAGATACCTTCTGCAACAACAAACGACGGTGGCTATGGGTCCCTGCGTTCGCAGGGACGACACTGAGAGAGCCAACGGGTCGGCGCGAAGCGCCGCCCGATGACAGGCTCCGCGAAATCAGGTGCTTCACCGGCACGCAGGATAGATCGCCGCGAGTTCGCGCCCGCGCAACAGCAGCAGGCGCGAGGTCAATCCGCCGCGGCGGCTGATCCAGCCTTGTACGGCGGAGGGATATGCGGCCAGCACCAGCCTGGATGCTTCCGGCTCGGCTGAGATGCGGCCGCGCCGGTCGATCGATCGCGCGGCGTGGAACCCGAGCACCGCCCGGCGCGTCACGCAGATGCGGTCGGTCGGCACCGTGCTCAGCACCAGCGTGCAGGCCGACAGGCACGGCCCGTCGATCACGACGCGTTCGCCCGAGGCGCGCACGCGCTCGAACAGTTCGAGAAACGGGCCGACCTCGCCGCCCGGACTGGAGAGGATACGGATCTCGGCCCCGGCCGGCGGCGGGATCGTTGCCCCCAGCACGGCTGCGAGAAGGATTGTTTTCATGACGGCCGATCGCATCATGAGCGGCTTCTCCAAAACGATCACGGATGAATTAGTCAACCGCGATCCGCCGGACAAGGTTCCGTCAGGGTCAACCGGCGCTGACGGCTAAAGCCATTTCCACTTCCGATGCTCCATCCTTCGAGACGCATCGCGGAGCCTGTCATCGGGCGCGCATTCGCGCGACCCGTTGGCGATGCTCCTCAGGATGAGGTCTCAGTCCCTCATGGTGAGGAGCGCGTCTTCGCGCGTCTCGAACCATGAGGCCCCGCTAGAAGCGTACTGGTTCGTGCGAGCTTGAAAACGCTCTACCCGTTGCGCCGCTCGCCGCGCAGCGTCGGCAGGCCGATCCCGGCGGCATCGAAACCGCCGTCGACGGCGAGAATTTGCCCGGTGATGTAGCTGGCGCGGTCGCTGCACAGGAAGAACACCGCCTCCGCCAGTTCCTCTTCGAGGCCGTAACGGTTGAGCGGGATGGCGTCGTGATAATCGGCGCGGATTTCCGGGGTGTGGACCTGCTTGGCCATCGCGGTCTCGACCGGGCCGGGCGCGACGCCGTTGACGCGAATGCCGAGCGAAGCCAGCTCGACGGCGAGTTGCTTGGTCAGATGCGCGAGCCCGGCCTTGCTGGTGCCGTAGGCCGAGCGCAGGGTCGAGGCGCGTACCGCCGAGATCGAGGTGATGTTGACGATGGCGCCGCCGCCATGTTCGCGCATCAAAGGTGCGGCCGCCTTGGTGCACAGGAACGGCCCGGTGAGGTTGACCTGCAGGATCCGGCTCCAGTCCGCGTCCGACGTTTCCAACAGCGGCGCGAACACCGCGATGCCGGCATTGTTGACCAGGGCGTCGAGCCGGCCGAAGCGCTGGCCAACCTGGGTGAGGGCGTCCGCCACGGCAGCGGCGTCGGAGACGTCGCAATGCAGCGCCATCGTGGCGTCGGGGTTGGAAAGCCCCGCGACCGCGCCCTGCAGCAGCGCGCCCTCGATGTCGAGCAGCGCCACGCGCCAGCCCTCGGCGAGAAACCGTTTGGCCACCGCGAGCCCGATGCCGCGCGCGGCGCCGGTGACGAGTGCGACTTTTTGCGGGGCAGGGGGCATCGGTGTTCCATTCGCGATTGATGAATTTGCGTCTCTATAACCGATGCCGATGGCCGTGTCCCGGATCGGTGCGGGCGCCTCTATCCCGTCTTCGCCTTTCTCGCCACCACTTTCTGGTACGCCGCCTGCAAGCGTTCCCCGACGTTCGGCCCCGCTTTCCGGCGCCGCTTCACGCCCAGGTGAATCTCGCGCAATTCGTCCATGAATTCCGCCCACATTTTCGGGCCGCCTTCGCTCAAGAGTTTTGCGCGGATGCCGAGTTCTTCGGTCACGGGCAGATATTTGAATCCCCAGCCTGACATCTGCGCCAGAATCGGCAGCAGTTCTATGCCCTGGCCGGTCAGCGAGTAGATTCCCTTCTGCTTGTGGCTGGGGTCGTCGTCGCGCGTGATGATGCCCTGGTCGAGCAGTGTCCTCAGCCGGTCGGCGAGGATGTTGGAGGAAATGCCTTCTTCGGATTTGGTCAACAGCTCGCGAAAATGCCGCCGGTTGCCGAACATCATGTCGCGGATGATCAGCAGGCTCCATTTATCGCCGACCACCTCGAGCGTGAGGTTGATCGGGCAGCCAGAGCGCTTTTGCTCGGTCATGACGCTGTCCAGAACATGCGGCGGAAATGCCACGGAAAAACCGCTTGCAATATTGCACCAAATGACATCAAACTACAACCAGTTGCAAAATGAGAACGGTTTGAGAGAGGGCGGTATGGCGAAGCTGATCATGTGGAATCTGATGACGCTGGATGGTTTCTTCGAAGGGCCGAACCGCGACATCTCCTGGCATGAGGATGTCTGGGGCGAGGAACTTGAGGCGCTCTCGATCGAGCAGCTGAAATCCGCCGGCGGGTTGATGTTCGGCCGCGTCACCTATGAGTTGATGGCGAACTACTGGCCGAACGCTGCCGGCGAGGTCGCGGACTTCATGAATGCGTCGCCAAAATATGTGTTCTCGCGCACGCTGGCAAAATCCGACTGGAACAACACGCAAGCGTTCGGCGTTGACCTGCCCGGCGCGGTCGCCCGACTGAAGCGCGAGAGCGCCAAGGATATCTTTCTGTTCGGCAGCGCGGACCTTTCGGCAAGCCTGATCCCGCACGGGCTGATCGACGAATTCCGGATCGCGCTGAACCCGGTCATCCTCGGCGGCGGTACGCCGCTGTTCAAGCCGGGCGAGCGCGTCAAGCTCAGGCTGATCGACTCGCGGGCGCACTCGACCGGCGTCGTGATCTTGCGCTACGAACCGGCGACATGACGGGAGGGCACGATGTCCGATCACGCGCTGCCAACGTGTTCCTCACCATGAGGGAGATGGGTCTGTCGCCCACGCAGGCTCCGCAATTACCTCCAAAATAATTTCGCAGGACATGTCGGTGCCGCAAAGTCCCGCTCGTCTTGTTGACGAGCGACGGTTCGGCAGGCAACCAGCGGAACCGGCCCATGACAGAACCGGAGCGTGACGATGCGATTTATGGTGATCGTGAAGGCCAGCAAGGACAGCGAAGCAGGCGTCATGCCGAGCACGGAACTGCTGACCGCGATGGGCAAGTTCAACGAACAGATGGTCAAGGCCGGCGTCATGCTGGCGGGCGAGGGCCTGCACCCGACGCCGAAGGGGGCCCGGATCAAATATTCCGGAAAAACGCCTGATGTCAGCCATGGTCCGTTCCCCCTGACCAACGATCTGGTGGCCGGGTTCTGGCTGATTCAGGTGAAGTCGCGCGACGAGGCGATCGCATGGATGAAGCGCGCCCCGTTCGACGGCGGCGCGGAAATCGAAATCCGGCAGATTTTCGATGCCGAGGATTTCGGCGTGGCGCTGACGCCCGAACTGCGCGAGCAGGAGGAGCGTCTGCGCGCCCAAGTGGGGAAGAAATAGAAGCGGGCGATTGCAACAAGGGACCGCCGACCATGCGATTCATGATGCTGATGATTCCCTTGGGCTATGAGACCGCGCCGCCGGATATCCAGCTCGACCCCGGGCGGGTGGCCGCGATGATGAAATACAACGAGGCCCTGAACGACGCCGGCGTCCTGATCACGCTCGACGGCCTGCATCCGCCGTCGATGGGCGCGCGGGTGTCGTTTGCAACCGGCAAGCCGCTGGTGACCGACGGTCCCTTCGCGGAAGCCAGGGAAGTGCTCGGCGGCTACTGGATGATCGAGGTGGCCTCGCGCGACGAGGCGATCGCCTGGGCCACGAAGTGCCCGGCCTCCGAGAACGAGATCATCGAAATCCGCCAGGTGCAGGAAATGACCGATTTTTCGGAGGAAGTGCAGCAGGCGGCCGCCGGGTTCGCCGAGCTGCGAGAGGCGAGCGGGCGTTAATCTCTATGAGCGGCCGTTCCCGGAGTACGCCGCTAGTGACCTTTGCCGCCGGCTCATGTAAAAGCCTTTCACATGAGTTGGCGCAAGGAACAGCGCCGCGCCGAGCGCGGCTACCACCACGGCAATCTGAAGGAGGCGCTGCTGCAGGCGGCGCTCGGGCTGATTGCGGAAAAAGGCGCGGCCGGCTTCACCTTTGCCGATGCCGCGCGGATGGCCGGCGTCAGCCCGGCCGCACCCTACCGGCATTTTCGCGACCGCGACGAACTGCTTTCCTCGATCGCCCAGCGCGGCTTCGAGCAGTTCGAGGCGACGCTGACGCAAGCCTGGGATGACGGGCGTCCGGACACCGTCACGGCGTTCGAACGGGTCGGCAAGGCCTACCTCGCTTTTGCCCGCAACGAGCCGGCGTTCTATTCGGCGATGTTCGAATCGGGGCTTCCCGTCGACCATAATCCGACATTGCAGGCCGCCAGCGAACGCGCTTTCGGCATCATCCGCGCCGCTGCCGAGCGCCTTGCGGCGCTGGCGCCGCCCGGCGTGCCGCGGCCGCCGGCGATGATGATGGCCCTGCATATCTGGTCGATGTCGCACGGCGTGGCGTCGCTGTTCGGACGCGGCGACGCCGCACGCCGCAAGCTGCCGATGTCGCCGGAAGATCTCCTGGAAGCGCAGGTGCTGATCTATCTGCGCGGTCTCGGCTTCCCGACCGACCGCAGGCCGTCCGGCCAGAACGACCCGGCGGCGGCCACTCCGCCGCCCGTCCCGCCCGCAGGCGCGCCATCAGGTCCCTGGGGCACCCCAAAATAAATTCGCGGGCGCCGCTGGCGCCCGGCTTGACAAAAATCCGGGATGGTTTAGGTATGTAAATGTTATTTACATTCACAACGGCGTGATGCCGTCATGGAGAGGGAAATGGCCTACACCGCAGATGTCAATCGATGGCGCGGCCCGGATAGCGAGCCCCACCGCCCGCATATGCTGGATTCGCCCTGGCACCCCGGCTGGATCGCCGTGACCGTGCTCGGCTTCATCATCTGGTGGCCGATCGGGCTTGCCCTTCTCTTTTTCACACTCGGGAGCAGAAAAATGGGTTGCTGGAGTCATCAGGACCGCTGGTCGAACAAGATGGAGCGGATGCAGGACAAGATGGAGCGGATGCGCGGCCGCATGGAGCGCCGCGGCTTCGGCTTCGGCGGCCCGCCGTCGAGCGGCAACCGCGCCTTCGACGAATACCGCGTGGAAACGTTGCGGCGCCTCGAGGAAGAGCAGGTCGAATTCCGCGACTTCCTCGATCGCCTGCGCCACGCCAAGGACAAGGCCGAGTTCGACCAGTTCATGGCGCAGCACAAGCAGCGTCCGACCCCGCCGAACGATCAGCCCCAGGGCTGAGTTCTCCGAAAGCCAAAGCCTCAGGCGCGGTGCCCCCATAGCGCCTGACGGCAACGAGCCGCCCGTTTGCGAAAAGCAGACGGGCGGTTTGCTTTTGCGCCTTCCCTTTGTGCTGGTGCTGTTTCTTAATGCGGCTTAAATTTCGAACCGGCGCGATCCAGGGCGAACGGCATGAACGCAATTGCACCAGGCGACCAGCTTTGGCTGTCCGTTCGCCGTGAGGCCGAAACCGTCCTCGCCAGCGATCCCGGTTTTAGCGGCTCATTATCGGCCGCGATCCTCGATCACCCTGACCTCGGTAGCGCGGTGGCTCATCAAATCGGCCAACGACTGGGCAAGGGCGCGGCCGACCGCCAGCAGTTCTCCCGCGTTGCCCGTGAGGTGTTTCGCGCCGCGCCCGATCTGATCGATGCAGTGAGCCGCGATCTGCAAGGCATTGCCATCCACGATCCCGCGACGACCGGACTGTTGCCGCCGCTCCTGAACTTCAAGGGATACGTCGCCCTGCAGGCTTGGCGCGTGTCCAATTGGCTCTGGCGTCAGGACCGCACCGACCTCGCTTTGATGCTGCAAAGCCTGTCATCCGATTCCCTTCAAGTAAGCATCCACCCCTCGGCGTCGATCGGAACGTCGGTTTTTCTCGATCATGCCACCGGCATCATCGTCGGCGCGTTCGTCACCATCGGTGACGAGGTGACGATCATGCAGAGCGTGACGATCGGACGGAAGCCGGAAAATCCGGATCGCGCCCCGCGGATCGGCAAAGGCGTCTTGCTCAGCTCCGGAGCAACCATTCTCGGCGATGTTCACATCGGCGACTTTGCCAAGGTCGGCGCCGGGGCGGTGGTGACCAGCGACGTGCCGGGCGGCTGTACCGCTCTCGGAATTCCGGCGCGCCTTATCAACTGCCCCGAAGAGGTATCCCGTTAGGGCGCGAGGGGGATGGGACGACGGCTGATTTCCTTCTCGGAACACGTGCATCCTTACTTTGCATGGGGTTGTTTTCGCGATTTTTGAAAGCACCCTGCGGCAGGCCTCGCGCCGGGTCGGGGGGCGCCGGATGGCTATGTTCCGCCGCCGCCATTTGACGCCGCCGAATTCCCCTTTGGTAACCGCCCGTTAACCATGATTAGCGTCTGGTTAGGGACGTAATGACGCGCGAAAAGCCCTCGTTTTGACATGTTGGCAGGGGATGCAGGATCCGGCTTTGGACGGGCCCCCCATGCGACACACAACAAGGCTCTCGCGCTGGCGTTTACCGCCGCGGCTGACGCGCGGCTGTGGAACCGGCAGCCAATTGCTCCCGGGGGATGTGGGACACTTGCGTTGAGAGGATACCGGACATGAATCCCGCCGACGTGGCTCAGTCAGCCTTGCCGCTGGCATCCACCGACGTATCGCTGATCACCCTGTTCCTGCAGGCCCACTGGGTCGTGAAAACGGTCATGCTGGGGCTGCTCGCCTGCTCGGTCTGGGTCTGGGCGATCGCGATCGACAAGATATTCCTGTATGCGCGCACCAAGCGCGCTATGGACCGTTTCGAACAGGCGTTCTGGTCCGGCCAGTCGATCGAGGAGCTTTATCGCGCGCTGTCGGCCAAGCCGACGCAATCGATGGCGGCGTGCTTCGTTGCGGCGATGCGCGAATGGAAGCGATCGTTCGAAAGCCAGTCGCGGTCCTTCGCCGGGCTGCAGATGCGGATCGAGAAGGTCATGAACGTCTCGATCGCCCGCGAAGTGGAACGCCTGGAACGGCGGCTCCTGGTGCTGGCGACGGTCGGCTCGGCGGGTCCCTTCGTCGGCCTGTTCGGCACGGTCTGGGGCATCATGTCGAGCTTCCAGTCGATTGCGGCCTCCAAGAATACCTCCCTGGCGGTGGTGGCCCCGGGCATCGCGGAGGCGCTGTTTGCCACCGCCATCGGCCTTATCGCCGCAATTCCGGCGACTATTTTCTACAATAAGTTCACCTCCGAGGTGAACCGCCAGGCCCAGCGGCTGGAAGGCTTCGCCGACGAATTTTCAGCGATCCTGTCGCGCCAGATCGACGAACGGGCATGATCCCGAAAAGTGGAAACCGGTTTTCGGACAAGATCATGCCCCCGGACAAACGGCGTGAGGGGCGGTATATGATGGGCAGATCGTGAGCAGCAGATCATGGCGATGAACATGGCAAGTTCGTCCGGCGGCGGCGGGCGCCGCGGCCGGCGCAAGCCGGTGATGGCCGAGATCAACGTCACGCCGATGGTCGACGTCATGCTGGTGCTGCTGATCATCTTCATGGTGGCGGCGCCGCTGATGACGTCGACGATCGATATCGACCTGCCGGTCGCCAGCGGCGGCAAGTCGTTGGCATCCAACCAGCCGCCGTTGACGTTGTCCGTCAAGCGCACCGGTGGAAGCTGCAATTCGAATGTCGAGCTCTACCTTGGGGATACGCTGATTTCGGCCGCCGACTTGCCGCCGAAAATCAAGGCGATCCGGGGAACGCGGTCCGACGCCGAGAGCGTCGTCTATCTGCGCGGCGACAAGGACGTCTGCTATACTGATATGATGAAATTGCTGGGCACCATTCGAACCGCGGGTTTCAAGGCGAATATCGTCATCATTCCCGAGCAGGGGGGTTGATCGTGAGGCGGCACCAGATCAGCCTTCGGCTGAAGGCGGAGCGGGAAAGCTGAAGTGAAGGTCAAGGTCGACAAGACGCTGGTTGCCTCGGTTGCCCTGCACGTCCTCGTGCTGGGGTGGGGACTGGTGTCGTTTTCGTCCAAGGCCTTCGACCTGATGCCGGAAGAGTCGGTGCCGGTGGACGTCATTTCGTCCGACCAGCTCGCCAAGGTCATGGCCGGCATGAAGACCGGCAAGAAGGAAAATCCCAAGCCGCTCGTGGAGAAAGTCGCCGAGGCCAAGCCCGTCGAAGACGCCGTCGGCAAGATCACCGAAAAGGCGCCGGTCGTGACCGACACCGCCCCGCCGCCGACGCCGAAGGTCGAGGAAAAGCAGGTCGAGAAGAAACCCGACCCGCCGAAGCCGATCGCCGAGGCCAAGCCGAAGGAAGAGCCGAAGCCGGTCGAAAAGAAGCCCGACCCTAAGGTCGATCCGATCGCGGAAGCGATCAAGAAGGAAGAGAAGAAGCCGCCGAAACCGCCGGTGCAGGCCGCCAAGCCGCCCGAGCCGGCCAAACCCAAGACCGAGCGGCACTTCGATCAGTCGAAGATCGCAGCCCTGCTCGACAAGCGCGATCCCTCGAGGCAGGCGGTGACCGGCGACACGCTGAATTCCAACGCCGCGCTCGGCCTCGCCAAGGGCAAGGCTGCCGATAATTCCGCGACATGGGGCGCGATGTTCCAGTCGCAGGTCGAGCGCTGCTGGAAGAAGCCCTATGGTGGTATCGAGGCCCAGAAATCCGAGGCCGTTTTCGCGATCAGATTGAAGCGCGACGGCACGCTGGAGGGCATGCCGGTTCCGGAAGGCACGCCGGCCACGCCTTACCTGCGCGTCTATCAGGAGAGCGCCTTGCGCGCGATCATCGAGTGCCAGCCGTACAAGCTGCCCGCGGCCTATTTCGATGAATGGAAATATTTTGCGCCGGTGTTCACCGAGCGAAAGACTTGAAAGCCGGTCGCGCTGTCGACGACCGCCAATATGGAACGAAGTCCGCAAACAATGACTGACAAGAACGAATTGCCTGAGATGCCGTTTCGCCTGAGCCGCCGGCAGCTGATTTCTGGAATGGCCGCGCTCGGCATGGTGACGGGCGGCTCCGCCCGCAATGCCTTCGCCCAGGGGCCAAAGCGGGTGGTCATTCCCGAGGGCGACTTCGCGCCGCTTCCGATCGCAATCCCGAACTTTGCGGCGGGAACGCCTGGTGATGCCGAGGTCGGCGTCGGCGTGACCCAGGTCATCACCAACAACCTCAAGCGCAGCGGATTGTTCGCGCCGATCGACCAGGCGGCCTACATCGAAAAGGTCATCAATATCGACGCGGCGCCGCAGTTCCAGAACTGGAAGACCATCAACGCGCAGGCGCTGGTGACCGGCCGCATGACCCGCCAGAACGACGGGCGGCTGAAGGCCGAATTCCGCCTCTGGGACGTCAACACCGCTCAGCAGCTCGCTGGCCAGCAGTACTTCACCTCGCCGGAATACTGGCGGCGGATCGCGCATATCATTTCCGACCAGATCTACGAGCGCCTGACCGGCGAGAAGGGCTATTTCGACAGCCGCGTGGTGTTCGTGGACGAGACCGGCTCCAAGGAGCGGCGCGTCAAGCGGCTGGCGCTGATGGACCAGGACGGCGCCAACGTCCGCTATTTGACCAGGGGCGCCGATCTGGTGCTGACGCCGCGGTTCTCGCCGTCGACCCAGGAAATCACCTATATGGAATTCGGCCAGGGCGACCCGCGCGTCTACCTGTTCAACATCGAGACCGGGCAGCGCGAGATCGTCGGCAATTTTCCCGGCATGTCGTTCTCGCCGCGCTTCTCGCCGGACGGCCAGCGCGTGATCATGAGCCTGCAGCAGGGCGGCAATTCGAACCTGTTCGTGATGGATCTGCGCTCGAAATCGACCACCCGCCTGACCGACACGCCGGCGATCGACACCTCGCCGTCCTATTCGCCCGACGGCACACGGATCTGTTTCGAATCCGACCGCGGAGGCAAGCCGCAGATCTATGTGATGGCGGCGACCGGCGGGCCGGCGCAGCGCATATCGTTCGGCGAGGGGAGCTATTCGACGCCGGTGTGGTCGCCGCGCGGCGATTACATCGCCTTCACCAAGCAGGGCGGCGGACAGTTTTCCATCGGCATCATGAAGACCGACGGTTCGGGCGAGCGGCTTCTCACCTCCGGGTTCCACAATGAGGGCCCGACCTTTGCGCCGAACGGCCGCGTCGTGATGTTCTTCCGCGATCCCGGCGGCAGCGGCGGACCTTCGCTCTACACGGTGGACATTTCCGGACGTAATGAACAGAAGGTTCCGACCCCGGGGTTCGCGTCCGATCCGGCCTGGTCGCCGCTGTTATCCTGAATTCGGCGCCGACACCCTCCGCTTTGGCGCAACGCCGCTGCCGGTGCCCGGCAAAGCTTGCCTAGCTTGCTGAATTAGCGGGCACATTTCCGTTTTTCGAAGACCGTGAAAAGGATACGGTAACGATATTCCCTCAGAAAGACTTCATCTGCGGCAGGTAGAACTACGCCCTGAAAAAGGACGTATGCGCGCGCGATGCAGTTGGTCGATCAGAAAAAGCGAAGCAATCAGGAAGAACTCGAGCCCGTATTGTACGCGGCTCTGGTCGATTCCATGTTGCAGAATTTTTGGCCGATGCTGATCGGCTCGGCTTCCGCAGCGACCGCGGCGGTGATGACGGCGCTCAAGACGGGCAATCTGCTGCTGTGGCCGTGCGCGGTTCTGATCGTCGGAATCGGCACCATCCGCGCGTTTCAGATGCGCAAATACGAACGCCGCACGTCGGTGCTGACGTTCAATCAGGCAAAGCATCTGGAGCCGCGTTACGCCGTCGGCGCCATGATATACGCCGGGGTGCTCGGCGTCTGGTGCTTCATCACCATTCTCGGTAGCGACGATACCGTCGCGCATATGCTCAGCGTCGCCGTGACGGTCGGCTACACCGCCGGAGCCGCGGCCCGCAACTACGGCCGCCCGAGGCTCGTTCAATATCACATCCTGCTGGCGTGCGGGCCGATGTCGCTGGCGCTGGCGCTGAATGGCGGATTCTATTACATCGGCCTCGCCGTGTTGCTGGTGTTGTTCTTCATCGGCCTGAAAGGCATCAATCTCAGTCTTCATGCCATCTTCGTCAAGGCGCTGACCTCGAGTTTCAGGGAAGCGGCTCTAGCCGGCCAGTTCGATACCGCGCTGAACAACATGCCCCACGGCCTGTGCATGTTCGCGGCCGACGGGCGGCTTGCCGTCATGAATCATCGCTTCAGCGCCATGATGAACCTGTCCGACGATCTCGTGGAGCGCGGTGCCAGCGCGCGCGACATCATCGCGGCCTGTGTCACCGGCGGATCGGTTTCGGCCGCGAGCGGCAAGATGATCCTTTCGGAAATCGAGAATACCCAGGCGAGGGACATCATCACCACCGATCCCGACGTGGCCAGAGGCCGGTCGCTGTCCTGGACGTTCCAGCCGATGGCCGGCGGCGGCGCGGTCATGCTGCTGGAAGACATCACCGAGCGGCGCAATGCGGAAGCCAGAATTACGCATCTGGCGCGTTACGACGAACTGACGGCGCTTCCCAACCGGGTTAATTTCCGCGACGAGATCGAGCGTCTGCTGGCGATACCGCACGATGCCGATCAGTTGTCGGCCTTGCTGTTCGTCGACCTCGATCAGTTCAAACAGGTCAACGACACCCTGGGGCATCCCTGCGGCGACCAGCTGTTGTGCGCGGTCGCCGACCGGCTGCGCGCCATGCTGCGCCCGGAAGATTTCGTGGCGCGCTTCGGCGGCGACGAATTCGTGGTGTTCCAGCAGAACATCAAATCGAACGAGGAAGCCGCCATTCTCGCCCGGCGGATCGTCGAGCACCTGAGCGAGCGCTACAAGATCGACAACCACCTGGTCGAGATCGGCGCCAGTGTCGGCATCGCGATGACGGCGCCGGGCATGAGCGCCGATACGCTGTTGAAGAACGCCGACATGGCGCTCTACCGCGCCAAGGCGGACGGCCGCGGAACCTTCTGCTTCTTCCGCGACGAGATGGCGCAAACCGTCGAGGCGCGCCGCATCCTGGAACTCGACCTGCGCAAGGCGCTGGCCAACGAGGAATTCGAGCTGTTCTATCAGCCGCTGGTCAATCTCAAGTCGGGGCGGATCGCGACCTGCGAAGCGCTGCTGCGCTGGAATCATCCGGTGCGGGGCACGGTTTCCCCGATCGACATCATCCCGGTCGCCGAGGATATGGGTCTCATCGTCGACCTCGGCCGCTGGATCCTGCGCAAGGCCTGCATGGAATGCATGAAATGGCCCGAAGCCGTCTGCGTCGCGGTCAACTTCTCTCCGCAGCAGTTCCATCAGCGCGACGTGCTGAGCGAGGTCCGGTATGCGCTCGAGGTCTCCGGCCTGCCCGCGCACCGTCTCGAAATCGAGATCACCGAAAGCTCGCTGTTGCGCAACACCCAACTGACCCACGACGTGCTGTCCCAGTTGCACGCGCTCGGGGTGAGAATCTCACTGGATGATTTCGGCACCGGCTATTCGAGCCTGAGCTATCTGCACAATTTCCCGCTGCAGAAGGTGAAGATCGACCGTTCGTTCCTGGAAGGCATCGATACCGATCGTCCGCTGACGCTGCTGCGCGGCGTGGCGCGGCTTTCCGCCGATCTCGGAATGTCGGTCGTGGTCGAGGGCATCGAGACCAACGAGCAACTGGAATTGATCAGCGCCGACGGCACCGTGACCGAGGCGCAGGGCTACCTGTTCAGCCGGCCGGTGCCGGCGGTGCGGGTGCGCCAGCTGCTGAATGCTTCCCACGGCCGCCGCCTGCCGGAGGAGCCGCAGGTGCTGGTGCTGCCTTCACGATCGATCGCCTGAATTCCCCGCAGCCCGCAAAATGGAATTGCTTCCCCGGCTGCGCTGTCCGGCACATAATTCAAGCCGTTCGGGTTAACCCTAACACCTCGATTCCTTTGCATCTTCGTTAAGAAGCTGTTAATCTTTTCTCCTACGCGCATAAGTTGTTGGGAAGTCGTAAGGAGTATCGCATGAGGTCCGCAGCCGAACCATCTATCGCGGCTATGGGACGGAGTTCGGACCTGCTGGATCAAGTCGATTATCGTCTGGCGCAGACGCCTGAGGAAAAAGAGAAGATCTACAACCTTCGGTACCGGGCCTACCTGCGCGAGGGGGCGGTCCAGCCCTCCGCCGACCAGCGCGTCACCGATCAGTATGACGATCTGCCCAACTCATGGACCTTTGGCGTTTACCTTTTCGGGGAACTCTATAGCTCCGTCCGGATCAGCGTGCTGACGTCCGAATGGCGGCAGTCCTGTTCGAATGAGGCGTTCGGCGAAATCCTCAACCCCATGCTCGATCGGGGCCAGGTCATCATCGATCCGGCGCGGTTCGTTGCCGATCCCGACAAGGCGAGGCGGTTTCCGGAGCTGCCCTATGTGACGCTTCGCCTGGCTTATATGGCGTGCGAATATTTCAACGCCGATATCGGGCTCGCGATCGTTCGCGCCGAGCACCAGGCGTTTTATCGCCGCGTGTTCCTGCACAGGACCATTGCCGAGCCGCGTTTCTTCCCGGGCCTTTTGAAGCCGGTCGGATTGATGGCGGCGGATTTCCCAACCATGCGTGACAAGGTTTTCGAGCGCTATCCCATGATGCGCTCGACCGCCTTCGAACGACGCATGTTGTTCGAACGCCGCTCGGCGCCGGCCGATGTCGCTCCGTTCGAGGGCACCTCGCTTGCCCCGCAGCCCTGCCAGATCGGCACCTAGACCGAACTCTGGAGACTCGATTCTGGAGCTTCGACCCGGACCACCGGGCCGGTCTCCGGGCCGCCGGTTTGCCGGACTCAACCCTGCGATTCGATTCCGTCGGCCGAAAAACCGGTCATGGCGGTCCCGCGCGCGCTTGCCTTCACCCTCGCGCCACATTTACAAATCATTAACTATCGCGATTGCTTTTCGCCGTTTGTCGGCATTTGATCGGGTCTGGCAACATCCCATCAAGGTTGACGGAACGTTCGCTTAACCATCGCCCTGTAGACCGGACAACAGTCGAAAAACGTGAGCGTGGAGGCTCCGGAATGAAATACCAGATGCGTATCCTCCAGGGATTGAAGCTGGCCGCGGTGCTCGCGGTGGCGCTGTCGATGGGCGCTTGCGCCAACAAGAACGTCGGCGCCGAGGGCGCAATGGCGAGTGCGGCAACCCCGGGCAGCCAGCAGGATTTCGTGGTCAATGTCGGCGACCGCGTGTTCTTCGAGAGCGACCAGACCGAGCTGTCGCCGCAGGCGATCGCGACCCTGGAAAAGCAGGCGCAGTGGCTGCAGACCTATAACCGCTATGCCTTTACCATCGAAGGCCATGCCGACGAGCGCGGCACCCGTGAATACAACATCGCGCTCGGCGCGCGCCGCGCCCAGTCGGTGCGCAGCTATCTCGCCTCGCGCGGCGTCGATCCGAGCCGGATGCGGACCATCTCCTACGGCAAGGAACGCCCGGTCGCGGTCTGTAACGACATCTCCTGCTGGTCGCAGAACCGCCGTGCCGTCACGGTGTTGAACGCCAGCTCGTAAGCGTTCGCCTCCCGCAAAGTTGTTCGCCGGCGCCCCAGGGGCGCCGGTTTCGTTTTGGGCAGGCTGTTTCCGCCGGTAGTCTGTCTCAGTCACAATTCTGGCGTACTCGCTCTCTCAATGTGGTTCCGCTTTCGATGTCACGCCGATCCCGTCGTCAGGCCAAAATGTCATCCAGATTTCATGGAATTGCCCGCGCCGCGGCGATCGCCGCGATGCTGGCGCTGTCATCCCAGACCTTTGCGCAGTCGGACGATACCGACCTGGAAATGCGGATCCAGCGGCTCGAGAACCAGCTGCGGCAACTCACCGGCCAGAACGAGGAACTGCAATACCGCAACCGGCAGCTCGAGGAGCGCCTGAGGGCGCTCCAGGGCGGCGCGCAAGCCGCGCCCGGCCAGTCCCCGATTGCCCCGCCCCAGCCCGGCGTCGCGGCCGCCCCGCCGGTGCAGCCCCCGCTGCGGCAGCCCCAACCGGCTCACGACCAGCAGATTGCCGCGCCGGCGCCGATCGTCCAGGAACCGCCACAGGGCGTGCCGGCGGCACCGGGCCGGCGCCGTGGCGACGCGTTCGATCCCGCCCAGAATCCCAATGCCCCCGGCGCGCCGCGCGCGCTGGGCGGCGGCCAGCTGCCGATGCCGGCCGAGGCGCCGATCGGCGCTCCCGGCGGCCGCGGAGCGGGCGAACCGCTCGATCTGGCGAACACCGGAGGCCAGCGCAATCCACCCGGCGCCTTGCCGCCGCAGGCGCCGCGAAGTCCCGGCGCGGGCGCGGCGCTAACGACGCTGCCGCCGTCGGCGACCCCGAAGGACGAGTTCGACCTCGGCATCGGCTATATGCAGCGCAAGGACTACGCACTGGCCGAAGAGACCATGCGCAGCTTCGCGCAGAAATACCCCAGCGATCCCCTGATGGCGGATTCGCAATACTGGCTGGGCGAGAGCTTCTTCCAGCGCCAGCTCTATCGTGACGCCGCGGAATCCTTCCTCGCAGTGACCACCAAATTCGACAAATCGGCGAAGGCCCCCGACGCCCTGCTGCGGCTCGGCCAGTCGCTGGCGGCGCTGAAAGAGAAGGAAGCCGCCTGTGCGGCGCTCGGCGAGGTGATCCGGAAATATCCCCGCGCCTCGGGCGGCGTCAAAGCGGCCGTCGACCGTGAGCAGAAACGGATCAAGTGCTAAAGTCCTTCGGGTTCGGCAAAATCCTGTTTCGACGCGTTTTCTTCAAGCCAACCGGTACCCACTTCGCCTGAAAGCGCTATGGTCGGCGGAGCCATGCCCGACGACGACGATTTCCCGATTTCGGTGAGCGACGCGAAACGTCTGTTCGCGGACTGGAAAACCGCGCCTGCGCTTCTGCTCGCGGTTTCCGGCGGCCCCGATTCAATCGCCTTGATGTGGCTCGCGGCGCGCTGGCGCAGCGCTTTGACGCGCGGTCCGCGCCTGGTCGCCGTTACCGTCGATCATGGCCTGCGCGCGGAAGCCGCCGCCGAGGCGCGTGAGGTGAAGCGGCTGGCGCGCACGCTCGATCTGGAGCATCGCACGCTGCGCTGGACCGGCCCGAAGCCCACCACCGGATTGCCGGCGGCGGCGCGCGTCGCGCGCTACCGCCTGCTGGCGAAGGCGGCGCGGCAGAGCGGCGCCACCCACATCCTCACCGCGCACACCCGCGACGATCAGGCCGAAACGCTGCTGATGCGGATGCTGCGCGGCAGCGGCATCCATGGTCTTGCGGCGATGGCGCACGAAACCGAACGCGACGGCGTGCGGCTGGCGCGCCCGTTTCTCGACGTTTCGAAGTCGCGGCTGATCGCGACGCTGCACAAGGCCAAGCTCGGCTTCGCCGACGATCCGACCAACCGCGATGTGAGCTTCACGCGTCCGCGGCTGCGCGCCCTGATGCCCGCGCTCGCCGCCGAGGGCGGCGATGCGCGCAACCTGGCGCGGCTGGCTCAAAGGCTGGCCCGGGCCAACGCCGCGGTGGAAGTGCTGGCCGATGGCGCCGAGCGCTATCTGGCGCTGCGGGACCGCATCGTCTCGGGTGCCGGACCCGGCGCCAGATCCCTTGATGCCAATTCCCTTGATGCCAAGACCTTTGACGCGACGGCCTTTGCCGCCATGCCCGAGGAAATCCGGCTTCGGCTGCTCAAGCGCGCGATCGAGCGGTTCGGCCATGAGGGGCCGGCGGAACTCGGTAAGGTCGAAGCCCTGCTGGTGGCCCTCGACCAAGCGGTGGCGGAAAAGCCCGAAAGCCGCCGGCCGAAGCCCGATCGGCCAGGAAATCGGCCAATGATTCGGCCTGGGCTGAAACAGACCCTCGCCGGGGCGCTGGTGAGCCTGACCGGCGGCCGGATTCGCGTCGAGCCGGCGCCGCCGCGCCGCCGCCGGCCGGAATAGCGGCCGGATCGGAGTCTTAACCACCCCGGAAAACACCGATTTTACCGCCATTATTTGAGCAGGAATCCGGCTAGGATGCGTTAAATAGTCCTGCGTGGTTCCCTTGGCATCGACCGGGGCGGCACCTAGATTGTAATGCAGCCGACCGGGGGATTCCCTCGTGCTTGCCCAAGGACATAAGGCCGCGATCCGCGCGACCACGAAGGAAGATCAATGAACGCCAATCTGCGCAATTTCGCCCTCTGGGTCATTATTGTTTTGCTGTTGTTGGCACTGTTCACGCTCTTCCAGAATCCGGGTCAGCGCGCGTCCTCGCAGGACATCTCGTTCTCGCAGCTGCTGACCGAGGTCGACGCCAATCACGTCCGCGACGTCGTCATCCAGGGGCCGGAAATCCACGGCACCTTCACCAACGGCTCGAGCTTCCAGACCTATGCGCCGAACGACCCGACGCTGGTCTCGCGCCTCTATAACGGCAAGGTCTCGATCACCGCGAAACCGCCCGGCGACAACGTGCCGTGGTTCGTGTCGCTGCTGGTTTCCTGGCTACCCTTCATCGCGCTGATCGGCGTCTGGATCTTCCTGTCGCGGCAGATGCAGGGCGGTGCCGGCAAGGCGATGGGCTTTGGCAAGTCGCGGGCCAAGATGCTCACCGAAGCGCATGGCCGGGTGACGTTCGAGGACGTTGCCGGCGTCGACGAGGCCAAGCAGGACCTGCAGGAGATCGTCGAATTCCTGCGCGATCCCGGCAAATATCAACGGCTGGGCGGACGGATTCCGCGCGGCGTGCTTCTGGTCGGCCCTCCCGGCACCGGCAAGACGCTGATCGCGCGCGCGGTCGCCGGCGAAGCCAACGTGCCGTTCTTCACGATTTCGGGCTCCGACTTCGTCGAAATGTTCGTCGGCGTCGGCGCCTCTCGCGTCCGCGACATGTTCGAGCAGGCCAAGAAGAACGCGCCCTGCATCATCTTCATCGACGAAATCGATGCGGTCGGCCGCCATCGCGGCGCCGGTCTCGGCGGCGGCAATGACGAGCGCGAGCAGACGCTGAATCAGTTGCTGGTCGAGATGGACGGCTTCGAGGCCAATGAAGGCGTGATCCTGATCGCCGCGACCAACCGTCCCGACGTGCTCGATCCCGCGCTGCTGCGCCCCGGCCGCTTCGACCGCCAGGTGGTGGTGCCGAATCCGGACGTCGTCGGCCGCGAACAGATCCTCAAGGTTCACGTCCGCAAGGTGCCGCTGGCGCCGGATATCAACCTCAAAACCATCGCCCGCGGCACGCCCGGTTTCTCCGGCGCCGACCTGATGAACCTCGTCAACGAAGCCGCCCTGACCGCCGCGCGCCGCAACAAGCGCATGGTGACCCAGGCCGAGTTCGAGGAAGCCAAAGACAAGGTCATGATGGGCGCCGAGCGCAAGTCGCTGGTCATGACCGAGGAAGAGAAGATGCTGACCGCCTACCACGAAGGCGGCCATGCCATCGTCGGCCTCAACGTGATTGCGACCGATCCGATCCACAAGGCCACCATCATTCCGCGCGGCCGTGCGCTCGGCATGGTGATGCAGCTGCCCGAGCGCGACAAGCTGTCGATGTCGCTCGAGCAGATGACCTCGCGCCTTGCCATCATGATGGGCGGACGCGTCGCCGAAGAACTGGTGTTCGGCCGCGAGAAGGTCACCTCGGGTGCGGCCTCCGATATCGAGCAGGCCACCCGGCTGGCCCGGATGATGGTGACGCGCTGGGGTCTGTCGGAAGAACTCGGCACCGTATCCTATGGCGAGAACCAGGATGAGGTTTTCCTCGGGATGTCGGTATCGCGCACCCAGAACGCGTCTGAAGCCACCGTGCAGAAGATCGACAGCGAAATCAGGCGGCTGGTCGAGGAAGGCTACAACGAAGCCACCAAGATCCTGACCGAGAAGCGCGGCGACCTCGAAGCGCTGGCCAAGGGCCTGCTCGAATTCGAAACCCTGAGCGGCGACGAGATCATCGATCTGCTCAACGGCAAGAAGCCGAACCGCGAGTCGGTGCTCGAGCCGACCACCCCGCGCGCCTCGGCGGTGCCGCCGGCCGGCAAGCCGCGCCCGCGTCCCGACGCCGGGCTGGAGCCGCAGCCGCAGGCGTAAAGCGGCCTGTGATTGCTGATTTCAAGAACGCGGCGGCAACGCCGCGTTTTTTGTTGATGCGCACCATCCTCACAATCCCGCCGGCACGCCCCCAAGACCTTAAGATTTCTTAAGGGCTGTTTGCCTATTGGTGAAGGCGCGCGTTTCCCGCGAGGCTGCGGCGCGCGCAAGGGACCTTGCATGGCCACGCCCGTATCCGCCGCGACACTTCCTGGCGAGCGCAGCACCATCCCGGCGGCGCTGGTCAACGTGTGCTTTGCGCTGTTCGTCATCAATGCATCGTTCTTCCCAACGGCGTTCTTCGCCCATTGGTGGATCTTCGACGAAAAGGGTCTGGGTATCCCGACCGATTTCGTCAACGTCTGGTCCGCCGGCAAACTGGTGCTCGATGGCCATCCCGCCTGGGCCTATGACTGGGAGATCCAGAAACAGGTTCAGGTCGCGGTGCTCGGCCGCAGCTACGAGGGCAACTTCGCCTGGCACTATCCGCCGCCGTTCTTGCTCGTCGCGAGCCTGCTGGTGCATTTTCCCTATGCGGCGGCCTTCATCGGCTGGGCTGCGATCAGCCTCGTGCCCTACCTCGCCGTCATGCGTGCGATCGTCGGGCGGCCGTTCGGCCTGCTGCTGGCGGCGGCGTTTCCGGTGGTGCTCACCAACACGCTGGTCGGGCAGAATGGCTTCCTCACGGCGTCGCTGATCGGCGGCGCGCTGTACTGGTTGCCGGCGCGGCCGGTGTTCGCCGGCATCTGCCTCGGGCTATTGAGCTACAAGCCGCAATACGGGCTCCTGTTTCCGCTGGTGCTGATCGCAGCGTCTCAGTGGACGGTGTTCGTCACGGCCGGGATCGTTGCCGTCGCGATGGCGGCGCTGTCCTGGCTCGCGTTCGGCACCGAGAGCTGGCAGGCCTTCTTTCACTGGATGCCGATGTTTTCGCAGGCCTTCCTGACCGAAGGCCGCGCGCCCTGGGGCAAGATGCAAAGCATCTTCGCGCTGGTTCGGCATTTCGGCGGCGCCGAACAACTGGCATGGGTGTTTCAATGGATCCTGAGCGGCACGGTTGCGGTGTTGCTGGCACTGATGTGGCGCAGCCGCGTCAGCTATCCGTTGAAGGCCGCGGCGCTCGCCGCCGGCACATTGCTGATCACGCCCTATCTGTTCCTCTACGACGTCATGGTGCTGGCGATTGCGGTGGCGTTCCTGGTCCGCATCGGATTGAGCCGGGGCTTTGCGCGCCACGAATTGCCTGCGCTCGGGCTGGTGGCGGCGTTGCTGATGTTTTATCCGCTGGTGAGGGCGCCGACGGGATTCGCGGCCACGCTGATCGTGTCGGGATTGATCGCGCGCCGCTGCGGGCTTTGGCGCAGCCGGCCGGCGGCGTCGCCCGACGGCGGCCTTGCCCAGCGATCGAGCGCATTTTGACCTCGCCGGGTTTTCGCGGGGTATCGAGGCTGCGCCCTGCAAATCTTCCTCAAGAGGGCTGCGATTCGTATTGTCATCAGGCCTGAATAGGTGTTCAGTTCTTCAAAGCGATCTGTGCCAGATCGCGCAGAACAACTGAAGACGCACACGTTCAGGACCGGGCCCGGTTTGGCCTTGAGCGCATGCCGGGACGAGAAACGCGCGCCATGGTCTATCGGCGAACCCATCAGGTAGTGAAGCGGCTGGCGGCGCGGCGCAGCGCCATTCTGGCGGCGGCGCGGAATGCCGCCGCCGAGGGCGGCATGGCCGCAGTGCAGATCGCTCCGGTCGCGGTCCGCGCCAATGTCGCGGCCGGCACCGTCTACCGCTATTTCCCTTCCAAGGCGGATCTGATTTCGGAACTGATCGCCGAAGTCTCGCGCGACGAACTGGCCGCGATCCGCCGCGCCGCCGACGCCGCTCCCGGGCCGTCCTCGGCGCTGGCTGCGGCCGTCACCACGGTCGCGGTGCATGTGCTGTCGCAGCGCAAGCTCGCCTGGGGCATTCTGGCCGAACCGGTCGATGTCGACGTCACGGCTTCAAGGCTCGCCAGCCGCCGCGAGATCGCTGGCGAGATCGCTGCCCGGATCGACGCCGCGGTTCGCGCCGGGCATCTGCCCGCGCAGGACACGGCACTCGCCGCCAGCGCGCTGCTCGGCGCGCTGCATGAATCGCTGGTCGGGCCGCTGGCGCCGGATACCATGGATGATCCCGCGAAACTGCGTGACGCCGTTCAAACCGTGACGCTGCTGGCGCTGCGCGCCGTCGGCGTGATGGACGCCCGCGCCCGAGGCCTCGTGGTCCAGGCGGTGCTGCCGGCGAAGGCGCTGGTCGGGGCGTAGCGCGAAGGCGCAAATTCAATTCCAAGCGCTGTCGGGGAACCGCGAAACGGATCCCGAATGAACCACACGGCGCATGCGCGGCAGGGGCGGGCAGCGGCCTGTCGTCGAAGCAAGCGCGCTCGAAAGTGCCTTGACACCACCAACGCAGGGTGGGGCCGCGTTTACCGCGGCGAACAATTCAATCAAAAGTTGTAATTTCTTCACAACTCTCTGCGCCTATGCGGACTGGATTCGCGAGGACGCAGAAAATCTATGATTGCGCGCAAAAACCTTGCAGTGCCGGCCGTGATCCTTGGATCGCTTCTCGCCGGTGCCCTTTACACCTGGTTTAGCGGTGAAGACATCAATTGGGACTGGCGAAACTACCATGAATACGGTGCCTTTGCCCTGCTGAACGGCCGCTTCGATGTAGATGTCGCGCCGGGCGGCTTTCAGACATTTCTGAACCCTCTGCCTTACCTGCCCGCCTATCTGTTGCGGCATTATGTCGGTGCGCCGCTTTGGGGGGTCCTGCTTGGCGCCATTCATGGCCTCAACCTCGCCCTCATCTGGTGGGGATCGCGCACGCTGCTCGGAACCTCCTCCGCCAGTAACTGGATCATCTTGGCATCAGTCGTCGTCGCGGCATTCGGCCCGATGACGCTGTCGGAGGTCGGCACCAGCTTTGCCGACATCCTCTGCGCCCTGCCCATTATCGCGGGCCTTGACCTGATGTTGTTTGCGAGCGAGCGGCGAGTTGCTCGCCTTTTCATAGCCGGTCTGCTGGTCGGCGCTGCGGTCGGATTGAAGCTGACCAACATCACGTTCCTGATCGGCGCCGGGGCATCGCTGCTGGCAGTCGGCAGTCCGCTCGGGGCGATGGGCGCGTTCGCCGCGGGAAGCGCGATGGGCGCGATTGCGACAGGAGGTGCGTGGGCCTGGAGGCTTTGGGAGCAATTCGGCAATCCGGTCTTTCCATATTTCAATTCGGTCTTCCGTTCTTCCGAAGCTCCATTGGCGCCGTTTCTCGACCGTCGTTTCAGGCCGCACGGCGTTCTGGATGCCGCCGCCTATCCATTCTACTGGCTGATCGGAGATCATCGCTCCTCGGAGTGGGCATTCCGGGATCCGCGCTTTGCAGTCATCATGGTTCTGTTTGCGATGGCGGTTGGCGCAAGCCTGCTTCGGAATGCCCAGGTTTTTCGGCAACGGGACAAGCAATTCTTGCTGTTTTTCGCGGTCACGTACGGGATGTGGCTGCTGACGTTTTCGATCCATCGCTATGCGATTGCGCTCGAATTGATGACCGCACCGCTCATCGTGCTGTTGCTGTCGCGGTTGATCGAAGCGCTATATGGCCCAACGGGACCGCGGACTTCATCTGTCACCGATGTTTCGGCCGTCATCGTCGCACTGGCGATCGTAATTTGGTCGCAGTCTGCCGATTGGTCGCGACGCCCTTGGTCCCGATCCCTATCGGCCACAGGTCGCCGGCACCTTGCTGACGCCTGCGACCTATCTGATACTTCAAAAGCCGATCGGATACGTTGTTCCGTTGCTGCCGCCCGCCTCACGTGCCTACCAGCTGTCCGATATATTGATGCCTATTGCGCCGGGCGGGTTGCTCGACCATCGCATTCGTTGGGGGCTTGCCCATCCGCTCGCAGGAGGCGTGAGGGCTCTTTACCTTCAAGGGAGCCCGCCGCGAAACGACCTGCTTGGTGCCTATGGTCTGGAGTTTGACGCATCGCGCGCGTGCGACCGCATCCCTGGCGCCGACAACGTGGATATCGAGGCATGTCCACTGGTCCGGAGGTAGCAGGCTTCGCTTCAAAAACCATCGTGAATTGATCCGCCGCATTAGTCGTTTGGCAGGGCTCAATTGTTCACCCGGAAGAATTGATCGGCGCGGCCCATGCCGCCTGCTTCACGATGGCGCTGTCGCTGATACTCAGCAAAGCCAGGCTCACCGCCGAGCAGATGGAAACCAGGGGCGACGTCACGCTGGAAAAGCAGGGCGACGGTTCGCCATCAACCCGGTGCATCTCACGCTGAATGCGAAAATCCCGGGCGCCGACAAGGCGACGTTCGAGGAGCTGGCAGGCAAGGCAAAGGCCGGTTGTCCGGTCTCGAAGCTGCTCAACACCGAGATCACGCTGGACGCGCTCAGGAATGACGAGGCCTTCACATGTCCGCGTCGCCGTCCGGGCCGACGGAGGCGATGCGCACCATGTTGGTGGTGCCGGGGGTGCCGAGCGGCACGCCGGCGACGATGATGACGCGCTGGCCGGCGCGGGCAAATCCATCACGGAACGCGATTGAGCCGGCGCGGCTGACCATGTCGTCGAGATCCTTGGCGTCTTCGGCGACCACGCAATGCACGCCCCAGACCGCGGACAGCTTGCGCCCGGTGGCGAGGTTCGGCGTGATCGCCACCACCGGCGGCTTCGGCCGCTCGCGCGCGACGCGCAATGCGGTCGAGCCCGAACTGGTCCAGCAGATGATCGCGGACAGATCGAGCGTTTCGGCGATCTGCCGCGCGGCGTCGGCAATGGCGTCGCCGACAGTCGGCTCCGGCTCGGCGCGCTGCGCCGTCAGCACGCCGCGATAGGTCGGATCGCGTTCGACCTCTTCGCCGATCCGGTTCATGGTCGAGACCGCTTCGACCGGAAACTTACCGGCCGCCGATTCCGCCGACAGCATGATGGCGTCGGCGCCATCATAGACCGCGGTGGCGACGTCGGAGACCTCGGCGCGGGTCGGCACCGGCGACTGGATCATCGATTCCAGCATCTGGGTTGCGATCACCACCGGCTTGCCGGCGCGCCGCGCCAGCCGCGTCATTTGTTTCTGCAGGCTGGGCACCCGCTCCAGCGGCAGTTCGACGCCGAGATCGCCGCGCGCCACCATCAGCGCGTCGGACACTTCGATGATTTCGGGCAGCCGGTCAATCGCCTGCGGCTTTTCGATCTTGGCCATCACCGAAGCGCGGCCGCGGATCAGCTTCTTGGCCTCGATGACGTCCTCGGCGCGCTGCACGAACGACAGCGCCACCCAGTCGATGCCCGTCACCAAGGCTGCCTCGAGATCGGCGCGGTCTTTTGGCGTCATCGCCGAGACCGGCAGGTCGGTGTCGGGCAGGCTGACGCCCTTGCGATCCGACATCTTGCCGCCGATCACGACGCGGGTGACGGCGCGCTCGGGCGAGGTCTCTTCCACGATCAGGCGCACCTTGCCGTCGTCGAGCAACAGCGCGTGGCCCGGCCGCAGCGCCGCCAGTATTTCCGGATGCGGAAGCTGGACGCGGCTGTGGTCGCCCGGCGTCTTGTCGGAATCCAGCACGAAACTCTCGCCGTTCTTGAGCTGGATCGAGCCATCGGCGAACGAGCCGAGCCGGAGCTTCGGCCCCTGCAGGTCGACCAGGATGCCGATCGGACGGCCGTAGCTCGATTCGACATTGCGGATGGTCTTGACCAGCTCGCGCATGGTGTCGTGCGAGGTATGGCTCATATTGATGCGGAAGACGTCGGCGCCGGCCTCGAACAGGCGGCGGATCATCGCGCTGTCGGAAGATGCGGGGCCAAGCGTTGCCAGGATCTTGATGCGGCGCAGACGTCTCATGGTTTGGTCCCGGGCGCTGGCTGCAGACCAGACGCGCCCGGAGCCGTCCCGCCCGGTGGATTGGACATGCCCGGAAGGTTTCCGGGGCCGCCCGGACCGACCGTTCCCGGAATTCCCGGTACCCGCTGCGCGGGCTGCTCGTTGGCTTCGGTGAGTTGTACGGTCCAGGCGCGTTGCTCCCCGGTGTCGACCTCGAAGAAGCCGGTGCGGTCGAAACCCCGCGCCAGGCAATTCTCGGTGCCCTTGATGGTGAATTCCTTGTCGCGCGAGCACATGAAAGCCTGCCCCGACCATTCGCCGCCGCGGTCGTAGTCGAGCGCGTAGATGTAATAGAACCGGGCGACCAGCGTCCCGCGCAGCAGGGTTTCGCAGCTCCGCGAGGATACGTTCCACCAGCCCTCGGTGGTCCAGCCCTCGGCGTCCTTGTAGCCGAGCGCGATGCCGACCCGGCTCGACGTATTGTTACAGAGCCGGAAGTCGGCTGCCGCCGGACCGCTCCACAGGCACATCGCCGCAAGCGCCAGCGCCGGGACCAGACCGGCGGTCATGCGAGCGGGAAGGGGATGGTGGCGGTGGGAATCTCTTGCGATCATTTAGTGAAGCTATATCAATTCCTTGAGGATTTCGCGAACGCCAGCGGCGGCTCTCGGCGGCGGAAAACGCCGCTTTCGGGCAACGGGCAGCCGAATTCCGCCCATGAATTCCCTCTTAACGCTGCGATATGGCAAAATCTGTGACAACTCCCACCTAATATCAATATCCTCCGGGTCATTCCCGGAAAACGACGGCGAGGCGGCCATGGCGATTGATGACAAGACCAGAACGGAACTCGAAGCGGCGGCCTTCCGGCGGCTGGTCGCGCATCTGCGCTCCCGCACCGACGTCCAGAACATCGACCTGATGAATCTGGCCGGCTTCTGCCGCAACTGCCTGTCCAACTGGCTCAAGGAAGAGGCCGACGCCAAGGGAGCGGAGATGACCCGGGACGAGAGCCGCGAGGCCGTCTACGGCATGCCCTACGAGACCTGGAAGTCGACCTATCAGGGCAAGGCCACGCCCGAGCAGCTCGAGGCGATGAAGAAAGCCCATGGCGGGCACGGGCACTAAGCTTTCCTCAGGTTCTTCTTCTCATCCATTCGATTTTCCGTCATGGCCGGGCCTTGTCCCGGCCATCCACGTCTTTCTTGCGGCTCGCCTGCCAAGACGTGGATGCCCGGCACAAGGCCGGGCATGACGATGAGAGAGAACGGGAATCTTTCTCCTGTGGGCGCGCTGTGGATGAGCGCGATGGTGCCTTGACGCAAGGCGCGCCACTCTTGAGGGTCATTTTCGGGATGCGGTGCGTGGATCAGCGTGCGGCGCTTCTCCCCACACCTCAACCATCAGTTCATTCAGGAGTACCCGATGGCCACTACTGCCGCTGCCGTCAAGGAAGAACCCGCGACCAAATTCGCGAAAGACCAGCTCAAGGCCATCATCGAGCGCATCGAGCGGCTGGAAGAGGAAAAGAAGACCATCTCGGACGACATCCGCGACGTCTATGCGGAAGCCAAGGGCAACGGCTTCGACGTCAAGGCGCTGCGCACCATCGTTCGCTTGCGCAAGCAGGACGCCAACGAGCGCGCCGAACAGGAAACCATCCTGGAAACCTACATGCAGGCGCTGGGGATGCTGTGAGGCGTTAGCCCCTTCCGAGCAAACTCAGCTCTCGTCGCCCCTGCGAAAGCAGGGGCCCAAAATCCGCGGCCTTTCCAATGGCAGCAGGTGTCTGACACCGTACGCCAACGACAGGACACGGCGTATGGGTCCTCGCGTTCGCGAGGACGACACCGAATATGTGGAAAGAGTTACGCCTGCGACCGCGTTCGACGAGCGCTCAGCGCAGCGAAGCGGTCCGCATCACGAACGACTGGGTCGCGAGCTTCGCGGTGACCGATCCGGTAAACCGGTCGGTGACCAGGCCCAGCTGCGGATCGTCCGAGAAGCTCATGGCGACGATCGCCTGCGGCTTGACGAAATAAGCGCGCATGATCGTCATGTCGGCGTCGCCCAGCACGGTCGCGGACATCGACGTGCTCGCGCTCGGCGCCAGGATCATGGCGCGCATCCAGATGTCGTTGCCCTTGAAAGCCGCGATCCGCGTCGAGGTCGCGATCAGGCCGGGCTGCCCCTGCGCTCCCTTGACCGCCACCGTATCGATCGTCGTCGCGGCCGCCGGATTGCGGGGGGCCGGGCGGGCGCTGCGGGGGATCGGCGCGCTGGCTGCCACGATATTGGTACGGTCGACCGGCGAGGAAGCCGCCGGCGCATAGGCCAGCGCCTTCTTGAAGGCTTCGGAAACGCTGGCGGTCGATTGCGGGTCGGCGGAATTGACGGCCTTGCGGGCGTTGATGGCGGCGACCTGCTCGGGCGTGGCCTGCTTCGGCGCTGCATCCCAGAAGCCGCGGGCGTTGATGATGTCGGCGGGCGTCTGCGGCTTCGGTTCGGTCGTCTTCTCAGCCGAAGCGGTCTGCTTCGGTTTCGACGGCTGGACGATCTGGGCGTCGGCCGAGGCGAGCTGCAGCGTCGATGCGGCGGGCTTGGCGCGCGGCACCGGCACGGGGTCGGCGGCTTTGGCAGGAGCGGCTGACGCCACTACGCTGGCCGGAGCGGCCTTCTCGCGGGCGGCGGGAGCGCTGGCGCCCTCGTCATCCTCGTCGTTCGACTTGCTCTTGAACAGGGCGGCGAACAGCCCGGGCTTGCTCTTGCTCGAGACGTCATCGCCATTGCCACGCTTCTCGACGTCGGCGAGTGCGAGCTCATATCCCTTGAGCGGCTTGCCGTCCGAAGGAACATGCACGGTGCGGCCGTTCGGGAAGACGCGGGCCAGCTGGTCGTGGTTCATGCGCGGCCAGTGACGGATGCTGCCGGTGTCGAGATGGACGAAGGGCGATCCCGAGGTGGGATAGAAGCCGACGCCGCCGCGTTGCAGGCGAAGGCCGGCGTAGCGAATCTGCTCGAGCGGCACTTCCGGGATGTAGAAATCGATCGCGTGGCCGAGCATGTGCTGGCTGAAGCGCGCCACCCCTGAGGAGCGGCGGCGGAGCATCGCGTTGGTGGCGGGGGAGCGGTAGGATGAGATGATGTTGATGGGCTTCTTGCCGTCGACGTCGCGGTTGACTTCCCAGAGGATGTCGAACAGGCGACGATCCATCGTGGTGTGGTCCTGGCTGCGCCAGTCGCGGAGGAAGTGATTGAGTTTTTTCAGCGCTTCTTCGTCGTAGCGCCCGTCGCGCTTGAAGGTGACGGTCAGGTCTTCATCGGAATGGGTGTGGTGGAACGAGAGGGTGCGGGTTTCGTTGAGCGCGGTCGCGTCCTGCACCGCCCCGGCTCCCGCCAGGAGCAAAAGGGATGTCAGCCCGGCATGACACCCGGCCTTCGGAAACGACAGCGAATTGAATTGGCGTGCGAAACCAGACAGCACGAATGAGCCCACCCAGAGGACGACCGATCGAGGAACTCTTCCGCTACCCCGTGTGGCGGAAGAGGGTTAACGCAGTCTTAACGCTGGGTGGGTTATTTGAGATTTTAGTCCCACCCCCCAAGTCGGCTTAACCTAACCCGTCGAGTGTGGCGAAAAAGTGCCCACAGGTTAAATCCAGGTGGAGAATGGTTAACGTAAACGATCTCTCCCGTCAGGAGAGATCGTTGATTTCGTTTAAGAATTTACAAAAATCGCAAAAGACCGAAGCGATCAGCGGGTGATCACCCGGCGCTGTTGCGGACGGCCGACCGGGGCCGGCGGCGTGGACGGTCCGCCGAACAGCCGCTCGAAGAACGACGGTCCTGACGAGCTGCCGAAGTCGTTGTTGAAGGCGACGTTGGACGGCAGTGCCGATCCGCTGGGCCGGGCATAGCTCGGATTGGCATGCGCGACGACGTTCTCCAGATCCCTGTTCCTGGAGTTCTTGAGCAGGGCCAGCATCTGCGCGTCGCGGCCATAGAGGTCCTTGCGCAATTGCAGCTTGCCGGCGTCGTCCACGAACGCGGTCTGGTAGGTGATGTTGACCGGCAGCGGGGTCGGGAATTTCAGGTCGATCTCGCTGCGGCCGTACATGCTGCGGATCTTTTCCGGCGTGTATTTGTCGTTCGGCATCACGATGTTGAGCAGGGTCGCGGCGTACTGATCCGGATTCTGCACCCGCATGCAGCCATGGCTGAAGGCGCGCTCTTCCTTGGCGAACAGATGCTTGTCCGGCGTGTCGTGCTGATAGACCAGGAACTTGTTCGGGAAGTTGAAACGGATGCGGCCGAGCGCATTGGCTTCGCCGGGCGGCTGCGAAATGTGGATGCTGCCGTCACGGGCGCGCTCGAGCCGCAGGCCCATGCGTTGCAGCACGGTCGGATCCTGCTGCAGCGCCGGCAAGTATTCGTTGTAGATGATCGATGGCGGCACGTTCCAGGTCGGGTTGACCGTGATGAACTTCATCGTCTCGGTCAGCATCGGGGTGGCGTGCGATCCCGGCTTGCCGGTCACCACGCGGGTGGTCCAGACCGGCGCGCCGCCCTGCATCACCTTGAGCGTGAAGTCGGGGATGTTGAGAATGACATAGGCGTTGTTCAGCGAAGCGACGCCGAGCTGGCGCGGCAGCCAGCGCCAGCGCTCCATGTTGACGATCACGGTATCGATCTGTCGGTCGCGCTTCGGGCTGTTGATCGCCTTGACGGTCTTGTCGTCGAGTACGCCGGTGGCCTTGAGGTCGGCGCCTGCCTGGAACTTGCGCACGGCTTCGGCGACCTTGGCGTCGTAATGGGTGTCGTCGGGGTTTTCGGTGATGCCGAGCTTGGCGCGCAGTTGCGGCACCCGCGGATCTTCCGGCGTGACTGCTGGCTGCTTCTTGGTGGCTGCCTTGAACGCCAGCGGCGCGCCTTCGGCGATCTGCATCACCGGTCCGTCGCCCTGGCCGCGCAATTCGGCGAGCTTGGCCTTCAATTCCTTGTAGAGCTTGTGCGGCGGGTTGTAGCCCGCGAGCGCTGCCGATGCGTCCTTGGCTGCTGTGACATTCGCCAGCACTTCGGCGGGGTCGGTCGGATGCTCGGGATAGAGGATGTCGCCCGAGACCTGCGACCAGTGCATCCGGCCGCTCTGCGCCTGGCGCGCGTAGTCCAGCATGCTGGCGGTCAGCTTCAACTCGGCTTCGGCAAGCGCGTCCGGCGTGGCCGCGGCGGCGAAATCCGGCACCGGATAATCGGCGGCGTTCAGGCCCTCGGCGGCAGCATCCTTGAGCCGCGCAATGACGCCCTTGCCACCGGCGGTCAGGGCACCGGCTTGCGTCCAGACCGGTGCGTATTCGCGCGCGGTGTAGAACTTCTCGACAGCGGCACGTTCGGCCTTGCGGTCGAAATAGCGCAGCGATTTCGCGCCCAGCATGTCGCGCAATTTGTCGGCGACCGGCTGGTCCGCGGGCGGAACGTTGCTTGCGGCCTTGACGGGCTCGGCGGCCGGCACTGCGGCGGCCGCAGCCGGCGGCGTCGCGGCGGGAGCGGTCGCGGTATCCGACGGTTTCGGTTCGGCGGTCTTCTCGGTGGTCGTCTTGGGCTCGGTGGCCTTGGCCGCATCGGGCACCGAGGCGGTGGAGTCCAGCTTGAAATCGGCGGCGGTCGGGGGTGGTACGTTGGCGGGTTCGGGACGCGGGATCGCCGCATCGATCGCGAGTTCCGCGGCGCTGCTGCGGGGACCGCCCTGAGCCAGTGCCGAGGTCGCGGATACCGTGAGGAAGGTCGCCGCGACAGCCATCAGCACGCGGTCATATCCAGCACGGTTCTTCGAACAGTCACGCATCGTCACACCCCTTGGGCGAAACCGCCCCGGCATGGAGCAGTTCTGATATCGTCCGTACAGCTTTCGCTAAAGCGCCGGCCTTGTTGGTTCGGAAGCAACATTCAGTGACGTGATCAGTTCGCTCCTGAACGTGTTCCAGGTCTCTCCAGTTGCTACGCCTGCACGCTACGATTCATACGCAGACGATACATGCGCCCCGTTGATGCAGCCAGCGCCACCCGGGGCAAGTCACGACAAACTGACTTCAAAGAACCCCCTTTGCAACGGATTGCGCCCTTTTGCCACGGTCTTTTCCCTTTGTCTGTCACCGTCAGGCAACGGTTCAAAGGTTCTGGAATAGCCGATGTTCCTGAATGTTCTTGGGCTGTTTCGCGGACACCTGATCGCCACAATCGGACCTGCGTCTAGTTTGCCTCGCTCGCGCCGCCGGTGGCCGGATCGTTTGCGGCGGCCTCATCGAGCTTGCGGTAGAGCGTCGAGCGGCCGATTTTCAAGCGCCGCGCCACCTCGGACATCTGGCCGCGGTAATGCGAGATCGCGAAGCGGATGATCTCGTTCTCCATCTCCTCCAGCGGCCGCATCTCGCCGGCGCTCGTCAGCATCGCCAGCGTGCCCGTGGACGGGAGCGGAGCGATAGGTATTTCATTACCGGATACCATCGCGGGCACCGTCGAATGGAAAGCCGGACTGACGATCAGGGGCTCGGCATGCTGGTGTGGGTCCGGCGCCGAAGGCGACTGCGCCGCGCTTTGCGGAAAATCGGCCAGGCCGAGCTGGTCGTGGTCGCTCATGACCACGGCGCGATAGACTGCGTTCTCAAGCTGGCGGATATTGCCGGGCCATTCGAGCTGCGAAAGGTGCGCCATCGCCTCGCCGCTGATGCCGGTGATCGGGCGATTTTCCTCGGCGCAGAACCGCGCCAGGAAATGCCGCAGCAGATGCGGAATGTCCTCGCGCCGCGCGCGCAACGGCGGGATCGTCAGCGGCAGCACGTGCAGGCGATAGAACAGGTCTTCGCGAAACTTGCCGTGCTTGACCTGGTCGAGCAGCCTGCGGTTGGTGGCGGAGATGATGCGGACGTCGACCTTGACCGGCTTGCGCCCACCGACCGCCTCGACCGCGCCCTCCTGCAGCGCGCGCAGCAGTTTCACCTGGGCGGCCAGCGGCAATTCGCCGACCTCGTCGAGGAACAGCGTGCCGCCGCTGGCTTCGACGAACTTGCCGGTGTGGCGCTCGGTGGCGCCGGTAAAGGCGCCCTTCTCGTGGCCGAACAGGATCGACTCCACGAGATTGTCGGGGATCGCGCCGCAATTGACGGCCACGAACGGCTTCGACTTGCGTTCGCCGCTGCCATGGATGGCGCGGGCGAACAGCTCCTTGCCGACGCCGGATTCGCCTTCGATCAGCACCGGAATGGTCGAGGCGGCGGCCTTTTGCGCGGTGCGCAGCACGGCCGCCATGGTCTCGCTGCGGGTGACGATGTCGGCGAAGGTCAGCCGGCCTTCCTTGCTGTGGCGGATGCGCTGCAATTCGCCTTTCAGCGCGCTGGCGTTGAGCGCGTTGCGCAAGCTGACCTGCAGCCGCTCGATCCCGACCGGCTTGACCACGAAGTCCTGGGCGCCGGCGCGCATTGCCGACACCACATTGTCGATGCCGCCATGGGCGGTCTGCACGATGACGGGGACGTTGAGGCCGGCTTCGCGGATTTTGGCCAGCACGCCCATGCCGTCGAGGCCGGGCATGACCAGGTCGAGCACGACGGCGTCGATGGCTTGGGCGTCCGGCGCGGTCAGCGCGGCGACCGCGGCATCGCCGCTTTCGACCACGACCGTCTCGTAGCCGCATTTCTGCACCATGTTTTCGACCAGGCGGCGCGCCACCGCATCGTCATCGGCAATCAAAATGGTCGCAGCCATGGCTTTCCCCGCACGTTACAACTATCTGTCTCGAATCGGGGCACTCTCGCCGATGCCGATTAACGCCCGCTTAAACCTTGCCGTCCCGCATCCATTCCAAAGCCGCCATTTCTCCGGTTGAACACAGGTTTCCAGCAAGATGACCTCGCGCTCCTCGTCCGCCCTTCGCAAATCGACCGCTCAACGCAAATCGACCGCCACGAAATCCGCGGCCAAATCCAAGGTCGGGCCGAAGGCCGCAGCCAAGCCCGGCAAACTGCCGGAATGGAATCTGGCCGATCTCTATTCCGGGATCGACGCGCCTGAAATCGTCCGTGACCTGCAAAAGATGGATGCCGAATGCGTCGCGTTTGAGACCGACTACAAAGGCAAGCTCGCGGAAGGGGCGGCCAGGGACGACGGCGGCAAATGGCTTGCCGGAGCGGTCAGGCGCTACGAGGCGATCGACGATCTCGCCGGCCGCCTTGGGTCCTATGCCGGCCTGATTCATGCCGGCGACAGCGTCGATCCTGCGATCACGAAATTCTACGGCGACGTTTCGGAGCGGCTGACCAATGCGTCGGTGCATCTGTTGTTCTTCGCGCTCGAACTCAACCGCGTCGACGATGCGGTGATCGAACGCGCGATGGCGACGTCCGAACTCGGGCACTATCGCCCGTGGATCGAGGATCTGCGCAAGGACAAGCCGTATCAACTCGAGGATCGCGTCGAGCAGCTGTTCCACGAAAAATCCCAGAGCGGCTATGCCGCCTGGAACCGGCTGTTCGATCAGACCATCTCGGGACTGCGCTTCAAGGTCGGAGGCAAGGAACTGGCGATCGAGCCGACGCTGAACCTGCTGCAGGACCGCGCCCCGGCCAAGCGCAAGGCGGCGGGGCAGGCGCTGGCGAAGACCTTCAAGGCCAATGAGCGGACCTTTGCGCTGATTACCAATACGCTCGCCAAGGACAAGGAGATTTCCGACCGCTGGCGCGGCTTTGCGGATATCGCGGATTCCCGGCATCTCGCCAATCGCGTCGAGCGCGAGGTCGTCGATGCATTGGCGGGCTCGGTGCGATCGGCCTATCCAAAACTGTCGCATCGCTACTATCGGCTCAAGGCCGGCTGGTTCAAGAGGAAGAAGCTCGCGCACTGGGATCGCAACGCGCCGCTGCCGTTTGCCACCACCGGCAGCATCGCCTGGCCCGAGGCGAGGAACATGGTGCTGTCAGCCTATCGCGGCTTCTCGCCGGAGATGGCCGCGATTGCCGAGCGCTTCTTCACCGACCGCTGGATCGACGCGCCGGTGCGGCCGGGCAAGGCGCCGGGCGCGTTCTCGCATCCGACCACGCCGTCGGCGCACCCCTACGTGCTGATGAACTATCAGGGCAAGCCGCGCGACGTGATGACGCTCGCCCATGAACTCGGTCATGGCGTGCATCAGGTGCTGGCGGCGAAAAATGGAGCGCTGATGGCGCCGACGCCGCTGACACTGGCGGAAACCGCCAGCGTGTTCGGCGAGATGCTGACCTTCAAGCGGCTATTGGCGGAGACCAGCAGCGCCAGGCAGCGCCAGGCGCTGCTCGCCGGCAAGGTCGAGGACATGATCAATACCGTGGTGCGGCAGATCGCGTTCTATTCGTTCGAGCGCGCCATTCACACCGAACGGAAGAACGGCGAATTGACCGCCGAGCGGATCGGCGAGATCTGGCTCAGCGTGCAGGGCGAGAGCTTGGGACCCGCGATCGACATCCGGCCGGGCTACGAGAATTTCTGGATGTACATCCCGCACTTCATCCATTCGCCGTTCTACGTCTACGCCTATGCGTTCGGCGATTGCCTGGTGAACTCGCTCTATGCGGTCTATGAGAACGCGCAAGGCGGCTTTGCCGAGCGCTATCTGGCGATGCTGGCGGCCGGCGGCACCAAGCATTATTCCGAACTGCTGAAACCGTTCGGGCTCGACGCCAAGGATCCCAAATTCTGGGACGGCGGACTGTCGGTGATCTCGGGGATGATCGACGAGCTGGAAACCATGGGCTGACGAGGTCGCGCTCATGATCGACACGCCGACGCGACGCGCCGTACTCGGAGCGGGAGTGTTCGCGGCCGGTTCATGGCTCGCGATCGAAAGCGGCCTCGCTGAGGTTCCGCTTCCGCTCACGCCCGCCTGCCACGACGGCGACCAGGCAACATTGCGGCAGACCGAAGGGCCGTTCTTCAAGCCGTCCTCGCCGGAGCGGATCGAGTTGCTCGAAACGGGCATGGCGGGGCAGCCGATCGAACTGGTTGGCTTCGTGCTGTCCCGCGGCTGTAAACCGCACGCCGGGGCCTTGCTGGATTTCTGGCAGGCCGACGATAAAGGCCGGTATGACAATTCCGGCTTCCGCCTGCGCGGCCATCAGTTCACCGACCCCGAAGGGCGCTATCGACTGCGCAGCATTGTGCCCGGCGCCTATGCCGGCCGCACGCGTCATATCCATGTCAAGGTGCAGCCGCGCGGCGGCCGCGTGCTGACCACCCAGCTCTATTTCCCCGGCGAGTCGCAGAACCGTTCCGACGGCCTCTTTCGCCACGAGTTGCTGGTGCGCACGGCCAAGAACGCGGGATGGCTCGCCGGCCGGTTCGACTTCGTGCTCGATTAGGCGCTTCGGGTCAGCGTTTCCGGCGCCGATGAGCCGATCAATTGCCTGGGCTCGCCGTTCGCTCGAGCGTATCGGGTCCGGCCGCCGGTACCGCGCACGATTTTCGGGCGATGGCGCTGAAGCGTCCGAAACTGTTTCCGACCGCGACGCTGCCAGGTATTTTCGCGAGAGGCTTGGGCGAACGTAAAACGTTTGTTGAACAGACCAGCAAAGCATGTTATACAATTGTATAACGAGCTCGGCGGTAGCTGTGCCAACTTCAAAGAACAGGTTTCCAATGAAGATCGAAATCAAGAAGATCGGCAATTCCGACGGCCTTCTCTTGCCCCGCGAGTTGATGCAACGGCTTGACCTCAAGCGAGGCCAGGAACTGCACATCACCGAGCTCGCTGGAGGGGGATTTCAGGCGATGCCCTACGATCCCGACTTCGAGAAGACCATGGAAATCGCCGACCAGATTATGGACAAGTACAAGGACACGCTCGCGGCGCTTGCAAAATGACCGGGAGCGCCAGGTGAGCGAGCCGAAAGAGCCGCTTTGGGTCAGCTACGAGCAGGCCATCGCGATCCATAGCCGGCAGTTGCGTCGCTTCGGTGGAGCCCCCGGCCTGCGCGACGAAGGCATGCTTCGATCGGCCCTTGAACGTCCGATCAACAAATGGCGTTACGAACAATCGGACATGGCCGAACTTGCCGCTGCCTATGCATTTGGGCTGGCGAAAAACCACGCCTTTGTCGACGGCAACAAACGCATCGCTTTCATGGCCATGATGGTTTTCTTGCTCAAGAACGGCGTCCCCTTTGACCCTCAACCGGCGCACGCCACAGCGATCATCCTCTCCCTCGCCGCCGGCGAGGTCAGCGAGGAGAGCCTGACCCGCTGGATCAGGGACAACTGGCCGGCCGAGCCGGGCAAGTAACGGCCGCCGGAGGTGCACAAACCGCCGGTCGCCGTTGCCCTTCCGGGTGGTTTGCGGTAATTGCCACGCCAGAGCCGAAACCTGACTGGGGATACCGATGGCAGAGCATAGCGAAGTGGCCTACACGACCGCCGACGGCAACGATTATCCGGCCCATGAGCAGACCTATGAAGGTTTCATCATGCTGGTGAAGTACGGCACCGCTGCCGTCATCTTCATCGTGGCCATGATGGCGATTTTCCTGACCTGATCGCTGCCCGGTCGCCGCCACCCGGCGGCGATTGGAAAGACTGCCCGCCTTCCGGTCTCAAAACCGGGTATCCATCCTTGCGCAATAAGCGCTAGTTTGCTTGCGCAGCGTGCTGCTCGCGCCGCCGGAGGCCCCATGAAGATTGCCGTCGCCAAGGAAATCGATCCATCCGAGCCGCGGGTCGCCGCTTCGCCGGACACGGTGAAAAAATATAGGGCGTTGGGCGTCGATATCGCGGTCGAGCCGGGCGCGGGCATCAAGTCGGGCCTGCCGGATTCCGAATTCACCACGGCCGGCGCCACCGTCAGCGCCGACGCGCTGAAGGACGCCGACATCATCATCAAGGTGAAGCGGCCCGAAGCTTCCGAACTGGCCAGGTACAAGCGCGGCGCGCTGGTGATCGCCATCATGGACCCCTACGGCAACGACGCCGCGCTGAAGGCGATGGCGGAGGCCGGCATCTCGGCATTCGCGATGGAACTGATGCCGCGCATCACCCGCGCCCAGGTGATGGACGTGCTGTCGAGCCAGGCCAATCTCGCCGGCTACCGCGCCGTGATCGAGGCGGCAGAAGCCTTCGGCCGCGCCTTTCCGATGATGATGACGGCGGCCGGCACCATCCCGGCGGCCAAGGTGTTCGTGATGGGCGTCGGCGTTGCCGGCCTGCAGGCGATCGCGACCGCGCGGCGGCTGGGCGCCGTCGTCACCGCGACCGACGTGCGGCCCGCCACCAAGGAGCAGGTCGAAAGTCTCGGCGCCAAGTTCCTCGCGGTCGAGGATGAGGAATTCAAGAACGCCCAGACCGCCGGCGGCTACGCAAAGGAAATGTCGAAAGAGTATCAGGCCAAGCAGGCCGCGCTGACCGCCGAGCACGTCAAGAAGCAGGACATCGTCATCACCACGGCGCTGATCCCGGGCCGCCCGGCGCCGAAGCTCGTCAGCGCGGAAATGGTGAAGTCGATGAAGCCCGGCTCGGTGCTGGTGGATCTCGCCGTCGAGCGCGGCGGCAATGTCGAGGGCGCCAAAGCCGGCGAAGTGGTCGATACCGACGGCGTCAAGATCGTCGGCTATACCAATGTCGCAGGCCGCGTCGCGGCATCGGCCTCGAGCCTCTATGCGCGCAATCTGTTTTCGTTCATCGAGACCCTCGTCGACAAGGCCAGCAAGTCGCTCGCGGTGAACTGGGACGACGAACTGGTGAAGGCGACCGCGCTGACCAGGGACGGCACCGTCATTCATCCGAACTTCCAGCCGAAGAGCGCGTGAATGAGACCGCGTGATCAGCAATCGCTTCGTCATTCCGGGGTGCCTCGAACAGGCGAACCCGGAATCTCGACCGCAAGACAATCTCTGGATTCCGGGTTCACGCCTGCGGCGTGCCCCGGAATGACGAGCTAACAGGAGAGCCGCCATGGATCATATCGCGCAGGCCGTCGACCCCTTCGTGTTCCGGCTGTCGATTTTCGTGCTCGCCGTGTTCGTCGGCTATTTCGTGGTGTGGTCGGTGACCCCGGCGCTGCATACGCCACTGATGTCGGTGACCAATGCGATCTCCTCGGTGATCGTGGTCGGCGCGCTGCTCGCGGTCGGCGTTCCCATGATCTCAAGCGGCAGCGGCTGGGCGCGCGGGTTCGGCTTCGTCGCGCTGGTCTTCGCCTGTGTGAATATCTTCGGCGGCTTCCTTGTCACCCAGCGCATGCTGGCGATGTACAAGAAGAAGGCAAAGTGAGCGGCGTGCACCTCGGGGTGACGAAGACAATGGGGGACCTGAGATGAACGCCAATCTGGCTGCAGTACTGTATCTCGTGGCGGGTGTGCTGTTCATCCTGTCACTGCGGGGGCTGTCCAGTCCCGCCTCATCCCGCCAGGGCAATTTCTTCGGCATGATCGGCATGGCGATCGCGGTCGCGACCACGCTCGCGAGCCATCCGCCGGCGGACGGTCTTGCCTGGGTGCTGGTGATCCTAGGCGTCGCCATCGGTGGCGGCGTCGGCGCCGTGATCGCGCGCCGGGTGCCGATGACCTCGATGCCGGAACTGGTCGCGGCGTTTCACTCGCTGGTCGGCATGGCCGCGGTGCTGGTGGCGGCCGGCGCGTTCTATGCGCCCGAAGCCTTCGACATCGGCAAGCCCGGCCATATCCACGGCGCCAGCCTGGTCGAAATGTCACTCGGCGTCGCCATCGGCGCGCTGACCTTCACCGGTTCGGTGATTGCGTTCCTGAAACTGTCGGGCCGCATGAGCGGCGCGCCGATCATCCTCCCCGCGCGTCACCTCATCAATATCGCGCTCGGCGTGGCGCTGGTGGTGTTCATCGTCCGCCTCGTGATGTTCGGCAGCGCAGTCGACTTCTGGGTCATCACCATCATCGCGCTGGTGCTCGGCGCGCTCCTGATCATTCCGATCGGCGGCGCCGACATGCCGGTCGTGATCTCGATGTTGAACTCCTATTCCGGCTGGGCCGCCGCCGGCATCGGCTTCACGCTCGGCAATTCGGCGCTGATCATCACCGGTGCGCTGGTCGGCTCGTCGGGCGCGATCCTGTCCTACATCATGTGCCACGCGATGAACCGCTCCTTCATCTCGGTCATCCTCGGCGGCTTCGGCGGCGAGACCGCGGCCGCGGGCGGTGGCACCGGCGAAGTGCGCCCGGTGAAACTGGGCTCGGCCGACGATGCCGCCTTCATCATGAAGAACGCGCAGAAGGTCATCATCGTGCCCGGCTACGGCATGGCGGTGGCGCAGGCGCAGCATGCGCTGCGCGAGATGGCGGATCAGCTCAAGAAGGAAGGCGTCGAGGTCAAATACGCGATCCACCCAGTCGCGGGCCGCATGCCCGGCCACATGAACGTGCTGCTGGCCGAAGCCAACGTGCCCTATGACGAGGTGTTCGAACTCGAGGACATCAATTCCGAATTCGCCCAGGCCGACGTCGCCTTCGTGATCGGCGCCAACGACGTCACCAATCCGGCGGCCGAGGAAGACAAGACCTCGCCGATCTACGGCATGCCGGTGTTGCAGGTCTGGAAGGCCGGCACCGTGATGTTCATCAAGCGCTCGCTGGCCTCGGGCTATGCCGGCATCGACAATCCGCTGTTCTACCGCGACAACACCATGATGCTGCTCGGCGACGCCAAGAAGATGACCGAGAACATCGTCAAGGGGATGTAAGCTCAAACAACGAGAGCGCATGACCGTCCTGAAATGGCTCCTGATCGTCGTTTCGGTCGGCTATGTCGGCGGCCTCGCCGCCCTGTTCCTGCTGCAGCGGTCGTTCCTGTTTCCGATTCCGCAGGTCGCGCGCACGCCGCCGGCAGCCGCAGGCTTTCCGCAGGCCGAAGAACATCTGCTGACCACCGATGACGGCGAGAAGGTCATCCTCTGGCATGTTCCGGCCAGACCGGGACATCCGGTCGTGCTCTATTTCCACGGCAACGGCGATTTCCTCGCCGGGTTCTTCGGCCGCTTTCTCGACCTCATCGCTGACGGGACCGGCATCGTCGCGCTGTCCTTTCGCGGCTATGCCGGCTCGAGCGGACATCCGAGCGAGCAGGGGCTGCTGAGGGATGCTGCGGCGGCCTATTCCTTCACCACGGCGCGATACAGTGCCGACAGAATAGTCGCCTGGGGCTTTTCGCTCGGCAGCGGCGTGGCGGTGGCGCTGGCTGCGGAACAACCGGTCGGAAAACTGATCCTGGAGGCGCCTTACACCTCGACCGCGGATGTCGCCGCTTCGCTGCTTCCGATCTTCCCGATGCGCCTGATGATACGGGATCCGTTCCGCTCCGACCAGCGCATCGCGCGGGTAACGGCCCCCCTCCTGATCATGCACGGCGGCCGCGACTTCACGATCCCGACAGCCTTCGGCGAGCGCCTGTTTGCACTCGCCCATGAACCGAAGCGGTTCGTCCGGTTCCCCGAAGGCGGCCACAACGATCTCGACAGCTTTGGCGCGCTTGGAACGGCGCGACGATTCATCGGTGGTTCAAAGCTATGACGACAGTGGCTGCCGAACGCTCAAACTCCATGGATGCGATGGCATGAAAGCGCGGGGCCTGACGCTCGCCACTTCGGTACTCGTCATGCTGCCTCATGACGTGCACGCAGCCACGCTCGACGGCGCGGCCATGAAGTTGCCATTCGCGCTGCCCTTCGCCGGCCTGCTGCTGTCGATTGCGCTCGGGCCGCTGCTGTTTCCGAAACTGTGGCACGCCCACTATGGAAAGATCGCCGCGGCGTGGTCTGCTGCGGCGCTGGCGTCGATCGCGTGGCTGGCCGGCGGTTCGGTGATGCTGGCCGCGTTCGTTCACGCCATGCTGGGCGAATATCTCAGCTTCATCGTGCTGCTGTTCGCCCTCTACACCGTCGCAGGCGGCATTCTCGTCAGCGGCGATATCAGGGGCACGCCGTGGAATAATGCAGCCATTCTCGCGCTCGGCACCGCGATGGCCAGCATCGTCGGCACCACCGGCGCTGCCATGATCCTGATCCGGCCGTTGATCCGCGCCAATGTCTCGCGCCGATACAACGTTCACGTCATGATCTTCTTCATCATTCTCGTCGCCAATGTCGGCGGCGCATTGAGCCCGTTGGGCGATCCGCCGCTCTTCATCGGCTTTCTGAACGGCGTTGATTTCTTCTGGACCACCAGGAATCTCTGGATCCAGACCGCCATCGTCGCCGGGCTGCTGCTGGCGATGTTCGTCGCGTTCGACCTTTGGCGCTTTCGAAGTGAGCCGATCGACGGCCGGATCGAACCAGCAGACCCGGTTCGCATTCGCGGCTTCGTCAACGTCGTGCTGATAGCCGCCATCATCGGCTGCATCCTGCTGTCGGCCAGCTGGCGCCCGGGCGTTGCGGTCGATATTCTCGGCACCAGACTGCAGTTGCAGAATCTGATGCGCGACGGGCTGCTGGTCGCGATCGCATTGCTGTCGTTGTGGTGGACGCACGACGAGCATCGTGAGGCGAACGGGTTCACCTGGGAGCCGATCAGGGAAGTGGCCAAACTGTTCGCAGGCATCTTCACGGCCATTATTCCGGTGCTGGCCATGCTCGATGCCGGCCGGAACGGCGCCTTCGCTTGGCTTCTCACCGCGGTGACGGACCGCGGCGGTACCCCGCATGAGGTTGCCTATTTCTGGTACACAGGGGTGATGTCGGCGTTCCTCGATAACGCGCCTACCTATCTGTTGTTCTTCAAGCTTGCCGGCGGCGATGCGCGCGAACTGATGGGCGAGCTTGCTGGAACGCTGGCGGCGATTTCCATGGGCGCCGTCTATATGGGCGCGCTGACCTATATCGGAAACGCGCCAAACTTCATGGTCGCGGCCATCGCGGCCGAACGCGGGATCAGGATGCCGAGTTTCTTCGGCTATCTGCTGCGGGCCGGCGCAATCCTGGTACCTCTGTTTCTGCTGCTGACCTTGCTGCCGGTCGCGCCTGTTCTCAAGCTGCATTGAGTGCGGTATGGATGCCTGAAAGTCTGTCCGCCGCGACTTGGAGAACCCAACGATGATCAGCGCCAAATCGGACGTTCAGGTCGATACCCCGGAGGTCCGCGTCACCGAGTGGCGGTTGGCACCGGGCAGCGCCACCGGCCATCACACCCACGGGATGGATTATGTCATCGTTCCCGTGACCTCGGGCGAAATGACCATCGTGGCGCCCAACGGCGACCGCTCCAAGGCGCAGCTCGCGGTAGGCAAATCCTATTTCCGCAAGGCCGGCGTCGAGCACGACGTGCTCAACGAGACCTCAAGCGAAATCGTGTTCCTGGAAGTCGAGCTGAAGCCTTAGGCCCTCGCCCCGGGGCGAGGGGACTGGCGGGCCTGGCACCGACCTGAGCCGCTTTGCGATCCCCGGCCGGCTGACGCGGCTGTGAACGGATTGTTGCGCCGGATCAGCCGATTGCCACCGATCTGTCGCAGTTGATCCCTTAATGCGCCTCAAAGTTCCCGCATCAAAACCGGTGCGGGGAGTTGCCGGCATGCTGAAGAAGTATCTGACGAAGTTTGCGGTGGACATTCTGCCGTCGGTGGCGGCGACCGTCATCGGGGCTTACATCGTCAATCATTACATCGTGGCCAAACCAAGCGCGGACACCCCGGCCGCCGTGGTTTCGACTGCAGCTCCCGAGGCTGCAAAGGCGGACGCCAAGGCAGACGCCAAGTCATCTGCTACGACATCCGCCAAGGCTTCTCCCAAGGCGCCCGAGGCATCCTCCGATCTCGCCAACGTCCGGGGGCCCGGCGTGACGGCGAAGGGGATTTCCGAAAAAGCCATCCTCGAGAAGACCGCCGCTGAAAAGCCTGCAGAAAACATCGTCGAAAAGCCGACGGAGACCGCCGCGATCCCGGTCGAGCCGCGGCGGCATCAGCCTGCGCCGCGCGAAAGGACCGTCGCGAAGACCGCGCCGGCCCCGGCTGTCGCGCCGGTGGTGTCGGCGCCTGCCACGCCTCCGCCGGCTGACGCCGCGAGCGCTGCCGACGAGCGCCGCGACGCCAACGATCTTGCGCGCGCCGCGATCGATCGGCTGCGCGGCAGCAACGAAGCTTCGCCACGGGTCCAGGATGCCGCGCGTGCGCCGGAAGCCGTCCGCACCCCGGATGCGCCCCGCGTTGCGCCCGCGGTCCGGCCGCTGCCGCCGCCGATCATGGTTTCCGCGCCGCCCCCCAACGAGACGCTCGATGCGCAGGCCGCCTCCTCGCCGAGGCCGCCATATGGGGCCGCGGGAAGCGACGATCCGGGCCGCCCGACACCGCCGGCCGAGATCCCCTCGCGGCCGCTCGATCTGCGCGCCGAAGCCACCGGGCCGGCGGTCCGCGAACGCACCACGGTTGCCGAAGACGTGCTGTCGGCGGCCAAATCGGTGTTCCACGCGGTATTGCCGAAATAGTTCCGGTCTAGCCGCCGAGGCGCGCCAGGCCGGTTCGCGCGGCTTCGTCCTTGGGACGGATGGCCAGCGCCCGGGCATAGGAGGCCTTGGCCTTGTCCTTGTCTCCGAGGCGCTCATAGGCCAGCCCCCGCGTGCTCCAGGCCTGCGCGTTCTGCGGGTCGGCCTGCACGGCCTCGTCGAGATCGGCCGCGGCTTCCTTGAACCTTTCCATGGCGATGTAACTGATCGCGCGGCCGAGCAATGGTTCGGCCCGCTGCGGCGTCAGCCCGTTGGCCGAGCTGAAATCGTCGATCGCCAGTTGATGCTGCCGTTGCCGCTGGTAGAGCAGGCCACGGTTGTACAGCGCTTCCGCATGGTGAGGATCGATCGCGATCGCCTTGCCGAACTCAGCCAGCGCCTCTTCGGTTTTTCCAGACTTTGCCAGCGTCTGCGCCCGCGCGGTGGCGGCCTGCGCGTCGCCGGCGCCGGTCTCCGCCGGGGCCGCCTTCGCAGGCGCCTCCTTCTCCGGCGACGATGACCACAAACTCAGATCGAAGGAGCATCCACAAAGGGTAATGGCGAGCACCGCGATCAGCGCCGATGTGCGGCTGCCGGAACGCGCAATTTCGGAAAATACAAAAGGCGCCGGAATGACCATTTTTGCAGAATACTCGCGCGGCTAGTGCAGCATTGGTAGCTCGCCGCGCCGGAAAATGCATTGACCAAAAACAACAACGCGGACCCAAGGGCCCGCGCTGTCGGATTCGATTCGGTGGTTTTTCGGCTCAGCGCGGTCCGCGCGGACCGGCGCCCGGGCCGCCACGGCCACCAGCACCGCCGCGCTCTGCGCCGGGACCGGCGCCGAACACCGGCTTCGGCTTCATCGGCAGCAGGCCTTCGCGCTGCAGCTTCTTGCGGGCCAGCTTGCGCGCGCGGCGCACGGCTTCGGCCTTTTCACGGGCCTTCTTTTCGGAGGGCTTTTCGTAATGGCCGCGGAGCTTCATCTCGCGGAAGATACCCTCGCGCTGCATCTTCTTCTTCAGCGCCTTGAGGGCTTGATCGACATTGTTATCGCGAACGAGAACCTGCACGCGGCATCCTCTTTCAATTGGTCGGATTTGAATTCTGGTAAAGCGAAAGACTGGCGAAAGGCCAAGCCCTTAACCCTGAGCGCGCGGATGTATCAGACAAAGCCGGCAATGTCCACCGGCGGGACCCCGAATGAGCCGGGTTTGCGGAGCCAAATCAGCCTTTTTTGATCCCGATCAGCCGGTTTTGGGCGGTACGGCGCCGACCAGCGTCACATGCCCCATCTTGCGGCCCGGCCGCGCCGGGCCCTTGCCGTAGAGATGCACGGTCGCGCCGGGCACGGTCAGCCACCGCTCGTAGTCGTTGATATCGTCGCCGATCAGGTTGGTCATGGTCACCGGGCCGTGGCGGACCGGCTTGCCGAGCGGCCAGCCGGCGATGGCGCGGATATGCTGCTCGAACTGCGAGATCGTCGCGCCGTCGAGCGTCCAGTGCCCGGAATTGTGCACCCGCGGCGCAATTTCGTTGACCAGAACCTGCGGCCCGGCCGCTCCCTGCACCACGAACATCTCGACACCCAGCACGCCGACATAGTCGAGCGCGCTGGCGATCTTCTCGGCGATGCCGCGCGCTTCTGCCGCCAGCGCTTCCGGGATATCGGCCGGCGCGCGCGAGATCTTCAGGATGTGATCGCGATGTTCGTTTTCGGTGACGTCGTAGCATTCAACCGCACCGTCGGCCGAACGCGCGGCGATCACGGAGATCTCGCGCTCGAACGGAATGAAGGCTTCGAGGATCGCAGATTTGGTGCCGAGGTCCTGCCAGACCTGGACGACATCGTCGCCCTCGCGGATGATGGCCTGACCCTTGCCGTCATAGCCGAAGCGGCGGGTTTTGATGACGGCGGGAAGCTTGATGCGCGCGATGGCGGCGCGCAGGGTTTCGATCGAGCAGACATCGGCGTAGTCGGCCGTGGCGATGCCGAGCTTCTTTACGAAGTCCTTCTCGATCAGCCGGTCCTGCGTGGTTTCCAGGATCTTCTGCGCCGGCAAAACCGGACGCCGCGCCGCCAGCACCATCGCGGTCGCGGCCGGCACGTTCTCGAATTCGTAGGTGATGACGTCGACATCGCCTGCGAACAGTTCCAGCGCCTCGACATCGGCATATTCGGCGCAGGTCGCGTTCAGCACCACATCGAACGCCGGCGAATCAGGGTCCGGCGAAAACACCTGGCAGCGCAGCCCGAGCCGCGCCGCCGCCATGGCCAGCATCCGGCCCAATTGTCCGCCGCCGAGAATTCCGATGGTGTCGCCGGGCTTCAGCTTCACCCGATGTGAGGCCGTCACGCAGAACCCTCCGGGCGCGCGGCCACCGCCTCGGCCTGCGCCTTGCGCCAGGCCGCCAGTCTTGCCGCCAGCGCCGGGTCGTTCAGCGCGAGGACGCTGGCCGCGAGCAGCGCGGCGTTGATGGCGCCGGCCTTGCCGATCGCCAGCGTCCCGACCGGAACGCCCGCGGGCATCTGGACGATGGAATAGAGCGAATCGACTCCGGACAACGCCTTGGATTCGATGGGAACGCCGAACACCGGCAGTTCCGTCAGCGATGCGGCCATGCCCGGCAGGTGGGCAGCACCTCCGGCGCCGGCGATGATGATCCTGAAACCGGAGGCCTTGGCGCCCTTGGCAAAGGCGAATAGCCGGTCCGGGGTGCGGTGCGCCGAGATAATCTGCTTGTCGCAGGCAACCCCGAGGGCTGTGAGCGTCTCGGCGGCATGGCGCATGGTTTCCCAGTCGGACTGGCTTCCCATGATAATGGCGACGGGGGCGGTCATGAGGTCAATTCTTTTCGGGAATCCAAAAACATAGGCCGGATTATAGGATCGGCCCGAGGTCTGGCCAAGGCGTGGCAAGGGGTCCGGAATGGACTATCCTGTCTTGGTGAATTCCGGCAAGCCTTCTTAAAGCATGATCCCGAGAAGTGGATACCGGTTTTCGGAAAAGATCATGCGCAAGACAACCAACCAGGGGCCCGATTCAGTGAAGCTGGATCAGGCCCCGAGGATGCCCATGAAGAAGAAAACCAGGGCGACGGCTCCGGGCCCCGCGAAACGCCGCAAAAGCAGCGCGGCGGGACGCAAGGCCGCCCCAAAGCGCACCAGGGCGGCGAAGGTAACGGCGTCGCTGCCCCGGCTTTCGGCCGCGCCCGACGATGCCAGACTGACGATCCGCCGGCTCCGGGCCCAGCTCGCCAAGGCCCTGGCGCGAATCGAGGAACTGCAGACTTCCGCCGATATCGACTTCCTGCTGGATATTCCCAACCGCCGCGGCTTCGAGCGCGAGCTCCATCGCTCGATCGCCTATATCAAGCGCTATCATGCCAGCGGCGCGCTGATCGTGCTCGACGTCGATCGCCTGAAGCCGATCAATGACGCCTTCGGGCACGCTGCGGGGGATCAGGTGTTGAAGGCCGTGGTGTCGGCGTTGTTGAGCCAGGTGCGCTCGTCCGACGTGATCGGGCGGCTGGGCGGCGACGAGTTCGCGCTGTTGCTGTGGAACCTGAGCGAGACCGATGCGAGGGCCAAGGCAGCCGCACTGGAGCAGGCCGTCGACCGGCTCAGCTTCACCTTTCGCGGCCGCACCATCACGGCCGGCGCGTCGGCAGGCGTCGCCATTCTCGGGCCGCATGCGGAAGCCGGCCGGGCGCTGGAAGAAGCCGACAGCGCGATGTATGTGCGCAAGGCACAGCGGCGGCACGAAACGTAATGCGATAAGCTGCGGCTAACCCTGATTTTGCTCGTGTTCTCGTCGCAAAACCGGTTCCGGCTTTTGCGGAATACGCGCTACAGCCCGCTCAGATCGTCCGGCACGCTGCCGAATTTCCGGATCAATTGAGCGTCGCCGAATTCGCCGATCATGGGATCGCCGGTGCGGCTGAACGCGACCGCGCCGATCGAGCCTGCGACCCGCGACAAGGCTTCCGCGCGCCGCAACGCGCCCGACGAACTCTGGCATTCTTCCGCCGCACCCGCGACCGGCGAACCGGTGTCGTCCTGCAGGAAGGGCATCGCAACGTAATAGGTGACATCGGCCATCGGAGTCGCTCCGGCTTCGGTTGATCGCTCAGGCGGCGTCGCTGTTGGTGCGCGGCGCGCAGCCGCATGCGACCGCCGCCTGCAGTTCCTGCAATTCCGTTTCCAGATATTCGTTCGCCATGATCAGCGCCTTGATCGTGCTGCGCAGGTTTCCGTCGCACATGGCGATCGCCTGGTCGCAGGCCTGTTCGTAACGATCGATATCGGGCAGGGCAGCAGATTCGGACATGGCGAAATTCCCGGTCTGTTGAGGGGCGGCGGGAATGTTCCTATTTTGTTCTCATCGAGTCAAGCTGCTCCTGATGGGGCGGTCGGCGGTTTTCCACTGCACCCTGCCGAGGACAGGGCGAGCACGGCACCGCCAGCGGTGGCGCGGTTCGGAAGTCCGGTGCGGGAACGAAAACAATATCCAGCGCTTAATGGCTTATTCGTAAGGAGTGGGACGTATGGGTCTGGCCGAAACCAGAACAATCGTGGTGCTGATCGTCGAGGACGAGTTTCTGCTGAGAATGGACGCGACCGACATGGTCAGGGCAGCCGGGTTCGAAGTTCTCGAAGCCGCCAATGCCGACCAGGCGATCGAAATTCTCGAAACCCGTCCGGACATCAAGGTCGTGTTTACCGACATCCAGATGCCCGGCTCGATGGACGGGTTGAAACTCGCCCGCGCGGTCAGGGGCCGCTGGCCTCCGATCAAGATCGTCGCCACCTCCGGCCACCACCTTGTCGGGGAAAGCGATCTGCCCGAAGGCGGCCGGTTCCTGCCAAAGCCCTACAGCCCGAACCAGGTGACGGGCGTGCTGCGCGAGTTGATGGGTGGGTGAGTGAGCGCCGTTCCGGCGAACGTTGCCTGTTCCGGAACACGTCGCGCGTTCCGGAATGACGGGCTACGCGATGATGTCGGGCGTGATCTGGTCTTCGATGAACGCGATGCGGTCGCGCAGCTGCAGCTTGCGCTTCTTCAGCCGCTGCAGCCGCAACAAATCCGGCGCGGGCGACTGATGCAGCGCGTCGATCGCCGCGTCGAGGTCGCGGTGCTCCTGCTGCAGCCGTGCGAGTTCGGTTTCGAGCTCGCGCTCATCTTCGTCGGTCATGGTGTACGTTAACTGAAAAACGCGATGAGGTTGCGAAAGGTTAGGGAAGCCGCTGGGAGAATATCCTCCTTGCCGGTCCCTCGCGCAAGCGGGCGCGGTTCCCTACTCACGATTGGTTACACATGGCTGCGAAATATGAGCGCAGGATTTTGATTTCCATCGACAGCTTCCCCGGCTCGTGTACACTTCCTCGTCCGGATCGAATCTGAGGTCTCATTCAACCGAGGAGGTTTCGTATGGCAATTCAGGCGCATCTCGTTGAACTTGAACGGAAACACAAAGTTCTTGAAAACGAATTGCATGAAGCTCTCGTACACCTTTCAACGGACGACCTGCGAATTGTCGAACTGAAGCGCCGGAAATTGATGGTCAAGGACGCGATCGAGCGGTTGAGGCATACCGCGGGCGAAACGCTGCACTAGCCTCGCCGCCGCAGCCTCGGAATATCCCACCATTATCTCGGGATGAGCGCGGTAGCGCTCACCCCTGAGTTGTTTTCGGATGAGTTGTCTTCGGGAGCAGGTTGCTTTCGCGCGACGTCGCCGAAGCTACGCGGCAAAAGCTCATACCCCTGCCAGTTCGCCGACATGGTCCGCGATCGCCAGCGAGGAAGTCAGCCCCGGCGACTCGATCCCGAACAGATTGATCAGCCCGGCGACGCCGTGATCCCGTGGGCCCTGGATCAGGAAATCCTGCGAGGCCACCGCCGGCGGCACGATCTTCGGCCGGATTCCGGAATAGCTCGGCATCAGCGCGCCGTCAGGCAGCGTCGGCCAATACCGCCGGATCGCCGGGTAAAATCGTTCGGCCCGCGCCGGATCGACGGCGTAGTCGATAGCATCGATCCATTCCACGTCGGGACCGAACCGGGCCTGGCCGGCCATGTCGAGGGTGAGATGGACGCCGAGCCCGCCGGGCTCGGGCACTGGATAGATCAATCTCGAAAACGGCGCCCGCGCGCTGCAGCTGAAATAGTTTCCCTTGGCGAGATAGGCCGGCGGTATCAGGCCGATCGGCATGCCGTCGATGCTGCGCGCGACCGCGGACGCGCCGAGCCCCGCGGCATTGATGAGAAGCCCGCATTCGAGGCCGATCGGCGCGTCGCCGCCGGCGTCGAGTTCGATTCCGCCCGCCGTCACCCTGGCGCGCAGCAGCGGTGTATGGAACGCGAACGCCGCGCCGGCATCCTCGGCGTCGCCGCGCAATGCCAGCATGTAGGCGTGGCTGTCGACGATGCCGGTGGAAGGCGAGAGCAGGGCGGCGTCGCAGTTCAGCGCCGGCTCCAGGGCTCGCGCGGCATCGCCCGAGAGGGTTTGCATATCGGCGACGCCGTTGGCCTCGGCATGCGCCCGGATCGACTGCAGCTTTTCGGTCTCCTTCGGGGTGGTTGCGACGATCAGCTTGCCGCAATTGCGATGGGGAACGCCGTGCTCCCGGCAATATTCATAGAGCGCCCGCCGGCCGCTGACGCACATCCGCGCCATCAGGCTGCCGGCCGGATAGTAGATGCCGGCGTGGATCACTTCGCTGTTGCGGGAGGAGGTGACGGTGCCGATGCCTTCGGCGGCCTCCAGCACGATTACCTCGCGGCCCGCCTGCGCCAGCCGCCGCGCGACGGCGAGGCCGATCACCCCCGCCCCGATTACAACGCACTCAACCTTGTCCATTCGAAAATCTGATCCGCAAGTTGCCGGCCCTTCGACCCCGTGTGCGCCCTTGTGGACGGCCGCGCGTCCGCGATCAATCTCGCCGGCCGATCATCGCCCGGTTGAGGCGATGTTCACGGGGAACCCGTTGAATTCGTGTCGGAATGCTTGCCAGGCCGCGCTCCGTTAGTGAAGCATTAATCATGTCAGGGCAATTGCCGTAATTTAAGTCACATTTTTGGGTTGTAAGGGTAGACGTTTACCCGATCCAAACCCGTCAGGTTAGACACTCCGCCGCAGAAATCCGCGGGTGACTGATGGCTGACAAGAATTGGCAGGCAGGCGGCAAAATTCTGATTCCTGCGTGGGCCGTCGCTTGCGCAGCCGTCGCTGTGCCGTCCGCATCCGCTTGGGCCGCATCCGGTGACTTTGCGCCGCCGAGTTACGTCGGCTCCGCCGATCCCAGCATGATCTGGGAACTGCTGATCGGCGGCATCGTCATCGCGTCCTTTCTCGCCGCGATCGCGTTGTGGGTGCATTCGGCGCTGCGCAAGGTCAAGCGTGCGCAGTTGCGCAGGAATGCCTTCGTCAGCTCGGCCCTGAACAACCTCAGCCAGGGCGTGATGATGACGGATGCGCAGAACCGCGTCGTCTTCTGCAACGATCGCTTTCTCGAGATCTATGGGCTGACGCGTGCCGATATCCGAAAGGACATGACCGGGCGGGACCTGATCGAACTGAGGCGGCAGCGCGGGCAGCTTACCGCCAGCTTCGAGGAATTTGTCCGGCAGGCTCGCCAGCCGGATGGCCATGTCGCTGAACTGCCCAACGGACGGGCGGTCATCGCCAAACTGTTTCAGCTGCCGAACGGAGGGACGGTCGGAACCCACGAGGATTGCAGCGAGCAGCGCAAGCTTTCGCGGCAGCTTGCTTCGACCAAGCAGTTCCTGGAATCGGTGCTCGACAATGTCCCGGTCTGTGTCGCCGCCAAGAATATCGATGACGGCCGCTACATCTTCGCCAACCGCGCGTTCGAACGGTTCTCGCGCTTTTCCCGCGACCATATCATCGGCAAGCGCGCCGATGAGATTTTCCGCCCCGAGACGACGGCAAGCATAGAGTCGGCGGACCAGGCGGCGCTCAACTCGCCCGAGGGGCAGTTTCGCAGCGAATTTGCGGTCGAGCGCGGCTCGGAGAAGCGCGTTCTCTCGAGCGTCCGCGTGGTCGCGCGCGACGACAAGAACCGGCCGGAATTCCTGATCGCATTGTTCGACGACGTCACCGACCGCCGGTCGCTTTCCAAGGAGCTCGAGAACACCAAGAAATTCCTCGAACTGGTGGTCGACAACATTCCGGTGTCGCTGATCGTCGAGCGCGTCAGCGACGGGCGATATCTGCTGGCCAATCGCAGCGCCGAGACCATTCTCAACCGGCGGCGCGAGGACGCCACCGGATTGACGGCAGCCGATATCTTCAATCCGAGGGAAGCCAAGCTGATCATCGCGCGCGACGAGGCCGCGATCAGGAAGCGCGGCCTGCTCACCGAGGAACATCCGATTTCCACCAAGGACGGGTTGCGGCTGTTCCTGACGCGCCGCATGACGGTGCTCGACGATGCCGGCGAGCCGCAATACCTGATCAAGACCCATGAGGACGTCACCGACCGCCGCCAGACCGAGTCGCGGATGGCACATATGGCGTATCATGACGGCCTGACCGACCTGCCGAACCGCGCCGCCTTCCTGCAGGCGCTGGCGCAGATGATCGAGGCCTGCGCAGGCACAGATGAGGAATTCGCGGTGCTGTCGGTCGACCTCGACGGCCTCAAGGAAATCAACGACGTGTTCGGCCATGCAGTCGGCGACAAGCTCCTGATCGAAGTAGCGCGCCGGATCCAGGACTCGGCGCGCGGCGGTGTCGTCGCCCGGCTGTCCGGCGACGAGTTCGGAATGATCATCGACGGCAAGCAGCCGGTCGCCGGGATGCTGCTGGCCGAACAGCTTGCCGAGGCGCTGTCCAGCGAATTCCTGATCGACGGCAAATCGGTGCGTACCGGCTGCACCACCGGCATCTCGATCTTCCCGCATAACGGAGCGGACGCGGCTTCCCTGCTTGCCAATGCCGGTGCGGCGCTGTTCCGCGCCAAGGCGAAATCTCGCGGCTCGATCAGCATCTACGAGCCCGAGATGGACCAGCAGATCCGCGATCGCCGGGTGCTGCACCAGGACCTGTCGGTGGCGATCAGGAACGGCGAACTCTCGCTGCATTATCAGCCGCAGGCGATGGCGCACCAGACCGTCGCCGGCAGCAAGGTGATCGGCTTCGAGGCGCTGGCGCGGTGGATGCATCCGGTGCGCGGCTTCGTTTCGCCGGGCGATTTCATCCCGCTCGCGGAAGAAAGCGGGCTGATCGTCGAAATGGGCGAATGGATCCTGCGCGAGGCGTGCCGCGAGGCCGCCTCCTGGCCGATGCCGCTGCAGATAGCGGTCAACCTGTCGCCGGCGCAGTTCATGCACGGCGACGTGGTCGGCCTCGTGCACTCGATCCTGCTCGAAACCGGTCTCGCGCCGGGCCGGCTCGAACTGGAAATCACCGAGGGCGTGCTGATCGAGGATTTCGATCGCGGCCTGGCGCTGCTGCGGCGGCTGAAGACGCTCGGCGTGAGGGTGTCGATGGACGATTTCGGCAGCGGCTATTCCTCGCTGAGCTACCTGCAGGCGTTTCCGTTCGACAAGATCAAGATCGACCGCGACTTCGTCATCAATCTCGGGCGAAATCCGCAATCGGCCTCGATCGTGCGCGCCGTGATCGGTCTCGGCCACGGCCTCGAAATGTCGATCGTCGCCGAGGGCGTGGAAACCCAGGAGCAGCTTGCTTTCCTCGCCGATTCGGGCTGCGACGCGGTGCAGGGCTATTTCCTGGGCAGGCCCGCGCCGATCGGCCAGTATGCCGCGCTGGTCGGCCGCAACCTCGGCGATACGATGGAGCCCACGCGCAAGACCGGCTAGAGCTTCTGTTCTGATTGAATCGGAATCGAGGCGCGATCTTGTCGTTTGACGCATTTTCTTTATGCGAACCGGTATCCATCCGGCATCAAGTGCGGGACAGGCTCCGCCTGAAAACGCTATAGCTTGCGCATGGCGGATTACGATCTTGCTGTCATCGGCGGAGGTTTGAACGGCGTCAGCATCGCGCGCGACGCCGCCGGACGCGGCTTGCGGGTGATCCTGCTGGAGCAGGGCGACCTCGGCGCCGGCGCATCCCAGGCCTCGCCGCGGCTGATCCATGGCGATCTGTCGGTGCTGGAGCGCCGGGCGTTCTTTCGCGTGCGGGCGGCGCTGAAAGAGCGCGATACCTGGCTGCGGACCGCGCCGCATCTGGTGCGCCCGACCCGCTTCGTGATCCCCGCCCATTCCGACGGGCGTCAGCCCTGGGTGCTGCGAGCGTGGCTCTTGCTCTACGACCGCCTTGCCTCGCGCCCGCGCCTGCCGGCGTCGGCGACGATCGATATCACCCACCATCCGTACGGCAACGCGCTGCAGCGGCCGATCGGCACCGCGTTCGAATATTCCGACTGTATGGTCGACGATTCCCGGCTGGTGGTCCTCAACGCCGTCGATGCCGCGGAGCGCGGCGCCGTGATCCGGACCGGCGCGCGCTGCGTCCGCGCCGACCGGCTCGATATCTGGCGGCTGGCGGTGATCGATCGCGGTCACCGCCAGGTGATCACGGCGCGCGCCCTGGTCAATGCGGCCGGCGCCTGGACCGCATCGGTGGCGGAAACCGTGTTGCGCATGCCGCCGCCTCGCGTCGGCACGGTCCAGATCAGCCAGATCGTGGTCAGGCGGCTGTTCGATACCGACAATGTCTATGTTTTCCAGAACAGCGACCGTCGGCTGATCTTCGCAAGCCCCTATGAACGCGATTTCACGCTGATCGGCACCGTCGGCCACGCCTTCAGGGGCGACCCGGCGATCGTGTCGATGGCCGCGGGCGATGTCGCCTATCTCTGCGACGCCGCCAACCGGTATTTCCGCGAGCGGCTCGAGCTGGTCGATGTGATCAGGACCGTGTCCGGCGCCAACCTGGTGGCGGGACCGGCGCGCGATGGCGCGATGGCGTTCGACCGCCCGCGCGGCAAGGCGCCGCTGGTGACGATCTTCGGCGGCGACGTCACGACCTCGCGGTTGCGCGCGGAGCGCGCGGTGTCAAAGCTCACGCCGTTCTATCCGATGTCGCCGCGCTGGACCGCGAAGACGCCGCTGCCGGGCGGCGACTTTGCCTGGGAGCGCTTTGACGCCGAGGTCGATGCGGCCATGGAGCGCTGGCGGTTTCTCGCCGAGCCTCAGGCCCGGCGCATGGTCGCCGCCTATGGCACGCGCCTCAACATGGTGCTCGGCGACGCCAAAGAGCGGACCGATCTCGGTCCGGCCTTTGGGCCGGAACTGACCGCAGCCGAGGTGCGCTATCTCATGGCCAAGGAATGGGCGCGCTTCCCGGACGACATTCTGTGGCGGCGCTCGAAACTCGGCCTCACCATGCCGTCGGCGGATCGCGACGCGCTGGCGGCGTTCATGGCCGCCAAGGAATCATGCAAGGCTTCGTGCAAGGCATCGTGAATCCCGGGATACGGGCTCAGGACGGCGCCGCTGGCCGGGCTTCCTGCAACCAGCCTTGGTCGCGCCTCGACGGCCTGCGGTGCAGCCGCTCGGAGATCATCCGCGCTGCCCTGTCGCCATGTCCGGCGCGCAGGCACGCCACGATGAAAGTGTCCTCCCATAATTCGCGCTGGGCATGGCTGCCGCCGATCCGCACCAATTCGGGCATCAGCGGTTCGAGGATGCGGACGGCGCGCTCATGATCGCCTTCGGCGAAAGCCTGCATGCCGCGGCAGAGGCCGATCGCGCCGGGGCCCGGGGCGAGCCTGCCGTCGGCCGCGCGCGCTTCCATTTGCGTCAGCCTCTTCTGCAAGGCGTCGGGGCTGGTTGCCGCCGCCGCCAGCGCATAGTGAACATCGGCAAAATGGGCGCCCGCCTGGGGAAAGAATCGATCACCATAGGCGATCACTTCGCGCCAGTGCGGCGCCAGCCCCGGCTGGCCGGCCAGCGAGAGCCGCCACAGCAGCGACGCCGTATCCGTCAACACGTTGAGAGGCGGGTACGGCGAACCGGCCGGCCTGATCTGCCGCCGGTAGATATCAAGCGCAGCGTCCGGATCGCCGGCTTCGATCGCGGTCAGCGCGACGTGCCAGCACAGATGGCCATGCAGGAAGCTCGCCTGTTCATGCGTCTTCAGCCAGGACGAAAGAAACGCGCGGCCGGTTTCCGGCTCGCCCTGTTCGAACAGTGCATGGGAAAGCCCGTGCGCGGCATTGGCGTTGGCAGGCCGCAGCGGAAAAGCCCGTTCGGTCAGCGTGCGGCCGATGCCGGCATCGCCGGCTTCGGTATGCGACCAGCCGAGATAGGTCAGGAACCACCAATCTTCGCCGTAATGGCTGGCGTGACGCTGACAGATCGCGAGCTTCGCCGCGTCATGGTCGGCGCGGCCGGAAAAGGCATAGAGGCCGAACGCGCCGAGCAGTAGCGAGAGGATCAGGGCGTCGCGCGGAAACTCATCGAGATGCTGTTCGGCGCCCGACAATGCCGCTTTCGACTGCCCTTCGATGGTTGCCGCCATGATCTCGACGTGCCGCCGCTCGCGCGGACTTGCCGCGGCCGCCAGCTGCCGGGCGCGCGCCGCGCCGGCGCGGGCCTCGGCGATCTCCATGTTCATCTGGTGAATGCGGGCGCGTGCGGCATGCGCGAGCGCGAAATCGGGATCTTCGGCAATGGCGCGGTCGAAGGCGGCGTCGGCGCCGTTCCAGGCCGCCAGCATGCAGTCGACGCCATCACGATAGAATGCCGCGGCGCGGTCGGACCCGGTGGTCAGCGGCAGGTCATAGCGGTCCCGGTTCATTTTCTCTCCCCGCGAAACAAACATCGGAATGTATTGCAGCACGAGACCGGCTGACTGTGAACCCCGGAGGAGTCGAGGCGAGCGGCGGCGGCTGCCAAGAGCCGGTTGAGACGCGCCCTCATTCAAGTTGCCGCCTCGGTTCTCAGGGTTTGTAGGCGGCGTCCCTCTTCCATCCGTCGAAACCGGATTGCAGTACGAGGACATTGTCGCGTCCCGCAACCCGCAGCGCGAATGCGGCCTGGGCGGAGAGGCTGCCGGTGTTGCAGAACAGGATGACCTTCTTGTCTTTGGGGATTTCGTCGATGCGGCTGAGCACCTCGCGCCATTCGATATTGCGCGCGCCCGGGATCGAGCCTGCGGCGAATTGTGCGCCATCGCGCGTGTCGATGAACACAATGCTATCGAAAATTTCCTTCGAAAGCTGCTGCGGCACAATGATGCCCGCCTCATAGGGAGCGAACTCCATGTAATCCTGCATGGCCTTGACGGCCGGGCTCCCGGCAAAGGCCGGACTGAACAGGAGCGTCGCGCCCAGCAGGGCTGCCGACATGCGGTTTGCAAAGGTCATAACGCTCGCTCCTTGTTGCAATGATCCTGGATGCTGGTTGGCGCCATCGCTTTCGCGCGGTGTGGCGTCAACGGCATCTGTTGGGTGTCGCCTTGTTCAGGCCACGGCTTCGGTCGGTAAACCCGCAGCCTTCCATTCGGGATAGCCATCCTCGAGCCGACGGACGAGATAGCCTCGCGCGCGCAGCGCTGCGACCGCCTCGAACGAGAGAACGCAATAAGGACCGCGGCAATAGGCAATGACCTCGCGGTTCGCCGGAAGCTCACTCAACCTCTGTTCCAGCTTGCCAAGCGGGATATTCAACGCGCCGGGAAGATGCCCGAGCGCAAACTCGTCCTCGGGACGTACGTCGAGGACGGTGACAAGGCCATCGCGCAGCCGGGAGACCAAATCCTCTCTCGACACAGCCTCCAGCGCGTCGCGAGCACGGAAGTAGTCGGTCATGATGCGACTGACTTCGGCTACGTTGCGCTCGCCGACACGCCCGAGCGCCCGCATCAGGTCCACCACCTCATGGTCGCCGGCGAGCCGGTACAGCACGTGCTTGCCACGACGCTCGGTGTCGACGAGGCGCGCGCGCCGAAGGATTTGCAGGTGCCGCGAGGTGTTGGCGAAGCTCAGATTGGCCCGTGCGGAAAGCTCTTCAACGCTGCGCATGCCCTGGGCGATGTGCTCCAGCAACTCCAGCCGGTGAGGGTGGCCGAGCGCCTGCGCCACTTCCGCCAGGCCGGCAAAGATCGCTTGTTTAGGTCCGACGCTTGACACGGCTTCCCCTCAATGAAACATTCAACTGAATGATTGAATGTATTTACCTCGGGGAACTCAGGAGCGCAAGCCATGATCATCCGGCAATTCCTGCACCATGAGCCCGTCGGCATCTCCTATCTGTTCGGCTGCGGCGGACGCGCGGCCGGTGCGGTCGTCGATCCCGTCGGCGAGGTCGAGCCCTACCTGCGTGCTGCAGAGACCGCCGGGATGCGCATCCTCTTTGTCATCGACACCCACGTTCATGCCGACCATCTCTCGGTGGGGCGGCAACTCGCCGAGGCGGCCGGTGCGGAATATGTGCTCGGGGCGCGCGCGGAAGTTTCATTTCCGTTCAGGGCAGCGCGCGACGGAGAGGAGCTTCCGCTCGGCAACGTCATTGCGAAAGTGCTGCACACGCCGGGCCACACCCCGGAACACATCTGTATTCTCGTGAGCGATCGCACCCGGGCCGACGAGCCCTGGTTCGTGCTGACCGGACACACTTTGATGGTCGGCGACCTCGGCCGCACGGAACTCGCCGTCAGCGCCGAGCAGGGCGCAAAGGACCTGTTCCACAGCGTGGGACGGCTGAAGGCATTGCCGGACTATGTTGAGGTTCTGCCCGGCGCCTATGCCGGCTCGGTGTGCGGCCGGCGTCTGAGCGGCAAGCCCTGGTCGACCATCGGCTTCGAGCGACGCTACAACGAGGCGTTCAGGATCGGAGAGCAGGCCGAGTTCATCCGTTTCATGCTCGCCGAGATTCCGCCGGCTCCGCAAAAGGCGGCCGCGCTGAGGGCAGCGAATTCCGGTGCAACGGCCGCGGCAGCCTGACCGATGAGCGAATCGCCATCGAGTTCACAGCCGACGGGCTCGCGTGTCAGGCTCGGGCTCAAGGAGAATTGGCGGCAGTTTGCGCTGCTCATCCTGATCAATGCCTTTGTCGGCGGCATGGTCGGGATCGAACGAACGGTCGTGCCGCTGATCGGATCGGAAGAGTTCGGCATTGCCTCGACGACGATCGTGGTATCCTTCATCGTCAGCTTCGGCGTGATCAAGGCCCTTGCCAATCTCGTTTCCGGGCAGCTCGCCGATAACTGGGGCCGCAAGCGTGTCCTCATCCTCGGCTGGCTGGTCGGGCTGCCCGTTCCTTTCATGATCATGTGGGCCCCGAGTTGGGGATGGATCATTGCGGCCAATGCGCTGCTCGGCATCAATCAGGGGCTTGCCTGGTCGATGACGGTGATCATGAAGGTCGATCTGGTCGGGCCGAAGTCGCGCGGCCTTGCGGTCGGCCTCAACGAGTTCGCCGGCTATCTCGCCGTAGGTGTCACGGCGTTCCTCACCGGCTATCTCGCCTCCCGATACGGTCTTCGGCCGGTGCCGATCTATCTCGGTATCGGCTATGCGGTCCTGGGGGCCTTGCTGTCGATCGCGCTGGTCCGCGACACGCGTGAACACGTTCGGCTCGAAGCCGCCGGGTCTTCAAAGCCACCGACTTCGATGAGCTTTCGTGAAATCTTCGTCCTCACCTCGTTCCGGGACCGCAATCTCTTCGCCGCGTCGCAGGCCGGTCTCGTCAATAACCTCAACGACGGCATGAGCTGGGGCATCTTCCCGCTGTTCTTTGCCTCCTTCGGCCTCGGCGTCGAGCGCATCGGCGTTCTGAAGGCGATCTATCCCGCGACATGGGGAATCCTGCAGGTCGCCACCGGTCCCTTGAGCGATCGCTGGGGCCGCAAGGGCCTGATCGTCGCCGGCATGTGGATCCAGTCAGCCGGCCTGTTCCTCACCGCCGCGACGTGCCAATACCAATGGTGGCTGGTCGGCAGCCTTCTGCTCGGACTCGGAACGGCGATGGTCTACCCGAGCCTGATTGCGGCCGTCTCCGACGCCTCGCATCCGACGTGGCGGGCGCGCTCGCTCAGCGTCTACCGCTTTTGGCGCGACCTCGGCTATGCCATCGGCGCGCTCTCGGCGGGTATCATCGCCGATATTTTCGGGATGGCGTGGGCGATCGGGGCAATCGCCGCACTGACGTTTCTTTCCGGTGTCGTCGTGGCCGTGCTGATGCGCGAGCGTGCGAGCCTCTCTCTTGATCTTGCGCAAGATCCAAAACCCCTCGGTCAATTAAAATAGCAATTTAATGACTGCAAAGATGGAGGCAACCAATGCCAAAAGCTTTGACCAAGATCGTCGCCTCAGCGGGGGCCGCTCTCGCGCTTTTATCCAGCGCGGCATGGGCGCAGACGTCCTCGGACGCCGACAGATACGCCTATGGGCCGCATATGATGTGGTGGGGTGGAGGAGGGTACGCCATGATACTCGGTCCGCTGTTCATGATCCTCGTACTTACGGCGTTGATCGCTGCCGTAGTCCTGCTCGCACGCTGGGCCGGTGGCCCATGGCAGGGAACAATCCCGCCGCATTACATGCCGCCGGGTCGCTCCGCCCTCGACATTCTCAAGGAGCGCTTTGCGCGGGGCGAGATCGATAAGGAGGAGTTCGAGCAGCGGCGGCGCGTGCTCGGCGATTGAGCTGCCCGCATTGGACGATCGGCTGATGCGGAAACCGCATGCCGACCGGGCTTGCTCGATAGAGAGAAGGAAGGATGCCTGTGCAGATCCTGTTCATCCTGAATGACCCGCCCTACGGTACCGAACGGGTCTACAATGGCCTGCGGCTGGCGCAGGCGCTGCTCAAGAGCGATCCACAGGCGAGCGTGATCGTGTTCCTCATGGCGGACGCGGTCGTTGCCGGCAAGGCGGGCCAGAAGACGCCGGACGGCTACTACAATGTCGAACGAATGCTGAAGCGCTTGCTCGCCGGCAGCGGCAAGGTGCTTCTGTGCGGCACCTGCATGGATGCGCGCGGCCTCGAAGAATCTGCCGTCGTGCCGGGCGCGCGCCGGAGCACCATGGATGAACTCGCGGCGGAAACGATCGCGGCTGACAAGGTTCTGGTGTTTTGACCGCGCAACGCATCTATCTCGACTACAACGCCAGCACGCCGATCGATCCGGCAGTCTCCGCTGCAATGATGCCGTTTCTGGCGGATCATTTCGGTAACCCGTCGAGCGGGCATTGGGCCGCCGCGCCGGCGAAAGCCGCGCTTGAAAGGGCGCGTGGGCAAATTGCGGCCCTGCTCGGCTGTGAGGATGATGAAGTCGTCTTCACCAGCGGCGGCAGCGAGGCCAACAACCTCGCGCTCAAAGGCGTGTTTTTTGCACGGCGCAGCGGTGGCGATCACATCATCACTACCAGGATCGAACACCCGGCTATCATCGAACCGTGCCGCTTTCTCGAACGCCTGGGCGCGCGGATAACCTATCTGCCGGTAGATGGATTCGGGCGCGTCGATCCCGATGACCTGCGCCGGGCCATCACGCCGCGCACCATCCTCGTCAGCATCATGCACGCCAACAACGAGGTGGGCACCATCCAGCCGATTGAGGAGTGCGCGCGCATCGCCCGCGATCATGGCATCCTGCTTCATACCGACGCCGCCCAATCGGTCGGCAAGATGGCGACAGACGTGAACGGGCTCGGCGTCGACCTGCTCTCGGTCGCCGGGCATAAGCTCTACGCCCCCAAGGGAGTCGGTGCCCTGTTCGTTCGCCGTGGCGTTCTGATCGAGCCGCTCATTCACGGGGCCGGACACGAGAGCGGGCGGCGCGCCGGGACCGAGAGCGCGTTGCTGGCGGTCGGTCTCGGCAAGGCTTGCGAGCTGGCGCGCGATCTCTCGCCGATGGATCGGGTGCGCGCCTTGCGCGACCATTTCTGGCGCGAACTGCAGTCACGGTTCGGCAATCGCATCGCTCTGAACGGACACCTTTCGCATCGCCTGCCGAACACGCTCAATGTTTCCTTCATCGGCCGCGCCGGTGGCGAGATATTGGAACGGCTGGACGGCGTCGCCGCCTCGACGGGCTCGGCGTGCCATTCGGGCCGCATCGAACTGTCGCCCGTCCTTGCGGCGATGTGCGTCGCGCCCGAAGTGGGCATGGGGGCCATCCGCTTCAGCCTCGGGCGCGGAACCACGCGCGAGGAAATCGACGCGGTCGCCGAACGCCTGAGTGGCGCCCTCTGACCTGTATCGCTATGGGGCGGATCGAGGGAGACTTTGAAGAAGGCGTTGCCATGTCAGGCCTTCCGGAGTCGACGCCGGCGGCAGCCGTTGTTAGAACATCATTGATGTCTGTCGCAGCGAGCGCGGCCTGTTGTCGGGATGAGTGGTGATGCGTTCGAGCCTGCCCAATGCTTGAGGTCGACGGTTTCTTCCGGCCAGCCGCCGTCACATTGGCGCTGCTGACCGCGTTCCTGCTGCTGCGCGACGCAAGGTCCGATTTGCGGGCGCGCTTGGGCGCGCTGTTTGCGATCGGGACCGCCGCCTACATGTCGTGCTCGGGCGCTCTTGGGGGCTGGGGTGTCGGCTCGTTGCTGCTGCCGCTATGCATCGGCAACAGCGTGTTTTTCTGGTGGTTCGCGCTGGCGCTGCTCGAGGACGACTTTCGCCTCGAGGCGCTCCATGCCGGTGTCCTGATAGCCGTGCTGGCCTTGGGTTTCGCCCGTTTCGGATCCCGCCTTCTTGAATACGCCGCGCTTGGGCAGGCGCTCGCTATCGTCCATAACCTCATCATTCTGACCCTCGACGCTCACATATTACTGCTGGCCTGGCGCGGCTATGACAACGACCTCTCGGAGAGCCGGAGGCGGTTCAGGCTGCTTTTTCTGATCGGTGGAACTCTGGCGGCTGTCGGGATTGCGGTGGCCGAGGTCGCCCTTGCCGGGCGGCCTGCCGAGGCCTGGATGCTGGCGCTGCAATCCGTATTTGTTTCGATCCTCGCGGCAGCGGCGGCGGCATGGTTGCTCAGCGCGTCCACATCGCGCCTGGCGTTTCAAAGCATGACGGCTGCCAGACAGGCAGAATCCGTTCCGGTTCTGGATCGCCAGAGGCTGATTGATGAAACCCTTGCCGCGGCCCTGGAGCGTGCCATCAATATCGACAAGCTGTATCTCGAGCAGGGTTTGACGATCGCCGCGCTGGCCAGGAGATTGGGGGTGCCGGAGCATCGTCTGCGCAAACACATCAACGAGGCGCTCGGCCACAGCAATTTCAACGCTTACGTTAACCGGCATCGCATTGCCGCCGCCAAAGCCGTCTTGCGCGACCCCCAGCTGGCGCATTTGCCGGTGCTCACCATCGCGCTCGACTCCGGCTTTGCCTCGCTGCCTCCCTTCAATCGCGCCTTCCGTGCCGAAACCGGTCAGTCCGCAACGGCCTACCGAAGCATCGCGCTGGCGGAGGCGCGCGGCATCAAAGGGCAAGTCGAATCTGAAAAAAGCTAGCCGATTTCGAAATCGACCGCATTTGGCCAGAATTCGAGCGGACGGGCTGGGGTTTAGCGGCTAGTTCCGGCGGCGGTTCTCGTGGAGGACCAACGCAAGGAGAGTTCCGCCCCATGACGCAATTCGCATCGATCCTCGCTGAATTCCGCCAAATCTGGCCATATATTTTTGCCGGCGACCTCGCCCGCTATCTGATCGGTGCCGGCTCCGTATTCCTTCTCATCTGGGTGCTCTTCCGGTCGCGACTGGCAGCCCGGAAGATCCGGGGAAGTACCCCGCCGGCCGGTCAGATCTGGCGGGAGATCGGTCATTCGCTCGTGACGGTCTGCATCTTCGCGACTGTCGGGACATCGATCGGGATCGGGACGATGCATGGCGTATTTCAGGTCTACACCGACGTTTCCCTTTTTGGCTGGCCTTACTTCGTTGGCAGCGTCGTTGCCATGATCGTGGTGCAGGATGCCTATTTCTACTGGGTGCATCGGCTGATGCACCGCGTGCCGCTGCTGTGGAGAGTGCATGCCACTCACCATCGCTCGCACAATCCGACCCCGTGGACGGCCTACGCGTTCGATCCGGGCGAAGCCCTGATCCACGCGCTGTTCATGCCGATGTTCGTCGCAATCGTCCCGATGCACGTCGGCGGCCTGTTCGCATTCACGGCCCACATGATGCTGCGCAATGCCATCGGTCATTGCGGCTACGAGCTGTTTCCGAAGGGCTGGGCGGATCGTCCGATACTGGGGCTCGTGACGATGGTCACCCACCACGACATGCACCACGAGCACGCGCCACGGAATTTCGGGCTATACTTTACGTGGTGGGATCGATTGATGGGAACCGAGCATCCGGAATACCGGGCGCGCACCAAATTGATGACCCCGGACAATGGGATGCCTGATAGCCTCACCTACGCCCCACAGGTCGGAGCGGAAAGCCGAGCCGGGGAATCGCTTGAGGCCATCGCCCTGGCGGGCTGGAGAGCGAATGAGGAACGACGATGAATTTCTATGAGCGCTGGATACTGCCGCCCATTCTCGATCTGGTGATGCGACAGAAGCACCTCACGAAATATCGCCGCGAGGTAATCGCCGCCGCCCGTGGACGCGTGCTCGAAATCGGCGTCGGCTCGGGACTGAATCTGCCGCTGTATGGCAAGCAGGTGGAGCTGGTCTACGGGCTCGATCCTTCGGCCAGACTGCTGGCAATCGCGCGCCGGCGTGCCGCGGCATCGGCGGTGCCCGTTGACCTCCTGCTGGGCTCTGCGACCGCGATCCCGCTTGCGGATGACAGCATCGATACCATTGTGATGACATGGACGCTTTGCTCGATCCCGGATCCGCTGGCTGCGTTGCGCGAGATGCGCAGGGTACTCAAGCCCGATGGCACTCTCTGCTTTGTCGAGCACGGACTGTCGCCCGAGCCGGGCATCGAACTCTGGCAGCACCGGATCACGCCGGCCTGGCGCCGCATCGCAGGCGGTTGCCATCTGGACCGCAAGATCGACGAACTCGTCCGTGTCGCCGGCTTCGATCTGACCAGCCTGCAGGCGGAATACGCGCCAGGGCCCCGCACCATGTCCTACATGTATGAAGGGTGCGCCTGCCGCAGTCATTCCGGCGGCATCGGCTCGCCCCTATCAGCCGATTGATGAGGACCCCCGTTACCTGCCGAACCTTGCCGGAGACGCGATCAACGCCCCGATAATGTTGTGGCCGCGCCCCGCGTACCGGTTGAGCCGATGCCGATCCGCCGCTAGCGTGGTCGGTGATCGGGCTGGCGGGGAACATGGCTGAGGACCTACCGAACATCGGCGCCGGCGAGGCGGTATCGAAACCTGCGCCGCAGGCGGACGAACCCGACCTGCCATTGCTGCGCATCGACGCGGTGGTGAAGAAGTTCGGCGGCTTCCGCGCGGTGGACCGGGTCTCGCTCGATATCAGGGCCGGTGAATTTTTCGCGCTGCTCGGCCCATCAGGCTGCGGCAAGACCACGCTGCTGCGGATGATCGCCGGTTTCGAGACGCCGGACGAGGGCCGGATTTTGCTCGACGGCATGGACATCGCGCAGGTTCTGCCGCATCAGCGGCCGGTCAACATGATGTTCCAGAACTACGCGCTGTTTCCGCATCTTTCCGTGCGCGACAATATCGCGTTCGGACTGAAGCGCGCCGGCATGGCGCGCGCCGCGATCGATGCCCGCGTCGCCGAGATGATTGCGCTGGTCAAGCTCGAGGGCCTCGAGAAGCGCAAGCCCGACCAGCTTTCCGGCGGCCAGAAGCAGCGCGTGGCGCTGGCGCGCTCGCTGGCGCGCCGCCCGCAGATCCTGCTGCTCGACGAGCCGCTGGCCGCGCTCGACAAGAAGCTGCGCGAGAGCACCCAGCTCGAATTGATGGATCTGCAGCGGCGGCTCGGCATGACCTTCATCATCGTCACCCACGACCAGGAAGAGGCGATGACGGTGGCGAGCCGGATCGGCGTGATGGATCACGGCAGGCTCGAACAGGTGGCGACGCCGCGCGAACTTTACGAGGCTCCCAACTCGCGCTGGATCGCCGAGTTCGTCGGCGACGTCAATCTGTTCGAGGGGCAGGTGGCGTCGAACGAGGGAAATCGCCTGGCGATTTCGACGCGGGACGCCGGAACCATCACGGTCGCCGGGCCGCGCCAGCCGGTCACGAAAGCCAATGTCAGCGTTGCGATCCGCCCCGAGAAGGTCAAGCTGTCGCGCCGCGGCCCGGTGCCGGATGCGGACCATGCCCATGCCATCAACCGGCTCGAAGGCGTCGTGACCGATGTCGGTTATCTCGGCGGCTTCACCACCTACAAGGTGAAGCTCGACTCCGGCGCGGTGCTGCGTTCGTCGATGGCGAACACGGCGCGGATCGATATCGACGCCTATGGCCCGAGCCAGCGCGTGGTGGCGTGGTTCACGCCCGACGATTGCGTGGTGCTGGAGCAATGAGCGCCCGCCGCATCTTCGCCCGCCCGGCGCGCTTCGCCGCGATCGCGCCCTACCTGTGGATGGCCTTGTTCTTCCTGGTGCCGTTCGGCTTCGTGCTGAAGATCAGCCTGTCGCAGACCGCGGTGGCGCAGCCGCCCTATCTGCCGGTGTTCGATTTGACGCTGGGCGCGGCCGCGCTGAAGGCGGCCGCCGCCCAACTGTCGCTGGACAATTTCCGCCTGCTGATTTCCGACAATCTCTACATCCTGTCCTATCTGCGCAGCCTGATCGTTGCCGCAGTCTCGACGGCGATCCTGCTCGGAATCGGCTACCCCATCGCCTACGGCATGGCGCGGCTGCCGCGACACTGGCAATCCATCGCGATGATGCTGGTGATCGTGCCGTTCTGGACCTCGTTCCTGATCCGCATCTACGCCTGGATCAACATCCTGCAGCATGACGGCCTGCTCAACCAAATCCTGCTGGCGCTGCATCTGGTCGCCGCGCCGGTGGTGTGGCTGTCGACCGACAGCGCGATGTATCTCGGCATCGTCTATTCCTATCTGCCGTTCATGATCCTGCCGCTCTATGCGACGCTGGCCAGGATGGACCCTGCGCTGCTGGAGGCGGCGAGCGATCTCGGCGCCTCGCCGCGCAGCACGTTCTGGCTGGTGACGTTTCCGCTGTCGCTGCCGGGCGTCGGCGCCGGCGCGCTGCTCTGCTTCATTCCGATCGTCGGCGAATTCGTGATCCCGGATCTCTTGGCGGGCTCCAATGCAATGATGATCGGCCAGACCCTGTGGCTGGAATTCTTCACCAACAAGGACTGGCCGGTGGCCTCCGCCGCCGCTGTCGTATTGCTGGTGCTCTTGGTGGCGCCGCTCGCGCTCTACGACCGGCTGCAGCGGCGTCAGCTCGAGGGCAGCAGCTGATGGCCCGCCCGCTCAACCGGATCTCGCCGTTCAACGTCGTCTCGCTCGCGCTCGGCCTGGCGTTCCTGTACCTGCCGATCGTCATCCTCGTGATCTATTCGTTCAATGCGTCGCGGCTGGTCACGGTGTGGGGCGGCTGGTCGCTGCGCTGGTACCGCGAATTCCTGCATGACCGCGCCATGCTGGATGCGGCCTGGATGAGCCTTAAGGTGGCGGCGGTCTCGGCCACATCGGCGACGCTGCTCGGCACCCTCGCAGCGGTAGCGCTGTCGCGCGGCGAGCGCTTCAAGGGCCGCACGCTGTTTTCCGGCATGCTCTATGCGCCGCTGGTGATGCCCGAAGTCATCACCGGGCTGTCGCTGCTGCTGCTGTTCGTCGCGGTCGGCGCCGAGCGCGGCTTCTGGACGGTGACGATCGCGCATACCACGCTGACGATGTGCTTCGTCGCCGTGGTGGTGCAGTCGCGGCTGGCGCCGCTCGACCGCAGCCTGGAAGAGGCGGCGATGGATCTCGGCTGCAATCCGGTGCAGGCATTCCTCAGCGTGACGCTGCCGCTGATCTTCCCCGCCATCGCCGCCGGCTGGATGCTGGCGTTCACGCTGTCGCTCGACGACGTGGTGATCGCGAGCTTCACCACCGGCCCCGGTTCGGCGACGCTGCCGATCCGGATCTATTCGGAGGTGCGGCTCGGCGTGAAGCCCGAGATCAACGCCATCTGTACGCTGGTGCTCGCCTTGATCGCGGTGGTCATCGTCGTGGCGTCGTTCGCCTCGAAGCTCACGAGCGCGCGCGGCGAGAGCGCCGCGCCGCTGTAAGTTCGTCATTGCGTCGTCGCGGAGCCTCCATCGATGCCACCGATTGAGGTCGTCATCACCGGGCTCGACCCGGTGATCCCCTTCTTCGAGACAACTTGTTACGAAGAATGATGGATGCCCGGATCATGTCCGGGTATGACGAACTCCTTTCACGGAGACAACGCAGTCTCATTCCGATTCGATTTTCAAACAGCCAGGAGTTCGTCATTGCGAGCATAGCGAAGCAATCCAGCTTGCTGCACAAAGAAAGAAGCATGGATTGCTTCGTCGCAAGGGCTCCTCGCAATGACGGCGGCATATGTGTGGTGGGTTTCGCCGCAAAAGCGGTTAAGGCAAACCCTCAGTTCGCCTTCGGCGCTTCGGCCGGCGCGCTGGCGGCGGGCGCGGGTGCTGCCGCTTCCGGCGCCGCGGCCGGCTTTGGTCCGCCGCCGGTGAAGCGCTCCAGCACCGAACGCACGGCGTCGCGGGTCTTGCGGTCCTTGACTGCGTCGAGCAGCGGCGCGGAGGCCGGCGAGCGCCGGATCAGGCTTTCCGGATCGGGAAAGATCAGGGGATCGTCCCAAGGTCCCTGCACCACGAACGGCAGTTCGAAGCTCGAGGCGGCATTCGGTGCCGAGACCAGGCTGGCGATGCCCTTCATGTCGTATTCGCGAGCCGGTACCGAGGCGGTGCCGGTCAGGGTCAGGCGCGCCGCAGGTCCCTCGACCCGGATATCCTCGGCAGTGGCGACGCCTTCGCTGAATTTCACCGCGATGGTCAGGTTGTCGTAGGGCGTCGAGCCGGAGCGGAAATTGCCGGCGCCGGACAGCGGCCGCCGCTCCAGCCGCTTCAACAGCTGCTCGGCATTGAAGCCGGCGATGGCGCCGTCGTGGCCGGTGAGGGTGGCGGTGCCGTCGATCGATTGGGCGAGGCCGAACGGACTCGCGCCCGAGGCCACCAGCGAGACGTTGAGATTGCCGCGGCCGGACAGCTTGGTGACGCCGAACAATTCGGATGCGCAGGCCTGCAGATCGACGTCGATGAACTGGAACTGCGCCTTGACGTCGGCGACGGCGTCGGAGCGAGAGACTCCGAACGAGCCCCTGGCGATGCCGCCATACATCTGCGCCTCGCCGACGGAGAGCGCCAGCGCGCCGCTGCGCAGGTTGGCGCCGAACGCGGTACGGCCGAGTTTCGACGATCCGACCGTCACCTTGGCGGCCGACAGGCGCATGTCGAGGTCGGTGGTGTTGAGCGCGTTCAAATCGAACAACTGCCGGTTCCAGTCGCGCGCGCCGCTGGCAAGCAGGCGGAAGGTGGAGATGTAGGGGGTGAAGTCGAGGTTGCCCGCGGCCAGCGTCGCCTGCAGCGTCTGACGGCCGGTGTTGGCGTAGGTCATCACGCCCTCGGCGACATTGCCGTCGAGTTCGACATTGACGTTGGTCAGCGCGATCGACGAGCCGACGAGGTTGGCGCGCGCCTTCAGCGCGAAGCGGCCGAACCCGCCGGTGCCCGGCGGCGGCTGGCCCGCCCAGCGCAGCGCATTGCGCAGGCTGGGGCTGTCGATGGTGACAGTGCCTTCCATCATCATGCTGGTGCGGTTGGCGACGGTGCCGTCGAAGGCGAGTTTCAGCGGCGCGCTGGCGAGCCGCGCCTTCAGCCCGGAGCGGTCGCCCGAAAGTGCGGCGATGAAATCGCTGACGCTGACCGAGCCGTCGACCCGTTCGCCGCGCCAGTCGAACTGCCCGGTCGCCGCGAACGAACGCGAGATCGACGGCCACGCCAGCGAAAGGTCGATGTCTCCGAGTTTCTCCGACACCCGATTGGCGGCGTCCTGATAGGCGAGCATGCCGTCCTGGATCCGGATTTCCGAGAACGACACCTGGTTCTCGGCGCCCGGCTTCATGGTGCGCGCGATGGTGTCGATGAACGGGGTCCAGTTGCTCTCGCCATTGGCGTCGCGGACCACGCTGATGCGGGGACGCAGCATCATGACGTCCGATATCTCGAACCGCCGCAGCAACAGCGGCAGGAGGCGCAGGTTGGCGGTCAGCACGTCGACCGATAGCGCGGGGTCGGAGGTCGCCCCGCCCTTCAGCCCGACGTCGTGAAACGAGACGTAGCTTCCCGGAAATACCGAAACGTCGATCGAGCCCTTGACGACCAGGTCGAGGCCGGTCACGGCGCGGATTTGCGCCTCGACCGCCTGGCGCAGGGCGTCCCGGTTGAGCAACCAGGACGTCGCGACCAGGCCGATCAGCGCCACGCCGAAAAAGGCCGCAACCGGCATCCCGAGGCGCTTCATTCCTTGGGCCATCGTCAATGACATATCCAGGTCTGGTTAAACCCAAGTCGGTTAAGCTGAAGTCCGGTTAGCTGAAGTCTGGCTAAGCTGAGGCCGGGTTGATGCGGCCGGGCCGCTGTCGGATGGAGGCGGGCGGCGAGCCAACCGTCACAACTTGATAGGTTTTCTTGACGCTTTCAAGGCCATCCCGGCGTCCCCGACCGCCCCTGCCGGCGCAAACGCCCCGTCATTGACGCACTGCGAAGATTTCGCCTAATAATCCCGGCTCATGCGGGCCGCAAGCCTCCCTCCCATCAGGTCGTATTTCATGAACAAGGTCTATCCTGACGCCAAATCGGCACTCGACGGCATTTTAAGGGACGGCATGATGATCATGTCCGGCGGTTTCGGCCTGTGCGGCATCGCCGAGGCCCTGTCGGATGCGATCCGCGACTCCGGCGTCAAGAACCTGACCGTGGTGTCCAACAATGCCGGCGTTGACGGTATCGGGTTGAGCCGGCTGCTCGAGACCCGGCAGATCAAGAAGATGATCTCGTCCTATGTCGGCGAGAACAAGCTGTTCGCCCAGCAGTTCCTCGCCGGCGAACTGGAACTCGAATTCGCACCGCAGGGCACGCTGGCCGAGCGCATCCGCGCCGGCGGCGCCGGCATTCCGGCCTTCTACACCAAGACCGGCGTAGGCACCCTGATCGCCGAAGGCAAGGAAGTGAAGGAATTCGACGGCGAGAAATACCTGATGGAGCGCGGGCTGTTCGGCGACCTCGCCATCGTTCACGCCTGGAAGGGCGATACCGCCGGCAATCTGGTCTACCGCAAGACCGCGCGCAATTTTAATCCGATGATGGCGACGGCCGCGAAAATCACCGTGGCGGAGGTCGAGCACCTGGTACCCGCCGGCCAGATCGATCCCGACCACATCCATACGCCCGGCATCTTCGTGAAGCGCATCATTGAAGTCGGAACCGGCCTGAAACGCATCGAGCAACGCACCACGCGCAAGCGTGAGGCGGCTGCCGCCGCAACCTGAGAGGAAGTCTGATGGCCTGGACCCGCGAACAGATGGCTGCCCGCGCCGCGAAGGAATTGCGCGACGGCTTTTACGTCAACCTCGGCATCGGTATTCCGACGCTGGTTTCGAACTTCATCCCCGCCGGCGTCGACGTCTGCCTGCAGAGCGAGAACGGCATGCTCGGGATGGGGCCGTTCCCCTATGAGGGCGAGGAAGACCCCGACCTGATCAATGCCGGCAAGCAGACTGTCACCGAACTGCCTGACACCAGCTATTTCTCGTCGGCCGATTCCTTCGCCATGGTGCGCGGCGGCCATATCGATCTGTCGATCCTCGGCGCGATGCAGGTGGCCCAGAACGGCGATCTCGCCAACTGGATGATCCCCGGCAAGATGGTCAAGGGCATGGGCGGCGCGATGGACCTCGTCGCCGGCGTCAAGCGCGTGGTGGTGGTGATGGAGCACTCCGCCAAGGACGGCCCGAAACTCCTGAAGAAGTGCAACCTGCCGCTGACCGGCGAGCGGGTGGTCGACATGGTGGTGACGGATCTCGCGGTCTTCACCATCGACAAGCACGGCAAGGACGGCATGGCGCTGATCGAACTCGCCGACGGCGTCACGCTCGACGAGGTCAAGGCCAAGACCGAAGCCGATTTCCGGGTGGCGCTGAAGAACGTGTAAGGGCCTGGATTTGTAGGGTGGGCAAAGGCGCGCCTTCGCGCCGTGCCCACCATGCCTCAAACGACGTTCTGATGGTGGGCACGCTTGCGCTTTGCCCACCCTACATTCCGAGACCTTAACTCTCGCAGCGAGCGCTTACGCCGGCCCGCTTGGCACGTCCGAGAACCGGGTCAGCCACGCCACCGGGCCGATGCTGGCGGCGACGATCAACAGTGCCGCCAGCGCGCCGTCTTCAAAGCTGCCGCGGCTGGCGAACTGATAGATCGAGGTCGCCAGCGTATCGACGTTGAGCGGCCGCAGCAGCAGCGTCGCCGGCAATTCCTTCAGGCAATCCACGAACACGATGATGACGGCGCCCAGCATCGCCGGCCGCAGCAGCGGCAAATGGATCAGCCGCATGGTGGTCGCCTGGCCGGCGCCGGCGGCGCGTGCGCTGTCGTCATAGTCTCGCGGAATCCGTTCGTAGCCGGCCTTGATCAGCCCGGTCGGCACCGCCAGGAACCGGATCACGTAGGCGATCACCACGGCGGCGCCCGAGCCGACCAGGATCAGCCCCGGCAGCGAACGGCCCAGCCAACCGGCAATCGCGTTAATCCCGTTGTCGATCGCCAGCACCGGCGTCAGCAGGCCGAGCGCCAGCACCAGTCCGGGCAGGGCGTAGCCGGTCTGCGAGATGTTCATCGCGGCCAGCCGCAGCGGACCGGGCCGCCAGCGCCATGCCAGAATGGTGGCAAATCCGAGCGCGAGCGCCATCAGCGTGGCAAGGGTGGCGAACGCGACCGAATTGAAGGCGTCGCGCCCCAGCGACAGGTCGAAATTCGCCAATAGCCCGCGCCGGAAACTCTGCTGCAGCAGGAACAGCACCGGCACGACGAAGCCGAGCAGCACCGGCAACAGGCAGGCGGCGAAGGCCGACCAGCCCCTGATGCCGTCGAGCCGGGTTCGCGGCGTCAGCCGCGGGCTTTCGGCGGAAAATTCCGTCTCGACATTGCGGCGGCCGTAACGCTCGACCGCGATCAGGCCGGCGACGATCGCCAGCATGAAGCAGGAAAGCTGCGCCGCGCCGGCGAGGCTGCCGCGATTGAGCCAGGTCGTGAAGATCGACACCGTGAGCGTGCGGACGCCGAGATATTCGGTGGCGCCGATGTCGTTCAGGGTTTCCAGCGAGACCAGCGCCAGACCGACCGCCAGCGCCGGCCGTGCCATCGGCAGCGAGACGCGCCAGAACACGTTCCAGCGGCTGGCCCCCAGCGTCCGCGCCGCCTCGCCGAATTCGGCGCTCTGGAACTGGAACATGGTCCGCGCCGACAGATAGACGTAAGGGTAGAGCACGAGGCCGATGACGACGATTGCGCCCGGCATCGAGCGCAGGTTGGGAAGCACCGCCACCACGTCGCGCAGCGGAAACCACACCGCGAGCGTGCGATGGACCAGGCCCAGCGGCTCGAACAGGTCGGCGTAGACGTAGGCGGCCATATAGGTCGGGATCGCCAGCGGCAGCGGCATCAGCCACAACAGCAGCCCGCGGCCGCGAAAATCATGCAGCGAGATCAGCCAGGCGGCGCCGGCGCCGATCGACAGCGCCAGGGCGCCGACGCCGCCGAGCAGCAGCGCGGTATCGATCATGGCCAGCGGCAACACATAGGCGGTGAGTTCCCGCCACACGTCGGGCGCCGGATGCATCGCCAGCGCGACGATGGAGACGACGGGAGCAGCAACCAGGATCGCGGTCATCACCGCGATGACAGCTGCGATCCGTCCGGCGTGCGTGGAATGGTTCACGTGAGGCCGCGCCTCTGCATCACGGCGCGGGCAAATCGAAGCCGGGAAAGATCAATTGTCAAAGCCAACCTTGTCCACCAGCGTCGCGGCCGCTTTGCGGTTGGCGGCGATCTTCGATATCGGCAGCGAATCCGCGTTGAGCTTGCCGTAGCCCGCAATCGTCGGATTGATCGCGACGCCGACGCGGATCGGATATTCGTAATTGGAGTCGGCGTAGATCTGCTGCGCCTTCTCGCCAATGAGCCATTCGATCAGTTTGACGCCGTTGGCCCGGTTGGGCGCGTGCTTGGCCAGCAGCACGCCGGAAAGATTGACGTGGGTGCCGCCGCCCTGGAAGGTCGGCAGGATCACGCGGGTGGCTTCCGCCCACGGCTTCTTTTCGGGATCGTTGTTCATCATCAGCGCCCAATAATAGGTGTTGCCGATGCCGATGTCACATTTTCCGGCGGCGACGTCGCGCGCGGCCTCGCGGTCGCCGCCCGAGGGCTTTTGCGCGAGATTGGCCTTGAGGCCACGCAGCCACTCCTCCGCCTTGGCCTCGCCGTAGCGCGCGACATAGGCCGCGAACAGGCCGTTATTGTAGATGTGCTGGCCGGAGCGGATGCAGATTTTGCCCTTCCATTTGGGATCGGCCATCTCCTCATAGGTGATGGCATCCTGCTTGACGCGATCCTTCGAGGCATAGATCACGCGGGCGCGCATGGAAATGCCGGCCCAGTGTCCGTCCGGGTCGCGATATTGCGCCGGCACGACCTTGTCGATCGTCTCCGACCTGATCGGCTGCGTCACGCCGGCCGCGACCGCTTCGTCGATGCGGCCGATGTCGACCGTCAGCAGCACGTCGGCCGGGCTGTTGGCGCCCTCGGCCTTGATGCGCTGCTCGAGTCCCGAACTGGCCGAGACGACGTTGACCTTGATGCCGCTATCCGCGGTGAAGGCATTGAACAGCGGCTGGACCAGCTTGGTTTCGCGATAGGTATAGACGTTGACTTCGCCGTTCTCGGCCGATGCCGTCGTGATGGCAGGCGAGGCCAAACCAAGCAACACAGCGGTTGCGGCGAAGACGCGAAACTTGATCATGAAAGCTGCTCCGGCAGAGGTAGCGATAATGCATCTCAGTAGCGCAGCAGGTACCAAGAACGCAGCGGCGCGATGTCGCGAAAGCCTTCTTTTAGAGAGATTCCATACTGTGATTTAGAGAAATTCCAGAATGCGAGCCGATGCGTGACCCGGCCGTGCCGGCCGCGACGTTACGACCGCGCGATCGACAGCGCCTTGCCGAGGCCGGATGAAACGCTGCTGATCCAGGACTTGTGCTCGCGCACCAGCCGGAAGCCGAGATTGCTCGGAGGTACGCCGACCGCGCAGCCGCCGGCGCGGGCGTCGCGGATGAAATCCGTGACATAAGTGCGATGCTGGCCTTCGGCGACGCGGACGCCGCAATTCGAATTCCTCGAGGTCGCGCGACCTTCGTCGTCAAGCCTGGTGCGGACGAAGCAGGTGCTGGTCCATTCCCAGACATTGCCCGCGGTGTCGTAGAGGCCGTTCTCGTTGGCGCCGAAATGGCCGAACGACTGCGGCTCGCTGTCGGCGCCATATTCGCGGTTCGACTCGCGGTCGTAGCGGGCGATCCAGCGCTTCGAAGGATCGTTGTCGTCGACCGGCAGGCTGTCGTCCTTGTAGCGGCTGCCGGCCGCATAGGCCCATTCCTCGTCGGTCGGCAACCGGTAATGCTCGCCGGTCTTGCGCGACAGCCAGGACGCGTAGGCGTCGGCATCGTGCCAGCTGATCTGCACGGCCGGCCGGTCGGCAAGGGGTTTGACGCCCGGGCTCAACGGACGGCAACCGGCGTCATCGACACAGCGCTGATAGTCGGCGGCGGAAACCTGATGCTTCATGATCGACAGCGGCCGGGTGAAGCGCACCGACGCCAGCGGCGCCTCGATCTGTTTCGACGCGCGGGTAAAATCGCCGGCCACCCGATAGGAAATCGTGCCGGGCTGCAACTCGACGAATGCCGGCGGGTCGCGAAGGGTCGTCCCGGATGAACCGGTCTCGTCGAGCAACGGCGCCACCGCCAGCGGACCGGCGAGGCCGGCGGCACAGACCAGGGCGAGCTTGAGTTTGAATGCGATCAGCACGGCCGTCTCGCTTCGGTGGGGAGGAGGGTGCCGGCTTCAAGCCGGCACCGCTGCTTTGTCGGTTGGTCTTCTCAGTTGGTCTTCTCAGTTGGTCTTCTTAGTTGGTTTTGGGGGCCGGAATTTCCGCCGGCGCCTTGACCTGGGTCATGAGGTCGTCGTTCCACTTGCCTTCGACCTTGAAGTGCGCGGTGGCGCCGAGTTCGACCGCCTCGATCAGGTTATGGGTGACATAGGCGTAGATGCCGGGCTGCAGGAACTTGTACATCGCAGCTCCCGCCGAACCGCCGCGGATGAACCAGGTCTCCAGCCCCGTCTCCGGCGCGTTGGAGAATTTGCCGGTCTCCCAGACATAGTCGCCATGGCCGCCGATCAGATGCGGACGGCTGTCGCGATTGGCCTGCGAGTGCACGATCAGCACGTTCTCGCCGACATTGGCGGTCAGCGCGTTCTTGCCGGTCAGGGCGCCTGCCTTGCCGTTGAACACGACATGGGTCGGCGTCAGCTTGCGCATCACCTCGACGGTGTCGTTGTAGGATTCGCCTGCGGATTCGTAGGATTTGAACTTGCCGTTCTCGTCGCGCGGCACATACATGTCCTGCTCGCCGATATAGTAGACCTTGTCGTATTTGAGCGGGTGGCCTTTGCCGTCGGTGAGGCCTTCGCGCGGCAGCACCATCACCGCGCCGTTCATGCCGGAGACGACGTGCCAGGGGATCATCGGGCCGCCCGGCGCGCAGTGATAGACGAAGGTGCCGGTGCGCGTCGCCTTCCAGCGCAGCACCACCTGTTCGCCGGGATTGACCAGCGTCAGCTCGGCGCCGCCGAGCGCGCCGGTCGCGGAATGGAAGTCGACATTGTGCGGCATCTGGTTGGTTTCGGGATTGACCAGCGTCACTTCGACGTAATCGCCCTCGTGCACCACCATCAGCGGTCCCGGCATCGAGCCGTTGAAGGTCATGGCGTGGAACGTGGTGCCCTTGTCGTCGATCACCACTTTCTTCTCTTCGATCGTGAGGGTGAACTCCATGATCCTGGGGCCCTGCCTGGTGGCCTGCTCGTGCGCATGCACGAAGGGCGGCGCGACCAGCTCGACCTTTTGCCGCGGCAGCTTGAGTTCGTCGGAAAGTGTTGGCGTCGCCAGCATGAGGACTGCGGCGGCTGCACTGAACATGGCGGCTCTGCGGGTCAACATCGGATCGTTCCTTCACTGGATGTTTTCTCTACCGACGCCAACCTAGGCCTTCCGCAGCAAGGCTCTTTGCGCTGCAACAATGTTCGATGAATTTGCGGAGCCGATACGGAACAGTACGTAGGTCACCGCTCGAGAATCGGTGACGCGACGTTAATCCTGTCGATGAGTGTTGATGTTGCCGGCTACTGATGCGACGGCTGTTGCGGAATTCTCAGGCGCGAGCGTTATCGCGTTTGCGCGCAACGGAAGTGCATCGAGAATCCGCGCGTGATGAATCGCGTGGCCGGATCATTTTTGAATTTTCGGGTCCGCCGTCGCGCGCTCGCTGCGGGGCCGCTACAGCAGCTTGATGGCGAGCCAGACGGTCGCCCACAGCGCCAGCGATAGAAGCGCGACCGTCACGACGAAGGCGGCCAGGGCCCGCATCAGTGTAGAGGAACCGGAGCCAAAGGAAGATTCTCCCGGAACCGGGCTGAAATCGCCATTTTGGGGGATATGGCCGCGTATCCCGAGCATCCAGATCACAGCGTCCAGCACGTAGCGGCCCATGGCGTCGGCTCCGATTTATCTTCAAAGTCTCCCGGAACGGCGCTTCACGCTTTGCGCAGGCTCAAATCGGCGCGGAATCTTCGGATTTGTCCCGGCCGCCCAAATCGGCGCCGGATTTGAGCGAGCGCAAGGTGGCTCCCCCTTCGATCGGCTACTGAAGGCGGCCTGGGGCAGCCAAAGCCCCGATCGGTCACGGTTCAAGCCATTGGAAACAGGTACTAAATGAGGCCAGATCTTGCCGCGTGCTACGGCCAGGAGCGGTTGCCCCGGTATACCAGCTATCCGACCGCGCCGCATTTCTCGGCCGCCATCGGCCCCGGCAAATATGCCGAATGGCTGAAGGCCATTCCGCAGCACGCCACCGCCTCGCTCTATCTGCACGTGCCGTACTGCCGGTCGATGTGCTGGTATTGCGGCTGCAACACCTCGGTGGTCCGCCGCGACGACCCGATCGCCGTCTATGCCTCCGCGCTCCGCTGCGAAATCGACATGGTGTCGCGGCAGATCGATCGCCGCATCAAGGTCGACCACATCCATTTCGGCGGCGGCACGCCGACCATCATGGCGCCCGAGACCTTCATCGAACTGATGGGATCGATCCGGCAGTCCTTCTTCGTGCTGCCTTCGGCCGAGATTGCCATCGAGATCGACCCGCGCACGCTTACCGGCGAGATGATCGACGCGCTCGCCTTCGGCGGCGTCAACCGGGCAAGCCTCGGCGTGCAGAGCTTCGATCCCGTGGTCCAGCGCGCCATCAACCGGGTGCAGAGTTTCGAGGAGACCGCGGCTGCGACCGAAGGCCTGCGGCGGGTTGGCGTCACCGGCGTCAATTTCGACCTGATCTACGGGCTGCCGCATCAGACCGTCGCGTCGTGCCTCGACACCGTGCGCCGCTGCATCGAGCTTCGGCCCGACCGGTTCTCGGTGTTCGGTTACGCCCATGTCCCGACCTTCAAGACGCATCAGCGCAAGATCGACGATGCGTCATTGCCCGACAGCCTGGAACGGCACCACCAGTCCGAGGCGATCGCCGCCGCGCTGAAAGCGGCCGGCTATGTGCAGATCGGGCTCGATCATTTCGCGCTCCCGGGCGACGAGATGGCGGTGGCGTTCCGGGAGGGAAGGCTGCGCCGGAATTTCCAGGGCTACACCACCGATGACAGCAACATCCTGCTCGGCTTCGGCGCCAGCGCCATCGGGCGGCTGCCGCAAGGCTATGTGCAGAACGAAGTCGGCACCCGCGCCTACGAGAAGGCCATCGCCGACGACCGGTCGGCCACCGTCAAGGGCTACGCCTTGACCGACGATGACCGGCTGCGCGCCGAGATCATCGAGCGCATCATGTGCGACTTCAGCGTCGATCTCGATCCGATTTGCGCGCGGCACGGGTTTCCGGCCGAAGCGATGCTGCAATCGGCGCCGCGTCTGCAGGATCTGATTTCCGACGGGATCGTCGAACTCGACGGCACCTCGCTGGCGGTGACGCACGATTCGCGCTTTCTGGTCCGCAGCGTGGCGGCCGCCTTCGACGCGCATCTCGACGGATCGAAGCAGCTCCATAGCCGGGCGGTATAGACGCGCGCCTGCCTGATCCGGCTCTCAGGCCCGGACCGGCGATCCGCCTTCGCCGGGATCTTCCTCGGCCAGCACGAACAGCTTGTGGGGCTCGCGCAGCACGATGCGCTGCCGGCCGCTCTCGATCAGCCCGCGGCTCTCCCAGCCCGAGAGGATGCGGCTCACCGTGTGCAGCGTGGTGCCGGTCATCTGGGCGATGTCCTGGCGGCTGATCGGAAAATCGATCTCGACGCCGTGCTCGACCTTGCGGCCGGATTGCTTGGCGAGCCGCAGCAGCGCGTGCGCAACGCGCTGTTCGACCTGCTGGGTCGACATCTCGACCACGCGGGTATGGGTTTCCTGCAAGCGGTTGCCGATGGTCTGCAAGGTGTTGGTGGCGAGCGCCGGAAACTTCGCCACCAGCCGCGGCCATGTTGCCGACGGCCAGGCCAGCGCCACGCTGTCGTCGACGGCGGTCGCGGTGGCGGGATAGCGCGCAAGGCCGATCGCCATGGCGACGCCGAAGGTCTCGCCGGGTGCGACATAGCGCACCACGACCTGTTCTCCCGCCTGCGTGGTCTTGCTGGCGCGCACATGGCCATGCAGCAGCACGAAGAAGGAATGCGCTTCCTCGCCCTCTTCGAAGACGGCGCTGTTCTTCGGAAATCGCAGCGAGCGGGCCTCGCGAAGAATTTCGGCGAGGTCTTCCGCGCCGAATCCCGCAAACAGCGGCAGATGGGCGACCAGCGAAGGATCGACTGTGGCCATGGTTCCTCCCGTCGCATCAGCGACTTGGATCGAATCTAGACTGCGATTGCGGCTCCCGATCAAGCACAAGTTTGCGCTGGCACAACAACGGCGCGCGGCCTTTCCCCCTAAATGATCCCGAAATCGGCTCGGACGGGTGGAGAAGGTCATGCGCAAGGTGGCGGATCGCAGATGGGTGCAATCATGACGGCGGTGTCGCGCCCTCGCGTCTATCAGGGCTGGCCGCTGCTCGCCGGCAGCTTTCGCCCGTTCTTCCTGCTCGGCTCGATCCATGCCGGGCTCGCCATTCTCGTTTGGCTGCCGGCGTTCTATGGCGAGCTGACGCTGACCTCGGCATTGGCGCCGCGCGACTGGCACGTCCATGAAATGCTCTATGGCTATCTGCCGGCTGTCATCACCGGGTTCCTGTTCACGGCGATACCGAACTGGACCGGACGGCTGCCGATCCAGGGCACGCCGTTGCTGGTGCTGGTGCTGGTCTGGATCGCAGGACGGCTCGGCGTGACGTTTTCCGCCTCCACCGGCTGGCTTGCGGCGCTGCTGGTCGATGCGAGCTTTCTGTTGCTGGTTGCGGCCGCCGCGACCCGCGAGATCATGGCCGGCCGCAACTGGAAGAATCTCAACGTCGTGGTGCTGGTCGTGCTGCTGCTGGCGGGCAACGTCGCGTTTCACCTCGAGGCGCATTACCACGGCCTCGCCGAGACCGGCATCCGCATCGGCATCGCGGTGGTGGTGTTGCTGATCTCGCTGATCGGCGGCCGCATCATTCCGAGTTTTACCCGCAACTGGCTGGTGCGCGAACATCCCGGCCGGCTTCCGGCGCCGTTCGGCCGCTTCGACATGATCGTGGTCGCCATCAGTGCGCTGACGCTCGCAGCCTGGGTCGTCGGTTCCTCCAGCCATTTGACCGGCGTAGCACTGGCGTTCGCCGGACTGCTGCATCTGGTGCGGCTGGCCCGCTGGGCGGGGGATCGCACCGTTCGGGAGCGGCTGCTGCTGATCCTGCATATCGGCTACGCCTTCGTGCCGTTCGGCTTCCTGCTCAACGCCGCCGCCGCGTTCGATCTGGTGCCGCCAAGCGCCGGCATCCATGCCTGGATGGCGGGCGCCGCCGGCACCATGACGCTGGCGGTGATGAGCCGCGCCACGCTCGGCCACACCGGCCAGGCCCTCACGGCATCGCGCACGACGCAGGCGATCTATTTCGCGATCATCGTCGCGGCGCTGGCGCGGATTTGCGCGGTCATCCATCCCGCCCAAAGCGAAGCGCTGTTGCATCTGGCCGCCTTTGCCTGGGCTGCCGCCTTCCTCGGCTTTGCGGTCGCCTACGGTCCGCTGCTGGCCGGCGCCGATCCCAGGCGGAAGGTTGGGCGGGCTGACTGAGAGGCTTGCCAGTCAAATCCGGTGGTGGCAGTATTGCCCCCAAGAGGGCAATAACGGACATCGCCGTGCGGCATATCAGGATATGGGTGTACGACGGCATTCTGGCCTCCGGCGTGGCCGGATCGATTGACGTTTTCACCGCCGCCAACGCGATATGGGCGGAAAACAACGGCAAACACCGCGGCGCGCCGCCGTTCTTCGAATGGCGCATCGAATCGCTCGACGGCAGGCCGGTGCACACCGCATCGGGCCAGGTCGTGAATGTCGACGGTCCGATCAGCGCACGAACCACCGCCGATGCGGTGATCGTGACGGGTCCCTTCATCGCCAACATTGAGCGCTTTTTCGACAAGCCGGACGTCCTCCGGCCGTTGTTTGCCGCGCTGCGCCGCCAGCACGAGCGCGGCGCATGGCTTGCTTCCTACTGCACCGGCAGCTTCATTCTCGCCGAAGCGGGCCTGCTCGATGGCGGCGTGGCGACGACCCATTGGGCCAAGGCCAAGGCGTTTGCCAGGCGCTATCCCGAAGTCGACTTGCGGGTGTCCGAAATACTGACCGAGCAGAACCATATCCTGTGCAGCGGAGCGGTGACGACGTCGCTCAATCTCGCTTTGCGGCTGGTGGAGCAATTTGCCGGCGACGGCATTGCGGCGGCGACGGGCAGGATGATGCTGATCGACGCCAATCGCGTTTCGCAGGCATCCTACGCCACGATGCAGTACGAGCCGCAGCATTCCGACGCGCTGGTGGCGCGGGCGCAGCGCTGGATGGAGAAGTCCCTGCAGCAAGGGTTCAGCCTCGGAGAGCTCGCGGGTCATCTTGCGGTCAGTGAGCGCACCCTCAACCGACGCTTCAAGCAGGCGACGGGCGAGGCGCCGCTGCAATATCTGCAATCGCTGCGCGTCGACGTGGCAAAGCGGCTTTTGGAAACCAGGGGGCTGAACGTGGAAGCCGTCAGCGCTCGCGTTGGCTATGGCGATCTCAGCACGTTTCGCCGGCTTTTCAAGCGCGAAACCGGACTTTCGCCGCGCGACTACCAGCGCCGGTTCTCGCGCCGCCGCCAGGGCCATAGCGCGGCGCCCGGGCAGGCAGCGCGATCGTCGCATTAGCAGCCTGGAGACTGCGACCGCCCGTCGATTCGCCGGCGCGTGTCCGATTTCCCTCGAAAGATGGCGATACTGCCACTCCCGGCATCCTGCCCCGGACACCTAGTTTGGACCGGCCCGAAGTCGAATGACCTCGAGCAAGCCACGCGGGTTTCAGCGAGAGAAAGGGTTGTTACGATGCCGATGGTCGATGTGCTTATTCCCCAGGGTGCCTTGAAGCCCGATGCCGAGGCGCGGCTGTTGAGCGAACTCACCGACATTCTGATCACGCTCGAAGGGTTCGAGGCCACTAACCAGCGGGCGCGCGACGTCACCGTGATCTACCTGCACCGGCCGGCGGAAGTCTATGTGGCGGGCGCGCGCGCGACGTCGCCGCGTTACCGCATCATCCCGACGGTGCCGGAAGGTCAGTATACCGAAGAGATCCGCAAGGCCGTGGTGAAGCAGATGACGGAAGCGGTCGCGCGTGCCGAAGGCGGCACGGTGGCGGAGGTCGGGCCGCGCGTCTGGGTGTTTCCGACGGAGCTTCCCGACGGCCACTGGGGCAGCCGCGGCGTGATCCGTCCGCTCCCCGACATCCAGGCGTTCATCGCCGGCGAGCATGAACGAAAGGTTGGCGAAGAGCGGATCGCAAGAACTCGCCGCAACAAGGCGCTCGCAATGCTGGAGGGCGCGCTTGACGCCGCGCGCATCGGCGTGGGCGGAAGATGACGGCTCGTGCCGACGCGCTGCTGTTGTTCGCCCGCCAGTGAGGTATCATGACAATCAGGGATCGTTTCAAGCTCGCGGCAATTCAGGCGGCCGCCGTGCCGTTCGATCTCGGCGCGTCGACGGAGAAAGCCTGCCGCCTGATCGGGGAGGCGGGCGCTGCGGGTGCCACGATCGCGGCCTTCGGCGAGACGTGGCTGCCGGGCTATCCGTTCTTCTGCAACGCCGCGACGACGCCCCTGACGTGGCAAGCGATGGCGGAGTATCTGGCGAACGCCGTCGAGATACCGGGTCCCACCACCGACAAGCTTTGCGAGGCGGCGGAGCACGCCCGCCTCGATGTCGTGATCGGCGTCGTCGAGCGCGACGCGTCGAGCGGCGGAACCGTCTACTGCACGCTGCTGTTCATCGGCAAGGATGGCCGGATTCTCGGCCGGCACCGCAAGCTGAAGCCGACCTTCAACGAGCGCGCGGTGTGGGGCGATGGCGACGCAGTGGGGCTTCGGACCTATGAACGGTCCTACGGCCGCATCAGCGGCCTGAACTGCTGGGAACATAACATGATGCTGCCGGGCTATGTGCTCGCGGCGCAGGGAACGCAGATTCACGTCGCCGCCTGGCCCGGACGCGAGCCGGCTGCCGCACCGCCGCCGACGGTCCCGTTGTGGCCGCGCCAGCTGCTGCTGTCGCGCGCCTTCGCCTCGCAAGCATCATGCTATGTCATCGCGGCCGGCGGCATGCGTCTGCATTCCGATACGCCCGAACGCTTCGAGGAATTGTCGACCATCGAATACACCGGCGGCAGCTACATCATCGATCCGCGCGGCGAAATCATTGCGGGCCCCGCCGAAGGCGAAACGATCCTGTTGGCCGAAGGGTCGCTGCAAGCCGTCCGCGCGGCAAAAGCCCTGACCGATATTGGCGGACACTACTCGCGCCCGGACATCTTCCGGCTCATCGTCGATCGCAGCCCGCGCCAGCGGGTCCTCGATCGTGCGACCGGGCACGATGAGGCTGATCCGCGGGGCACTTGGTAGCGCGGGGAGGAGGGAGCGAACAGGACCTTCCGGCGCCGGTCGATGCCGACAATTTGAGCAGACGGCCCGCATTATCCGTTCGACGCTTTCCAGGCCCGTGCCTAATCTCGGCCGCGTGAGGACTGGGGTGTGGCGGATGCGCGAAATTCTCGAATATTGTATCGGTGGCAGCAGGCGGAACGTGTCCGCGGGCGACCTCGTCGTGCACGAGGGCGGCAGGACTGGTCACCTCTATGTCCTGATCGAGGGACGGCTCGAGGTCATCAAGGGCGACACCGTCGTCGCCGCCATCGCCGAGCCCGGCGCGGTGCTCGGCGAAATGTCGGTGCTGCTCGATCAGCCCCATACCGCGACGGTGCGCGCGGCGTCGGATTCGACCGTTTACGAGATCGACGATGCCGCCTCGTTTCTGCGCCGGCAGCCGGCGGTGGCGCTCCTGATCGCGCGGATGCTGGCCCAGCGGCTCAACGTCGCCAACACCTATCTCGCCGACATCAAGCGGCAATATGCCGGCCACGGCAATCATCTCGCGATGGTCGGCGATCTGCTGCAGAGCATGATCAACCTGTCGCCGACGCAGGTCTCGCCAGGATCGGATCGGCAATCCGACCCAAGGATGTGAGCCACGCCGGCGGATCGGCGATCGGCGCCGCCGGCCGCTGCAGCGGCGCATTGAGGTCGATGCATTGCGCGTCGGTCGCGGATAGCCAGAACGCCCTGCCGTCGTCGATATCGAGCACGATATAGACCGGCGGGCGGCCCGGCTGCAGGCCGGTATTGAACGCCCAGGTGTCGCCGAGCCGATCGAACCACGAGCCGTCGGGAATGAACGGCGACTGGTGCACATGGCCCGAGATCACCATCGAAGGCTGGTAGCTCTTGATCCATTGCGCCAGTTCGACGTCGCCGAAGAACCGCTTGCCGCCCCAGCTGGTCGGCGAATCCGCCGGCGGCGCATGATGCACCCAGATCCATCGCTTCGGCCGCCCTGAGGCCGCCTCCCGCAACTGGTCGTCGATCCGCTGCTTGACCAGCGGTCCATCCCACCACGGGCAGACCGTGAAGAGGGTGTCGCCGATGGTCAGGCTGTCGCCGTCACAGGCGACGCCGAGTTCGCGGACATCGCCGATCCATCGCGAAATCTTCTCGCCCTCGGGGCTGCGTTCGTCGAGGTCGTGATTGCCGGAGCAGAGGATCACCCGGGTGATGCCGGACAACAGCTCCAGATATTTCTTCACGACGACGATCTGGGCGCGGAAGTCGACGAACGACCCGACGTCGAGCGCATCGCCGGCGAAGATCACGAGGTCGAAATTCGGCGCGGCGCTGACCAGCCAGTCGAATTGCGGCAGCGAGTAATGCAGGTCGGCCACGACAAGGCAGCGCATATCGACTTGTCCAAATGCTCAGGGAATAGCTCGTACCGGAGCGACTGTATTCAAACGACGAAAGACAGAGCAAAATTTATGCCGTTCCGCGTCCGTTGGACGCGGCAGATCCCCGCACCGGCCGCGATATCTCCCTGCCCAGCCGATTTCCTCGTCGCGCTGCGCGAACCAAAGTACGGACTGATCACGGGGTCGTTAGCCTCGCCAGGCTGTCAATCCGCGCCATTTCGTGCGATTTTGAGAGCATGAACTGCCATATCGCCATACACCGGCTGCTCGCGGTCCTGATGATCGCGGGTCTTGTATTGGCTCCGGTCTCCCGGCCGGTCATGGCGGCTCTGGCTCTCGACGCCTCGATGGAAGCGATAGCGGCCGAAATGTCGCCGCCGGCCATGTCCGGCGAGATGGCAAGTGACATGCCGTGCTGCCCATCGAAGGCGCCGGTGGACTGCAGCAAATGCCTGTTGATGGCCACCTGCATGACGAAATGCTTCACCGGCATGACGGCCACCTTCGTACATCCGTTCCTCGTCGTTTCCGCCAGCATGGCGCTCCAGCGAAACGACTTCCGGCCCGATGGCCTCGGCCACCCGCCTCCCGAACATCCGCCTCGAATTCTGGTCTGAACGGCGTCACGGCGCCGTTTGTTGCCGCGCGGCTTGAACGCCGCGGGATCGTCGCATGCCGCCTGGCGGCAGGATCATGATTTCAGAGGATTTCGAAATGAACAGGCTCAACAGCTCGCGCGCCGTCCGGGCCGCGCTCGTCGGTCTTGCCGTGAGCGGCGCCGCCGGTATCGCCCGCGCCGACATCAAGGATTACGAATTCAAGCTGGCCGAGCCGACGGTGACCGCCGGCAAGGACAGGATCGTCACGGTCCAGCTCGTCAACAAGAAGACCGGCAAGCCGGTGCCCGACGCCGTCATCTTTGCCACCCGTCTCGACATGGCGCCGGACGGCATGGCGGAGATGTCCACCAAGGTCGTGCGCGAACCCGGCGGGGAGCCCGGCAGCTACCGCTTCAAGGCCGCCTTCGGGATGGAAGGAAGGTGGTTGCTCTCGATCGGCGCGAAGGTCCAGGGCGAGACAGGCACGGTCGAAGGCAAGCTCGTCATCACGGCGCAAAAGTGAAACGCGCCGTCCTCGCGGGCGTCGCTGTCGCTGCTGTGTTGGCGGCAGGCGCCGGACTGATCGGTGCGCGCGGGCACCTTCATTCGACGAAAACATCGCTGGTTGCGCCGGCGTCGGCGCAGGCGGGCGGCGAACCGATCTATTACCAGGATCCGGACGGGCGTCCGCTCTACTCGCTGACGCCGAAGCAGACGCCTGACGGACGCAACTACCGCGCCGTGCCGGCCGGCGCCGATCTGAGCTTCGAGGACGAACCGGCGGTGGCTCCCGCGGCCGCCGCATCCGCCGATCGCAAGGTCAAATACTACCGCAATCCGATGGGGCTGGCGGATACCTCGCCGGCTCCGAAAAAGGATTCGATGGGGATGGATTACATCCCCGTTTACGAAGGCGAGGACAGCGACGACGGATCGGTGAAGCTGTCGCCCGGAAAAATCCAGCGCACCGGCGTCAAATCCGAGGCCGCGGCGTTGCGGATCATCCGTACCGCGATCCGCGCGCCCGGCACCATCCAGCTCGACCAACGCCGCATCTCGGTGATCTCGATGCGATCGGAAAGCTGGGTTCAGAAGATCGCCAACGTCACCACCGGCTCCAGGGTCGCCAGGGGCCAGCCGCTGATGGAGATTTACAGCCCGCTGATTTCGTCGGCCGCGGCCGAATACGTCGCCACCCTCAATTTGAAAACCACTGGCGGCACCGCCGTCTACGGCCGCGGTTCGCGGCAACGGCTGATGAACCTCGACGTTCCCGACGCGGTGATCGTCGCCATGGAGAAGAGCGGCACCGTTCCGATCACGATCGACTGGTCGGCGCCGCGCGACGGCATCGTGCTCGAACGCAACGCGATCGAGGGAATGCGCGCGCAGCCCGGCGACGTGCTGTTCCGGGTCGCGGATACGTCCCTGGTCTGGGCCATGATCGACGTCGCCGAGCGCGATCTCGGCGCGCTGAAGGCAGGCCAGCCCGTCATGATCAGGGCGCGCGGCCTGGCCGGCCGCGAGTTCGCCGGGAAGATCGACGTGATCTATCCGCAGGTCAATCGCGAAACCCGCACCGTCCGCGTCAGGGCCGAACTGGAAAATCCAGATGCGGCGCTGCTGCCGGATATGTATGTCGATGCCGAGATCGACACCGGCAGCCCGCAGGCCGTGCTGAGCGTCGCGGAAAGCGCCGTGCTCGATACCGGCAGCCGGCAGGCGGTGTTCGTCGAGAAAGGCCAGGGCCGGTTCGAGCCGCGCGACGTCAAGCTCGGCCATCGCGGCGGCGGCTATGTCGAGATCCGCGAGGGCGTCGCCGAAGGCGAGCCGGTCGTCGTCTCCGCCAACTTCCTGATCGATGCCGAAAGCAATCTGAAGGCGGCGTTGAAGGGCTTCTCGGACGCGGGAGAAAAGCCATGATCGCCCGCCTGATCGCCTGGTCGGCGCGCAACCTGCTCCTGGTATTCTTCGGCGCGGGCTTTGCCGCCGCCGCCGGAATCTATGCGCTCGCGCATTTGCCGCTCGACGCCATCCCGGATCTCTCCGATACCCAGGTCATCGTCTATACCGAATATCCGGGGCAGGCCCCGCAGGTGATCGAGGATCAGGTCACCTATCCCCTGACTACCGCGATGCTGACCGTGCCGCGATCGAAAGTGGTGCGGGGATTTTCGTTCTTCGGCGTCTCGTTCGTCTACGTGATCTTCGAGGACGGCACCGACATCTACTGGGCGCGCTCGCGGGTGCTGGAATTCCTCAACGGCGCCGCCTCCCGGTTGCCGGCCGGCGTGGCTCCGACCATGGGGCCGGACGCCACCGGCGTCGGCTGGGTCTATCAATACGCGGTGATGTCGAAAGAGTTGAATCTGGCGGACACGCGGACGATCCAGGACTGGAACCTGAAATTCGCGCTGGCGAAGGCGGAAGGCGTTGCCGAAATTGCCAGCGTCGGCGGCTTCGTCCGCCAGTACAACGTCATCCTCGATCCGCAGCGGATGCGCGATCTCGGCATCACCATGCAGAAGATGCGCGAAGCGATCCGCGCCAGCAATGCCGATGTCGGCGGCCGCACCGTCGAACTCTCCGAGTTCGAATACGTCATCCGAGGCAAGGGCTACCTCAAGGGCATCAACGATCTCGGCAACATCGTGCTGAAGACCAGCAACGGCACGCCGGTGTTGTTGCGCGACGTCGCCCGGGTCGAACTCGGTCCCGACGAGCGGCGCGGCATCACTGAACTCAACGGCGAGGGCGAGGTCGCCAGCGGCATCGTGCTGCAGCGCGTCGGCGTCAACGCGCTCGACGTGATCGGGAACGTCAAGAAGCGCTTCAAGGAGATCGCCAGCAGCCTGCCGGGCTCGGCCGAAATCGTCGCGGTCTACGACCGCTCCAACCTGATCAATGCGGCGATCGAGACTCTCAAGCACACGCTGATCGAGGAAAGCGTGGTGGTGGCGCTGGTCTGTTTCGTGTTTCTGCTGCATTTCCGCAGCGCGCTGGTCGCGATCGTCATGCTGCCGGTCGGCATCCTGATGGCGTTCGGCGCCATGAAGCTGTTGGGAATCGGAGCCAATATCATGAGCCTCGGCGGCATCGCGATCGCGATCGGCGCCATGATCGACGCCGCCATCGTGATGATCGAAAACGCCCACAAGCATCTGGAGCGGGCCGAACCGGGGCGCTCGCGGGTCGATGTGCTGATCGAGGCGGCCTCCGAGGTCGGGCCGGCGCTGTTTTTCAGCCTGCTGATCATCACGGTATCATTCATGCCGATCTTCACGCTGGAATCGCAGGAGGGGCGGCTGTTCAGCCCGCTGGCGTTCACCAAGACCTTTGCGATGGCGGCGGCGGCGCTGCTGTCGATTACGCTGGTGCCGGCGCTGATGATCGTCTGCGTCCGCGGCCGGATCGTCGCCGAGCACAGGAATCCGATCAATCGCTTCCTGATCTGGATCTACCGGCCCGTGATCGCGGGCGTGATGCGCGCCAAGGTGCCGGTGATCGTGGCATCACTGGCCATTCTCGCGGTCACGATCTGGCCTGCGCGGCAATTGGGCAGCGAGTTCATGCCGAGCCTGAACGAAGGCACGCTGCTCTACATGCCGACGACACTGCCAGGAATTTCCGTCACCAAGGCCGGCGAATTGATGCAGACCCAGGACCGCATCATCCGGTCGTTTCCGGAAGTGGCCTCGGTCTACGGCAAGGCCGGGCGTGCGGCGACCGCGACCGATCCGGCGCCGTCCGAGATGTTCGAAACCATCGTCAACCTGAAGCCGAAGCAAGAGTGGCGGCCGGGCGTCACGGTCGAGAGCCTGACCGCCGAGATGGACCGCGCGCTGCAATTCCCGGGCGTTTCCAACGCCTGGACCATGCCGATCCGGGCCCGCATCGACATGCTGTCGACGGGAATCCGTACCCCGGTCGGGGTCAAGGTGATCGGCACCGACCTGGTCGAGATCGACAGGCTGGCAAAACAGATCGAGCAGGTCCTGAAGACCGTGCCCGGAACGTCATCGGCATACGCCGAGCGCGGCATCGGCGGCTACTATCTCGACGTGACGCCCGACCGTGCGGCGCTGGCGCGCTACGGCATCATGGTGCAGGACGTTCAGGACGTGATCGGCACGGCGCTCGGCGGTCAGACGGTGACTACGACGGTGGAAGGCCGGCAGCGCTTCAGCGTCAACATGCGCTACCCGCGGGATCTGCGGGAAAATCCGCAAGCCATCGCCAACGACGTGCTGGTGCCGATGCCGGCCGGCGGCGCGGTGCCGCTCGGCGAGGTCGCGAAAGTCTCGCCCGCGCGAGGGCCGACCTCGATCCGCACCGAGAATGGCCAATTGGCGACCTACATCTATGTCGACATCCGCGACCGCGATCTCGGCGGCTATGTCGCCGACGCGCAGGCGGCGGTGAAGGCCAGCATTCAATTTCCGCCTGGCTACTATGTGATGTGGAGCGGCCAGTTCGAATATCTCGAACGCGCGGCGGCGCGGCTGAGGATCGTGGTGCCGGTGACGCTCGCGATCATCTTCCTGCTGCTGTATCTCAACTTCCGCGCCTTCACCGACACGATGATCGTGATGCTGTCGCTGCCCTTCGCGCTGGTCGGCGGCATCTGGCTGATGTGGTGGCTCGGCTTCAATCTTTCGGTGGCCGTCGTGGTCGGCTTCATCGCGCTCGCCGGCGTCGCCGCCGAAACCGGCGTGGTGATGCTGATCTACCTCAACCATGCCCTGGCGGAGACCAAGGCGCGATGCGAGGCGCAAGGCCGCCAGCTGACCCGGCGCGATCTCTATGACGCCATCATGGTCGGCGCGGTGGAACGGGTGCGCCCGAAGATGATGACGGTGGTCGCCATCATGGCGGGCTTGTTGCCGATCATGTGGAGCACCGGCACCGGTTCCGAAATCATGCAGCGGATCGCGGTGCCGATGATCGGCGGCATGATCTCGTCGACGCTGCTGACCTTGATCGTGATCCCCGCCATTTACGGCTTGGTCAAGCAGGCAGGTCTCGGCACCGCAAGTCAGGAAATGCAGTCGGTCGCGGCCTGACGCCGGTGGCGCTTACGCCTTCGCCATATCGTGCGAGAACACCACTTCGATCAGGGTGCCCGAATGCGCGCCCGGCTTGATGTGGAATTGCGCGCGGTTGGCCTCGACCAGCGCCTTGGTCAGCGACAGGCTGACGCCGCTGTCGGAAGTCCGATCCGATGGCGCGTGGTTGCGGAACGGCTCCATCGCGGCGGCGACTTCGTTGTCGTTGAGCCCGTGTCCGGTATCGCGGACCCGCAACACCACCTCGCCGAAATCCGACAGCGCGGTGGAAACGATGACCTGGCCGCCGGCATTGGCGAGATGGATCGAATTGCCGATCAGGTTCAGCGTGATCTGGGAGAATTCGCTGCCGGGCGAGGCAAAAGTTGCTATTGTCCTAACTGAGCGGCCATCACGAGCACCCTGAAAATTGTTGAAGGTCAGTCCGGCCACGCAAAATACAAGAGGGTGGGTCGTGAAGTATTGGGGTGGAGTCCGGTCCTCGTTGCTTCGCTCGATCATCGTTCGCGGATAGCATTCACAGGACCGGCACCATGGGTACGGAAGTCAAGCCCACCAAGCCCGAATCGGCTCGGCGGTACTCCTTCAAGGTCCAGGGATTGGACTGCGCCGAGGAAGTGGCCGTGCTTCGCCGCGAGGTAGGTCCCCTCGTCGGCGGTGAGAGCAACCTTGCTTTCGACGTGCTCAACGGCCGGATGACCATCCTCGATTCCGCAATTCCGGTGTCGGCAGGCCAAATACGGGCGGTCGTGGCACGAACCGGCCTAACCGCCGTCGAATGGCAATCGCAGGATAACGAGGCGCGCGACGCGGCTGCAGCCCACTATCGCCACCAAGTCTGGCTCACCACGCTCAGCGGGTTCTGCGTTGTCGTCGGCCTGATGATTCACGTCTGGTTTGCCGGCGGATTGGCGGATGCGTTGCGCCTGCTTGGAACGCACGCCGGACAGGCAATGCCCTGGCCGGAAATTGCCGCCTATTCGGCTGCGATCGTCTGCGGTGGACGCTTCGTGATCGTCAAGGCTTGGTACTCGGCGAAATCGCTGCGTCCCGATATGAACCTTCTGATGACGGTGGCCGTCATTGGCGCAATTGCCATCGGAGAGTGGTTCGAGGCGGCGACGGTAAGCTTTCTCTTCGCGCTGTCGCTCATGCTCGAAAGCTGGAGCGTGGGGCGAGCCAGGCGCGCGATTGCGGCGTTGCTCGATCTGACGCCACCCGTCGTGCGGGTCATTCGCGCGGATGGATCGGAAGCAGAGATCGCGGCGGCCGACGCCAGGCTTGGCGACCATTTTTTCGTGCAAGCGGGTCAACGCATTCCCCTTGACGGACGTGTCGTCGCCGGCGCCAGCGCGGTGAACCAGGCGCCGATCACCGGCGAGAGCGTGCCGGTCGAGAAAGGGCCCGATGCGGAGGTCTACGCCGGCACGATCAACGGCGATGGTGTGCTCACGGTCGAAGCGACGAAGACAGTCGAGGATACCACGCTCGCCCGCATCATCCATATGGTGGAAGAGGCCCATGCGCGTCGTGCGCCCTCGGAGCAGTGGGTAGAACGATTCGCCCGTGTCTATACCCCCGCGGTGATGATGTTGGCCTTGCTCGTTTTCGTCTTGCCGCCGGCTTTTATCGACGGCGATTGGCATGCCTGGTTCTATCGCGCGCTGGTATTGCTCGTGATCGCCTGCCCCTGTGCCCTCGTCATCTCCACGCCGGTATCGATTGTCGCATCGCTTGCCGCGTCGGCGCGAGCCGGCGTACTGGTCAAGGGCGGCGCCTACGTCGAGCTTCCCGCGCGCCTGAGGGCAATCGCCGTTGACAAGACCGGAACCATCACGCGCGGCGAGCCGGAGGTTGTGCGCGTGGTGCCGTTTGGCGATCATACGGAAGTCGAGTTGCTCGCCCGCGCCGCCGCCCTTGAGGCACGCTCGACCCATCCCCTCGCGCGCGCCGTGCTCAGCTACGTCGAAAGCAAGGGCATCGCCCTCGCGCCGGCGTCGGACGTTCGGGTCCTGACGGGCAAGGGGTTGATCGGCACCTTCGATGGAAAGCCATTCTGGCTCGGCTCGCACCGTTATGTCATCGAACGGGGCCAGGATACGCTTGAGGTCGCGCAACAGGCGGAGATGCTGGAGGCCGACGGCAAGACCGTCCTGGTCATTGGAAATGCGCGGCATGTCTGTGGCGTCATCGCAGTTGCAGATACCATTCGCCCGGAGGCTCGCAACGTCATCGAGCAACTGCACGCCGCCGGCATCGCGCATGTGGCGATGCTGACGGGCGATAACCGTGTCACGGCCGAAGCGATCGCCCGGGAGGTCGGTATCGACGAAGTGCATGCGGAGCTCTTGCCGGAGGAGAAGGTCAGGAAGGTCGACGAACTCGTTGCGCGGTACGGCACGGTGGCGATGGTCGGCGATGGGGTAAACGATGCGCCGGCGTTGGCGCGCTCGACATTGGGCATTGCCATGGGCGCGATTGGCTCGGACGCGGCGATCGAAACCGCCGACGTCGCGCTCATGACCGACGACATCTCGAAGCTCCCCTGGCTTGTACGTCATTCCAGGCGAACCCTCCGTATCATCCGACAGAACATCGCGTTCTCGCTCGGTATAAAGGCCGTGTTCGTGGTTTTGACCTTCGCCGGCCTGGCCAGCCTATGGGCGGCGATTGCCGCCGACATGGGGGCTTCGCTTCTCGTCGTCGCCAATGCGCTGCGCCTGCTGAGGGCTAACCCATGGACCTTCACTGGGCACGCGCGCTGAACCCAGGCGTTGAGTGCGCTATTTTGGAAATTCGTGTGGATCGGCCATGACCATTGGTTTGATATCGATCAACACATTAGGTCGAGTGCCGCATTACCAAAGCAAATGGTTGCGATGGAGATATACCTCAACCCGACACGGCTTCTCGATTTTGACGGGCCCGCCATTCGCAACCTGGTCCAGGCTCAAGCCTGGATGCGGCTTCCGGAGCGGGAACGAATCGGCGCGATTTATGATTTCGTCCGCGATCGAATCGCCTTCGGCTACAACGAATCCGATGTTCTGCCGGCGTCACATGTCCTGTCGGATGGCTACGGCCAATGCAACACCAAGACCACCTTGTTGATGGCGCTGTTGCGCGCGTGTGGAATTCCATGTCGTTTCCACGGCGCCACCATTCACAAGCGGTTGCAGAAGGGAATCGTCGGCAGACTGTTCTATGGTCTGGCCCCGTCCAATATTATCCACAGCTGGGCCGAGGTGCTTCACCAGGGCCGGTGGATCGGTCTGGAGGGGGTGATTCTCGATCTTGCCTATCTCAAGGGCTTGCGGGCCACACTGCCTCCCGAGACCCGCGAATTCATCGGATTCGGCGTCGGGATCGACGACCTGATGAATCCGCCCGTTGCGTGGAAGGGCACCGACACGTTCATCCAGATCAAGGGCGTGAACAACGACTTCGGCATCTATGACGATCCCGACAGCTTTTACGCCAAACAAGGACCTAATTTTAGCGGCGTTCGACGTCTGCTCTTCAAATACATCGTCAGGCACGTGATGAACGCCAAGGTCCGCTCGATCCGTGCCTATTCGGGTCCGGGCGTCGCCGCGGCGTCGGCAGGCAATGGTGAGGCGAGGGCCAGTCGCGGCGGATCGCCTCGGTTGTAAACGTGGTCGAGTTGTTGAATGCTCTGCTGCAATCGTCGGACGGAAGTCCTGGAATGTTGGTCTCTCGGGAGGGGCTTCAAATGCGCGCACATCAAATCATGACACGCAGGGTGATTACCGTCAGACCTGAGACGCCGATACTCGAAGCTGCAAACTTGATGCTGCGAGAGCACATTGGTGGTCTTCCCGTGACGAGCGAAACGGGCAAGCTGATCGGGATCATTTCGGAAGGTGATTTTATACGCCGCAAGGAGATCGGGACGCAGCGAAAGCGAGGCCGGTGGCTTGGGATCTTATTGGGTCCTGGCGAATCTGCGCTCGACTTCGTGCATGAACAGGGTCGGAAGGTCGGGGAGATCATGACGTCGGATATCCACACGGCGACGGAGGACATGCCCCTTGAGGATATTGTGCAATTGATAGAGCGTCAGAACGTCAAGCGTTTGCCGGTCGTGCGGGGAGATGTGCTTGTCGGGATCGTGACCCGTTCTGATTTGCTTCGCGCCGTCGCCAGTCTCGCTCGGGATGTGCCGGATCCGACGGCGGACGACGATCACATTCGGGAACGGGTGATTGCAGCGATCGAGACGAAAGAGTGGCGCCCGCTCCGTCTCGGAGTGACGGTGCGCGATGGAATTGTGCACCTCAATGGCTTCATCATGGATGAACGCTTCCGGCAGGCGATCATTGTGGCGGCCGAGAATGTGTCTGGCGTGAAGCTGGTTCGCGATCACATCGATATGTTCGATGCCATGTCGGGGCTTTCCTTCAGATCACCAGAAGATGAGGGATCGGCGAAAGCCCCGTAGCGCGTTGCTGCGCAAGACCCCTACGACGTGAAGGCCTACTTCATAACGAAGTTCAAAGTCGGCTTCCGCAAGCGTCCTACGCCTTCGCCATATCGTGCGAGAACACCACTTCGATCAGGGTGCCCGAATGCGCGCCCGGCTTGATGTGGAATTGCGCGCGGTTGGCCTCGACCAGCGCCTTGGTCAGCGACAGGCTGACGCCGCTGTCGGAAGTCCGATCCGACGGCGCGTGGTTGCGGAACGGCTCCATCGCGGCGGCGACTTCGTTGTCGTTGAGCCCGTGTCCGGTATCGCGGACCCGCAACACCACCTCGCCGAAATCCGACAGCGCGGTGGAAACGATGACCTGGCCGCCGGCATTGGCGAGATGGATCGAATTGCCGATCAGGTTCAGCGTGATCTGGCGCAGCGCGCGGGCATCGGCGACGACGGGCGGCAGCGCATGCGCCAGCGAGGTGCGGATGATGATGCGCTCGCGGTTGGCCTGCGGCTGCATCACCGCGACGCAGCTCTCGACCAGCTCGTTGAGGTTCTGGTTGGTGAAAGCAAGATCGAGCTTGCCAGTCTCGATCCTCGAGAGGTCGAGCAGGTCGTTGATGATCGCGATCACGCGCTCGCCGGAAGCGCGGATGTCCTTCATGTATTCGACGTAGCGCTCGTTGCCGAGGCTGCCGAAGCGTTCGCCGATCATCACCTCGGCAAAGCCGATGATGGCGTTCAGCGGGGTGCGGACCTCATGGCTGATCCGGGCCAGCATGTCGGCCCTGGCGTTGGCCGCGCGATCGGCCAGCCGCCGCGCCTGCTGCAGCTCGCTCTCGCTCTTTTTGGTCTGCGACAGGTCGCGAAACACCGCGAAGAAATTCGGGCCCTCGGGCCGGGTCCGGCCCATGGTCATCGACACCGGGATGATGCCGCCGCCGCGCACCCGCGCCAGCGCATCGCGGCCGTGGTCGAGCAGGCTGGCGACGCCGGCGCCCTTGATGCTCTCGAGGTAATCCTGCACCACGCGCTGGCTTTCCGGCGCGAACAGCTCGGCGAGATTGCGCTGCACGAGGGCTTCGCCGTCATAGCCGAACAGCGCCTCGGCGCTGCGGTTGCACGAATTGAGGTTGCCCTCGGCGTCGAACATCACGATGCCTTCGGCGGTGGTATCGAGGATGGCGCCGAGCTCCTCGGCATTGGCGTGGCCGACGGCGGAGGGTTCACTCGACGCAACGGCGGGCGCGATCGCCGCGGCGACGGCTGCGGCTTCGGCCGGCGCGCCCGAGCAGATCAGCGCCAGCGCCGAATCGTCGTCCCATGAAATCGTATAGAGCCTGGCGTCGGTCGCAGCCATCGGCGCGCGTCCGGACGAATCCTCGCTTGCGGAAATCGTCACCGGCGTGCCGGTATCGGAGGTGCTGGAGGCGGAGGAGACGCCGGGTTCGACATAGAGCGCGTCGAGACCGCCGGCCTCTTCGAGCGCATGCAGGCTGTCGTAGCCGATCCGCTCGAGGAAGGCGCGGTTGGCATACAGCAGCCGGTCGAGCCGGTAGATCAGGACCCCGACGGGCAGAAGATCGAGCAGCGCCCGGTCGCGCCGGGTCTCGCCGCGCGCGGGCGGCTCGGGCTGCGCCAGCCATTCCGGCGCTTCGCCGGGCGGCACGCGTGTTTCGGTTGCAGCCGGCGGCTCGACAACATCGTCGCTCGCGCCGGATACGCCGGGCGCCGCAGCAGCGCCATGCTCGCTTTCGAGCCGCGCCGACAATTGCCGGGCGAGTTCGTTGAAGGCGCTGTTTTCCACCGGGGTCAGGACAGGCGATTTCGAATCGCTGATCGGGCGAAACGGCAGAACGTTCTTGAGCGTTTCGATTGGCGTTTCCACGGGCGTTTCCAGATCGGTTCGTTGTGAAGTCTCATCGGCCATCGGCTCGTGCGATTCGGGCCTATCTTTGGCGCGATCGGGCTCGACGATATCGGCCGACAGCGCCTGCGGCGCAGCCGGAGCACTGAAGAACTCGTAGCGGCGCAGCGCGGCGAGCCGCGTCAGGCCGTCGAGATCGCGGCACACCCCGAAGCCGCGATAGCCTGCGAGCTTTCCGTTGTGATCGTAGATCGGCAGTCCCGACAGCTCCACCGGCAACCGGCCGCCGCCGTCGACCGGCCAGTTCAGGGTGATGCTGCTCCAGGTGCTGCCGGTGGCGACCGCCTTGGCGACGCGGCCGTCGGGATCGAGCCCGAACGTCTCGGCGATCTCGCTCCACAGCCGTCCGAAGCCTGCGGCGGTGCGCGCCCCGATCAGGCGGCTGAATTCGTCCGAGCCGAGCACGAAGCGGCCTTCGGCATCCATATGCCACATGAAGCGCAACGGATGGCGGCGGGTACCCGGCGTCGGCTCATCCAGCCATGACGGCGGCTTGACCGGCTCCGGCGTGACGGTCGGCGCAGCCGGTTCGTCGGCAACGGCCTCGATATAGGGTGACGGTTCTTGCCCTCGAATTTCGAGATCGGGCGTTGCGGTTTCTGCCGGCGGCTCGGCGTGCGAGGCTTCGACGAAGGGCATGTCGAGCTGCAGTACCGACTGCAGGTCGGGCTCGGAGGGCTCGCCGGGAGGTGTGGGCTCGGCGTCGGTCTCTGCTGACGGGCCCTCGAATTCGTCGAGCAATGTGAACTCGGCCGGGGCTTCGCCCGATATCGCCGGTTGCTCGTAGTCGGGCGTCGGCAGGTCGCCAGGCGGCGCGACCGTCTGCGGCGCGGTTTCGGCAGCTGCTGCTTCCGGCCGCTCGTCGGGCGCCGACGGGCCGAACTCGCCGATCAGTGCGAATTCAGCCGGGGCCTCGCCTGAAGCCGCCGGCTGCTCGTAGCCAGGTGTGGTCCATTCCGCCGGCGGCGCGATCGGTCGCTGCACAGGTTCGGCCGGCGCAGTCGCAACGAGTTCAGCCGGTGGCTCCATCGCGAACTCGTCGATCAGCGCGAACTCGGCCGGGGCCTCGCCTGAAATCGCCGGTCGTTCGTAGTCGGGCAGCGGCACCTCGCCCGGCGGTGCGACCGGCTGCTCGGCGTCGGGCGCGGGCTCGACAGATGCTGCTTCCGGCGCGGCCGGCGTGACTGTGGGCGCGATCAGCGCCACCAGCCCGATGTCGGCGCCGCTGCCGACCCGCTGCAGCACCATGTGGCCGATGCCGACCGGCGTCTCGACGCGGCCCTGCTTCAGCGCGTCGCTGCGCGCCTCATCGAGACCGGCCTCGGAGAGATTGCGAAAGCCCAGCAGCGGCCGCGCGGCGTCGCTGGCGCCGACGAACATGCCGTCGCGCGCGAAGGCGGCGATCGGCGAATCGATGCCTTCGACCAGGCGCTGCAACCGTTCGACCAGCGGCATCGCGCGGCCGACCGGCTCGGCGGCGGCCACCAGGATGCCGTGATTGCCGTCGGCAAATTCGAGCCGCGCGCAGCCGCAGGTCACCAGCGCGCCGAGCGGCGCGCCAAAGCCGCGCAGCCGCTCCAGCCGGATCGCGCCGTCCGCCGGCAGCCGGCCGGCGAGTTGGGCCACCTGCCGGCGGTGCTGATCCGCCGGACCGAAAAGCTTCCTGGCCAGGATCGCGCCATTGGCGGCGCCGAACAATCTTGCGCCGACCGGATTGGCCCACAGAATCCGGGTGCCGTCGGTCGACCACAGCCAGGCGGGCAGCGCGCTCGTCGCATGCACCGCCAGTCGCGGATCGCCGATGCCTCGCAACTGGAATTCCGCGTTGTTCATCGTGGTGACATGACCGGCTGGTTGAATGCTTGCATCGGCGACGGCGTCGGATTTCGGCGGCCAAACCATGACAGCCTTAACGAACCCTTAGTATCGCCCGCGGGCGATGGCAGGTCCACGGCCTGGCGGACGCAGTCATATCCAAAGCCGCGATAACCTTAATCCGGTGCAACCCTGCACCCGGCCGCCGCGTTGGACGGAACCGGGGCCGTGGATGGCCCCGAATACCAAAGCAGGAGTAGAGCATGAGCGAACAAGGGCGTGACCGTTTCGAGATTCCGAAGGAAATGCGATCGATGGCCGAGGCGAGCTTCGAGCAGGCCCGCAAGGCCTTCGAGAAGTTCGTTTCCAGCGCGCAGGCGACCGCCGGAACGATCGAGGAGAAGGGGGAGGCGGTTCGGGCCGGCGCCAGGGAAATCAGCGCCAAGGCGATCTCCTACGCCGAAAAGAACGTCCAGGCGTCGCTGGACCATGCGCAGTCGCTGCTGCACGCCAAGGGTCTGACCGAGGTGATGCGGCTGCACAGCGAATATGTGCAGAGCCAGATGCGGTCGCTGGCAGAACAGGCCAGCGAAATGGGCCAGGCCGTGAGCCGGGCGGCGATGGATGCCGGCCGGGCGGCAATGGACGCCGCCAAGCCGAAAGACTGAGCCCATGGCCTGCAGGGGTGGATTTCGTGGCTATCCTCAGCCGGAACGTGCGTCCAGCTGGGGCCTGTTATGCGGCAGCGCAAACTAAATTTCGTTGCGCTGCACAAATTTGACATGATATGAGTGTAGTTCTGCGTTGCCCGCTAAACGGGTACCCCCGTGAGGTAGCTTGCGTGATCCAAGTCGACGTTTCCGGCCGATGGGCTGCCGGGGCCGTTCGCCAGGGTCACATCGTTTTCACCCGATTGCGAAGGATGCATGAAATGGCCAATTCCGATCCCTTCTCTGCCTCGATCATCCCGTTCGAGGTCCCCGAGCAGGTCCGCGCGTTCGCCGAGAAGGGCGTTTCGCAGGCCCGCGACAGCTACGCCAAGTTCAAGGATGCCGCCGAGACCCACAACAGCGCCATCGAGGCGATGTTCTCCAGCGCCAGCAAGGGCGCCAGCGAATATTCGGCGAAGCTGATGGAAATCATGAAGACCAACACCTCGGCGACGCTCGACTTCGCGCAGGAGCTGATCGGCGTGAAAACGCCCACCGAGGCGATGGAGCTGTGGACCTCGCACGCCAAGAAGCAGTTCGAGGCTTTCACCGCCAACACCAAGGAACTCGCCGAGCTCGGCCAGAAGGTTGCGACCGAAACCGTCGAGCCGATCAAGGCCAGCGCGTCGAAGCTGTTCAAGCCGGCCGCCTGATCGATACGGCTATTCGTTACCAAAGCCCGGGCGGCCAGCCCGGGCTTTTTGTTTTCGCCGGGGATCGCCGAGGCGGCCGGCGGATTTTCCGCCGGCGGCGCCGGCAGGCGTGAACTTCGGGCGCCTGCGGACCGACCACAACAGGGCATCTCCCGGCCTTGCCAAAGGGCGGCGTTGCACCTAGTTTCCGGCCCGTTCGGCACCCCCTTTTCGGGGGTGGCCCAAGGATGCAGTTGTAGCTCAGTTGGTTAGAGCGCCTGTCTGTGGAACAGGAGGTCGGTGGTTCGAGCCCACCCAACTGTACCAGATCTCCTGTATCGAAGATTCGGAAGCCCGCGCGCTCACTCGCCGGGGCTCTGTGCTCCCCCCTTGACGCGATCGCCGATCCTCATGAAGAGCCGCGCTGAGACGATCATGAACGCGGTCACCACCAGAAACCCGAGTGCGCCGAAGAACGCGCTTGCTGCCGGGTTCACTCTGCCGGAACGTCCGAGAATCTCGCTCGCCCCGGCGAGCCATGCGAGCAGCGCGGCCGACAGGACGATCAGGACGAACGGCGCCACAATGGCGAGGTATGCCTTCACGATGAACCAGGCGTGACCCCGCGTGTCCGCAAGGACGTTTGCGACCGATGCGCCGGGCGCGTCCACGGCAATGGCAGGCAACAAGATCGACAATCGCACCATCACCGCGATGCCTATGACGATCAAGGCGATGCTGCTGACGGCCGCCGCGCCTTCGGACGGTATGACGGCGTCCGGCAGATAAATCGGGATGTTGGCCAGAGCCCACAGGACGACGGTCCAGCCGAGCATGCGCTGAAAGCGGACGGTCGATACTTCGAAGCGGTACCCGGCCGTCGCTTCGTCGAGGATCAGCAGGCGGTAGATCGCAATTTCGAATGGCAGTAGCGCAATCGTGCTCATCAGGCCGAAGGCCTCGGAGAGCAGCCGATTGCCCGATACCGCCGGAACCGAACCGATGATCTCGAAAACAACGACGACCGAGAGTCCGATGATGGATTGGCTGCGCAGCCGGACCGACAACTCGCCGAGGTCTTCCCATACCGTGCGAAGAATGGTGCTGAGCGGCGTGGGGGATACGGTGGCCAATGCGTGCTGCCTCATCTTTGGGTGCGTGAACTGAGGTCCACTATGAAGGCTGTCGCGTTCCTGGCAAAAGGCTGGTGCTCGCTGTGCTTGCTAATTTGCCAACGTTCACTCACAATTCCATCGGAATCGGGCGCGGGCAGCAATAGGCCCGATCTTTCCGTTGGGGGGATTCATGTTGGCTGTCAGGTCCACGAAGTTCCAGCTTGGTTTGATGCTCGCCACGGTGCTGTCGGTTTCGCTGTGGCCGGCCGCGGGCAGGGCCTATACGCCCGAGCAGCAGCAAGCCTGCACCGATGATGCGATGCGCCTGTGCAGCGCCTACATCCCGGATGTGGACCGCATCACAGTATGCATGAGCCAAAACAAGTCTCAGCTCTCGCCCGGCTGCCGGGCGCATTTCCGGCCCGAGCCGTCGTCGGAAGTCACGTCGATCAACGCCGGCAAGCCGCTCAACATCAAGCCGGCCTCCCCGCGAAAGCCGGTTAGCGCCAAGCCGAATTAGCCGAAGAAGCCCGCGAAGCCGGATGCAACCTGACCGCGGCAGCCGGGCGGTCGGAGGGATTGAAGCCGCTGCCCCCTGATCTCGGGGGCGCGGCATGTGTTCCCCTCGCTTGCGGCGCGACAGACTGACGCCTTGCGGCGCGGCGGCCGATCCACATCTTTCCCCTGGTCAGGAGATAGATGCAGTGAGCGATCATCATAAGAGGGAGCTGGACCGGCACTTTGCCTGGTTCGAAGGCAAACTGCCGCGGCGGCCGGCCCAATTCGTCGTTTGGCTGCGCAAGCCATCGTCGCGACTGGTCCGGATTCCGGTGGCCGGTCTGCTGGTGGTCGGCGGAACTTTGAGCTTTCTGCCGGTGCTCGGGCTGTGGATGCTGCCGCTCGGACTCGTTTTGTTCGCGCAGGACGTGCCGGTGCTGCAAAAGCCGACGGCCAGGACACTCGGCTGGGTTGAGCGCAAATGGATCGAGCGTCAGCGCGCAAAAACCCCGCAATGACTCTTTTTCAGGCGCTCCACGATTCGATCTTTTGACTCTGTTGCAGCGCAGGTGTGACTCAAAAGCCCACTCCGCTGATTAATCAGGGGCTTGTCCACGCTGGCCGGTAAATTTTTCTTTCGCGAATCAGCGCGCTGATTCATTTTCACCTCCTGGGGTCAATCTGGAGGCCAAGGTATGAACGTCATTGTTTTCGCATCGCGTAAAGGTGGCTCGGGGAAAAGTACCCTGGCCGCCCACATCGCGGCGCACGTGCATAAGGCAACGAAACCGTGCCTGATGATCGATGCCGATCCGCAGGGGTCGTTGACCCTGTGGCACAAGCTGCGCGGGACCAACGAACCGCCGATCAAGACCGCCGTCAATTCCGTCAGCGGCATCATCGCCGCCGCCAAGCGTGACGGCATCGAATGGGTTTTCATCGACACGCCGCCGAACCTGTCGGCCGTCGTCGACGATGCCATCAAGAACGCCACCATGGTGATCATTCCGGCGCGTCCGGGGGTCTTCGACGTCAACGCCGTGCAGGAAACGATTCAGACCTGCCGTGCCGCGCGCAAGCCCTATGCGGTCGTGATCAACGGCGCACCTGCGCGCCGCGACGAAGCGGAAAGCCCGATCGTCGCCATCGCGCGGGAAGCTCTCGCCAAGTTCCGTGCACCGGTGTGGGGCGGCCAGATCACCAACCGCGCCGATCTCCTGATGGCGCTCAGCCATGGCGAAGGCGCGCGGGAGTATTATGCCGAAGGCCGCGCGGCGGCGGAAATCAGCCGGCTCTGGGCTGCGATCGAACGCTCGGTGAAGGCGATCCGCGGAAATGCGTCGGCGGCCGGCGCGATGCACAAGCAGGCGGCATAGTTCTGCCGCTCTGCAAGGCCTGTAAAGACGCGCGGTCTCCGCGCGTTTTTCTTTTGCGATGCCCGGGCCGAAAGGGGTGACTGCTCAGGCCACCATCAGCATGTAGAAGATGATCACCGGCGACAGGGTGATGATCACCGACCAGACGCCGAGTGCCCAGAGGATGTCCTCGGTGGTAAAGCCCTGCGCTTCAGGAAATGTATTGTCTCGAGTATTCACGACGCCCCCGCGTTTTTGATTTTTCGCGTTTCTGATTTTGTTGTGGGGATGACGCTAGCAGCCGAATTTTAAAAAGCCGGTCGCGATTTCGCTCGCATTTGAACACAGGTGCTACCGCCGGTTAACGACGATGCGCACCTGTAGCGCTCATTTCAGCTTATCAGCAGGCGATAGGCCAGCACCGGCGTCAGGCCGAGAACGGCCGCCCACAAGCCGAACGACGACACCAGCAGAACGTCCTGCATTCTCTGGGCCCGCTCGCAAGTCGGATATTTGGCATTGGCGATGATTTGAGTGGTCATTGGTCTCCCCCATATTTTTGTTATGGGGATTCAATAAGCCTCAAATTCTAACAACGCCGCCGCGGCGTCATTCGGAGTCGAGCGTTCGAATTCACCGCGCATTAACCAGGCCAGTACGCTTCTCGCGGGGCCTCATGGTTCGAGACGCGCGAAGACGCGCTCCTCACCATGAGGGACTGAGACCTCATCCTGAGGAGCATCGCGAAGCGATGCGTCTCGAAGGATGGAGCATCTGAAGCGGAAAACGTCTAGGCCGCTTGCGGCGATGCCTCCCTTCTTCGCGCCATCTCCGCATCAAGCTGCGCCGCCAGCTCGGCGCCGACTTCGACCATCGGCAGGCGGACCTCGGCGCGCTCGATCAGCCCGGTCCGCGCCAGCCAGTACTTGGCCGGCGCCGGGCTCGGTTCGGCAAACAACAGTCGGGTGAGTTCGGCAATGCTTTCCCAGCGCGCCAGAGCGGCGTCGCGGTTGCCTTCCCTCAACAGCGTGCGCACCGAGGCGAACGTCTCGGTCTCGATGTGCGCCGACAGCAGGATGGCGCCGTCGGCGCCGTCGCTGAGTGCCTCGTAATATTGCGCGTCCTCGCCGGTCAGAACCCGAAAGCCCGCTGGCCGGCGGCGCAGCAGGTCGATGGACTGCGCGCGGTCGGCGCAGCAATCCTTCAGGCCGACGATGTTCGGATGTCGCGCAAGCTCGAGCAGCGTCTCGTTGGTCAGGTTGACCGCGGTTCGGTAGGGAATGTTGTAGAGCACGATCGGCCACGAGGCATGATCGGCCAGCGCGCTGAAATGTTGCCGGAGGCCGCGCTGCGACGGCCGCAGGTAATAGGGACTTGCAATCAGGTAACCGTCGATCGGCCAGGCGGCGGTCTCGTCGAGCGTATCGAGCATCTGGCGCGTGCCGGCGCCCGACAGCCCGAGACAGATCGGCAGGTAGCGTCCGCTTTCGCCGATCTCGGCGCGCACGAGCGCGACGACCCGCTCCAGTTCGGCGATGCCGAGCGTCATGCCTTCGCCCGACGTCGCCGCCAGGATCAGTCCGTCGACCGGTCCATCGGCATAGCGTCGCACCAGCCGGCGCAACGAGGTTTCGTCGAGCTCGCCGTCGCGGAACGGCGTGACCAGCGGCAGCCAGAGGCCCTGCAATTGCGATCGAAGGTCAGTCATTGGTCCATCTCCTTGGGGGTAGGCCGGAGACGGGACAATAAAAAACCCCGTCCGTACGGCGGGGTTTTGAGGATCGGCAGTGAGCGAGAAGTCTATCGCGCGCGTCGATCTCCAGTCCCCGGAAGGGGAGCTTTTTTCGACAGCGCCAGTGTGCACGGAATCGTGATCATCAATGAATGATGATCGGCAACGGTAAAACTGTCAACGGCCCGCCAAGCTGCAATCCTGTCGCAACAATGTCGTCATTCAAAAAAAAGCCGGGCTCGAAAGAGCCCGGCTTAAGGTATTGGCCACGTGAGGCCGACACAATCACCTTCCAAGAGGGATTACCTGAGCGTTCGCACCGCTGGAGGAGGGGGACAAATGCGCAGCGCGAAATCTCAGCGTACAAACATTATGATCCGCGTTGGTGCCTTGCAGCAACCGCCCAAGTCGCATGTCAGTCATGCGGTGACCGGGGGTTTATGGAAAACCGGAGCCTTTCCGGTTCTCGCAGGTCACGACGGCCAGCGCTGCGCCTTGCTCACCACGAAGTCGCGGAACACCTGCACCCGCGCCACCGTCTTCAGCTCTTCGGGATAGACGAAATAGGTGTCGAGCTGGATCGAATCCGACTCGCCGAACAGCTGCACCAGGCGGTTGTTTTCCTCGACCAGGTAATCCGGCAAGGCGGCGATGCCGAGGCCCTGCTGGCACGCGCGCACCAGGCCCAGGATGTTGTTGACCTTGAAATAGGCCTCGCGCGGACCGGAGCCGTTGCGGCCGGCCTCGATCAGCCAGTTGCGGTTCTGCAGGTGCGGTGCGACCTGTCCGTCGGCGAGCGTGATGATGCGGTGCGCGTCGAGTTCGTCGAGCGTGCGCGGCGTGCCGAAGCGCTTGATGTATTCCGGCGAGCAATAGGCGTGGAAGCCCATCGCGAACAGCTTGCGCTGGATCAGGTCCGGCTGCGTCGGCTTGCGGGTGCGGATCGCGACATCGGCCTCGCGCATCGACAGGTCGAGTTCCTCGTCGGTGACGATCAGCGAAATCCGGATCTCCGGATAGAGCGCGGTGAATTCGCCGAGCCGCGGGATCAGCCAGTTGATGCCGACGCCCGGGGTGGTGGTGATCTTGAGATCGCCGCTCGGCCGCTCGCGGCTGTCGGTGAGCTTGGCGCGCGCCGCCTGCAGCTGCATGAACACGTCATGCGCGGTGCGGAACAACAGGTCGCCCTGCTCGGTCAGGATCAGGCCGCGGGCATGGCGGTGGAACAGCGACACCGAGAGCTCCTGCTCCAGCGCGCTGACCTGGCGTGACACGGCCGATTGCGACAGGCCGAGCTGCTCGCCGGCATGCGTGAAGCTGCCCGCTTCCGCCGCCGCGTGAAACACCTTCAGCTTGTCCCAATCCATATCGGTAAATCCGTCGCGGGTTCGAGCCATGATTATTCTGCCGCTGCGCGTTCGCTGGCGCGTTGTGCGAGGAAACGTTCGGCCTCGAGCGCCGCCATGCAGCCGAGGCCGGCGGCGGTGACCGCCTGCCGGTAGGTTTCGTCGGCGACGTCGCCGGCGGCGAACACGCCGGGCACCGAGGTCGCGGTCGAATTCGGCGCCACCTCGACATAGCCCGACGGTTTCAGCTTGATCTGGCCGAGCACCAGGTCGGTCGCCGGCGCATGTCCGATCGCGATGAAGACGCCGTCGGCCGGCACTTCCGTCAGCGTGCCGGTCTTGACGTTCTTCAGGCGGACATGGGTGACCTTGCCGGGATTCTCGGTGCCGCAGATCTCGTCGATGGCACTGTCCCACACCACCTTGATCTTGGGATGCTTGAACAGGCGATCCTGCAGGATGCGTTCGGCGCGGAAATGATCGCGGCGATGCACGATCGTCACTTGCGACGCGAAATTGGTGAGGAACAGCGCTTCCTCGACCGCGGTGTTGCCGCCGCCGACCACGACGACTTCCTTGCCGCGATAGAAGAATCCGTCGCAGGTCGCGCAGGCCGAGACGCCAAAGCCCTTGAACTTCTCTTCCGAGGGCATGCCGAGCCAGCGCGCCTGCGCGCCGGTGGCGAGGATGACCGATTCCGCCAGATAGACCTCGCCGCTGTCGCAGGTCAGCCGGAACGGCCGCTGCGCCAGTTCGAGTTTGGTGACGAGATCGGTGACGATCCTGGTGCCGACATGGGTGGCCTGCTTTTCCATCTGCTCCATCAGCCAGGGGCCCTGGATGACATCGGCAAAGCCCGGATAGTTCTCGACGTCGGTGGTGATGGTGAGCTGGCCGCCGGGCTGGATGCCCTGGATCAGCACCGGTTCAAGCATCGCGCGCGCGGCATAGATCGCGGCGGTGTAGCCAGCCGGGCCGGAACCGATGATGACGACCTTGGCATGGATAGGGGCAGGCATAGGGCAGATCCCTCTCTTAAGGGAATTTGGTCAGCTTTTCGCGGAATGCACATGGAAAGACGTCGCCGCGGCGCCGAAAGTGTCGAATCCAAGATAGGGCATCTGGCAAGCTATGCAAGAATTGCATTCCATATCGGCGAATTTTCCCCGCGAGTGGAAAAATTTCGCACCGCACGCGCAATAAAATTGCGCAAACTCCACGAGCTGCGCTAAGAGTGTGACCGGTATTTTCCCCGCCAGCACCGTCAGCCAGGACCTGGACCCGCGTGTCGAAGAATCTTGACGAAATCGACCTCAAAATCCTCGCCGAAATCCAGGCCGACGGCCGAATCACCAATGTGGAATTGGCCAAGCGCGTCGGTATCTCACCGCCGCCCTGCCTGCGCCGGGTCCGGACGCTCGAGGAAGCCGGCTATATCCAGGGCTATCGCGGCTTGCTGGATCCGCGCCGGCTCGGTTTCGACGTCACGGTGTTCGCGTCCGTGCACCTGTCCAGCCAGGCCGATGCCGATCTACGCGCCTTCGAGGAATTCGTGCGCGCCGAGCCGCTGGTGCGGGAATGCTGGATGCTGTCGGGCGAAGTCGATTTCATCCTGAAATGCGTCGCGCCCGACATGGCGACGTTCCAGGATTTCGTCACCCATCTGACGGCGGCGCCCCATGTGCGCAACGTCCGGACGTCGCTGGTGCTGCACAACTCGAAATACGAGGCCGCGGTGCCGCTGGAACTGAAAGTGCCGGGATAAGGTTACGAGTCATCCCGGGTCTGGTCGTTCGGACCATCCCGGAATGACGATCTGTGTTTGAGAGTGACGCTCAGCGCTTGCCGCGCATCATCGCGTCGACGCTGTACGGCCCGCCGCCGGCGGTGGACAGATACAGACACGCAAAGCAGAACAGGATCGCCGGGGTGCCGGCATTGAAGAGCGGATGCCATACCGGCGCGCCGATGCCGGCCTTGAACATATGGCCGATGAAGTAAGCAAAAGCCATTTGGCCGGCGAGAATGAACGCCACGATCTGCGTGAACAGGCCGATCAGCAGCAGCGCGCCGAGGACCAGTTCGATGGCGCCTGCGGTCATGATCAACGGTGGCGGATTGGCGAAGTAGGGCAGTACCGGAATCTTGAAGATCTTGGCAACGCCATATTGAAGCACAAGCAAGCCGGTGATGAAGCGAAACAGGCTCAGCGCTGTCGGCTGCCATTTCGCCAGAAGCTTCTCGAATGTGTCCATATTTGTGTCCCCCAAAGTTAAAGCGCCCAATTCGTAACGTGTCGCAGGCCGGATGGAAAGCATGTCGCCATCATGAATTTGCCGTCCTTCGCAAAGCAGCATCGGAATAATACTGTCGGTGCAGTGTTGCTGCGTTGCGTCGCGTGTCATCACGCGATTGTCATGGGACGGCGGGCCTGCCGGCCGGACAACGAAAAAGGCCGGGAAACATCCCGGCCCTTTTCATGCAGAAATTTGAAAGTGCGTTGGCCGCGTTCCTAGACTAGCGCCACTCGACCTTGGTGATCTCGTAGGCCTTGGCGCCGCCGGGCGCCATCACTTCCACGGACGCGCCCTTCTTCTTGCCGATCAGCGCACGCGCCAAGGGCGAGGTGATGGAGATACGGCCCTTCTTGGCATCGGCCTCCGGCTCGCCGACGATCTGCCACACCGCCTTCTTCTCGGTGTCCTCGTCGACCAAAGTGACGGTGGCGCCGAACTTGACGGTGTCGCCGGAGAGCTTCGAGATGTCGATGATGTCGGCGCGCGCCAGCTTGTCCTCCAGCTCGGCGATGCGGCCTTCATTGTGGGACTGCTCTTCCTTGGCGGCGTGATATTCCGCGTTCTCCGAAAGGTCGCCATGCGAGCGCGCCTCGGCGATGTGCTCGATGATGCGCGGACGCTCCACCGACTGGCGCTGCTTCAACTCGACTTCGAGGGCGGCATAGCCGCCCGCGGTCATCGGAACCTTTTCCATCGTTCTTCGTCCTTCAACTTCATGCGGACCAATCCGCGGCACGCACAAACGCCGAAACAGAATACCTTCACGACTGGCGGGTTCCAGTCATGCCTGCCTTCATTGCCAATCCGTTGCCGGGCGAAGCCGCCCGGCGCGAGGATCAGGTTTCGGAAAAATAACTCTGCAGCGTGCGGACCTCAAGGTCCCCGCCCAGATAGGCGCGGATGCCCTGCGCGGCCGCCACGGCGCCCGAAAGAGTGGTGTAATATGGCACTTTATGCAAGAGGGCAGCGCGCCGCAATGAGCGGCTGTCGGCCAGTGCCTGCGGACCTTCGGTGGTATTGAAGACCAGCTGGATGTCGCCGTTCATGATGGCGTCGACGATATGCGGCCGTCCTTCCAGCACCTTGTTGACCTTTTCGGTCGGTACCCCGAAATCGGCAAGGAAGCGTTGGGTGCCCGAGGTGGCCATCACCTTGAAGCCGGCCTCCGACAACAGCCGCACCGCCTCGGCGATCCTGACCTTGTCGATGTCGCGGACCGAGACGAATACGGTGCCCTTGCGCGGCACCCTGGTTCCGCCGCCGAGCTGGCTCTTGGCGAACGCCACTTCGAACGAGCGGTCGATGCCCATCACCTCGCCGGTCGATCGCATCTCCGGACCGAGCACAGTATCGACGCCAGGGAAGCGGGCGAACGGGAATACCGACTCCTTGACGCCGACATGGCCGAGCTTGCGCTTCTTCAAGTTGAAGTCGGCGAGCTTCTCTCCGGCCATGATCCGCGCGGCGATCTTCGCCACCGGCATGCCCATCACCTTGGCGACGAACGGCACCGTGCGCGACGCCCGCGGGTTGACCTCGAGCACGTAGATGTCGCCGTCCTTGATGGCGTATTGCACGTTCATCAGCCCGACCACGTCGAGGCCGAGCGCAAGCTCCCGGGTCTGCCGCTCCAGCTCGGCGATCATCCGGGCGTCGAGCGAATGCGGCGGCAGCGAGCAGGCGGAGTCGCCGGAGTGAATGCCGGCTTCCTCGATATGCTCCATGATGCCGACGATGAAGGTGTCCTTGCCGTCGCACAGGCAGTCGACGTCGATCTCGATGGCGTCGGACAGATAGCGGTCGAACAGCAGCGGATTGGTGCCGAGCACGGTATTGATCTGGCCGGTCTTGTCGTTGGGATAGCGCGCCTTGACGTCGCCCGGCACCAGCTCGGGCAGCGTGCCGAGCAGGTAATCGCCGAGCTGGCTTTCCTCGCGGATGATCTGCATCGCGCGGCCGCCGAGCACGTAGGACGGGCGCACCACCAGCGGCAGGCCGAGATCGGCGGCCACCAGCCGCGCCTGTTCGACCGAATAGGCGATGCCGTTCTTCGGCTGCTTCAGGCGAAGCTTGTCGAGCACGCGCTTGAAGCGGTCGCGGTCCTCGGCGAGGTCGATGGCGTCGGGCGAGGTGCCGAGGATCGGCACATTGGCGGCTTCCAGCGCGCGGGCGAGTTTCAACGGGGTCTGGCCGCCGAACTGAACGATGACGCCGTGCAGGGTGCCGTTCTTGCGTTCGGTCGCGATGATCTCCAGCACGTCTTCCGCGGTCAGCGGCTCGAAATACAGCCGATCCGCGGTGTCGTAGTCGGTCGACACCGTTTCCGGATTGCAGTTGATCATGATGGATTCGTAGCCCGCGTCGTGCAGCGCGAAGCAGGCATGACAGCAGCAGTAGTCGAACTCGATGCCCTGGCCGATCCGGTTCGGTCCGCCGCCGAGAATGATGACCTTCTTCGCGTCCGACGGCGCGCTCTCGTCGGCGAGGGTGCCTGCGAACGGGGCTTCATAGGTCGAATACATGTAGGCGGTGGGCGAAGCGAATTCCGCCGCGCAGGTGTCGATGCGCTTGAATACCGGGCGTACCCCGAGCGCCTGGCGCTGCGCCGTGACCTCGGCCTCGGTGGCCCCGGAAAGCACCGCAAGCCGCGCATCCGAAAAGCCCATCGCCTTCAGGCTCCGCAGCCCGAACGCGTGGGCGGGCAAGCCGCTCCGCTTGATCTTTGCTTCCATCTCGACGATGCCGCGCATTTCCGCGAGAAACCACGGATCGATCTTGCAGGAGGTGAAGATCTCCTCGTCCGACCAGCCGAGCCGCATCGCCTGCGCCACCTGCAGGATCCGGTTCGGCGTCGGCGTGCCCAGTGCCGCGCGAATCGCGTTCTTGTCGTCGCTGCGGCCGAGGCCCTCGATCTCGATCTCGTCGAGACCGGTGAGGCCGGTTTCGAGGCCGCGCAGCGCCTTCTGCAGGCTCTCCTGGAAGGTGCGGCCGATCGCCATCACTTCGCCGACCGACTTCATCGAGGTGGTCAGGGTGTGGGAGGCGCCGGGAAATTTCTCGAACGCAAAACGCGGGATTTTTGTCACCACGTAGTCGATGGTCGGCTCGAACGAGGCCGGCGTGGCGCCGCCGGTGATGTCGTTGGCGATCTCGTCCAGCGTGTAGCCGACCGCGAGCTTGGCCGCGACCTTTGCAATCGGAAAGCCGGTCGCCTTTGAGGCCAGCGCCGAGGAGCGCGACACCCGCGGATTCATCTCGATCACGACCATGCGGCCGTCGGCCGGGTTGACGCCGAACTGCACGTTGGAGCCGCCGGTCTCGACCCCGATCTCGCGCAGCACCGCCAGCGAGGCGTCGCGCATGATCTGGTATTCCTTGTCGGTCAAGGTCAGCGCCGGCGCCACCGTGATGGAATCGCCGGTGTGCACGCCCATCGGATCGAGGTTCTCGATCGAGCAGATGATGATGCAATTGTCCTTCTTGTCGCGCACCACCTCCATCTCGAACTCTTTCCAGCCGAGCACGCTTTCCTCGATCAGGACCTCGTCGGTGGGGGAAGCGTCGATGCCGCGTTCGACGATCTCGATGAACTCGGCCTTGGTGTAGGCGATGCCGCCGCCGGTGCCGCCCATGGTGAAGGAGGGGCGGATGATGGCGGGCAGGCCGATATCGTCGAGCGCGCGCAGCGCGTCGGGCAGGCTCTTGGTCTGGGTCGAGCGCGGCGTCTCCAGCCCGATCCGGGTCATGGCCTCGCGGAAACGGCCGCGGTCCTCGGCCTTGTCGATGGCGTCAGCGGTGGCGCCGATCATCTCGACGTCGAATTTCGCCAGCGTGCCCTGCTTGCGCAGGCTCAGCGCGCAGTTCAGCGCGGTCTGCCCGCCCATGGTGGGCAACAGCGCAAAGCCGCCGGGAATGACGTAGCGTTCCTTCTCGATGATCTTGGCGACGATTTCCGGCGTGATCGGCTCGATATAGGTGGCGTCGGCCAATTCCGGATCGGTCATGATGGTGGCCGGATTGGAATTGACCAGGACGATGCGGTAGCCCTCGTCCTTCAGCGTCTTGACCGCCTGGGTGCCGGAATAGTCGAATTCGCAGGCCTGGCCGATCACGATGGGACCGGCGCCGATGATCAGGATGGTGGAGATGTCGGTTCTTTTGGGCATCAAGTCTCGCGAACTGGGATTTGGGCACAAAAAAAGGGCGCGCCTGCCGCGCGTCCCTTGGGCCTTAGCGCGTATTCCTCGCGCGCGGGTGGTCTTTAGACCAGATTCCGCAGCCGCGAAAGGGTCTTAAAGCCCCAATCAACCGGCATTTTGCGCCCGCCTTCGCTCTCCGAGCTATGGCGGGGCAAGCCTTCGTTCGGGGCTGGCCAGCCCAGCCGAAGCTGCAAAGCAGCGAAGGCTGGAGGCCCGGCCTGGATTCGAACCAGGATAAAGAGCGATGCACTGCTCTCGCGTCGACGCTTTCCGCCACCGGGCCGCTTTGATCATTGCCGATCACGCCGCCGTGAGCCATCCCTGCCGCCTATTAACCTTAACCGGGCGGAGGAAGGCGCGGGGCCAGCTCGGCGGGCGCGCCTCAAAAGGCGTGCCGCGCCACAAAAGTCATCCGCCATGCATTGTGGCCGATGTTGAAATGGGCGCGCGAGGCGGTGAATCCGGCTGCCGCCAGCTTCGCCACCATTTCGGCTTCGCTGTAGCGCTGCAGCCCGACCTTGGCTCGCAACTGCCGGTAGTCCGACAGCGCGGTGGAGACCAGCCCGATCAGGGCGTCCTTCAGGAAGCCGTGCTTGAGGGCGAAGCGCAGCAATGCGGCGACGTCCCTGGCCATGCCGACCTCGGGACGCAGGATATCGCCCACCACCAGCCGGCCGCCGGGCTTCAACAGCCGCTTGATCGTGAGAAACGCCGCGTCCAGTTCATCCGGCGTCATGTATTGGGCGACCGAGTTCATGACCGCGAGATCGATGGATTTTTCGTCCATGTTCCGCAAGTCATCGAGCGAGCGCACCCGGATTTTGGTGTTGGGGGCGAACCGCGCGATCAGCCGGCCGCGCACGCCCGGCGCCGGCTCCGCCAGATAGAGCTTGCCGCAGGCGTCGGCGACCTTGGCCGCCGAGAGGGCTTCGCCGCAGGCGTAATCAAGTACCACCGCGTCCGGCGACGAGATGTAGCCGATGATGTCGCGGGCGATGAGCTGGAAATGCAGGTCGCGATGCAGCTTGCTTGCATAAATCGTATGCGTGGAATCGTAATAGTCGATCCAGTCTTCCATGGGTGAAGGCGTCCGGCCAAACGGGGGTTCCTGCCGGGGAGCCGGCTGGGTACATGACGCGTTAGATGGTCCGGCGACCGGTGTCCAATGCCGTCATGCCGGGTTCCTAACAGGAAGGTCCCCCGCGAGCAAAGCCGGGCGCGTCCGCTAGCTCAGCGGCACCGCGCTGCAATTACTTCGCCGCCACGATCGCCGGTGGCTTCCAGGTGCCGTCGCCCGGCGGCAGGATCGACGGCGCCTCGGTCTTCGGCCAGTACAGCCGCATCACGAGGTAGATCTCGCCGTCCGGCGCGGGCAGCCAATTGGACTCCTTGTCGGCGCCCGGGGATTTGTTCTGGATATAGAGGGTCAGCGACCCGTCGGCATTCTTCTTCATGCCCGGCAGCATCGGCGAGTTGATCAGGTAGCGGTTGATCGGGTTTTCGATCAGCAGCTGCGTCTTGCCGTCGTACATCGTCACCGACCAAAAAGCCTCTACCGGCGGATATTGTCCGGCCGGAAAAGTGAGCGTGTATTTGGATTTGGAACCATCGAGCACCTCGCCATTGGCAAGCGCCTTCGTCATTGGATAGACGGCCTCGACCGCGTCGTTGCCATAGATGCCGCCCTTGGCGGCGGCGGCGCGCTTCAGCCAGTCGCCGCTATAGAATTGCCGGTCTCCGAACAGCGATCCGATTTTCCATCCATTTACGTCTTTCTGTCCGCTAGCAAGATACCTTTCGACTTTCTCTTCGCCGTCCTTCATCCCCAGCCCGATTTCAATCTTGTGGGTCAGCGGAAGCTCCTTGAAGTCGAAGGTCTTGCCGGCCCCGACGCCGATGCGCGCGAGCTTGGCGCGGATTTCCTTTTCTTCCGGTCCCGCCGGCGCGAACTGGAGAGCGAAGTCGAGATACTCAAAGAAGTTCTTCTTCACCATCTCCTTGTCGATTCTGGGAAAGTCCACTGCGGTCGCGGCGACCGTGGCCGGTTGCTTCAAATAGGCCGACAGTGGCTGCACCTTGTAGCCGGCCTGTATCTTCTCAACGTTCGGCATGTCTGCAGAATTGAAAAGTTGCGTGCGGTAGGCAACGGCAGAAAACTGGGTCGAGGACTGGAAGACCTTCTTGATACCGGGCGGGGTGGCCCCCTTCCAATCGGGGCCAACCACCATATAGTCGCCGGCCTCGCTGCCGGTCGCGCGGCTGCCGACATATCCGTAGTTGAACGTGTTGCCGTCGCACAGCATCACCGAATAATAGCGAGTTTTCTCGACAGCCGGCACCGAAAGAACGATCGGTTCGGCGCGCAGATCGAGCCACAAGAGCGAATACGGCGTGTCGCTGTTGGGGGTTATGACGGCCGTGTCCTTGTAGGTATAGACACGCGCCTCGTTCTTGATCTGATTGAACGGCGCCTTGAATTGCCCCGAGTTCCTGTCGACGGCATACTCGTACATGACCGCGTAGTTCATCACGATGGGCAGCCCGTAGATGAAGCCTTCCTCGGCGATGGCCTTGGCCTCGCGGATGTCAGGCCATTCGGTTTTTGCCTGCGCGTTCGCCGGGAAGGGCGTCATCGTTGTAACGGTCATCGCAGCCAGCGCTGCGGAACGAAGCAGATCGCGTTTTGTCAGCATGTACCCGCTCCTCTTTCAGGGATGTCTATGTTTGCACAGCGCCTTCGGTTCGTCTCACGCGACTTTCTTCACCGCCGGAATCTTCCACGATCCATCGATGAGCGAGGGCCTCTTCTCGCTCGGCCAGTAAAGCCGCATCATCAGCACGAAATCGCCCGATGGAGACGGAAGCCAGTTGGATTCCCTGTCCTTGCCCGGCGAATCTTTCTGGATGTAGAGATCGGTCGAACCGTCGGGATTGGATTTCAGGTTCTGTCGTGCGCTGATCGAATAGCGGTTGATCGGATTGTTCACGAAGAAATAATTGGCGTCGTACATGGTGACCGACCAGAAGCCGAGCGCCGGCGGCAATTGCCCCTTGGGGAATCGCATCACATATTTGTTCGCGCCGCTGTACTTCTTGCCTTCGGCGTCCTTCTCCGAGGTCGGATAGATGGCATCCTGCGGCCGGTTGGCGCCGAGCCCAATGGCGGTGACCAGCGCCCGCATCAGATAGTCGGTGCCGTAGATGCCGGTCCTGGTCGTGAAGCCCCAGCCGTTCTCATCCTTCATGTCCTTGTTGATCTTGAACTGGAGCATGATCCGGTCGAAGCCGATTTGCGGGACACGCTTGACGAAATCCGCTTTGAGTTTGCTGGCGTCGAAATCCTGTCCCGGCACGATGCCGATCCTGGCGAACTTGGCGAGCTGCGGCGCATCCGCGGCCGCCGGCGGATTGTCCTTCATGAGCTTGCATAGCAGCGTGAAATAGGCCGCCGCATCCATCCGGTTGACCTGCTCGCGCACCGCCGTCTTCATGTCGAGCGACGAATCGACCGTGCCTGCCGGCGGCGTGTAGGGCTTGCCGTAGGCGCTGAGCGGCACCAGCTTGAATTCGTCCTGCAGCTTGTGGACCGCGGCGTAGTCTTCAGGCGTGCCGGTGCAATAGATCCGGCCGAGCAGCCAGACGATGCTGGTCGGCGACTTGTACTCCTTGACGCCGGCCGGCAGCGTGCCTTTCCAGCCCGGGCCCGTGATCGCGTAGGTCTGCGCGGCGGTGCCGGTGGTCCGCTTGCCCGGCACCTGAAACACCGTGGTCCAGCCGTCGAGCATCGGAAACAGCGCGTAGCGTCCCTTCATGTCGGGAATGCTGAGCACCCACGGCTCCTTGCCGACGTCGAGGAACGCGCTGGTGTAGAGCGTGTCGGCATTCGGCGCCGTCACGTCGCGGAAGGAAGCGTCGGGATACTGACGCAGCTTGATGATCTGACCCATCGGCGCCCGCGTGCCGACCGGCGCGGCGACGTTGGTGATGACCCTGCGCGTCATCTCCATCGTCACCAGCGGATAGCCGAAAATATAGGCGTCGGTAGCGAGCGCGAACTCCTCGAGTCCTTCGCCGATGCCGAGAAATTCGCCGAGCTCGGCCCGGCTCAATGTGCTCATGGAGGCGCCGGCAAGCAGGCTGATGCCGCCGATCGTGAGGTTGCGACGGGTGAAATTCATGGGATGAAACTCCGCTATTGCTTGTGGAAGCAGTGCTGATCTCGAGAATTCAATTCGCCTTGAGTGGTATCGATGTCGCGCGCGCGATCGTGAGGTGCCGCGCGCACCTCAGTTCTTTCGTTGCTCTCAATAGCAGGGCGGATAGGGATAATAGCCGCACGCCGGGCGCGCATACGGATAAGGCGCCGCGTAAGCAGCCGCTCCATATGCGGCGGCGCCAGCGGCGCCGGCATACATCGCGCCACGGAATGCGCTGCGGCGGGCAACGCCGGCGAATGACATCGGCGTGAACGGCCGGCCGATGATATCGATGAAGAGTGCGGCCCCACCATCGGCGCCGGCAATGTCTCCCTCGAGGGTCTGAACGTTGAACGTCAGCTTGTCGCCTTCGAGCTTCGGATTTTTCAGCACGACGACGGCGTCCTTGACCGAGCCGTCCTTGCCGAACACGGACAAGGTTGCGTTCGGCGGGTTCTTGGTGAAGCTGTCGTCGCCCGATCCCCATTCCGCGATCACGTCGGCGGTGGGCTGGTGGCCCGCGGACCGCACCGGACGATCGGCGAATATGATCGAAGAGGGCGTTACGCCGGTCAAGGTGAGTGTGTCGCCCTGCAGCGTCGCGCCGCGGGAGTTGAGCACGAACAGCGAAGGCACGATCTCGGGTTTGGCTGGCGCAGATGGCGTGCCGATTGTCTTCATGGAATGCGGGGCTGCCGCGTGCTGGGCCATCGCTGTTTCGGTGCCGCACAATGTCGCGGCCACGGCGAGCATTCCGAAAATCTGATTCAGTTTTGTGACGTGCATGACATCCATTCCTTTATCTTTTTGCAAAAGTTCGATCGATCGACTTGGAAGCGCTCGCGCGCAAGGCACGAGAGCTCGCGTTCAAGAAGAACGTGCAATATCGGCTGCAAGAAAAGCCGGGGTGTATCGGAATCGAAGCAGGATCGCTGAAATTAGATGCTAAAAAAGCCAGGCGTTGAAGGGCGAGTTCGGGCTACCTCCAGAGTAAGATTAGCACGACCGAGGAATGAGGGCCAGCCATGATCATTATTTTGTGACTCTGTCTCGTCGCGCTATGGGCCGTGTGTTCGAAATTCGTGGTGCGGTGGGGCTCGCTGTCCGGGACCATCGCGCCGTTCGCCGGCGGATTTATCTTCGCGACATTTCCAGTGCTTTTTAATTATCTCAGCCCGTCGGGCCGCGTCACAGCGACTGGCCGCGTGGCGGAGTGACGCCGGTCAAAGCCAACGACGTGCTGTTTCAGATTGAACGGCGATGGCCTTCCCTAACTGCCGACCGGCAAGGTGGCCGGAAGCTCGAACACCAGGCAGGTCGTGGTGGCATGCGCGAGCAGGCGGCCACTGGCGTCGGTGATGCGCGCTTCCGCGGTTGCGGCGCGGCGGCCGACGCTCAGGGTGCGGCCTTCGGTGCGCACCGCTCCGGTATCCCTGGTCATGCCCTTGATGAAGGAGACCTTGAATTCCAGCGTGGTGTAGCCGATGCCCGGCGGCAGCATCGAATGGACCGCGAGACCCATCGCGGAATCCAGCAAGGTGGCGGCATAGCCGCCGTGCACCGAGCCGATCGGGTTGTAATGCCGGAAGCCCGGGATGCTGTGGAACGCGACGACGCCCGGCTCGGCGGTCTGGTCGAACGGTTCGATGGTCTGCATGATCGGCGGCGGAGGCAGTTTGCCGGCGAACATGGCGCGGACGAAATCGAGGCCCGCCATCGACGCCATGACCTCGAGCGGCGTGACGCCGTATTCGATCTTGGGGGCGGTTCGGTCGTCCATGGGGGTTTTCCTGCGGCGCTGGTTATGATGATGGTCATCATACTATGGATTTGGCTGGTACGCCAGTCGCGCCTTGTCACGCCCGGATTTGATCCGGGCATCCATCATTCTTCGAAAGAGATGGATTGCCGGGTCAAGCCCGGCAATGACGGGGTGAGCCTTAGGCCCGCTTGTTCGCCCGCATCAAATCGGCGAACCGCTTGAACAGGTAATGCGAGTCGCGCGGGCCGGGGGAGGCTTCCGGGTGATACTGCACCGAGAACACCGGCTTGCCCTCGAGCTGGATGCCGCAATTGGAGCCGTCGAACAGCGAGATGTGGGTTTGCGTGGCGCCTTTCGGCAGGGTCGCCTGGTCCACCGCAAAACCGTGGTTCATCGAGGTGATCTCCACCTTGCCGGTGGTCTCGTCCTTGACCGGATGATTGGCGCCGTGGTGGCCCTGATGCATCTTCTTGGTCCTGGCGCCGACGGCGAGGCCGAGCATCTGGTGGCCGAGGCAGATGCCGAAGGTCGGCGTGCCCGAAGAGATCAGCTTCTGGATCACCGGCACCGCGTATTTGCCGGTCTCGGCGGGATCGCCGGGGCCGTTCGACAGGAACACGCCGTCGGGCTTCATCGCCAGGATGTCTTCGGCCGACGTGGTCGCCGGCACCACCGTGACCTTGCAGCCTTCGCCGGCGAGTAGCCGCAGGATGTTGCGCTTGATGCCGTAGTCGATCGCCACCACGTTGAACTCGGGCGCGGTCTGCCGGCCGAAGCCTTTATCCCAGGCCCACGGCGTTTCGTCCCAGGTGAAGCGCTGGCCTGACGTGACCATCGGCACCAGGTCCATGCCTTCGAGGCCGGGCCATTCGCGCGCTTCTTCCTTCAGGCCGTGCAGGTCGAACTGGCCGTCTCTGGCGTGCGCGATCACGGCGTTGGGCATGCCGTGCTTGCGGATCAGCGCGGTCAGCGCGCGGGTATCGATGCCGGAAATGCCGATGATGCCGCGCGCCTTCAGCCACTGGTCGAGATGGTTGGTGGCGCGGTAGTTCGAGGGATCGGTGATGGCGCTGCGCAGGATCACGCCGCGCGCGCCCGGCGTCGCCGCCATGTTCACCGTCTCGATGTCCTCGTCATTGGTGCCGACGTTGCCGATATGCGGGAAGGTGAAGGTGATGAGCTGGCCGGCATAGGAGGGATCGGTGAGGATCTCCTCATAGCCCGTCATCGCGGTGTTGAAGCAGACTTCGCCAACCGCCTGGCCTTCCGCGCCGAGGCCGAAACCCTCCAGCACGGTGCCATCGGCAAGCACGAGAAGCGCGGTCGGTTTGTGGTCCGGCCAGGCTGGGTTGTTTTCTGTTGATGTCATGAGCGCATTACATAGTCGTCGCGTCCCGGTGCGTCAAAGCCGGAAAACGCGGATTCACATGCGGTTTTACGCATATTTGACAGAAGGTGCGGGCATCCTAATCTGCGGTTCCCCGCTGAGGGACGAATTGCCCCGAAAAACGCCCAATCCGGAGCCGAGCATGGACAATACGATGCCGATTCTGCTCGTTCCCGGGCTGGTGTCGTCGCCGCGGATTTATGCGCCTGTGGTCCCGGCCTTGTGGCGGTTCGGGCCGGTGACGGTCGCCAACCACATCCGCGACGACAATATGGGCGCCATCGCGCGCCGGATCCTGGCCGAGGCGCCGCCGCGTTTCGCGCTCGCCGGGCACTCGATGGGCGGCTACATCGCCTTCGAGATCATGCGGCAGGCGCCGGACCGGGTGGCGAAGCTGGCGCTGATCAACACCCAGGCGCGGCCGGATACGCCGGAGGCGACCGCGCGCCGCCGCGGCCAGATCGCCCGCGCGCAAAAAGGCGAATTCCGCGCCATCCTCGATGAACTGTTTCCCGGCTTCGTGCACCCGTCGCGGCGCGGCGACACCTCCTTGCGCCAATTGGTCTACGACATGGGCGACGACGTCGGGGCGGAGGCCTTTGTCCGGCAGCAGACCGCCGTCATGACCCGGCCGGACTCCCGGCCGATGATGGCGTGGATCAAGTGTCCGGCGCTGGTGCTGACCGGCGATGAGGACAACACCATTCCGAATTCGCTGTCGGTCGAGATGGCGAACGGCATTCCCGGCGCAAAACTCGTGATCCTGCCGAATTGCGGCCACCTCCCGCAGCCGGAGCAGCCGCAGGCGACCGCCGAGGCGCTGGCCGAATGGCTGCAGAACTAGTTGTTCTGACGCTGCGAACGGCCTAGATCAGTGCCCTGAAGGTTACAGAGGACATGACGATGCTGCGCGATGACATCAACAACGCGGTCAAGGACGCGATGCGGGCCAAGGACGAGCGCAAGCTCTCCACGCTGCGCATGGTCAATTCGACCATCAAGAACGCCGATATCGCCGCGCGCGGCGAAGGCAAGCCGCCGCTGTCGGACGCGGATCTGCTCGGCGTGTTCCAGAAGATGATCAAGCAGCGCCAGGAATCGGTCGAGCTCTACGACAAGGGCGGCCGCGCCGAACTCGCCGCGCAGGAACGCGAGGAGATCGCGATCATTTCCGCCTACCTGCCGAAGCAGATGTCGGACGACGACGTCAAGGCCGCGATCGCCGCCGCGGTCGCCGAGACCAATGCGGCCGGCATGAAGGACATGGGCAAGGTGATATCAGTGCTGAAGGCGAAATACGCCGGGCAGATGGATTTCGGCAAGGCCAGCGGCATGGTCAAGGCGGCGCTGTCTTCTTAACCTCGCCCCGCTTGCGGGTTCGAGTGAGCGGTCGCAAAATCTCTCATCCTCGTCATGCCCGGCCTTGTGCCGGGCATCCACGTCTTTCACACTGACGGCAAGCAATAGAGACGTGGATGGCCGGGACAAGCCCGGCCATGACGAAAAACGTTTTGGGACGACCAAGGGCGCGCTTGCATGCTCACCGAAGCCTCCAGTTACGACGAACTGTACCGCAACTTCCGCTGGGATATCCCGGATCGCTTCAATATCGCCACCGCCTGCTGCGACCGCCATGCCGATGGCACCAATCGGCTGGCGCTGATCTATGTCGATGAGGATGGTGCTGCGACGCGCACCTCGTTCGACCAGGTCGCCGAATTCTCTCGCCGCTTCGCCAATGTGTTGAGGGCCGACGGTCTCGTTCGCGGCGACCGCGTCGCGGTGTTCCTGTCGCAGTCGCTGGAATTGCCGGTCGCGCATCTGGCGGCGTTTCGTTCCGGCATGGTGTCGATCCCGCTGTTCACTTTGTTCGGCGAGGACGCGCTGGAATTTCGCCTCGCGAATTCCGGCGCCAAAGCCATCGTCACCGACGAGGCCGGCTACGAGAAGCTGGCGAAAATACGCGGCCGCTTGCCGGATCTGAAGAACATCTACGTTATCGGCGCTTCCGCGCCGGCCGGAACAACATCGTTCTGGCCGGTGCTGCAGGCGGCATCCCCCGATTTTACGACCGTCGATACCGCCGCCGACCATCCCGCCGTGATCATCTACACCTCCGGCACCACGGGAAATCCCAAGGGCGCGCTGCATGCCCACCGCGTCGTGCTCGGCCATCTGCCCAATATCGAGATGTGCCACGACTTCCTGCCCAAGCCCGGCGACCTGATGTGGACGCCGGCCGACTGGGCCTGGATCGGCGGGCTGATCAACGCCCTGTTCGCCGCCTGGTATCACGCCGTGCCGATCGTCGGGCATCGGGCGCGAAAATTCGATCCGCAGGCGGCGATGCAGATGATGGCCGATTACGGCATCCGCAACGTGTTCCTGCCGCCGACCGCGCTGAAGCTGATGCGGCAGGCCGGCGTCAAACATGAAGGCGTCAGGCTGCGCTCCATCTTCACCGGCGGCGAGTCGCTCGGCGGCGAACTGCTGGACTGGGTCCGCGCCACCTTCGGCATCGACGCCCACGAAGTATTCGGCCAGACCGAATGCAATCTCGTGATCGGCAGCAACTCGAAACTGTTTCCGATCCGGCCGGGCTCGATGGGCAAGGCGACGCCCGGCTTCGACGTCCGCATCGTCAACGACAAGGGCGAGGAACTGCCGAGGGGACAGCGCGGCATCATCGGCGTGCGCCAGCCCGTTCCCTGCACCATGCTCGAATACTGGCGCAACCCGGAAGCGACCGCGAAGAAATATGCCGGCGGGTTCCTGCTGACCGGCGACCTCGGCATCCAGGATGAGGACGGTTACTTCTGGTATGTCAGCCGCGAGGACGACGTGATCACGACCGCCGGCTACCGCGTCGGTCCCTCGGAGATCGAGCACACGCTGATGAAGCATCCGGCGGTGGCGATGTCCGCGGTGGTCGGCATTCCCGATCCGATCCGCACCGAATCGATCAAGGCCTGGGTCGTGCTGCGGCCGGGCTTCGCACCGAGCGAGGCGCTGGCGCGCGAGATCCAGGATTTCGTCAAGGTGCAGCTCGCCGCCCACGAATATCCGCGCTTCGTGCAATTCACCGACACCCTGCCGATGACCGCGACCGGCAAGGTGTTGCGCCGGGAATTGCGGACGCTGGGGTAGGCGGCACACGGCCGTCATTGCCGGGCTTGACCCGGCAATCCATCCCGCTTCGCAAGACTCTCGTGAAGATTGATGGATACGCGGGTCAAGCCCGCGTACGACGACCGACCAGGCTGGACCGCTGCCGCGCTCATCGAGAACCACCGCCTGATTTGACCCAGATCAATACGCGGCAAGCTGCCGGCTGCCCCAATGCAAAAAATTAGGGAGGGGGAAAACCGATGGCGTCGATTTCCGGCAAGGTCGATCCGGTGGTGCGGCAGATTACGGCGGCCGATATTGCCGAGGCGCTGGGGCAGGGGTTGCGCGATTTCCAGGCTCTGCCGCTGTTTGGGCTGGCCTTCGGCGCGCTCTATGCCGGAGGCGGCATTATCATCCTGCTTTGCCTGACCGCGTTCGGCATGGTCTATCTGGCCTATCCGCTCGCCGCCGGTTTTGCGCTGCTCGGTCCGTTCGTCGCGATCGGCCTCTACGAAGTCAGCCGCCGGCGCGAAGCCGGTCAAACCGTCTCGATATCGGGCATCTGGTCCACGGTGAAGTCGCGCAGCGAAATCGGCTGGATGGCGTTCGTCACCTTGTTCATCTTCGTGATCTGGATGTATCAGGTCCGCCTGCTGATCGCGCTCCTGATCGGGCTCAACGCCTCGTTCTCGAGCCTGAAGGAATTCATCACCGTGGTGCTCACCACCAATGAGGGATTGTGGTTCCTCGCCATCGGCAACGCGGTCGGCGCGGCGCTGTCGCTGGTCCTGTTCTCGCTGACGGTGGTGTCGTTCCCGCTTCTGCTCGACCGCGACGTCGATTTCATCACCGCGATGATCACCAGCGTGCGCTCGGTGGTGGCGAGTCCGGTGCCGATGATCGGATGGGCCGCCGTCATCGTCGTGCTGCTGGTGGTCTCGGCGCTGCCGTATTTCCTCGGCCTCGTGGTGACGCTGCCGGTGCTCGGCCACACCACCTGGCACCTTTACCGGCGGATTGTTGCGCCGGTGCCGGGCTAATTGCTCTCGCGGGGACGACACGTTTTACGGCGTCGCAATCCCCATCTTCTTCAGCGCCTCCAGCATCCGTTGCGGCGGCTCCATCTTGACGACCAGCGGTTCGCCGGTCTCCAGGAGGCTCTTCAGGCTGGACAGGATCGCGGGCCAGCCGGCCCGTCCGCCGGACAGGATGTCGTCGCTGAGTTGCCGCTCATGGGCCTCGGTCATGGTGAGACGGACGGCATCGCCGGCGCGTTCGATCTCGTAAGTGACGATTTCCATGCCGAGCTGTTCGGCGAGACCGTCCCAGTTGACGTTGAACGTCGTCGTCAGCTTCCGCGGCGGATCGCATTCGATCACCTCGCCGCTGATGTGAACCGAGCCGTCCGGCGCGCGCAGGACATACGCGCCGCCGACCTTCAGATCGATCTCGACGGCGAATCCGTGAAAGTACTTCCTGGTGAACTCCGCCGATATCAGTGCCTCCCAGACCTTTTCGGGGGTGGATGCGATGTAGATCGTGTAGACGATGGCGGGCTTGAACTGATCGATGTTCATGACTGCTGAACCTCGGACTGACTCTCCATGCAGGAGAGAGGAATCGCCAGCGCCGTACCTTGCTCCAGCATGCTCTTCAGGCTCGACAGGATCGCCGGCCAGCCCCTGGAGATGCCGTCGAGCACGACGCTGTCCGGAGCGAAACCTTGATGCGTCAGTGTCAGCTTCACGAGCTTGCCGTGCGGCTCGAGCACGAAGGTGACGCGCGACGGCTTTTCCTGTTTCGCCCGCTCGTTGAGCAGATGATGGAACGTGTAGGACAGTCGCCGCGGCGGATCCGCCTCCAGAACCTCACCGTCGTCGGTGGCGATGCCGTTCATCACCAGCTTGAACGGCGATCCGACCTTCCAGTCGGAGACGACGCTGGTGCCCCACCAGTACTGTTTGGTGAATTCGCTCGATGTCAGCGCCTGCCACAGCTTTTCGGGTGTGGTCTCGATGTAGGTGACGTAGACGAATTCCGGTTTACTCATCACGCTTCTCCAGTTGCCGTTTCAATTCGCCGAGTGCGGCGAGCCTGCCGCGCTCGAATTTCCTGATCCACCGCTCGCCGATCTGATGGATCGGCACCGGATTGAGATAGTGCAGCTTCTCGCGGCCGTGCCTGACGGTGGTGACGAGGTTGGCCTGTTCGAGAATCCCAAGGTGTTTGGTGACGGCCTGCCGCGTCATGGCGAGGCCGTCGCAGAGTTCGTTCAGCGTCTGCCCGTTCCTGGCGTGAAGCCGGTCCAGCAGCGACCGCCGCGAAGCGTCGGCCAGCGCTTTGAAGACCTCATCCATGGCAGCAATAATAGGCAACCAAATGGTTGCATGTCAAGGAGCGCTTTTCTTCCCTTCTCCCCTTGTGGGAGAAGGTGGCGTGGACGAAGTCCGCGCCGGATGAGGGGTCTCTATCCACGGAGACAGACCCCTCACCCGCCCACGATACTTCGTATCGTGTGCACCCAAGAGCGAGCTTCGCTCGTCTCGGCTCCCACAAGGGGAGAGGGGAAGAGGGCGGCTTCTCCCGTGCAATGTGGTAGTGCATAATCGACCGGCAGTCCGATTGAATCACGAGTCCCGCCCATGTCGCTAAACCTCTATCTCGCCTTCGTTGCCGCCTGCATCGCGCTGGCGCTGCTGCCGGGGCCGGTGGTTACGCTGGTGATCGCCAACGGGCTCCGCTACGGCACCCGCGCGGCCCTGACCAACATTGCCGGCGTCCAGGCCGGGCTGGCGATCGTGATAGGCATCGTGGCGGTAGGGTTGACCTCGCTGATGGCGACGATGGGCTACTGGTTCGACTGGGTGCGCTTTGCCGGCGCGGCCTATCTGGTCTGGCTCGGCATCAAGCTGATCTGGTCGCCGGTGGAAGGCGTTGACGCCGATGCGCCGCCGCCCCCGCCGCGCGGCGGCTTCTTCCTGCAGGGCTTTCTGGTGCTGCTCAGTAACCCCAAGGTGCTGGTGTTCTTCGGCGCATTCATTCCGCAGTTCGTGGACATGAACAGAGATCATTTCCCGCAGGTGGCGCTGCTCGGCGCCACCTTCATGATCACGGGCGCGATCTCCGATTCGATCTATGCGCTGCTGGCCGGCCGTGCCCGGTTGTTCTTCTCGGCGCGCCGGACGCGGCTGGTATCGCGGATCTCCGGCGGCTTCATGATCGGCGGCGGCATCTGGCTGGCGCTGACGCGGGCGCGATAAGACCCTCTCGCGCCATTGTATTGAACCTTCCATGCATTGAACCTTCCATCGCCACGACGCGTCTGAGGGACGGGCGGCTCCCGCCGTCCTTTTTCCATTGGGGGGAAATCTGGTGCCCGATCTGCCATGGTTCGTCTATGCGATGCTGCTTGCGCCGCTCGGGTTGATCCTCGTCGCCGCCGCCTACAAGACGCTGCAGGTGCGCGCCGCCCGCGAATGGCCGTCGACGCCGGGCAGGGTGGTGATCTCGAATTCCGAAGTGCGCGACGTCAAGGTGCTCGATAGCGAGCGGGAGGGCGGGCGCAAGCTCGAGCAGCGCAACTTCGCCAATGTCGTCTACGAATATGCCGTCGCCGGCAAGAAGCTGCGCAACAACCGCGTCAGCATCGGCGAGGACCGCGGCGATTTCCAGGTTGCCGAGACGATCGCGAAGTATCCGGCCGGCGCCATCGTGATGGTCTACTACAATCCGCTGCATCCCAACGAAGCGGTGCTGGAGCGCGACCTGCCGAAGGGGCTGTGGGGTTGCCTCGGCATCGGAACGGCGATCGCGGTTGCGGTGGTGTTCGGCTCGGTCGTCGGCATCAAGCGCATCTCGGAATTCGTCGGCTCGCGATTGACCAATCCGCAAATGTCGGTGCCGGTGATGGCGCTGATGGGCTTCGGCCTGGTCGCGGCACTGTTCGCGCTGGTGCTGCGCCGGCAATCGGCGCTGGCGAAAACCTGGCCGGTGGTGCCGGGGACCATCAAACTGTCCGGCCTCGACGAATACCGCGCCGCGCCTGATAAAAGCGGCCGCCGCGGCCAGGTCATGTATGAGCGGAAGGTGTCCTACAGCTACCGATTCAAGGACATCGCCTATACCGGCGTGCATGCGAGCTTCAGCAGCAATTCCAAGACGACGTCGCCTTGGGTGCTGCGGCTGTGGGGGATGAATTTTCAAGACGGCGCCAGCGTCAAGGTCTGGGTCAATCCGGTCAATCCGTCGGAGGCGACGCTCAATCCGAACGTGCCATTCGGCTGGCTGTTGTGGCTGATCGCATTGGGATTGTGGACGGGCGCCTGTCTGATCGCGACGGCGGGCTAAACCAGCCGCTGCGCGTGCAACGCCGTTTCGATCCCGCTGAACGGAGCGCGGCTCATCCGCGGGCGGCCCCCTCGCCCGGAGGCGCAGTGCCCGGCGCCAGCACCAGCTCCGCGTCGTCGATGACGTAGCGGACATATTTGTAGTCGCGAATGAAGCTGATCCGGCCGTCCGTCCACTCCAGCCACATCAGGTAGCTGGGCTTCACCGCCTCAGGCTCCTCCCAGACCGCGATCACCTCGCGGCCCTCGAGCCAGGCGGGAGCGACGCGCACCGGGGCACTGCGCGAATAGATGCCGAAGAACATGCTGACGTCGGCGGCGCCGGCACGCAGCGGGTATGTCGACTGGATCAGCCGCACGTCATCGGCCAGCATCGCGCGCAGCCCGTCCCAGTCGCGCCGGTTGAACAGGGCGACATAGCGGGCCACGGCGGGTGACGGCGGGCGCGGCGCGGGCTCGGCCGGCGCCTGGGCGTTGATGGCCTTGAGCCGGGTCCGCCCGCGGGCGAGGTGGGCCTTCACCGCGTTGACCGTGAGATCGAGCGTGGTGGCGATCTCCTCCAGCGACTGGTCGAGCACGTCCTTGAGGATCACCACGCTGCGCTGCACGGTCGGAAGCTCCGCGAACCGCGACACCGCCGTTTCGACCGCCTCCCGCCGCATCAGCACCTCCACAGGATCGGAACTCTCAGGATCGGCGACCTCGCGGGCCGCCTCGATCGGCTCGGCCGCGCGGATCGCGCGGCTGCGCAGCAGGTCCAGCGCGCGGTTGTGGGCGATCCGGAACAGCCAGGCGCGGAGCGGCGTGTCTTCCGGCAGTTCATCCAGCGCGACGAAGGCGCGCGCAAAGGTGTCCTGCACCACGTCCTCGCCCTCGATCACCGAGCCCATCAGGCGCGCGCAGTAGCGATGAAGCTCCGGCCGCAGCTCGCCGGCGAGCGCCAAGAGCTGCGCGTGGCGCGCCGTGGGCGGCGAGGATGGGCCTTCGCTCAAGCTGCTGCTCCCTCGAGCATTGTTATTCCCGTGTCGCCCTTGAGCCCGAAGGCGAAGCCCTCGGCATATTTCGGATCGTCCAGCACCGAAACGACTTTCTCGCCGAACTCCCGGGGCGGCATCGGCGTGCCAAAGCGGGCCAGGAACGCCTCGCGCTCGATGTCCATCGCGCGCGCATAGGCGGCGGCGCCCGCGTCGCCGACGCCGGTGCCGCCGACCATCTGCTGCGGCACGATCGTCTGGAAGCGGATCCCAAGGCCCTTCTGCTCCGAGACCCCGTTGGCGTATCTGGCCATGAACCAGAGCATGCGCTTGGCGCCGGCATAGCCGCCCGACAGCGGCGATCCGTTCCCGGCCGCGCCGCTCGATCCGACCAGGACACGGCTTCCGGGCCTGAGCGGCAGGTTGAGCGCCGCCTGCAGCCAATACAGCCCGGCCTTGACGTCGGTGTCCCAGGTCGCGGTGAAATCCGCCCAGCTCAGCTGGTCCAGCCGGCCCATCCGCGGCTTCGCGCCGGCATTCAGCGCCAGGATGTCCGGGCGGACCTCGGCAAGGATGCGGTGGGCGGCGGTCTCGTCCGTGACGTCGGCGGAGATGGTGGCGACGCCCAGCCGGGCGCGGACCGGCTCGAGCGCATCGATGTTGCGGGCGATGACCGTCACCCTGGCGCCGTGCGCGACCAGGGCCTCGACCAGTCCGAGGCCGAGGCCACGGCTTCCGCCGGTAACGACGACGTTCTTGTCCTTGAGGCTCATCGGTTCAGCTCAGCGACGACGATTTGATTCCGGCCTTGTGTAAAATATCCGCCATACGCGATTTCTCCCAGGGTTTCACTCCCTGGCGGGAGTGCGGCCAGCGAGGCTCCGCGGCCTTCTGAATCCAGGACGTTTGGAACCGCGGAAAGGAGTCACCCTCCGCGTTGATTTCCCCGCGCCGCGGAATCAGGCCGGCAGCAGCCGCTGCTCGCGCATCGTCGCTTCGATCCCGATGAATATCCGCGCCAGCCGGTCCGCCCATTGCCGTTGCCCGGCGGGCGCTGCGATCAGATCCTGGCGGATTTCGATGCCGCTGTTCATCAGCCCGCGCGCCTCGCCATGCACGGGGATGGTGTAGTCGGTCGCATCGCTCACCGCATAGGGCTCGTTGTCGCCGACCACCAGACCCGATTCCGCGCGCAACAGCTTCAACAGCAGCGGCGGCAGCCGTGTGTCGCGATGATAGAGCGTGCCGATGTGCCAGGGCCGCGCGCTCCCCTTATAGACCGGGGTAAAACTGTGCAGCGCCACCAGCACGGTCGGCGTACCCTTGCGCAGGCGGGCGTCGATCGCCTGCTCGATGCGGCGGTGATAGGGATCGAAGATCTGCCGGCGCCGCGCCTCGGCGGCGTCGGCGGCAAGGTCCTGATTACCGGGAATCGCCGTCGCCTCGGAGACGTGCGGGATCGAGCTCGGCGCGCTCGGCGGCCGGTTGCAGTCGATCACCAGCCGCGAATAGCGCTGCGCGATCAGATGCGCGTCGAGCCGTTTCGACAGCGCCTCGGCGACGCCGGCGATGCCGATATCCCAGGCGATGTGGCGCGTCAATTCGCTTTCCGGCAAGCCGAGATCGCCGAGCGCGCGCGGGATCAGGCGGCCGTAGTGATCGCATGTGAGCAGGAACGGCGAGCGGCCGCCCGCATTTTCCTCGAGTACCGGCGTAACCTCCTGCGGTCCGAGGAGTAGGGATGTGCCGCCTGCGCTGTCCAACGTCATATCCTCAATAGTTGCCTGTCGAAGCAGCATGCCGATTTGGAAAATGAGCAGCAATCGGCATGGATCTGCTTGCACGAAATCACGATGATCGCTGCGACGATGCCGCTCCCGACGATTCGTCACAAGACCGAATATGCGACGAAGCGATCCACCCCTCGCATGCGGCGCCATGGATTGCTTCGCGGAGCCTGTCATCGGGCGGCGCGTTGCGCCGACCCGGTGGCTCGCATATGACATGGCGATGAACTCCGATCGTCTCTTCGTCTACGGCACCTTGATGCGCGGCTTCGACCATCCGATGGCGCAGCTGTTGTCGCGCAGCGCCGATTTCGTCGGCGAGGCGCGCTGCCGCGGCCGGCTTTACCTCGTAAAGCATTATCCCGGGCTGGTGCTGTCGGACGATCCCGCGGACGTCGTATTCGGCGAAGTGTACCGGCTGCGCCAGCCGGACGCGCTATTGCGCGAATTCGACATGTACGAGGCCTGCGGCGAGGGGTTTGCCGAGCCGACCGAATATCTCAGGCGGATGCTGCCGGTGACGCTTTCGGACGAGACGGCGGGCGAAGCCTGGACCTATGTCTACAACTGGCCGGTGACCGGCCTGCCGCGCATCGCCTCGGGCCGGTTTCTGGAGAATTGAAGCGTTTTCGAGCGAAAGCCTGCCCTGCACTTGATGCGGGGTGGGGTCCCGGTTCGCGTGAAGAAAACGCGTCAAACAGGGACCTCTAGATTTCCCGCACCAGCCGCACATCGACCTCGCGCTCGACGTATGTCCATTCCTCGGTGGCACGCAGCACTTTCACCAGGTCTTCGAAGAACAGCGCATTCTGCGGCGCGTATTCGAACCAGGCGAGAAAATCGAACGGTTCGCCGAGATCGCGGCAGTGATAGAGTTGCCGAGCGATCATCGGCAGGTATTGCAGGCTGGCGGCTATGTGATGCGACTGCTCCTCGAAGATCCGCCGCCGCTCTTCCTGGGTCAGCTCCCACCACGCCGCCGATTTCCTGATCGGGATCAGCGCCGCGCAGCTCGCCTCGGGGCGCCCGAGCCCGGCCTGCGCGGCCTCGAGCTGCGTCTTCTCAGGCCGCTCGACATAGCGCAGATGGCTGGCGACCCCGGCCAGCCGCCACGAGGTCTGCGACGGCAACAGCGGCAGCGCGACGGCCTCAGAGTGCACCACCGACAGCGACGGCACCGCGCGGAGCGACTCGCCCTTCACCGGCGCGATCGAGACGATCCGCCACGCCCCGCTCTGGCCGCCCCTGAAGGTCGTGAACATGCGCCATCGAAGCTTGGAACCGGGGGCGGTTCAAGCCGTCGTCTTGCGAAGCATCCCGGAATGGCAGTCTGGCCCTGTGAATAGCGGCTAGAAGCCCAATAATCTTCGTATTTCGGGCGGGCCGCCCTATATCCATGATCGGTTGGCATGGGCCAACGACTCCGGCACAAATCCCTTATGCGCTTTACGCCCCAATTCCTCGACGAGCTGCGCGCCCGGCTTCCGGTTTCGGAAGTCGTGGGCCGGCGCGTCAAGTTGAAGAAGGCGGGCAGGGAGTGGAAAGGGCTGTCGCCGTTCCAGCAGGAGAAGTCGCCGTCGTTCACCGTCAACGACCAGAAGGGTTTTTACCACGACTTCTCCTCCGGCAAGCACGGTGACATCATCAGCTTCCTGATGGAGACCGAGGGTGTCGGCTTCACCGAGGCGGTGGAGCGGCTGGCATCGATGGCCGGCATGCCGCTGCCGGCGGCGACCCCGGATGCCGCGCGGCACGAACAGCGCCGCAAGACGCTGTACGATGTGATGGAGCTCGCCGCGAAATTCTTTGCCGACACTTTGGCCTCGCGCAACGGCGCCAAGGCGCGCGGCTACCTCGCCGACCGCGCGATCTCTCCGGCGGTGCAATTGCAGTTCCGGATCGGCTATGCGCCCGGCGAACGCTTCGCGCTGAAGGAATTTTTGGGCTCGCAGGGCATTCCGGTCGAGGACATGGTCGAGGCCGGGCTCTTGGTCGCCGGCGACGACATCCCGGTGCCCTACGACAAGTTTCGCGACCGCGTGATGTTTCCGATCACGGATCTGCGCAATCGCGTCATCGCCTTCGGTGGCCGCGCGCTGGAGAAGGACGTCGCCGCCAAATACATGAACTCGCCGGAAACCCCGCTGTTTCACAAGGGCGACAATCTCTACAACCTGGCGCCGGCGCGGCAGGCCACCCATAACGGCGCCACGCTGGTGGTGGTGGAAGGCTATGTCGACGTCATCGCCATGGTCGGCGCCGGCTTTCCCGCCAGCGTCGCGCCGCTCGGCACCGCGCTGACCGAAAACCAGCTCGCGCTGCTGTGGAAGATGGCGGACGAGCCGGTGCTCTGCTTCGACGGCGACAAGGCCGGACAGAAGGCGGCCTATCGCGCCGCCGACCTCGCGCTGCCGCATCTCAAGCCCGGCAAGAGCCTGCGTTTCGCGCTGCTGCCGGAAGGACAGGACCCCGACGATCTCGCGCGCTCCGGCGGCCGCGGCGCGATCGAGGAGGTGATTTCCGCCGCGCGGGGCCTCGCCGACGTGATCTGGTCGCGCGAGCTCGAAGGCGGCAGCTTTGCCACCCCCGAGCGGCGCGCGGCGCTGGAAGCACGGATCGGCGAACTCACCAACGGCATCCGCGATGAGGTGGTGCGGCGCTATTATCGCCAGGATCTGGCGGAGCGCCTGCAGCGGACGTTTGCGCCGGAGGGCGGGCGCGGCGGCTATGGCAAAGGCAATTTCCGCGGCGGGGCGGGGAATTTCGGCGGCGAATCAGGCCGCCGCTTTCAGGCGCGCGGCTCGTTCACTCCCGGTGCTGCGGGCCGATTCGAGGCCCGCGGCGGTCGCGGGCAGGCCTCGGCCGGCAGCCAGACCATCAATCGCGGGCCCTACCAGGCAGCGAGCCCGCAGCTGGCGCTGAGCCCGATCATGCGCGGCCAGCGCAGCGCGATTTCCCGCCGCGAGGCGCTGATTCTGCAATCCCTGATCAACCATCCCTGGCTGCTGCACGACCATCTGGAAGAGGTGGCGGCGCTGGAAATGGCCCATCCGGAGGCCAACAAGCTGCGCGCCGGCATCATCGCCGCCTTTGCTCATGACCATCACCAGAGCCCGGAGCCGGAAGAACAGGCCGAGAAGATGCGGGCCGACCTCGAAGCGCGCGGATTTTCCGAGGTTCTTCAAAGAGTTGAACGGGCGATCACGACCCAGGCGGTGTGGGGCGTCCGCCCCGGGGCGGCCCGCGACGACGTTCTTGCCACCTGGCATCAGCTCGTCTCCTTGCATCGCCAATGGCACTCATTACTTAGGGAATTGAAGGACGCGGAGCTGGCCTTGGGCAACGAGGGCGGTGAGGCCAATCTGGCATGGCTGCGCGATATCAAGGCCAGGCTGGAGGAAGTCGACGGTACCGAGGCCCTGATCGAGGGATTTGGCGATTCTTCCGGCAGGTCCCAGCGGGTCGTCTGATCAAAAAATGCTGCGGACGGCGGCCCCGGAACCGCGAAAAGACTCGCCAAATCCATGGTTTGGCGGCAAAAACAGGATCGACAGGGTTAATCGAAGCTTAATTGCCTGCGGGCTAGAAGCTCGTAACCGTCGAGAGCAATTTTGAGGGGGGTGGCGAGACGTCTGCGCCGCCCTTTCCGCGTCAGAGCATGATCCGGAAAAGTGGGTACCGGTTTTCCGAAAGGATCATGCTCGAACAAGGATGAGAGCGGGACGACGTTTCGAAGAAGCGTCGTCATGCGTTAGCGACAGCAGATTCAAAGCGGGCGCGGCAACGCACCGGCATGAGCGCGTTTGGAGAGCATTGAATGGCCAGCAAGGCAAAGACGCTGCAGGTGAAAGACAAGGAAAAAGACGACAAGGCAGCGGACGCCCCCGAGAAGGATTCACCGGACGCGCCATCGCCGTTGCTCGACCTGTCGGACGCCGCCGTCAAGAAGATGATCAAGCAGGCCAAGAAGCGCGGCTTCGTGACCTTCGATCAGCTCAACGAAGTGCTGCCCTCCGACACCACCTCGCCCGAACAGATCGAAGACATCATGTCGATGCTCTCCGACATGGGCATCAACGTCTCCGAGGCCGAGGACGCCGACAGCGACGAAGAGAAACAGGAAGAGGCCGAGGACGAGACCGACAACGAACTGGTCGAGGTCACGCAGAAGGCCGTCACCGAAGTCAAGAAATCCGAGCCCGGCGAGCGCACCGACGATCCCGTCCGCATGTATCTGCGCGAGATGGGCACCGTCGAATTGCTGTCGCGCGAGGGCGAAATCGCCATCGCCAAGCGCATCGAGGCCGGCCGCGAGGCGATGATCGCAGGGCTGTGCGAAAGCCCGCTGACCTTCCAGGCCATCATCATCTGGCGCGACGAACTCAACGAGGGAAAGATCTTCCTTCGCGACATCATCGATCTCGAAGCCACCTACGCCGGCCCCGACGCCAAGAACAACATGAACCCGGCGATGCTGGCGGCGCCGCTCGGCCCCGACGGCCAGCCGCTCGCCGCCGCCAACGGCAATGGCGCGGCCACGGTGCCGGCTGCTGCCGCTCCGCCCGCCGCACCCCCGGCGCCGACCCCGTTCCGCGCCGCGCCCGCGGCAGCCCCTGAAGGCGAGGAAAAGGATCCCGCCGAGGCCGCCGCCGAAGGCGACATGGACGACGACGAGTTCGAAAACCAGATGTCGCTCGCCGCCATCGAGGCCGAGCTGAAGCCGAAGGTGGTCGAGACCTTCGACAAGATCGCCGACAACTACAAGAAGCTGCGCCGCCTGCAGGAGCAGGACATCTCCAACCAGCTGCAGAACGAGACGCTGTCGCCGGCACAGGAGCGCAAATACAAGAAGCTGAAGGACGAAATCATCGTCGAGGTGAAGTCGCTGCGGCTGAACCAGGCCCGCATCGATTCGCTGGTCGAGCAGCTCTACGACATCAACAAGAAGCTGGTGTCGTTCGAGGGCCGCCTGCTGCGCCTCGGCGACAGCCACGGCGTCGCGCGCGAGGATTTCCTGCGCAACTACCAGGGCTCGGAGCTCGATCCGCGCTGGCTCAACCGCGTCTCGAAACTCTCGGCCAAGGGCTGGAAGAATTTCGTCCATCACGAGAAGGACCGTATCAAGGAACTGCGCGGCGAGATCCAGTCGCTGGCCGCATTGACCGGGCTCGAGATCGGCGAATTCCGCAAGATCGTGCACGGCGTGCAGAAGGGCGAGCGCGAGGCGCGCCAGGCCAAGAAGGAAATGGTCGAGGCCAATCTGCGGCTCGTGATCTCGATCGCCAAGAAATACACCAACCGCGGCCTGCAGTTCCTCGATCTGATCCAGGAAGGCAATATCGGGTTGATGAAGGCGGTCGACAAATTCGAATACCGCCGCGGCTACAAGTTCTCGACCTATGCGACGTGGTGGATCCGGCAGGCGATCACGCGAAGCATCGCCGACCAGGCGCGCACCATCCGCATTCCCGTGCACATGATCGAGACCATCAACAAGATCGTGCGCACCTCGCGCCAGATGCTGAACGAGATCGGCCGCGAGCCGACTCCTGAGGAATTGGCCGAGAAACTCGGCATGCCCTTGGAGAAGGTTCGCAAGGTTCTGAAGATCGCCAAGGAGCCGCTGTCGCTCGAAACCCCCGTGGGTGACGAGGAAGACTCGCATCTCGGCGATTTCATCGAGGACAAGAACGCGATCCTCCCGATCGACGCCGCGATCCAGTCCAACCTGCGCGAAACCACCACGCGGGTTCTGGCCTCGCTGACCCCGCGCGAAGAACGCGTGCTGCGCATGCGCTTCGGCATCGGCATGAACACCGACCACACGCTGGAAGAAGTCGGCCAGCAGTTCTCGGTGACCAGAGAGCGCATCCGGCAGATCGAGGCGAAGGCGCTGCGGAAGCTGAAGCATCCGAGCAGGTCGAGGAAGCTGCGGAGCTTTTTGGACAACTAACTTCGCCGGTCTGAAGCTAATTTGCGCGAACGCGGCGGGCCAAAAGGCTCGCCGCTTGCATTTGCGAACCGAGATGACGTAGGTCCTAACTTACGATCTACCCGCTGCTCCGGTTCCACTGTGGGTTGACAGGGAACTTTAGTTCCTTATCCTCACTCTATGTCTGATGATACTGAAATCCTGCGGGAAATTCGCGATCTGCTGCGACTGATCGCTGAACCCGCACTCGCCAAGAGAGATGAGCGACTTCGAGCATCGCTTCAGGAGCTAGTTGGGAAAAGTAAACAAAAGGCAGAGGCGGTCGTCCTTATGGACGGCACGCGCTCGCAAGCTGACATTCGAAAAGCTGCTGGCATTGACCAGGGAAACTTAAGTCGCCTCGTCACGGCCTTACGTCAGACGGAATTGATTGGTCCTGATGAAAAGCGCCCAGAGCTGGTTTTCCCGCGCCTTCGAACCTCATCGATAATGTAGGCAACGCCAAGAAATGAGCGATCACTCTGCACAAATGTTGTCGGTTCTAGCAGAGATGCGCGATCTTCTTCGCTTGATTGCCGAACCCGCAATTGCTCAGCGCGACAAGAAACTTCGTGAGGCGTTACTCGTCATTGGCGGGAACGCAACAAGCAAGAAAGCAAAGGCTATCCTTCTTTTGGATGGCACAAGGACTCAGGCAGACGTCACCAAGGGCTGTGGCATTAGTAAAGGTAATCTCAGCGGCTTGGTGAAGGAGCTGAAGGCTGCAGACTTACTGAAAGGTGATCCCAAACAGCCGCAACTCGCAATTTCGATTCCAGCCAATTTCTTTGAATAGGAAATTTAATGAGCGAAAGTTCGGTCGAAATCTTGGAGACGCTGCGTAAGATCTATGGATTATTGGAATTGCTGGCCGAAGACAAGATTGCTCAGCGCGACGCAAAGCTGCGCGCGGCCCTACGTGAAATCGTCGGCACAAGCTCTGCCAAGCAGAAGTCTGTGTTCTTGATGGACGGAAATCGAACGCAGGCTGAGATACATAGGGCAGCATCGGTGAACCAGGGTCACTTAAGCACCATGGTCAGCAAGCTTCACAAGGAGAAATTACTCGTTAGCGACACGAAGAAGCCGAAACTGAATTTTTCGATACCTCTAAACTTTTTTGAGAGCAATGCATAAGCAAAGTGAAGAGAAGCTTTTGGAAGCCATTCTTGAGATTCGGAATTGGATTCGCGCGGCTGCTCACGGCCCGGTAAAGACGTCGCTCGAAACAGCGCTTCCCGATTCGAAATCGCGTATGGCGTACCAAATGCTCGATGGCAACGCGTCGATGGACCAAGTGCGCATCGCTTGCAAAATGAGTCCGAATGCTGTTGTCGCTTTGGCGAACCGCTGCACATCAATGGGGTTGATGGAGGCTAGGCAGGACAAGAAGCGCATTAGGCTCTTCGACTTGTCTGATTTCGGTCTTATTGATGCTAACAGCTCGACTAAATCGGGGGAGAAGTCGTGAGCGACAAGCGGCCCAAGAAAGATGCTGTCGAAGTATCATCGCAACCGATTCAAGATGAGCTTGGCGCCATCAAAGATCGTCTGAGCGCGATCGAAACGATCCAGAGCATTTCAAACGCGCCAGTTGTAAAACAATATGTTCAAGAACATCTCAAGACGAAGGACGCACAAAGGATTATGAAGGAGTGCGAGGAGCCAAAGACCAAGTCGCATCTTCAAACGAAATTTGATTACAAGAGCAAGCAGGCGCTAGACCACCACCTTAAGCCGCTGCGCGATGCCGATCTGATCAGGGAGAAGGTCGAAGCCGACGGAACAATCGTATTCGAGTGGAGCAACCTCTTTCGCCGCCTTCCAAAATCGACGATTAAGTCGATACTCGGTGATACGAAATAGCTGGGGCAATCTCAGATGAGTGAAGCAAAGCCCGGTGAACGCAAAAATCTGCCGCTGAAAACGCAGGTTATCGTTCTGACCGAATCGGGATATCGCTGCGCCGTTCCGACCTGCCGTAACATCCTAGCACTCGACATGCATCATATCTGGGAAGTCTCCAATGGAGGCAGTAACGACCCTTCCAACTTGATAGCGCTGTGCCCGACGTGTCATGCACTCTACCACCGTGGAACTATAAAAGCCGACTCCATTTACGCATACAAGGCGATGTTGGTCGCGATCACGCGCGCCTTCGACGTTGAAGCGATCGACCGACTGCTGTTCCTCGAGTCCTGCAAGAAGGATTTCCTCGTGGTTTCCGGTGATGGTCTCCTGCATTTCTCCCGCCTTATCGCTGCCGGACTTGCAACCGTAGAGCAAAAATCAAACAACAATTGGCAATTTGTCACATATGCCGTGAACATACATGACAAGGGGCGTCAACTGATTGAGGCTTGGAAACAAGGCGATCGCACGCGCCTTCGGCAGGTGATGGGGGGTGTCATTCCGCGCGACACGTCCGTCAGCGTTCGCCCCCAATTGAGTAGGAAAGCCCAGGCACGAAAAAGTGCGCATCCGAGCGGGTGACGCCGTCCGCGCCGGCCACATTTCATTCCGCGACATCGCCCGCCGGGATTGATCGCCAGCAGGCCGCCGACCACGGGCGCCGCCAGCGTTGTTCCCGCGGCGAGGTGGATCGCGAGCCCATTCTCACCTTGCGCCCCGGTTAGCACAGCACAAATCCGCGTAACCCTTGGTGCTTCTCGCGGGCTCCCGGTCGGCCTCCCGACAACTAGATCTCCGCAAACACCTCCAGCAGATTTCCATCGGGATCGCGGAAGAACAGCGTGCGATGTCCGAAGGCCTGGTCGGTGGGCGGTGAGAGCAGGCTGACACCCTGCCGCACCAGTTCGTCGGCGCATTGATCGACGTCGGAAGCGGAAACCTTGAATGCCAGCTGAAGCGAGGCGCTGCCGTTGGGTGTTGGAACGTCCTTCGCAGTCAGGCTCGGCCTCGCCAGGGCCAGGGTGTTGCTGCCCAGCCGATATTCGATCCAGCCCGGCGAAAGCTCTCGTAACAATGGGAGGCCGAGGATGCCTTCATAGAAGCGGCGCATCGCCGCCATGTCGCGCACGAAAATCACCGTATAGTCGATCGCCCGAATGGCCTGAAAAGCCGACCCGGAATGCGGGCTGCGTTCGTTCGCGACAGCTTCTTCACTCATGGATGGGTCCTCACAATTTCCAGCCCGCGCGACGATCGAATGGCCGGCAACGGACGGCGCATCGACAGCCGCTTCATGCTACAGGATTTCTATCGGGCTTTTGGCCCTAGTGTCGGGCGCCGGCGCGCGCCGCGCCCCGGCCGATCGGCTGCGTCGCCAGCGTCGGTGTGCCCCGCGGCGGCTTATCGCCATCCGCTTGCGGCTGCCCCATCGCCATGATCGCGGTGCCCATCGCGGTCGAGCCGAAGGTGACGATGAAGCCGAACAGCAGCAGTCCGAGCGCCGTGCCGGGCGAGCTATCGGCGAAGATCAGGTCGCGCAGCCCGCCGGGATTGATCGCCAAGAGGCCGCCGACCACGAGCGCCGCCAGCGCTATTCCAATGCCGAGGTTGATCGCGAGCAGCCGGAACAGCGGCACGCGCCAAAAGCGAAAACGCCGGGACGTTGACTCTTTTCCTTGCATTTCGTTCGGCATGATCGTTTGCCTGCAATAGCCAAAACTTGTCGCGTCAGTTCGCGCCTCGGCCGCGAATTATTATGCATGGCAGATTATCAAAATTATGGCCGATTGCGATACGTGCGGCGAGGGGGGCAGTCATGACGGAATCATGGCTGAGCCCCCGTGATCCCGGCTGGATTGGCGCAGCCCTCGAAGACCGAGGTCGGACGTGGTAAAAGCCAGTGGATTGCATCCCGTGTTCCTTCAGCGCCACTCAGGGAATTTCCTGATGACCAAGAGTAAGTCATTTACCACGGCCAAATTCCTGACATTGGCCATGCTCGCATGTTTGAATTCACAAGCCCACGCCGCGCAATGCGGCAGCACCGCCGCCGGCTACGAAGGCTGGAAGCAGCAATTCGCCGGTGAGGCGCGGGCCAAGGGCATCAGCGCCTCGACTATCTCGGCCCTGATGGCGACGCACTACGCGCAAGCGACCATCAATGCCGACCGCGGCCAGCGCAGCTTTTCCCTCTCGCTCGACCAATTTCTCGCCAAGCGCGGCGGGGCGGCCATCGTCGCGCGCGGGCGTTCGCTGAAGCAATCGCAGGGAGCGCTGTTTGCTTCCATTCAGGCGCGCTACGGCGTGCCGCCGGGACCGCTCATCGCTATCTGGGGAATGGAGACGGGTTTCGGCAGCCAGCGCGGAAATCAGAACATGCTCGCGTCGATCGCGACGCTCGCCTACGACTGCCGGCGCTCGGCCTATTTCACCGAGCACCTTTACGCGGCGCTGCAACTGATCGATCGCGGCGCGCTCTCGCCGGCCCAGCGCGGCTCCATGCACGGCGAGGTCGGCCAGACCCAGTTCATGCCCAAAGCCATCCTGGCCTATGGCACCGGCAATCTCGAGAACGCCGCCAACGCGTTGACCTCGACCGCGAACTTCTTGCGGGCGCACGGCTGGCGCGCGGGCGCCGGATACCAGCCGGGCGAGCCCAACTTCGCGGCCATCCAGGCCTGGAATGCCGCCGGCGTCTACCAGAAGGCCATCGCGCTGATGGGCCGCCAGATCGACGGCGGCGAGTGAGGGCCACCCCGTCGTCCCTGCCTAGTGCGCAATTGCGCACGGGAGCAGGGACCCATAACCACCGGCGGCAATTGTTGAAGCGAAGCCGTCAACCATTTCGCTTTGACAACATCGGCCGCGGCGCCGCGATGAGCGCAATTGCGCTCACGCTGGGGTCCCGGATCGGCGCTCGCGTTGCTCGCTTGTCCGGGACGACGAGTTTTGATCGAGAGCGCTGAATACATCTGCCGCTCGCCGCTTTCCCATGGCATGATCGGAACAAGCAGTAACAAGGGATTCGCATGCGCAAGCTTCGTTCGGCCGTTTTTTTCGCCGCCCTCCTCCTTTCCACCCCCTCTTTCGCCGCCCGCTGCGGCGGCGACTTCAACTCCTTTGTGGCGGCGATGTCGGCGGAGGCGCAGGCGGCGGGGATTTCGCCGGCGGTGATCAGCCAAGCGCTTTCCGGCGTGACGCAGGATCCGGCGGTATTGAATTTCGACCGGCGCCAGCGCGGCACCTTCAACAAGACCTTCGAGCAATATGTCTCCACCCGGGTCGGTCCCGGCCGCATCAACATCGGCCGGCAGATGCTGCAGCGTCACGCCGCGCTGCTGTCGCGGATCGAGAAGCGCTTCGGGGTGCCGCCGCAGATCATCGTCGCGATCTGGGGGCTGGAATCCGATTACGGCAAGGGCGACATCGGTAAGATGCCGGTGGTCCGCACGCTCGCCACCATGGCGCATGATTGCCGCCGCACCGAATTGTTCCAGGGCGAACTCCTGGCGGCGCTGAAGATCGTGCAGCGCGGCGATCTGCCCCTGCGCGACCTGATCGGGGCGTTTGCCGGCGAAATCGGCCAGACGCAATTTTTGCCGTCGTCCTACATCAAATACGGCGTCGATTTCGACGGCAACGGCCATGTCGACCTGCGCCACAGCATCCCCGACGTATTGGCCTCCACCGCCAACCTGCTGCACGTCAGCGGCTTCAAGAACGGCGCGCCCTATGGCGAAGGCACCGCAAATTTCGAAGCCATGCGCGAATGGAACCGTGCCACGATCTACCGCAAGACGATTGCGTATTTCGCCGATCGGCTGGTGGGGCAGTAGCGCTTCTCACGCGCCACACTCACAACTGTCATCGCCCGCGAAAGCGGGCGATCCAGTATTCCAGAGACGGCAGTGATGGAATCGATGGGCCGCGGCCTACTGGATCCCCGCATGCGCGGGGATGACAACAGTGGGCGGAGCGGGCGCCGTGCTTCGCATCGCGCGCGGACTGACAACCACCTACTTCCCCTTCGCCGCCATCTTCTCGATCCGCTTCGCCAGCACCGCCCAGTAAGTGCCGGGCCGGAACCGTTGCAGCAAATCCATGAAGCGGGCGTCGCCTCCGATCAGGATGCGCGGCTGGTTCTTCTCGATGCCTTCGATGATGCGCAGCGCTGCTGCTGCCGGCGAGGTCTTGGCCATCGTATCGAAGCGCTCGATCGATTGCGCGCGGCGGGCATTGTCGGTCATGCCGGAGCCGGTGCGGGAGTTGCGGGCGATGTTGGTGGAAACGCCGCCGGGATGCACCACCGACAGCCGCACCGGGCTGTTCGCCATCTGCAGCTCGTGCCGCAGGCTTTCCGAAAAGCCGCGCACTGCGAACTTCGCCGCGCAATAGGCGGTCTGGCCGGGCGGCGCGATGATGCCGAAGATCGAGGAGAGGTTGACGATGTGCGCCTCCGGCTTCTGCGACAACTGGGGCAGGAACGCGCGGGTGCCGTGCACCACGCCCCAGAAATTGATGTTGAAGAGCCATTCCATCTGGGCCTGGTCGACTTCGTTGAACATGCCCATCAGCGCGACGCCGGCATTGTTGATGACGATGTTGAGGCCGGGATGGGCCGCGATGGCTGCTTGCGCGAAGGCCTCGATCTGCTTGGGCACGCCGACGTCGACCTGGTGCACCGTGACCTTGCGCTGCTGCTGCGCTTGACCGATCTCGGCGGCCAGCGCCTGCAGGCCGGTCTCGTCGCGGTCAGCCAGCGCCAGGTCGCAGCCGCGCGCGGCAAGCTCGAGCGCCAGCGCCCGGCCGATGCCACTGGCGGCGCCGGTCACGGCTGCCGCTGCTCCATTGATCGCAGTCATCAGATGTCACTCCAGGATGGGAACAGGATTTTGAAGGGCGGCGATGACGAAGAGCCCAAAATCAAAAAGGCGGGCACAAGGCCCGCCGCTTTAAAAATCACTTCGCCTGGCACCGGGTGCCCGGGCGGAGCTGAGGCTCCACCCGGGCTTGAAAGTTACTTCTTGGCCTTCTTCTTCGACTTTGCCTTCTTCGCCTTTTTCGCCTTCTTCGCTTTCTTAGCCATAGCATCCTCTTTGGGTTTAATGGGTGGAAACGCGACACGAGGCATGCTCGGGGAGGGCCTAGCCTCGCAACAGCCTCAATCGTCATCCGAGCAGATTCGCAGGCGACTGCCTCGCGCTGTCACGCCGCTGTCATCACGTTATCCACAGCTGTTATGGGTTTTTGGCCTGCTTTTCGCCGGCGTCATGCGCCACGCCGCCGCGTCACGGTTAACGCCGCGCCAACATGGCGGCGCTGGCTGCATCGATCCGGTACAGCGGTGCGGTGGCGCCAAGTGTTCCCGTCGTATTCATCATTTCAAAACCACGGCAGCGATTGCCGCGCCGCGGTGAGGGTCCGTTAAGTGCCGCGGCTGCACTTTGTTGCCAACAAGGGGATCGTCATGGGTGGGCTGTTGGATAACAGGGGAGGCAGAGCCATGGGTGTTCTGACTTCGCGATGCTGAATGTTCCGACGCTGTGGACGGCGTTCGTCATCAATTTTCTCGCGCTCGGCCTGATCTGGGCCTACGTCGCGCGCAGCTACCCGAGCTTCGGGGCCGCACGGTTCTGGACCGCCTCGACGTTCGCCGCGGCCGCCGGCGCATCGCTGGCAAGCCTGCGCGTCTTGGTGGATTCGCTGCTGCCGCTGCTGGCCGGCGGCACCGTGCTGATTCTGGCCGCCTGCCTGGCCGCGATGGGCATCCGGCGGTTCTACGGCCAACCGGTCGGCTGGCGCCAAACCGCGCTGACCACCGGCCTGGGCTGCGCCGGCATGACCTTCTTCATCTTCGGCTACGATAACGTGCCGATCCGGCTGGCGATCTATTCGGTCGCCCAGGTGCTGCCGATCATCCTGACGCTGAAGCTGTTGCTGTCGCGGCAGAACGGCCGCATCAACCCCGGCGCGCGGCTGGCGGCCACCGTCGCCATCCTGATCATCGCCATCTATGCCTTCCGGGTCGTGAGCAACCTGTTCAATGCCGGCGTCGAATTCTCGTTCATCCGTTTCAATCCGGTGCAGTCTGTCCTGATTCTGGTCCTGATGTTCCTGTCGATGGCGTGGAATTTCGGTTTCCTGCTGATGGCGATGGACCGGCTGCGCAACGAGGTCGCCGACCTGGCGCTGCTCGACGATCTCACCGGCGTCGGCAACCGCCGGCACCTGTTGCAGCGGCTGACCGAGGAATGCGCGCGGTCGGAGCGCAGCGGCGAAGCGTTCTCGCTGCTGGTGATCGACCTCGACGGTTTCAAGGCGATCAACGATACCCATGGCCACGCCGCGGGCGACGCCTGCCTGCAGCATTTCACCCTGATGGCGCAGACCCGGCTGCGGCCCGGCGACATGCTGGCGCGCACCGGCGGCGACGAGTTCTGCGTCGTGCTGCCGTCCTCGACCTTGCGCGAGGGCGCGATGATCGCCCGCCGCATCCTGGATGTCTGCCGCGAGGATGCCGAGGCCTGCGTCGGCAACGATATCCCGATCTCGCTCTCGATCGGGGTGGCGCAGTGGACGAGACAGATGGGAAACTTCCCGGACCGGCTGATGGCCGCCGCCGACCACGCGCTCTACGCCGCCAAGAAGGACGGCAAGAACCGCCACGCGGTTTACGATCCCGCCCCGCCGCTGGCGCCCGGGATCAACCCCGCGGCGATGCCGGAGCGAGCCCTGCGCAAGCATGCGTGAAGCGTGCTAGACGCTGGGGCCATGAACGTTCGCCTGCCAGCGATGGCGCTCGCCGCCATCATGATCGTTGCTCCGGCCGCCGCGCAGACGCCCGACCTCGGGACCATCGCGAAGGCGTCGGGCACGCCCGACATTCCCGGACTGAAGATGGTCTGGCTGGCGCCCTGGGGCGAGGTCGCAAAGGCCCATCCCTGGCGCAACATCATCGTGCACCAGACCGAGGGACCGGCCGGCTCGGCGCGCGGCGGCGCGCAGGCGCAGGCCAGGAACCCGACGCGGCGCGGCGTCACCGTCTGGGTCGAAACCGACGGCACGGTGTACTGGGCGGTGGCGGAGAATCTGGTGCCGACCCATGGCGACGGCGCCAACCGCAACGACAACAAATACATCGACAACCGCCCGACCTTCCGCCAGGTGGTGGGCGCCAATTCGATCGGGGTGGAATTCGCCGGCAATTATCCCGATGTCGCGCGCGGCCCGACCGAGGCGCAGATCGAGGCGTGGCGAATTCTGGTGAAGCTGCTGAGGGCCCGCTACGGCATCCCGCTCGAGCGGGTCTATGCCCATAACTGGATCGACTACAAGGACGCCCGCTATTGCGAAGGCTGCGCGCTGGCGACGCTGGCGAGGCAGTGGGGAGAGTAGGCAATGAGGGGGTGAACTCTCAACAATGTCATCCCGGCCTAGTGCGCAATTGCGCACTAGGCCGGGACGACGCAGCATTTGTTGAAGCGTTCACCCGAAAACAAAAAAGCCGGCGTTGCCGCCGGCTTCCCTGTCTCGTTTCGATCCGCCTAACTCAGTGCGCGGCTTCCAGCGCGGCCGCTTCCTGTTTGGCAATGGTGCCCTTGACGGCCGACTGCACCTTCTCGAAGGCGCGGACCTCGATCTGCCGCACGCGTTCGCGCGACACGCCGAATTCGGCGGCGAGGTCTTCCAGCGTCATCGGCTCCTCCGCCAGACGCCGCGCTTCGAAGATGCGGCGTTCGCGCGGATTGAGCACGCCGATGGCGCCGTTCAGCGCCTGCCGGCGATGATCGAACTCCTCGTGCTCGGCCATGATGGCTTCCTGGTTGGGCGAGGTGTCGACCAGCCAGTCCTGCCATTCGCCGGCTTCGCCGTCGTCGCGGATCGGCGCGTTGAGCGAGGCATCGCCGCCGAGACGGCGGTTCATGTCGATCACGTCCTGGTCCGTGACGCCGAGGCGCTTGGCAATCAGCTTCACCTGGTCGGGGCGGAGATCACCCTCGTCCAGCGCGGAGATCTTGCTCTTCGCCTTGCGCAGGTTGAAGAACAGCTTCTTCTGGTTCGCGGTGGTGCCCATTTTCACGAGCGACCAGGAACGCAGGATGTACTCTTGTATCGAGGCCTTGATCCACCACATGGCATAGGTGGCAAGCCGAAAGCCCTTTTCGGGCTCGAACCGCTTGACCGCCTGCATCAGGCCGACATTGCCTTCCGAGACGACCTCGGAGATCGGCAAGCCGTAGCCGCGATAGCCCATGGCGATCTTGGCCACGAGCCGGAGATGGCTGGTGACGAGGTGGTGTGCCGCGTCGCGATCGTCATGCTCGCGCCAGCGCTTGGCGAACATGTATTCCTGCTGGGGTTCCAGCATCGGAAATTTGCGGATCTCGGCGAGGTAGCGGGAGAGGCCGGATTCTCCGTTGAGAACCGGCAGGGTAGCTGTACGGGCCATTCGAGCGCCCTCCAGTGGTTCAGGCCCCCGATAGCGGCGGGCCCGGCAGACGGACGCTGTGTTAAAGCCGCCCGGGCTGCGATGTTCCGCGTTGGATATTCAACGCAGGTGCAACATACACTAAATCGAGCGGCTTTTGGAAGGATTGTGGGGGTCACGTCCCCGTGTGGCAGGTATAACCTACTGACATAACGCCACTTTTTCAGAAGGCCTGCGTCATAGCGCCGCTCGCAGGGCGCCTTGCAGGAGAAGCAAATCCTCCGGCAGATCGGCTTCCCAGTGCAAAATCTCCCCGGTTTTGGGGTGTTCCAGCGCCAGAAGATATGCGTGCAGCGCTTGGCGGCCGAGGCCGGCGAGGGCCGCCTGGGCCTGGGGGCCGAGGTGGCTGGCCTTGGTCTTGAAGTGCGGGCCATAGACGGCGTCGCCCATCAGGGGGTGGCCGATATGGGCCAGATGCACCCGGATCTGGTGGGTGCGGCCGGTCTCGAGCTGGCAGGCCAACAGGGCGGCGACCGGTTTGCCGTCGCGCCCGTTGAAGGTCTCCCGGATTTCCCAATGGGTGACGGCCTCGCGGCCGCCCTCGCGCACCGCCATCTTCTCCCGGGCATAGGGGTGGCGGTCGATCGGCACGTCGACGGTGCCGCGCTGCCGGTTCGGCACGCCCCAGACGAAGGCCAAATAGCCGCGCCGCATCTCGTTGGTGCGGCCATGGTCGGCGAATTGCTCGGTCAGCGATTTATGCGCGCGGTCGTTCTTGGCCACCACCATCAGCCCGGTGGTGTCCTTGTCGAGCCGGTGCACGATGCCCGGGCGCTTGACGCCGCCGATGCCGGAAAGGCTGGCCCCGCAATGGGCGATCAGGGCGTTGACCAGGGTGCCGGTTTCGTGGCCGGCGGCCGGATGCACCACGAGGCCCCTGGGCTTGTCGATGACGACGATGTCGTCGTCCTCGTAGACGATATCGAGCGCGATATCTTCGCCCGCAGGCTCGGCGGCGACCGCTTCCGGCACGTCGATTGTGATCGTATCGCCCGCGGTGACATGATAAGCGGGGTCGCGGATGGGGGCGCCTCCGGCGGTGACGGAACCGGCCAGGATCAGCGCTTTCAGCCGCGAGCGCGACAGCTCCGGACGGCGCACCGCCAGCACGCGGTCGAGCCGGGCCGATCCCTCGTCGCCGGCGACGGTGACCCTGAACCTCTGACCGCTATTCGAAGACGAGCTTTGCATGACCGAAACCGTTGCGCCCGAACCGACCCCCGAGCAGGCCGCGCTGTTCGCGCGGGTGCGGCGGATGATGCTGATTGCGGGCCTTACCACGGCGCTGGCGGTAGCGGCCGTTCTGATCGCCATCGGCTACCGCCTTTTCCGATCCGAGGGAAGTGTGACGGCCGCCGCCACCGAAGTCACCGCCAGCCTGCCGAAGGGCGCCCGCATCGTCGCAACCGGCATCGCCGGCGACCGGCTGCTGCTGACGCTGGATATCGGCGGCGTCACCGAAATCCGCACCTTCGACGCGCGCACGCTGAAACCGGCCGGAAGGCTGAAATTCGTCAGCGAACCCTGAACCGGCCGCGGATGGAAATCCTGCTGCTTCGATACAAGAAGCCCGGGACGAGAGGGTCGCCTCGGTTGAGTCTTGCCAAGCAATACAACGTCTGATTTAGAGATTGTCGGATGGGGTTTTCATCGGCTGAGATTGGGCATGGGGCAACTGTATCGTATCGTCCTGGTGTTTTGTGCTGTCCTTCAACTGGCCGCATGCGCCGGAACTTCAGCGATTGAATCTCAATCAAAACTGAGGGATTCGCGGCTGGCGAGAATGTACTTCCTGCGCGAGCAGGGAGTTCTCGGTGCCTTGGGCGGGGCCGTACCAGCGGCTGAAATAAGAGTTGACGGAAAACCCGTAGGATCGGTGACCAACGGCTCCTACATCTTCGTCGATCGCCCGCCAGGGCTCCTTAAACTGTCTGTCCAGAACGGAATATCACTTGCCTTCGAAACCGAAACCCGGGTCGAGGCCGGTGGGACGTACTATTTTAACATCGGGGTGCCGAAAACGGGGGCTCCGGGAATGGACCTTTTGAATCAGGCCTATGCGGGAGGCAGCGGGCAACAGATGCGTGCTCAATCCCCGCTGAGCGCCGGATTTTCGGGAGCAGTCCTTTACAGTCTCGACCCCTCCGCCGGCGCTGCGGAGATTGCACGCCTAAAGCCGGGCTGAAACCGGAATTCCTCGGAATGAAGGCTTTCGGACCCCGATTCCGGCTTGTTGAAGGTCGCCACGGGTCGCCGTTCGTTCGCGGGCCAGGATCCTCGGCCGCCTTGCGGCCAGCCGATTTCGAGGCTATTCCCTCTGCCAACGCTCCCTTCGTCTAGCGGTTAGGACGCGGCCCTCTCAAGGCTGAAACAGGGGTTCGATTCCCCTAGGGAGCGCCACTTTATGATCTTGTATGATATCGCCGTCTAAATCCTTCTACAGCTGCCGGATGACGCATCCAGCCACGCCGCAGCCAACTCCTCGACTTCGACCTCTCCCAATCTTATATTGTGGCCATGACAAAGCTCCTCGATGAAGCGGTGGCGGCCGTGCGTCGCCTGCCGTCAGACGATCAGGATGACATCGCGCGGGCCATCATGCAGCTTGCAGGCTCCGATCTTGCTCCGCCGGTCGTCCTTTCGCCTGAAGAGCGCGAGGCGGTTGCCCGATCGAAGGCCGCCGCTGAGCGCGGTGAATTCGCAACCGACGAACAAGTGCGGGCCGTGTGGGCCAAGCACGGACTATGAGGCTGCGCTATACGCTACCTGCGCTCGCCGATCTTGCATCGATTCTGGACTTCGTCGCCGATCGCTCCCCGCAGGGAGCTGGGCGCATCCATATGCGAATTCACGCGGTCACTGATCTGCTCCTGCGGTACCCATTGGCTGGCGCCTTGACCGACGACCCCGCCGTTCGACGCATCACAACGACGCCCTACCCATACCTCATATTCTACGAGGCGAACCGACGCCGAAATCATCATTCACGCGGTGCGCCACGGTGCGCGCGACCCTTCCGACAATATGCGATCGGAGTGAGTTCTCGCAGAATCTTCGTTTGGGTTGGGCCAGCTTTGGCACCTGCGGCGCGGAATTGGACGCTGCATCATAGCGGTTTTGGCTCCCCTAAGAGTCCTCTAAAAAAGTTGCCCGCAACTTCGCTGTCCTTGCAGCACACCGCGAAGCGTTGCGCCATCACAATTCGCCAATTTCGCCGCCTGTTAACTGACGGGATTGGTCCGTTGCTGATTTCTTTTGGTTGCGCGCCGTTTGCGAAAGCCACTCACTTCATCTCTTCCAGCAGCCTCCGCGCTTCCCCCAACAGCGCCTGAATCTGCCTGCGCTCGGCGATCGCATTCCCGGTGAACAGGCCATGCTTGCGCGCGTTCTGGTTGGCCCTTGGCGCGCCGGATCCCTGGGCGGCGCCGTGCATGCGGCAGCGCTTTTTGCCGTGCACCGCCGGCGAGCGACACGTGCCGTCGAAACGGGTTTTGGCGCCGCAACGCGGGCTCGCCAGCATCGGGCCGGTATTGCGGGCATGATCGTTCATGGCTGGGCTTGCCGCTTGGCATCAGCGGAATCGCGCCTTCGCCTGGAGCCCGAGGGCTTCGGCGCATTCCGCGCCGCGGATGCCGGGTTCTTGTCGGAAACGATCACGCTTGCGTGCTGCGTGACGTTGCCGACAATGGCGTTGCCGCCGTCTCCGACCGACACGTTCTGCACGGTGATGGCAGGCTCGCCATGGCTGCGGTAGCGGTTGAGCGCCTCGATCTGGGCGGGAAACGTGCGGGCGAGCCTGCCCAATGCGCGCGCGGCGCTGTCGTGCTGGGCGATGTCTTCCGCATTCGCGAGGTGATGGGCGCATCGCATCGCCATCACATGAACCGAAACCATCTGCGCCACCAGCATGGCCTCGATGGAATCACGGGGCTTGATGCTCTTCACCATCGAAATCATGAAGGACAGGTTGACCTCGTCGGGACTCCCGCCGCTCACGCTGGCCTTCACCAATTGCCGGAGGATGCCATCCATCGCTTCGCGGTCGGCGGCGCCCAGTGCGTTCGCCATCAGCTGTTCGCCAAGCTCCGGATCAGGATGGTCGATGGAGAATCCATGCGACGAGAGCCTTATCCGCGGGGCTGCGGCGGCCTTGGCCGGATCGGTTGCGGCGATCGTGGTTGGCATAACGAGGTCAGGAGCGGTGTTCATGTCGAGATTCCCTGGCACGCGCGCGGCAAGCGCGCGGTTTGGCCACGCGCAGGCGATCGCCGCGGCGAGGCGGTGCCATTTCAATGGTGGGGTGAAGATTTTGAGCCGCAATCGCAACCGACGGGCCCGCTATTGCGGGGCGACGGGCGTTTACAGGATGGCGGGATGGTGAAGAAATGCCCCTGATTTGCCCGACGTGTCAACTTGCTTTCGAAGCATCCATGCCGGCCGCCTGCTACTTTGCATGGGGTTGTTTTCGATATTTTGGCAGCGCGCACCGGCGGCGCGCCAGTTCGCCAGGGCACGCGCCAAACGGCGCGCGCCATCTTCCGGGCACAGCAGAGCACTTCGCCCCGGCTTTCGTGCCGTGCGATTGATCGTGCGGTCTGGCGGCTATCGCGAGAGCAGCGCCGGCTGTGTTTCAGTGATGGGCCGAAACGCTCTTGACGCACTCGGACAGCAAATCAACTGATGCCGAGTGGCTGACGTCACCCAGACTGATCATGCCGACCATTCGCTTGCTCTTGTTGATCACCGGCAGCCTGCGGATCTTCAGCGTCTCCATGTGATGCACCGCCTTTGCGAGGTCATCGTCCTCCCGGCAACAATGGATGCCTTCGGTCATCACATCGCGCGCCTTGGCGCGGCCGGCATCGAAGCCGTTGTTCGCCAGCCCTTTGCAGACGATGTCGCGGTCGGTCACCATCCCGATCAGTTGGTCGTCCTCCCCGATCGGGACGCAGCCGATGTCATGGCCCCGCATCAATTTCGCGAGTTCGGTAACGGGTGTGTTGGGGCTGACCCAGTCGACACCCTTGTGCATCACGTCTTTGACTTTCATGGCGGAACTCCCGTGTTGGGTTTCAGGTGTACTTGATGCAATGCAGCACAGCCCCCGCTTTCTCCACTATACAACCGATCGCGCGCGAGGTCGCAGCAGAAAGCATCATTCCTGCGCGATCGGACCAGGCAAACGCCGTCGCTGCCGCCCTCCTGCGCAAGCGGATGAGTGGAACCCGGCAAATCCAGGTCCGCGGCCCTGGCGCGCCGATCCCGGTCATGATTCAAGCGGTAAGCGTCCGTCATTTCTGCTAGAATTGGATTATGACGATCGGGATTACCGGACCCGAACGGAAGGTGCCAAGGCAAAGCGCCGTGGTCGGGTTGATCATTGCGGCCGTCTTCGTCGGCATTGGCCTGATCCTGCTTTGGCTCGCGAGCGACTTCCTGGTTGACTGGCTGTGGTTTTCCTCGATCGGCTATCTGCAGGTTTTCTGGACGACGATCGGCGCTAAAGCCGTCGTCCTTCTTGCGGTCTGGACGGGAACTGCGGTCATCCTTTGGCTGAACGGATGGCTCGCGGTGCGTTTTGCCCGCCGGCAGCCGACGCAATCTGTCCCGGCCTTCATCTGGAATCTCGCGGGCAACGTGCCGCCCCCCGACCTGTTGGCGCTGATGCGCGATCGGTTGCCATGGGCCCGGGTTATCGGGGGCGGTGCAGGGTTGCTCGCTCTGCTGGTTGCCGCGGCAGAAGTCGGCAATTGGGGCGTCATCCTGCAGTTCTTCTATCATGTCCCCTATGGTGCAGACGACCCGCTGTTCGACAAGGACATCGGTTTCTATCTCTTCGTGCTGCCGGCCTATATCCTCATCAAGAACTGGATGCTGCTCACTCTCGTTCTGAGCGCGTTCTTCGCCGCAACGGTCTACTGGGTGCATGGCGACATCGAATACGACCTTCATCGCCGATCGATATCGCCGACCGCAATTGCCCACGGTTCGGCGTTGCTCGGTCTCCTCTTCGTCGTGAAGGCCTGGTCCTACGGTCTCGACCGCTATCTGCTGCTCTATGGCGACAACGGCGTCGTCGTCGGCGCAAGCTACACCGACGTACACGTGGGGATACCGGGTCTGTGGCTGTTGATCGGGCTCTCGATCGTCGCGGCGTTCGCCGCGTGGGCAAACCTCCGGGTGCGCACCTACTGGCTTCCTGCCGCCGCGTTCATACTTGTCGGCCTCGGCTCGTTCGTGCTGTCCGGTGCAGTCCCGGTGCTGTTCCGGCAATTTTTCGTCAAACCGAGCGAGTTGCAGCTGGAGAAGCCCTACATCGAACGCAGCATCGCGCTCACCCGGCAGGCATACAATCTCGATCGGATCGCAGCCAAGCCGTTTGCTGCCGAACAGAAGCTTACCTTCAAGACGCTCGAGGCCAACAAAGCGACAATCGAAAATATCAGGCTATGGGACTGGCTGCCCTTGTCGGATACCTACGCGCAACTGCAGGAGATCCGCACCTACTACAAATTCCATCATCTCGACGTCGATCGCTACTGGCTCGATGGCTCCTACCAGAGCGTAATGCTTTCGGCGCGCGAACTGCGGCCCGCCTTGCTGCCGCCGAATGCCCAGACCTGGGTCAACCGCCATGTGCTGTTCACGCACGGCACCGGCGCGGTGATGAGCCCGGTCACCCGCAAGAGCGCCGAAGGGCTGCCATTCCTCTATTTGCGCGACATCCCTCCCGTCGCGGACGGCGGCCCTCCGATCCATGAGCCGCGCATCTACTACGGCGAAGAGCGCGACAGCTACGTCATCGTCAAGGGGAGCACGCCGGAGTTCGATTATCCGAAGGGGAAAGACAACGTCTATGCCGCCTATGACGGTACCGGCGGCGTACCGATCGGAGCGATGGTGTGGAGAGGCCTGTTCGCCTACTACTTCAACGACCCGAACCTGCTGCTCTCAAGTTACATCACCGCCGACAGCCGGATCATGATCCGGCGCAATATCCAGGAACGGGTACGGACGATCGCTCCGTTCCTCAGGCTCGATCACGATCCCTATCTGGTCATCAGCAATGGGCGGATGTTCTGGATGCAGGACGCCTACACGACGAGTTCCTATTTCCCCTCCGCGCAGCCGGCGCAAGACCTGGATCTCAACTACATCCGCAATTCGGTGAAGGTCGTCGTCGATGCCTATAACGGCACCGTCGATTTCTATCTGATGGACACCCGCGACCCCGTCGCCGCGACCTACCAGCGCATCTTTCCGGGCTTGTTCAAGCCGTTCGCGGCCATGCCTTCGGACTTGCAGAAGCACATTCGCTATCCGGAGGACCTGTTCCTGATTCAGGCGCGGCTGTATCAGACCTACCACATGGAGGCGGCCGAGGTTTTCTATAACCGCGAAGATCTCTGGCAATTCCCGCGCCAGCCGGGCGGCGGCGGCACCGCAGTGATGGCGCCCTATTACATCATCATGCGGCTGCCCGGGGAGCCGCATGCCGAGTTCTTCCTCATGCTCCCGATGGTGCCGAGCCGCCGCGACAACATGATCGCGTGGCTCGCCGCGCGCTGCGATGGGCCCGACTACGGCAAGCTGATCGTTTACGAATTTCCCAAGGAGAAGCTTGTCTACGGGCCGTTCCAGATCGAGGCGCGGATCAATCAGAGCACCGATATCTCCCAGCAGATCACGCTGTGGAACCAGATGGGCTCGCGGGTGATCCGCGGTGCGAACCTGCTTGTGATCCCGATCGAGAACTCGATCCTTTACGTGACGCCGCTCTATTTGCGGGCGGAGCACGGACACCTGCCGGAGCTGAAACGCGTGATCGCAGCCTATGGTGAACATGTGGTGATGAAGGAGACGCTGGCCGAAGCCTTGTCGGCGCTGTTCATGGAGCCCGGCGCCGCGCCGGCGGTTTCGGGCACGGCAGAGGAGATGCCCGCCAGACGCCCGGCGGCAAGCCAGGCACGGGAGGCGCTGGATCGCTACAATCAGGCAGTGGAGCGATTGAAGTCCGGAGATTGGAAAGGCTTCGGCACGCAGTTCGATGCCATGCGCGAGCTTCTGGAGGAAATGAACCGACACTCCACCGGCCACTAGTGCCCCGAATCTGCGCTGCCTCCGTCCCCGGAGTGCAGCGGCCCAGAAGTGATAACGACCGGGTAGGAAAGTGTCCGGCCGCGAGCTAAGCTATCGATGTGTTGCCTGCGCGAAGTCCCCTGGGGAGAGACCGGCCTTTGCGGAATCCCCGCTGCCAAATCGAGCGAGAAATTCTTTGCTCAGTCGGCGTGATGCATTGTTGCGAACGGCGGGGCTTGCGGTCGCGGGCTTAATTCCTGCCGCGTCGCTGCACGGCGTCGCCGCGCCGCTGCGCAAGCCGGTTCGGAGCGGGGAGATTGGTGCGGCATTGCAGGCGAAAGTCGACGCCGGTGAAATACCGGGTGTCGTCGCGATGGCTGCGAATGAACGGTCGGTCGTCTATGAGGGTGCGTTCGGCACCCGCAACATGGCCACGGCGACGCCGATGTCGGCCGACACGGTCTTCCGCATCGCCTCGATGGTCAAGCTGCTGACGTCGGTGGCGGCCTTGCAACTGGTGGAGCGGGGCAAGTTGAAGCTGGACGAGCCGGCTGCCCACATCGACGAACGGCTCGGTTCGGCCAAGGTCCTCGCCGGCTTCGATGCGAAAGGCCTTCCGCAGCTGAGACCGCCGCACAAACCCGTCACGCTGCGCCATCTCTTGTCGCACACCTCCGGCTTCAGCTATCCGCTGTGGGACCCGAATGTCGTTCGCTACCTCAAGGTCGCCCGTAACCATCCGGCGCTGCCTCGCCGGCCGCTGATGTTCGAGCCGGGGGCAAGATGGGCCTATGGTGGCAGCCTCGATGAGGTGGGCCGGCTGGTTGAAATCGCCGGCGGCAAGAGCATCGACCAGTATTTTCGCGACCACATCCTTGGCCCGCTCGGCATGAACGACACGGCCTTCGCGATCACCGACGAGCAGCGCGCGCGCCAGGCCAGCCTGCATGTCCGGGGTGCGGACGGCAGGCTTCTGCCGCAGCCGCTGGAAAAGCCGACCGCACGGAACGCGCCCACGGGCGGAGGCGGCATCTATTCGACGGCGCCGGATTACCTGACGCTGCTGCAGGCGCTGCTGAATGACGGAAGCCTTGGCGGCACGCGCATCCTGCGGCCGCAGACCGTCGCCCTGATGTCCGCAAACCAGATCGGCAACCTTGAGGCCGGCATCCTCAAGACGGCGAATCCGGCGCTTTCGAACGACGTGGATTTTTTTCCGGGCGTTCGTCTGCGATGGGGGCTCGGCCACATGATCAATGTCGACCCCGTGCCGGACGGCCGCAACGCCGGCAGCCTGACCTGGGCCGGCCTGTTCAACACCTACTACTGGATCGATCCGACGATGCGGGTCGCAGGCGTGATCATGATGCAGATCCTCCCCTTTGCCGACCCGCAGGCCCTGAAGGCCTATCGGCAATTCGAGCGCGGGATTTGTCATGCGGTCAGGCCAGCCTGAAAGTCGCCGGACCAACGCACATGTGATCGAACACGCGCACCGCAGCCGGCGGCAGCGGATCGAAAGCGTGATAAACCGCCGCAAACCGATCCCAACCCAGGCAAGAAACCCACGATGAACCTCGACCTGACCCGCCGCACCTTGCTGCATCTCGCCGGAGCCTCCTCATTCGCGGCGGCTGCCGCAGCGGCGGAGCGCGCCGAGGGAGGCGGCAGCGGCGGGGGGCCGACCTTCGCCAACCGCACGCCGATGCGCGTCGGCATGGTGACGATGCGCGTCCGCCAGCTCAATCCGGTCGCGGACTTCTACCGCGATGTGCTCGGCCTCACCGTGATGGAACGCTCGGCCACCGGTGCGACGCTCGGTTCGGGCGGGGTGAAGCTCCTGGTGCTGGAGGCGCGTCCGGACGCCACCAACGAATCCCGCAATGCCGCCGGCCTCTATCACACGGCGTTCCTGATGCCGACGCGCAAGGATCTGGCGCGCTGGCTGGTCCATGCCGCGATCCATCGCGTGCCGCTGTCGGGCTTTGCCGATCACCGCGTCAGCGAATCCGTCTATCTCGACGATCCCGAAGGCAACGGCATCGAGGTCTATGCCGATCGCGATCCCTCGCTCTGGCAATGGAACGCCGGAACCGTGACGATGGGGACCGACCAGCTCGATGTCGACGATCTCGTCTCGCTCACCGATGTCAGCGTCAGCGATTATGCCGCGGCGCCGGAGGGCCTGCGCATCGGGCACATGCATCTGCGCGTCGGCGATCTCGCGAAGGCCGACGGCTTCTACCGCGGCGCCATCGGCTTCGATCCGACACGCGCGCGCAACGGCGCCGCGTTCCTGTCCTCGGGGCGCTATCATCACCATCTCGGTCTCAATGTCTGGCAAAGCGCGGGCGCCGGCCGCCGCGACGATGCGGCCACCGGCCTTGCCTGGTTTTCGCTGGAAATCGAGCAGCCGGATTTGTTCGCGGCGCTGGAACAGCGCCTGCGTCAGGCCGGTGTCGAAGTAGCAGCAGTCGCGAACGGGCTCGAGACCGCCGACCCCTGGGGTACGCGGCTGCGTCTCGTCAAGGTCTGAGCCGCCCGGAGACCCTGCGCGTTAGTGCAGCACCGCCGTCATGCTTTCCTGCCGCGACGGATCCTGCGCCATCATTCGTGGACGGGGCACCGGTATCACCGGACGTGCAACGGCGGCCGGGCCGAGGCGCGGCGCGGCCGCCGTCGCCGACGCAGGTTTGACGCGGACCGGCTTTTCGATCTGGTTCTCGACCCGGTTCGTCGGCGCTATGTCCGCGAAGGCGCGCTCGAATCGGCGCAACCGATGGAACATGATGCCGCGGTCGTTGCGGGCGGCCGTCATGTTCGGATCGAGCAGGCTGGCCTGATTGGGGGCGGCGACGGCGCGGTTCGGATTGCCGTTGCGGTGGGTGAGAGCACTCCGCGCCCGGGAGGGCCTGGCATCGCGGGTGGCGAGGTCGAGTGCCGGGCCGACCTTGGCCGCCGGGATATTCCCGGCATTGGCCTTGGGGACGTCGGTGTCCGGCCCGCCGGCTTCGGCGGGAATGCCTGCACCCTCGTCTTTCGCCAGTGAAGCGCCCTTGCCGGTCGTGACCGGCGGCGGTGCCGGATCGACGGAAGCCGATGCGTGCATGGCGGGTCTGTCTGCCGGCGCAACCATTGCCGACGACATGTGCATGAACAGCACATAGCCACCGACGGTTACCACCGAGGCTGCGGCAAGCGCGATCACGCCGGAGGCGAGCTTGTGAATCCGGGCGGCGGTGGCGTGCCCGTTCGCCGATGCTGCTTCGATGTGCGCGAGATCGAGCAGATGGTCGTAGGCGGCGCGCTGCTCCGCGTCACCGAGGATTTCGTGGGCACGGACGATCCGCCTGAAGTTCCAGGCCGCATCGGGATCGCCGGGACGGATATCGGGGTGAGCGCCCTTGACGGCTCTGCGGAATGCTGTCCGCAGACCTTCCGCATCATCGTTCGGAAGAGCGCCGAGCAATTCGTAAAGCGTCATCGTCGCTCTCGCTGCCGGGTTTCCTCGCCTCCGTTCGAAATTCCCGCCATGAATTTACTCTGGAGCACGCATACAAACTGAACACTAAAGCCTGTGGATAATGTTGAGGCAGTAGGGCGGAAAAAAGACTGGTCCGACGCGAACCGACCGCTGTTGTGGCGCAAGCAAGGCATCGGCGAGACGGCCCGCCTTGTGCTTCACACCCCGATCGCGTTCTTCGCCACCACGTCCCGGTAGAATGACGCGCTCAGCTTCGGCATTCGCGCCTGGGTCTCGAAGTCGACGCGATACACGCCGAACCGTTTTTCGAATCCATAGATCCATTCGAAATTATCCATCAGGCTCCACAGGAAATAACCCCGCACCGGCACGCCCTCCGAGGTCGCGCGCTGCAGCTGCGCCAGGTAGTTGCGCAGGTACATGATGCGGTCGAGGTCGTTGACCGTTCCGTCGGCGGTGAGCTTGTCCTCGGACGAGGTGCCGTTCTCGCTGATGTAGATGGTGTCGATGTTCCAGACCTTGGCGGCCAGCCGCGGCGCCCAGTAGATCGTCTCCGGGCCGACCAGCAGCCATTCGGAATTCATGTGCGGGAACGAAGCAGGGAACGGCAGCACGGCCCAGCCCGGCTTCTGGTCGGAAGCGGCAATGTAGAATTGCGGCGCGTAGATGTTGAGGCCGACGAAATCATTCTTCGAGGAGATGATCTTCAACTCCTCGGCGGTGAATTTCGGCGCGTCCTTGCCGGCGTATTCCAGAAAGCCGTCGGTGTATTTACCTTCCAGGATCACGCCCAGAAAGCCCGCATTCATTTCGCGCGTCGCCATCTCCGCAGCGCGGACATTTTCCGGCGTATCGAACGCCGGCACGCAGGCGGCGATGTTCTCGGCCGGGCCGACCTTGGTGCCGGCGCGCGCCTTGGCGCGGATCGCCTGCACGGCGAGCCCGTGGGCCAGAACGACATGGTGACGCGCCTGATTGAGTTCGGCGGCCGGCAGCTTCAGTCCGGGGGCGTCGATGCCCCAGCCGTAACCGAAGTTCAGGAATCTTCCGGCTTCGTTGAGCGTGAAGATGTTCCTGACTCGGTCGCTCAGGCGTTCGGCCACGTAACCCGCGTAATCCGCGAACGCCTTTGAGGTGTCGCTGGATTGCCAGCCGCCGACACGGTCCTGCAGGGCTTGCGGCAGATCCCAGTGATACAGCGTCGCATAGGGCTCGATGCCGTTGGCCAGCAGTTCATCGAGCAGCCGGTTGTAGAAATCGAGGCCCTTCGGGTTCGGCGCACCCGTGCCGTCCGGAAACACCCGCGGCCAGGCGATCGAGAACCGATAGGCCCGGACGCCGAGGTCCTTGATCAGGCGAACGTCCTCCTTGTAGCGGTGATAGTGATCGTTGGCGCGATCGCCGCTGTGGCCGTCCTCGATCTTGCCAGGCGTGTGGCTGAAGGTGTCCCAGATCGAGCGCCCGCGGCCGTCCTCATCGACGGCGCCCTCGATCTGATAGGCCGACGTGGCGGTGCCCCAGACAAACCCCTCCGGGAAAGCGGCGGGGGCGTGCCGCTCGGGCGCGGCTTTGGTCTCGCCTCCCGCGGGCTTTGCGGGCGTCGCCGCCAGGCCGAGGGTGGACAAGCCCGCAAGTTTTGCAAAGTGCCGGCGCGAAAACCTGGCGAACATCGACATCATCCCGTCTCTCATTCGTGCTCATCCGACTTCGGGCCGGGCGTCACCCAGGGATCTGCCAGGCCGAAATCCCGTCGATCTCGAACGCGACTGTAACAGGAGATTCGGTAACCACGAATCCGATGCCTTGCAAGAAACGCAAGGCGACTGCCGGTCGCCCGGGTGCCCGGCCTGTTTCTTGCGTAGCCGGGATCAGCGTTTGGAGCTTTGTCCGAATGGCGACAATCCTGTCGAGCCGGATCGACTGGCGCGGCGGCTTCCCGACAGTGACAGGGCCACATGGTGGAATGAAACATGACGGATATGGCGGAACTGCAAAAGCGCAAGGAAGCGCTCAATCTGGCGATCGTGTATGTCGAGCCCGATGCCTTCATTGCCAATTTCCTGGGTCGGCTGGAAATCACCGCGTTCATCACCGCGCAGCGGGCAGGCATGGCGCGAATTCCCGATGACGGGATCACGCCGGGGCTGTCGGAAGATCAGTTGAAACGCGCCGATGTGCAGAATGTAGGAGATGACGCGATCTTCGCATTTTGCATGACGGCAGCGCTGAAAGGCGACAAAGCGGCGGTGGACAAGGTGGAATCCGCTTTGGTCGAGAGCATGGGGAAGGAGTTCCCGGGCTCGTCCGGCCTGTGGCACTTTCGCGCGACGATCGAAACTCCGGCAACGCTGGAAGACTTTGTCGGTCAGGCCGGCAAGAAATTGCTGCTCGGCGATATCCCGCCGCCGCCGCTGCGCGCCAAGGAAAACTGGAGCACCGGACTGCGCTTCTTCGAGAAGGCGCGCAAATCCAATTTCGTCCACGAGATCATGTATCCGCTGGCAAAATGGACGCGCGCGCGCTGGACCGAGACGCTGGAGAAGGGCGTGGCCTTTCTCCAGCACATCGAGGACAACGTTCCCGTCCTGCGCGAGGCGCTGGAAGACACCCGCAACGACCAGCCCTTCATCGCCAATTCGCTGCTGAAGCTCGCCCCTGCCGTGGATATGGAACTGAATGACGAATACCAGGGATTCCTGCGATCCCTGGCGCGCCGCATTTAGCGGGGTGCACCCGGCACGCATTTGACCCGGGCGCTGCGGCGGTTCTAAAGTCCGCCATCATGACTGAATTCCACGGCGTCTTTCCCTATCTCGTCACCCCCATCGATCCCACAGGCCAGATCCGCACCGAGGTGCTTGCTCGCCTCTGCGACGATCTGATCAAGTCCGGCGTGCACGGGCTGACACCGCTCGGCTCGACCGGCGAGTTCGCCTATCTCAACAATGCACAGCGGCTGACGGTGGTGCAGACCACGATCGAGGCCGCCAGGGGCCGGGTGCCGGTGGTCGCCGGCGTCGCCTCGACCTCGACGGCCGATGCGGTGGCGCAGGCGAAGGCCTGCCAGAGGCTCGGGGCCGACGGCATCCTGGCGATCCTCGAAGCGTATTTTCCGGTGCAGGACGCGCAGATCGAATCCTATTTCCGCGCCATCGCGGATGCGGTCGATATTCCCGTGGTGATCTACACCAATCCGCAATTCCAGCGCTCGGACCTGACGCTCGACGTGATCGAACGGCTCGCGGCCCACCCGCGGATCGGCTACATCAAGGACGCCTCGACCAATACCGGGCGGCTGTTGTCGATCATGAACCGCTGCGGCGACGGCATAAAGGTGTTCTCGGCGTCGGCGCATATTCCGGCCGCCGTGATGCTGATCGGCGGCCTCGGCTGGATGGCGGGACCGGCCTGCATCATTCCCCGGCAAAGCGTCGAACTCTACAATCTCTGCAAGGCCGCGCGCTGGGACGACGCGATGAAGCTGCAGCGCCGGTTGTGGCGCATCAACGAAGCCTTCGCGCGCTTCAACCTCGCCGCCTGCATCAAGGCCGGGCTCGCGATCCAGGGCTACGACGTCGGCGATCCCATTCCGCCGCAGGCGGCCCTGACCGCCGACCAGCGCAAGGTGGTCGAAGCGGCGCTGCGGGAGGTGGGGTAGCAGCAGCCGTCATTTCGGGGCGCGTCGAAAACGCGAACCTCAGATGTGCAATGGCACATCTGGGAATCTCGAGATTCCGGGTCTGCGCCTTACGGCGCATCCCAGAATGACGGGATAAGTGGCATGACGGCGGTTGGTTGTTTCGCGCCCAAAATCCGCTAAAACCCGCCCAACGTTACAAAAGACCCGAAGGACCAACTGATGAACATTCTTCCCGGCAACATGCGTTTCGGTGCGGGCCAGCCTGTCAAGCGTCTTGAAGATCAGCGATTGCTCACCGGGAAGGGGCAGTTCATCGACGACAAGCCGGAAGACGGCGCGCTGTGGCTGCATGTGCTGCGCTCGCCGCATGCCCATGCCAAGATCGTGTCGATCGACAGCAAGGCGGCAGCGGAGATGCCGGGCGTGCAGGCGGTTTACACCGGCGCCGATCTGGTCGCCGACGACGTCGGCACCATCCCGACGCTGTCGGTGTTCATGCGGCCGGACGGCAAGCCGATGACGGTGCCGCCGCGGCGGCTGCTCGCCCATGAGGTGGTGCGCTTCGCCGGCGAGCCGGTCGCAGCCGTAGTGGCGACGTCGCGGGTGGCGGCGCAGACCGCAGCCGAGGCGATCGCGGTTGAATATGAAGTGCTGCCGTCGGTGGTAGATCCGGTCGAGGCGATCAAGCCGGGGGCGCCGGTGGTCTGGCCCGAGGCGCCCGACAACATCGTCGCCGCTATGAGCTATGGCGACGCCGCCAAGGTCGAAGCGGCCTTCGCCGGCGCCGCGCATACCGTCTCGCTCGATCTGGTCAGCCAGCGGCTGGTGCCCTCCGCGATGGAGCCGCGCTCGACCATCGCCGAGATCGACAAGAAATCCGGCCGGCTGATCCTGCACGTGCAGTCGCAGACCCCGGGTTCGACCCGCGACGTGCTCGCCGAAGCCGTGCTGAAACGGCCGAAGGACAGCGTGCGCGTGCTGGTCGGCGATATCGGCGGCGGCTTCGGCCAGAAGACCAACCTCTATCCGGAAGACGGCATGGTGGCCTATGCCGCCACCAAGCTCGGCAAGAAAGTGCGCTGGCGCGGCGACCGCACCGACGAATTCGTCGGCGGCACCCATGGCCGCGATCTCACCTCCACCGGCGAGTTCGCGCTAGACGCCAAGGGCCGCGTGCTGGCCTACCGGGTGCGCTCGATCGGCGGCACCGGCGCCTATTCGACCGGGGCGGGCAACATCATCCCGCTGGTGCTCGGGCCCTTCGTGCAGTCCGGCGTCTACGACCTGCCGCTGGTGCATTACGAGGTCAAATCGGTCATGACCCACACCGCGCCGGTCGGCGCCTATCGCGGCGCGGGGCGGCCGGAGGGCGTCTTCATCGTCGAGCGGCTGATGGACGCCGCCGCGCGGCAGATCGGGATGGATCCGCGTGCTATCCGCAAGGTGAATTACATCAAGCCCGCGCAACTGCCCTACACCAACGCCGTCGGCCAGGTCTATGACTCCGGCGCGTTCGCGCACATGCTGGAGCGCGCCTCCAGGCTTGCCGACTGGGACGGCTTCGCCGCGCGCAAGAAGGCGGCGAAGAAGAAGGGCCTGCTCTATGGCCGCGGCCTGACCAGCTACATCGAATGGACCGGCGGCCGCGCGCATACCGAAAAGGTCAGCCTGCACGCCACCGCCGAAGGCCGCATCATCCTGCACTCCGGCACCATGGCGATGGGGCAGGGGTTGCAGACCACCTACACCCAGATGGTCTCGGAATCGCTCGGCATCCCCATGGACAGGATCGACATCGTGCAGGGCGATACGGATCTGGCCACCGGCTTCGGCAGCGTCGGCTCGCGCTCGCTGTTCGTCGGCGGCACCGCGCTGGCGGTGTCCGCCGCCGACATGATCGCGAAGGCGCGCGAGAAGGCGTCGAACATTCTGGAAGCCTCCGTCGAGGACATCGAATATCGCGACGGCACGCTCACCGTAGTCGGCACCGACAAGCGGATCGGCCTGTTCGAGGTCGCGAAGAAGGAGAGCGGCGCGCGGCTCAGCGTCGACAGCGAGGGCGAGGTTGACGGCCCGAGCTGGCCGAACGGCACCCATATCTGCGAGCTCGAGATCGATCCCGAAACCGGCGTCGTCAGTATCGTGCGCTACACCACGGTCGACGACGTCGGCGTCGCCGTCAATCCGATGCTGGTGACGGGGCAGATTCACGGCGGCGTCGCGCAGGGCATCGGCCAGGCGCTGTATGAAGGCGTGTCCTACGACCCCGAAGGGCAGTTGCTGACCGCGAGCTACCAGGACTATTGCCTGCCGCGCGCCGACGACATTCCGCCGATCGCGGTGGCGCTCGACGAAAGCGCGCCGTGCAAGACCAATCCGCTCGGCGCCAAGGGCTGCGGCGAATCCGGCACGATCGGCGGCACGCCCTGCATCGTCAACGGCGTGATGGATGCGCTTGCCGAACTCGGCATCAAGAACCTGGCCACGCCTCTGACGCCGATGCGGCTCTGGCAGGCGATAAGGGACGCGAAGGCGGCGAGGGCGTAGTTCCTCCGTCGTTCCGGGTTCGATGCTTCGCATCGCCCCGGAATGACTGGGGCTACAGCCCCAGCACCATCTTGGCCACGATCTCGCGCTGGATTTCCGAGGAGCCGCCGAAGATGGTGTAGGCGCGGCCGTTGAGATATTCGGGCACCACCGGCAGCATGTTTTCCGGTATCGCAGGCTGCTCGTTGAGCCTGTAGAGCGGCCGCAGCGGCTCGACATAGAGCCCGTCATTGCCGATCACCTCGACGCCCAGTCGCGTCACCGCCTGGCGGATTTCGCTGACCCGCAGTTTCAGCAGCGACGACACCGCGCCCGGATTCTGTCCGGTCTGCAGCGCCGACAGCACCCGCAGCTCGGTCATTTCCAGCGTGTCGATATCGACCTCGATCTCCGACATCCGCACCGCGATGTCGGGATCGTCGATGGCGCGGCCGGTCGCTTCCGATTCCGCCAGATCCGAGACGGTCTTCAGCGCGTCGCGCAATTTGGCCGAGGCGATGCCGGAGCCGCGCTCGAATTCGAGCAGGTATTTGCCGTAGGTCCAGCCCTTGCCTTCCTCGCCGACGCGATTGGCGACGGGCACGCGGACGTCGTCGAAGAACACCTGGTTGACCTCGTGGTCGCCGCCGATGGTGAGGATCGGCCTTGTCGTGATGCCCGGACTTTTCATGTCGATCAGAATGAAGCTGATGCCGTCCTGCTGGCGCTCGGTGTCGTTGGTGCGGACCAGTGCGAACATGCGGTTGGCGTGGTGCGCATGCGTGGTCCAGATCTTGGTGCCATTGATGACGTAGTCGTCGCCGTCGCGTACCGCGCGCGTCTTCAGCGAGGCGAGGTCGGAGCCGGAGCCGGGTTCGGAATAGCCCTGGCACCAGTAGTCTTCGCCTGAGACGATCCGCGGCAGATAGAAATTCTTCTGCTCCGGCGAGCCGAAGCCGATGATGACGGGGCCGACCATCTTGACGCCCATCACGTTGACGTTGGGCACGCCGGCGCGGGCGCATTCGGTCTCGAAGATCCAGCGCTGCGCCGGGGTCCAGTCGGGCCCGCCATGCTCCACCGGCCATCCCGGAGCGCCCCAGCCTTTCCTGTGCAGCGCTCGCTGCCAGGCCATGCCGATGTCGGGATCGGAAAACACCGACGGCGTCAGCGCGGTCGCGCGCTTCATTTCCGGCGTGAGGCTGGCCGCAATGAAGTCGCGGACTTCTTTCTCGAAAGCGCGCTCCTCGGCGCTGAAGGTGAGATCCATGGATGGCGCTCCTTTATGCGTGCGCCCGCCCGCCCAATGCGGCGTGGCGGCGATAATGATGGGCGCTGCCGCCGAACAGGGTGTCGAAGGCGAGCAGCCGCTTGAAGTAGGAGCCGATGTCGAGCTCTTCAGTGACGCCCATGGCGCCGTGCAGCTGCACCGACTGTTCGGCGACGAAGCGGGCGCATTTGCCGATTTTTGCCTTGGCGCCCGAGGCGGCGCGGCTGCGCGCCACCGGTTCGGCGTCGACCATCAGCGCCGCGCGCAACGCCATCGAACGCGCCTCGTCGGTCTGCATCGCCATGTCGGCGAGGCGGTGGCGGATCACCTGGTTGGCGGACAGCGGCCGGCCGAACTGTTTCCGGATCTTGGCGTATTCGAGCGTGGTGTCGAGCAGCGTCTGCATGATGCCGACAGCTTCGGAACCGAGTGCCGCCATCGCACGATCGACCACGGCCTCGATCGCGGCCAGCGCGTCGCCGCCGTCGCCGAGCAGGGCCTCGGCGGGAAGGCGGACGCCTGCAAGATCGAGATTGCAGGCGCGGCCGCCGCCGAGCCGCGCATAATCGCGCCGCGTGAGGCCGGGCGTATCGGCGGGAACGAGAAACAGGCACAATTTCCCGGATGCGCCGTTGTTGTTGGCGACCCGGGCGGAGACGATGATCTGCCCTGCGGCGTTGCCGTCGAGCACGGCAATCTTCTGGCCGTCGAGGCGCCAGCCGTCCGGCATCTTTACCGCCGTGGTCCCGACCTCGGCCAGATCGAAGCGCGCGGCGCGTTCGGAATGCGCCAACGCGAGAAACAGCGAGCCGTCGGCGACCCTGGGCAGGATGGCCTGCTTCTGCGCGTCGGTGCCGCAGGCGGCGACCAGCGCGGCGCCGATCACCACCGTCGACAGATAGGGTTCGGAAACCAGCCCGCGCCCGAAGGCTTCCATCACGATGCCGGTTTCCACCGCGCCGGCGCCGAGCCCGCCATAGGCCTCATCGATCGGCAGCGCCAGCCAGCCGAGTTCGGCGAACTGTTTCCAGATCGCGGGACTGCAGCCTGCCGGTTCGTTCGCTGCGCGGCGGCGGTGATCGGCGGTGTAGGTCTCGGCGATGAAGCGGTCGACGCTTTCGCGCAGCAGGCGCTGCTCGTCGCTTAAGGTAAGGTCCATCTGATCTCTTTTGCTCGAACGGTTATACCTGGACTGATTTCTTGACCGAGGGATGCAGTCCGGCGGGATCGACCACCATGCCGAATTCCTGCAGGTTATGCGCGTGACACAGCTGATGCAGCGCGAACGCCTGATCGATCGCCGCGGGCTGGCCCATGACGTCGACCGAGCGGTTGACGGCTTCCTTGGTCAGCTTCAGCGCGAACGAAGGCTTGGCGGCGATCCGCTCGGCCAGCTTCATCACGAATGACGAGAGGTCGGGCCGCGGCACCACGTGATTGACCATGCCGAGCCGGTGCGCCTCCTCTGCGCTCCAGGCGTCGGCGGTGAACAGCAACTCCTTGGCCTTGCGCGGGCCGAGTTCCCAGGGATGCACGAACCATTCGACGCCGCACACGCCCATGGTGACCACGGGATCGCAGAACTCGGCGTCATGGCTGGCGACGATCAGGTCGCAGGCCCAAGCCAGCATCAGCCCGCCGGCGATGCACTTGCCGTGAACTTCGGCGATCGTCGGCTTGGCCAGATTGCGCCAGCGCCGGGTGATCTGCAGGTAGATCTCCTGCTCGCGGGCGAAGCGGCCATGGGCGTTCGGCTCGGCGAAACCGCCCCAATTTCCGATCGGCGGAAAATCCACGCCGGCTTCGTTCTTTCCCGTGGCCCGCAGATCGTGCCCGGCCGAGAAATGCGGCCCGTGGCCGGCCAGGATGATGACCTTGACCGCATCGTCCTGCACCGCGGCATCGAATGCGGCGTTGAGGTCGTAGGTCATCTGCAGGTTCTGCGCGTTGCGCGCCTCGGGCCGGTTCATCACGATCCGCGCGATGCGCGGCTCCGGCCGTTCCACGATGATGGTCTCATAGGCGGTCATGGACGGTTTCCTCTTGTTTTGGCCATGTTGACTATTTCATCAAATGATAGGCAAGGGCCATTGGCGCAAAATAGGCCAGAACAGCCGTCATTCCGGGGCGCGCACGAGCGCGAACCCGGAATCTCGAGATTCCGGGTTCGATGCTTCCGCATCGCCCCGGAATGACGGCGTGGAAGTTCCGGGCGGTTCTGCTACCTTGCGGAGAATTCCAACGGGAGAAATTTCGATGCGCAGATTATGGACCGTGCTGGCGGCGCTGGCGTCGCTGAGTCTCACCAATTGCGGCTATAATGCGATCCAGACCAATGACGAGCAGGTCAAGTCGGGCTGGTCCGAGGTCGTCAACCAGTACCAGCGCCGCGCCGACCTCGTGCCCAATCTGGTCAATTCGGTGAAGGGCTTTGCGCAGCAGGAAAAGGACGTGCTGCTCGGCGTCACCAATGCGCGGGCCAAGGTCGGCAGCGTCCAGGCGACGCCGGAGGTGCTCAACGACCCCGCCGCGTTCCAGAAATTCACTGCCGCCCAGGGTGAACTGTCGAGCGCGCTGTCGCGACTGCTGGTCGTGACCGAGAACTACCCGCAGCTCAAATCGGACGCCTTGTTCAAGGATCTGATGGCGCAGCTCGAAGGCACCGAGAATCGCATAACGGTGGCGCGCAACCGCTACATCAAGGCAGTGCAGGAATATAACGTCGGCATCCGCACCTTTCCGAACAACCTGACCGCGATGGCGTTCGGCTACAAGGAGAAGCCGAATTTCTCGGTCGAAAACGAAAAGGCGATCTCGACCGCGCCGAAGGTGGATTTCAGTCCAGCGCCGGCGGCAAAGTAGGCCGGCAGAGCATGATCCGGAAAAGTGGGAACCGGTTTTCCGAAGAGATCATGCTCAAACGGAGAGGTGAGATCATGATCCAATTCAACCTCATCGGATCATGATCCAGGCAACTGAGAATTGGCCGCGATGAACGCTGCAAGAGCCGCCTTTCTTGCGCTGCTGCTGTGCTTCTCGTTTGCGGCGGCGGCCGACGTCGCGGTGCCGCCGCTCACCGGGCGCGTGGTCGATCAGACCGGGACGCTGTCCGGCGGCGACATCGCTTCGCTGACCCAGACGCTGAAGAACCTCGAAGCGCGGAAGGGCAGCCAGGTCGCGGTACTGATCGTGCCGACCACGTCGCCCGAGACCATCGAGCAATTCGCAATCCGGGTGGCGGAAGCCTGGAAGATCGGACGCAAGAAGATCGACGACGGCGCGCTGCTGGTCGTGGCCAAGGACGACCGCAGGCTGCGCATCGAGGTCGGCTACGGCCTCGAAGGTGCGCTCAACGACGTCACCGCCAAACGCATCATCGACGAGGCCATTACGCCGAAATTCAGGAGCGGCGATTTCGCCGGCGGCATTTCCGCCGGCGTCGACCGCATCATCCGCGTCATCGACGGCGAGAAATTGCCGGCGCCGGAGCAGCGGCAGAGTTCCGGCTTGCTGAGCGATATCGATCCTTTCAATCCGTTCGTCATCTTTTCCCTCTTCATTGTCGGCGGCATCCTGCGGAGCGCGCTGGGCAGGCTGATCGGTTCGGTGGCGACGAGCGGCGTGGTCGGAGTGCTGGCATGGCTTCTGGTCGGATCGCTGGGGCTGTCGATCATCCTTGCGATCATTGCGTTCGTCCTCACCATGTTTGGCGAGAGCATCGCGTCGTCAGGCGGGCGAGGCGGCACCTGGTCCGGCGGCTCGTCTTCGGGAGGCAGCAGCTCGAGCGGCGGATTCAGCGGCGGTGGCGGCAGTTTTGGTGGCGGTGGCGCGTCGGGGAGATGGTAGATGTCTGGGAGCTGGTAGGATATGGGCATCAGGCGCATCGGCAGGCATCTTGTTGAACATCGCTGGCGGGTACGACGCATTTTCCCGCCGGAGGTGATGGCTTCGATCGAACGCGCGATCAAGGCGGGCGAGGCCACGCATTCCGGGCAGGTTCGCTTCGTCGTGGAGGGCGCGCTCGATGGCGCTCCGTTGTTCCGCGATCAGCCGGCGCGGGAGCGCGCGCTGGATATTTTTTCGCGACTGCGGATCTGGGACACCGCGCACAACAACGGCGTGCTGATCTACCTGCTATTGGCCGATCGCGACTTTGAGATCATCGCCGACCGCGGTATCGACGCCAAGGTCGGCGCCGCCGGCTGGGAAGAAATCTGCAAGGCGATGGAGACCGATTTCAGGGCGGGCAATTTCGCTGGCGGCGTGATCAAGGGGATCGGGGCAGTGTCGCGGCACCTGGCGGCGCATTTCCCGCCGCAAGGGGCGGGCCGCAACGAACTGCCGGATGCGCCGGTGGTGATGTAGGTCTGGCCGTCATTCCGGGGCGCGTCGAGGACGCGAACCTCAGATGTGCAATTGCACATCGGGGAATCTCGAGATTCCAGGCTCGAAGCTTCGCATCGCCCCGGAATGACGATAGTTGAATTTGCTACGCCTTCGCCGACGGCCGCGCGCCAACGCGCGCCATCCATGCCACGATATTGGTGTTGGCGGGATCCAGCGGCTGGCCGACCTGGTTGCCGAATTCGAGCCAGCCGAACAGCAGGACGTCCGCCATCGTGAAGCGCTTGCCGCACAGATATTCCTTGCCTGCCATCTGTTCGTTCAGCCATTTCAGGCGGTTCGCCGCGATCATCTTGAGGCCGGGCGAGGCTTCCGGCGCGACCGGGATCCGCTTTTCGAAGAATTTCAAGGCTTCGCCGAAGCGATAACCCATGGCGAGCGGCTCGCAGATGTTGAGATCGACGCGCCGGGTCCACATCCGGCATTCGGCGCGCTCTTCCGGCGTCGAGCCGATCAGCGCCGGCTTCGGATTCTTCTCTTCGAGATATTCGCAGATCGCGGTGATCTCCGACAGATAGCTGCCGTCATCGAGCTCGAGGGTGGGCATCTGGCCCATCGGATTGCGCTTGAGATGCGGCTCCTGCCGGTTTTCGCCGCCGCGCAGGTCGACGGTCTGCTTGGGGATGTCGATGCCCTTTTCCGCCATGAACATGCGGACAATGCGCGGGTTCGGTCCGACCGAGTCGTAGAATTTCATCAGATATCTCTCCCCATGTTTCTTGTGGCAGCTTCGTTGTTGACTGCTTTTGAGCAGACCGGCGGGCCACTTGTCAAACGGATGGAAGGCGCCTCAGCCGTCGTCGAGCTTGTTGAGGTCGCGCACCGATTGCATGATCGGCTCGAAATTCGAGCGCGCATCAAGCGCGTCGAACAGTTGCGCGGTGTCGGACAACAGCCCGTGCGAACGCTGGATCGCGATCCGGACGTCGTCCTGCGGGGTATCGGACAGCCGGCCGTGTCCGGACAGCAGGATCCTTGAATTCAGACCCTTCAGCCGCTCCAGCGACTGGATGTAGTCGGCGATGCTGCCCGATCCGAACACGCCGCCCATCACCCCGCCGGGCATCAGGGTGTCGGAGGCGAACAACAGTCCCTGGTCCTGATCGAACAGGCTGATGCAGGCCGAGGTGTGGCCCGGCGTGTACATCACGTTGAGGCGGAAATTGCCGAGGTCGATCAGGTTGCCTTCCTCCAGCCAGATATCGATGTTGATCGGCACCGGCGGCTCGTTGAACATTTTGCGCAGCATCGAAAAGTCGTCGCGCAGCATGATCTTGTTGGCGGCCAGCCGGTGCGCGGCGATGATGGTGCGGCCGTGGAAATGATAGGCGGCGCCGATGTGATCGAGATGCTCGTGGCTCAGCACCACCATGTCGATCTTGTCGGGCGGGCAGCCGACATGATGGAGGCATTCCAGCAGCGCCGGATAATTCGACGACAGCCCGACGTCGATCATGACGGTGCGGGACTTGCCGCGCACCAGATAGGCATTGGCGGCGCGGTTCTTGAAGCGGATCTGGTAGACGTCCTCGGCCGCCTGGATCAGCGAACAGATGTCGTTGCTCAGGAGGATCGGAAACGGGCTTGGCTTGCGGTCGCTCATGGGTTGGCGGTCCGGAAGGTGACGGCGTTGGAGGCCCGCAAACGCCTTGAGAGCGCGTCCATGATCATCAGCGCGAACGCCGGCTGCTGGCTGACCAGATAGACGAAGCGGGCGTGGTTGATCCGCATCACCCTTGTGTTGGGGGCTGCGGATATCGCGGTCGCCGAGCGGGCCGAACCGTCGATGACCGCCATCTCGCCGAAGAATTCGCCCTTGCCCAGCGTTACGATGACGGTCTTGCTGGCGCCGTTGATCTTGGCGATGTCGACCTTGCCCTCGAGCACCACGAACAGCTCGCGCCCGGTCGAGCCTTCCTCAAAAATGACGTCATCGACATCAAACTCGTTGATACATTTCTCGATGGCCATGGAGCACCCCCGCCTTCTGGCTGGTCGCTGCCGCCATGTTAGTCGGGAAATGGCGCGGCGCAAACGACGTATCGGGACGGTCCGGGTGGATACTGCAGAGCAACATGAGCCAGGCCCGGACCGCCACCTTCGCCCGCGGGGGCGAAAACCGGCCCCGACGAGTTCCTAAAATTTTCGTAAGGCCCCACCCGGTAACGATTTCGCAAGCAATGAAAGTTACCAAATGGTCAACCTTTACTGGAGATTTCGAACGTGAGCGAACAACAGGCCGAGCAGACCAGCGGTGAATCCGGATCCGTCAGCGCCGGGCCGGCCGCTCTCAACGCGTCCGCGGCGACAGCGCAGGACACGCTGAAGGAAACGCCGAAGGCGGTAACCGAGGTCGAATCTCCCGGTCTCGCGCCCGGGCAGGGCGAAGCCCCCAGGCTGGACGCGGCCAAGGCTGAAACTCCCAAGGCGGAAGCTCCCAAACCCGAAACTCCAAAGGCTGAGGCGCCCAAGGCGGACGCGCCGCGCTCCCCCGGCAAGGTCATGATCATGTCGGCCGGCGACCGCGCCTGGGACGGCAAGGCCAGCGGTCCGGAAATCGAATCCGAGCCGAACGCCGGAATGTTCGGCAAGCGCAGGGTCTCCGCCGTGGCGGCCGTGGTGGCGCTGGCGGCGGTGGCGGGCGCGCTCGGCGGTGCGCTGGCGACTGCGGGTGTGAAGCATTTTGCCGGCGCAGGCTCGACCGCATCGAGCAATCTGGTTCTCGAAGCCTCCGTGGCGCGGATCGATGCCGAACTCCTGGCCCTGAAGGCCGGCGTCGAGCAGACTTCCAAGGCCGGCCTGAGCCAGTACAACAAGACCAGCGACCGTCTCGACAAGGTCGAGAAGGCGCAGGCGGAGCCTGCCGCCAAGCTCGCCAAGCTGAGCGAAGCCGTGGAAAAACTTCGCGCCGTTCCGGTGCCCGTCGCCGCCGCGCCTGTCGCGGCCAGGGACATCACCGGCTCGATCTCGCCCCCGGCGGTCGCGGCGCCCGTTCCATTGCCCGTGCCCAAGCCCGAACTGGCGAGGTTGCCGACGGTCGAAGGCTGGGTGCTGCGCGATGTCGGCAATGGCGGCGCCCTGATCGAGGGACGGCAGGGAATCTTTGAAGTCTATGCCGGCGATCCGGTGCCGGGCCTCGGCCGGATCGATGCGATCCGCAAGCAGGACGGCCGCTGGGTGGTCGTGACCAGCAAGGGCCTCGTCGTCGCGCGCTAGCCCATGATCCCGATCGCTTCACCGCGACGTGAAGCGATCGCCCGACCGGATGTGGATTGCGGCGAGACATGCCGTCCGTTCCTCGGCTATTTTCCCGACCGGAAAGACGCCGCCCGCAAGACGCCTGGAATGAGGTCTCTGACGCGGTGTTTGTCAGGATATGGGCCGCGCGTTGCAATTTTTCATCATCCTTGTCTTGCTGTGCAGCGCCTGGCCTGCGCATGCCGTCGAAGGCGCGGCGCTGGAGCGCGGCGCCGCGGTCACCGATCCCCTGGCATTGCGCGAACTCGATCTCCGTGAGCACCGGTCGGACCGGCCCGACCGCGCCGGATTCGGTTTGCGTCCGTTGGTCGCGCCGGCAGGATCGGCCGCCGCTCCCATCCTCAACGATGAGCTGTTCGCCTTGCCGTCGATGGCTCCGGTCCGCCGGGCGCTCGATGGTGAATTCGAGCGTTATGTGGCGCGCCATCGTGCCAGTCTGCCGGGAGAAACCATCGGCGTCGGTACGTCCCATGACTGGCAGATGTTCGATCGCGACCTGCTCTATTCCCGTCGCTCGCGGTTCGTGCTGGCAGGCATCGTCAACCGGATGGACCGGGCCTATGTGTCGCCGGAAACCTGCGGCGAGATACGGCTGATCTACCGGCTCACGCGCGCAGGCGATGCGGAGGCAGTCGAGAACGCGCAATCGTTACGGCTGCCGATGACGTTGAACGTGGTGCTGCGGGCGAAGGGGGAGAAGAAACCGGTTCCCGGCGGTATCGCCATCACCTGCAAGGAGATCGCCCGGCGCTGGCTCGCTTCGGCCGAATGGCAACAGACCGGCGCAGAATTTGCGATCAGGCTGATGTCGGCGGGCGGGCCGCTCGAATTCATCGAACCTGCCGATGTCGACCGTATCGAGACCAATCTTCAGATCGCCCATGCGCCGAAATCGCCGGTGCGCGATTTCCGCACCGATTATCTGTTGAAGGTGTTTCGCTTCGATCCGAAGGCGCGCGTGTTCGAGGAAGCACCGATGGAAAACCAGATCGATCGCGAGCGGATTTTGGCCGACCGGAATCTCGCGCATGACTTCAAGGCCTGGCTGCTCGATCCCAGACGTTTCAATGAATTCGATCGCGGCACGGTTCTGATACCCGAACGGTTTCTGGCCAAGGCGGCGATCGCCGCCACGCCCGCCGGTTTTGATCCGTCGGAACTGCAGCCGGCGTTCGGCCTGGTGCAGGGCGAGGGCGCCACAACGCCCCCCGTGTTCAGCGAAAGCGACGTCGTTGCTGCGCTCAGGAAAGTCGCGGAAGTCGGGGTGACGCCCGCCAACATCCGCTCGGTGGCCGGATTCGCGCGCCGGCTGAACGATGTCACCTGTTCGGGTTGTCATCAGACGCGCGGTATCGGCGGCTTCCATTTCCCGGGTGTCGACTGGATGGCGGCCCAACCCTCGAACGCGACGGTCGTTCCGGCGTCGCCGCATTTCTTCGGCGATCAGATTCGCCGCCGCGATATTCTCAACTCGGTCAAATGGGGCAGCAGCCCGGATTATTCGCGGGGTTTTTCCGAGCGCCCGCAACTGCGCACGAGGTCGGAATTTCTGGGAGAACTCGCGGGCACCGGCTATTACGACGGCTGGGGCGCGCATTGTTACCAGCAAAGCGCGAAGGCCGCCGACAACGACCCGAGCTTCCGCGCCTGGACCTGCGCCAGGGGTCTCGCCTGCCAGCCTGCGGGCAAGACCTCGCGGATCGGGATGTGCTTCGTCGGGAGCCGCTAGTCTAGCGAAATCGGGTGATCCAGTATCCGAGAGACCTCAGCGATGGAATCGATGGGCCGCGGTGTACTGGATCGCTGACCCCCGAGTCCTTCACGCCACCGCGCCGGACGCCCGCAATTGCCGGATCGCCGCATCATCGTAGCCCGCCTGGCGCAAAATCTCGTCGCTGTGCTCTCCGATCCCCGGCGGCTTGCGCGGCTGGACCTTCTTGCTGCCGTCGACCCAGATCGGGCTGCTGATGGTCAGCATGGTGTCGTTCTCGAACGGCACCAGCACCTCGTTGTCCAGCATCTGCCTGTCGTTGGGGATGTCGTCGAGGATGCCGACCACGCCGAACACCAGGCCGTTGCCGTCGAGGATCTGCCGCCATTCGGCGAGGGTCCTGGTGGCGAAGATCTCGTCGAATATCCTGATCAGCTCCAGCGAACGCGCGTGCCGGCCGGGCTTGGTGGCGAACCTCTCGTCGGTGATGAAATCCTCCCGGCCGATGCAGCGCGCCAGCGCCGGCCATTGCCGCTCCTCGTTGAGCAGCGACAGGATGATCCAGCGTCCGTCCTTGCATTTATAGTGATTGGTGACCGCGTTGAGTGCGTGCTCGCGCGAGCGGCGCTCGCCGAATTTCGCGCCGCAGAGCTTGGCCTGCGCCAGCACCGAGGCGGCCCAGACGCCGTTGGCCATCAGGTTGGAGCTGACATGCGAGCCTTTGCCGGTGCGCTCGCGCTTGTAGAGCGCGGTGACGATGGCGCCGTAAAACGCCATCGCGCAGGGGTGGTCGCCCATGCCGGCGACCGAGCGCGCCGGCGTGGTGTTTTCATCCGCGCGCACCAGATCCATCAGGCCCGAGCGCGCCCAATAGGCATTGCTGTCGAAGCCGGGCTTGTTGGCCTCTTCGCCCTTTTCGCCGTAGCCGGTGAACGACGCGTAGATCAGCCGCTCGTTGAGCGGGGCCAGCTGGGCATGGGTCAGTCCGAGCCGTTCGCGCACCGCGGGCGGAAAATTGGTGATGAAGACGTCGGCCTCGGCCGCGAGGCGATGCAGCACCGCCTGGCCTTCCGGCTTCGAGAGATCGAGCGCGAGGCTCTTCTTGTTGCGGGATTCCAGCAGCCACGCGAAATTATGCTGGCTTGCGGGATAGCCCGGCAGGTTCGGCAGGTTGCGGTAGGGATCGCCGGAACCCGGCGGTTCGATCTTGATTACGTCGGCGCCGAAGTCGGACAGCACGGTCGCGGCCGCGGGCGCTGCGATGAAACTCGCGCAATCCAGAACCTTGAGGCCCTCGAAAATGCCTTTTTCCATCATGCCGTCGCTCCCGTGCCTTTGTTGGTTTTGTCCGTGTGCTGGAATTATTGCTGCGATCGATCAGGATCGAACGCCATTTGAACCATGTTGGGTGGGCGATGCAACGGGCTGTGAGCGTCATTCCGGGGCGATGCGAAGCATCGAACCCCGTATCTCGAGATTCCCCGATGTGCAATTGCACATCTGAGGTCTGGTGCTAACGCACCATCCCGGAATGACGGGAGTGGATTGCTTCGTCGCGTGCGCTCCTCGCAATGACGGAAATTCTTCTAATCCCCATCCGACATCAGCGCCGCATTGCCGCCGGCCGCCGCCGTATTCACGGTCACCGTCTGTTCGGTCGCAAATCGCGCCAGGTAATGCGGCCCGCCGGCCTTGGGGCCGGTGCCGGACAGGCCATGGCCGCCGAACGGTTGCACGCCGACCACGGCGCCGATCATGTTGCGGTTGACGTAGATGTTGCCGACCTGGAGCCGGTCGATCACATCCTCGATGGTATCGTCGATCCGCGAGTGAATGCCGAGCGTGAGCCCGTAGCCGGAGCGCTCGACCGATTGCAGCACGGCATCGAGCCGGTCCGCTGGATAGCGCACCATATGCAGCACCGGTCCGAACACTTCCTCGGTCAGTTGATCCGCGCTCGACAGTTCGAAGATGTGCGGCGCGACGTAGTTGCCGTCGGGAGCGGCGCCGGCAAAATGCACGCGGGCTTCTCGCTTCATGCGCGCGATATGCGCCTCCAGCCGCTGCTTCGCCTCGGCATCGATCACCGGCCCGACATGGGTGGCCGGGTCGCGCGGGTCGCCGATTGCCAATTCGCGGGCGGCGCCCGCTATCATCTCGATCATGCGGTCGGCGACGTCGTCTTGCACGAACAGGAGGCGCAGCGCCGAGCAGCGCTGGCCAGCCGAGCGGAATGCCGAGGTCACGACGTCGTCGGCGACCTGCTCGGGCAGCGCTGTCGCATCGACGATCATCGCATTGATGCCGCCGGTCTCCGCGATCAGCGGCACGATCGGGCCGTCCTTGGCGGCAAGCCGGCGATTGATCGACCGCGCGACCTCGGTCGAGCCGGTGAAGACGACGCCGGCGACGCCTTCATGCGCGACCAGCGCGGCGCCGATGCTGCCGTCGCCGGGAAGCAGATGCAGCGCCGAGGTAGGCACGCCGGCCTCGTGCAGCAGGCGAACCGCTTCGGCCGCGATCAGCGGTGTCTGTTCGGCGGGTTTTGCCAATACCGCATTGCCGGCCATCAGGGCGGCCGTGACCTGGCCGACAAAGATCGCCAGCGGAAAATTCCACGGGGAGATCGCGACGAAGACGCCGCGACCGCGCAGCCGCAAGCGATTGCTCTCGCCGGTCGGTCCCGGCAAGGTTTTGTCATGGCCAAGCAGTTCGCGGCCCTCGGCGGCGTAGTAACGGCAGAAATCGACCGCCTCGCGGACTTCCGAAAGCGCGTCGTCGAGGGTCTTGCCACCCTCGCGCTGCAACAGCGCGATGAAATGCGCGGCTCTCTGCTCCAGCAGGCTGGCGGCCTGTTCGAGAAGTCTCGCGCGACGATCCGCCGGCGTCCGGCTCCAGTGCTTGAATCCCTCGCGCGCGGCGGACATCGCGGCATCCACCTGTTCCGGCGTCGCATCGACGATGCTTCCCGCTTCAAGGGTAACCTCCGCAGCGACGGCCGAAACCAACTCGCTCAAGGCCGCCCGATCGCCGAACTCGATGCCGCGCGAATTTTGCCGCTGCGGCCGATAGAGATCGCGGGAAGCGCGAATATTCGGATGCCGCGCGTTGCCGGCTGCGCCGATGATATCGGCCGGGCGGCGCAGCAGCGTGGCCACCGGCACGGCATCATCGGCTGCGACCGCCACGAAGGAAGAATTGGCGCCGTTCTCCAGCAGCCGCCGCACCAGATAGGCCAGCAGATCGCGGTGGCTGCCGACCGGGGCGTAGGTGCGACAAGCGATCCTGGGGCGATCCTCGCGCAATTGCGCATACAGTGCCTCGCCCATGCCGTGCAGACGCTGAAACTCGAATCCGTCTTCACCGCCGGCCAGTTCGAGGACGGTCGCCACCGTCAGCGCATTGTGGGTGGCGAATTGCGGGAAGACGCGCCGCCGCAGCGCCAGCAGTTTTTGCGCGCAGGCCACGTAATTCAGGTCGGTCATGGCCTTGCGGGTAAACACCGGATAGCCGTCGAGGCCGCGCTCCTGCGCGCGCTTGATCTCGGTGTCCCAATAGGCGCCCTTGACCAGCCGCAGCATCATCCGCCGGTTCAGCGCGCGTGCCAGTTCGTCGGCATAGGCGATCACCGCCTCGGCGCGCTTCTGATAGGCCTGGATCGCCAGCCCAAAACCGTCCCAGCCCTTCAGCGAGGCGTCGCTGAACGCGGCTGCGATCACCTCGAGCGACAGCTCCAGCCGGTCGGCTTCCTCGGCATCGACGGTGAAATTCAGGTCGAAGCCGCGGGCGCGGCGCGCCAGATCGATCAGCCGCGGCACCAGTTCCGCCATCACCCGCCGTCTGCTCACGGCATCGAAGCGCGGATGCAGCGCCGAGAGCTTGACCGAGATGCCCGGCCGGTCGGGCAGCGGCCGGTCATCGGCGGCGCGGCCGATGGTCTCGATCGCGCTCGCATAGGAATTGAAATAGCGCTCGGTGTCGGCGGCGGTGCGCGCGCCTTCGCCGAGCATGTCGAAGGAGTAGCGCGTGGCAAGGGAGGCATGCGCCCGCGCCAGCGCAGCCTCGATGGTTTCGCCCAGCACGAAATGGCTGCCCATCAGCCGCATCGCCTGCCGGGTGGCGGCGCGCACCGCGGGAATCCCGAGCCGCTTGGCGAGGCGCCCGATCGTGCCTTGCGGGGTTTCGCCGGGCTGTATGACGCGCGCCGACATCCCCAGCGCCCATGCCGAGGCATTGACCAGGAACGCGCTGGACCTGGTCTCGTGGTGGATGAAGTCGCCCTGGCCGAGCTTGTCCTCGATGAACTGGTCGGCGGTGCGGCTGTCCGGCACGCGCAGCAGGGCTTCCGCCAGCACCATCAGAGCCAGCCCCTCCTTGGTGGAGAGCGCGAATTCGCGAAGCATGTCCTCGACGCCGCCGAGCCGGTCGTCATTGGCGCGGATGGCGCCGATCAGGTTCGTCGCAGTGCGGTCGATCCGCGCGTCCTGTTCCGCGCTCAACTTGGCCGTTGCGAGCAGCCGCTCGGCGATGGCGCCGTCGTCCGGCGCGTAGGCCGCCTCAAAGGACGGAAGGGGTAGGGGTTCCAATGCCATGACCACGCGACCTGAAGATTTCCGGGTGCTATCATGCAGCCGATCTTGGCACCGTGGAACCGCTGCATTAGTTTTCGCGGGATTTTTCGGTTTGAACCTGGCAGACGATGGCGCTGACGGAGAGGCGGAAACGATCCGGCCGACCGGGCAAGACCTCGGGGTTTTGCAGTTCAGCCGCATGTCTTCTGGGTTTGGCGTTTACCGCTGTCCCGCCAGCAACGGCGGCGGAACTGAGCGCGCCGGTCGCGGCGCTCTACAGCACGGTGTCGATTTTTCCTCCCACGGCGCAGCGCATGACGGTTTGCTACGGCTTCGTGTGCCGGCGCCGCGAGATACTCGATTTCACCGCCAACGACCGCAACGCCCTGACGCAGATCATGGCGGCGGGCCGCGGCTCGGCCGCGGCGGAACGGGCGGCGGTGCAGAAGGCGGTGGTCTGGTTCGATCGCCGCATGGGGCCGATCCTCGGAACCGACAGACGCGTCGCCAAGGCGGATTTCCGCTACTTCGACGACAAGCACAATTACGATTGCTGGGACACCACCCGCAACACCACCAGCCTGCTGCTGGTGCTGCAGCAATGGGGCCTGCTCAAGCATCACGCGATCGGCGACCCGCGTTACCGGGGCAACGCGCTGGTGCTGCAGACGCCGCACAACACTGCGGTGCTGGTCGACCGCGCGACCCGGGTCGAATGGGTCGTCGACATGTGGCCGCGCGGCTACGCGCAACTGCCGGATGTCATGACGGTTGAAAAATGGGTCAAGGAAGATTGAGCGAACCAGCGCGTTCTGCGCCGATTCCAATTCGCGCAAGAGCGATGTCCGCTCCTGCCCATTGCACTCGGTTCTTTTGAGATGTTCTTGAAAGTCTCACTCCCGGATTACGTCCGAGAGTGCGCTGTTGCGGACCGCGCTCCCAGCCTCAAACCTTGAGGTTTTCGGCCGAGGTCTTGCCGCGATTGGCAACCTCTTCGTATTCCACCGTCTGTCCTTCGTTGAGCGAGGAAAGGCCAGCTTTCTCGACCGCCGAAATATGAACGAAAACGTCTTTGCCGCCACTCGAGGGCTGGATGAATCCAAAACCCTTGGTCGCGTTGAACCACTTCACGGTACCCTTAGCCATCACGTCGTCTCCGCGGGATCAAAAAATAAAAACGGGCCGCCGGTCCCCGCAAACCGGCATGCCCGCGAAGCTACGATACGCCGGATGGGGCAGGCTTGATAGCTCAAACCTCATCCCGATTTTGGGGGAAAACGATCGATATCGCGGTGCATTCGCGCATTTTGCCGGTTCTTCGACCATTTGAAGCGACGAAATACCGGTGATTACAAATTTACCGGTTTGACCGAATTACGAAGAGAACGGCCAAAACAGGAAACCCCGGCCGCATGTGGCGACCGGGGATTCCGGATCGAAACCGAAGTTCCGATCACCAGGCGCAGACGTTCACGACGCGGAAGCGGTAGCCGAAGGGGGTCCAGACGCGGCGGGTCTGGTAGCATCCGCCGTCGCCGTAGCCATAGCCGCTACCGATGAAGCCGATGCCGAAGCCAAGACCGTGGTGGTGGTGATGATGATGGAAGCCCCATCCGCCGCCGCCGCCGGCAGAAGCCGCGGTGGGAGCCAGCGCCATCGCGCTGAGGGAAGCTGCGGCAACGAGGGCGAGAGAGAGTTTGCGAAGCATTGGTCGTTCTCCTGAATGTGCGCCGTGGCGCGGGTTGATCGTTTCGGTTTCAGTCTTACCCATCGCACATCAGTCGCGGCCCTCGGGAGCGCGGTTCGAGAAAACAGCATGTGGCTCGGAGACAATTTCCTGAACGACTATTCAGGTGTGAAAAACATCACACAGCGATGCCGCGCGGCGATCAGGCCGCGATAGCGTTCAATTCATTAACCAACGCAGACAGCGTCTTTGCATCAGCGACGGCGCGGACGATCATCGGCTCGGCACGGCCGCGGATCGTGACCTCCTGCTGCGGCAGGCTATCTGCCGCAAGGCCGCCGGTGACGCGAACTTCTTCCGAAATGACGGCCTCGCAGGCGAGGGACTTCGTCATATCCTGCAGCCGTGCGGCGACGTTGACGGCGTCGCCGAGCGCGGTGAACACCATGTGATCGCGGTAGCCGATGTCGCCGATGATCACCTCGCCGCCGTGAATGCCGATGCCGAAGCGGATCGGCTCATGCAGGTCGTGGCTGAGGAACTGATTCAATTCGTCGATATTGGCAGCGATCAGGCTCGCGGCCCTGAGCGCCTGTCGGCAGGCGGTTTGCGGATCCGTCCCGAGTCCGAACAGCGCCAGCTGTCCGTCGCCGACGAACTGATTGGGCTGACCGCCGCATTCCATCACCGCCTGCGAGACCGCGCCGAGGAAGCGGTTGACGATGAAGACGGTGTCGAACGGCAGCCGCTTTTCCGCGAGCTTGGTCGAGCCGCGCATGTCCACGAACATGCTGACGAGATAGCGTTCCTCGCCGATGCGGGACGGACTTGAGGTCCGCAAGGTCGCCGCCGTGATCTGCGGCAGGAAGATCTGGAAGAAGGATAGATCGGCCTCCGGCCTGAGCTGGCAGGCGAGGCGGATGGCAGGGTCCGCGCCGGCCCCGACGCGGTTCAGCACGAACACCTCGCGCTTGGAGGGCTCCGGCAGCGAGGCGCAGTCGCCGATCACGCGAATGCGACAGGTGGAGCAGCGAGCGCGCCCGCCGCACACGCTGGCATGCGGGACATTATTGCGCAGGCTGGCCTCGAGCACGCTGAGACCCTTCGGCACGCGAACCGTCTTGCCATTGCCGTAGGACAGGCTGACCATGCCGGCCCGGCGTTCGTTGATGGCGCGGACGCCCCTTGCCAGCATCACGAATCCCAACAGGCCGAGATAGCCGATCAGGAAATAATCCTCGATGCTCTTCAGTACGGATTGTTCGGCTTGGGTGCCGACCTGCCGGGGCGAGAGATTTTCCGCCCTCCATTCCTTGCTATCGTTGTCGACGACGGTTCGCCCGGCCTGATAGAGCCCGAGCATGGCCAGCGCCGGAACCAGCACCGCTGCCGCAAGCAGAAACGGCGCCGCGTTCCTGTAGAACGCTTTCATGCGCAGCCAGAAATAGAGACCGATGCAGCCGTGGACCCAGGCGACGGTCATGACCGCAAGCATCAGCCAGATCTTGTATGGCCACACGATCCAGTACGCAAAAAGCACCTGCGGATAAAGCTTTTCGTGCCCGAACAGCGTCTGGCCGAGCCGCACGCCGGCAATGTGGGTGATGATGAGCGCCGGAATGCTCAGGCCGAGCACGAGCTGCAGCGGCTCGATCGCCTTCCAGCGGAATTGCCGGCGCTCGTAAAGCGCCCAGAGGCCGAGACCGGCATGGACCAGTGCCGCGGTGTAAAACAACATGGCGACCGGGAGAAATTGCCACAACAGGGTATGGTAATAGACCCCATCGGCCATCGCCTCCATCGAGATATTGCCGAGCGCATGATTGAGGAAGTGGCTGACCAGATAGGCGAACAATACCAGTCCGCAGCAGAGCCGGATTTGCCGGACGCTGATGCCGCGGACGAATTTCATGAGCGCTTCCGGGGATAATGAGGCCATCTGGTCCTGTCGATTAATCCTGCGGTTCTGCCGATGTTGCCGATGTTAGTGGGGGAACGGCCCGGACGCCATGGGGAGTTGATGTCGAAGCTGCTGCAAGTTGACACCCCCACCGGAGTCGGGGAGAAAGCGCCGTGATGATCACCCCGCCCGATCAGGCCAGCGCCAGGCCGGCCAGTCCTGCCTCCCGGCAACTGCTTGCGGTTGCCGCCGCCATCGTGGCGATGACGGCGCTGCGGTTGATCTACGCAAGCGCGATCGATCTACGTACCGACGAGGCCTATTACTGGACCTGGTCGAAGGAGGGCGCGCTGTCCTTCCTCGATCATCCCCCCGTCATTGCGTGGTTCATCCGCTTCGGCACCGCCATCTTCGGCGACACTAATCTGGGCGTGCGGTTTGCCGGCATCGTGGCGATGCTGGTCACACAGCTCCTGCTTGCCGATATCGTCCGGCGCGTGACCCATGATGTCCGCGCGGTCGCGCTGGTGCTGCTGATGCCGGAGGCGGCACTCTATTACGGGCTGTTGATGGCCAAGGTCTCGCCCGATGTGGCGCTGATTCCGTTTGCGGTGGCGATGATCTGGGCGCTGGTGCGGCTCACCGAGAGCAATGATGCGCGCTGGTGGTTGGCCGCAGGCGTCTTCGCCGGGTTGGCGCTGTCGTCGAAATTCACCGCCGGAATGCTGCTTCCGGCGGCCGCGGCCTTCATGCTGGTGCCGAAATGGCGCGGCCGCTGGCTGGCGAGCCCGTATCCGTGGCTCGCGGCGCTGATTGCGGTCGTGGTGTTTCTGCCGGTCCTGATCTGGAACTATCAGCACGACTGGGCCTCGTTCCGGTTTCAGCTGGTGCGCGCCACCGCGACCCATGAATTGTCGCTCCGTACCGTCGGGGACTATATCGGGCTGCAGTTCGGGCTGGTCGGGTTCATCCTGCTGCCGGTGGTTTTGTCGGGCGTGGCGCTGACGGCGTGGCGGGGATATCGCCGCGGCGATGCGGTGGCGATTCTGCTGTCGACCGCCGTGATCGTTCCGTTCGGTTACTTCTTCTGGAAATCGCTGTCCTTGAGGGTCGGCGATACCTGGCCGATGTTTATGTGGCCGGCCGGATTTGCCGCCACGGCCATCAATATCGCGATGCTGCCGCGCGACGGTTTTCCGGCATGGATGATCCAGTCAACGATTGCCTGGGCGAAGGTGGCGGTCGCCTCCGGGGTCGTCTTCGTCATTGCGGTCTTCCTCTATTACGTCGTCGCTCCCTGGAATTTTATCGGCCGGGCCGACCCGATCGGCGGCGAGGCGGGCTATGAGCAGGTGGTCGAGCGCGCGCAGGCGCAATTGCAGAAGACCGGCGCGACCTGGATCGCCACCACGGACTACCGGACCTACGCCATGCTGCGCTGGTTCTTCAAGGACCGCGTCCCCGTCGTCCAGATCAACGAGCGCGGCAGGTTCGAAGGCTTTCGCGATCCCGGCATGAATGCGATCCGCGGCCACGCCGGCCTCTATGTCGGACGCGAGCCCGACAACACCAGCCCGGTATGGCGGTCGACGACCGCGATCAGGGAGCCGCTCGAACGGGTCGAGCGCAGCTGGCGCGGCATCGTGATGGACACCTACGCGCTGGAAAAGCTCACCGGTTGGACGCCCGAGCTTTCGCCGCCAAGGGACTCGCCGCTCTATCGCCCGCGGGTGCTGGCAGGCGGTGATCAGCCGCCCGCCTTATTTCTGACCGCTTCCATTCAGACCTCGTTCAGTGGCAAGCTTGGTAATCTGCATCGGCTCCTTATCGCGGGTTTCTCATGAAGCATCAGCGCAAATTCGTATTGGTCTTGTTCTCGGTGCTTCTTTTCTGGGATTTGGCCTTGGCCGGTGCCCATGCGGCGGAAACGCGCATCGCGCTGGTCGTCGGCAACGCAAATTACTCAGCGGGAGCCCTTCCGACACCCGCCAACGATGCCGGTTTGATCGCGCAAACCCTTCAGGCTGCCGGCTTCGACGTGGTCGGGGTTCGCGACCTCGATCAGGATTCCCTGCGCAAGACGTTCCGGGATTTTATCGCCAAGGTCTCCGCGGCAGGCCCCGATACGGTGTCATTCGTCTACCTCAGCGGCTACGGATTGCAGCTGGAAGGTGAAAACTACTTTGTGCCGACGGACGCGAACATTGCACGTGATGCGAATGTCTCCTCCGAGGCGTTACGCATTTCGGACTACACCAAACCGCTTGCAGCTCTCGGCATCAAGGCGAGTATCATCGTTCTTGACGGGGCTCGGGCCAATCCTTTCGCCAAATCCGGCCCCCCGCTGGCGGGCGGTTTGGCCCTTGTCGAGCCGGATCCCGGAACATTGATCGCCCTCAACGCGGCGCCTGGAACGGTTGCGCAGAACGAGGCCGGTCCGTACTCATCCTATGCCCAGGCTCTTGCAGAGATGATGCGCGAGGGCGGCCTTCCGGTGACAGATCTGTTCAACCGGATCCGGCTTCGGGTGAACGAGATCACCAAGGGCGCGCAAGTGCCATGGAATGCTTCAAAGCTGCAGGCGCCGTTCTACTTCTTCGAGCGGGCGCCGGATGCGCCTCCGCCCCAGGTTTCGCCCGAACAGACCTCAACGATCCGCTCGAAGCCGATCCGTGATCTTGACGCGCGGGATGCCTATCTCGCGGCGCTCGATCGCGACAATCTGCAGGACTATGAAAACTTCCTCGTTGCCTATCCCAACGATCCGATGGCACGCCGCGTGCGGGCGATTGTTGCCGCCCGCCGCGAGGCCATAACGTGGCGGCGCAGCCGGAGCGTCGATACGCCGGCCGCTTACTGGTCGTATCTGCGCCGTTATCCGAACGGCTTCCACGCCAATGATGCGCGGCGCCGGCTGGCATATTTGACGGCCGCGCTCGAGCCGCCGCCGAGATTCGAAATCATCAGCTACGACGTGCCGCCGCCGCCGCCGGAAGAGATCATTTACGTGGAACGGCCGGTGCTGGTTTTCGACGATCCGGATTTCGGATTTGCGCCGCCGCCGCCACCGCCGGTATTCTTTCTGCCGCCGCGACCGGTCTATTTCGTGGAATTGGCTCCGCCGCCACCGCCGGTCTATGCCTATGTGCTTCCCGTTCCGGTTTACGTGCCGGTACCGGTGTGGGTCAATCCGCCGCGATACGTCGCGCCGCCGCCGAATAACGTCATCTACAACAACATCCACAACACGGTTATCGTCAACAACACGACCAATACCGTGACGGTTACCAAGCCAGGCGGACAGACCCAGACACTCACACCGCCGGCGCCACCCCCCGCGTCTCAGCCGCAGTCGCCTGTTGCCGGCGGAAAAATTGCTCCCGCCGGCGGGGGTGCTGCCGCTTTGCTCGCACCTGCGCTGCCACCATCGGTGGCGCCAAAAGCGATCCCGGTTCAGACGACGACCCCGCCAGGCACGCCATCTCCCGGCGCACCGCCGGTAATCGGCAAGCCTCCGGTCGCGGGTCAGCCGCTGGCTACTCCTTCTCCTTCGCCGCCTGGGCAAACGGCTCTTCCGGGGCCGGCGCCGAAATCGCTGACAGGACAGCCGCTGCCTGGCGCCGGCAGTCAACCGCTGCCGCCGGTAAGCGGCAAGCCACCGGTCGCGGGTCAACCGCTGCCTTCTCCCTCGGCTTCCCCTGCGCCGGGGCAAACGACTCTCCCTGGGCAAGCACCGAAATCGCTGACAGGACAACCGCTGCCCGGCGCTGGCGGTCAGCCGCTGCCGCCGGTAAGCGGCAAGCCACCGGTCGCGGGTCAGCCGCTGCCTTCTCCTTCGGCTTCCCCTGCGCCGGGGCAAACGACTCTCCCCGGGCAAGCGCCGAAATCGCTGACAGGACAACCGCTGCCCGGCGCTGGCGGTCAACCGCTGCCGCCAGTAAGCGGCAAGCCACCAGTCGCAGGTCGGCCGCTGGCTACTCCTTCGCCTTCTTCCCCGCAGCCTGGGCAAGCGCCGAAATCGCTGACAGGACAACCGCCGCCCGGAGTTGGCGGTCAACCGCTGCCGAAGCCACCTGCGGTTACACCGCCAACTTCGCCACCGCCGCCTGTGGTGCGCGCGCCACCGCCACCGCCGCCTGTGGTGCGCGCGCCACCGCCACCGCCGCCTGTGGTGCGCGCGCCGCCGCCACCGCCGCCGGTGGTGCGCGCGCCGCCGCCACCGCCTCCTGTGGTGCGAGCGCCACCGCCACCGCCGCCGGTGGTGCGCGCGCCGCCGCCACCGCCGCCTGTGGTGCGCGCGCCACCGCCACCGCCGCCGGTGGTGCGCGCGCCGCCGCCACCGCCTCCTGTGGTGCGAGCGCCACCGCCACCGCCTCCTGTCGTGCGTGCGCCACCACCGCCGCCTCCGGTTGCACGACCAGCCCCGCCCGCGGCAGGAAAGCCGTGCGTACTTCCGAACGGTCAACCCTGTCCTCGATGACTTGGGAGCGCGCTTGAGATTGGAGCCGCGGCGCAACGCGATGAGAGTTCAAGGAAAGACCGGGCTTAGGAAATCGCGCCGGATCTCTCACCCCTCGCCGTCGCGTTTGCGCAACAAATCCCTGGCGAGGTCCGCCAGCGCGGGACGCGGCAGGGCGGTGAACGGCAGCGGGCGGGTGACGTCGATGGCGGCAAGCCCGAGCCGCGCGGTCAGCAGCCCGTTCAGGACGCCTTCGCCGAGGCGCTGCGACAGTTTTGCCGCGATGCCGTGGCCGAGCACCTGCTGGATCAGGCTGTCGCTCGCCGCCATGCCGCCGGTGATGGCGAGGTGCGCGATGACGTGGCGCATCAGCCTGAGCATGCCGAGCGCGCCCGGCCGTCCGCCGTAGAGCAGCGCCAGCTGCCGGATCAGTCGCAGCGACGCCACGAAGACGAACAGCACGTCGAACAAGGCGCGCGGGCTGACGGCGGTGACGATCGAGACGCGCTGCGCGGCCGACGAGACCAGCCGGCGCGCCTCCTGGTCGAGCGGCGTCATCAGTTCACGCTCCGCCAGCCGGATCATGTCGGCGCCGTCGATGATGTCGCCGGCATGGCCCTGCAGCGCGGCGCGGGCTCGCGCCAGATGCGGGTTCTGGTGCGCAAGGCCCAGCAGATCGCGGACGATGGCGCGGCTCTCCGCGCGATCGTCGCTGACCAGCACGGCGCCGGCGCGCAGATGCAATTTTTCGATCGTGGCAAGCCGCGCCAGCCCGAAGGCTTCGCGCGCGATAACGATCGCAAGCGCCAGCGCGGCGACGATGGCAAAGGCCAGTCCGGCAATGCCGAGGCTCTCGCTGCGTGCGAACAGGTCCTCGATCAGGCGGGTCACGCCCAGCCCGAGGCCGAGCAGGGTCAACCCACCGACCGCACTCCAGAACACCATGCCCCAGCGAAAGCGGCGCTGCACGGGAACGAGCGGCGCCTCGATCAGGACCGGCAGCAGCGAGGGATCTGCTTCCGGCCTGACATGCACGGTGCCGCGGGACGGGCGGCTTGAATCGTCCGGATCCGTCACGATGACGGCGGGGTCGTCGAGCTTGAAGGTCGCCGGCCGCCGGTGATGGGGGCGCTCGCTCATTGCAGTCTGTCTCCGATCAGGAACTGGAGGGCGCGGTCGAGGCGGATATGAGGCAGCGCCGGCTCATCGGTGCCTTCGTGATCGAGCAGGGGCGGACGGAAGCGAAGGAAGCGGTAGTCGGTCTTTTCGGCCGAGGCGCTGGAGAGGCCGCGAAAAGCGCTGTCGCCCCTGAACAGCTCTTCCGGGTCGGCCGGCAGGTCGCCGGGAAAGGTCGCGACCTCGGTGTCGCCGTCGAAGGTCTCGCCGTTTGCGACCTCGCCGGGGGCGGGTGTCCCCACGATCGAGGGCAGCTTGTCCCGGCCGCGCGCGACCTGCGCCTCGCGGGTGGCGCGGACCGCGGCCAGCGCGATGACGTCGATCTCGGCGCCGGTGTCCTCGGCGCGCGCGACGGCCCTGCCGACGGTTCGCCGCAGCACCGCCTCGAGGCGGTCGTGGCTGGAATGATGCAGATGATCGGCCTTGGTCGCGGCAAACAGGATGCGGTCGATCCGCGGCCGGAACAGGGTGCTCAAGAAGGTGCTGCGCCCGATCCTGAAGCAATCCAGGATTCCCGCCAGCGCCGCTTCGAGGTCGTGCAACGCCTCAGGTCCGGCATTGAAGGCCGAGAGCGCATCGACCAGCACGACCTGGCGGTCGAGCCGCGAGAAATGATCGCGGAAGAACGGACGGACCACCACGTCCTTGTAGGCCTCGTAACGCCGGACCATCATCGCCCACAGCGATCCCTCGGGGGCTGACCCGCCGGCCGGCAGGTCGAGCGGCGCGAAGGTCAGCGCCGGGGTATCGGCGAGATTGCCGGGCATCAGGAAACGGCCGGGCGGCAGCAGGCTCATGGCGAAACGTTCGTCGCGGCAGGCGCGCAGATAGTCGGTGAACAGCCGCGCGGCCGTCAGTGCCGCCTGTTCGTCTGCCTGCGCTTCCGCGACCAGGGTGGCGAGACGGCCGTGCCATGACGCCGCCAGCCCGGCGCGAAGCGGCTCCCGCGACAGCGCGAGGCTCTCAGCCGACCATTGCTCGTAACTCTTGTTGAGCAGCGGCAGGTCGAGCAGCCATTCGCCGGGATAGTCGACGATATCGAGCGTCAGCGTGCGGTCGGCGCCGTTCTGCCGCTGGTAGTCGATCACGAGCCGGAGCTCGCTGATATCGACCGTCGAATTCGGCCAGTGCCGCTCCTCGATCAGGGTGCGGACGTGGTTCTCATAGGCAAAGCGGGGCACCGCGTCGTCGGGCTGCGGCTCCAGCCGGGCGCGGGCGATCCGTCCAGTTGCGAACGGTTCGAAGATCGGGAAGCGGCCGCCGCGGGTGAGGCCGTGGATCAGCGCGGTGATGAAGACGGTCTTGCCGGCGCGTGACAGCCCGGTGACGCCAAGCCGGACCGTCGGATTGAAAAAATGGTCGCCATAGTCCTTCAGGGCCCGCGCCGACAGGCGCGCTTCCTCGACGATATCTTGAAAACTGAGGGCCATGCGGGCGGGGAGAACTCGGTTTGAGGGAGGCCGTCGGCGGGAGAATGAAGGGAAAGTGGCGATTTGCCGGGCAAAATCAAGTTTCATACTTAGGACGCGATTGCAGCGGAGAAGTCCGGCTTCGTTGACCTCCCCGGAGGTATGTTTTAACGCTTCGCTACCGAAGCCTGCCGGGGCGCCATGACCGTCTTCAAATTGAAACAACTCGCCTCGACCTCCGTCCATGCGGCCGGCGCCATGCTCTGGAATTACGACCGGGCCGAGCTGATCGCCGACGGCGTCGTGCACGGCATCGGCGTGTTCTGCGGCGTGGTCGCGGCCACCGTGCTGATCGTGCTGACCGCGGTCTACGCCACCGCGTTCCAGGTGGCTGTGGTCTCGGTCTACGCCGCCGGGCTGTTGGCCATGCTGGTGCTGTCGGCGACCTACAATCTGTGGCCGGTGTCGCGCGCCAAATGGGTGCTGCGCCGCTTCGATCACTCGGCGATCTATGTGCTGATCGCGGCGACCTATACGCCGATCATCATGGAATTGAAGGACAGCGTCTTCGCGGTCGTGCTGCTGATCGGGGTGTGGTGCGTGGCGATCGTCGGCGTCGTGCTCAAGCTGGCGCTGCCGGGCCGCTACGACCGGGTCGCGGTAGGCCTCTATCTGGCGATGGGCTGGAGCGGCATCATGCTCTACGATGCGGTAATGTCGGCGCTGCCGAGCCTGGCGCTGTGGTTCGTGCTCGCGGGCGGCGCGCTGTATAGTTTCGGCGTCATCTTTCATGCGTGGCAGCGGCTGCGTTTCCAGAACGCGATCTGGCACTGCTTCGTGCTGCTGGGCGCGGCCTGCCATTACACCGCTGTGCTCGATCTGGTTCTGACCTGAAGCTTTCAATAATCGGAGTCTGGCGATGCAGGTGGCGGGTAAGGTCGTGGTTGTCACCGGAGGCGCCAACGGCATCGGCCGCGCGCTGTGCGAAGCCTTCCACCGCGCCGGCGCCGCCAAGGTCGTCGTCGTCGATCTCGATCATGCCCACGCCGAAGCCGTCGCCGCATCGGTTCAAGGCGCGGCGTTCAAATGCGATGTCGGGCAGGAGAAAAACATCCTTCACGTCATCGAGGAGACCGAGCAGAAGTTCGGCCCGATCGCGCTGTTCTGCTCCAACGCAGGCATCGGCGGAGGCTTCGATCCGCTGTCGGTGAATGCCGGCGGCAATTCCGACGAGCCCTGGGCGCGAAGCTGGGCGATCCATGTCATGGCGCATGTCTATGCCGCCCGGCATTTGATCCCGCGCATGAAGGCGCGCGGCGGTGGCTATTTCCTCAACACGATTTCCGCCGCCGGCCTGCTGTCGCAGGTCGGAAGTCCGGCCTATTCGACCACCAAGCACGCCGCAGTGGGGTTTGCGGAGAATCTCGCGATCTCGCACAAGGCCGACGGCATCAAGGTTTCGATCCTGTGCCCGCAGGGCGTCGACACCAATATGCTGCGCTCGATCCCGAAGGGCCCGCAGTCCGGCGACGGCGACCTCTCGCCGGAACAGGTCGCGCAGGATGTGCTGAAGGGGCTCGAACAGGAGACCTTTGTCATCTTGCCGCACCCGCAGGTGCTGGGCTACATGCGCAAGAAGACCGAGGATTACGATCGCTGGATCGCCGGCATGGCTAAGATCCAGGCGAAGATGCGGGAAAGTTACGGCAAGTGAACTCCTACTTCAGCCCTTCTGCGCGTAGAGCAGCGGCACCGCCGAATCCACCATCACCTCGATCAGGCTGACGCCGTCATGCGCCAGGCCGCGCCTGAGCGCGGGCGCAAGTTCGGACGACTGGCTGACGCGCACGGCGTCGCAGCCCATGCCCTCGGCGATCTTGACGAAATCGATACCGGGCAGGTCGAGGCCGGGCACGTTGCGCACCTGCATGACCTGGCTGAACGAGCGCATCGCACCATAGCCGGCATTGTTGATCACCACGATCGTCAGCGGCAGCTTGCGCTGCGCCGCGGTCCACAGCGCCTGGATCGAATACATCGCCGAGCCGTCGCCGATCAGGCAGACTGTCCTGCAGCCGGGGCGGCCGAGCGCCATGCCGACCGCGGCGGGCAGGCTGTAGCCGAGGCCGCCGCTCGCCATGGTGTAAAAGCTGTCCTGTCCGCGCATCGGCATGAATTTCTGCATCGCCGGGCGATGCGACGGGGCTTCCTCCACCAGCACGGCGTCGCCGGGCATGACCGACGAGAGCGCGTGCAGCAGATATTCGACCGGGATCGGATCGCCGGCTTGCGGCGCGGGCGGCAAAATGCGCCCCGCCGGAATCGCGCGCTTGGTCTCGGGCAGCCATTCCAGCAGCATCGCCAGCGCCGGCTTCATGGTCGCGATGATGCTGGTGCCCAGTGGCGATACCGAAGCCGCATCCGCATCGTCGGTGATCTGGAAGATGGTGGTGGCGCCGTCGAAGATCGCGGCGTGGCCTTCGACATGAAAGGTGAAGACCGGCGCGCCGATCACCACCACCAGATCATGCTCGCGCAGGGCATCCGAGAGCTGCGACGGCGAGGCATGCAGGAAGCCTGCGAATTGCGGATGCCGCTCCGGGAAACTGCAGCGCGCCGAAAACGGGCTGACCCAGACGGACGCTCTCGCCTTCTCCGCAACCTTCACCATCAGGTCGACCGCCTGCGCGCGATCGACGCCGGGGCCGACCACCAGGGCAGGGCGCTTGCTGCCGGCGAGCGCTTCGGCGAGCGCCTTCATCGCGCTCGGGTCGGGGCCGAGCTCGCGGCTGACGCTGCGCGCTTTCACCGGCTGCGTGACGTGGGTCCAATCGTCGATCGGCACCGAGACGAAGGTAGGACCGCAGGGCGGCTGCATCGCGACGTAATAGGCACGCGCGATTGCGGCCGGGACGTCCTCGGCCCGCGCCGGCTCGACGCTGTATTTGACGTAGGGCCGCGGAAATTCCGACGCGCGCTCGGCATAGAGAAAGGCCTGCAGCGGCAGGATCGAGCGCGCCTGCTGGCCAGCCGTGATCACCAGCGGGGTCTGGTTGCGGTGCGCGGTGTAGATATTGCCGAGCGCATTGCCGACGCCGGCGGCGGAATGCAGATTGACGAAGCCGGCATTGCGGGTGGCTTGCGCATATCCATCGGCCATGCCGATGACGGAGGCTTCCTGCAAGCCCAGCACATAGTCGATGTCGCCTGGCCAGTCGCTGAGGAACGGCAATTCGGTCGAGCCGGGATTGCCGAACACCTTCTTGATTCCGAATGCCCGCAACAGATCCAGCGTGGCCTGCTTGACGCTGACCGATGCCGAAGTGGTTTTGGCGGGCTTGCGGGACATTGTCGGGTCCTCAGAGGATTAATCTGTCATTCCGGGGCGATGCGAAGCATCGAACCCGGAATCTCGAGATTCCCCGATGTGCAATTGCACATCTGAGGTCTGGTGCCAGCGCGCCAGCCCGGAATGACGTCCTCGAACTTCACCAAGTCGCGGTACCCTTCATGGTCGGCTGACCTGCCGAATTCGCGGTCCACAGCTCCATGCCGGCAGCGGTGTCGTTGGCGTTGATGGAGAACTCGCTGCCTTCGAACAGCGGCTGCACGCCGCGATAGCTGAATTTCTTCGGCGCCTTGCCGCCGTGAAGCCTGGCGGCGAGTTCGACGATGAAGGCCGCCTGCATCGGGCCGTGGAAGACGAGACCCGGATAACCCTCCACCCTGGTGACGTAATCGCGGTCGTAATGGATGCGGTGGCCGTTGAAGGTCAGCGCCGAATAGCGGAACAGCAGCACGGGATCGGCCATGTGGCTTTCGCGGTATTTCGCGACGGGTGGCGGTGGTGGGGCCTTGGCTGGCGCCGCCGGCTGCGCGGTCGACATGTCGCGATAGACGATATCCTGCCGCTCGCGGATCGCGGTGCCGCGCTGTGTCGTGATCAGGTGTTCGACCGAGACGAAGCACAGCACGCCGCTGCTGCCGCTCTTCATCGTCACGTCGGATATCCGCGAAGTTCGCTTGGCTTCATCGCCGACCCGGAGCGGTTCGAAAAACTCGAGTTCGCCGCCGGCCCACATCCGGCGCGGCAGCGGCACCGGCGGCAGGAAGCCGCCGCGGGTCGGGTGGCCGTCTTGGCTCAGTTCGGACATCGGGTACACCGGCTGTGCCAGGCACCAATGCACGGTCCACGGCGCCGCGTCGCCCGGCTTCGGCTTGCCGATCTCCTGGAACAGCGTGGCGCGCAGGCCCTTCACCAGTTGCGCGGTGACGATGTCGGACGCCTCCTCGGTGCGGCCGATCCATTGCCGCAGGCGGTCGATATCGAGTTTTTCGGCGATGGCTTCGGTCATGATGATGTGGCCCGGGCGCGAGGGATTTTCGGAAGTTCGCCGTGGTCGCCGATGCCGGGAACGGCGCCGTAGTGACGCGGCTCACCGACGAAGATCGCGGCGGGCGCGGCATAGGTCACTTTGCCGTTCGGCGTATCGACCTCGATACGCCGCAGATGCGGATGCACGGCCAGATCGGCCATGGTGTTGACCTCGGCAAACGCAATGTCGGCATCCGCCAGGCGTTTCAGGAGATTTTCGCGGGTCATGGCGGCAAAGCTGTCGCCGACCGCCTTGTCGGTGAGCGCGCGGTTGCGGACGCGCTCGACCATGTTGGCGAAGCGGGGATCGTTCGGCAGGTCGGGCTTATCGAGCACGTCGGCGCAGAGTTTTTTCCATTCGCGCTCGCTCTGGATCGAGATCAGGATTCCCTTGCCATCCTTCGACTGGAAGACCCCGTAGGGCGCGATCGAGGGATGGGCCAGCGCCATCCGCTTCGGCGGATTGCCGGCTTCCGAATTGAGCAGCGGCACCGCCAGCCAGTCGGCCATGACGTCGAACATCGATATCCGGATGTCGGCGCCCTTGCCGGTGCGGCCGCGCGCGATCAAGGCCTCGAGGATCGAGGCATGCGCGGTGGCGCCGGTGGCGATATCGACGACCGAGATGCCGACCCGCGACGGTCCTTCCGGTCCGCCGGTGATCGAGGCCAGCCCGCTCTCGGCCTGGATCAGGAGGTCATAGGCCTTGCGGTCGGCGTAGGGGCCGTCGTCGCCGTAACCGGAGATGGTGCAGCAGATCAGCGCCGGGTAGTCCTTCCTCAGGCGTTCCAGCGAGAAGCCGAGCTTGTCCATCGAGCCCGGCTTGAGGTTCTGCAGCAGGACGTCGGCGCCGGCGATCAGTTCTTCGAGTGAGGCGCGGCCTTCCCTGGTGGCGAGGTCGATCACCACGGAATCCTTGCCGCGGTTGAGCCAGACGAAATAGCTGCTCTGTCCCTTCGCCGCGGCGTCGTAGCCGCGGGCGAAGTCGCCCTCCGGCCGCTCCACCTTGATGACACGGGCGCCGGCATCCGCCAGCCGCGAGCTGCAGAACGGGGCGGCGACCGCCTGTTCGACGGCGATGACGGTCAGTCCTTCGAGCGGCAGCATCGGACGTTCTCAGTAGGAGCGGGGCATGCCGAGCACGTGCTCGGCGACGTAAGACAGGATCAGATTGGTCGAGATCGGCGCGACCTGGTAGAGCCGGGTCTCGCGGAATTTGCGTTCGACGTCGTATTCTTCCGCGAAGCCGAAGCCGCCATGGGTCTGCACGCAGGCGTTCGCCGCTTCCCAGGAAGCGTCGGCCGCCAGCATCTTGGCCATATTGGCTTCGGCGCCGCAGTCGAGCCCGGCCTCGTATTTGCGGGTGGCTTCCCGCACCATCAGCTCGGCGGCGCGCATCGCCGCATAGGACTTGGCGATCGGAAACTGGATGCCCTGATTTTGGCCGATCGGGCGGCCGAACACGCTGCGCTCCTTGGCGTAGGCGCTGGCCTTGGCGATGAACCATTTGGCGTCGCCGATGCATTCCGACGCGATCAGGATGCGTTCGGCGTTCATGCCGGAGAGGATGTAGCGAAAGCCCTTGCCTTCCTCGCCGATCAGGTTTTCGGCCGGCACCCGCATGTCGGTGAAGAACACTTCCGTCGTGGCGTGGTTCATCATGGTGCGGATCGGGCTGATCGTGAGCCCGTTGCCCTTCGCCGCCTTCATGTCGACGATGAACACCGACAGGCCGTCGGTGCGCTTCTTGGATTTCTCCTTCGGCGTGGTGCGCGCCAAAAGGATCATCAGGTCGGAATATTCGGCGCGGCTGGTCCAGATCTTCTGGCCGTTGACGATGTAGTCGCCGTTGTCGTCGCGCTTGGCAAAAGTCTTCAGCGAGGAGGTGTCGGTGCCGCTGGTCGGCTCGGTGACGCCGAACGCCTGCAGCCGCAACTCGCCGGTGGCGACCTTCGGCAGCCACTTGGCCTTCTGCTCGTCGCTGCCGTGCCGCAGCAGCGTGCCCATGGTGTACATCTGGGCGTGGCAGCCGCCGCCGTTGCATCCGGCGCGCTGGATCTCCTCGAGGATCGCGGCCGCGGCCGACAGCTTCAGTCCGGCGCCGCCATATTCCTCGGGGATCAGGACCGAGAGATAGCCGGCCTCGGTCAGCGCATCGACGAAAGCCTTGGGGTAGGCCATCTCGCGGTCGAGCTTGCGCCAGTATTCGCCGGGAAACTGGGCGCAGAGCTTGGCGACAGCGTCGCGGATATCGGCATAATCGTCGTGGTGTTCGGTTGCGGTCATCTGAACTCGGCTGGTGGATCGAGGGCGTATGGCAGCCCGCGGCGCGGTTAAAACCCTGCGCCGTGGATAGGCTGGTCAAAGCCGGCGATCAAGGCCGGTCTGTTCATGCAGGTATGCGTACCGGCAACGACTCGATGCCCCTGACGAAGCTGGAATAGACCCGCTTCGGCTCGCCGACCACCTCGATGCGGTCGAACCGCTTCAGCATCTCCTGCCACACGATCTTCAGCTGCAATTCGGCGAGCCGCATGCCGACGCAGCGGTGGATGCCGAAGCCGAACGACAGATGGGTGCGGGGCCGGGCGCGGTCGATGATGAACTCGTTGGGGCTCTCGATGCCCTCCTCGTCGCGGTTGCCCGAGACGTACCACATCACCACCCGGTCACCCTTCCTGATGGTCTTGCCGCCGAGTTCTGTGTCGACCAGCGCGGTGCGGCGCATATGCGCCAGCGGCGTCTGCCAACGGATCACTTCCGGCACCATGCTGTCGATCAACGCCGGATTGTCGCGCAGCTTCTGGTACTGGTCGGGGTGCTCGTTCAGGGCCAGCACCGAGCCGCTCATGGTGTTGCGGGTGGTGTCGTTGCCGCCGACGATGAGCAGGACGATGTTGCCCATCAGATTGTCGGGATCCATGTGGCGGGTGGCATCGCTGTGCGCCATCATCGAGATCAGGTCGTTGCGCGGCTCGGAATTGACGCGCTCGTTCCAGAGATTGGCGAAGTACGCCCGGCACTCGTCCATTTCCTGGCGCCGCTGCTCCGGCGAATTCACGACGCCGCTCTTGGGCAGCGCAGTCGAGACATCCGACCAGCGCGTCAGCTTGCGACGCTCCTCGAACGGGAAATCGAACAGCGTTGCCAGCATCTGCGTCGTCAGTTCAATCGAGACCCGATCGACGAAATTAAAGGTCTCGTTGCGCGGCAGATTGTCCAGCACCTTGATGCTGCGCTCGCGGATCAGCTTTGCGAGTTCATCCAGATGTGTCGGCGTAAACATCGGCGACACCGTCTTGCGTTGCGCCGAATGCTTTGGCTGGTCCATCGCGATGAAGCTCGGCCAGTCATAGCCAACCGGGGCGTCGCGGATGTTGATGCCGCCGAGCGCCGCGTCGGACGAGAAGATGCCGTGATTGGTGTCGACATGCATGATGTCGTTGTACTTGGTGACCGACCAATAGGGCTCGATCGGCGCATTGGTGCAGTAGTGCACCGGCTCTTCCTTGCGCAGCCGTTCGAACCAGGGCCACAGCGTATCGTTCTGGAACAGCCGTGGCGCGCCGGGATGAAAATCCTTCAGCGGCGTGGAATAGGCCTCTTCGCGCGCCAGGCGCTGAAGTTCGGCTTTATCGGCTTTCACGGATGTCCGAATATTCATTGTTGATCGATCCCAAATGGAAGCAGTCGAAATCAGCCGGCAATCCGCACCGGCAGGGTCTCGTAACCCTTGACGAAGCTCGAATACACCCGCTTGGGCTCGCCGACCACCTCAATATTGTCGAAACGCTTGAGGATTTCTTCCCAGATGATCCTGAGTTGCAGCTCGGCCAGCCTGATCCCGACGCAACGGTGGATGCCGAAGCCGAACGAGAGATGGGTGCGCGGCCGGGCCCGGTCGATGATGAAGTCGTAGGGACGGTCGATGATCTCGTCGTCGCGGTTGCCCGAGACGTACCACATCACGACCTTGTCGCCTTTCTTGATCTGCCGGCCGCGGAATTCGAAGTCCTCGAGCGCAGTCCGGCGCATATGCGCCAGCGGCGTCTGCCAGCGGATCACCTCCGGCACGAAACTGTCGATCAGGTCAGGGTTTTCGCGCAGCTTCTTGTACTGATCCGGATTCTTGTTCAGGGCATAGACGCTGCCCGACAGCGTGTTGCGGGTGGTGTCGTTGCCGCCGACGATCAACAGGATCAGGTTGCCGAGGAAATTCTTCGGGTCCATGTCGCGGGTGGCGTCGCTGTGCGCCATCATCGACAACAGGTCGCTCTTCGGCGGCTGGTTGATGCGCTCCTTCCAGAGTTTCGCAAAGTACGTCGCGCATTCCAGCAGTTCGACCTGGCGGTCTTCTTCGGTCGCGACCAGGCCGTCAGGCCCGGGAAGCGTGGTGGCGATGTCGGACCAGCGCGTCAGCTTGCGGCGGTCCTCCCAGGGGAAGTCGAACAGCACCGCGAGCATCTGTGTGGTCAGTTCGATCGAGACCTTGTCGACCCAGTCGAACACCTCGTTCTTCGGCAGGTTGTCGAGGCACTCGGCCGAGCGCTTGCGGATGTTGATCGCGAGCTGGTCGAGGTGCGTCGGCGTGAACATCGGCGCCACGGTCTTGCGCTGGGCCGAGTGGCGCGGCTGATCCATGGCGATGAAACTTTCGCGGCGCAGGTCGGGAGCGACGTCGCGGATGGTGATGCCGCCGAGCGAAGCCGCCGATGAGAACACCGCATGGTTGGTCTCGATGTCCATGATGTCGTTGTATTTGGTCACCGACCAGTACGGCCCGAACATGCTGTCCTTGCAGTAGTGCACCGGGTCTTCCCGGCGCAGCCGGTCGAAATACGGCCAGAACGAATCGGTCCTGAACAGTTCGGGCTGGCTGACGTCGATTTCCGCGAGCGGAACGGACCATGCCTTGTCGGAAGCGGCCCTCAGATGGGAATCCTCGGCATGATCGATTGTTCCGTGCATCGGACCTCTCCTTGTTGTTCCATCATCCCGTCTACCCTCCGTGATTGGCTCAGGAGGGCGATTATTGGGCGAATTACATCCCGTTGCGCGCGTCAGGGCAAGGGCGAGTTTGCCGTAATCCGCCGCGTGGCATGCCAAGTGGGCGGAAGGCCCCTTCTCAGCATCTTTGGCCCGTGACAAGGTTATTTCCAAAGAATAAGGCTCTGCGTCAGCACCAGCGCCATTTGCCCGGAGGCAGCCCGACCATGATCCCCAACGCGTACCGGATCTTCAATTTCGATCTCGGCGAAACCGCGGACGCCATCCGCGAAACCGTGCAAGCTTTCTCGTCCAACGAGATCGCGCCGCGCGCCGCCGAAATCGACCGCAGCAACCAGTTTCCCCGCGACCTGTGGCCGAAGATCGGCGCGCTCGGTCTGCACGGGATCACCGTCGAGGAGGAATATGGCGGATCGGGCTTGGGATATCTGGAGCATTGCATCGCGGTCGAGGAAATATCCCGCGCCTCGGCGGCGGTCGGCCTGTCCTATGGTGCGCATTCGAACCTGTGCGTCAACCAGATCCGCCGCAACGGCAACGAGGCGCAGAAGCGGAAATACCTGCCCAAGCTGATTTCCGGCGAGCATGTCGGGTCATTGGCAATGTCGGAGCCGGGCGCCGGCTCCGACGTGGTGTCGATGACGACCCGCGCCGAAAAGAAGGGCGACCGCTTCGTCATCAACGGCAGCAAGATGTGGATCACCAACGGCCCGGTCGCCGATACGCTGGTGGTCTATGCCAAGACCGATCCCGGCGCCGGTCCGCGCGGCATGACCGCCTTCATCATCGAAAAGGGCATGAAGGGGTTTTCCACCGCGCAGAAGCTCGACAAGCTCGGCATGCGCGGCTCCGACACCTGCGAGCTGGTGTTCGACAATTGCGAAGTGCCGGAGGAAAACGTGCTGAGCGAGGTCGGCCGCGGCGTCAACGTGCTGATGTCCGGCCTCGACTATGAGCGCGCGGTGCTGGCGGCGGGCCCGCTCGGCATCATGCAGGCGTGCATGGACGTGGTGCTGCCTTACGTGCACGAGCGCAAGCAGTTCGGCCAGCCGATCGGCACCTTCCAGCTGGTGCAGGGCAAGATCGCCGACATGTACACCACGATGAATGCGTCCCGCGCCTATGTTTACGCGGTGGCGAAGGCCTGCGACCGCGGCGAGACCACGCGCGAGGACGCCGCCGGCGCCATTCTCTATGCTGCGGAAAAGGCGACGCAATGCGCGCTCGACGCCATCCAGCTGCTCGGCGGCAACGGCTACATCAACGATTATCCGACCGGCCGGCTGTTGCGCGACGCCAAGCTCTACGAGATCGGCGCCGGCACCAGCGAAATCCGCCGCATGCTGATCGGGCGCGAGCTGTTTGACAAAACGGCATAGAGCCGGGCGAAGGCATATCCTCCGTCATTGCGAGCCGTTGGCTCCTCGCAATGACGGCAGGGAGCATCACTCCGGCAGAGTGTTGACCTTTCTCACCCATGTCCGGACGTCCGCCAGCACCTCCGGCAGCACTTCCTTGACCTCCGCCACCGTCATGCCGGCCTTGATGCGTGGGTCGTACAGCAGGTTGAGGATGTACTGGTCGTAGACGTCGAAGAACCCCATCGAGACGTTGTCGTTGAACATGGTCCACGGCACCGTAGCGGTGTCGTTGATCGGCCCCAGCGACTGCAGCAGCTCCTCATAGGCGCAATCGAAAAAGGTGAAATCGCCATTGTCGACCGTGAGGATCACGTCGGAATGCTCGATCTCGAATTTTTCATTCTTGCGAAAGCCGGACAGGCACTGCGGATCGAGTGAGCCGCGAATCTCGCGGGCTCGTTCGCTGCCGTAGAATGTCGAGATGGTGCGATTGAGATCGCGTTCGCGCACCATCTTGACCCGGACATTGGCGGCGTCGCCGGCGTCGGCCATGGCGATATCGAGGTGCTGAACGCGCCTCGCTATATCGGCGACGATCTTTGCAAGCTGGGCCTTGCGATCCGACCGATTGCCGTCGGCGAACACACGCACCGGCGCGTGATATTTCCGGATCCGGTCGACCCGGCCGGCGAGATGGTATTCGGCGCCGAAGGCGGTCTTGAGGAAGCCGTCGATGATCTCGGCATCGGTGAAGGTCTTCTTTTCGGCGCGCTGGCGCGAGGCGATCGCGGGAATTTCGGCCCAAGCAACGGGCGGCCAGACGATGGCCTCAAATCCGCTGCCGGCTAGGATGACCGCAACTATCCGGAAAAAATGCCAAGACCGATCGAGGGCGCTCATTGAAGCGACGCTGCCGCAATCGGAGGGTGTGCGCAAGGCTTGATCGAGTGAACCGGACAGGTTCCCACGCTTCAGCGAAGCCTAGTTCTTCACGACCACCGGGGTGCCGACGGAAACGCGGCTGTAGAGATCGGCCACGTCGTCGTTGGTCATGCGGAAGCAGCCGGAGGATACGGCCTGGCCGATCGTCTCCGGCTCGTTCGAGCCGTGGATGCGGTAGAGCGTCGAGCCCAGATACATCGCCCGCGCCCCGAGCGGGTTGTCGACGCCGCCGGCCATGTGGCGCGGCAGATCGGGCCGCCGCCTCAGCATCTGCGAGGGCGGCGTCCAGCTCGGCCATTCCTTCTTTGCCGAAATGCGGTGGGTGCCTGACCAGCGGAAACCGTCGCGGCCGACGCCGATGCCGTAGCGTAGCGCCTGGCCATTGGGCAGCACGAGGTAAAGCCGCCGCTCGGCGGTGTCGATGTAGATGGTGCCGGGCGCATAATTGCCGGAAAAGCTCACGGTCTGCCGCCGAATCGGGCTGGAGCCGCCGGCGCCGAAACTGGGTCCGCCGCCCATGATATCGCGTATGTCGAAACCCTCGGCCTGGGCATGACCGGCGCCCGTCAGCAATGTCGCAGCCGCAACCAGCAAAGCAAAAGCCCGGATCATCATCTTCCCCGCGAAAAATCCCGTTCCCGGCGAGACAGGCCACAACTGGCGCTGTTTCGCAAGCAACGAGCCCGTGAGCGCCTGATTTTCAAACACTGCGGTTAAAAAAGCACCCGCCTGTTGCGCGATGGCAGCAATGTCCGCGAAAGCTTTGACGAAACCCGCCAGGAATGATTGATCCTCAAGGAGATGCTTCAAGAAACGATCGCGAACGGGAGTGAATGATGAACGGTGCGGAAAGTCTGGTGCGGACATTGGTCGCAGGCGGTGTTGACGTCTGCTTCGCCAATCCCGGCACCTCGGAGATGCATTTTGTCGCCGCACTGGACCGGGTCGAGGGCATGCGCTGCGTGCTCGGCCTGTTCGAGGGCGTGGTGACGGGGGCGGCCGATGGCTATTTCCGCATGAAGGGCTCGCCGGCTTCCACCCTGCTGCATCTCGGCCCCGGCCTCGCCAACGGCCTTGCCAATCTGCACAACGCCAAGAAGGCGAATTCCGGCATCGTCAATATCGTCGGCCAGCACGCGGTCTATCATATCGGATTCAACGCGCCGCTGACCTCCGACATCGAAGGCCTGGCGCGGCCGATGTCGTCCTGGGTGCGAACTTCGCCGGACGCGAAGTCGGTCGCCACGGACGGCGCCGCCGCGATTGCCGCGGCCAGGAGCTCCCCGCCGCAGATTGCCACGCTGATCCTGCCCGCCGACACCGCATGGAACGAGGCCGATGGCATCGCCCAGGTGCCGGAAGAATCCCAGCGCGCCAGCTACTCGTCGCAGGCCGTCGACAATGCCGCGAAGGTGCTGCGCGGCGGCGCGCAGACGCTGCTGCTATTGACCGGCAATGCGCTGACCGAGCAGGGCCTGGCGCTGGCGGCACAGATCGCCGGCAAGACCGGCTGCAAGGTGATGGGCCAGACCTACAATCCGCGGATGGCGCGCGGGCGGGGGCGGTTCTCGATCGACCGGATCCCCTACGTGATCGAGCAGGCGCTGCCGATCCTGAAGGATTTCAAGCATATCGTGCTGGTCGAGGCCAACGATCCCGTGGCGTTCTTCGCCTACCCGAACAAGCCGAGCCTGCTCAAGCCGGAGGGCTGCGAGGTCCATCGCATGACCTCGGGCGGCGAGAACTCGGTCGCGGCCCTGGAGGCGCTGGCTTCCGCGCTCGGCGCCAGGCCGCAGGATGCAAGACCGCAGGCCCTGGTCGAGCTGGCGAAGCCGAGCGGTCCGCTGACGCATGCCTCGATCGCGCAGGCGATCGCGATGGCGATCCCGGAAAACGCCATCGTGGTCGACGAATCCGTCACCACCGGCCGCGGCTTCTTTCCGCCGACTGCTGCGGCCCATCCGCACGACTGGCTGCAGAACATGGGCGGCTCGATCGGTTTCTCGACGCCGGTCGCGACCGGGGCGGCGGTGGCCTGCCCGGACCGCAAGGTGATCTGCATGGTCGGCGACGGCAGCGCGATGTACACGCTGCAATCGCTGTGGACGCAGGCCCGCGAAGGCCTCAACGTCCTCACCATCGTGTTCGCCAACCGCATCTATCAGATCCTGCGCGGCGAATTCGACGGCGTCGGCGCCGGCGAGCCCGGTCAGCGCGCCCAGGACATGCTCAGGATCGACCGCCCCACGCTCGACTGGGTCGCGCTCGCCAAGGGCATGGGGGTTCCCGGCCGCGCCGTCACCACATCGGACGACTTCGTCAAGGCGCTGGCCGAAGGCGTCGCCGAACAGGGACCGCGGCTGATCGAAGTGCAGATGTAGAGGGCGGAACTGCAAATCGCCTTTAAGTTGTCATAGAGTCTGAAAAGGCTCGATGCATTTCCGGTCGGGCGCTAGAGTGTTCCTGTCGGAGGCCACATGCAAGGCGAGTTGAACAAGGTTGTAGCCGCGCTTCGGGCATTCTATGCGGACGAGGCCTTTCTGTTCGCGAAGGACGTCGGCGAGCGTACGCTGACGCACCGGCTGGCGGTGCATCTCGAAAAGCAGTTTTCGGGATGGAACGTCGACTGTGATTACAACCGGCTCGGCGAGCGCAGGCTGCGAATGCCGCATGGCACGATCGTCTCGACCGACGACGAGTTCGGAAAGTCCGTCTATCCCGACATCGTGGTGCACCAGCGCGAGATTCCCAACAATCTGCTCGCGATCGAAGTACGCAAGACATCCAATCATCAGCCGCCGGATCACGACCGGCACAAGCTCCGCGCGCTGACCGATCCGCATTTGTGGTTCGCCTACGGGATCGGGCTCTATCTGGTGCTGGGAAAGACGAGTGTCGCCTCGGAGGTCTATGTCGGCGGCGTGGTCGACCAGGCCCAATCCGCCTGGCTGGCCGGGCGGCTCGGGGATATCGGGCTGGGGTAGGATGAAGCCAAAACGGCGGAAACCGAACATGAGGTCGGGTGAACGTCCAGATCGCGACGGGACCAACCAGCCATTTTTAGAGCCCCAATTCACTGAAAGTTAGCTCTTTAGCTCAATCCTGCCATTGATCCCAGTGGACCAGCAGCGATGGCAGACGAGCTTGCCGATACCGACAAGGTACGGGAACGGGTGGATGCGTACGCCGCCTGGGTCACGCAGCTGCGAAGCGGCCGCTCGGTTCCCGAGCTCTGTCCCGACAATTCCGATCCGCTGGCCCGGCTCGCGCGGGAGCTGCAACTCCTTGCGGACGCGCTGGCCCGGCGGGAGCGGGAGCTTCTCCAACTGGTCGATCTGGTCCAGACGGTGGAACAGGGCATCTCGCTGGAAGACGTCCTGAACCGCATCTTCGACGCTTTCGCCGGGCTGATCCCGTACGACCGTATCGGCTGCGCGTTTCTGTCGGATGACGGTGCCGGCCTGACCGCTTTTTGGGCCCGTTCGCAGCTTGGCCCGGCCCAGGTCACGGCGGGATACTCCCGGCCCCTGGCCGGTAGCAGCCTGGAGCAGGTCCTGCTCACGGGCCAGCCACGTATCATCAATGACCTGGAAAGCTACCTGGAAGCCAAGCCCGATTCGGATTCGACCCGGCGGATCGTTCTGGAAGGGGGACGTTCCAGTCTTACCTGTCCGCTTATCGTCGGCCATCGGCCGATCGGATTCCTGTTCTTCACAAGTCGTGAAAAGAATACCTATCGGGACGTGCACCAGACCGTCTTCCGGCAGATCGCCAATCAGATCTCGCTGGTCATCGAGAAGAGCCGTCTCTTTGAGAAGATCATCGAGCGCAACCGCCAACTGGTGGAGGAGGGGCGAAAGCTCGAACAGTCCGCAAGCCATGATGCCTTGACGGGAGTGTTCAACCGCGGCGCCATCATGCGGCTGGCGGAGCGGGCCTTCGCAGACGCAGCCAGGACGCATAAATCGGTTGGAATGATCATGGTCGATATCGATCATTTCAAGCTTATCAACGATGCCTTGGGACATGCGGCGGGCGATGAAGCCCTGACGGAGGTGACGCGTCGCCTCACGGGAGCACTTCGCCAAAGCGATCAACTCGGCCGGTATGGAGGCGAAGAGTTTCTGATCATCATCGTGGACGCCACGTTTGAAACCATCAGCAAGACCGCCGAACGCCTGCGCCAGGCCATCGCCGTCTCACCTGTCGACCTCGGCAGCGAAGCCAGGGCCATCACGGCAAGCTTCGGCGTGGCGATTTCAGGCGGCGCCACCAACTCGGCGCAGGACGTGATTGCCGCTGCGGACCGCGCGCTCTACGCTGCGAAGAACAGCGGCCGGAACCGGGTCGTGTTCGACAATCCGGATTCGCGTATCGTCGCAGTGCGGTGAGGGCATCAGGTGGCGGCACTTCGCCCTCGATGCCGCTTTCCATGGCCGTGCGATCGCCGCCTCCCGGCAAGGCAATTCGGCTGCCTGCTACAGCTCGATGATTTGTCCGCTCGTCACGTCGCTGGCGTCGAAACCGTTTTCCTCGCTGAACAGCGTGATGACGCCGACGATGCGCCCGACATGCGAGCCGTCGCAGGCGAAGGGCAGCAACAGCCGCTCATATCGAATGATCGGACCGTCATCCTTGCGCACCGCCGTGAAGCTGAAGGATGGCTGTCGAATGGCCACCACCCGCCTGTAATGTTCGAGCGCCTGATCCCTGATCGCCGGCGACAGGGTTTCGTCGAGAAACTGCCCGACGCGTCTTTCCGGGTACATACGTTCGAATTGTGCGCCGCTCTTGACGATGCGAAAGCGTGGCTCTGAACCGGTGTCGACCACCTCGCAAATTGAAAGCTTGTCGACCGATCGCGAAATGTCCTCGGCCGCCAGCGTGCTGAATTGAGGAAGCTCCTGAGAGCCGCGCAGCCGTTCCCAGAGCTTGAGCAACGACACCTGTTGGACGCAACGCATGCCCTGTGACGTGAATTGATCGTGGTAGCGCACTGGAAATCCATCCATTCAAAATGACGATCAAAAGATCGATGAATCCGTCGATGAAATTTTTTGGAAATGCGACGGGCCGGGACGGCGGGAGACTAGTGGAAGTTCGGCTCCGTTGCCATAAGTGTGGACGGTTTTTTGCAGCAAAACGATCCGGCCGAAACCGCACCGTCACGGAAGACGGCATCGCCACCACCTGAACCCTCTGAAGTTCGTCGCGACGCTCGGCCTTTCGGAAGCTTCCCGCAAGTCTCCGTAAAGGACTTCGAGCTACATGATCGGTCGGGGTGCGGAGTTAACGTGGCTGTCGATCCGCTATCCTTTCTCAAACCAAAATGACCGCTGCTGCGTTCTTCGGACCGCAGCAGCGGCCTTTTCCCATGAAGCGGATGGCGACCGCTGCCGTTTCAATATGGAATTGATCGATCGTGATTTGCGTGCATCATGGTGGATGCATTGCGTTGGGGTCAGTCGCAACTGCGGGTCAGTCGCAACTGTGCGCGAGCGGTCGCTGTAACATTTTCTTCATATCGGACGAAGGCGATGGATGAGGGACGGAAGGCGGTAAGGCACCGCGTATTGAAGGCTGGAACGATAACGTTCGGCGGCGGCGCCGGCATCTCCTGCACGGTTCGCAACCTTTCGGAGGCAGGCGCTGCGCTCGACGTCATCAGTCCGGTCGGAATCCCCCAGCAGTTCGTTCTGGTCATCGAAGCCGATGAATTTACCCGGCCGTGCCGTGTGGTCTGGCGCAAGGAACGCCGGATCGGCGTTAGGTTCGAAGGCTGAGACTTGTCGCACCGCCACGCTGCCTCGGGAAAAGCCATCGCACATGACGCAATCCGGTAAGGCCGGGCCGATCCGCGCGATCCTGTTCGACAAGGATGGCACCCTCGTCGACTTCCAGCGCAGCTTCGGCCCGGCGGTTCGGGAGGTGATGCAGCAACTTTCAGGCAACGACGCCGCCGCCTACCAGCGGCTGGTGACGGCGAGCCGTTTTGTCGAAGACGGCCCGCGGCTGCTGCCGGATTCTCCGCTCATCGCCGAGCCGACCAGCGTCTATGGCGTGCTTTGGGCGACGGCGCTCGGGCGGCCTGCGAACGCGACGTTGTTTGCCGAGATCGATCGACTGCTGTGCGACGCGACCACCCGGCATCTGACGGCGATCGGCGATCCCGGGACGCTGCTGGCCTCGCTCGCCGCCCGGGGCTATCGGCTCGGCCTGGTCACCAATGACGCCGAAATCACCGCGCGCGCTCACGCGCGCAAGCTTGGCCTGGATGGAGTTCTGGAGTTCGTCGCCGGATATGATTCCGGCTTTGGCGCCAAGCCGGACCCCGGACCGGTGCTTGCCTTCGCGCAGGCCGCCGCTGTGGCTGCTTCGGAAATCGCCGTGGTCGGCGATTCCGTTCACGACCTTGCCGCCGCCCGTGCAGCCGGCGCGGTCGCCATCGGTGTCCTGACCGGCCCGGCGCCGTCGGCAGTCCTTGCTCCCCATGCCGATGCGGTCCTCGGCTCAGCCGCCGAATTGCCGGCGTGGCTCGACAGCCGTTGAACGTTCATTGATGCGCGCCGGCCGGAAGCCCGGCGTCAGGCGCGGCTGCCGAGTCCGGAGCAGGTCGCGACAACGATGTTGTGATCCGACAAGCCGTCCGCGGGGACGACGGAAACCTTCGCTTCGAGCGCGGCAGACGAGCAGAAGAAATCGATCGGCGGCCGGCCATGGTCCTCGAGGTAGGTCCTTTCGGTGCTCGAATAGAAATAGGGCAGCGTCTGCCGTAGCTCCGCCAGATCGCTGCTCGACGGCTCTGCATTGAAATCGCCGCACAGGATCAACGGCCCCTGCGCTGCCAGCGGCCGCAGCATGCCGGCAATCTTCCCGGCTTGCGATCGCCGCACCGCGGACGACGACCAGTCTGCGGTGGCGGCGAGATGGGTGTTGCCGATGAATACCGGCCGCTCCAGCGCCAGCGCACCGATCTGCAGGATACGCGGCTCGCTTTCGGCATCGACCGCTGAACCGGTATTCGCCGGACCCAGTTGAAACGCGGCCGTTCGGGACAGCGGAATCCTGGATAGGATCGCCAGCCCATAATATTCCGGTTTGCCGCCGCCCAGCTGCTCCGGAACAAGGGCAGGCGTGAAGTGCCAGCAATAGCCGGAGGTATTTCCCGGCCCGCCGCCAAACAGGACCGGCAGGTCGGCCGCCGGATCGAGCGATACTTCCTGCAACGCGCCAATATCGATGTCCAACTCCGCCATCCTTGCAGCAATCGCACCGTAGTCCTTGTTCGATGCGATATTCCACGTGGCAATTCGCAGGTTCTTCGCGCTCACAGTGGCTCCACGTTAAGTCGGCAGGGGCGGTCTTCCCGGACGTCACCACTCACCAGCACGAAGGCGCAGGGCGCAAGAGCGAAGCGCGCGGCGCCCACGGAAATTTCGCCGAATTCCATCGGCTCTGCGATGCGGTGGCATTGGTGCGGCGCAAGATGGTCGCGGCGACGGGGCCGGGAACCTGCGGGCCAGCTCGCGATTATTGTCGATGGGTTGAACCTCGCGCCGCTGGCGCAGACTTAACCACCAGAGGCACCCCCAAGGAGGCTGTCATGACCCACTGGCACGATACAATGGTGGACAGGCCGGAATCCGATGGTGCGGTTTACGCGACGGGCTGGACGATCTCCGGTCTGGCCGTGCTCGGGACCGTGGTCGCGGTTTGGCTACTCGGGATTTGACGGCGTAGCCGATCAATTACCCTATCTGTGCAGCGCCCGCTTGCCGCCGGTCGCGAGCCATCCCAGCCTGCGGCCGCTCAACAGTCCCGCGACCACAATCAGGCACCAGACCGGCAGGAAGAACAGCGTCAGGATTCCGGCATCCTCGGGCTCGGTCTGCAGCAGCCATTTCACCACACCCACCGGCGCAAACAGGCCGATCGCGCCTCCGGTCAGGCTGGCGATGAGAACGACGAGCTTTTGAGGGGGCATCGGATCCGGCAATCGCTTCGCGGCAAATGACTGGCTTCAGGGAGCAGGCTGCCGACAGAATGGTGGACGCACAAGGGATCGAACCTTGGACCTCTCCCGTGTGAAGGGAACGCTCTCCCGCTGAGCTATGCGTCCGGGATTTTCGTGCAGAATCAAGGGCCGGAACACGGCGCTTGGGCGAACATGACACGCTGTCGCTGCCCGCGATTTACGAAGTGCGGGGCCATAGTGTCAAGCTGCAAGGGCCGTCCGGCTACCGGCTGAATGACGAAGTTTCAGCCCGGCTGCTGCTGGCGGGCGCGGGAGGCGTGGGACTGCAGCGCCCGGATGCGCTCGGCCAGCGTGCCGCCACCTTCGGAAACGCCGGTATTGGCGGCGGTGCCGTTGGCGGCCTTCGCCGCCTTCGGCTGCGGCTCGGGTTCCGCCGCCAGCATGGCCTCGATCGGCGAATTCGGCCCCTCGAGCTGCATCGCCAGCTTTGCCACTTCGGCGGCGATATCGTTGATGCGCTCGCGCAGCAGCGCATTTTCCATGCGCTCGGTCGCCCATGAGCTTTCGGCCTGCTGCTGGATGGCGTTGATGTCGCGCTGCAGCTTGGCGCGTTCGTCGCGCGCGGCGGTGAGCTGTTCCTCGACGGCGGCCTTTTCGGCCTTCAGCTTTTCCAGCGCCGGCCATTTGCCGCTGTTGGTGGTGTTGAGTTCGTCGCGCGCTTCCTTGGCCGCGTGTTCGGCGGCGGCCAACGCCTGGCGCAGCTGGTTGTTTTCGACGTCGCGCTCGGCCAGAAGCTTGCCCTGGGTGGCAAGGCGGGCTTCCAGATCGTTGACGCGGTTGCCGAGCATTTCGGCTTCCTTGACCTGGACGATCAGCTGGCGATCGAGATCGGTGACGCGCTGGCTCAAATTCTCGACGCGGCTGCGCGCCTCGGCGAGTTCGCGTGTCGCCTTCTCGGAGTCGGCGCGCTCCTGTTCGAGCCGGGCTTGGGTGGCGGCAAAATCCTTTTCGGCGTCGCCGACGCGGTTCTTGAGCGCGTCGATCTGGGTCCGCACCGCCACCAGTTCGACCTGGCGGCTTTCCGCCGTCATCGAACGCTCGGACAGTTCGGTGTTGAGTTTGGCCAGCTCGGTCTGCTTGGCCTTGAGCGCCTGCTCGGCGTCGCGCAGCGATTCGGTCTTGGCGGTGAATTCCTCTTCGGTCGCCCGCAACTGCTCCTTGACCGCCTTCTCGCGCGCCTCGAGCGAAAAGATCGTGGCGTTCTTTTCGCCAAGCTCGAGCTTCATGCGATTGATCGCATCGGATTTCTTGCCGAGTTCGGCGAGCTGGCTGGTGGTCTTGTTCTTGAGCTGTTCGACGCTCATCTCGAGCCGCCGCGCCGACATCGCGAATTCCGCGCGCAGCTGGTCCTTGTCGGCCTGGATTTCGGCCATCGACAGCGGCGTCGCCGCTTCCAGCCGCCGGGTCGTCAGCCGCACCGCGCGGTTATGCACCAGCGGCACGATCATCAGCCCGAACAGCATCGAGACCAGAAAACCGATCGCCAGATACATGATCGGCTCGATCATGGAGGATACCCCTGCGAGAAAATTCTACTGTTCACAATGCCATGGGGGGCAGGGGAAAGGCCAGCCTATTGCAGCGTTAACGTGAATCGGTAACCGGAGCGGCGCTGGCGCGGTAACAGGCAGGAAACAGGCGCGTCAGAACGGGTTCCAGGTCGCGCGCGGGGTGAATTTCAGATAGCCGATATTGGCGCCGAGCCGCAGCCCGATCCCGGAGCGGATCGGCACCAGCACGATGTTGTTCGCGGTCAGCGCGGTCATGCCGAAGCCGCCGATGATATAGGCGGAGCCGTCGATGCCGACGAAGCGCTGGTAGATCGCGTTGGTTGCGGGCAGGTTATAGACCAGCGTCATGGTGCGTGCGCCGTCGCCGCCCCAGTCGAAGCCGACCGACGGTCCCTGCCAGTACACCCGCAAGTCGCCGGCATTCTTGGTGTAGAGCGTGCCTTCGCCGTATCGCAGGCCGGCGACAAAGGCGCCGGAACCTTCCTCGCCAAGGACGTAACCGTTCGGCAGGCCCCATTGGCTCACCGCGCGCTCGATCACCGAAGCCAGCCCGCGCGAGACGTTGCCGAAGAACTTGTGTCCGGCGTTGACCAGTTCGTCCGGCCCATAGGTGTTGGGGGTCGGCTGGCGTTGCGGTGGCGGCAATTGCGGCGGCGGCGCCTGCTGCGCGGAAGCAGGCATGGTCCAGCACATCAGCGCGGCGAGCGCTACCGCGGCGAGGCGTGATGCGAAAATCATAAAAGAACCCCTGGGTATCGTATCCCGGCTGCCGCCTTAACCTGATGCCAACAGGCATGGATTTAGGTTGCGTCCGGTGTCCCCCGACTCGGATGTTATCGGTACCAACTATGACGGCACAACGGCAGGAAGGAAATGGCAGCGGCCGCGGAGCGCGTTTTCGCCCCGGAATAGCCTTGATCGGCTTGCTGGCCTGCCTTGCAGGCCTGGTCGCGCTGGCCTGCACGCCGTCGGCGGCCCGGGCCCAGACCACCGAGCGGGTGATCATGAACCGTTACAGCGGTCTGGCCATCGAGGGGTACGATCCGGTGGCCTATTTCGCCGACGGCCGCGCCGAACTCGGCCGGCCGGACTTCGAGGCGTCGGAGGCGGGGGCGGTCTGGCGTTTCCGCAACGAGGGCAACCGCGCTTCCTTTGTCGCCCATCCCGAGATCTACGGTCCCCAGTTCGGCGGCTATGATCCCACCGGTCTGGCCCGCGGCGTCACCTATGCCGGCAACCCCCGGTTCTGGGCGATTGCGGGACAGCGGCTTTATCTGTTCGGCCGGGAAGAGAACCGCGACGCGTTCGCCGCCGACCCGGCGCCGATCCTGCGGGAGGCGAAGGCGCGCTGGCCGGCGCTGGAGCAGACTCTCGCGCAATAGGGCACACGCTGTCATTCCGGGGCGGTGCGCAGCACCGAACCCGGAATCTCGAGATTCTCCGGTGCGCGATTGCGCACCGGAGTTCGCATCCAACAGGACCGCGCCTTGCGCGGACCCGTTGGATGCGCCCCGGAATGACACCTCACGGTTTGCCCGCCACGGCAGGATCGCCCCAGGCGATGAATTCCGGCACGAGAAAGCCCTCCCGCCCGCCGCCGAATTGCAGCGCCGCACCCCGGCTATCCGTGATCCTGCCGCCGGCCGCGGTAACGACGGCGTGGCCGGCCGCGACATCCCATTCGCTGGTCGGGGCGAGGCGGGGATAGATGTCGGCGCCGCCTTCCGCCACCCGGCCGAATTTCACCGCCGAGCCCAGCATCTCGCGGACCGCGCCGGGCCGCGCCGAAATGAAGGCTTCGGTCCGGGGATCGCCATGCGAGCGGCTGACGGCCACGATCCAGGGGGCGCCGGGCGGAGGATGCTTGCGGGTATGGATCGGTTCGGCCACTCCCGGCGACGTGCCGCCGACCATCAGCCGCTCCGCGCCCCGGCCGACCAGCCCGCGCCAGATCAATCCCAGCGCTGGCGCGCCGACGATGCCCAGCAGCGGCGTGCCGTTGGTCACCAGCGCGAGATTGACCGTGAATTCGTCGCGGCCGGCGACAAATTCCTTGGTGCCGTCGAGCGGATCGATCAGAAAGAAACTGCCGCCATAGGGCGGCTTCGCCAGTTGGACGCGCTCCTCGGACAGCGCCGGCAGCTCCGGAACAAGCCGCGCGAGCCCTTCGCCGATGATCCGGTCGGCGGCGAGATCGGCTTCCGTTACCGGCGATCCATCGAGCTTGCCTTCGATCCTCATCGCGGCCCGGTTGACCGCGAGAATAGCGGCCCCGGCCCGGACCACGAGATCGGTCAGGGGCTCCATCAGCGCGGCTGCGGCATCGCGATCGATCACGGGGCCTGAGGAACGTGCCTCATTCATGGGCGGTGTCATCTACAGTCGTCTTTCCACTTGGGCCGCCTTGTGTTGGCAGCACGCGCGTCCGCAGTGTATCAAGCCAGCGAGCATGCGTGATTCGCCATGTCCGCGTCTGTCACGGATTTCCAGGAACATCTTATGTCCGGCACCCCGTCTCCCGGTCCCGCCCCCGACGCCCTCGAACTGGCGGCGCTATTGTGCTCGCGGGTTTGTCACGATCTCATCAGTCCGGTCGGCGCCATCGTCAATGGGCTTGAGGTCCTCGACGACAATCCCAAACCGGAAGATCGCGAGTTTGCGCTCGAATTGATCCGCAAGAGCGCCAAGACAGCCTCGGCGCGGCTGCAGTTCTGCCGCCTGGCGTTCGGCGCTGCCGGATCGGCGGGCGCGCAGATCGATCTCGGTGACGCGCAGACCATGGCGCGCGGCCATCTCGAGGACGCCAAGACCACGATCGCGTGGAATCTGCCGCGGGTGCTGCTGCCGAAAAACCGGGTCAAGCTGCTCCTCAACATGATGGTGATTGCGCAGCAGACCATCCCGCGCGGCGGAGTGCTGACCGTCGATCCGGTCGGCGAAGGCGAGACATCAGGCTTTCGCGTCGCCGCCACCGGGCTCAACGCCCGCATGCCGCAGAATATCGCGGATATGCTGAGTTCCGGCTCGGCCTCGACCATCGATGCCCATGCCGTGCAGCCTTATTATACCCGGCTGCTGGCGCAGGCCTGCGGCTTGAATGTGGTGCTCGCACCCGAGGGCGAAGCGGTGGTCGTGACCGCCTCCTGAGGCGTGACGCGCGTAAACATGGTTAACCAACCGTTTACAGCGGTCCCCGGAATCAATGAAGCCGTCTTATCTCTTTGTTGAGCCCGTTCTTTTCCATTTGCTCAACCAATATTAAACGCTTTGCATAGAAGCTGGCCAAACTGCGAAAGGCGCGTCGATGTCGCGCGCCGGTGCGTTCGAAGGCCGGTTTCATGGATGATTTGTTGCGGGAGTTCCTGACGGAGACCAGCGAGAGCCTGGATACGGTCGACAACCAGTTGGTGAAGTTCGAGCAGGATCCGAACAACGCCAAGATTCTGGATAATATTTTCCGCCTGGTTCACACCATCAAGGGTACCTGCGGCTTTCTCGGCCTGCCGCGCCTCGAAGCGCTCGCCCATGCCGGCGAGACGCTGATGGGCAAATTCCGCGACGGAATGCCGGTCACCTCCGAAGCCGTCTCGCTGATCCTCTCCAGCATCGATCGCATCAAGGAAATTCTCGCCGGGCTCGAGGCCACCGAGGCCGAGCCCGAGGGCACCGACCAGGATCTGATCGATCCCCTGGTCGAACTGAGCATGCGCGCCTTCGAGCCGGGATTGTCAGCGTCGGCTCCGCCGATCGCGCCAGCGTCGGCTCCGCCGATCGTGTCAGCGTCGGCTCCGCCGGCCGAGCCAGTGCCGGCAGCACCCGCGGTGGCGCAGGGCACGCTGGTGCCGCAGATCCTGGAACGTCCGCTGCGTCCCGGCGAAGTGTCGCTGGATGAACTGGAGCGCGCGTTCCGCGAGACCGCGATCGAGGCCGCGCCTCCCGTGGCGCCCGCGCCCAAACCCGCGCCCGCGCAGCACGCCGCGCCAGCGGGAGAGAAGAAGCCGGCGGCGAAGAAAGCCATTGCCGAGAAAAGAACTGCTGCCGATCCCGAAGCAGCCGAGAATTCCGTCGCCAACCAGTCGATCCGCGTCAACGTCGACACGCTGGAACACCTGATGACGATGGTGTCGGAACTGGTGCTGACCCGCAACCAGCTCTTGGAGATCTCCAGGCGCAACGAGGACACCGAGTTCAAGGTGCCGCTGCAGCGGCTGTCCAACGTCACCGCCGAGCTGCAGGAAGGCGTCATGAAGACGCGGATGCAGCCGATCGGCAACGCCTGGCAGAAGCTGCCGCGGATCGTGCGCGACCTTTCCGGCGAACTCAACAAGCAGATCGAACTGGAGATGCACGGCGCCGACACCGAGCTCGACCGCCAGGTGCTCGACCTGATCAAGGATCCCTTGACGCACATGGTGCGCAACTCCGCCGACCATGGCCTGGAGACCCCGGCCGAGCGCGCCGCGGCCGGCAAGCCCGAGCAGGGCACCATCCGGTTGTCCGCCTATCACGAGGGCGGCCACATCATCATCTGCATCGCCGACAACGGAAGAGGCCTCAACACCGAGCGGATCAAGGCCAAGGCGGTCGCCAACGGCCTCGTCAGCGAGGCCGAACTCGAGAAGATGACGGAAGCGCAGATCCACAAGTTCATCTTCGCGCCCGGCTTCTCGACCGCAGCCCAGGTCACCTCGGTATCCGGCCGCGGCGTCGGCATGGACGTGGTGCGCACCAATATCGACCAGATCGGCGGCACCATCGACGTCAAGTCGGTGGCCGGCGAGGGCTCAAGCGTCACCATCAAGATTCCCCTGACGCTCGCCATCGTCTCCGCGCTGATCGTGGAAGCCGCCGGCGACCGCTTTGCCATCCCGCAGCTGTCGGTGGTCGAACTGGTGCGGGCGCGGGCCAATTCCGAGCATCGCATCGAGCGCATCAAGGACACCGCGGTGTTGCGGCTGCGCAACAAGCTGTTGCCGCTGATGCATCTGAAGAAGCTCCTGAAGATCGACGACGGCTCCTCCTCCGATCCCGAGAACGGCTTCATCGTGGTGACGCAGGTCGGCAGCCAGACCTTCGGCATCGTGGTCGACGGCGTGTTCCACACCGAAGAAATCGTGGTCAAGCCGATGTCGACCAAGCTGCGCCACATCGACATGTTCTCCGGCAATACCATCCTGGGCGATGGCGCCGTGATCATGATCATCGATCCCAATGGCATCGCGAAAGCGCTCGGCGCCGCGGGTTCGGCCTCCCACGAAATCGCCGACGAGAACGCCGCGTCCCGCGCCAACGCCGCCGAGCAGCTGACCTCGCTGTTGGTGTTCCGCGCCGGCTCGACCCAGCCCAAGGCGGTGCCGCTCGGGCTCGTCACCCGGCTGGAGGAGCTCGCCACCGACAAGATCGAGCTCAGTAACGGCCGCTACATGGTGCAGTACCGCGACCAGCTGATGCCGCTGGTGCAGATGGAGGGCGTCAGCGTCCAGAGCTCCGGATCGCAGCCGATCCTGGTGTTCGCCGATGACGGCCGCTCGATGGGGCTGGTGGTCGACGAGATCATCGACATCGTCGAGGAACGGCTCAACATCGAGGTCGCCGGCTCCAGGGACGGCATTCTCGGCTCGGCCGTGATCAAGGGCCAGGCCACCGAAGTGATCGACGTCGGCCACTTCCTGCCGATGGCGTTCGCCGACTGGTTCTCCCGCAAGGAGATGCGCCCCTCGGCATCGGCGCAGTCGGTGCTCTTGGTCGACGATAGCGCGTTCTTCCGCAACATGCTGGCGCCGGTGCTGAAGGCCGCGGGCTACAAGGTGCGGGTGGCGCCCAGCGCCCAGGAGGGCCTCTCCGCGCTGCGTTCGGGCCAGGCCTTCGACGTGGTGCTGACCGACATCGAGATGCCCGACATGAACGGCTTCGAGTTCGCGGAAGTTATCCGGGCCGACCAGCACCTGAACGCGATGCCGATCATCGCGCTGTCCTCGATGGTGTCGCCGGCGGCGATCGAGCGCGGCCGGCTGGCCGGCTTCCATGATTACGTCGCCAAGTTCGACCGCCCCGGCCTGATCGCCGCGCTGAAGGAACAGACCGCCGAGATCTCCCGGGCCGCGGCCTAAAGGAAGAAGACCATGACCGACAAGATCCAGAGCACCGAAGGCGCCGTCTCCGAATACGTCACCGCGATGATCGGCGGCCAGCTGTTCGGCTTGCCGATCTCCCGGGTCCAGGACGTGTTCATGCCGGAACGGCTGACCCGGGTGCCGCTGTCGTCGAGCGAGATCGCCGGCGTGCTCAATCTGCGCGGCCGCATCGTCACCGTGGTGGACATGCGCGCCCGGCTCGGCCTGCCGAAGAACGACGACGGCAAGCCGCCGATGGCGGTCGGCGTCGACCTGCGCGGCGAATCCTACGGCCTCCTGATCGACCAGATCGGCGAGGTGCTCAAGCTCAACGACGACGGCCGCGAGGAAAACCCCGTCAACCTCGATCCCCGCATGGCCAAGCTCGCCGGCGGCGTGCATCGCCTCGACGGCCAGCTCATGGTCGTCCTCGACGTCGATCGCGTTCTCGAAATCGTGCCCGACCTGCTGGCGGCATAGTGACCGGCGGCGGGCAAAGCACAGAGCTGAGTGGAAACGTCCCTTTGGGATAGGGAAGAAGTAGAGGCTGATATGAGAACATGTCTTGTTGTCGATGACTCCAGCGTCATCCGAAAAGTCGCAAGGCGTATCCTGGAAGGCCTGGACTTCCAGATCATCGAAGCCGAGGACGGCGAGAAGGCGCTCGAGGCCTGCAAGCGCGGCCTGCCCGATGCGATCCTGCTCGACTGGAACATGCCGATCATGGACGGCTACGAATTCCTCGGCAATCTGCGCCGCATGCCCGGCGGCGACGCGCCCAAGGTGGTGTTCTGCACCACCGAAAACGACGTCGCGCACATTGCGCGCGCGCTTCACGCCGGCGCCAACGAATACATCATGAAGCCGTTCGACAAGGACATCGTCACCGCGAAGTTCCAGGAAGTCGGCCTGATCTGATCTGCCTGTTTCGACCCGGCGGCTGAACGGCCCCCGATATTTTTCTAGTGCCGCTTTCAGTTGCGTCCGGTGATTAATGAGTGTTGCGTTGGCAAGTTCCCCGACTTCGAATTCGACGCAGCAGGAGCCGCTACGGGTGATGGTGGTCGATGACTCCGTCGTCATCCGCGGACTGATTTCCCGCTGGGTCGGATCCGAACCGGACATGGTGGTCGCGGCATCGCTGCGCACCGGGCTCGACGCCGTCAACCAGATCGAGCGCGTCAATCCCGATGTCGCCGTGCTCGATATCGAAATGCCCGAACTCGACGGCATTTCCGCGCTGCCCTTGCTGCTGGCGAAGAAGCGCAACCTCATCATCATCATGGCTTCGACGCTGACCCGCCGCAACGCGGAGATCAGCTTCAAGGCGCTGTCGCTCGGAGCGTCCGACTACATTCCGAAGCCGGAAAGCACCCGCGAGCAAGCCGCCGCCGAAACCTTTCACCACGACCTGATCCAGAAGATCCGTTCGCTCGGCGCCAAGCTGCGCCGCAACGTTCCGGCTTCGCCAAATCTTCCCGGGCATGCGACAAATCCGCTTCCGGCGCCGGATCGGCCGCGCGGGCCGTTGTCACGGCCGCTGCAGGCTCCGGTTGCCCCGCTGGCGCGCCGCGCGTTCAGCAGCCACGCGCCGCGCGCGCTTCTGATCGGTTCCTCGACCGGCGGACCGCAGGCGTTGATGACGCTGGTCGGCGAGATCGGCGCGGTGATCGATCGTTTCCCGGTGCTGATCACCCAGCACATGCCGCCGACCTTCACGACGATCCTGGCGGAGCATCTGGCCCGTTCGAGCCATCGGCCGGCGCATGAAGCCGTCGACGGCGAGATCGTCAAGGCAGGCCGGATCTATCTCGCGCCGGGCGGCCGCCATATGCGGGTCGTGCGCCGCGGCACCGATGTCGCGATCGCGCTCGATGACGGGCCGCCGGTCAATTTCTGCAAGCCGGCCGTCGATCCGCTGTTCAGCTCCGCGATCGATGTCTGGCAGGGCGGCATTCTGGCCGTCGTGCTCACCGGCATGGGCTCGGACGGGATGCGCGGCGGCAAGGAGATCGTCGCGGCCGGCGGCAGCGTGATCGCCCAGGACGAGGCTACCAGCGTGGTGTGGGGAATGCCGGGCGCCGCCGCCAATGCGGGGATCTGCTCCGCCATCCTGCCGCTCGGTCAGATCGCGCCGAAACTGGTCCGGTTGTTTTCGGGAGATCGCTCGTGACGCCGTTGGACTATGAGTTTCTGCGCAAGATGCTGAAGGAACGTTCCGGCCTCGACCTGTCCGCCGACAAGCAATATCTGGTTGAAAGCCGATTGATTCCGCTGGCGCGAAGGACCGGCCTGCCCGGAATTCCCGAACTCGTGGCCAGGCTCAGGGGCGGGGCCGACCGGCTGACGTCGGACGTGGTCGAGGCGATGACCACCAACGAGACGTTCTTTTTCCGCGACAAGATTCCGTTCGATCACCTGAAGGAAGCGGTGCTGCCGGCGCTGGTGCAGGCGCGCGCCAGCCGCCGCGCCTTGCGCATCTGGTGCGCGGCTTCGTCCACCGGCCAGGAACCGTATTCGATCGCGATGTGCGTGAAGGAATTCGCCGGCTTGACGGGATGGCGGGTCGAGATCGTTGCGACCGACCTGTCGCAGGAAGTGCTCGAGAAGTCGAAGGCGGGAATCTACAGCCAGTTCGAGGTGCAGCGCGGCCTGCCGATCCAGATGCTGGTCAAGTATTTCAAGCAGACCGGGGAGCTGTGGCAGCTCAATGCCGACATTCGCGGCATGGTGCAGCATCGACAGTTGAACCTGCTGCAGGACTTCTCCCATCTCGGAACCTTCGATGTGGTCTTCTGCCGCAACGTCCTGATCTATTTCGACCAGGACACCAAGACCGGCATTTTCGAACGTCTTGCAAGGATGCTCGAACCCGACGGCGTGCTGGCGCTGGGGGCGGCCGAGTCGGTGGTCGGAATAACCGACGCCTTCAAGCCCTATCCGGAGCGGCGCGGGCTTTACCGCCCGAACGCGGCCCGGGCCGTGCGCGCCGGCGCCGCGCCGGCTGCGTTGAAGCTGGTTGCCGCCGCCGCGCGATAGAGCCATTTCCACTTCAGATGCTCCATCCTTCGAGACGCATCGCGGAGCCTGTCATCGGGCGCGCATTCGCGCGACCCGTTGGCGATGCTCCTCAGGATGAGGTCTCAGTCCCTCATGGTGAGGAGCGCGTCTTCGCGCGTCTCGAACCATGAGGCCCCGCGAGAAGCGTACTGGTTCGGGCAAGCTGGAAAACGCTCCAGACGGGATTACAGGATCGCATGCGGCAGGAACCGCGAGGTGTTGCCGGTAATCGGATTTTCGTCCTCGCGGATCGATAATCCGCACGGCGTGTGGTCGATCAGCCAGCTGCCGAGCACCGGATACTGATCCGAAAAATTCGGCAACGGCGCCAGGGCCTGGCGGACAAATCCCTCGGCGCCGTACGGTCCCTGCTGCTCCACCAGCGTGACGCCGCTTGAGACCAGCGCCACGTTGGCGCCCTCGCGGGAATACAGCGGTTTGCGCACGAAGGAAGTGCCGAGCCGTGCGGCCTCCGGATCATCCTCGAAATAGGCCGGCAGCAAGTTCGGATGATGCGGAAACATCTCCCACAGCAGCGGCAGAATGCCCTTGTTGGAAAGGATGGCCTTCCACGGCGGCTCGATCCAGCGGGTCGGCGCCCTGGCGAGCCCGGCGCCGAACGCATCGTGAAACATCCATTCCCAGGGATAGAGCTTGAACGCCAGCTCGATTTCGCGGTTGCCGAGATCGACGAAGCGGCCGTCGTCGCGCAGCCCGATGTCCTCGATGTCGATCAGGGTGGTCGGCAGGCCCGCTTGTCGCGCGGTGTCCTCGAGATAGGCCAGCGTGCCGGCATCCTCGGTATTTCCGGTAACGCCGGTGAGGTGCAGGTGGCGTCCCGCGGCGAGTTTCTTCCACGCCTCGATCAGGCGCTCGTGGATCGAGTTGAACTGGTCGGCGCGCTTGGGGATGATGCGCCGCTCGATCGCCTGTTCCAGCCAGCTCCATTGAAACACCGCCGCCTCGAAGATCGAGGTCGGCGTGTCGGCGTTGAATTCCAGCAGTTTCGCCGGCCCGCGCCCGTCGAAACAAAGATCGAGCCGGCCGTAGAGGCTGCCGGCGTCGTTGCGCCAGCTTTCCGAGATCAGCGGCCAGAACGCTTCCGGTATCTTCAACCGGCGCAGCATGCGTTCGTCCTCGACCGCATGGCCGACGAGTTCGAGACACATGGCGTCGATTTCGCCGGTAGGGTCTTCGATCCGGCGTTCGATTTCATCGAGCGTGAACGCATAGTAAGCGCGCTCGTCCCAATAACGCTCGCCATCGATGGTGTGGAAATCAAACCCGGTTGCCTCGGCGGTCTGGCGCCAGTCGTCACGCTCGGGGCAGGCGATACGCTGCATGGCCGGCCGCTAGCCGCCGCCGGAAAAATGCGAGCTGAAGGCGTGCGCAAACCCACCGAAGCCGCCGCGCGTCACATGGCCGGATCCGGAATCGGACGGCGAAGTGCCCGATGACGCATGGCTCGAGGAATCGCTGCTGAAGAAGCCGCTGCGCGACGACGTCCCGCCTGACGAGCCGCGGCTGGATGAAGATCCGCGCGACCGGCATTCGATGCCGGTCTGCGTTCCCGACGGCGCCGCCATTCCCGGCTGGTTCGGCTCGCAGTTCTCGCTCGGCATCAGCGCATAGGCGCCACCGCCGACGGCAAGGGTGCCCATCAACAGCAGCGCCACGTGGTTGGAGCGTTTCGCGGGCGGCGCTGCGGGGACCGCAACCGGCCGGCGCCTCCCGAAATCCTTTTTTGGTTTCTCGGCCATGCTCAATAGATCATCGAAGCCGCGTTGAGCGCGCCGGCGGCGAGCGAGGCAAGCCCGAGCCAGATCGCAGGCGCGAGCTCGCCGGCTGCGATCCGCGCCGACAGGTTCGGTACCGGTATCCTGACCATGAAATAGACGACGATCTGAACGATCAGCGCGATCGCGCTCCAGATCAGGCAATCCACGACATTGGCGGAGTGCGCAATAGCGCTGACCACCGGCAGCACGAAGCCGAGCAGGCTCAAGCCCAGCGTGATTGCGGCCGACGGCACGTTGTCGCGGATCAGCTGGAACTCATCGTGTTGCGTGACGCGGGTGTAGACGAAGAGATAGGCGAGCACGGCGACCAGCGCCGTGCAGAAATAGACCAGAAACGCCGGCAATCCGGCGAGAGATTGAAGAATCATCCTGGGCGCCCTCAGTCCTGCCATCGCAGGGTTGCACGATCCCTCTGTCGGCGCACGCGAGGCCTGCGTTCAATCCCCAAACAAAAACCCGCCATCTGGGCGAGGGTCGGCCGGGCAGGCGGGAGCCTTCTTCTGTGGGCATGGGAACGGGTAGCTGGGCCGCCCGGAATGCCCTTCCTTGGGCGCGTCACATGGAATAAGAGCGGCGCAACAATTTCCCTTTCCCTCAGGTAAAAATGATCCGTCTCGACAATATCAGTAAGCAGAATGGCCACCAGATCCTGTTCATCGAGGCCTCCGCGGCGCTCCAGAGGGGTGAGAAGGTCGGCCTCGTCGGTCCCAACGGGTCCGGCAAGACCACGCTGTTCCGGATGATCACCGGCCAGGAGCAGCCCGACGAGGGCCAGGTGTCCATCGATCGCGGCGTTACCATTGGCTATTTCAGCCAGGACGTCGGCGAGATGTCCGGCCGCAGTGCGGTGTCCGAGGTGATGGACGGCGCCGGCCCGGTCAGCGCCGTGGCGGCCGAGCTGAAGGAACTCGAGGCCGCGATGGGCGATCCCGACCGCGCGGACGAGATGGAAGAGATCATCGAGCGCTACGGCGAGGTGCAGGGGCGTTTCGAGGAACTGGACGGCTACGCCCTGGAGGGGCGGGCGCGCGAGGTGCTCGCCGGGTTGAGCTTCACCCAGGAGATGATGGACGGCGACGTCGGCGCGCTGTCGGGCGGCTGGAAGATGCGCGTGGCGCTGGCCCGCATCCTCCTGATGCGTCCCGACGCCATGCTGCTGGACGAACCGAGCAACCATCTCGACCTCGAGAGCCTGATCTGGCTCGAGCAGTTCCTGAGGGGGTACGAGGGTTTGCTGCTGATGACCTCGCACGACCGCGAGTTCATGAACCGCATCATCGACAAGGTGGTGGAGATCGACGGCGGTCAGCTGACCACCTATTCGGGCAATTACGAGTTCTACGAGCAGCAGCGCGCCCTGAGCGAGAAGCAGCAGCAGGCCCAGTTCGAGCGCCAGCAGGCGATGCTCGCCAAGGAGATCAACTTCATTGAGCGCTTCAAGGCGCGTGCCTCGCACGCCGCCCAGGTGCAGAGCCGGGTCAAGAAGCTGGAGAAGATCGAGCGGGTGGAGCCGCCGCGGCGCCGCCAGACGGTGGCGTTCGATTTCCTGCCGGCGCCGCGTTCGGGCGAGGACGTCGTCAGCCTGAAAAATGTGCAGAAGGGTTATGGCAGCCGCAGCATCTATGACGGGCTGGACTTCCAGGTGCGCCGCAGGGAGCGCTGGTGCGTGATGGGCGTCAACGGCGCCGGCAAGTCCACGCTGCTGAAGCTGGTGGCGGGCTCCACCGAGCCGGACGACGGCACGGTGGCGCTCGGCGGCAGCGTGAAGATGGGTTACTTCGCCCAGCACGCCATGGACCTGCTGGACGGCGAGCGCACGGTGTTCGAGTGGCTGGAGGACTCGTTTCCGCAGGCCGGGCAGGGCAGCTTGCGCGCGCTGGCCGGCTGCTTCGGATTCTCCGGCGACGACGTGGAGAAGAAGTGCCGGGTGTTGTCGGGCGGCGAGAAGGCGCGGCTGGTGATGGCGAAGATGCTGTTCGACCCGCCGAACTTCCTGGTGCTGGACGAGCCCACCAACCACCTGGACATGGCGACCAAGGAGATGCTGATCGGCGCGTTGTCCGAATTCGAGGGCACCATGCTGTTCGTCTCGCACGACCGGCACTTCCTGGCCGCGCTGTCCAACCGGGTGCTGGAACTGACGCCCGACGGCATTCATCAGTATGGCGGCGGCTACACGGAGTATGTTGCGCGCACCGGCCAGGAAGCACCGGGCCTGCGTAGCTGAGATGACGGCGCCGGCAGAGGCGTCGGTGAGCTTATTGCGCAATTTTTAGACGAAAATATCGATGATCGTCCGTTCCGGTTCGGCCAGCCGCAGGACTGCTGGGGAACTTTTTCCCACAGTGAGGTCGCCCCTTGCGCGGCGGCAACGCTGTTTCCCGCCTGTCACACACATGCGAACTGGCGTCTGGCGGCGACAGGTGGTTTAAAAGCAACAGGAATCGGTCAGCCGGCCACCCACCCACCCTAAGGGCTGCGAGTTCAGGGGCACAGGAGATGGAGAGACGCCTAGCGGCCATAGTCTGCGCAGACGTTGCCGGTTATTCGCGAATGATGGGGGCCGACGAGGAAGGCACCCACGCCGCGTTCAAGGCCCATCGAAGCGCGATCTATCCGATCATTCTCAATCACGGCGGCCGGCTGGTGAAGAACACCGGCGACGGCTTCCTGCTGGAGTTTCCGAGCGTCGTCAGCGCGATCGAGTCCGGGATCGCCATGCAGGCGCTGATGGTGGAGCGCAACGACCAGCTCCCTTCGGATCGGGTGATGCAATTCCGTCTCGGCGTTCACATGGGAGATGTGATCGCCGACGAGGACGAGGTGTTCGGGGACGGCGTCAACATCGCCGTCCGCCTCGAGGCGATTGCCGCGCCCGGCGGGGTGGCCGTTTCGGCCAAGGCCTACGATGAGGCCAGCAAGCACCTCAGCGCTCCCTTCGTCGATGCCGGTACGCACCGTTTCAAGAACATCGCCGAACCGGTGCATGTCTGGACCTGGAAGCCGGTCGGATATGACGACGCCGGCAGCGAGCAGAAGACCGCGACCAACCTGCCCGCTCAATACCGAACAGCGATCGTCGGCGTGCTGCCATTTGCGAATCTCAGTGACAGCGCCGACGAGTATTTCTCCGATGGTCTCACCGAGGACCTGATCCACGCCCTGTCGCTGCAGTCGTTTTACCGGGTGCTGAGCAGGAACTCGACCTTCGCCTTCAAGGGCAAGAGCCTGAGCACCCGCCTGATCGCGCGGGAAATCGACGCAACCTATCTGATCCAGGGTTCGGTGCGCCGCGCCGGAAGCAAGGTTCGCGTCACCGCCGAGCTGATCGCTCCCGAGAATGGCGAGCAAATATGGGCCGGCCGCTATGACCGCGACATCGGCGATCTGTTCGCCATGCAGGACGAAATCACCACCAATCTCTGCGCGGCATTGGCCCCGGAGATCTATCGCGCCGAAGCTTCCGCGCCGGCGCGGTCGTCGTCCACCGATCTGACTGCGTGGGACCGGTTCCTGCGCGGGCTCTCTCATTACTACAAGCCGACCAAGGCGGATTACGAAGCCTCGATCGAATTGTTCCGGGAGGCGATCGCGCTCGATCCGGCGCTTTCGATCGCGCGCGCCTATCTCGCCACCATCCTGGTGCAGGGCGTGCAGTTCGGCTGGATCAAGAGCACCAGCGAATTATGGCGCGAGGCGATGGAACTGGCGGAAAGCAGCGTCCGGCTCGATCCGCGTTCGTCGTTCGCATTTTCGATTCTGGCCTATGTGCAGGCGATGGAGGGCTATCACGACGCCGCCATGGACGCCGCGCGCAAGGCGGTCGAATTGAACCCCTACGACATGGGCGCGCGCGGCGTGCTCGGCATCTGTCACCTCGTGATCGGCGAACATCGGCAGGCCATCGAACTGTTTTCGACGGCCGTGCAGCGCGGCAACAGCGACCCGCGGTATCAGTGGCCGGCCTTGAGTGCGTTCAGCCACTACCTGCTCCGGCAATATGATGCGTCGCTGTCCTGGGCCCGCGAAGCCCTGTACATGAACCCCAATCATCTTCAGGTGCTCTGTGTCCGGGCGGCGGCGCTGGCGCAATTGGATCGGACCGAGGAAGCAGCCAAGGCCGTCCAAGTCCTGCTCGGCAGCTTTCCGGGCCTCACCGTCGAACGGCACCTGAAGAATTTCCGCTGGAAATCCCCGGCCGACACCGCCCACTACCGGGACGGGCTTCTGAAAGCCGGCGTTCCCCTGCGCAACCTGACCCTCGTCGGGTCCGGCTCGAAGCGGACCGCCAATACCTAAGGCGCGGCCGGCGCGCGCAAGCATTAGGAATCCGGCCCGGTGAGGCCGAAGCAGTCCCCGGCCGACGCACGAGGCCCGTGGGCAACGCTGTTCCGGCCCATGCCTCTGGTTGACTCGGATTCGGATTCCGCCAAAACTCCGTTGCAGCCTAAGGTAGCGTGCCGCAGGGCGAATTCGCCTTTTCAAATCAGGGCGAGGCAGTTTCATATTTTCATAATGCGTTTCAGGAATTCGACTTTTCAGGATTCAGATCCATGCAAGACGACAGCCTTCATAGGGCGGGCGGCGCCGCTGTTTCGCAGCTTGCGGTTTCGCCCAACAATCCGTGCCCCTTCCTGCGCGCCGTCGTGGCGGAAGGATTCGTCGGCGGCCACATCGTGCCGATCCCGGAGCTGTGCAGGACCGTCGAGGCCGCCAGCGGCAAGACCGGACTGCAGAAGACACTGGTCGGCCTGAAGACCTACCCGGTCGCCCTGATCGCCAACGGCCTCAGCCCCTTGCGCCTGTTGCGCAGCTGGTGGTCAGGCGCAGTGCTCGACGCGCTCCGCAATGGTCCCCTGGACAAGCATGGCGTCGGTTCGCGCATCCTCGACGCGAACGCCAAGGTGCATGAGAGCGAAATCGCCCGTCTCGCCGGATTCGGAAAGGAACGGCAGGATCCGTCCGGCGGAGTCGAGGTCGGGCTGACGAGCAGCGAGATCACGACCTACATGAACGCGAATTTCGCGCGCGCCAAGGGGCACCGGCGCTGGTTCGACCGGCTGCTGATGAACGGCGAATGGCCGGTCTTGCTCGATATCATGGGCAAGGGTGAGGGCAAGGGCCGCTACCTCAGCGTGGCGGAGGTCAGGACGCTGTTCGTCGACCGCCGGCTGCCCGACCGCATCAACGCGCGCCTGGCCTCGCAGCCGGCAACGGCGCCGGCTCACGGTCCGTTGCGCAAGGCCCTCAAAGTCGCGGTTTGGCTGGCGGCATTGGCGATCGCGGCGATCGTGGCGATCGTGGCGATCGCCGAATTTCCCAACCAGGTCGGCAAGATCGTGCCGCCGCTGGCGCAGGTGCTGCCGCCGCCGCTGCCGGACAGCGCCCCGGCGAAGGAAGCGCATTGGCTCGACCAGAACTGGCCGACGGAGAGGAGGCACTGGTTCCACCATGCAAGCCAGGGCACGGCGACCTTCCCGGTGCCCTATGCCTGGTTTCTCGCGCTGGAACAGCCAGGCATTCATTTGTTCACCCGGCCCGGCATGCTCGCCGACAGCGCTTACCTCGAGCGGTTCGGCTTTCTTCCAAGCCCCAAATCCGTCGATACCGACGCCGCGAGCCTGCGCCGCTTTGGCTATTCAGCCGCGTTCGATGCCAGGACCGAGCCGGCGCCGAAATTGGCGGCGGGTTTGCAGCCGACGCCAGCGGAGAATTTCGACGGCCTGCCGGTCGGTTTCGCGCGAATGAACGGGGTCACCAACCCCGGCACCGGCGCCCCCGAGGCCGACAAGATCGGGCTGACTTGTGCGGCCTGTCACACCGGGCATATCAATTACAAGGGCGTCAGCGTGCGCTATGACGGCGGCCCGGCCACGGTGAACCTGAAAAAGCTCGAGCTCGCGACCGGCCTGTCCATTGCCTACACCACGTGGGTGCCCGGCCGCTTCAACCGCTTCGCGACGCGGGTACTCGGTCCCGACGCCGGCAAGGACGAGCGTGACAAGCTCAAGAAAGAGCTGACGCAGATTCGCGACTTCCTGCTTGCCCAGATCAAGATCTATCAGAAGGCGATCGACAGCAGGAAAGGGTTCGACGGCAACAAGCAGAAGGATACCGAGGAAGGATTCGGGCGGCTCGACGCGCTGAACCGGATCGGCAATCAGGTCTTCTACACCGACCTCGTGATGTCGGGTCTCGCCGGATATGAAAAGAACCTTTACGCGGTTGATGCGCCGGTCAGTTTCCCGCCGATCTGGACCGTGCCGTGGTTGTGGTGGGCGCAATACGACGCCTCGATCGAGCAGCCTCTGATCCGCAACGCCGGCGAGGCGCTCGGCGTTTCCGCGCTGGTCAATCTTTCGCCCAATCCTCCGCCGGAGGCGTTGTTCCGCTCCTCCGTCGCCCTCAACAATCTCGTCTACATCGAAGACATGTTGCGCGGTCCCGATCCTCTTCGCCAAAATCCCAAAGGTTTTGCCGGGCTGAAATCGCCGGAATGGCCGGCAAAAATCTTCGCCAGCGATCCGGCATGGAAGATCAAACCCGAGCGCGTCGCCAGGGGCCGCGCGATTTACGCGGAGATCTGCGTCGAGTGCCATCTCGGACCGGTCGCCGACCCCGTATTCGACACGCAATTCCCGGACAAGAGCTTCTGGACCTCGGATCGCTGGAGGAACCGCGACAGCGCCAATCCCGTGCTGAACCCGGTCCAGAAGGGCGTGGCCGGCATGGGAACGGATCCCGCCCAGGCCAATGTTCTCGCAAAGCGGTCGGTCGAGATTCCCGGCTTCTTAAACCTGCAGCCCGCACGCGACCTCGACTCGCGGGGGAAATGTGCCGATCTTCCCGCCTATTCTTCGACGGAGATGCCGTTCGCCATCGCGCTGATGATCGTGGTGGACAAGGTCAGCGACAAATGGATGAAGGACCGCAAGCTTTCGGAGGCGGATCAGGCCGCGCTGTGGGGGCCGCGTAAGAATTGTCCCAATACCGCGCCAAACGGACCGCATTATCGTGCGCGCCCGCTGAACGGCGTCTGGGCGACCGCTCCCTATCTCCACAACGGTTCGGTGCCCTCGTTGTACTGGATGCTCAAGCCCGCGGCCGAGCGTCCGAAGCAGTTCTGCATGGGCGCCCGCGACTTCGATCCGGAGCACGTCGGTTTTCGCGTCGCCACATCCTGCAAGACCGGCGAAACCCTGTTCTCGATGACGGACGGCGACGGCAAGCCGATCCACGGCAACAGCGTTCTCGGCCATTCGCTGGAGGGAACGCCGGGGCCGGGCAAGAACGGCGTGATCGGCCGGATGCTGACCGAGGACGAGCGGTTCGACCTGATCGAGTATCTGAAGACGCTGTAGGGCAAAGCTGGCTGCCGCGTCCATCCGCGCTTCTGACCCCCACAAACAAAAACCCCGCCATTTGCGGCGGGGTCCAGTCGGGGAGGAGAGAGCCAGACGGGCCCTCGGGTAGAACTCTTCGATCAGGCGGGGATCCGCTCTTCGACCTCGTGCGGCTCGCGCAGCACGTAGCCGCGGCCCCAGACGGTCTCGATGAAGTTGCGGCCTTCGGAAGCGTTGGCGAGCTTCTTGCGCAGCTTGCAGATGAAGACGTCGATGATCTTCAGTTCCGGCTCGTCCATCCCGCCATAGAGATGGTTGAGGAACATTTCCTTGGTCAGCGTGGTGCCCTTGCGGAGCGAGAGCAGCTCCAGCATCTGGTATTCCTTGCCCGTCAGATGCACGCGCTGGCCGCCGACTTCCACCGTCTTGGTGTCGAGATTGACCACGAGATCGCCGGTCTGGATCACCGACTGGGCATGGCCCTTGGAACGGCGCACGATCGCATGAATGCGGGCGACCAGTTCGTCCTTGTGGAAGGGCTTGGTCATGTAGTCGTCGGCGCCGACGCCGAGACCCTTGACCTTGTCCTCGATGCCGGCGAGCCCGGAGAGGATCAGAATGGGGGTTTTGATCTTCGACACCCGAAGCTGCTTGAGCACGTCGTAGCCGGACATGTCGGGCAAATTGAGGTCGAGAAGGATAATGTCGTAGTCGTAAAGTTTGCCGAGATCGACGCCTTCCTCTCCGAGATCCGTCGTGTAGACGTTGAAGCTCTCGGATTTGAGCATCAGCTCGATCGACTGCGCAACGGCGCTGTCATCTTCTATCAGCAAAACGCGCATGCCAGTCCCCTATAGTCGCCGCTCCGGGCGTCAGGTCGGCCGCACTTGCGGCACTCAAAACGCCTTTGAACAACTGATTCGGATCCTGACGACATATGGTTAACAAAATCTGATTCCTGTTCGCAAGGTCTTTCAGTGCAATTTTCATCGAATCGCCCTAAGATATTGCGGTGAAGCAGGTTTTCGTAACCACTCCCGTTCAGTTTTCACATTAAGAGACGGGCCTAACCGACTCTTGCGACTCGTCCTTCTTCTGATGGGCGAGCGCTCTCAGTCACCAAAGACAGTGACGCAATGATTAACGATGCGGGTAAACACGAAGTTAAGGGCAGGGCCCTAAAGCGCTTAAACTTAAGGTTTTCGCAATGAAGGCCCTCGCCGAACAGATCTGCGACATCGACGGCGTCAATATATATGGCCGGGTTGTGGGCGTCCGCGGCCTGATGGTCGAGATCGCGGGGCCGATCCACGCGATGTCGGTCGGCGCCCGCATCGTCATCGATACCGGCGGCAACCGTTTCATTCCCTCCGAGGTCATCGGCTTTTCCGGCAACAACGCCGTGGTGATGCCGTTCGCCGGCCTCGAAGGTGTGCGCCGTGGCTGCCGGGCGGTGATCGCCAATGCCGCAAGCCAGGTGCGGCCTTCGCCGTCCTGGCTCGGCCGCGTCATCAACGCGATGGGCGAGCCGATCGACGGCAAGGGGCCGTTGGCGCAGGGCGCCTCGCCAATGCCCTATCGCAACTCGCCGCCGCCGGCGCATTCGCGCAAGCGGGTCGGTGCGCCGCTCGATCTCGGCGTGCGCTCGCTCAATACCTTTCTCACCTGTTGTCGTGGCCAGCGGCTCGGCATCTTCGCCGGCTCCGGCGTCGGCAAATCGGTGCTGCTGTCGATGCTGGCGCGCAATGTCGACGCCGACATCACCGTGATCGGCCTAGTCGGCGAACGCGGCCGCGAGGTGCAGGAATTCCTGCAGGATGACCTCGGCGAGGAGGGCCTGGCGCGCTCGGTGGTGGTGGTGGCGACCTCGGATGAGCCTGCGCTGATGCGGCGGCAGGCGGCCTATCTGACCTTGGCTATCGCGGAATATTTCCGCGACGAGGACAAGGACGTGCTGTGCCTGATGGATTCGGTGACGCGCTTTGCCATGGCGCAGCGCGAAATCGGCCTGTCGGCGGGCGAGCCGCCGACCGCCAAGGGCTATACGCCGACCGTGTTCACCGAGCTGCCGAAGCTGCTCGAGCGGGCCGGACCGGGGATCGGCGCCGGCACCATCACCGGCATCTTTACGGTGCTGGTGGACGGCGACGATCATAATGAGCCGATCGCCGACGCGGTCCGCGGCATTCTCGACGGCCATATCGTGATGCAGCGCGCGATCGCCGAGCGCGGCCGCTATCCGGCGATCAACATTCTCAAATCGGTCTCCCGCACCATGCCGAAATCGGCCGATCCGGCCCATCTGCCTGCCATTACCCGGGCCCGCCAGGTGATGGCGACCTATGCCGACATGGAGGAACTGATCCGGCTAGGGGCCTATCGCCAGGGCTCCAGCGCCGAGGTCGACGAGGCGATCCGGCTGCACGAACCCCTGGAAAGCTTCCTGCGCCAGGCCAAGGACGAGACCACCGGCCTGAACGAGGGCTATCGGCAGCTTGAGCAAATCCTGAAGGACTTGGAAACGGAACGCTAACTTTGTCAGGCCATCATCCGCGCCACACAACGAGTTGCACCGGCGGGGCCCCTGAGGGGTGCCGGTTCCGTCCCGCATTCAGGCCGGGACTTCTGGGGAGTATGAGTCGATGAAGTCACGTGAAACGCTGATCCGCCTGAAGAAATTTCAGGTCGACGAAAAGCGCCGAAGGGTCGCCCAGATCGAGGGCATGATCGCCGATTTCCAGCGGATGTCGGTCGACCTGGAGCGCGAAATCCAGACCGAACAGGAGCGCGCCGGGATCAACGATCCCACGCATTTCGCCTATCCGACCTATGCCAAGGCCGCGATCCAGCGGCGTGAAAACCTGACCCGCTCGGCCGACGAATTGCGGATCCAGCTCGAAGACGCCAAGAGCCTGTTGGGCGAGGCGTTCGACGAACTCAAGAAGGTCGAGCTCCTGGACGAGCGCGACCAGGCCCGCGAACGGGCCGAGGAGAAAGCCCGGGAACAGGCCGATCTCGACAGTATCGGCCTGATGCGCGCCCGCATCGGGGCGGTTGCCTGACGGCTTCGATTCCGACATTTCGGCAAGATCCAGAACCCGGGCCGCAAGGTCCGGGTTTGTCGTTGGCGGGTTTGTCGTTGGAATGTCCACAGGCCTGTGAGCGGCGACTTGGTGGCCCGCTCCGGCGCGAGGTATGATACTGACATGTCAGGACTGCCGCTCCGGTATGTGAGAAGCGATGGGGCATCGCGATTTGGGGACGCTGAATGCTGACGCCGGCTGAGTTGGTCTGGCTGATTGCCGCCGTTGCCAAGGGGGATCAGGCCGCTTTCGAGCGGCTCTACGCGGCGACGCGCGCGAAACTCTTCGGCGTGGTGCTGCGTATCTTGCGGCGACAGGATCTCGCCGAGGAGGTGCTCCAGGAGGCTTACGTCAGGATCTGGAACGGCGCCGGGCAATTCAATCCCGGCCTGTCGTCGCCGATCACGTGGATGGCGTCGATCGCCCGCAACCGGGCCATCGACATCGTGCGCAAGCGCAGCGAAGTCTCGATCGAAGAGGAGCCGTCGGCCATGGAAGTGGCCGCCGACAGCCCGGATCCGCTGGCGCGCCGGGAGATGACGGAGGAGCTGAAGCGACTCCTGGAATGCGTCGGCCGGCTCGAGCCGGACCGGCAGAAGCTGGTGCTGCTGGCCTATTACAACGGCTGGAGCCGCGAGCAGCTGGCGGCGAAGTTCGAGACGCCGGTGAATACGGTGAAGACATGGCTGCGCCGCAGCATGATGGATATCCGGGAGTGTCTCGGTCTTTAGAGGATTTGGGCTTTAGGAGATCTTGGACTTTAGATGATGGCCTACAGCGAAGACCATATCGCGCTCGCCGCGGAATATGCCCTCGGCACCCTCGATGCCGACGAGCGCGCGCAGGTCGAGACCATGATGTCCGTCGACAAGGACTTCACGGCGATGGTCGAGGCGTGGCAGCAGAAGCTCGGCGTCCTCAACCAGATGGTCGGATCGATCGAGCCGAGGCCCGAGGTCTGGGACAAGATCAAGACCGCGATAGGACATTCCGAGCCGCAGTCGCCGCTGGTGCTTCCCGAAGCGCCGCCACCGCCGGCGGCGCCCGAGGTCAGCGCGCCCGCTGCACCCGTCGACACCTCCAACGTCATCCGGCTGTCCGCACAGGCCCGGCGCTGGCGCAACATCGCGACGCTCACGACCGCGATGGCCGCGGCATTGGTGGCGATGATCGCGACCCAGCTTTACCAGCCGGATCTGCTGCCCGACGGCCTGCGCCCGAAGGTGCGGACCCGGGTCGTCGAAGTGAAGACGCCGGTTGCCCCGACGCCGTCGGCGCAATATGTCGCCCTGCTGCAGAAGGACAGCGGCTCGCCCGCCTTCATCCTCACGGTAGACGGCACCACCAAGAACTTCACGGTGCGCCGGGTCGGCGCGACCCCCGAGCCCGGCAAGAGCTATGAGCTGTGGCTGGTTTCCGACAAGCTGCAGCGGCCGCGTTCGCTGGGCGTGATCGGCGGCAACGATTTCACGATGCGGCCGGCGCTGGCGTCCTACGACACCGACACGGTGAACAAGGCGACCTATGCCGTGACGGTCGAGCCGGAAGGCGGCTCGCCGACCGGCGTCGCCACCGGCCCGATCGTGTTTACCGGCAAGCTGATCGAGAGCGTGCCGCCGGCGGCACCCGCGCCGCCGCGCTAGAAGCGACGAAGTCCTTTGCAGACCTGCGTCGCGGGTCATGGCGGACTGCTTCGCGCCCGCGGTCGGTGATGTCCGCTATCAGGGATAAAGTGGAGATCGGGCGTTTGCCCAGACGCGGCCCCAAGCCCGGTTGTGGCACATTTGAGATTTGACGGCCCATCCTGAGAATGTCCGTTTACCGGGGGTAGATCGGAAGTGGCTGGCCCAAGGTCGAAACGACGCGATGACCCTGAGCGGACATTCGCTCTCTGTTGTTAAAATGCCGGATCAGCGGCGCTTGCAATTGTGCCGGATCGCGGCCTGAATGGCGTGGTCAACACTACGCCAAGGAGCACAAATGGGTTTCGTCGATACGCTGCTCTACCATGCTCGTGTCGAGCCTGAACGGCCTGCCGTTGTCCTCGTCGACCGGGTCGTAACCTACGGCATGCTGGCGCGCGTGTTGAGAGCGATCGAAATACGGCTCGCGCAGGCGGAACTCGCCAAGGGTGATGTCGTCGGCATCCGTGTCGGTAATCCCACGCGACATCTTGCCATGCTCATCGCCCTTCAACGCTCAGGATTGGTATCGGTCGCGTTGGGGGACGACGTGAGCGTGACGGCAGCGCTGCCTCTTAAGGCGATCGCATCGGAGCGGATCGAGCCTCCCCGCCCTGGCGTGAAGCAGTTCCTCGTCACGGACGATTGGTTCGCCGGCGGGGCGGACATGGCGACGCCGCGACCGCCGGTGTTCGACGATGACGATGAATGCTGCATCATGATGTCCTCGGGCACGACCGGACGACCGAAGCCGGTCTGGCTGTCGCCGGGAGTGCTGGAGCAGTGGATTTCCCAGTTGACGATGTCGATGGCCGGCGGAAACTTCGAGATCGTAATGTGCGGTATGAGCGTTGCTGGCGCCTGGGGCTACGCGGTCGCCCTGACAGCGCTTTGGGGCGGAAAGACGTTGCTGCTCTCGGACGTGGCCCGGGAGACGCTGCATATGATCTCGCTCTATCGCGCCGAATATCTGGTGTGTTCGGGGCATCAGTTGCGGATGCTGGTCGAATGCCAGAACGAGCACTTCGTACCATGTGGCTCGCTGCGCCACATCGAGGTCGGCGGCAGTCTCTTGACGTCCGAACTTGTAGCCACCGCTCGGGCAAAGCTCGGCGGGCGTATTATTTCGGAATATGGCACGACCGAGGCTGGGCAAATCGCCCGGTCGCCGGTGGACCGGCTGCCGGCGGTTGAGGGCGCGGTCGGCCAAGTGCTGCCCTGGGCCACTATCGAGGCATTGGACGGGGCCGGGCGGGCGCTACCGCAGGGTCATGAGGGAATCCTGCGATTGCGGTCGACGGCACAGGGACGCTGGGAGGACATAGGCCATCGAAACGCATCGGACGCTGGAGAGCGTTGGTTCTATCCGGGAGACGTCGGCTTCGTGAGGCCCGATGGCTGCCTGGTGATCACGGGACGCGTGGGCGATCTCATCAACATCGGAGGGGTCAAGATAGCCCCTGATAGGATCGAGCAGGTGCTCCTGGCGCACCCGCAGGTGAAAGACGCGGGTGTGACCAGCTTTGCGGGCGCCGGCGGACTGGAAGAGGTCAGGGCGGCGGTCGTCCTGCGCGAACCCGTGGAAAGCGAGGAGCTGATCGCGTTCTGCGCAGCGCGACTCATCGACGGGACGCCGCGGCTTATCCGGACCGTCGACGAAATTCCCCGCAATGTCGGCGGCAAGATAGTCCGTGAGCGAGTGAGGGATTTGCTGACCTGATTCACCGAATGACGGCAAAATAATCTATATCCATTTTCCGTCTGTATTAAAATTGCAACACTCACGGGTATTCCTCATTCGGCAAGATTATTGGCGGCGTAACCGATTGAATTCCAAGGGCGGCAGGTATCACTTATCGCGGTAATGGCTAGCGGCGGAGGCAGATATGCGCGCGGAGTATCTAACATCGGTGGCTGCGGTCGCCCTGCTCAGCATTGGCGCGGCTTCCGCGGCCGACCTGCCTGTGAAGGCGTTGCCTCCCGCCGCACCTGTTTTTAGCTGGACCGGTTTTTATGTCGGCGCAAACATCGGCGGCGTACGCGCCGACAACAGCAGTCAGGAAATTGGTCCAAATTTCTGGTTCGACTTCCCGGCCCACCCTGTTTATGGCGCCAGCGCCACCGGCGCGATCGGCGGCATCCAGGCCGGGTACAATTGGCAATTCCGGCAGCTCGTATTGGGCGTCGAGGGCGACCTATCTTTGGCGTCGGCCGACGCCACCACCCCTCACGTAACGTCCTTTAACACTGGGTTGGCTCAAACAGCGAGTCTGACGGGACTCGCGACCTTGCGTGGGCGGGCGGGCTTCGCGCTCGACAACGCCCTGATTTACTTGACCGCTGGCGTCGCCACGGGGCGCATCCACGACCGGGTGATCGAGCCGGGACAGCCCAACATCGTCTTTGACACCAGCGGTTGGCGCACTGGATGGACCGCGGGTGGTGGTGTCGAATACGCGGTCGCCAAAAACTGGACCGTTAAGGCTGAGGCGCTTTATGTTGACTTTGGCAACACCGATGCGCCGATGCTAGTCGACAATACCTACCGTTTCCGCTTCAAGGACACGGCGACCATCGGTCGCGTCGGCTTCAATTTCAAGTTCTGATCTGCGTCTACGACCATCAGAATAGAATTGAGAGCCGCCTTCGGGCGGCTTTTTCTTTGTGCAATTTGCACCTCGATGTCTGTTCATGAGGTTAAGCTGCGAATTGCGGGGGCCTCTGCTTAGAGACTTGCTCCCTCGATGATATTGCCGAACCGAATATAGCCCTGTCCCTCCCAGCGTTGCAGTTGCATCTGCTGCAGCGGACGGTGGTTGGTCGGGCTGGTGTTGACACGGACACCCGGCAACAGCGTTGGAACTTCGACATTCCGGAGATTGTTGGCCTCCCGCATGATGCTTTCTCTGGCAAAATTTCCATTGCACTGCTCAAGCAACCTGCGCAGCACGGAAGTAACCGTGTACGCATAGACATTGAGGAACTCCTTCGGGTTCCCGTCGCTGAAGTACTTCGCCATGAATTTCAAGTAGTTTTTCATCCCGGCGTCGTCGGTCCATGCTGGATCAGACGGATCCTTGAGGTACACCGAGGTGATCAGGCCCTGGGCACGCTCGGGCCCGACGGGAATGATCGTGGAAGATGCCGATGCCGCGCCGCTGGTCACGAAATGCATCGGCTTCCAGTCAAGTTCGTAGACCTTGCGGATCGCTTGCGCGGCAAATTTTGCGGTGACGCCGGAAATAAGAACATCGGCGTTGCTCGCGCGTAAGGTGACAATTTGTGAATCGATCGTCGGATCGGTGAATTCGTAGGAAACCGCCTTCACGAGAGTTTCATATCGATCGCCCAAGACGTCACGCAGGCCGTTGACGAAATCCTTGCCGAGATCGTCATTCTGATACAGCAAAGCAAACTTGGCGCCCGGCTTCTGACTTAATGCGTATTTGGCAAAAATCTGGGCTTCGCTCCTGGAGCTCGGCGGAAAGCCCATGGTCCACGGATAGGTCTGGTAATCACCCCACTTGTCGCCGTTCACTGTCAGGAGAAGGTGAGGCACCTTGTTTAAGTTGATGTACTTGACCACCGCTGAATTCGGCGCTGTTCCCAGCATGGAAAACAGAAAAGCGACGTTGTCGCTTTCGATCAGCCGTCGCGTTTGCTCGACTGTTTTCGCCGGGTTGAAGGCGTCATCATAATAGATGAAATTGATCTTGCGGCCAGCGATACCGCCCTGGTCGTTCATCATCCGGAAATAGGCATCCGAGCATTTCGCGATGGTACCCATCCCAGAGGCTGGGCCACTCAGCGACGTGGTGGATCCGATCTTGATCTCGGTGGCGGTAACTCCCGGAGTATCTTGAGCACGTGATGTGCGGGTACCGGCCAGAGCCATAGCACTGGCCGCGGCCATGCCAGCCAAAAGGGAACGACGGTTGAACGAAGTCATGCTTTCCTCCCAGGTTAGCCGAGTTCCCCCAGCTGTCCGCGGCATTCTCGAAGTGCTCGCCGCAGTATAGCGCTATCGGCACCGACATAGCACCCATCGACAAGTACATCATGGCCTGCACAGCCGCGGGCGTTACCGAGATCGTCACGTAGCTGTTTTAGTTCGGGGCCTGTCACTGGGGCTGATCCTGCGCGCGCCTGTTGGCACTTTTCGGACATGGCTCTGCATCCGAGTTGAGTTCGTTGTGCCCAACTAGAGCGGACGTTTGCCGACGCGTCTCGCTTAATGGGTTCACGCCCTAACTACCCGCGCCGCCTGCATCGCAGTCGCAGCTAGCTGCTGATAGCCGAGGTGCACCAAATTGCTTTGCGGGCAGAGGCGCCCCTTCTGCTGTCCGTGGCTGCGGCAAGACAACCCGACGGGCAAAATTTCGCTTTCGTCGTCGGGCAAATCACTTTTAGGACTCCCGCCATCCTGTCCCCGAGGAAGGGGCGTTGGTCATCGTCACGAACGTTGGGATGGGATGCGGTGGACGCGGCGGCATCGTGCGCGCGATGGGATGGCAGGGCGGGCTTCACGGTCCGTGAGCGGTCACAGGGCGTGCTGACGAGCGGTGCTGAAGCGTACGGTAAAGTCGTGTGGTCCTGACAGCCTCTGGGTTGGCGTCAAGTCTTGCGGAGGTGCGGAAAGCCCGACCGGGCCGAGGTGCCAAATTCCGTGAGGCGACGGAGACAACAAAGCCCGATTCTCCGGGGAGAGCGCGCAGTAAGCCGTAAAGCCATTGCGCAGGGAATGTCGGAGTGCCTCCGCTGCCCTGTGTGCTCGTGTGCGTTTTTTACTCGTGCATCTTGCACATGAGACCGCGGGTGCAGCGCGCATCCGGCATTCCCTGCTCCCTCTTTCGAGGGACAATGTCATGCAAACCTCGGGCGAAACGCGCCGCGAGATCGCGAAACTGTGTTTGTGAGGTCATCGTGCGCGCAGGCGCCATATCCCCCACGCTGTCATCGCTTGGCAAAAGCGCAAAGCGCGTCTTCGCGCCACAAAAGCGCGAAGCGCGTCTTCGCGCCAAGTGACCGGGCGACCCAGTATTCCGAAGCCGCCAGTCATCAACCGAGAAGTCCCGGAGTATTGGGTCGCCGGTCAAGCCGGGCGCTGACGGCACGACTATCCCACAAAAAGAAAACGCCCGTGGGGAGCGGGCGTTTTCCATAGTCAACTTGGGGGTAGTTGGGGTCTTCTAAATATCCACGTGGCGACTTTGGGGGGCTGGTTAAAGAGCCGCGTGAATTCCGTGAATTCCGTTAGCGAACCGTCGAGGTGGTCGCGCTGGTGATCGCCACCGGCTTGCCGGCTTTGATGACGCGCGCGGTCTGGGTGTATCCTTCGTCTGACGTGGTTCGTGCCAAGACGCTGAAGCCCGCCACCGCGATACCAGCAACCAGCGCCACGACCACGATCTTCAGATGGGTCGAGCGATCTGCGCTGTAGATCGAATGGTTCATGGAAGCCTCCTGCCGCCTTCCTGCTTACGGAATTTGTCTGGTGCATCCGCTGACAGGTTCAACGTCCTCGGACTGGAAACGTAGGGATTCGGCTTTTGGTTCCTAAGAGGCGATCACAAGGCAGTGAAAAGACTTGAACGCCCGCGATCGGGTTGCAGGGCAGCAATCGTCAAAATCGAAGATTATTAAATTACTGCAGTAGGTTATGGCTTTTACGCATCCCGCAGCGCGAAGGGACGATGAATCGGCGCCGGCCAAGAAAACAGTTGCCTGTGGCGGAAAAGTCCATCCCTTCCGCACTGATTTGCGCCGCTCAGTGCGGCGCCGTGCCGGTGAGGGCGGTCCAGCCGTAGCCGGGGCGGCCGTGATGGAAACCGTTCGAGAACGGTGCATCGAGCGGCAGTTCCTCGAGGCAGGCCAACGCTTCCGCGACCGTCAGGTCGCCGTCGAGCACGCTGCGAAAGGTGGTCGCCACCCGGACCATGTCGCAGCTGTGCGGCGACAGCCGGTAGCGGGAAACGCCGGCAGCCTTCAGAGCCGGGATCTCCTGGACCAGGTTCAGGTATTCCCACGACAAGGTCTGCACGCCGTTGGCGACAAGAAACGGCTTCCGCTCCAGCGTCGACAGCACCAGCCCGTCGGGATCGTTCTCGCAGACGAACAGGCAGGTGTCCTTGGTGCGGCCGTGCGCCCGGGCGTGATAGCACCGCGCCGAGAGCGCCAGCGACTGGCGGCCGAACACCTGAACCTCGATCGTCACCTTCGCAGGTTCTGCGGCCGCGCAGATCACGCCGATCGCGGAAGACGGCAGTTCGATCGGCAGGCAGATATTCCGGGCGCCCTTGCCTGCGAGAAAGCGCAGGGTCTCCTCGTTATAGACGTTCATCAGCGGGCCGATGCAATGCGGTCGACCGCGCAAGTGGAACGCCGCCGAGGCATCGTTGGCTTCGACCAGATCCGACGTCCGCTCGCAGACGTCGCTGACCAGCCGACGATCGAGCCGCGAAGCGGTTTCGCCGAGGGTGGAATGCACCACGGTCTTGCCGGCCGCGCGGAGGCGTTCGGCAACCGCCTCGTAATGATCCCGGAACAGCGGCGCGCGCTTGGAGCAGATGGCTTCGCCGAGATAGACCACGGATACCGGCGCTTCGTCGGCGATCCGGAAATAGAAGTCGCGCCAGGTCTCGGGGGCCCAGTTGAACAGGTTCGGGCCAAGCGTCAGTTCGGTTCGCGCGCCGCTCATGTCCGGTTATCTCCAGCTCTTGCTCTGAAAGGCGCCCTGGGTCTCCTTGTGGCCCTCGGTCAGCGCGATCAGGTCGGTCAGCGACGGTTGTTTGCCCGTCATGATCTCGTCGACCGCCTTGCGAAAGGCGGCGACCACGGACCTGACATAGGCGCGGCTGCGCTGGCGTCCCTCGATCTTCAGGGCGGTGACCCCGGCGCGCATCAGATCGGGCAACAGCGCCGAGAGGTTCAGCGAGCGCGGCTCCTCGAAGGCGTAATAGGGCTCGGGCTGCGCCGAGCAGGAATACCGTCCCTTGCAGATGGTCGGATAGCCGCCGTTGTCGCCGCAGCCATAGCGGTCGATGACGAACGATCCGAGCTTCGTCGTCAGCGTGCCGTCGGCTTCTTCTTCATAGTGGACGTCGGCCGCCGGCGAACACACGCCGTCCATGTTGGTCGAGACGCCGGTCACGTAATTGGTCAGGCTGCAGCGGCCCTCGGCCATCATGCCGATATTGCCGAACACGAACGCCTCGATCTCGCAAGGGATCTGCCGGTGAATGTCGGCGATCTCCGCCACCGTGAGGATGCGCGGCAGCACCACGCGCCTGACGTTGAATTCCTCGCAGTGGAAGCGGATCGCCTCCGGCGACGACGCGCCGGCCTGCACCGACAGATGCAGGCGCAGTCGCGGATATTCGCGGGCGGCATAGGCCGCAACCCCCATGTCGGCGACGATGATTGCATCCGCCGCGACGGAAGCCGCAACTGCAATGGCGTCCTTCCAGAGCTGGAACTGGCCGGCCGGGGGAAAGGTGTTGACGGCGAGCAGAACCTTGGCTCCGCGGCCATGGGCATAGTCGACCGATTTTCCGAGCTCGTCGGGCGAGAAATTCAGTCCGGGAAAGTTCCGCGCATTGGTCGCGTTCTGCAGGCCGCAATAGACGGCGTCGGCCCCGGCATCGACCGCGGTGCGCAGGCTCGCCGGCGTGCCGGCCGGACAGACCAGTTCGGGGCGGCGGGGGGCGACAGGGTCATTCATGGTTTCTTCCTCTGCCGCCGAGCGTGCGCATGTGGGAGACCGTCATCGCGGCGACGCCGGAGAGCGGACCGAAAGCCCTGGTGATGCTTTCCACCACCCCGCCGTCGACGTCGTCGAGCGCGTTGCGCAAGGCGACGACGGCTTCGGTGTCGCCGGTGACGCGGAGCTTGCGCGAGAAGAACAGGGCGTCGCCGTCGAGCGAGCCGTCGATCAGGTCGAACAGATTGAGAAACGAGCCCGCGATCCGCGCGTGCGAATGAGGTGCGCTGTCGCGGCGCCAGGCGCTGAGCGCGGGAGCCTCGGGTTTCGGTTTCAGCACCAGCACGAACGGAAGATCGGTCGGATCGATGACGAAGGATTTCTGCGCGTGCGGCCCGAGGCGCGAGAACACGTCAGGCTGGGCCTTCGCAACCTGGGTGCCGATGAGACTGAGAATAGGTTGCAGGAGCGGAAGTGGCACCAAGCGAAGCAGCGGAAGAGGCCAGGGAAGATCGGGTGCGCGCGGCGAAGCCAACATGGCGCTTCAGTAGCGCCGCGATGTTTCGACAGCAAGCGTGTCACCCGCAGCCTTGAACAATTCTAGCAAAGAAATTTTCTGCGCATGACACGCAACTTCAATCGCACGAAATCAACGCGAAGTTCAGACGCTGCCGACGGTCTTCAGCCGCGCGCGCGGGTGGATTTCCGCCTGCGACAACACGGTGGTTTGCGAGCGGAAGCGTTCCACCAGCGAACGCACGAACGGCCTGATCGCCGCCGAGGTCACCAATACCGGCGCCTCGCCTTCGCGCGCGGCCTGCTCGAAGCGGTCGCGCACCACAGTCATGAATTCCGACAGTTTCGACGGCTGCATCGCCAGGCTGCGCTCCTCGCCGGTGCCGATCATCGACTCGGCGAAGGCCTGCTCCCATTTTGCCGACAGCGCGATCAGCGGCAGGTAGCCGTTGTGGGAAGTGTTCTGCGCGCAGATCTGCCGCGACAGCCTGGCGCGGACGTGTTCGACCATGGTCGCCGGGTTGCGCGAGAACGCCAGCGCGTCGGCGATGCCCTCGAGAATGGTCGAGAGATCGCGGATCGAGATGCGCTCGGCCAGCAGCATCTGCAGCACGCGCTGGATGCCGGAGACCGTGACCTGGCCCGGCACGATGTCCTTGACCAGTTCGCCCTGCTCCTTCGGCAGATCCTTCAACAGCTTCTGCACCTCGCCATAGGACAACAGGTCCGACATGTTGTTCTTGAGCAGTTCGGTGAGGTGGGTCGAGAGCACGGTCGCGGCGTCCACCACCGTATAGCCCTTCAGCGAGGCTTCCTCCTTCAGGCTGGCGTCGACCCAGGTCGCCGGGAGTCCGAAGGTCGGCTCGATGGTGTGAATGCCGGGCACCCCGACCTGGTTGCCGGCGGGGTCCATGACCATGAACTGGTTCGGCCAGATCCTGCCGGTGCCGGCATCCACCTCCTTGATCTTGATGACGTAGGTGTTGGCTTCCAGCTGCACGTTGTCGAGGATGCGCACCGCCGGCATCACGAAACCCATTTCGATCGCGAGCGAGCGGCGCAGCGCCTTGATCTGTTCGGTCAGGCGGTCGGTGCCGTCGGGCCCATTGACCAGCGGAAGCAGCGCGTAGCCGAGTTCGATCTTGAGATCGTCGATCTTCAGCGCTGTCGAGATCGGCTCTTCCGCCGCCGCGGCCGCGGCGGCGGCATCCGGAGCAGCGGTCGCGACAGCTTCGGCTGTCGCGGCTGCATGTCTCTTCTTGCGGGCCGACAGCGCCAGGTAGGCAGCGCCGCCGCCCAATGCGAGGAAGGGGATCATCGGAATGCCCGGCAGCATCGCCAGCACCAGCATGACGCCGGCCGACATGCCCATCGCCTGCGGATAGCCGGATAACTGCTTCATCAGCGCCTTGTCGGCGGCGCCGGTGACGCCGGCCTTCGAGACCAGGAGGCCCGCCGCGGTGGAGACGATCAGCGCCGGGATCTGCGTCACCAGGCCGTCGCCGACGGTGAGCAGCGTGTAGGTGCGCGCGGCATCGCCGAAGCCCATGCCCTGCTGGGCGACGCCGATGATGATGCCGCCGATGACGTTGATGAACACGACCAGGAGGCCCGCGACCGCGTCGCCGCGCACGAACTTGGAGGCGCCGTCCATGGCGCCGAAGAAGCCGCTTTCGTCCTCCAGCGCCTTGCGGCGCTCCTTGGCGGTCCGCTCGTCGATCAGGCCGGCGCCGAGGTCGGCGTCGATCGCCATCTGCTTGCCCGGCATGGCGTCGAGGTGGAAGCGCGCCGCGACTTCCGCGATGCGGCCGGAACCCTTGGTGATGACGACGAAATTCACGATCACCAGAATCGCGAAGACGATAATTCCGATGACGAAATTGCCGCCCATCACGAAATTGCCGAAGGCCTCGATGACGTGGCCGGCGGCGGCGGTGCCCTCATGCCCCTTCGACAGGATCAGCCGGGTCGAGGCCAGATTGAGCGACAACCGCAGCATGGTCGAAATCAGCAGGATGGTCGGAAACGACGAGAATTCCAGCGGCGCCTGGATGAACAGCGACGTCATCAGGATCAGGATCGACAGCGTGATCGAGATCGCGAGAAACAGATCGAGCACGACCGAGGGCAGCGGCAGGATCAGCACCACCAGAATGGTGAGGATGCCGAACGCCAGCCCGAGATCGCCGCGCTTCAGGATTCGGCCCATTTCGCCAAAACTGGGAAATCCGCCTGTTGCGCCCGCGCCGTGACCCGCCGTGACATCGACCATGGTAGCTGCTTCCCCCCGCGAATGCCGGTCCCGGGCGCCAAACGTCTGCGCGGCGGCCGAAGGACCACCGTTTCGAAAGTGAGGCACCGCACTGGCGTCCACGGGGGCTCTCCCGTCTTACGCGGCTGACGACACTCGACTTCTTCACTCGGCAATTCTTGCCGGGTATATGGTTAGGAAAGGGTTAACGCGGTGACCTGACGTCGTTCCGGGGCGCGAAGCGGACCCGGAACTTCGAGATTCCGGGTTCGATGCGGAGCCTGTCATCGGGCCGCGCTTTGCGCGGACCCGTTGGCATCGTCCCCCCGTCGCCCTGTTGCACCGCATCTGCATGCCCAATATCGCGCCATGTGGCTTGACCCCGTTGCGGGGGCCGACGAAGTTGCGGCCCGTGCACGCTCCCTCCAGCCACAGAGATTCGCGCCGCTTCACCCCCGACTCCGGTCAGGCCTGGGTGAGGCTCACGCTCGCGGTTTTGATCGGCTCGATCGGCAGCGTCGGCATGTGGTCGGTGGTGGTGGTGCTGCCGGTGGTGCAGACCGAATTTGCGGCCACCCGCGGCGCGGTGTCGCTGGCCTTTACCCTCACCATGCTCGGTTTCGGTCTCGGCGGCGTCGCCACCGGACGGATCACCGACCGCTTCGGCATCGTGGCGGCGATGGCGCTCAGCATCGGCTTTCTGGGAACAGCCTATGTGCTTGCCGGCCTCTCCAGCACGCTGTGGCAATTCATCGCGGTGCACGTCCTGATCGGGCTCGGCACCTCGGCGACGTTCGGCCCGCTGATGGCGGAAGCCTCGCACTGGTTCGAGCGCTATCGCGGGCTGGCGGTGACCATCGTCGCCAGCGGCAACTATGTCGGCGGCACGATCTGGCCGCCGCTGGTCAATTGGGGCATGCAGACCTGGGGCTGGCGCACCACCCATATCGCCATCGGCATCTTCTGCGCGGTGGCAATGACGGCCGTGCTCCTGGTGCTGCGCGCGCAGATCGGCGGCGCCGTGGCGCACGATCACGCGAATGCGCCGCCGCCGCGGGTCGATCTGCAGCTGTCGACCAATACGCTGACGGCGCTGTTGTGCATCGCCAGTATTTCCTGCTGTGTGGCGATGGCGATGCCGCAGGTCCACATCGTCGCCTATTGCGGCGATCTCGGCTACGGCGTGGCGCGCGGCGCCGAGATGCTGTCGCTGATGATGGCATTCGGCGTCGTCAGCCGGATCGGCTCGGGATTTCTCGCCGACAAGATCGGCGGCATCCGCACCCTGTTGATCGGGTCGGTGGCGCAGGGCTTTGCGCTGTTCTTCTACTTGTTCTTCGATGGCCTCACCTCGCTCTACGTGATCTCGGCGATGTTCGGCCTGTTCCAGGGCGGCATCGTGCCGAGCTATGCCATCATCGTGCGTGAATCGATGCCGGCGCGCGAGGCCGCGACCCGCGTCGGCATCGTGATCATGGCCTCGGTGGTCGGCATGTCCGGCGGCGGCTGGGTCTCCGGCGTGATCTTCGACGCCACCGGCTCCTATGCCGCGGCGTTCCTCAACGGCGTCGCCTGGAACGCCGTCAACGTCGCCATCGTGGTGGCGTTGCTGCTCCGGGCGCGCTCGCGGCTGGCGCTGGCGTAGCGGCGTCGCGCCACTACCCCTTCTCGACCTCGCCGCCGGCATCGAGCCAGCCCTTGAAGCCGCCGAGGTTGCGGACGTTTTCGTAGCCCATTTCCTTCAGCGTCTTGAGGACCAGCGCCGACCGTCCGCCCGACGCGCAGTAGGCAACTACGGTCTTGGCCCGGTCGAACGCCGCATCGTGCAAAGCGGAAGCCGGATCGGCGCGAAATTCCACCAGTCCGCGCGGGATGGCGAGGGCGCCCGGGACCTTGCCCGATGCCGCGACCTCGGCCGGTTCGCGGACGTCGAGAAACAACACGTCGGGCCGGCCGACCAGTCCCTTGGCTTCCTCGGGACTGATCCGCGGAACCACGGCTTCGGCCTCGGCGAGCATTGCCTGCACTGTTTTCATTTGATTCTTCTCCCGGATAGGCACGCACATGCGCGGTTGCGGGCAACTAACGCCCAACTCTCGACCAATGCAATTCAAAAAGATTTGGTGCCGGGAAAGCGCCTCACACCGCCCGGCCGGCCTTCAGCAGCGAGCAGCCGGTGATCTTCAGGCTGCCGTCGGGCTGCCGCTCCAGCGTATACAGGGCCTCCCAGGCCACACCGTCGCCGTCGACGATGTGAACGCGTTGGGCGATCCTGCCGTCCGCGGCGCGCGCCTTGCCGAACTCGAAACTCCTGTGGCGATAGACCGGCGCATAGCTGCCGCGAACCATCGCCATGAAGATGTCGGCTTGCGGGAAGATTTCCCGAATCGCGGGCGCGGCATGGGAATAGGCTGCCGCCGCATCGCCGCGGCCGAGCGCCTCGACCTGGGAGCGGATCACGCCCTGCGCGGTCGCGACATCGTCGGCGGCGCCGGCAGGAGAGGCAAGGCCGATCAGGAAGGCGACCAGCAGGAGGAAGGCGCGCATGACGGTGCTCCGCTTGGCGGTTATCGTACCCTTCAGATACGCGGAAGCCCCACGCAAGGTTCAACGATGCTCCACGACGGCTGCTTCGTTCCGTCGGAGGCAATGCATAAAAGGGGGCATTCCGCGGGAAATGTGCGGCAGCTTCTGCGATGAATCAAATGCCGCGAGCACGAGGTCGATAAATTTTCTGTCACCCGGCGGGAGTTCGGTCATGGTCCCTTCCGAACTTCCTGTAGCATCCCGGGTACGATCCCGCCCAAAGTCCAAATGAATACCCAGCAAATACCCAGCAGGTGAAATGCCCGACGAAACGCCATCGCCCGCCCCGGTACCCGGCCTCAGCGAGGCAGATGCCCAGGTCAGACTGAAGACCGAAGGTTATAACGAGCTGCCGAGGCCGGACCGGCGCACGCCGCTGCGCATCCTGCTCGAGGTGGTGCGCGAACCGATGCTGGCGCTGTTGCTCGGCGGCGGCGCGATCTATCTGCTGCTGGGCGACCTGAAGGAAGCCGTTATCCTTGCCGTCTTTGCGACGCTGTCGGTGGCGATCACGGTGATCCAGGAAACCCGCACCGAGCGCGTGCTGGAGGCGCTGCGCGATCTCACCAGTCCGCGCGCGCTGGTCATCCGCGACGGCGTGCGCAAGAGGATCACCGGCCGCGAGGTCGTGCGCGGTGACGTCCTCGTGCTGGCCGAAGGCGACCGGGTGCCCGCCGACGCCGTGATCATCGAATGCCGCGACCTGCAGACCGATGAATCGCTGCTGACGGGAGAATCGGTCCCGGTGCGCAAGACCGCCCGCGCCGAGGCCGTCCGTTCGGATCCCCGGCGGCCCGGCGGCGATGATCTTCCTTACGTGTTCTCCGGTTCGCTCGTGGTGCGCGGGACCGGAATGGGCGAAGTGGTGGCGACCGGCATCCGCAGCGAGATCGGCAAGATCGGTCATTCGCTCTCGACGTTGGAGACCGAACCGCCGCGGCTGCAGGCGCAGACCCGGCGTCTGGTGCGCGTTTTCGCCGTGTTCGGAGCTGCGGTCAGCATTCTGGCGGTGCTGCTCTACGGCACCATGCGCGGCGGCTGGCTGGATGCTGTGCTGGCGGGCATCGCGCTCGGCATGTCGATGCTGCCCGAGGAGTTTCCGGTCGTGCTCGCCGTGTTCATGGCGATGGGCGCGTGGCGGATCTCGCAGGCGAGGGTGCTGACCCGGCGCGCCGCCGCCATCGAAACCCTCGGCTCCGCCACGGTGCTCTGCTCCGACAAGACCGGGACCTTGACCGAGAACCAGATGACCATCGCCGAATTGCGACTCCGCAACGACGAGACCTTCCGGCCGAGGGAGACCTCAGGCGCAGCCATGCCGGAGCGCTTCCATGCCCTGGCCGAATGCGGAATCCTTGCCAGCGCGCGCGATGCCTTCGATCCGATGGACAAGGCGTTCCATCTGCTCGGCGGCGAGCGGCTGGCCGGCACCGAACATCTGCATGATCCCCGGTGGAAGCTGGTGCACACCTATGGGCTGCGCCCCGGGCTGCTGGCGATGTCGCGGGTCTGGCAATCATCCGGGGACGACCGGCCGTTCGTCGTCGCGGCCAAGGGCGCGCCGGAAGCGATCGCCGAACTTTGCCACCTCGGCCCCGCCGAGCTTGCCGCGCTGAAGCGCTCGGGGGACGCGATGGCCGCCGAAGGCCTGCGCGTCCTCGGCGTCGCCCGCGCCAGCTTTGCAGGCCACACCTGGCCTGCCTCGCAGCATGAGTTTGCGTTCGAGTTCGCAGGACTGGCCGGCCTTGCCGATCCGCTGCGCGGCAGCGTGCCCGCCGCCGTCGCCGAGTGCCGGTCGGCCGGCATCCGAGTGGTGATGATTACCGGCGACTACCCGGCGACCGCCAAGGCCATCGCCGGGCAGGCGGGCCTCGACACCAGCGACGTCGTCACCGGGGAAGAGCTCGAAACGCTCGGTGAAGAGGAACTGGCGCAGCGCGTGCGGACTGCGACGGTGTTCGCGCGGATCATGCCCGACCAGAAACTTCGCATCGTCGAGGCGCTCAAGGCCAATCGCGAAATCGTCGCCATGACCGGTGACGGTGTCAACGACGCACCGTCGCTGAAGGCGGCGCATATCGGCATTGCGATGGGCGGCCGCGGCACCGACGTCGCGCGCGAGGCGTCTTCGATCGTGCTGCTCGACGACGATTTCGGCTCGATCGTGCGGGCGGTCCGGCTCGGCCGCCGCATCTACGACAATCTCCTCAAGGCGATGGGGTTCATCTTCGCCGTGCATGTGCCGATCGCGGGACTGGCGCTGCTGCCGCTGCTGTTCGGCCTGCCGATCATATTCGGGCCGATTCACATCGCGTTTCTGGAGATGATCATCGACCCCGTATGCTCGCTGGTGTTCGAGGCCGAGACCGAAGAGGACGACGTCATGCGCCGTCCGCCGCGTCCACCCGAGCAGCCGCTGTTCTCGGCCAACCTGATCGGTTGGAGCCTGGTGCAGGGAACGCTGGCGTTTGCACTCGTCGCCGTCATCTACCTGGTTGCGCTCGGTCGCGGCATGCCGGAAGCGGAGGTGCGGGCGCTGACGTTCTTCTCGCTGGTGCTGGCCATTGTCAGCCTGATTTTCGTCAACCGGTCCTTCAGCGCGTCGCTGATCACGGCGCTGCGGCGGCCGAACTCCGCGCTGGCATGGGTGCTGCTGGTGGTGCCCGTGATGCTGGGCGTGACGCTACTGGTCCCTTCCATCAGCGCGCTGTTCCGTTTCGCACCCTTGCAGTTCGACGATCTCGCCTTGACGCTGGGGGCGGGCATTGTAGTGCTTGTTGCCCTGGAGGCCCTGAAGTCCGTCTCGCGCGGTCGGCTCAGTCTCACGTTGCGGTGACCATGACAACCGGAAACACAAACGATGCTATCGAGCTGCGTGTCGACGAGATCGCGCAGCTCTTCGACACCCTGGACCCGTTTCCGTTTCGGGAGCGCGACCTCGACCGCGAGGCGGAGGAATTCATCGTCGGCTGGGCGCGCGAACTGCCGGTCGATCAGCCGATCCGAATTGTCGTTCATTTCCCGGAAAGCGACCTTCAGCGCAAGGCGGCGCAGGATTTGGCCGAAGCCTTCCGCAGGTATTTTTCCTACAGGTCGACCGTCCTGCAGCGCGACCTGACCGAATTGCTCCGGATCGGCCGTCGTTCGCTCGGCATCGGCGTGATCGTGCTGATGGCGTGCTTCGCCATCGCTCACTTCGCCAGCGGTTTTGTCGACAGGCCGCTCAGCCGCATGATCGAGGAGAGCTTCCTGATCCTGGGCTGGGTCGCGAACTGGCGCCCGCTCGAAATCTTCCTGTACGACTGGTGGCCGATCGCCCGGCGACGCGATCTGTATCGCCGTCTTTCCGGCGCGGTCGTCGAGCCCCGGCCGTTCCCGGCGGGCCAATCGGGCGCCGATGCTGCCGGCAAGCCGGCGCCGGGCGTGGTTCCGCCGCATTAGCCGCGCATCAGGTTGATTCATATCAACCGCATTCCCGCCGTCTTTGGCTATTGGACAGCCATGCAGATTTTCAATTCACCGACACGCTATGGCGCCATCGCACAGTCGCTGCACTGGTTTGTGGTGGTGCTGGTGATCCTGGCCTGGGTGCTCGGCGTATCCGACGACCTGTTGCCGAAGGGCCCGGCCCGGGAGGCGGGACTTTACATTCATATCACCGCCGGACTGCTGGTGATCGTGTTGACATTCGTGCGCCTGCTGTGGCGCACGGTGGATCCGTCGCCGCCGGCCGAGAGCACTGAATTCGGCGACTGGTCGTTTGCCGGCTGGATGGGGCTCGGCGCCGGGCTGGCGCATGTCGGGCTGTACGTGCTGCTGGTGGCGGCTCCCGTGGTCGGCATCGCGGTGCAGTTCGCCCGGGGGAAGGGCTTGCCGGTGTTCGGGCTGTTCGAGATCGCTTCGCCGTGGCCCGCCGACCGCGCTTTCGCGCGCGATCTGAAGGGAATTCACGAATTGCTGGCGCATGGGTTGTTGGCATTGGCAGCCCTGCACGCTGCGGCGGCGCTGGTGCATCATTGGGTGTTCGGCGATCGCACGCTGGCCCGAATGCTGCCGGGATCGGATTCCGACCGATAGGCAGGCGGATTCCGCATCACATTGGATAGACACCCGCCGTGGAATCCCTCGGAAACATGCCATGCCCATAAGCCGTTCGCTCACCCGCCAAGCCATTTCGAATATCGCGCTGGCGCTGGGCCTCGCGCTCGGTGCCGTGCTTTGCTATCTGCTCGCGGTCCCGTTTCTTGCCGCGATTGTCTGGTCGGTAACGCTTGCGATCCTGTTTTCGCCGCTCGACGCGAGAATCGGAAAGAAAATCAGATTTCCCGGTCTGTCCGCGGCCGCGACGCTCGCCATCACGGCGATCATCGTCGTAGCTCCGGCCATTCTCGTCGCCGGTACCCTGATCAACGAGGCGGTGCGCAGCACGCCCGTCATCAACGGCTTGATAGATGCGCACGGCTGGACGCGGGCGATGGAGGCTCATCCACGGCTCGCGCCGGTGCTGCAATGGATCAGCGAGCGGCTCGACATTCCCGATCTGGTCAAGGCGCTGGCTTCTTGGCTCGCGGGCTGGAGCGGATCGGTGGTGAGCGCCTCGTTTTCCGGCGTGGTCAGCCTGTTCCTGACTTTTTACTTGCTGTTCTATCTGCTGCGCGACAGGTCGGAAGCCGTCGCGGTCATCCAGCAGAATTTGCCCTTGTCGGAAAGCGAGTTCGCACGAGTGGCCGACCGGGTCGTCGACACCATCTTCGCCACGGTGCTGGGGACGGCGGCCGTGGCCGCGCTGCAGGGCGGGCTCGGTGGCGCGATGTTCTGGTGGCTGGGATTGCCGGCGCCGGTGTTCTGGGGCGTGCTGATGGGAATGCTCGCCGTCGTTCCATTCCTCGGGGCGTTTGTGATCTGGGCGCCGACGGCGGCATTCCTCGCGCTCAGCGGCAACTACTCCTCCGCCATCATTCTGGCGGTCTGGGGCACCATTGTCGTCGGCCTGGTCGACAATGTCGTCTACCCGATACTGGTCGGCAACAAGCTCAAGATGCACACCGTGCTTTCGTTCATCGCCGTGGTCGGCGGCCTGATGCTGCTGGGCGCGCCCGGCGTCGTACTGGGCCCTCTCATCATCGCCATCTCCCTGACGTTGATCGAGATCTGGCGGCAGCGCGCCGCGGACCGGGTCGAGGCGGCTTAGCGCGCGGGCGGGTGCCAGACATGCGGCGGCGACGGCCAGTGCCGCAGCGTCTCGCTTTCAAACAATGTTTTACGGCTGATTTTCACGCTGCAATCCTGGCGTCCTGACGCAAGTGCAAAGTGCGGATTGCTGGTATAGTGACCACAAAAAGCGCCAAAGCGCCGATGTCGTCTGTCGTTGACGTCAAAAAAGACATGGACCGGAGTGGAGCATGACCGAGGAAACCAAGTCACACTACGAGGTCATCGTCATTGGCGCGGGTGTGGCTGGGATCTATCAGATCAAGCGTCTCGCCGACCTCGGGGTGGATGCCTTGGTGCTCGATGCGGCCTCCGACCTCGGCGGCACCTGGTACTGGAACCGCTACCCGGGCGCCCGGTTCGACTCGGAAAGCTACACCTACGGCTATTCGTTCTCCAGGGAAGTGCTCAACGAGTGGCACTGGAAGGAACGGTTTTCGAGCCAGCCGGAGAACCTGCGCTATCTCAACTTCGTTGCCGACAAGTTCGGCTTGCGCAAATACATGCAGTTCAACTGCAAGGTTGAGGCGGCGCATTTCGACGAGGCGCGCGACCTGTGGCGACTCCGGATCAATGACGGCCGCGAACTGACCTGCCGCTTCGTCATCATGGCAGTCGGGCTGCTCTCGGCGCCGACGCTGCCGCGGATCGAGGGCATGGACCGCTTCAAGGGCCGCTCGTTCCACACCTTCTACTGGCCGCACCAGCCGGTCGAGATGGCCGGCAAGAAGGTCGCCATCATCGGCACCGGCGCCACCGCCATCCAGATCATCGGCGAGATCGCCGACAAGGTCGGCGAACTGACGGTGTTTCAGCGCCGGCCCAACTGGAGCGCGCCGCTCAACAACTCGCCGATTTCGGATGCGGAGATGGCCGACATCCGCTCGCGCTACGACGAAATCTGGGCGACCTGCGCCCGCACCCCCGGCGGCTTCGAGCATGAGCCCGATCGCCGCGGTTTCTACGAGGTGACGCGCGAGGAACGGCTGAAGCTGTGGGACCGGCTCTACGACGAGCCCGGTTTCGGAATCTGGCTGAGCAATTTCCGCGAGATCTTTACCGACGAGGCGGCCAATGCGGAGTTCTCCGCCTACATCGCCGACCGCATCCGCCGCCGCGTCAGGGATCCCGTGGTCGCGGAGAAGCTGATCCCCAGGGATCACGGCTTCGGCGTGCAGCGGGTGCCGCTGGAGACCAATTATTTCGAGGCCTATAACCGCAGCAACGTGCACCTCGTCGATATCAGCGAGACGCCGATCGAGCGGATCACCGAGACCGGCCTGCGCACCAGCGCGCGCGACTACGACTTCGACATCATCGTCTATTCCACCGGCTTCGACGCCATCACCGGCGCGTTCGACCACATCGACATCAGCGGGGTCGGCGGCGAGAAATTGTTCGACAAATGGAAGGACGGCCCGTCGACCTTTCTCGGCATGCTGGTGCACGGCTTCCCGAACCTGCTGATGCCGACCGGGCCGCAGAGCGGCTCGGCGTCGACGAACTTTCCGCGCGGCATCGAAACCGGCGTCAACTGGTGCACCGCTCTGCTCCAGCACATGTGGGACCGCGGCTATGCGCGCGCCGACGCGACGGCCGCGGCCGAGGCGCGCTGGACCGCCCACGTCACCAAGATGTATTCGATCATGCTGATGCGAAAGGCCAAGTCCTGGTTCACCGGCTACAACTCCAACGTCCCCGGCCACGAACAGGGCAAGGTCCGCTACTTCGTCTACAATGGCGGCGCGCCGAAATACGTCGCCGCCATCAGCGAGGTCGCCGCCATGGGCTATGAGGGGATCGTCCTCACCCCGGAGGCGCGGTCCGCGGCGAGGCCGCTGGCCGCGAGCGTCGATGCCAAGGCGGGCTAGGAGGCGGGCTGAGAGCGCATTGCGCTTGTGATATCTCATGGTTCGAGATGCGCGGCGTTGCCGCGCTCCTCACCATGAGGGTCCGAGACCTCATCCCCGCGTGAGCGCAAATGCGCTCATCGCTGGAGGAGCGCGCACTCCCGGCAGCGCACTTGCGCTGTCCGGTGCGCGCGTCTCGAAGGATGAAGCCCCGATCCAAATGCGCTAGAAAAACGCTCTGGCAGGGTTCGGCTACCCGGAGCGCTTCACCTATCCCTCCGCCACTGCATCGCCCCAGGGCTGCGCGATTTCGGTCGCGCCTGAGTTGGTCTCGCCGTTGCGCAGCACCACGCTCGGGCAGGCGAACTTCATCGGGAACGTCTGCACCCGGGCTTCCTCGTAATCGAAACGCCCGCGCAGGGTTTCACGCACCTGCGCCGGCAGGCGGACGTCGCCGATCACGACCGCGCCTTCGCTGGCGTCGATGCGCGGGGTGTGGATCGCGGCTTCCAGGTCCATGCCGTAGTCCATCACGAACGACAGCAATTGCGTCACCGCCGGCAGGATGCGCCGTCCGCCCGAAGCGCCGACCGCGAGCCGCCGGCCGTCGGCGGCCTCTGCCAGTACCGGCGTGTAGTTGGTCAGGCAGCGCTTGCCCGGCTCCAGCGAGTTCGGCTGGCCCGGCGTCGGATCGAACCACATGATGCCGTTGTTCATGGTGATGCCGCTCTGCGGCGTCACGAATTTCGAGCCGAAGGTCGACAGCAGGGTTTGCGTCACCGCGGCCATGTTGCCTTCGCGGTCGACGATCGAGAAATGCGTGGTGCAGCTGGGGGCCAGATGCTCGGCGCCGAGCGCGCGGCGGCCGTCGGCGTCGCCCATGTCCTGCAGGCGTTCGCGGTAGGCCGATTGCAGCGCCAGCGCATATTCGGCGTAGGCGGCAGCATCGGGCCCATCGCGCCCGGGTTTCAGGTTCTGCTGCAGCAGGCGCAGCGTATGCGCCAGCGTCGGGCCGCAGGTAAGCTCCGGCGTCGCGTAGACCTTGCCGCCGCGATAGGGAATGGCCAGCGCTTCGCGCCCGTAGGCGCGGAACGCGGCAAGGTCTGCGGCCGACAACGAACCGCCGGCGGCCTGCACGTCGGTCGCGATGCTGCGTGCGAGGTCGCCCTGGTAGAAATCGCGCGGGCCTTCGGCGGCGAGGTAGGACAGCGTCGCTTTCAGCCGGTCCTGCGGCAGCCGCACCGTCGACTTGATGCCCCATTGCGCGTTCGGCGGCAGGCCGTCTTTGAGATAAGCGGCGGCGCTGGCCGGGTAGCGGCGCAGGTCCGCTGCGGTGCTCGCAATCATCAACGTGGTCCACCAGTCCACCGAGAGGCCCTGGCCGGCGAGATCGATGGCGGGCGCCAGCAGGTCCTGCCACGGCATCCTGGCATGGCGGCGATGCGCCTCCTCCATGCCGGCGACCACGCCGGGCACGGCGATCGAGCCGGGGCCGTGCAGGTTGCGATCATCCTTGACCCGCGGCCAGGGGAAGATGTCGGAAGCGGCACCTTCGCCGGTCAGCGGATAGTCTTGGGGACGAAGGCTGTTCGGCGCGCGCATGCCGTAGTCGATCACCTCGTAGCGGTTGTCGCGGGCGCGGTAGAGCACCATCACCCCTCCGCCGCCGACGCCGCTCATCCAGGGCTCCAACACCCCGAGCGCAAACGTGGTCGCGATCACGGCGTCGACGCAGTCGCCGCCATCAGCCAGCACCGCGGCGCCGACTTCGGCGGCCTTGCGCGACTGCGCGGCGACGATGCCGCCTTTGGAGGATATGGCGGGTTTGCGGATCTGCTGGGCGTTGGAGAACTGGTCGCTCATGGTGTCGCCTTGTTGTTCTTGACGTTGCGCCGAGTTGGCGAAGCGCTGCCAACAATGGCACATTGCGAACGATCAAGACAAACGCGAAGGAGAGCAAGCATGGCCGGTGTGAAGCAGACGCGGGACGGCGCCGTCGGCCTCTTGACCCTGAGCGAGCCGGCGAGCCTGAATGCCATGACGCCCGATCTGCTCGGTGCCTTGGCTGCGGCCATCGCCGAGATGACCGCTGACGCTGATGTGCGGGCGCTGGTGCTGACCGGCGAGGGGCGCGGTTTCTGCTCGGGCCAGAATCTCAAGGCGTCGGAGGCGCTGGGCAGCGACATCGCCGCTGGCGTGATGCGTTTCTATTGGCCGGCGTTCCGGGCGCTGCGCGAATGCCGCGTGCCGGTCGTGGTCGCGGTCAACGGCGTTGCGGCCGGCGGCGGCTTCAGCCTGGCGATGGCAGGCGACATGATCGTGGCGGCGCGTTCGGCGAGCTTCATCCAGGTCTTCAGCCGCATCGGCCTCGTGCCCGATCTCGGCTCGACCTGGCTGCTGCCGCGCCTGATCGGCCGCCAGCGCGCGCTCGAACTGATGCTCTTGAACGAGCCGCTCTCCGCCGAGCGCGCCCATGAATGGGGCCTGGTGCGGCAGGTCGTCGACGACGCAAACCTGCTCGACGAGGCGGTCAAGCTGGCCCAGCGCCTCGCCGCCGGGCCGACCCGGGCGCTGGTCGCGACGCGCGCGCTGCTCGAGGAAAGCGAGCATGCGACTTACGCCGCACAGTTCCGCCGCGAAATCGAGACGCAGGCCGAAATTCGCCGCAGCGAGGATGCGCTGGAGGGCCGACAGGCGTTCGTGGAAAAGCGCGCGGCAAGGTTCAGCGGGCGGTAGTGTTCTTTGCTCTGCGAGTCCCAGTCCGGTCTTCGCTTTTGCTTTGCTCGAGCTGCGTCGGACACGCTTCTAACGTTCTCGCGTCGAGACCCATGAGCTATCGAATTTGTTGCTATAACTCATTTTTTACGTAATAATGAGCTATAGAAGAGGCGCCTATAGCTCATGAGTTGGAACTGGCAAAGGCCGGATTGGCCAAATTTCACATATGATTCAACGGCTTTGGCGCCGCTGGAAAGGCGGTTCCTGCTCCAGTCCGGAGAGTTCATCGGCGCTTTCAAGCATATCGGGGCCGATGACCAGGATACCCTCAAAATCGAGCTCATCAGCGACGAGGCCGTAAAAACCTCCGAAATCGAGGGCGAAATCCTCAACCGCGACAGCGTTCAATCGTCGCTGCGCCATCAGCTTGGGTTGGGAGCAGAAAGGCCGGGCATAACACCGGCTGAACGCGGCATCGCGAAAATGATGGTCGATCTCTACCGCAGCTTTGCGGACTCACTTGCCGACAAGACGATGTTCGACTGGCACCGCATGTTGCTGAGCGGCGATACATCCATCCAGGTTATCGGCGGCTACCGGACGCACGCCGAAGCCATGCAGGTCGTCTCGGGCCCGATCCATGAACCCACGGTGCATTTCGAGGCTCCGCCGTCCAGACGTGTGCCGGACGAGATGAAGCAGTTCGTCACTTGGTTCAACGATACTGCGCCCGGAGGCAAGAATCCGTTGTCGCCGCTGACGCGCGCCGGCGTTACCCATCTGTACTTCGTGTGTATTCACCCGTTCGAAGACGGCAACGGCCGCATAGGCCGTGCCCTCGCGGAAAAATCCCTCGCGCAAAATCTTGGTCAGCCCAGCCTGATCGCGCTCGCCTATACGATTGAGCGGAAGCGTAACGATTACTACGCCTCCTTGGAGCGCAATAACAAAGAGACCGAGATCACCAGCTGGCTCAAATATTTTGCGAACACGATTCTGGAAGCCCAGAACAACACCATCAGGCGCGTGGATTTCTATGTCGCCAAGGCGAAGTTCTACGAGAAGCATCGCGGCACGATCAACAAGCGTCAGGAGAAAGTCATCGCCCGGATATTCCGCGAAGGCATCGACGGCTTCAAGGGCGGCTTGAGCGCAGAGAACTATATCAGCATAACCGGAACGTCCCGTGCCACGGCGACAAGAGATTTGCAGGACCTGATCGAGAAGGGCGCATTGACCAGGACCGGAGAGCTGCGTCACACCCGGTATCAGCTTAATTTGGCCAAGCCGCGTGAACTGCATGGGCGCGCGTAGCTAGAGTCGTGTTCGCTGTCGGACGAAAAGCGGAAGTAACCTGCTCAAGTTGAGCTTTTCGGCTCGTGACCCAGCGCCGGCGAGAGAATGCTCTGATCCTTTCGTGTGTACGATAAGTCAGGCAGCGTCAGGCAGGGGGTCAAGCGTTTGCTGGCCTTCGCCGATGTCCCGGAACGTGTACAGCGATTGGTGAGCGATAAATCACAACCTGGTCGCCGTGATATATATCCCGCTCCTCTCGAGGATAAATTCTGCTCTTTCCAGAACGTGCCGGGACTCCGTATTCTCGACAGCGACCACGCCGACCAGGGACGGCAACTTGAGCTGCACCAGACCGAGGTTCATCAGTGCCTTCGTGATTTCGCTCGCCAATCCCTGGCCCCAAAGTGCGCGCTTGAACGTGTAGGCAATCTCGACCTCGTTTACGCCATCGAGGACGAGATGTCGGATCCCCGCTCGCCCGGCGGTGGCCTCGCCGCCGCCATTCCGGGAAGCCCTTGGCACCTCTACTCCCCGACCAGGCACCGATGCTGTTGATCGCTATGCACGCAGGTCATTGTCGTGAAGAGCAATCCGCGCCTCGCGGGCCAAATCGAGGAGCGATAGGCTGAACGTCAGGAGCGCGGCGATGAACAGCAGCGCCACCCCATATTCGTGGGCGATGTTGAAAAGTGCACTGATGAAAGCAACGATGATGATGAGAGCGGTGAGTATCGCCGACAGGATGGAGCAAAACAGCGACCGGTTCAGAAGGGTGGCCCGGCGCCGCAGGCGGGGAATGTCGGCCTTGAGGTAGGCCTTCGGGACATCATCTTCCGCGAGGCCGTGAAGGAACTGGGCCCGGTCAATCACCCGGTTGATTCGGGAAATGAGCACCGAGATGAACGACGCGACCGCCCCCAAAAGAAAAGCCGGAGCGGCTACGTTGCCGATGATTCGCGCCAGTTGGTCGATCGAAGGCGTAACCGGCATCAACTGGACCACACTTTCCATGCCCGATGCTCCGGATCTCATCAGCTGTCGCGAACGCGACGAACGGGCGGGATCTTGAACGTGCCATCCTTCAGCACAGCCTTTGGCTGATAGACCCGGATGCTGAGGTTGAAGGGAAGGCTCGGTGGGCAAGGAAGCCAGTTCGCTTCCTTCTCGGGCCCCGGTGAATGCGCCTGAATGTAGATGTCCAGTGAACCATCCGGATTGTACTTGAGCGGCATCGCCGAAGTTATTCCGTAGCGATTGATCGCGTTCCTGACGTAGAAATTCTCGCGATAGGGTGAAATGGACCACACGCCGCTTTCCGACGGGAATATCTGATCCTTCTCAAGATGGAGAACGTATTTCGCCGCGCCGTCCAGCACCTTGCCGTCGCCGTCGACGAAGGCGCTCGGATAGACCGCGTCATCTGCCGTCAACGCGCCAAGTCCGAACCAGGCGACGAATGCCCGCGTCGTGTAGTCGGTGCCGAAGCGCCCGATGTTGAGGACGTTCTGCCAGCCGTTCACGGTGGGAGCCGTGTAGGGCCCTGTCTCCAGCTTGTACCAGACCTCGGCCGGCGCCCTGTTGATTCCGCGGAGGACCGCCGGATCGACCTTGGACGGATCGAAGTCCTTGCCGACCTCGATGCCGATCCGCTTCAGCTTGTCGATGATCCTGGTGTCGTCCGCATAGGGCGGATTGTCCTTGAGCGTCGCCGCCAGGCGCTTGAAGAACATCTCGCCGGTCATCAGCCGCACCTGGTCATAGGGCGTCGCCGTAGTGTCTACACTGCTGTCGATCGGAACGTTCGAAGGCGGCGTATAGGGCTTGCCCCAGGCGCTGAGCGGGGTGAGTTGCAGTTGATCCTGCAACTTGTTGATCGCGGCAAAGTCCTTTGGGCTGTCGCATGCGATCTGGACCAGGACGGATGCATAGCGGGTCGTCGAACGGAACGTCTGCTTGATGCCGCTTGGCGCAACGCCGTTCCATTTCGGTCCGACGATGAGAAAGTCGCCGGCACCGGTCCCCGTGGTCCGCCTGCCCGCCGAGGCAAAATCGTCGGTCCACATGTTGAGCGCCTGCATCACTACATAGCGCCCCTGGGTATCGGGCTGCGAATAGACGAAGGGCTCCTTCTCCAGGTCGATAAACGAGAACGCCCAGAGGGAGCTGACACTGATGCGGACGCAGTCCTTGAAATCCGGGTCGACATAAGTCCGCATCCTGCCGAACTGATTGACTGGCGCCTTGTACTGTTCGGATTTGGACGTGGCGGTCATTACCGCTTTCGTCACGTCCATCATGACGAGAGGAAAGCCATAGACGTAGCATTCCAGCGCAAGGACGTAGGCCAGTTCCTCTTCCACGTCGCCCTTCAGATCGCCCAGTGCCCGCAGCAGGGGGCCGGCAGCCTGGCTGGTGGTCGGTGCCAATACGGCGCCGAGGCCTGCACCGAATGCGGTCGTGATCAGGTCGCGGCGATGAAGTGAAATTCTTTCCTGTCCGGCAAATGATTTCATGATCGATCTCCCATTCATTGGCGCGCCGCTCGACCCTGCTCATTTGACCGAAGCCCGAAACGTTCGTCTTTCGGTCGCAAGCTGTGGGAGGGGTGCGGCGAAGCTTTGGAACATCTCGTGTTCGGGAGCGGGGAGCTTGCGCTCCCCGCTGTTCTGCTGTGCCTGACTCGGGCTAGTCGTTTGCTTTGGTCACGGCCTTCTGCATGACCTTGCGATCATCCTCAGCCAGTTGCTCCGGCCTGATCTTGTAGCTCAGCTTGTCAATCGTGCCGGTAAAGCGGAATGGCAGCTTGTAGCTGTCGTCGAGCGCCGTGCGGGTGTCGAGCCCAATGTCCAGAGATTCGTCAAGCGCCATCATGAAAGGAATGGAGTGGTCCATCTTCTGCTGCGACAGCACTTTGCCGTCGACTGAAAGCACGCCGGATCCGCCCTTTCCGAGTCCCGGTCCGTCATACTTGAAGTCGAATACGATCTTGTGCTTGCCAGGACTGAGCGACTGGCCCAGCCAGTCTTCGGCTCCGACACCTCCCTCCCAGCGATAGCGCTTCAGGTTGAGGAGGTTGTAGACAAAGACCGGCTTGCCCTTGAGCAGATAGAGCGCATAGCCACCGAACCGTCCACCCATCGTGGCGATCATGCCCTCGGCGCCGCCATTGGGAACGGTGATGTCGGCGGTGATCGTGTAGTCCCGGTTGAGAAGGCTCGGCGCGTTGGCGATCGGAATGCCGGCATTCTCGCCCACATAGGTGAACTCGGTTCGCCCCGCCGTGCCGCTCGGCCGCGGCGTGAGGAGGCGGGTGAGGACCGTATTGTCCAACGGCAGGACCTGATATTTCTGCGCTTCCGACAGGAACAGCGCCTGCATCTCCTTCAGTTTGCCGGGATTCGTCGCGGCGAGGTCACGGTTCTGCGAGAAGTCCTCGCTGATATTGTAGAGTTCCCACTTGTAGGAGGTGACATCGGGCAGCGGTCCTCCTGCCGCCGGCTTCCAGGGTACCAGCGCCGGCGTCGTGCCGGCGTACCAGCCGTCATGATAGATGCCGCGGTTCGCCATGATCTCGAAATACTGCGTCTCGTGCTTGGACGACGCATTGGCGTTCGCTTTGTCGAACGTGTACGTCATGCTCACGCCCTCGATCGGCTTTTGCGGAACGCCGTCGACGGAGGCCGGAGCCCGAAGGCCTGCCGCTTCGAGGATCGTCGGAACGATGTCGATCACGTGGTGGAACTGGCTGCGAATGCCGCCCACGTCGGTGATGTGGCCGGGCCACGAGATGGCCATGCCCTGCCTGGTCCCGCCGAAATGCGATGCGACCTGCTTCACCCATTTGAATGGAGTGTTGAACGCCCAGGCCCACGGCACCGCCATGTGCGGGTAGGTCTGATCCGAGCCCCAGGACTCGTAGTATCGCAGCAATTCGACCTCTGGCAGTTCGAGGACGCCATTGTAGACCGTCATTGTGTTCGGGGTGCCCTGCATCGAGCCTTCCGAACTCGTGCCGTTGTCACCGTTGATGTAGATGATCAACGTGTTGTCGAGCTTGCCCATATCCTCGACCGCCTGGATCACGCGCCCGATCTCGTGGTCGTTATAGGCGGTGTAGGCGGCAAAGACTTCGGCCTCGCGCGTGACGATCTTCTTTTGTACGACTGAGAGCGAGTCCCACTTCGGCAGCGAGTCCGGCCATGGCGTGAGTTCGGTGTTTGCCGGGATCACGCCGAGCCGCTTCTGGTTGGCGAAGGTCTGCTCGCGCAGCTTCTCCCAGCCCATGTCGAACTTGCCTTTGAACTTGTCGATCCATTCCTTCGTCGGATGATGCGGCGAGTGCGTGGCACCTGGCACGTAATAGACAAAAAACGGCTTGTCCGGCGCGGATGCGTTCAGTTGCTTCATGTACCCGATGGCGTCGTCCGCCATGTCGGTGACGAGGTTGTAGTCGGGCTTACCCACCCAGGGGAAAACCGGTGTGTGATCGCGGAAGAGGTATGGCTTCCACTGGTCGGACTCGCCGCCCATGAAGCCATAGAAGTATTGGAAGCCCATGCCGCTCGGCCATTGATCGAACGGCCCTGCTGCGCTGTACAGGTAAGAGGGCGTGTTGTGGTTCTTGCCGAACCAGGACGTGGCATAGCCGTTGTCCGACAGTATCCTTCCGATGGTCGCGTTCTCGGGGCCGATGACCGAGTCATAGCCCGGATACCCGGTCGCCAATTCGCTGATGTTGCCGAAGCCCACCGAATGATGGTTGCGGCCCGTGATCAGCGCCGCGCGCGTCGGCGAGCACAGCGCGGTCGAGTGGAACTGGGTATAGCGCAGCCCGGCATTGGCGATGCGGTCGAGGGCTGGCGTCGGAATGACGCCGCCGAAGGTGCTCGGCACGCCGTAACCGGAGTCGTCAGTCATGATCAGCAGCACGTTCGGTGCGCCCTTGGGCGGGACGACCGTCGGCGGCCACCACGGCTTCGAGTCCTTGGTCGTTTCGTTGATCACGCCGCCGAACTTGGGGGGCAGTGGCGGAAGTTGATCACCGGGAATAGTGATGGTCGCGGCTGGAGAACCCAGCGGCGGCCCGCTCGTCTGCGCTTGTTGTGCAAGCGCCGGTGCCGAGAGCGCCGATGTCAGAAACAACGTAGCCAATATCGCAGGAAAATTCATTGCAGGCCTCCCAGGAAAAGCAGACGCGCGTAAAATTATGTTGGAGAATTTTACAAAGCGAAGCGTTGAGGCAGATCAACGATGCTTCGCCTTCGCGCGAAAAATGCGCCCCAACTGGACTTGCCGTGCTAACCGCCAGAAAACACTCAGAGATTGTGAGCGGTCCAAACGTCCAAATCGTCAGATATGACGACATGCAGTGCGGCGCCGACTTCGGCGGCCTTGCGCGACTGCGCGGCGACGACGTCGCCCTTGGAGGATATCGCGGGCTTGCGGATCTGCTGGGCGTCGGAGGACTGGTCGCCCATGGTGTCGCCTGTTGTTCTTGACGTTGCGCCGAGCTGGCGAAGTGCCACCGACAATGGCACACCGCCAACGATCAAGACAAACGCGAAGGAGAGCAGGCATGCCGGGTGTGAAGCAGACGCGGGACGGGGCCGTCGGCCTCTTGACCCTGAGCGAGCCGGCGAGCCTGAATGCCATGACGCCCGATCTGCTCGGCGGCTTGGCCGCTTCGCGAGCGAAGGCTGGCGTGGCCCGGCAGGAATCGAACCTGCAGCCAGACCGCTATGAGCGGCTGTCGCCCGAATGTGTCAGCGGGAAATCACGCGCGATCCTGCAGGCCACTGGCGTTGTCCTTGCACCGGGCTCGCTCCGATTTCCCATCCTGCGCCGGCCCAGACCGCGTCTACCGCGCCGAGCACGCCTGCGGCGTCCTGCACAAAGAAAATGTTTGGAACGGCATTGGTCTGCAGCGCTCCGTCTTCACCGTTGGCCTGGAGTTTCAAGAGGCACCAAAGGTTGGTTAGTTTGGTCTCATGGCGATCATCGAGTTCGGCGATGATCTGGGTGTTGCTCGATGATCTGCTCAAAGCGTGAGTTTGAAACGTCACATCATCTGTATCGTCTTCGACCTTGACGGCGAAGCGGCGCATGAAAGTCGCGCCAAGCCAGGAAATTCTGGCGTCGGCCCCCGGTGAAATGTTCTCTTTGAAATGCTCGCCGGCCACGAACTTTTCATGGCGAGGGAGTGCGGATGTCGCCGGGGGATCGAATGGTTCTGCGGGCGGCGGCCGGTGGTGGCAGGTGCCCCTGAGGCCTGGAACCAGCGCCTCAAGGCCGGCGCGTGTCGGTTGGTTTTCAATCGCTGCCGAGCCGCTGTTTCCGACTGCGAGAAAGAGCAAGGCTGAGGAGATTAGGCTTAGCGGCTGGCGCATTTTGGTTTCCCTTGAATCTGATCGATGAGATCAAGGTAAACCAGAAGTTGAGCATGTAAATCTATTCATTAACGCTTGGTTAAGCATAAAAAGTAACAATAATTACATTATAATTTTATGCTAATACATAAGAATACTATATTTATATTTGTATATATTTGAATTTTCGAAATTACCGGGCCAGAATATTGGATTTACTGGTGTTTTGGGGTGCGGCGCGGCGATTCCAGTAGCTCTCGTTCGCCTATGGCGTCGCGCAACTGGACGAGAGGCGAGTTCGAGTCGGCGAGGTACATCCGCACGGCGGACGTTTCGCATCGATCGCTTCAATGAGCGGGAGACGATCCGCTGCGAATCAGTCTGACGATTTGAACAGTGCAGCGTTGCAGAGTTTGTGCGCCCTCCCTGGCTCGCCGGCTGGGCTCTGCCGGCGAACGGATGATGGGGGAGAGAGCAGCCAACTCCTCGGCCGCGCCTTCCGCGGCACCCGGCCCTGCGTGAACAACAACTTCTTTGGCGTGGATCGGCTCGCCACATTCAGAACAGACGGTTACCGGATCGAACAGCTTGCCGCACGTCTTGTGCTCATGAAGCAAGGGGCGGCCGCGTTCATCCACCATGCATCGCATCGCGATCGGCGACCCCCAATGCATCAGCCATCAGCTGTTCGCCGAGCGCCGGATCCGCATGGTCGATCGCGAATCCGTGTGGCGAGAGTTTTACCTGCAGGGGCGAGCATCGCCCTTCGGTGCTCGCCCGCCCGCTACGCACAGCGCCTGCGGCAGCCCTGGTTTGACCGGTTGCGGCCAGTGCCGTTGCCTCGTCGTGATCGGAAATTGTGTTCACGTCGATTTCTCCTCGGGCACGCGCACGGCAAGCGCGCGGGTTGCGGCAACGCGCAGGCAATCGTTCGCTGCGGCGAGCCGGTGCAACTTCAATTGTCGGGATTTTTAGCCTGCAATCGCGCCGAACAGCCGTTTGGCGGGGCCATGAGCGGCCTGAAAGTCGTGCGATGTTGAAAGTGTGCCGGTGATTTGCCCGACGTGTCAAAATGTTTTTGCCGGTCAAGCATCCATGCCGGCGACCCCCTTGTTACTTTGCATGGGGTTGTTTTCGATATTTTGGTTGGGAGCCCTTCGGAGCCGTAGCTCGCGGGCCGAGGAGCCCGCTTTGGCCCGTAGCTTCCAGTCCGTCTTCGCTTTCGCTGCGCTCAAGCTACGCCGGACACCACGCTTCGTCCTTCTGGTCTCCGCGTGGCTGCGCCACGCGAAGCCCGTCAGGGCGAAGCGTGGTGGGCCCGGCAGGACTCGAACCTGCAACCAGACCGTTATGAGCGGCCGGCTCTAACCATTGAGCTACAGGCCCCGCCGCAGGAGTGCCGCCGCGGGCGGCACGCAACGGTGCCGCCACCGTTTACAGGGACCGCCGCGATCCGGCAATGCCGGGCGTCCCTCTCGCCGTCATGCCCCGCGAAAGCGGGGCATCCGGTGCGCCGCGGCAAGCCCGGCCATGACGACGTGTTTGCTGATCCGGGCTACTTCTTCACCAGCGAACAGGCCGGATCGGGCGGGCCGAACGCTTCCTGTCCGGAAATCTTCGCCAGGATCTTGTAGTAGTCCCACGGATATTTCGACTCCTCCGGCTTCTTGACCTCGACCAGCATGAGGTCATGAACCATCAGATTGTCCTCGCGCAGCTTGCCGTTGCGGGAAAAGAAATCCTCGATCGGCTTCTCGCGCATCTTCGCCGCCACCTTGAGCGGTTCGTCGGTGCCGCTCTCCTTGATGGCGTTGAGGTAATACATCACGGATGAATAGACGCCGGCCTGCCACATCGTCGGCATCCGGTTCATCTTGGCGAAGTAGCGCTTCGACCATTCGCGGGTCTTGTCGTCCATGTCCCAGTAGAACGAGGTCGTCAGCAGCAGGCCCTGCGCCGCCGGCAGGCCGAGCGAATGGATGTCGGTGATCAGCGCCAGCAAGGCCGCCATCTGCTGGCCGCCCTTGAAGACGCCGAACTCGGCGCCGGTCTTGATCTCGTTCATGTTGTTCGGCGGCCCGCCGGCGATGCCGATGATCTTGGCCTTCGAGGCCTGGGCCTGCAGCACGAAGGACGACAGGTCCGGCGTCGCCAGCGGCGGGCGCACCGATCCCAGCACCTTGCCGCCGCTCTTGGTGACGACGCTGGCGGCGTCACGCTCCAGCGAATGCCCGAACGCGTAGTCGTCGGTGATGAAGAACCAGCTGTCGCCGCCGCGCTTCACCACCGCCTGCGCGGTGCCGACCGCGAGCGCACGGGTGTCGAACACCCACTGCATCGCATAGGGCGAGCAGAATTTGCCGTGGAAGTCGGCGGTGCCGGTGGAGTGAACGATCAGCAGCTTCTTCTTTTCGGTGGCGATGTTCTGCACCGCCAGCCCCACCGCCGACACCGGCACGTCCACGATCAGGTCGACCTGATCGACATCGTACCAGCGCCGCGCAATGGCGCCGCCGATATCCGGCTTGAGCTGATGATCGCCGACGATCACGCTGATCGGCTTGCCCAGCACCTTGCCGCCGAAATCGTCCACCGCCATCTGCGCCGCGGTCACCGAGCCCTGGCCGGTCGGCGTCGATGCCGGTCCATTCATGTCGGTGAGCACGCCGATCTTGACCACGTCGTCCGACACCTGCGCCAGCGCCGATGCCGATGACAGCACCACGGCCGCGAATGCGCCGAGCATGGATATTGTTCTGGCTGAAATCACTCTGGTCCTCCCATGACCGTTTCGGCGCGTTGGCCGTCATTGCTTGTTTCGGCGCTCGATAGCGCCAATTGGTCGCAATTGCAACTATTGGAAGGTCCGCGTCGGCCGGCCGCTCAGGCGGCGAAGCGGATTTGGCCCGCGGGAGCAGGGTCATATCCGCCGAGTTCGGCGGCCCGCTGCGCCAGCCGCTTCTGCCCGATGAAACCGATCAGCGCCTGAACAGAGGGGCGGAAATAGCTGCGCTGCCGCATCAATAGGTCGAAATTCTCCCAGAGCAGCGGGACGAAATCGAGACCCGCCGATTTCGCCGCGGCGCGGGTGGCAACGCCGCAGTCGGCCCTGCCGGCGCGGATCGCGGCCGCGAGATCGGGGCCGGTGAGACATGGCGGCTCGAGCCGGCGCAGGTCCTTGAGGCTGGCGCCGGCGCGCCTCAGCAGCACATCGAGCAGCATCTGCGCGCCGGCGCCGGGCTGCCGGACGGCCATCTGCGCGCCTGCAGCGACAACATCCGTCAGGCTGTGCAGCTGTTTGGGATTACCTGATGGAACCAGCAGGCCCTGTTCGCGTCGCGCCAGTCCGACCAGCACGGCATCGTGCAGCCCCGGCATTGCGCGCACTGCCGCGACATTGGCGTCTTCGCCGGTAACGTCATCGTTGTGGAAATGCACCGCCGCGGCGATCACCTCGCCGCGCTGCAGGCGATCGACGCCGCGCGCGGTGCCCTCGGTCAGCGACGCCAGGCCGGAGCCGGATTCGCGCAAGGTCCATTCCAGCAGATCGTCCTGGCTGCCGCCGACAATGGGCGGCGGGTCCGCCGCGATCATGCCGGCGGGACGTGCCAGTCCCGCAAGTACCCAGAGATCCAGCTCCTGGCGCGGAAACAGCCACTTGCCGGTCACCTTGCTGCAGGGGATCGCGCCCGAGGTCACGAGTTCGTAGAGCTTGCGCTCTCCGAGCCGGACATAGTCGGCAGCCTCGCTGGTGGTCAAAAACTCCATCCTGCACTCATATGCATATTTCTGCTTCTGTTCAATGAGTTGACATAAGCGGAATTGATGCGGAACAAGGCGGGTGGAGGGAGCAATGTCCGACCAGTCCAGCGCCTGGGAACTGATCCTGAACGGCGATGCCGCGCTGTTCGCGATCGTGCGGCTTTCGCTTGCCGTCAGCCTGTCCGCGGTGGCGCTGGCCGCTCTCGTCGGCATGCCGCTTGGCGCGCTGCTCGCCCTGAGCCGCTTTCCCGGACGATCCGTCCTGGTGGTGCTGCTCAATGCGCTGATGGGGTTGCCGCCGGTCGTGGTCGGGCTCGCGGTCTACCTGCTGCTGTCGCGATCCGGGCCGCTCGGGGCGATGGGCATCCTGTTCACGCCGACCGCCATGACCATCGCCCAGACCATCCTGATCGTGCCGATCATCGCGGCGCTGGCGCGCCAGACCATCGAGGATCTCTGGGTCGAGTATCGCGACGAGTTGACGGCGATGGACGTCAGCCCGGCCGGCCGCATGATGACGTTGTTGTGGGATGCGCGCTTCAGCCTGCTCACGGCGCTGCTGGCGGGTTTCGGGCGGGCCGCCGCCGAAGTCGGCGCGGTCATGATCGTCGGCGGCAATATCGACGGATTTACCCGCACCATGACCACCGCGGTGGCGCTGGAGACTTCCAAGGGCAATCTGCCGCTGGCGATGGGACTGGGGCTCGTTCTGGTCGCCATCGTCCTGGCGATCAATGCCGCCGCGTGGGGAACGCGCGTCTGGTCGGAACGGCAGGTGGGCTGACGATGCGCGCACCCTCCAGCGATCTTCCCCTCGTGCTCGATGGCGTCACGCTGCAGGCGGGCGCGACCGTGATCCTCGACCGGTTGAATCTCGCGATCACGCCGGGCGCGCCGACGCTGATCGTCGGGCCGAACGGCTCGGGCAAGAGCACCCTGCTGCGGATCTGCATGGGGCTGGCGGCGCCGTCGGCAGGCCGCGTCACCTGGGGCGGCCGGCCCGCGAGCCCGCCGGTGCGGCGCGCGATCCTGTTTCAGCGCCCGGTCATGCTGCGCAGAACCGCTGCGGCCAATGTCGCCTATGCGCTGGCGCAGGCCGGCATGCCGCACAGGGAACGCGCGGCGCGTGTCGCGTCATTGCTGGAACGCGTTGGGCTCGCCGATCTGGCGCAACGCCCGGCGCGGCGGCTCTCCGGCGGCGAACAACAGCGGCTGGCGCTGGCCCGCGCCCTGGCGCGCGATCCCGAGATCCTGCTGCTCGACGAACCCACCGCCAGCCTCGATCCGGCGGCGACGCGCGGCGTCGAGGAGATCGTGCTGATGGCGGCGCAATCCGGCATCAAGATCGTGATGGCCTCGCACGATCTCGGCCAGGTGCGCCGGCTCGCCGGCGAGGTGATTTTCATGGTTCGCGGCGCGCTGTGCGAGCGCGGCGCTGCCGCTGACTTTCTCGACCACCCGACGACGCAGGAAGCCGCCGCATTCCTGCGCGGCGATCTCGTGATCTGATTTGCCGCAACAGGAGTTCCCGATGACGTTTCGCTTTTCCTCATTCGCCTCGGCCATCTTGCTCGGCACGCTCGCCAGTCTCGCGCCGGGCCATGCGCAGGATCGCTCGATCGTGGTGGCCTCGACCACGTCGACCGAGGATTCCGGGTTGTTCGGCCATCTCCTGCCGATCTTCAAGGCCAAGACCGGCATCGAAGTAAAGGTGATCGCGCAGGGCACCGGCCAGGCGCTCGACACCGCGCGGCGCGGCGATGCCGACGTGGTGTTCGTCCACGCCAAATCGCAGGAGGAGAAATTCATCGCCGACGGTTTCGGCGTGAAGCGATTTGACGTGATGTATAACGATTTCGTGCTGATCGGCCCGAAGAGCGATCCGGCGGGAATCAAGGGCACCAAGGATATCGTTGCAGGGCTGAAGGCGATCCAGGCCAAGAGCGCGCCGTTCGTTTCGCGCGGCGACAGATCCGGCACGCACTCCGCCGAACTCGCGCTGTGGAAACAGGCCGGTATCGATATCGCGGCCGCCAGGGGCCCGTGGTATCGCGAGATCGGGCAGGGCATGGGCCCGGCGCTCAATACCGCCGGCGCCATGAACGGCTATGTGCTGTCCGACCGCGGCACCTGGATCTCCTTCAAGAACCGCGGCGAGCTCGAGATCGCGGTCGAAGGCGACAAGCGGCTGTTCAATCAATACGGCGTCATGCTGGTGAACCCCGAGAAATTTCCGAGCGTAAAGAAGGAATTCGGCCAGGCCTTCGTCGACTGGCTGGTCTCGGCCGAAGGCCAGGCGGCGATCGCGGCCTACAAGATCGACGGCCAGCAGCTGTTCTTCCCCAATGCGGAGAAGAAGGGGAGCTGAGCACGGCAGTGAGCCGAATCCATCATGTCGTCCCGGCGAACGCCGGGATGGCGCAAGTTTGGTGAGCGATGGTTGCCAAGGTAGCGATGAGTGGTCCACCATTGTCCCATGACTCCACCTCAGCGCCTGCCGGCCTCGCTCACCCCGCTCGACGTCGCGCTCGCGGCGCTGCTCGATGGCCTTGCGCCGGTTGCGCCTGTCGAGCTTCCGCTGACGCAGGCGCTCGGCTGTATCGCCGCGGACATGCCGCTGCTGCAAGCGCAGCCGCAGCATGACATCGCAGCCGGCGACGGCTGGGCCTTGCGCGCCCGCGACCTCGTCGGCGCGTCCTCTTATTCGCCATTGCCGCTGGCGACGCCGCCGGTCTGGGTCGAAGCCGGCGATTCACTGCCTGAGGCTTGCGACTGCGTGCTCGATTCCGACTCGGTCGATCAGGCCGGACCGCTCGTTCAGGTGCTTTCGGAGGCGATACCGGGGCAGGGGGTGCGCAGGGCGGGCGGCGACATCGCCGCTGGAACCGCTGTCGTAGAGGTCGGACGGCGCGTGCTGCCGCGCGATCTGCTGATCGCGCGTGCCGCCGGAATGGAGAAGTTGAGCGTACGGCGGCCTCGCCTGCGCCTCGTCAATATTCCCGCGGCCGGCCGGTCCGTGACGGCGCAACTGATCGCGGAGAGCGCCCGCAACGCCGGCGCCGACGTCGTTTGCGTCGAGGCCGCCGGCCGCGACGCGGCGTCGATCGCCAAGGCGCTCGACGCCGAGGCAGCCTGCGATCTGCTGCTGACGACAGGCGGCAGCGGCGTCGGCCGCACCGATGCGACCGTGACGGCGTTGGCGCAGCGCGGGAAACGCATCGCGCACGGCATCGCCCTGCAGCCCGGCCGCACCTCCGCCGTCGGCCGGATCGGCCAAACGCCGGTCGTTGCGCTGCCGGGCGCGCCGGACCAGGCGTTCGCGGCGTGGTGGACGCTGGCGCTTCCCGCGCTGGATCGGCTGTCGGGGCGGCGGCCGCGCAAGACGCTCAATTTGCCGCTGGCGCGCAAGATCGCCTCCGGCGTCGGCATCGCCGAAATCGTGCTGCTCAGACGGGAGCAGGGCGTCTGGGTGACGCTGGCGGCGGGCAATCTGTCGCTCGATGCCATCGCCCGCGCCGAAGCCTGGCTCGTGGTATCAGGCGGCGCCGAAGGTTTTGCTGCGGGCGCGCCGGTCGATGCCTATATGCTGCGGGAATGATAAGAGCCCCAGCATGAGCAACGCCAAAGCCCCGCTGCCGAATAACCCCGAAGGGATCGATCAGGACCAGTTCCTGACCGTGCTGTCGCGCGAACAGGCGCTGGCTCGTTTCGAGGCGGCGTTGTTTCCGCGCCCTGTTCCTGCCGAATCACAACTGCTGGCCGACGCGCTCGGCCGTGCGCTGGCAGAGGACATCGTGGCGCCGATCGACGTGCCGCCGTTCGACCGTTCCAATGTCGACGGTTTTGCGGTTCGCTCTGCCGATCTGGCGATGGCGGGAGAAGCCACGCCCGTTCGGCTGATGCTGAATGACGAAGTGATCGCCTGCGGCACAGCACCTGTGCGGCCGGTGCTGTCGGGGACCGCGACCTCGATTGCGACCGGCGGGCCGGTGCCGCGCGGCGCCGACGCCATTGTCATGGTCGAGCACACCCAGCCCGCGGGCCCGCGCGCGATCGAGATCCGCCGCGCCGCTTCGCCCGGGCAATTCGTGTCCTATGCCGGCTCCGACATCGCGCGCGGCGAAGCCTTGCTGCGGGCCGGCACCGTGATCGGTTCGCGTGAGATCGGCATGCTGGCGGCCTGCGGGATTTCGCAGGTGCTGGTCGCGCGGGCGCCCCGCGTCGCGGTGATCTCGACCGGTGACGAGTTGGTGCAGCCGGGAAAGCCGCTGCGCCCGGCCGCGATCTACGACACCAACGGCGCGATCGTCACCGCCGCGGTGAGCGAGAACGGCGGCGAGGCCGCATTCCTCGGCGCCGTCGCCGATGACGAGGAACAACTCGAAGCCGCGATGCGCAAGGCGCTTGCGGCCAACGACATGCTGGTGCTGTCCGGCGGCACTTCGAAAGGCGCCGGCGACCTCTCGCATCGCATCATCGCGCGGCTCGGCAAGCCCGGCATCATTGCCCACGGCGTCGCATTGAAGCCGGGCAAGCCGCTGTGTCTTGCGGTCTGCGACGGCAAGCCGGTGGTGATCCTGCCGGGATTTCCGACCTCGGCGATGTTCACCTTCCACGACATGATCGTGCCGGTGCTGCGCCGCATGGCGGGGCTGCCGCCGCGCTCCGATGCCAGGGTTAACGCCAAAGTCCCGGTGCGGATCGCCTCCGAACTCGGCCGCACCGAATTCGTCATGGTGTCGCTGGTCGAGGGCGATAGCGGCCTGATCGCCTATCCCTCTGGCAAGGGTTCCGGCGCGATCACCTCGTTCGCGCAGGCCGACGGTTTCCTGAAGATCGATGCGCTGGCCGACCAGATGCCGGCCGGCACCGAGGCCGAAGTCACGCTGTTCACGCCGCATGTGCGGGTGCCGGATCTCGTCATCGTCGGCAGCCATTGCACCGGGCTCGATCTCGTCACCGCGCCGCTGGCGCATGCGGGTCTCGTCGTCCGTTCGATCGCGGTCGGCAGCCTCGGCGGTCTCGCCGCCGCCAAGCGCGGCGAATGCGATTTTGCCCCCATTCATCTGTTCGACGAAAAGTCCGATAGCTACAACACGCCGTATCTTGCCGACGGCCTTGAACTGGTGCCAGGCTGGCGGCGGATGCAGGGCATCGTGTTCCGCAAGCGCGACAGGCGCTTCGATGGACGGAGCGCGCAAGCCGCGGTGCGCGCAGCGCTGGACGATCCCGCCTGCATCATGGTCAACCGCAACCAGGGCGCGGGCACCCGCATCCTGATCGACCGGCTGCTCGGTGACATCAGGCCCGACGGCTACTGGAACCAGCCGCGCTCGCACAACGCGGTCGCCGCCGCGGTGGCGCAGCACCGCGCCGACTGGGGCATGACGATTGCGCCGGTCGCGCAGGCCGCCGGCCTCGGCTTCATTCCCTTTGCCGAAGAGCATTATGATTTTGCGCTGGTGACGGCGCGCAAGCAGCGCCCGGCGGTGCAGGCGTTCCTGAAGGCGCTGGCGTCGGACGAAGGCCGCGCCGCGCTGGCGGGGGCGGGGTTTCGGCCGGCTTGATCCATGATTCTCATGTAAGGAACGCGAACTCCGACCTCATCCTGAGGAGCCGCGCGCTTGCGCGGCGTCTCGAAGGATGGCAGCAGGCTCGTTCTCTCCTCTCATCCTTCGAGACGCGGCCAAGTGGCCGCTCCTCAGGATGAGGGCGGAGTGTGGAGCCGTCATCTCGCTCAAATGAACGCCATGCCGCCGTTCAGCATGATGGTCTGGCCGGTCATGTAGTCGTTGCCGAGCACCATCAGCACCGCCTGCGCGACTTCATCGGGTTGCCCAAGCCGGCCGAGCGGGATGCGGGCGGCGAGATCGGAGCGGCCCTTCATCATGTCGGTTTCGATCAGCGACGGCGCCACCGAATTGACGGTGATGCCTTCCTTGACCAGCCGCGCCGCATAGCCGCGCGTCAGCCCTTCCATGCCGGCCTTGGAGGCGTTGTAGTGCACCCCGATCGCGCCGGCGCCGCGCGCCGCCCCTGACGAGATGTTGACGATGCGGCCCCACTTCTTGGCGCGCATCGCCGGCAGCACGGTCTGGGTGCAGAGGAAGGCCGATTTCAGGTTGACCGCGATGGTCGCATCGAAATCGGCCTCGGTCAGGTCGTCGATGCCGCGCACGCTCGCCATACCGGCGTTGTTGACGAGGATGTCGATCGGACCCAGCGCGAAGGCCACGTGGTCCACCATGTCGGCGACGGCTGATGCCCGCGACACGTCGGCGGCGACCGCGATCGCGCGGCCGCCCTTGCTCTTGATACCGGCCGCCACCGCGTCGGCCTCGGCTGCGCGTTCCCGGTAGTTCACCGCGACCGCGGCGCCGGCTTCGGCAAGCGCCATCGCAATCGCCGCGCCGATGCCGCGCGATCCGCCCGTCACCAGCGCGACGCGGCCGTTCAAATCCGGCTTGATGGTCATGGTCTCATTCCCTGCCAGCGGTGAATCAGCCTCCGTCCACCGCCGCCAGCCGCTCGGCTTCGGCGATGTCGTCCATGGTATTGGCGTTGAAGAAGGGATCGAGCGGCGCAATGGGCCACTCCACGGTGGCGAGCCGGTAGCGCGCGGTCCAGCGGTCGATCTTGCGGATGTCTTCGACAACCAACGCGTGGCGAAGTTGTTCGCGCAAGTCGACGCTCCACAAGCCGATCACCGGATGCGACTGGCCGCCGGAGGCTGCGACCGCGAGCTGCGCATTCTCCGCAATCCGCGCCGCATGCAGGCGCGCGACCAGATCGCGCGGCAGGAACGGACAGTCAGCGGCGGCGCTCAGCACCCAGGCTACCCCGGGCCTGACGGACGCGGCCCAGTCGAGCGCGGCCAAAATGCCGGCGAGCGGTCCCGGAAAATCCGCGACGCCGTCGGGCACCACAGGCAGCCCGAAGCTTGCGAACCGCGCCGGATCGCCATTGGCGTTGAGGATCAAGCCGTCGCATTGCGGCTTCAATCGCGCGATCACGCGCGCCAGAATGGTGCGGCCGCCGATCTCGCGCATCGGCTTGTCGCCGCCGCCCATCCGCCGCGCCAGCCCGCCGGCGAGCAGCACGCCCGGCGTCGCCGGCGCGTCTGTTGACGTCGCCGGGGTCTTACTCGTCACGTTCGCCGCCTTTGCGCTTGTGGCGCGCGGATTCTTCCTCGACGAAAGCAAGATTCTGGTCGTAGACGATTCGCTCCTGGCCCGACAGCGCGATGAAGCGTTTGCCGCGCGCGCGTCCGACCAGCGTCAATCCGACCTGCCGCGCCAGGTCGACGCCCCAGGCGGTGAAGCCGGAACGCGACACCAGGATCGGGATGCCCATCCGCACCGTCTTGATCACCATTTCGGAGGTCAGCCGGCCCGTGGTGTAGAGGATCTTGTCGGCGGGATCGACGCCGTGGCGGAACATCCAGCCCGCGATCTTGTCGACGGCGTTGTGGCGGCCGACGTCCTCGGTGTAGCAGACCGGCGTGCCTTCCTTGCACAGCACGCAGCCGTGGATCGCGCCCGCTTCCAGGTAGAGCGAAGGCATGGTGTTGATCGCGTGCGTCATCTGGTAGAGCCAGGAGGTGCGCAGTTCGGCCTGCGGCAGCGCCACGCTTTCCACGGCCTCCATCAGATCGCCGAACGCCGTGCCTTGCGCGCAGCCCGAAGTCTGCGTCCGCTTCTTCAATTTCTGTTCGAAATTGGTGTGATGCTCGGTGCGCACCACCACCACCTGCAGGTCGTCGTCATATTCGACCTCGGTGACGACGTCGTCGTATTTCAGCATGTTCTGATTGAGCAGGTAGCCGAGCGCCAGATACTCCGGATAATCCCCGATCGTCATCATGGTGACGATTTCCTGCGCGTTCAGGTACAGCGTCAGCGCCCGCTCGACGGGTACGTTGATCTCGACCGCGGCCCCGGTCTGGTCGGTCCCGGCGACGCGCTCGGTCAGCCGCGGGTCGTGCGGGTCGGGGACGATCAGGGGGACAGGGGCCTTGTCGATCTTCATCATAGTCCGGGAGGCTAGCATGACATTCGCCGTTAGCCGATATAAAGCACCTCGAGGCAAAGCATAGCCCGGTTCCGCCGGCGGCTCGGAGAGTAAGATGAAAGTGATTGGGCTCGCCGGGTGGAGCGGCGCCGGCAAGACGACGCTGTTGAGCCGCGTCATCCCCCATCTGCTCGGCCAGGGCCTGCTTGTCTCCGTGATCAAGCACGCCCACCACAGTTTCGATGTGGATACTCCGGGCAAGGATTCCTGGGTGCACCGGCAGTCGGGCGCTACGGAAGTGCTGGTGTCCTCCGGCAAGCGCTGGGCCCTGATGCACGAATTGCGGGGGGCCTCCGAGCCGCGGCTGCCGGAACTGCTGGCCAAACTGTCGCAGGTCGATCTGGTCGTGGTCGAGGGTTTCAAGTCCGAGCCGCATCGCAAGATCGAGGTGCATCGCGCCGCCAACGGCAAGCCGCTGCTGTTTCCCGACGATCCCGGCATTGCCGGCATCGCCGCCGATGCGGCGGTGGAGACCACGCTGCCGGTAGTCCATCTCGATGACATCCCGGCCATTGCCGCTATGATGCAGGGGTCCGCGATACCGGTCGAGGACGTGCTGGCGCGAAGCGCCGGCAGAACCTGAGAAGGCCAGATGGCGCAGTTGTCCGACGATTGCTTTGCCTTCGGCGGGCCGATGATGTCGGTCGATGAGGCCGTCGGGATCATCGCCGCGCGGGTGACGGCGGTGCGCGAGGTCGAGACGGTTGCGCTCGCGCAAGCCGACGGGCGGATACTCGCTCGCGACATTGCGGCGCCGCTGGCGCTGCCGCCGTTCACCAATTCCGCCGTCGATGGCTACGCGGTGCGCAGCCGCGATCTGCCGCAGGGCGAGGAGCAGGCGTTTGCGGTGACCGGACGGATCCAGGCCGGCGCATCCGCCGGGAACGCGATTCCGCCGGGCCATGCAGTGCGGATTTTCACCGGCGCGCCGATGCCCGATGGCGCCGACACCGTGTTCATGCAGGAAGATGTCCGGATCGACGACGCGGGCAGGGTAGTGCTGCCGGCGGGCCTGAAGCCCGGCGCCAATGTGCGCCCCGCCGGCGAAGACATCGCTTTGGGTTTTGCCGCGCTCAAGGCGGGCCGGCGGCTGCGGCCGCAGGATGTTGCGCTCGCCGCCGCGTTCGGCCTGAACGAGATCGATGTGAAGAGGCGCATCCGCGTCGCGGTGTTCTCGACCGGCAACGAAATCGTTTCGCCGGGAACGCCGCGCGCGCCGTCGCAGCTGTTCGATTCCAACCGCTTCATGCTGATGGCGATGCTGGCGCGGCTGGGCTGCGAGGTCGGCGATCTCGGCATCGTCAGGGACGATCGCGCCTCGCTGGCCGACGGCCTGAAGAAGGTGGCCGGCACCCACGACCTGATCCTGACCACCGGCGGCGTTTCGACCGGCGAAGAGGATCACGTCAAGGCCAGCGTCGAAAGCGCAGGCTCGCTGGTCTTGTGGCGGATGGCGATCAAGCCCGGCCGTCCCGTGGCGATGGGGATCATCGGCGGCACGCCGTTCATCGGGCTGCCGGGAAATCCGGTGGCGAGTTTCGTCACCTTCGTCCATGTGGTGCGGCCGACCATTCTGGCGCTGGCGGGTGCCGCGCAAGCGCCGCTGGTTGCGATGCCGGTGCGCGCCGCCTTCACCTACAAGAAAAAGTCCGGCCGCCGTGAATATGTCCGGGTGAGCTTGCGCAAGGGCGACGACGGCGTGCTCGAAGCGGCAAAATTTCCGCGCGAGGGCGCGGGACTGTTGTCGTCGCTGGTCGACACCGACGGGCTGGTCGAACTCGGCGAAGAGATCACGCAGGTTCAGCCGGGCCAGACCGTCGGGTTTCTTAGTTATGCAAGCCTGATCTGAATCTCGGCTGGCCCGGCGTTGTCCGTTGACGATGTGACCCCGCTTCGCCATGTTCGCCTCATGACCCAGACAACACTCGACCTCACCGGCCTGAAATGTCCGCTGCCCGCCTTGAAGACGCGCAAGGCGCTGAAGGCGCTGAAGCCGGGCGACCTGCTGGAAGTTCTTTGCACCGATCCATTGTCAGTGATCGACATCCCCAATCTGATCCGGGAAACCGGCGACAAGATCGAAATCACCGAGCGCGCCGAACGGCACATCGTGTTCCTGATCGAGAAGATCGATAGCGCCGGGGCGCAGGCCGGATGAGCGTGAGCCAGGCCGCGCAGGCGGGCGCGCTGCCCGGCGCCGGCATTCTCGATCGCGAGCGGACGATTGCGACCGCCGGCTTCAACCGCTGGCTGGTGCCGCCGGCGGCGCTCTGCATCCATCTGTGCATCGGCATGGCCTACGGCTTCAGCGTGTTCTGGCTGCCGCTGTCGCGCGCCCTCGGCGTGGATGCGCCGAAGTCCTGCCCGGATATGTCGCTGATGCAGGAGCTGTTCACGACGACCTGCGACTGGCGCGTCGCCAGCATGGGTTGGATGTACACGCTGTTCTTCGTGCTGCTTGGCGTCTCCGCTGCGATCTGGGGCGGCTGGCTCGAACGCTCCGGCCCGCGCAAGGCCGGCTTCGTTGCCTCGCTGTGCTGGGTTGGCGGCCTCTTGATCGGCGCTCTCGGCATCTACCTGCATCAGCTCTGGCTGCTGTGGCTCGGCTCCGGCGTGATCGGCGGCATCGGTCTCGGCATCGGCTACATCTCCCCGGTGTCCACTTTGGTGAAGTGGTTTCCTGATCGCCGCGGCATGGCCACCGGCATGGCGATTATGGGTTTCGGCGGCGGCGCCATGATCGGGGCGCCGCTCGCCGACCTGCTGATGAATTATTTCATGACCCCGGCCTCGGTCGGCGCCTGGGAAACCTTCGTCGCCATGGCGGCGATCTATTTTTGTTTCATGATGATCGGCGCGTTCCGCTATCGCATTCCGCCGCCGGGCTGGCGTCCTGACGGCTGGACGCCGCCGCGCCAGGACAATGCGATGATCTCGCAGTACAACGTCCACCTCAACGACGCGCACAAGACCAGGCAGTTCTGGATGATCTGGATCGTGCTGTGCATGAACGTGTCGGCCGGCATCGGCGTGATCGGCATGGCCTCGCCGATGTTGCAGGAGATCTTCGCAGGCTCCCTGATCGACCGGCCCGGCGTCAGCTTCAACGCGCTCTCGACCGAGCAGAAGGCAGCCATCGCGGTGATCGCGGCCGGCTTCACCGGCCTGTTGTCGCTGTTCAACATCGGCGGCCGGTTCTTCTGGGCGTCGCTGTCGGACTATATCGGCCGCAAGAATACCTATTTCGTGTTCTTCCTGCTCGGCATCGCGCTTTACGCGCTGGCGCCGACCTTCGCCGATATGGGCTCGATACTGCTGTTCGTCGCCGCCTTCTGCATCATCCTGTCGATGTATGGCGGCGGCTTCGCCACGGTGCCGGCCTATCTCGCCGACATGTTCGGCACCCAGTTCGTCGGCGCGATTCACGGCCGGGTGCTGACGGCGTGGTCGACCGCCGGGATCATCGGTCCGGTCGTGGTGAACTATATCCGCGAGGCGCAGCTTGCCGCCGGCGTGCCGCGCGATCAGCTCTACAACACCACCATGTACATCCTGTGCGCGATGCTGATCGTCGGCCTGGTCTGCAACTATCTGATCAAGCCGGTCGACGCCAAATGGCACATGAGCGCCGAGGCGGTCGCGAGGCTGCAGGCGGCCAGTGCGAGCAGCGCGGCGGCGGCGCAGCCCGGCTCGTTCGGCATCGGCAAGGGCGGGCTCGACGTTGAGGCCGCGCTGTTCTGGGCCCTGGTCGGGGTTCCGCTGGCGTGGGGTGTGTGGAAGACCATGGAAAGCGCGGTCAAGATCTTCTGATCGGGCCGGCCACCCGGAATGGCACTCTTTTTTCTTGGCATGTGGTATGCCACGGACTAGGATTGCCGACCGGGGGAAACTGGGAATGAGATGTTTCAATGAGTCATGACGTCCAGACAGTGCGCTCGTTCGAGCATCCCGGCGCGGGGCGAAAACGGGCCAAATCGACCCCCAAGGGCCGCCAGGTCGACCCCCAAGCAGCTGAAGAGATTGCACTTTTGCTGGGCGATCGGCCGCGCCGGCGCGACCTGTTGATCGAGCATCTGCACCTCATCCAGGACCAATACCACCAGATTTCCGCAGCCCACCTGGCCGCGCTGGCCGACGAGATGAAGCTGTCGTTTGCGGAGGTGTTCGAGACCGCAACCTTCTACGCCCATTTCGACGTGGTGAAGGAGGGCGAGCCGGATATCGCGCCGCTGACCATCCGGGTCTGCGATTCCCTGACCTGCGCCATGCTGGGCGCGGAAAGACTGCTGCAGGGGCTGGAGACATCGGCCGGCCCCGGCATTCGCGTGGTGCGGGCGCCCTGCGTTGGCCGCTGCGACACCGCGCCCGCGGCCGAAGTCGGCCACAACTTCGTCGATCATGCCGATGCTGCGAAAGTGCTGGCGGCGGCCAAGGCCGGCGATACCCACGCGCATCTTCCGAAATATGTCGACTACGATGCCTACCTCGGCGGTGGCGGCTACCAGCTGCTCAAGCGTTTGCGCGCGGCCGAACTGGCCAAAGAGGATTTGCTGAAGGCGCTCGACGACGCGTCCTTGCGCGGGCTCGGCGGCGCGGGTTTCCCCACGGGGCGGAAATGGCGCGCCGTGCTGGGCGAACCCGGGCCGCGGCTGATGGCGATCAACGGCGACGAGGGCGAGCCCGGCACCTTCAAGGACCGCTACTACCTCGAGACCGATCCGCATCGCTTCATCGAGGGCATGCTGATCGGCGCGCATGTCGTCGAGGCCTCCGAGGTCTACATCTACATCCGCGACGAATACCCGGCCTCACGCGAAATCCTGACGCGCGAGATCGCAAAGCTGCCGCCGGGTGGCCCCACGCTGCACATGCGGCGCGGCGCCGGCGCATACATCTGCGGCGAGGAATCCTCGCTCCTGGAGAGCATCGAGGGCAAGCGCGGCCTGCCGCGGCACAAGCCGCCCTATCCGTTCCAGGTCGGCCTGTTCGGCCTGCCGACGCTGATCAACAATGTCGAGACGCTGTGGTGGGTGCGCGACATCGTCGAGCAGGGCGCCGAGTGGTGGAAGGGCCACGGCCGCCATGACCGCCAGGGCCTGCGTAGCTTCTCGGTATCTGGGCGGGTGAAGAATCCAGGCATGAAACTCGCACCGGCCGGCATCACGGTGCGCGAGCTGATCGACGAATATTGCGGCGGCATGGCCGACGGCCACACCTTCCACGCCTACCTGCCGGGCGGCGCGTCGGGCGGCATCCTGCCGGCCTCGATGGACGACATCCCGCTCGATTTCGGCACCCTGGAGAAATACGGCTGCTTCATCGGTTCCGCCGCTGTCATGATCCTGTCCGACCGGGACAGCGTGAAGGGCGCGGCGCTGAACCTGATGCGCTTCTTCGAGGACGAGAGCTGCGGCCAGTGCACGCCCTGCCGCGTCGGCACCCAGAAGGCGGCGCTGTTGATGCAAAAGCCGGTGTGGAACCGTGAACTGCTCGACGAATTGAGCCAGGCGATGCGCGATGCGTCGATCTGCGGCCTCGGCCAGGCGGCCTCGAATCCGCTCACGACGGTCATTAAATACTTCCCCGACGAGTTCAAGGAAGCGGCGGAATGACGAAGATCCAGTTCGAACTCGACGGCCAGCAGGTCGAGGCCGTCAACGGCGAGACCATCTGGCAGGTGGCAAAGCGCCAGGGCCGCGAGATCCCGCATCTCTGTTATTCGCCGGAGCCGGACTACCGGCCCGACGGCAATTGCCGCGCCTGCATGGTCGAGATCGAGGGCGAGCGGGTGCTGGCGGCCTCCTGCAAGCGCACGCCGAGCGTCGGCATGAAGGTCAAATCGGCGAGCCCGCGCGCGACTGCCGCGCAAAAGATGGTGATGGAATTGCTGGTCGCCGACCAGCCAGCGCGCGCAACCTCGCACGATCCCGATTCGAAATTCTGGCACTGGGCCGAAAAAACCGGCGTCACCGAAAGTCGCTTTCCCTCGGCGGAGCGCTGGGAGGGTGACGCCAGCCATCCGGCGATGCGCGTCAATCTCGACGCCTGCATCCAGTGCGGGCTGTGCGTGCGCGCCTGCCGCGAGGTTCAGGTCAACGACGTCATCGGCATGGCGTATCGCAGTCATGAATCCAAGATCGTATTCGACTTCGACGATCCGATGGGGGAATCGACCTGCGTCGCCTGCGGCGAGTGCGTACAGGCCTGTCCGACCGGCGCGCTGATGCCCGCGGTGATGCTCGACGACAAGCAGACCCGCGTCACCTATGCCGACCGCAAGGTGGATTCGCTGTGTCCGTTCTGCGGCGTCGGCTGTCAGGTCACCTATGAGGTCAAGGACGAGAAGATCATCTATGCCGAGGGCCGCGACGGCCCGGCCAATCACAACCGGCTCTGCGTCAAGGGACGTTTTGGATTTGATTACATCCATCACCCGCATCGCCTGACCAAGCCGCTGGTGCGGCTGCCGAATGCCAGGAAGGACGCCAACGACCAGGTCGATCCGGCCAATCCCTTCACGCATTTCCGCGAAGCGTCCTGGGAAGAGGCGCTCGATCTCGCGGCCAAGGGCCTCGTCAAGATTCGCGACAAGAAGGGCGTCAAGGCGCTGGCCGGTTTCGGCTCCGCCAAAGGCTCCAACGAGGAAGCGTATTTGTTCCAGAAGCTGGTGCGCACCGGCTTCGGCTCCAACAACGTCGATCACTGCACGCGGCTGTGCCACGCCTCGTCGGTCGCCGCCTTGATGGAAGGCCTCAACTCCGGCGCGGTGTCGGCGCCGTTTGCGGCGGCCATGGACGCCGAAGTCATCATCGTGATCGGCGCCAATCCGACCGTGAACCACCCGGTCGCCGCGACCTTCATCAAGAACGCGGCCAAGCGCGGCGCCAGGCTGATCGTGATGGATCCGCGCCGGCAGACGTTGTCGCGCCATGCCGACAAGCACCTTCAGTTCAAGCCCGGCAGCGACGTTGCGATGCTGAACGCGATGCTCAACACCATCATCAGCGAAGGCCTGACCGACGAACAATATATCGCCGGCTATACCGAAGGCTTCGACGAACTGAGAGAGCGCATCAAGGAATTCACGCCGGAGAAGATGGAGCCGATCTGCGGCATTCCGGCCGAGACCCTGCGCGAAGTGGCGCGGATCTATGCGCGCTCGCGCGCTTCCCTGATCTTCTGGGGCATGGGCATCAGCCAGCACGTCCACGGCACCGACAATGCGCGCTGCCTGATCGCGCTGGCGCTGGTCACCGGCCAGATCGGCCGTCCCGGCACCGGGCTGCATCCGCTGCGCGGCCAGAACAACGTGCAGGGGGCTTCCGACGCCGGCCTGATCCCGATGTTCCTGCCAGATTACCAGCCGGTCGGCCGCACCGACCTGCGCGAACCGTTCGAAAAGCTCTGGCACCAGGACCTCGATCCCGTGCGCGGGCTGACCGTGGTCGAGATCATGAACGCGATCCATGCCGGCGAAATATCAGGCATGTATATCGAGGGCGAAAACCCGGCGATGTCCGACCCCGATCTGCAGCACGCCCGCGGGGCGCTGGCCAAACTCGAGCATCTGGTGGTGCAGGACCTGTTCGTCACCGAAACCGCGTTTCATGCCGACGTGATCCTGCCGGCCTCGGCATTCGCCGAGAAATCCGGCACCTTCACCAACACCGACCGCCGCGTGCAGCTGGCGCGCGAGGTGGTCAAGCCGCCGGGCGACGCGCGGCAGGATCTCTGGATCATCCAGGAAATCGCCAGGCGCATGGGACTGCCCTGGAACTACGCCGGCCCGGCCGACGTCTTCACCGAGATGACAGAGGTGATGCCGTCGCTGCACAACATCAGCTGGGAGCGGCTGGTGCGCGAGGGTGCGGTGACCTATCCGGTCGACGACCCCGACAAGCCCGGCAACGAGATCATCTTCACCACCGGGTTCCCGACCGCGAGCGGCCGCGGCAAGATCGTGCCGGCGAATGTCTCGCCGCCGGACGAATTGCCGGACGGCGAATACCCGATGGTGCTCTCCACGGGCCGCGTGCTCGAACACTGGCACACCGGCTCGATGACGCGGCGCTCACAGGTGCTCGACCAGATCGAGCCGGAGGCGGTGGCGTTCATGTCGCCGAAGGACATGCGGAAGCTGCAGGTCTGGCCGGGCGACAAGGTGCGGCTGCAAACCCGCCGCGGCGCCGTCGAGGTCAAGGTGCGTTCCGACCGCGACGTGCCGGAGAACATGGTGTTCATGCCGTTCTGCTACGCCGAAGCCGCCGCCAACCTGTTGACCAACCCCGCGCTCGATCCGTTCGGCAAGATCCCCGAATTCAAGTTCTGCGCGGTCAAGGCCGAGCGCGCCGAGGTCCGCGCCGCGGCGGAGTGAATAGGAAATGATCGTCCGGCCGCCGCGTGACCGCGTCCGGGAATCTCTGGCTTACAGCCATCCGACGCGGCGAAATCGCCAGAACAAGGCAGCGCATACGATCAGGATCGAGCCGATCACGGCGAAGTAGCCGTATTCCCAATCCAGTTCCGGCATGTGCTTGAAGTTCATGCCGTAGATCCCGGCGATCGCAGTCGGGACTGCGATGATGGCAAGCCATGAGGCGAGCTTCTTGGAGACCGCGGTCTCCTGCGCCTGGCCGATCAGAAGGCTTGCTTCGAATGCGAATGCGAGCACCTCGCGCAGCGAATCGATCTGCTCCTGAATCGTGCGGACATGATCGGTGACATCGCGAAACTGCGGCTGCATGGCAGGCCGCACCATCGGCAGGTTGTCGTGCTCGAGCTTGCGGCAGACCTCGACCAGGGGCCCGACTGCGTTGCGCAGGCGCAACAGATCGCGTCGCAGCGAATAAAGCCGCTCGATCTCCGCCCGGGTCATCGCGCTCGCGAGCACATGCGCCTCCATCGCCTCGACCTCCGCGTGGATGGTTTCGAGCACCGGCGAGTAGTTATCGACGATGAAATCGAGGATGGCATAGAGGATATAGTCCTCGCCGCGGGCGAGCGCTCGTGGGCAGCTCTCGCAGCGTTCACGCACCGGCGTATAGGACGTCGAGGCGCCGTGACGGACTGAAACGATATATCCCTCGCCGACAAACAAATGGGTCTCCCCGAAGGCGATGCCTTCGCCGGCGAGTTGCGCGGTGCGCGCCACGATGAACAGCGCGTCACCATATTGTTCGATCTTCGGTCGCTGATGGGCGTGGTCCGCATCCTCGATCGCGAGATCGTGCAATTCGAACTGCCGCTGCACGCTGCTCAGGAGCGCCATATCCGGTTCGTGCAGGCCGATCCACACCACATGGCCCGGCTTGCTGCGCCAGCTCGCGGCCTCCTCGATCGCGATGTTGGCGACGCGCCGGCCGTCAACATAGACACCGGCCGCGACGACTCCTTCGGCAACGTGCACGGTCGTTCCTGCGGCTGTCGATGCTGCGTCCATGTCTTCCGTCCCTCAATGACCGCTGTTGAATCTTCCTCCGGGGCGACGCTTTTTGGGCAAGGCTAGCACCGGGAATCCTGCCGTCAATGCAGTCACGTTTCATTGGTGTTCCAGCCATCGAACCAACGACTCGGCCAGGGCCGGATAGAAGCCGCTTCGGGTCCGATCAGGCTCGCCTCATCGATCTCCGTTCCTGCGGCAGGTACGGGAGCCGGTTCGCGCCGCGGCGGAATGAACGAGAAGGGGGCGCTGCGAAAGTTGTTTCATATCAACTTCGCTGAAGGAAATCCGGCCAAGCTCGCTTTCCGCCCGGCAACGGCGCGAGGTGAGTTCATGGCATCTATCGTTCGAATTGCCGTACCGGTAATCAGCATATTTGCTTCAGGCTGGCTATTGAGAGACCCCATGTCGGTGCCGCTTTGGCAGCTTGGGTTGGGGCTGTTACTGGCCAGTATCGGGGTGGCTTGGCTTTACTTGCGCCAGAGCTAGCGCGCAGCGGTTGCGTCAGAAATGATGGCGCGAGAAATACAGCGCAGCCCGCAGCGCGACGACAGCGCTGGCGGCGCCCCCGATCGCCAGCGTCGCAAGGGCGCCGATGCAGAAGCGCTTGATCATCGTCAGGTGCGCTTCCGCAGCGCTTGTTCCGGCGGTGCTTCGCGCTCCCGATGAATAGGTGGCCGATTCGAACGGGCCGTTGCTGTGCGTCAGCAGCGTCATCTCAGAACTCCTTTGCTCCGGGCGCCCGTAAGCCCAGCAGGGCGGCTATTCGCCGCCGAGCGAACGCCGCAAGGCGCATCAACGGTCCCAGGTAGTCGACCAGCGGATTGCCGCTGTTTTCCAGATCGAGTTCGAACCGATGGGACGGAAATATCGTCGCGCATCCCTCCGGTTCGCTGTTTTCCTTCGCAAACGCCAGGGCGGAGTTCGCGAACAGGAACATTCCGCCGATTCGTCCCTTGGCGTCCCGAGCCACCCAGAAACCGTCCTTGTTGCGGCCGATGAAGAATGCCGGGATCGCCTCGCTGACGATGTCGGGATCGAGCGCCTGAAACTGCAAGGTCGCGGTTGCGGGATCGCCGGCCGGCAAGATGCCGGCGCGCCCCCGCTCGGGCGCGGCAGTCGAACGTATCGGCGTCCGCCGCCGTGGAAGGTCGGGGTTTGTCAGCTGCACGGCGATCATCCGACGTTGATCGACGACGATGACGCGGCCTGCCGGGGGCAGGCGTGTTCGGCCGCCGCTGCGGCCAGCCGTATCCGGCAGCTGACGAACGTGTTGAGCATGTCGCGCAGAACCGCAAACCCGGCTTCGAGCCGTCCGGGATGCGCGGTATCAGTGCTGAAGGTGATCGCGGCCATGGCGGCCTCCTCACAAATCCAATGCGCATGATGTGCCGGCGAAGCCGTAGGAATGCGAGATGGATCGGCGCGCGATCTCATAAGAGCGATATAGGAACCCCGGAGGCGAACCGGCGCTGCCTGCGATTCCGGCGGCGCCTATGCCGCGGCTATGAGAGAGGCCGGACAGCCGCCTCGATTTCCTATGTCGTCACACGCATCTTCGGACCAACAGCTCGCTTGTTGAGCGAGCATGGAGATGCAAGATGGCTCACTTGATCACGAGCGACGACAAGTATCCCGATTTCATCTACGACGATGCCTATCGATCGTATCTCATCACCCGAACCGATACGCGGGGCGACTACCGCTTTGCCAGGACGAGCAGAAAGCGCGCACGCGTCCACGCGCGCGGCGCTCTGCGGCGTGTTAACGGCTTCCTGAAGAACCTGATCGAGGCGATCGCCAGTTCGAAGCTGCGCCGCATGGAGCGCGAGCTCGAACTTCGCGGCATTCGCCACGACCGCCACGATTGGGCAACGCGCCATCCCGGCCACTCCCCGGTTCGCGAGGATTGACCGTCGCGCGCGCCTCGCAGCTTCAGTTTTTTCGCGTGGAGGATCATATGCGACAGGTTCCGTTAACCGCATCGGTTCTGGCTTGCTCGCTCCGCAGCGCCATCAGGTCCGTCGTGACGCTTCTGGCTTCATCCCTTGACGCGCCGGCCGGGAAATACCGGCCGGAAGATCACTATATGCGCGGGCCCGGACCGAAATGGCGCGAGAAGCACATCCTCGATCGCGCCTCCACGGGCGGCGCGTGAGTCCGGTTGGCCGCGGCCCCTCTTTACCTAGAGCAGGTGATTGCCCCGGGAAGAAAGCCCTCTCCACAAACCGCTGGCGCGCTTGACAGACTTATTGGTTGGCGGCGTCTTTGGCAGGTCGGCGTCCACGGCGGCCGCGAAGATGCGCCTGAGACGATCGTCATCGATCCGCGCCAGATGCTGGCGCAAGATCAGGGAAGTGAGTTCATTCGGGTGCAGGATGGCGGCGCATAGCTCGGCGCTGGTTCTGCGGAAAAACGTGAAATCCGGCTTGCCGCCATGCTGTGGACCCAGCCGGTCGATCTCGCTTGCGATCGCCAGCACCGCCAGCCGGTCGGCATCGTCCAGGGTCACGGCGAATCGCAGGATCGCCAGTTGCCATGCCCGCAATGTCCTGGCGTGCCATTCCAGACCGGGAACGTTCGAACTCATATGTCTCTACAATCTGGCAGGCGAATCCGCGTGAAGGCGAGGTCCGCGCCAACTCTCGATCGGACAGCCCAGATCCTCGTCGCCGATCCCGGCGATCGCACTCGCCACCTCGGCTTTCGCCGGATCCGCCAACTCGACGATCGGCAGGCGGGTGGCCGGCGACATGAAGCCGAGCAGGCACAGCGCATATTTGAGCGCCGCCGGGCTCTCTTTGGAAAGCGCTGATGTCAGCGCCGCAAGCCGGTTGTGCAGGTATCGCGCGCTCTGCAGCCGTCCCTGCCGGCAGCTCGAGAACACCGCCAGGCACAGTTCCGGCGCGACGTTCGAAATCGTGGAGATGCAGCCATCCCCGCCATTGGCGATGAAAGCCAGCGCCGTCGCGTCGTCTCCGGACAGCAGCCGAAACCCGTGAGGCAGCAGCGACCGAAGCCGCATCGGACGGGTGATGTCGCCCGTCGCATCGCGCAATCCGATGAACTGCTTCGATCGGGCGAGCTGCGTCAGAGTATCGTCGGACAATTCGCGGATGGTCCGGGCCGGAACGTCGTGCAGGATGATGGGTAGCGTGGCGGCGTCGGCGATCGCCTGAAAGTGCGCGAAAATGCCGCTCTGCATCGGCTTGTTGTAGTAGGGCACCACAGAAAGAACCGCGTCGGCGCCGGCGGCTTCGGCGCGCCGGGTCAACTCGATCGCCTGGCTGGTCGAATTCGATCCCGCGCCGGCAATGACGCGGACCCGGCCGCGCGCGATCCCGACGGCAGCTCGAACGATGGCTTCGTGCTCGGCCGGCGTCAGGGTGGAGGCTTCGCCGGCTGTTTCGCCGACCACGATCGCCGTGACGCCGGCCTTGATCTGGCGTTCGCAAAGTACCGCAAACGCGGTCAGATCGAGCGCGCCGGCTTCGTCAAATGGAGTCGGAAGATCGGGTATGTAGCCTGCCAGCCAGGTGGCGGGATTGGGGAGGAGCGTCATGGAATTTCACGCCGCACTTTCCATCTGGCCGAAGCTCTGCCGGCAGGCCGAGAGCACGAGGCCCTGCTGGCACCGGACACCGGCCTCGATCCGGAAACCCATCTGCTCCAGCTTGTTGCGGATTTTCTGGCAGAAGCCGCTTTCACGGGAATCGATCAAGACGGCGACGGCCGCGCTGGTGCAGAGGAACGGCGAGATCCGGGCGAGCGCAGCCTCGATAGCCTGCAGCGAGTTCTGGCCCGTGATCAGGCCGACCGCGTGCTGCGCCGTTGCGATGCGGCAGGTCTCGGGAGTGGCGACGCGAACGAATCCGCGCCGCCGCAGCGCAAGGTACATTTCCATTCGATCGCTGCCGGCGACGATGGCGCGATGCAGGCTGGACAGGCGTGTGAGCCCGATCATGGTATCGACGACCAGCTCGCGGTTCGAACCGGAATGGGACTCGCTCATCTTGCTCTCCTGACTGCTTTCCTGGACGCTGGCGCGCCGTCCTGTCATGCGAAGCGCCGTGCCAGCACGCCGGTTGCTTGCGGGGCATCGGAGGCGGGGCGGCCAGCCATGTCGAGTTCGATCCCGCGGGAGACTTCGACGATGGTTTCGGGATGATGGCCGTTCTCGAACAGCGCATATTTGTAGGCTTGCGCACGGCTGACGAACAGGCCGCCATAGAGACCGCTCTGTTCCTGGGCGACCCAGTGGCCGCGGCTGTTCTTGCCGATGAAGACGATGGCAGAGAGCGAGCTGCACGATGGAGGTTCGACGAGCTTCACGTTGGTATTCCTTCCGGTGGTGAGCCTCGCGCGCTCCCGGATGGCCGGGAGACTGCTTGACTCATGCCGCCAATATCTTCCCGGCCGGATATGAATTCGAGGGCGGCCCGACAGCGATCTCATAAGTGCGGTATAGGATCGCGCGTCCGGCGTTTCAAACCGGGACGGATTGGTTGAATCCGCTGACCAGGCAGCACAGCGCCGTGTAGGCCATCATTTCATCCCAGTGATTGAGAACCGCGTCGAACGGCGGCTCGCGCTTGATGGCGCCGACGACGGCGCCGAGAATCGCAGCCATCCACAGCAGCGCGGCAAGGCTCGTGCCGAAGCCGACGCCGCCGAACGCGGCGAACGCCGTCAGGATGGCCATTCGCAGCAGGAAGCGAACCAGCACCTGGATCGATCTCAGTTCCTGCGGCAGGTTCGGAAGCTGTACCAAGGCTGCAAACCCACTCTCAACGGTTCGCGAGACCGGTCGCGGCAGGCCGCGACCCCGCGTCGTTCGCGGCGCTCAGGCGAAATTTTCGCTCAGCACAGGCTCGTAGATCGCGTCGGCGTTGCGCGGTACGGCGGGGACGCTGGTCCGGCTCGCCGGCGCGCTCGCGGCCTTCGCCTCCACGAACGCGCTCAGGATCGCCAGCGGCAAGTCCGCATGACGGGCCTCGATCGACTGGTCGAGCCACTCCGGCAGTTCGCGTTGGCGCGACAGCGCGCAATGCCATTCGCCTTCGTCATAGGCGATGCGGCGAAGCCGCCATTGCGGTATTTCCAGATCGATCAGTGCGAGCGCGGCATCGGTCCAGGCCTCCGATTGGATCAGGCGCCGGATGCGCGCGGTCTTTTCGGTCGGGCCGATCGCCGCAAGGCGCTGGCAGGTCTCGCCGATCACGTCCGATATCAGCTCTGCCGTCACGGCATGCGCCTGGCGCAGCCGGTCATGGATCCCGGCGGGTTGCTGGCGTTCTGAAAGGGCAAACATGGCGGTATCTCGCTTCAAGTGCGGCCGCGATCCACGGCCGCACCGGCAGGATGGTCAAGACGCCATTTGAAAGCGAGGTGGGGCGGGGACCCGAAATATAAGGATTTCATAAAGGTATCGCGGGGAAGGCCTACTCTTTTATGTCGTCGTTCCGGCGTGCGCTGGGACGACGGATACTTATGAGATTCCTATAACGTCGCCGCGGCTCTCGTCTCGAAAACCTATGCGGCGAGTGGCACCTCACAGCCACCGACACGGGCAGGGCCCGGATTGCAGCTTCCTGATCCGCACTTGATCTGCCGCAATCCGCCTTGCCGGGAACACGCAATGGTCGCGCACCGGAAAAACAAGCGCGACAAGGAGCACCTCATGCTGGACATCGTCATGCTGGCCCTCGGCTTCGGCCTGTTCGCGGTGGGCATAGGCTACGCCTATGCCTGCGAACGGCTTTAGGGGGAGAACGATCATGATCTTCGATTATTCACTCGCCGCCATCGTCTCCGCCGGGCTGCTGTTTTACCTGACCTACGCCCTGCTGCGGCCAGAGCGGTTCTGACTGCTCCGCGCGCCGATCCCGCACATCTAAAGGCATACGACCATGACTGTCATTGGCTGGATTCAAATCATTCTGTACTGCGCCATCGTCGTCGCGCTGGCAAAGCCGCTCGGCTGGTACATGACGCGCGTCTTCAACGGTGAGGGCACTTTTCTGTCCCCAGTCCTGCGCCCGGTCGAGGCCGGACTTTACTGGATCGGCGGTGTCGACGAGAAGCGGGAGCAGCACTGGCTGACCTACACCGTCGCGATGCTGTTGTTCCACGTCGCGGGGTTTCTCGTTCTCTACGCGCTGATGCGCCTGCAGGCGGTGTTGCCGTTCAATCCGCAGGAGCAGTCCGCGGTCGCTGAGGACCTGTCCTTCAACACCGCGATCAGCTTCATCACCAATACCAACTGGCAGAACTACGGCGGCGAAAGCACGCTGTCCTACCTGGTGCAGATGCTGGGCCTGACCCACCAGAACTTCCTGTCGGCGGCGACCGGCATCGCACTGGCGGTGGCGCTGATCCGCGGCTTCTCCCGTTCCTCGATGCGTACCATCGGCAATTTCTGGGTCGATGTGACGCGCTGCACTCTCTATGTCCTGCTGCCGATCTGCATCGTCTACACCCTGTTCCTGGTCTGGCAGGGCATGCCGCAGACGCTTGGCGCCTATGTCGATGCCACGACATTGGAAGGCGCGAAACAAACCATTGCCGTCGGGCCGGTCGCCTCCCAGGTCGCCATCAAGATGCTCGGCACCAATGGCGGCGGCTTCTTCAACGCCAATGCCGCGCACCCGTTCGAGAACCCGACCGCGCTGTCGAACTTCGTGCAGATGCTTTCGATCTTCGTGCTCGGCGCAGCCCTTACCAACGTGTTCGGCCGCATGGTCGGCAACCAGCGCCAGGGCTGGGCGATCCTGGCGGTGATGGGCGTATTGTTCATATCGGGCGTGGCCGTCACCTACTGGGCGGAGGCCAATGGTACGACTGCGCTGAGCGCGCTCGGACTGAGCGGCGGCAACATGGAGGGCAAGGAGGTCCGCTTCGGCATCGTCGCGTCATCGCTGTTCGCGGTCATCACCACGGCGGCTTCCTGCGGTGCCGTCAACGCCATGCATGATAGCTTCACCGCGCTCGGCGGCATGATTCCGCTCATCAACATGCAGCTCGGCGAAATCATCGTCGGCGGCGTCGGCGCCGGCATGTACGGCATGCTGCTGTTCGTCGTGCTGGCGATCTTCGTCGCGGGCCTGATGGTCGGCCGCACCCCGGAATATGTCGGCAAGAAGATCGAGGCGCGCGAGGTCAAGATGGCGATGCTTGCCATCCTGATCCTGCCGCTGATGATCCTCGGCTGGACCGCTGTCGCCGTGGTGTTTCCGCCGGCCGTGGCGTCGATGGCCAACGCCGGCCCGCACGGTTTTACCGAGGTGCTCTACGCCTTCAGCTCGGCAACCGGCAACAACGGCTCGGCGTTCGGCGGGCTCACCGGCAACACCTTCTTCTACAATCTCACGCTGGCCAGTTCGATGTTCGTCGGCCGGTTCCTGATGATCATCCCGGCCATGGCGCTGGCGGGTTCGCTGGCCGCGAAGAAGTCGATTCCGCCGTCTGCCGGCACGCTGCCGACCACCGGCGGGCTGTTCGTCGGCCTGGTTGTCGGCGTGATCCTGATCATCGGCGGTCTCACCTTCTTCCCGGCGCTGGCGCTCGGCCCGATCGTCGAGCATCTCGCCGGCAACGCCAACACCCTGTTCTGATCGAACTCATTTCGGAGTTACGTCCATGGAAGTCGTTCATAAATTGAACAAGCGGATGCCGGTGTCGGCGATGCTCGATCCGAAGATCGTGATGCCCGCCATAGGCGCGGCGGTGACAAAACTCGATCCGCGGCTGATGATCAAGAACCCCGTGATGTTCGTGGTCGAGGTCGTCGCCGCACTCACCACGGTGATCTTCCTGCGCGACCTCGTGACCGGCGGCGCCAACCTCGCCTTCACCTTCCAGATCATCCTGTGGCTGTGGTTCACGGTGCTGTTCGCCAATTTCGCCGAGGCCGTCGCGGAAGGCCGCGGCAAGGCGCAGGCCGAGTCGCTGAAGAGGACCCGCACCGAGAGCCAGGCCAAGCTCGTGACCGGTTCCGACAAGGCCTATCGTCTGGTCTCCGGCACCAGCCTCAAGGTCGGCGACGTCGTGCTGGTCGAGGCCGGCGACAATATTCCCTCCGATGGCGAAGTGATCGAGGGCGTTGCCTCGGTCAACGAGGCCGCGATAACAGGCGAATCCGCGCCGGTGATCCGCGAATCCGGCGGCGACCGCTCGGCGGTCACCGGCGGCACCCAGGTGCTGTCGGACTGGATCCGCGTCCGCATCACCGCGGCGCAGGGATCGACCTTCATCGATCGCATGATCAAGCTGGTCGAAGGCGCCGAGCGGCAGAAAACACCGAACGAGATCGCGCTCAATATCCTGCTCGCGGGCCTGTCCATCATCTTCATATTCGCGACGGTTACGATCCCGAGCTATGCGGCCTATGCCGGCGGTTCGGTGTCGGTGGTGGTGCTGGTGGCGCTGTTCGTCACGCTGATTCCGACCACTATCGGCGCGCTGCTGTCGGCGATCGGCATCGCCGGCATGGACCGGCTGGTGCGCTTCAATGTGCTGGCGATGTCCGGCCGCGCGGTCGAGGCCGCCGGCGACGTCGACACCCTGCTGCTCGACAAGACCGGCACCATCACGCTCGGCAACCGGCAGGCGACGGCGTTCCGTCCCGTCCGCGGCGTCACCGAGCAGGAGCTTGCCGATGCGGCCCAGCTTGCCTCACTGGCGGACGAGACCCCGGAAGGGCGCTCGATCGTGGTGCTGGCGAAGGAGAAATACGGCATCCGTAGCCGCGACATGGCGGAACTCAACGCGACGTTCATTCCGTTCACGGCGCAAACCCGCATGAGCGGTGTCGACGCCGGCGCGTCCGCGGTCCGCAAGGGCGCGGTCGATGCGATCCTGAACTATGTCACCGGTGGAAGCGGAACGCATACGATTGCGGCTGGAAACACCGTGCGGTCGCTTCAGTCCGCCGCGAATTCCGATATCGCCCGCGATATCCAGGCGATTTCGGATGAGATCGCCAAGTCTGGCGGCACCCCGCTGGCGGTGGCCAAGGACGGCCGTCTGCTCGGCGTCGTCCAGCTCAAGGACATCGTCAAGGGCGGCATCCGCGAGCGCTTCGCCGAACTGCGCCGGATGGGCATCCGCACCATCATGATCACCGGCGACAATCCGATGACCGCGGCGGCGATTGCCGCTGAAGCTGGCGTCGACGATTTCCTGGCGCAGGCGACGCCCGAGGACAAGCTGAAGCTGATCCGCGACGAGCAGGCCAAGGGCAAGCTGGTCGCGATGTGCGGCGACGGCACCAATGACGCGCCCGCGCTGGCGCAAGCCGACGTCGGCGTCGCCATGAACACCGGCACCCAGGCCGCCCGCGAGGCCGGCAACATGGTCGATCTCGACTCCAACCCCACAAAACTGATCGAGGTGGTCGAAATCGGCAAGCAGCTGTTGATGACCCGCGGCGCGCTCACCACGTTCTCGATCGCCAACGACGTGGCGAAATACTTCGCCATCATCCCGGCGATCTTCCTGACGTTCTACCCGCAGCTCGATGCACTCAACATCATGCATCTGGCGAGCCCGCAGAGCGCCATCCTGTCGGCGATCATCTTCAATGCGCTGATCATCATCGCGTTGATTCCGCTGGCCCTGAAAGGCGTGGGGTATCGCGCCATCGGCGCCGGCGCGCTCTTGCGCCGCAACCTGATGATCTACGGCGTCGGCGGCATCATCATTCCCTTCATCGGCATCAAGGCGATCGACCTCATCGTCGCCGCTTTGCACCTGGCCTGAAACACAACCGTTATTGCGAGCGCAGCGAAGCAATCCATCGAGCCTCAGGAAAGTAATGGATTGCTTCATCGCTTCGCTCCTCGCAATGACGACACTCTGTGGAGACCTATCATGTTGAAAGAAATCCGCCCCGCCATCATCGTGCTGGTCCTGCTGACGCTGATCACGGGCCTCGCCTATCCGCTCGCCATGACCGCCATTGCCGGCGTGCTGTTTCCGAAGCAGGCGCAAGGCAGCCTGATCGAGAAGGACGGCAAGGTGATCGGATCCGCCCTGATCGGGCAGGAATTCAAGGACGACAAATACTTCCATGGCCGGCCGTCGGCGACCTCGGGCCCGGATCCGGCCGATTCGACCAAGACCACCTCGGTGCCGTATAACGCGGCCAATTCCTCCGGCTCCAATCTCGGCCCGACCAGCAAGGCCCTGAACGACCGGATCAAGGAGGACGTCGAGAAGCTGAAGGCCGAAAACGCCACGGCTTCCGTGCCGGTCGATCTCGTCACCACCTCGGGCAGCGGCCTCGATCCCGATATCTCGCCGGAAGCCGCGCTATTCCAGGTGCCGCGTGTTGCGAAGGCCCGAAATATGCCTGAAGATCGCGTCCGCCAACTGGTTACGGACAATACCAAGGGCCGCCTCGCCGGATTTCTTGGCGAACCGCGGGTCAACGTGCTGGCGCTCAATCTGGCGCTGGACGCGGCTGCATCCAAGTAACGACGCCGGCTAGGCCCGGCCTGGCGCGAGGACTATAATGCCGCATGGCAAATCAGCGCCGCGATCCTGAAAAAAGACCCTCGCCGGAGGCCCTGCTGGAAGCAGCCCGGCGAGAAAGCAGCCAGGCCGGCCGGCTCAAGATCTTCGTCGGCGCCGCTCCCGGCGTCGGCAAGACCTATGAGATGCTGCAGAGCGCTCACGCCAAGGTGAAGGCCGGGGTCGACGTCGTGGTCGGCGTGGTCGAGACCCACGGACGGGCGGAGACAGAAGCGCTGCTGCATGGCCTCGAGGTCCTGCCGCGCAAGCGGATCGAGTACAAGGACCAGGTCATCGAGGAGATGGACCTCGACGCGCTGATCGCACGCCGCCCCGGAATCGCGCTGGTCGACGAGCTCGCCCACACCAACGCTCCCGGCAGCCGCCACCCCAAGCGCTACCTCGACGTCGAGGAACTGCTCTCCCGCGGCATCGACGTCTATACCGCGGTCAATATCCAGCACATCGAAAGCCTCAACGACGTGGTCGCCCAGATCACCCATGTGCGGGTGCGCGAAACCGTGCCGGATTCGGTGTTCGACCGCGCCGATGCGATCGAGCTGATCGATCTCACGCCCGACGACCTGATCCAGCGGCTGAAGGAGGGCAAGGTCTACGTCCCCAAACAGGCCGAGCGCGCGCTGGAGCATTATTTCTCGCCCGGCAATCTGACCGCGCTGCGCGAGCTGGCGCTGCGGCGGACCGCCGAGCGCGTCGACGAGCAGCTGTTGACCCATATGCAGGCCAACGCCATCGCCGGCCCGTGGGCCGCGGGCGAGCGCATCCTGGTCTGCATCAGCGAGGATCCGCGCGCCGCAGGGCTGGTGCGCTACACCAGGCGGCTGGCGGATCGCCTGCACGCGCCCTGGACCGCGCTCAGCATCGAGACCCGCCGCAGCCTGCAACTGACCGACGAGCAGCGGGACCGGCTTGCCGACACGCTGCGGCTGGCGGAAACGCTGGGCGCCGAGGCGCTGACCATTCCCGGAGTCGGGCGCCGGATCGCCGACGACATCATCGGCTTCGCGCAGGCCAATAACGTCACCCAGATCATCATCGGCAAGTCGATGCGGTCCTGGTGGTTCGAGCTGCGGCGCGGCTCGGTTGTGCACGATCTGGTGCGGCGCGCCGGCAATATCACCGTCAACGTGATCGCGGGCGAGGAGCTCGCGGCGGAGCCGGTGCCGAAGAAGACGGTGCGCGCCGCCGAACGGCAGGAGCCGTTCGATCCCGTTCCCTATGCGATATCGCTGCTGCTGGTTGCCGTGGCGCTCGGCGCCGGCCTCCTGATTCATCCGTGGATGGGGATCGAGAACGTCGATCTCGTGTTCCTGACGGCGGTAGTCGCAGCCGCCGTCCGTTACGGCCTGCTGCCATCGGTGCTGGCGAGCGTGGTCGCATCGCTCTGCTACAACTTCTTCTTTCTGCCGCCGATCTACACCTTCACGATCACCGACCCGACCAACGTCGCGGCCTTCTTCTTCTTCATGCTGATCGCGATCGTGGTTTCCAATGTGGCGGCGCGGGTGCGCACCCAGGCGGTCTCCGCGATCGGCAGGGTGCGGACCACGGAATCGCTCTATGCCTTCAGCCGCAAGCTCGCCGGCACCGCGACGCTGGACGACGTGTTGTGGGCGACCGCCTATCAGACCGCCTTGATGCTGAAGGTACGGGTGGTCCTTTTGTTGCCGGAGGACGGCGTCATTACGGTCAAGGCGGGCTATCCGCCGGAGGATCAATTGGACCAGGCCGATCTCGCCGCCGCCAACTGGGCGTGGGGTAACGACCGCGCGGCCGGGCGCGGCGCGGATACGCTGCCGGGCGCCAAGCGCCTGTTCCTGCCGATGCGGACCGGACGCGGGCCGATCGGCGTCATCGGCATCGACGACGACAAGACCGGGCCGCTGCTGACGCCGGATCAGCGCCGTCTGCTCGATGCGCTGATGGATCAGGGCGCGCTCGCGATCGAACGGGTGCAGCTGGTGGAGGACATGGACCGGGTCAAGCGCACCGTGGAGTCGGACCGGCTGCGACAGGCGCTGTTGACCTCGATCTCTCACGATCTCAAGACGCCGCTGGCCTCGGTGCTCGGCGCCGCCTCCACGATGCGCGATCTCGCCAGCGGGCTGAGCGAACCGGAAAAGCGCGACCTGCTGGCAACCGTGATCGACGAGTCCGAACGGCTCAACCGTTTCATCGCCAATCTGCTCGACATGACCAAGCTGGAATCCGGCGCCATCGTACCGAACACCGCGCCGCACGACATCGGCGAGATCGTCGGCAGCGGGTTGCGGCGCGCCGGCAAGATTCTCGCCGGCCACAAGGTGTCGCTGGAACTCGCCGCCGACTTGCCGATGCTGGAGCTCGACGCGGTGCTGTTCGAGCAGGTGCTGTTCAATCTCCTGGACAATGCGGCGAAATATGCGCCGGCCGACACCACGATATCGATCAGGGGATTTCGGGAGAGAGATTGGGTCTCCCTGCAGATCCTCGATGAGGGCGAGGGTATTCCGCCGGCGGAACTGGAGATGATCTTCGACAAGTTCTATCGCGCGCAAAAGGGCGACCATGTCCGCCCCGGCACCGGCCTCGGCCTTGCGATTTCGCGCGGCTTCGTCGAGGCCATGCATGGTACGATCCTGGCCGCCAACCGCACCGACCGGAGCGGCGCCGTGCTGACGATCCGGCTGCCGATACCCTCAGCATCGAAAGCGCTGGATACCGCCGCATGAACGCCACGCCTATCAAGGTCCTGGTCATCGACGACGAGCCGCCGATCCGCAAGCTGCTGCGGATGGGATTGAGCACCCAGGGCTACGAGATCCTGGAGGCGTCCAATGGCAAGAACGCGCTGGAATTGCTGGCGCAGAATCCGGCGCTCATCATCCTCGATCTCGGCCTGCCCGACATCCAAGGCCATGAACTGCTGCGCATGATCCGCGGCCGCAACGACAGCGTTCCGATCGTGGTGCTGTCGAGCCGCGGCGACGAGGCGGGCAAGGTGCAGGCGCTCGATCTCGGCGCCGACGACTACCTGACCAAACCGTTCGGGATGGATGAACTGCTGGCCCGCATGCGCGCGGCGCTGCGGCATCAATTGCAGGTTCATGGCGAGCGCCCGGTGTTCCGCTCGGGCGACCTCTCGGTCGACCTGGTGCGCCGTATCGTCAAGGTCGGCGAGCGCGAGGTCAAGCTGTCGCCGAAGGAGTACGAATTGCTGCGCGTGCTGGTGCAGCACGCCGGCAAGGTCCTGACCCACCGCTTTCTCTTGAAGGAGCTGTGGGACGAATTGACCGACGCGCAATATCTGCGGGTCTATGTGCGCCAGCTCCGGCAGAAGATCGAGGCCGATCCAGAGCGTCCGCAATTCGTTCTGACCGAGACCGGGATCGGCTACCGGCTGCGGGCGGCGGACTAGATCCGCCCTCCCGGCCTGAGGCCCGATCAATGCTGTTGACCATACGTGCTCCTGGAGCGCCCATGAAGATTTCCGATCTGCTGTCGCCAACCGACGTCCTGATTGACGTCCGTGGCTCGAACAAGCGACTATTGTTGCAGGAATTCGCGGCCAAGGCCGCCGACAGCCTCGGCCTGCGCGTCGACCAGATCTCGCCCTACCTGCTCAAGCGCGAAGAATTGGGCTCGACCGGGATCGGACGCGGTGTCGCCATCCCGCACGCCCGGCTGCCGGATCTGCAGCGCCCCTTTGGGCTGCTGGCGAGGTTGAAAGCGCCGGTCGAATTCGACGCCATCGACGGGCAGGCGGTGGACATCGTGTTCGTGCTGCTGTTGCCGGCTGCCGCGGAGAGCGGACAGATCGGGCCGCTTGCATTGGTGGCGCGGACGTTGAGGCCGCCTGAGAATCTCGCCCGCTTGCGCGCCGCCAGGAATACGACAGAGCTTTATGCGGCGGTCGCCTGAGCACTTCGCTCCCGATGACAGTCTCCGCGACGAAGCAATTCAATGCGCGCGCAGCCTGATTTCCTGAGCCGATTCAACCAGCCGACCCGACGGGCAAATCACCCAAAAATCTGTAAAGCCCTTTACACAAAAATATTCTGATTTTCAGAAATCGCAAATCAGTCTATATCGATCGCATCCCGTTCCACTCGGAGGGGCGTTTCGCGAACGTCACGGACGTAGGGATGGGCTGCGGTGGACGCGGGCGGCGCGCGAGACGGGCGCGCCGCTGGCGGACGGCGAAGCCGTGTGGTCCTGACACCCCGACGCTGGTGTCAAGTTCGCGCTAGGGAGCGCGGGCGACGGTGGCAAGAAAGCCCGGTCACCGGGGAGAGCGCGCTATAAGCCGTAAAACCATTGCGCAGGGAAGGCCGGATTGCCTCCGCTGAACCTGTATGCTCGTGTGCGTGTTCTCTATGTGCATTTGCACGCGAGACCGCGGGTGCAGCGCGCACCCGGTCTTCCCTGCGCCCTTCTGATTGGAAGGGGCAGAAATTTCTGGCATAGCTCGGGCACATCAGGCCGCGAGATCGCGAAGCCGTGTTTTGACGTCATTGCGAGGAGCGAAAGCGACGAAGCAATCCAGTGTCGTTCTCGGCAGCACGATGGATTGCTTTGCGGAGCCTGTCATCGGGCTCGCAATCGCGACGGAGAGGGCCTTTCCAATAGCCGCGGCAGGACACTACAATCCTCGGCATGTCCCGGCGCGAAACGGAACGATCCGTGCCCCCCAAGAGCCTGTCCACCTATCGGAAGAAGCGCGACTTCGAAAGAACCGCTGAGCCTTCCGGCGAGGTCGAGGTCGCGGCTTCGAAGCAGCGCCGGTTCGTGATCCAGAAGCACGCGGCGACCCGGCTGCATTACGACCTCCGGCTCGAATTTGACGGCGTGTTCAAGTCCTGGGCGGTGGCGCGCGGGCCCTCGCTCGATCCGCACGACAAGCGGCTGGCGGTCGAGGTGGAGGATCATCCGCTCGACTACGGCGATTTCGAAGGCACCATCCCGAAGGGGCAGTATGGCGGCGGCACCGTGCAGCTCTGGGACCGCGGCTTCTGGGAATCCGACGATCCGGAAAAGGGATTCAAGAAGGGCGACCTCAAATTCACCCTGCACGGCGGCAAGCTCGGCGGCAGCTGGGTGCTGGTGCGCATGCGTCACGACCGCGACGGCGGCACCCGCACCAACTGGCTGCTGATCAAGCATCGCGACGCGTTCGCCAAAGAGGGCGAGGCCAACCAGATCCTGGATGAGGACAGGTCGATCGCGTCGGGACGGACGATGGCGGAGATCGCGGCCGGCAAGGGCAGGGCGCCGAAACCGTTCATGCTGGCGAAGGCCGGCCGCGGCAAGGCCGACGCGGTCTGGGATTCGAATGAGGGAAGTGCGGCAGAGGCGCGCGCGGAGAGGAAAGGCGCATCGCCGAAGGCGCTCGCGATGACCAAGGGCAAGAAAGTCGCCGCGATGCCGGATTTCGTCGCGCCGCAGCTCTGCACCCTGGTCGAGCGACCGCCGGACTCGCAGGGCTGGTGCCACGAAATCAAGTTCGACGGCTACCGGGTGCAGATGCGCGTCGAGCGCGGCAAGGCCGCGCTGAAGACCCGCAAGGGGCTGGACTGGACCGACAAGTTCAAGGCGATCGCCAGGGAAGGCAGCGCGCTGCCCGACGTGCTGGTCGACGGCGAGATCGTCGCGCTCGACCACAACGGCGTCCCGGATTTCTCCACGCTGCAGGCCGCGATCTCCGACGGCAAGACCGACAACCTGATCTTCTTCGCGTTCGACCTGCTGTTTGCCGGCGGCGAGGACCTTCGCAGCGTGCCGCTCGGCCAGCGGAAACAGCGGTTGAAGGACTTGCTGGAGGCCCGCAAGGGCAGGAGCAACCTGATCCGCTATGTCGAGCATTTCGAGACCGGCGGCGACGCCATCCTGCAATCGGCGCGCAAGCTGGCGCTGGAGGGCATCGTCTCGAAGAGGCTGAGCGCGCCCTACCGTTCCGGGCGTTCCGAGAGCTGGACCAAGGCAAAGTGCCGGGCCGGGCATGAGGTCGTGATCGGCGGCTGGAAGACCACCAACGGCAAATTCCGCTCGCTGATGGCGGGCGTCCATCGCGGCGACCATCTCGCCTTTGTCGGCATCGTCGGCACCGGCTTCGGTCAGGACACGATGCGGCGGATCATGCCGGCGCTGAAGGCGGCAAGTTCCGACGAGAACCCGTTCGGCGGCAAGGATGCGCCGAAGAAGACCCGCGACGTGCACTGGCTGAAGCCCGAGCTGGTCGCCGAGATCGAATTCGCCGGCTGGACCGCGGACGGCAACATACGACAGGCTGCGTTCAAGGGACTGCGCCAGGACAAGCCGGCCGAGGAGATCGAGGCGGAGACGCCTGCCATGGTGGACATCGCCAGCCCCTCCGGCAAAGCCGCAGGCAATCCCGGCAAGGTGCGGTCCGCGCCGGCGGGCAGGTCCGCCGAGGTGATGGGCGTGATCATCTCGAAGCCCGACAAGGAGCTGTGGCCGGACGCCGGCGACGGCAAGGGCGTGACCAAGCTCGATCTCGCCAGATATTTCGAGGCGGTCGGCGGCTGGATGATCGGCCATCTCAAGGGGCGGCCATGCTCGGTGGTCCGCGCCCCCGACGGCATCAAGGGGGAAAAATTCTTCCAGCGCCACGCGATGCCCGGCACCTCGCACCTTTTGGAGCTGGTCAAGGTCTCCGGCGACCGCAAGCCCTATCTGCAGATCGACCGCGTCGAGGGCCTCGCCGCGGTGGCGCAGCTCGGCGGCGTCGAACTGCATCCCTGGAACTGCGCGCCCGATATGCCCGACGTGCCCGGCCGGCTGGTGTTCGATCTCGACCCCGCTCCGGAAGTCGAATTCTCCGACGTCATCGAAGCCGCCAGGGACATGCGGCAGCATCTCGCCGCTCTCGGGCTGGAAAGCTTCTGCAAGACCACCGGCGGCAAGGGGCTGCATGTGGTGACGCCGCTGGCCTGTGGCGCCAAGGACCAGGTGACCTGGAAGGAAGCCAAGGCTTTTGCGCTTGGCGTCTGCCGGTGGATGGCGAACGAAGATCCCGGGCGCTATCTGCTCAACATGTCGAAGAAGCTACGCAGCGGAAAGATCTTTCTCGATTATCTCCGCAACGACCGCCTGGCGACCGCGGTCGCGGTGCTGTCGCCGCGGGCGCGCGAAGGCGCCACCGTCTCGATGCCGCTGACATGGGCCCAGCTGCGCGGCGATCTCGATCCGAAGCGCTATACGGTGCGCACCGTGCAGGCGCTGCTGGCGCGGACAAAGGCGTGGGAGGGTTACGATGACGCGGCGTCGTCGATCAGGGCCGCGATGAAGAAGTTGGCGGAGAAGATCTAACCGCCGTCATTCCGGGGCGCGCGAAGCGCGAACCCGGAATCTCGCGCTAATAATCCCTGGAGGATATCAAGATGTCTGCACCGCTCATCGTTTCGATTCCACATCGCCTCGGCCGCGAAGAGGCGGTGCGCCGCCTGAAAGCCGGTTTGGCACGGGCCGCGTCCAGCGTGCCGGTGTTGACCGTCGATGAGGAGCGATGGGAGCAGGACCGCATGATCTTCCGTATTCGTGCGCTCGGGCAGGCGGCTTCGGGTCATATCGATGTCGCCGACGATCATGTCCGGCTGGAAGTCACGCTGCCCTGGCTGCTGCTGCGGTTTGCCGAAGTGGCGCAGGCCGCGATCAAGCAGCGCGGCAATCTGCTGCTGACCAAGAAGGATTGATCGGCGCGGTGTTACCCTGCGGCAAGGCGCCAGAACACCGACCACGGCGGAAGCACGTCGCCGGTCTCGCCGCCCCAGATGGCGGTACCGCCCATCGCGCTTCGCTGGCGGGTGATGTCGACGGGCGACAGGTTGGCCTCAAGACGGAGCGCCGCGCCGTTGCCCATACGCCAGCTTGCCGTCAGCAGGCCGTTGTCCGCCGCATGCGCCTCGCCGAACGCTGTGCCCGCCAGCCGCGGGACGATTTCGCGGTGGCGGGTCGCGAGCAGGTTCCGCACCAGCGCCAGCCGCGTCTGTCCCGGCTCCTCGTTGCGCGCCTGCCAATCCGGCACCGCGGATTGAAACGTCGATTGTTCAAGGGGATCGGGCACCTCGTCGCCATAGGTCGCATAGGCCCAGTCGTACTCCCTGCGTCGTCCCTTGCGCACCGCCTCGGCGAGATCGCCCTCGAAATCGCAGAAGAACGGGAACGGTGTTTTCGAGCCCCATTCTTCCCCCATGAACAGCATCGGGATCGCAGGCGCCAGCAGAGTAATCGCTAAAGCGGCTTCGATCGCGCGGCTGCTCGCGATGCTTTCGAGCCGGTCGCCGAGCGCGCGGTTGCCGATCTGGTCGTGGTTCTGCAGGAAGTTGACGAATGCGGTGGGAGAAAGTGTGCCGCTGGATTCGCCGCGCGGCCGCCCGCCCAGAAACGCGAAGGCCTCGCCCTGAAAGACGAAGCCGGAGCCGAGCGCCCGCGCAATGTCCCGCAGCGGCGACCTCGTGTAGTCGCCGTAATAGCCCTGGCTCTCGCCGGTCAGGAAAACATGCCAGGCGTGGTGATAATCGTCGTTCCATTGTGCGCGGTATTTGCCGCATGGCGGGTCCTGCCCGGCATCCAGCAGGCTCGCGCGGTTATCGCCGTTTTCGACGACCAGATGGATGTGCCGGCCGGTCGCCGCGGCGAGCTCTCCGGCCGCGCGGCTGAGATCGTGCAGCAGCGGGAGCCCACCCGGGTCGGCCATGGTGTTCACCGCATCCAGCCGCAAGCCGTCGAGACGGTATTGGCGCAGCCAGTGCAGCGCGTTGCCGATGGCGAAGGCGCGCACCTCGGGCACGCGATAGTCGATGACGTTGCCCCAGGGCGTCTGCGCCTCCGTGAAGAAAGCGGGCGCATAGCGGCCGAGGTAATTTCCCTCCGGGCCGAAGTGGTTATAGACCACGTCGAGGAACACCATCAGCCCGCGCAGATGCGCCTCGTCGATCAGGGTCTTGAGATCGTCGGGCCGTCCATAGGCGCTGTCGGGTGCGTACCACAGCACGCCGTCATAGCCCCAGTTGCGGGAGCCCGCGAAATCCGCCAGCGGCATCAATTCCAGCGCTGTGATGCCGGTGGCCGCGAGATGATCGAGCTTTTCGATCATGGCGCGGTAGCTGCCTTCCTCGGTGAAAGTGCCGACATGGCTTTCGAGCAGGACGGTTTCCTGCCATGGGCGTCCAAGCCAGCCGGTCGCGCGCCATTGGTAGCTGGATTGATCGATCAGCTCGCTCGGGCCGGAGACGTCGTCGGGCTGAAATGCCGAGGCGGGGTCGGGTACGTCGATCTCGCCGTCGATCCGGAATTTGTAGCGTGCGCCGGCCTTGACGCCGGCGATATCGGCGGAGTACCAGCCGCCGTCGCCGCGCTGCAGGGCGTGCGGTTTGTCCAGCAGCAGGTCGACGCGTTTCGCCGCCGGCGCCCAGAGCCGGAACGACGCACCGTCCGCCGTCAGTCGTGCGCCGAATGGTTGCTCATTCATGCCGAACCCGCAAAGGCGAGCACCGAGCGGGGAGGTGCCGTCGTCTCGCTGCCCGGCGCGAAGTCGGCGGCCTTCTGCTTTACGTCGGCGGTGTTCAACAGTTGCTGCCAGCTCGCGTATTCCGCCATCTTCGGCAGCTTGAACACAATCGGTTCGGGCGCGGCATTGAGAACGATGAAGATCGGCGCCTGACCATGCTCGACCGGTCCCAATACATAAGCAAGGAACCGGCCTTCCGGAAAATTCCAGTCCTGCTCCTCCATTTCGTCGGCCGCCGGGGTCAGCCACAACACGCCGTAGGATCCGTCGACGCGCCGCCCGTCGAGCCAGCGGTGTGCGCGGATCTGCGGAAAGCGCCTTCGCAGTTCGGTGATATAGCCGATGAAGTCGGTGAGGTCATCGCCCTCGCGGCCAAGGCCGGCCCAACTCACCCAGCCGATTTCATTGTCCTGGCAATAGGCGTTGTTGTTGCCGGACTGCGAATTGCCGACCTCGTCGCCGGCCAGGATCAGCGGCAGGCCCTGCGCCAGCAACAGGCATGCCAGCTGGTTCTTCCGCAGCTGACGGCGCAGCGCCACGATGCTCTCGTCGGCGGTCGGACCTTCATGGCCGCAATTGTTGCTGTGATTGTGGTTGGATCCGTCGCGGTTATCCTCGCCGTTGGCCTCGTTGTGTTTCTCATTGTAGCTGAACAGATCGGCCAGCGTGAAGCCGTCATGCACTGTGATGTGGTTGACGCTGGCGCGTTGCGTGCGGCCGTCATGGTTGAACAGGTCGGACGAGCCGGTCATGCGGCGGGAGACTTCGCCGATCAGGCTGCCTTCGCCGCTCCAGTAGCGCCGCATCGTGCTGCGGTAGCGGTCGTTCCATTCCGACCATTGCGACGGAAAGGCGCCGACCTGATAGCCGCCCAAGCCGAGGTCCCACGGCTCGGCGACCAGCTTCACCGATGCCAGCACCGGGTCCTGCCGGATCGCGGTGAAGAAGGCGGCGTTGCGATCGAAACCGTCAGGACCGCGCGCCAGCGTGGTGGCGAGGTCGAAGCGGAAGCCGTCGATATGGCAGATCTCGACCCAGTAGCGCAGCGAATCCATCACCATCTGCAGCACCCGCGGATGGGTGAGGTTGACCGAGCTGCCGCAGCCGGTGAAGTCGTCGTAGAATCGCGGATTGTCCGGCTTCAGCCAGTAGTAGGAGGCGTTGTCGATGCCGCGGAACGACAGCGTCGGGCCCATATGGTCACCCTCGGCGGTGTGGTTGTAGACGACGTCGAGCATCACCTCGATGCCGGCGTCATGCAGCCGCGCCACGGTGGTGCGGAAGGCGTCGAGCGGGTTGTCCTGCGCATAGCGCGCCTCCGGCGCGAAGAAAGCCAGCGTGTTGTAGCCCCAGTAATTCGACAGCTTCTTTTCAACCAGCACCCGGTCGTCGATCAGGCCGTGGACCGGCAAGAGCTCGATGGTGGTGACGCCGAGGCGCTTGAAATGCTCGATCATGGCCGGCGACGACAGCCCGCCATAGGTGCCGCGCAGGTTGGGCGGCACGTCGTCGCGCTTCTGGGTCAGGCCCTTGACGTGCGCCTCGTAGATGATGGTGTCTTCCCAGGGGACGTTGGGGCGCATTTCGCGCCGGCCCCAGTTGAAGGTCTCGTCGACGACGACGGCCTTCGGCATGCCGCGCGCATTGTCGCGGCGGTCGAACGACAGGTCCTCGCGGGCGCTGCCAGTGCGATAAGCGAAATGCGCATCGCTCCAGACCAGCCGGCCGGCAAGGCGCCTGGCATAGGGATCGAGCAGAAGCTTGTTGGCGTTGAAGCGATGGCCATGTTCGGGCTCATAGGGGCCGTGAACGCGATAGCCGTAGAGCTGGCCGGGCGCGACGTCGTTGAGATAACCGTGCCAGACATCCTCGGTGCGCTCGGGCAGTTCGACGCGCTCGAGCTCGCGGCGGCCCTGGCTGTCGAACAGGCAAAGCTCGACCTTGTGCGCGTTGGCGGAGAACAGCGCAAAATTGGTGCCCCGGCCGTCCCAGCTTGCACCGAGGCGGGAGGACGTTCCGGCTGTCAGGCGCATGCGTCAGCTTTCCGGTACGAGAAATATCGCGGCCAGTGGCGGAACGGTGAGATTGAGTTCAGGCACGGGCCCCTCCGAAGCCTCGACCTCGCCGACGTTCCCGACATTGCTGCCGCCGTAATGCGCGGAGTCCGAATTGAGCACCTCGCGCCACTTGCCGGTGAACGGCACCCGGACACGGTAGTTGTAATAGACATTCGGCGAAAAATTGATGACGACGAGACAGCGGGCACGTGCAGCGCTGCCCTTGCGGATCCAGCCGAACACGTTGCCGGCGGCGTCATCGTTGACGATCCATTCGAAGCCGGATGGATCGCAGTCCAGCTCGTGCAGCGCCGGCAGCGTGCGGTAAAGCCCGTTGAGGTCCCGGATCAGGCTTTGGATGCCCAGGTGCCTCTTCTGTTCGAGCAGATGCCAGTCGAGCGCGCGGTCGTGGTTCCATTCGCGCTCCTGGCCGAATTCGCAGCCCATGAACATCAGCTTCTTGCCGGGATGAGCGAACATGAAACTGTAATAGGCGCGCAGGTTCGCAAAGCGCTGCCAGTCGTCGCCGGGCATTCGCCCCAGGATCGAGCGCTTGCCGTGGACGACCTCGTCATGCGACAGCGGCAGGATGAAGTTTTCCGAGAACGCGTAATGCAGGCCGAACAGGATGTCGCCGTGATGATGCTTGCGGTGGATCGGATCCTTGCCGATGTAGTTCAGCGTGTCGTGCATCCAGCCCATGTTCCATTTATAGCCGAATCCGAGCCCGCCATATTCAACCGGACGCGACACCTGCGGCCATGCGGTCGATTCCTCCGCGGCCGTGGTGGCCTGCGGAAAGCGCGCGAACACTTCGGTATTGAAGCGGCGCAGGAAATCGATTGCCTCGAGATTTTCGCGTCCGCCATATTTGTTCGGGATCCAGCCGCCGGCGGGCCGGCTGTAGTCGAGATAGAGCATGGAAGCGACCGCGTCGACGCGCAAGCCGTCGATGGCATAGCGCTCCAGCCAGAACAGCGCGTTCGACACCAGGAAATTGACGACTTCGGTGCGGCCGTAATTGTAGATCAGCGTGCCCCAGTCGAGGTGACGGCCCCGCAGCGGGTTGGCGTGCTCGTAGAGCGCGGTGCCGTCGAAATGGCCGAGGCCGTGCGGATCGTCCGGAAAATGCCCGGGCACCCAGTCCAGCATTACCCCCAGGCCTTCGCGGTGGCAGGCGTCGACCAGCGCGCAAAAATCCGCCGGTGTCCCGAACCGGCTGGTGGGCGCGAACATGCCGGTCGGCTGGTAGCCCCAGGAACCATCGAACGGATGCTCGTTGACGGGAAGAAATTCGACATGGGTGAAGCCGAGATCCCTGACATAGCGCGGAAGCTGTTCGGCCAGCTCGCGGTAGCTCAGCCATTCGTTGCTGCCTTTGCGCCGCCACGAGCCGAGATGGACCTCGTAGATCGAGACGGGCGCGCTCAGCGCGTTGATGCCGGATGGCGCGGGCTGCGGACGCGGCAATCTGGTCTCGTCCAGCACGATGGACGCGGTGCTCGGGCGCAGCTCCGCGGCAAAGGCCAGCGGATCGGCCTTCAGCGGCAGATGCTGGCCCTGCGGTCCGATGATATCGAACTTGTAGTGGTCGCCGGCGGCGGCGTGGGGCACGAACAGCTCCCAATAGCCGGTGCCGCGCACCCGCATCGGATGCCGCCGCGGATTCCAGAAATTGAAATCGCCGACCACGCTGACCCGGCGCGCATTGGGCGCGAGCACCACGAAGGCCACTCCGGGAACGCCGTCCAGCGTCATCGGATGCGCGCCGAGCTTGTCGTAGATCCGCTGATGGGTGCCCTCGCCGAGCAGATACAGATCCAAATCGCTCAGCACCGGCGGAAAACGATAGGGGTCGTCAAGATCGACCACGGTCTCGCCGAACCGGGCGCGCAACTGGTAGCGCCTGGAGCCGTTCGGCAGCGCGCCTGCGAACAGGCCGGCGTCATGGATGCGTGAAAGCTCCGCCGTTGCGCCATGCTCGTCGATCGCGTCGACCTTCGACGCCTCCGGCAGGAAGGCGCGGACCACAGTGCGGCCGTCCTCGGTATGCAAACCGAGGTAATGAAAGGGATCGGAGTGGCGGCCTTCGACGATCGCATAGGCCTCGGCGGACAGTTTGGTCATGAGGCCTCGTTGGTATTCCCGGACAATATTCGGATCATCCCGATCAGCGGGATGCGCAGCCATTCCGGCCGGTGGGCCAGTTCGTATTCGATCTCGTAGCAGGCTTTTTCAAGCACAAAGAAATTCAGCGTCTGCTCGGCGGCTACCGGATCGGCCGGCCACAGGCGCTGATTTGTCATGGCTTCGCGATAAGCGGCAAGAAACGCCGCCGTAGAGCGTTCACGCCACTCGGCCAGCGCCGCAGCGAGCCTGCCGTTCTCGTCTGGCGCCACGTTCAACGTGCGCTCCAGCGCCGCGGTGGCCGAATAGTCGATCGAGCGGATCAAGCCTGCAACATCGCGCGCGGCGGGCGCCTTGCGTCGCCGCTGGTCCAGCGGGCGGCGGCGCTCACCCTCGAAACCGGTAATGAAGATGTCGTCCTTGACGATCAGGATCTGTCCGAGGTGGAAATCGCCATGGAGGCGGATGCTCAGGCTGTCGATATCAGGCGGCAACAGCGTAGTGAGGCGGTCTCGCAAACTCGCGCGCTGCGCCAGCGCCAGATCGACCAGCGGACGATCGGCTTCCCTGATGGCATCGCGCTGCTGCGTCAGCGTGTCGAACACCCGCTCGGCCCGGGTCGTCACGTCGCCGATCCAGCGCGCCACGTCGCCGGAACCGGTCGGTTCGGGTGAGAAATCCGCCACGCCGTTGCTCGCGGCGAGCGCGAGATGCATCTCGGCGACGCGCTTTCCGGCATGCGACATGCAGCGCAGATAGGGCACCTGTTCGTCGCTTTCACTCAAGTGTTGGCTGGCCGCCAGCAGCCGCTGTTCGTCGATGTAGCGATCGAGATAGGCCGACGTCACAGTCCAGGCATCGCCCTGGTTTTCGACGAAGGCATGCACGCTCACGATCGCGCTTCTGTCGTCGCCATTGACCAGTTCGACGCTGCCGAGCAGCGCCGGCGCGTGGGAAAATCCCGCGATATCGGTCAGGAAGCGTCCGATCTCGACCTCGGGATTGATGCCGGATTCGAGCTTGCGGTGGACCTTGACCACATAATCGTTGTCCGCCAGTGCGATGCTGTAGGGCTGTTCGGTGTCGACCGTGCGGATGTGCTCGGGCGGCTTGATCGGTTTGTCCGAAAGCCGCGCGGTCGGCCTGAATTCAAGGCGCAGGCCATCTTCCTCGACGGTCAGATTGTCCCGAAGGTTGCGCAACAATAGCGCGATGAAGATCTGGTCGGTGGCGACGTCCAGCAGCGTTCCCTCGCGCGCGCCCTGACGGACCGCCGCAAAGGCGCGGGGATTATAGCGCTCGCGGTCGAAGCGCACCCATTCGATCTGCATAGGCAGTACGTAGCGGGCGGTCTCGCCGTGTTGCGTCGCCTCAAAGAAGACGAGCCAGGGGCGGTTATCGCCGATATCGCAGAATGGAATGGCCGAGGTCAGGGCCGGCTGGATCGCCTGCGGCGCACGCTCCGGATACCAGCGGGTCCGCGCCAGATGCCCCGGCAGCACGTCACGTTCGAACACGCTGCGGGTTCGCGCCAGCGACATCCAGGTCGCCCCCAGCGGCACCACCAGGGTCTCGAATTCCGGCACCGCCGAAGGTTCGACATGCTCCGACCTGTCGCGCTCCTTGAGCTGGAACCAGTAGAAGCCATAGGGCGCCAGCGTGATCATGTAGGGCAGTTCGCCGATCGCCGGAAAGCGGGTCCGGCCAAGCATCTCCAGCGGGACGCGATCCTTCCAGGCGGAGAGATCGAGTTCGGTCGCCTGCGCCGATCGCGACAGGTTGGCGACGCACAGAATGACCTCGTCCTGATACTGGCGAACATAGCACAGCACCGAGCGATTGACCGGACGGATGAACGTCATGGTGCCGCGGCCGAATGCCAGCGTTGACTTGCGCATCGAGATCAGCCGCTTGGTGGCGCTGAGCAGCGAAGACAGGCTGCGCGACTGCGCCTCGACATTGACCGCTTCGTAGCCGTAGACCGGGTCCATGATGGTCGGGGCGTAAAGCCGCGCCGGATCGGCGCGGGAGAAGCCGCCATTGCGGTCTGGCGACCATTGCATCGGCGTGCGCACGCCATTGCGGTCGCCGAGATAGATGTTGTCGCCCATGCCGATTTCATCACCGTAATAGATGATCGGGGTGCCCGGGAACGACAGCAGCAGCGAGTTCATCAGCTCGATCTTGCGCCGGTCGTTGTCCATCAGCGGCGCCAGGCGCCGGCGGATACCGACATTGATGCGGGCGCGGGGATCGTTGGCGTAGGTCGACCACAGATAGTCGCGCTCGACGTCGGTGACCATTTCCAGCGTCAGCTCGTCGTGGTTACGCAGGAACAGCGCCCACTGGCAGTTGTTCGGGATATCCGGCGTCTGGCGCAGGATGTCGGTGATCGGAAAGCGGTCTTCCTGGGCGATCGCCATGTAGATCCGCGGCATCAAGGGGAAATGATAGGCCATGTGGCATTCGTCGCCGCGGCCGAAATATTCCTGGACGTCCTCGGGCCACTGATTGGCTTCCGCCAGCAACACCTTGCCCTTGGCATAGGCGTCGAGCTCGGCGCGCAGCTGCCTGATGATGGCGTGGGTTTCCGGCAGGTTCTCGTTATTGGTGCCGTCACGCTCGCACAGATAGGGGATGGCGTCGAGACGGAAGCCGTCGACGCCAGCATCGAGCCAGCGCTTCATCACCTGCACGATCGCGCGGACCACCCGCGGATTGTCGAAATTGAGGTCCGGCTGGTGCGAGAAGAAGCGGTGCCAGTAGAATTGGCCGGCTTCCGGATCCCAGGTCCAGTTCGATTTTTCAGTGTCGGTGAAGATGATCCGCGTGCCCGGATATTTCTGGTCGGTGTCGCTCCAGACGTACCAGTTGCGCGCGCTTGACTTCGGGTCGCTGCGGCGGGCGCGTTTGAACCATTGGTGCTGGTCGGATGTGTGATTGACGACGAGCTCGGTGATGACCCGCAGGCCGCGCCGCTTGGCTTCGACGATGAAGCGCCTGAAATCCTTCATGGTCCCGAAATCGGGATTGATGGCGCCGTAGTCGGCAATGTCATAGCCGTCGTCGCGGCCGGGCGAGGGATAGAACGGCAGCAGCCATAGCGCGGTGACGCCGAGATCCTGCAGATAGCCGAGTTTCTCGGTCAGGCCGGCGAAATCGCCGATGCCGTCATTGTTGCTGTCGGCAAAAGCCTTGACATGAAGCTGGTAGATGATGGCGTCCTTGTACCAGAGCTCGTCGCCATCCAGCGCGGGGACCGGCAGCTCCGTTGCATCGATGGAGGACAAGAGATTCATGGCGCTCCCTTACGCCAGACAGCGAAGCAGCAGGGCGGGATCGTTCATCGGATTGATCTGCAGCCGAATGCCGCCCCACTCCAGCGGGTAGCGTTCGCCGGTGATCACGTTCTCGAGCGCGGCGACGTTGCGGCGATCGTCGGCCATACCGACCTGGATGTTGCCGAGCGACAGCCAGAATTCGTGCGCGTCGCGCGACAGCGCAATCGCGGCGACGACGCTGTTGGTTTGGTTGACGGATTCCTTGACGAAGGCAATGACATTTTCGTCCTCGACCGGAATGAAGCGAAGATTGGCCGTCTGCTGCAGCGCCGCGTTTTGCCGGCGGGCGCGATTGAGATCGCTGATATAGGGCTTGATATTGCCGGGCCTGTCCCAGTCGCGCACCTTGATCTCGTATGTTTCGGAATCGCGATATTCCTCACGGCCCGCAATCGGCTCGTGCTCCAGGAGCTCGAACCCGCTGTAGACGCCGTAAGCGCTGGACAGCGTGGCGGCCAGCGCGACACGGGACTTGAAAATCCAGGCCTCGCCGCTCTGCAGATGATAAGGCAGGATATCGGGCGTATTGACGAAGAAATTCGGGCGAAGGTAGTCCCGCTCCGGATAAGCCGTCAGTTCGCCCAGATACTGCTCCAGCTCGCACTTCCGGGTACGCCAGATGAAGTAGGTGCAGGACTGGGTGAAACCGAGCCTGGCGAGGGCCTTCATCGGTTTCGGCCTGGTAAAGGCCTCCGCGAGGAAGATCGCCTCGGGATGACGAAGCTGAACCTCGTGGATCAGCCATTCCCAGAAACTGAAGGGTTTGGTGTGGGGATCCTTGACCCGGAAGATGCTGACACCCTGTTCGATCCAGAACAGCACCACGTCGCGTAGCGCATTCCACAAGGCACCGGCGTCCTCTGACGAGAAATCGGGATTGACGTTGTCCGGATGCTTCCCGGACGGGTCGTCCGCATAGCGCAGCGAGCCGTCCGGCCGCCGTCTGAACCATTGCGGGTGCTGTTTCAGCCAGGGATGATCGGGCGAACACTGCACGGCGAAATCGAGCGCGACTTCCATGTCGAGCACCTTGCAGGCGGCAATGAACTCGCGAAAATCCGCGAGCGTGCCCAACTCCGGATGCACGGCATCGTGACCGCCCGCGGCCGAGCCGATGGCGTAGGGACTTCCCGGATCGCCTTCACCTGCGGTCGGTGCGTTGTAACGGCCCCTGCGGCTGGTAACGCCGATCGGGTGAATCGGCGTCAGGCAGACCACGTCAAAGCCCATCGCCGCGATATCCGGCAGCCGCGCCGTGCAATCCTTGAAGGTACCGTGGCGGCCGGGTGTCTTGCCCTGGCTGCGCGGTACCATCTCATACCACGCGCCGTAGCGCGCCCTTGGCCTATCTGCGACGAACGGAAAAAATTGCGATCGCATCAGGTCTGGCCGAAACTGGCTTTCGGCCATGGCGATCTTCAATTCATCGGTCAGCAGCGGCGCGGTGTCGCCAGTCTGCAAGAAATCCTCGCATTGCCGCAGGATCACGGCGGACGCAGCAGGTCCGCCGGCCTGCGCCTTGGTCAGCATGCCCGCGCCCTCGAGTGCATCGAGGGGAAGGTCGGCGCCGGTCCTTTGCTTGAGCTCGAAGCCCTGCCGCCAAGTCGCAAATTCATCGGTCCAGGCCTCGATCGCATAGATGTAGCGGCCGGGTCTATCCGGTACAAACGATCCGCCCCAACGGTCGTCGCTGTGATGGATCATCGGCGCGCGCCGCCATTCGCGGTCGCGCTCGCGGCGCCAGACCAGCGCCACTGAAATCACATCATGGCCATCGCGATAAATATCCGCCCAAACCTCGACGCGCTCCCCGACGATCCGCTTCACGGGGAAGCGGCCAGCATCGACAAGCGGGTAAACATCCTCGATATGGAAAGCGCCGCCAGCGCTCTCGACAGTTTGAGTTGTTTTGTTCACGGTGATGCCAGTGACATGGGAAACACCTCCCGTCTCGATTGCGGGAAAGGAGACGTTCCGGACATATATACAAAGCCGTTCGCCGGGCATTGGTTCCCGGTGAACGCCGGGGATGCCAGAGAGTTAACCACGCCTATCCTCTTCCTGCATTTAGAGAATTTCGCGACGCCCCTCACCGTTGCGTGCAAACTGCGTGCCGAATGGACCTTTTCGCCAGAGCCAAAAAATTTGGAATCCAGACCGAATTCCTGGACGGTCAGGGTCACCGGCGTGTGACGGACGCGGCTGCGCTGCGAATCATCCTCGATGCGCTGCCGGCCGGCATCCCGCGCCGGCTGCTGGACCAGGCGGTGGTGATCCGGTCAGGCCATCCTGCTCGTACCGAACTCAATCAGGCTGCCACGGTCCCGCTGCGCTGGAAAACCGTTGCGGGCATTAAGGTTATCGCCGAGGGCGAGACCCATGACCGCGTCATCGTCTGGCCCGAGGATCTGCCTGTGGGTTCGTACCGGCTGCACTTGTCCGATGCATCAGGCATCAGCGAGCAAGTGCCGCTGATGGTCGCGCCGCCGAAGGCCTTTGGCGGCGATTTCGACCGCTGCTGGCTGGTGGCGGTGCAGCTCTATGGTGTCCGCTCGGCGCGCAACTGGGGGATCGGGGATTTCACCGACCTCGAAGGGCTGATCGAACTGGCCGGAGGTCTGGGCGCCGACGGCATCGGGCTCAATCCGCTGCATGCGCTGTTTGACGACCGGCCCGGCGATTGCAGCCCCTATTCGCCGAACAGCCGGCTGTTTCTGAACCCGCTCTATATCGATGTCGAAAAGCTCCCCGAATTCCAGCCCGGCGCGATCGCCGGGAATAGCGAGGCGATCGCCCGGCTGCGGGCGGGCGATATCGTCGATTATGCCGGCGTCGCGGCCTTGAAATGGCGGGCGCTGCGCTTTGCCTTCGAGGCCTTCAAGGCCGATCCCAAAGCCGAACGCCGGCAAGACTTCGAACAGTTTCGCAGCCAGCGCGCGCCGCTGCTGTCGCGGTTCGCCTGCTTCGAGGCGCTGCGGCACAAAATTGGCAAGCCGTGGTGGGAGTGGCCCGCGGAATGGCGGCAGCCCGATGAAGCCGGATGCGCATCTCTGCGCCGGGGGCCGGATGCCGCCGAAATCGAATTCGTCGAATTCGTGCAATGGACCGCCGACCGGCAGTTGCAGGCCTGCAAGGAGCTTGCGGCCCGGCTCGGCATGAGGGTCGGTCTCTATCTCGACGTCGCCGTCGGTGTGCAGTCCGATGGCTTCGATGCCTGGAACGAGCAATCGGCAATTTCCCGCCATCTTGCCGTCGGCGCGCCGCCGGACCCCCTCAACACCGCGGGCCAGAACTGGGGGCTTGCGGGCTTCAACGCCGCGGGACTGGAGATCGCCTCGTTCGAGCCGTATCGCGAGATGCTGCGGGCGTCGATGCGCCACGCCGGGGCGATCCGGCTCGATCACGTGCTGGGCCTGAAACGGCTTTATCTGGTGCCGCACGGGTTCGATGCGGCCCAGGGCGTCTATGTGCAGATGCCGTTCGAGGCGCTGCTGGCGGCGACCGCGCAGGAGAGCGTGAAGCACCGCTGCGTGGTGATCGGCGAGGACCTCGGCACCGTGCCGGAGGGCTTCCGCGAGAAGATGGCGGAGTGGGGCATCTGGTCGTATCAGGTGATGATGTTCGAGCGCGACGATCGGGGTTCGTTTCGCGGCATCGATCATTACGCGGCCAATGCGCTGGTCACCTTCAATACCCACGATCTCTCGACCTATGCCGGCTGGCGCTCGTTCAGCGATCTCAAGCTGAAGCGCTCGCTCGGAATCGATCCCGGCGAAAGCGACGACGCGCGGTGGCACGCCCTGACCATGCTGAGCGACGCGCTGCGCCACCACGCCATCGACAGCCATGATTTCTATGCCGTCGCCGGCTTCCTGGCGCGGACCAGATCCCGCCTGCTGGCGATTTCGCTGGAGGATCTGTTGGGCGTGATCGACCAGCCCAATATTCCAGGCACCGTCAACGAACATCCGAACTGGCGGCGGCGCCTGCCGGTGGCGATCGAAGCGATGACCTCTGCGATCGATCTCGCCGCGCTGAAGGCTGCAACGCGGGAGCGGTCACGCGGGACGACTTGAGGGGAGGGTGCCCGCCTCGATTCAGCCCGCTTCGCCATTCCTCAAGATCATATCCACCGCCTTGGCAAAGCCCTCATCCTCATTCGAGGCCGTGACATGCGTCGCCATTTTCTTGATGTCGTCGGCGGCGTTGCCCATGGCGAAGGAGAGGCCGCTCGCTTCGAACATCGCCAGATCGTTTTCCATGTCGCCGATGGTGGCGACAGCGTCGGTTGAAATGCCGAGGCGTTTGGCCATCGCCTGCACGAAAGTCCCCTTGCTGCGGCCGGGCGGCGTGACGTCGAGATAATAGCTTTGCGAGCGCACGGCGGTGGCCTGCGCGCCCAGCGCCTGCTGCATCGCAACCTCGCAGCGCTGCAGCCGCGCGGCATCGGAGCTGGCGCCGACGATCTTGCAGGCCGCCGTCAGGTAAGGCGCAAAATTCCCGACGATGGTCGGATCGGCCCGGATCGCGCGTTGTTCATTCGGGACGTACTCGCCGCCAGGATTGCGCGTGAGCCAGCGATCGTGGGTGAACAGCCAGGTATCGACGCCGAATTCGTCGAGCACGTCGAGGCTGGCTTGCGCCGCGGCTGCTGGGATCAGATGCTGTTCGATCGGATTGAGCTGCGGGTCGACGATGGCACTGCCGTTGAAGGCTCCGACCGGCAGCGTGATCGCGAGCGGCTCGATCAAGAATCGCATGCCGACGGTCGGGCGGCTGGAAGTGAGGGTAAAGCCGATGCCGGCATCGCGCAGCCGCCGCACCGCGTCCCTCGCGCCGTCGGTCAAGGTCTTGTCTTTGGTCAGCAACGTGCCGTCGACGTCGGAGACGAGCAGAGCGATGCGGGTCACGGATGGTTCCGATTGTTCGCGGCGTTGTCGGCGGGAATGAGCCCCAGCCGGGCGATGATGTCATCGACGATGGCTTCGACCGGCGCATCGATCGACACGGTGACGGGATTTTCGCTGTTGGCCGGCGGCTCGAGCGTCCTGAACTGGCTGGCCAATAGTTCCGGCGGCATGAAATGACCTTTGCGCGCGGCCAGCCGGGCGGCGATCAAATCCTGTGTGCCATCGAGAAAGACGATCCTGACGTCGTCGCGGCCATGCACCAGAATGTCACGATAGGCGCGCTTCAGCGCGGAGCAGGCGATGACTATATGTTGGTCCGCCTCGCAAGCCCGATCGACCTCGTCGGCAATCGCCTGCAGCCAGGGCCGGCGGTCCTCGTCGGTCAGCGGCTGGCCGGCGCTCATCTTGGCGACGTTGCTCGGTGGATGAAAAATGTCGCCATCTTCGAAATCCCAGTCCAGTCGTTGGGCGAGGCGGTCCGCGATGGTGCTCTTGCCGGAGCCGGACACGCCCATCACGACAAGCACGCACGGCATCTTGCCGATTTCATCACTCACGACGTTTCTCCGGCAGCGCCATCTAGCCCAGCTTTCGCCAGCTGCGGCCGTCGCGCGCCAGCAGCGCGTTGGCTTCAGTGGGACCTTCGCTGCCGGCCCGATAGGGCAGCAGACCGTTGGCGCCGGCTTTCCTCCAGGCATCGAGGAACGGCTGCACGGCCTTCCAGCCGGCTTCCACGCTGTCGGCGCGCTGGAACAGGATGTTGTCGCCGATCATGCAGTCGTAGATCAGCGTCTCGTAGCCGGTGCTCGGCTCGGCCTGGAAATAATCCTTGTAGCGGAACTTCATCTCGACGCCGTCGATCCGGATCGAGGGACCGGGCACCTTGGTGTTGAACTGCAGCGCGATGCCCTCGGTCGGCGCCACGCCGATCACGAGGTAGTTCTGCGCCAGCGTCTCCACCGGGGTGCAGCTGAACATCGCAAACGGCGCCTGCTTGAACTTGATCGCCAACTCGGTGCGCTTGACGCCGAGCGCCTTGCCGGTGCGCAGGTAGAAGGGAACGCCAGCCCAGCGCCAGTTGTCGATGGAAAGCTTCAGCGCCGCATAGGTCTCCGTGGTGCTGCCGGGCCTGACATCCCTGGTGCTGCTGTAATCCCCGACCTCGGTATTGTCGATCCTTCCGGCGCGGTATTGGCCGCGCACGGAATTCTGCAGGGCTTCGCTCTCGCTCTGGGGCTGGATCGCCGCCAGCACGTCGGCCTTCTCGGCGCGCACCGAATGGGCGTCGAATCGGATCGGCGGCTCCATCGCCACCAGCGACAGCAGCTGGAACAAATGGTTCGGCACCATGTCGCGCAGCGCGCCGGTTGAATCGTAGAAGCCGCCGCGGTGGCCGACATCGAGTTTTTCGTCGACCGTGATCTGGACGTGATCGATGTGATTGCGGTTCCAGATCGGCTCGAACATGCCGTTGGCAAAGCGCAGCACCAGGATGTTCTGCACCGTCTCCTTGCCGAGGTAATGATCGATCCGGTAGATCTGGTGTTCGTCGATAATCGCCAGCAATTCTGCATTCAGCGCCTTCGCCGAGGCGAGGTCGGTGCCGAACGGCTTTTCGATCACCAGCCGCCGCCACGCGCCGCCCTCCTGCCGCAGCATGCCGGTGCGACCGAGTTCACGAGGGATCGGCGCAAAGCCATCGGGCGGCGTCGCCAGATAGAACAGGCGGTTGCCGCCGGTGTTTCGGGCGGCTTCGAGTTCGTCGAGCCTTTTTCGCATGAAGTCGAACGAGGCTGGCTCCCCGGGATCGGCGGCGATACAGGTGACGCATTCCAAAAGGCGTTTGGCCGTTGCGTCCTCCACCGGGCGGGTGGCGAATTGGCGCAGGCCCTTCATCAGGCTGTCGCGCAAGGCCTCGTTCGACATCGCCTTGCGGGTGACGCCGACGACGCAGAGCCTGTCTGGCAGAAGGTCGCTCGCCGCCAGGTTATAGAGTGCGGGGATCACCAGCCGGTGCGCGAGGTCGCCAGTGACGCCGAAGATGACGAAGGAGCAGGGCTCGGGCTTCTTCTGAGGCGGTTGGGTTGAAGGCATCGGCGTTTACGCCTTTGGCTTGACGGTATCCGGCGCGTTCTGCTGCACCGGCCCCGGACCCTGCTGCGGCTCCTTGTGGCCGCCGAAACCGTCGCGCATAGCGGAAAGAACTTTTTCGGCAAAGGTATGGTCCTTGCGCGAGCGGAACCGCGCGAACAAGGCTGCGGTGAGCACCTCGGCAGGGACCGCCTCGTCGACGGCGGCATTGACGGTCCAGCGGCCCTCGCCGGAATCTTCCACGAAACCCGAATAGCTTTCGAGCGTCGGATTTTTGGCGAGAGCGGAGGCCGTGAGGTCGAGCAGCCATGACGAAATCACGCTGCCGCGCCGCCAGACCTCGGCGATGTCGGCAATGTCGAAATCGAACCGATGCTCGGCGGGCAGCGCCTCGATATTGGCGTTCCTGAGGATGTCGAAGCCCTCGGCATAGGCCTGCATCAGGCCGTATTCGATGCCGTTATGAATCATCTTGACGAAGTGCCCGGCGCCGATAGGACCGGCGTGGATATAGCCCTGTTCGATCCTGGCATCGCGGCCCTCGCGTCCTGCGGTACGCGGGATGTCGCCGGGGCCCGGTGCGAGACTCGCGAAGATCGGATCGAGCCGGTCGATCACCGCCTTGTCGCCGCCGATCATCATGCAATAGCCACGCTCGATGCCCCAGACGCCGCCCGAGGTGCCGACGTCGACATAATGGATGCCGTGTTCCCTGAGCGCCTTGCCGCGGCGGACGTCGTCCTGCCAGAACGAATTGCCGCCGTCGATGATGACGTCGCCGGCCTGCATCAGTTTGGTCAGTTCATCGATCGTCGCTTCCGTGATCCTGCCTGCGGGCAGCATCACCCAGACGCTGCGCGGCCGCTCCAGCCTGCTGACGAAATCCTGCAGCGAGCCAGCGCCCGCAGCGCCCGCAGCGCCCTCGGCCGCGAGCGCCGCGACCGCTTTCGGGTCCTTGTCATAGACGACGGTGGAGTGGCCGTGCTTCATCAGCCGGCGGACGATGTTGCCGCCCATCCGCCCCAAGCCGATCATGCCGAGCTGCATCTGCAGTACCCTTAGTTGAGTGCATCCTGAATAGCTGCGTCGAGCATTTTCAGGCCCGCTGCGAGATCGCCCTTGATGTGCACGCGCAAGGCGCGCCGGCCGCGCTCGGTCAGCACGTCGTAATCGCCGCGGGCCTGCGCCGCCTTGATCACGCCGAAACTGGCCTTCTGGCCGGGCACCGCGAGATCCCTGTCGTCATCTGATGTGATCTGCAGGAATACGCCGCTGTCGGGCCCGCCCTTGTAGGCCTGGCCGGTGGAATGCAGGAAGCGCGGGCCGAACTCGGCGCAGGTCGCAAGGTGCCGCTTTTCGCGAACCTTCAGCCGCATCGCCTGCAGGCTGCCGATATGCGCAGGACAGCGTTCGATATAGGCAAGCAGCGCCACGTAGTCGTCCGCGCCGGCGCGGGCGAGATGCGCCTTCAGCCAGGAGCCGAGATCGCCGTCGGCGCCGGCCCTGCGCAGGTCGGCGGCGTTTTTCTCGTCGGTGAAGAGGTCGGCCTGCGCGCTGGACATCACCGGCTTCTCGGCGGGCAGCGAACCGGATTTCTCGAACGCCGCAGTCAGTTCCCGGGTCTTGACCTTGGCGTCCTCGACGTCGGGCTGGTTGAACGGATTGATACCGAGCACGGCGCCGGCCACCGCCGTCGCCAGTTCGAAGCGGAAGAATTCCTGGCCGATATGGTCGATCGATTTCATGACGATGCGGACCACCGGATGGCCGGCCGCTTCCAGTGCGGCGAGCTTGTCGTCATGCGCGGCGTCGTTTTCGGCTTCGGTTCTGAGATCGATGAAGAACCGGTCGTTACCGTAGAGCGAAGGGTCGCCCAAGGGTTCGCCGTCGATCGGGATCAGGCCCTTGCCGTCCTTGCCGGTGGATTCCGCGATCAACTGCTCCGCCCAGGCGCCGAAATCGGCGATCTTCGGCGACGAGAGAATGGTGACCTTGTCGCGGCCTTCGAGCCCGGCCAGCCCCATCGCGAGACCGAGCTGCACGCCGGGATTTTCGTGCGGCGGCACGTCGGGTCCGCAGGAGCGGACCATCGCAAGCGAATGCCCGATCAGGGCGCTGACATCGATTCCGGCGGTCGCGGCCGGCACCAGCCCGAACGGCGACAGCACGGAGTAGCGCCCGCCGATGGTGGGATCGCCGTGGAAGATACGGGCAAAGCCCTGCTTGACGGCGACCTTCTCCAGCGTGGAGCCGGGGTCGGTCACCGCGATGAAGCGGTGGCCGGCCTTGTCGGCGCCGATGGTCTTGGAAACCTGCGCGAAGAAATAATCCTTCATTACGTTGGGCTCGGTGGTGCCGCCCGATTTGCTGGAGACGATGAACAGCGTGCTGGCGAGATCGACGGAGGCCTGCAGGGTGCGGACCTGCGCCGGATCGGTCGAATCCAGCACATGCAGTTTCGGAAAGCCGGCCTTCTTCGCAAACGTTTCCGCCAGCACTTCCGGACCGAGGCTCGATCCGCCCATGCCGAGCACCACGGCATCGGTGAATTTCTGTCCCTTCACGCGCTGCGCATAGTCCTCGTAGTCGGCGACATCGGCTGCGGCGGCGCTGTCGAGCCAGCCCAGCCATTTGTGCTCATCGCTGCCGGTCCACACCGACTTGTCCTTGTGCCAGAGCCGGCGGATGGTGGCCGACGCGCGCCAGTCCTCGGTGGCCTTCTCGACCGCCTTGCCGAGGTGGCTTCCGAGCTTGAGCTGCTGTCGGTCGATGCCGCCGCCGAGCACGGTGGCGCGCTTGTGCGCGACTGCGCCGTAGAGCTTGTCGGCGGCGTCCGCGAACAGCCTGACGCCGTCCTTGACCAGCTCGGCCGTGATGGCGTCGAGCGAGATGCCGGATTTTTCGAGTTCGGCGAGCACGCGCCTGGCATCCTCAATATTTTCCTCGAGGCTGTCGCGCGGCTTGCCGTGGTCGCGGAAGGCGTCGAGCGTGGCCGGCGGAACGGTGTTGATGGTGTTGGGACCGATCAGCTCCTCGACATAGAGCACGTCGCTATAGTCCTTGTTCTTGGTGCCAGTCGAAGCCCACAGCAACCGCTGCGGCCTGGCGCCCTTGGCGGCGAGCTTGTCCCAGCGCGCGCCGGAGAACAGGCGTTTGTAATCCTGGTACGCGAGTTTTGCATTGGCGATCGCGACCTTGCCTTTCAGGGCGCTCAGGCGCTCCTTCTCGCTCGGGTCGTTGGCACGCGCGATTTTCTCGTCGAGTTCCTTGTCTACCGCGCTGTCGATCCGGCTGACGAAGAAGCTGGCGACGCTGGCGACGCGGGAGGGATCGCCGCCGTCCCTGACGAGTTTTTCGAGGCCCGCGAGGTAAGCTTCGGCGACCTGCACATAGACCTTCTGCGAGAACAACAGCGTGATGTTGATGCTGATGCCTTCGCCGATCAGATGCTGGATCGCGGGCAGTCCTTCCGGCGTCGCCGGCACCTTGACCATCAGGTTCCGGCGCTTGACGTTGTTCCAGAGCCGCTCGGCCTCGGCGATGGTGCCCTTGGCATCCATCGCCAGATAGGGCGACACTTCCAGGCTGACGAAGCCGTCGCCGCCATTCAATCGATCGTAGACCGGGCGCAGCACGTCCGCCGCATTTCGGATGTCCTCGATCGCCAGATGTTCGAACAGCTCGGCAATCGGACGATCGCCCTTTTTCAGGGTAACGCCGATCGCGCCGTCATACTCGTCCGAGCTGCCGATCGCCTTCTCGAAGATCGAGGGATTGGACGTGACGCCCTTGACGCCGTCGGTGTCGATCAGCTGCTTCAGGTCGCCCCTGGCGACGAAGCCGCGGGCCAGGAAGTCCAGCCAGATCGCCTGGCCGTGGTTTTCGAGTGCTTTGACGGGATTCATGGTGCCTTGTTCTGTTCGAGCTGGGTTCCCGCACCTTTTCTGGCGGGAAGCCGGGTTGTCAACACGTGGGTAGCTGATGAAGGGATTATGCGTATCCCGGCCGGATAACGCCACCCGCAGCCCATCGATCCCACCGGGAGACGGCAGTTTGGTGGCGATCCCGGTTTTCGAAGGTCGATTGAACCGGCCTTTTCTGGCGGTGGCGACCGGCGTTGGCCGGCGGCGCGGCGCAGTAGTCAGCCGGGGCGCAGGAAGAGGTCGTAGAGGTAGACCGAAATTTCGAGCATGATCAGCAGCACGATCATCGTTTCCAACCGAATCCCGCGCTGCGCGTCGATCAGTTCGGTGAGCGCGGTCATCATTACCTCGACCGCGTCGAGCTTGCGCGACAACGCCTTGGCTCGTTTCTTGAAATGATAGGCTTCGGCCAGACGGTCGTGCAAACGGCCGGTTTCACCATCATTTGGCAACTCGGGTCTCTCTTCCACCTCGACCCGTTCGAGAAGGCGATGATGGGTCAGCAAGGCATGGCCCACGGTGCGCAGCATCCGTCTCCGTTTCCACGGCAGCTGGCCGGAGCTGGCGAGGTCGCTGGCGATCGGTTCCAGCGCCTCCAGCACGTTCCGGACTTCCTCTTCCTCAAAGGCGAGCGCGACATTCTTGGCCAGCGCGTCGGCAACGGCAACGAGGCGCGCCGGTGACAGGTCCCGGATGGTAATGATATCCCCTGAGATCCCCTCGCTCGTTCCGATCGAGATCTCCGATGCAACGATGACCGGCGCGTCCAACCGGCTTTCGACGCGGTCGCCGAGCTTTTGCAGGAAGGCTTCTTCCTCGCCCTGTGAAACCCCGATGAGGACAACGGTACCGTAGGGCAACAGCGCGGCAATGCCTCCACCGCCAAGGCGCAATATCAGGGGCGACGTCGTGATCGCTTCTGCTTGATGGAGGTCTGCAGCCTCGAGGCCTGCCAGCCTGAGGCGACGGCCAAGGCGGAGCGCGCGTACGGACTGTCGCTTTTCGGAGGTCGCGCGTAAAGGCGTGATGTCAGTCATTTCCTGCTTCAAAGTGCCCGCCTTCTGGAAAAAATGCCACACTACAAGAGGCGCCAGCTTGCGTTACATCAACCCTCCAGCCGCCGATCTCTTGCGGGCGCGAGGTCGCTCGCCCGGACGTTTAAGTGATGGCAGAAAACAGTCGCTGGCCGGTCGCCGCGTTCGCTAACGCATGAATATGCCATTGCCTGGGATGATTTCTTGGCTGCAAGCATATTTGCGCCCAGATTGCACTAGATCAAGACAAGGCGCGTGCGATTGATAGATTATGTTTGTCTTCCACCGGCAAGAATAATCCCCGGGGAGGGTCATCTGGCGGATTGGCGTGGGACTTGCGCGGCAATGAGCGGATCAAGCACTGCCCTCGTTAATCTTCGAGCCGTTGTGATCCTCATCGTACTGGCTTTCCACTCGGTCCTTCCCTACCTCGCTTCCCTGCCGCCGGCTGCCTATCCCTTCGACAGCGAACCTTATCTGTGGCTGGCCTTTCCGATCGTGGACAGCCAGCGATGGTTCGGCTTCGACCTGTTCTGCGCCTGGCAGGACGTGGTTCTAATGACCCTGATGTTCTTCCTCTCGGGCTTGTTCGTGCCATCAAGCCTTGCGCGCAAGGGAAGCTGGAAGTTTCTGTCGGACCGCCTGCTGCGGATTGGCCTGCCGATGGCGCTGGCCATCATTTTTCTTGCGCCGCTCGCGTATTATGCCGCCTATCGCACGACTGCCACTGACCCCAGCCCGAAGGCATATTGGCAACATTGGCTCGCGCTGCCGTTCTGGCCGTGTGGGCCGCAGTGGTTCCTGGGTATGCTGTTGATATTCAATGCTCTTGCGGCCGCGACGCATGGTTTCGTTCGCGGATGGGGCCAGTTCCTTGTCCGGCTGGCGGCCTTCGCCAGCGGCAATCCGGTGCGGTTCCTTGTTGTACTGGTGGTGATCTCCGCGCTGGCCTATGTGCCCCTGGTACTGGCGTTTTCGCCGTTCGCATGGGTGAATATCGGCCCCATCTCGTTTCAATCCAGTCGGCCGTTGCATTACCTCGTCTATTTTCTTGCGGGAGTAGCGGTCGGGACCTGTGGCCTCGACCGTGGCCTGCTTGACCGCGATGGGGTCCTCGCGCGGCGCTGGCCGGCATGGCTCTCCGCAGCCTTTGCCGGTTTCCTGCTCTGGGCCGTGCCGACCTCGGTGACGATGGCGGATTGGGGCAATGCTTCCCTGTTCGCGAAATTGGCCGCTGGCATGGGCTTTGTCGTCGCCTGCGCGGCGGGCTGCCTGTGCTCGCTGGCGATCTGCCTGCGCTTTGCACATTGGCGCCTGCGGGCCTTTGACAGCCTGTCAGCCAATGCCTACCGAATGTACCTGATCCATTACGTGTTTGCCGTCTGGCTGCAATATGCGCTGCTGGGCAACGATCTGTTTGCGATCGGCAAGGCCGCGATTGTGTTCGGTGGTACACTGATCATGAGCTGGTCGATCGCCGCCGCCGTTGGCGGTGCGCCGCCGGTCTCGCGACTGAATGCAACCATGCGCGGAGCACGCCGCGCGTGAAGACTGAACTGATGTTGGACGGAAAGTGATCGAGTCCCCGTAACAATGCCGCTGGTTCTTATTCTCGCATTCCGGAATCTGTTTCATGACCGGCTTCGCTTCATTGCGACCGTGATCGGGATCGTATTCTCCATCGTTCTGGTAACCGTCCAGATGGGTCTGTATCTGGGCTTTGGACGAATGGTGACGACGATGATCGATCATGCGTCGGCCGATCTCTGGATCATGCCGCAAGGCACCAAGTGCTTCGAGGACCCGTCGCTGCTGGACGCGCGTGAGCGATATCGCGCGCTTTCGATCAATGGTGTGGCGGAGGCAATTCCTGTCGTGATCGGATTTGCAGATTGGCGAATGCCGGGTGGTGCGACGACTCCGGTTTTCGTGGTTGGTTCGGATCTGCGGTCCGGCGGCCTGCAGCCCTGGAACCTGGTGGAGGGCCGGATCGAAGCGCTGTCGACGCCCAAGGCGGTCGCCGTCGATCGCTCCTATTTCGACCGGCTCGGCATTTCGGGAATCGGGGCAACCGCCGAAATCCGCCAGCAACTCGTGCGGGTTGCGGTCGTCACCAACGGCATCCGTTCATTCACCACGACGCCTTTCGTCTTCATGGACGTCGATCGGGCGCGCGCCCACACCGGAGTTCCCTCCGGCAAGGCCACCTATTTTCTGGTTCGCCTGAGCCCCAACACCGACGTGGCTTCCGTCCGCCGTCAAATCCTGTCGAACATCTCCGATGTCGAGGTGCTGACACCGGCCGAGTTTCGCGAGCGCAGCCGAGCCTTCTGGCTGTTCAGTACCGGCGCGGGCGCCGCGCTGTTCGCCGGAGCATTGCTCGGCGTGATCGTCGGCACCGTCATTGTCGCCCAGACGCTCTATTCAAGCACGAAAGAGCATTTGAACGAGTTCGCCACTCTGCGTGCGATGGGTTCGTCCCGGCGCTATATCTATGCGGTGATCGTCTGCCAGGCGCTCCTCAATGCCATCATCGGCTTCTCTATCGCCGCGCTTGCCGGCGAGGCCATCGTGAGGCTGACTGCGGCCACCGCATTGCCGATCGTCATTACGCCCGGATTGACGATCGGGCTGTTTCTGCTGACCGTCGTGATGTGTGTCGGATCGGCCATCGCCGCGATCATTCAAGTCACTCGCATCGACCCGGTCATGGTGTTCACGCGATGACAGATCCCATGATCGAGGCGGTGAATGTGTCGAAGGACCTTGGCAGCGGCGCAGCGAAGGTGGCGGCTCTCAAGGGCGTAAGCCTGGCGCTAAATGGCGGCGAGCTGACGCTGCTGATGGGACCTTCCGGCAGCGGCAAGACGACGCTGCTGTCGATACTCGGATGTATGCTGACTCCGACGGAAGGGACGGTTCGTATCCGCGGGCGTTCAACCGGCGGCGCCGAACCCGAGGACCTCGCACTTCTCAGGAGAGAGCATGTCGGCTTCGTCTTCCAGTCGTTTCATCTGTTTCCGACGCTGTCCGCTACCGACAATGTCCGGCTGGCCCTGGATATACGCGGCGAGCGTTCCAGACGCGCAAAGGCCAAGTCACGCGAAGCGCTGGCCAGGGTCGGACTGCCGCACAAGTTGAAGGCGTTTCCGCGCGAACTCAGCGGCGGGGAGCAGCAGCGCGTTGCGATTGCTCGCGCCATCGTCGGAAATCCGTCTATCATCCTTGCAGATGAGCCAACGGCCGCCCTGGATGGCGAGAACGGCCAGGCGGTCATGAAGATCCTGGCCGGAATCGCCAGGGAACAAGGGCGCGCGGTGCTGATCGTGACGCATGATCCGCGGCTGCTGCCGCTGGCGGATCGGGTCGTCCATATCGAAGACGGGCGGATTGTCCGGGAGGAGCGCCGCGGCGCGGAGCTGCAATGATTGCATGTGAATGTCATCGGGGGCGATTATCCATGTCGAAACGCCGCAGGGCCTTGGTTGCGATCGCTGGGCTGGTCATCTCTGCGGGAGTCTTGCTGGCGGCCAGCGGGGTCACGATCGCCTCACCCGATGACAAGCGATGGCAGGCCGTTGCGCCCGGTCGCGTCGAATCCTGTTCCGGTCAGATCAAGGTCGCGGCTGACGTCACGGGGGTGGTCGACAAGGTGCTGGTGAAGGCCAATGACAGGGTTTTTGCCGGCGAACCGCTGATCCATCTCGCTGACGGGGAACCCGCCGCACGGCTCGCCGCCGCCGCGACGCAAGTCGCGCTGCGCAAGCGCGCACGTGATGAAAGGTCGGCAAGCGGCAGCGCGAACGCGCGACGCAAGGCGAGGGATGCCGTGGCCGATGCCGAACAGGCGGTGTATGACGTTCGCGCCATCGTCGATCGTGCGGCTGCCGAATGGCGAACCAAAGGCGGGCCGGACGACAGCCTGACGACGGCCCGCTCGGCATTGGCACGGGCCCAGGCCGAGTTGACCAAACGCCAGGAGGAGCTCCAGACAACCGAGGAGGACAGCCCTCTACCCAGCCTCCTGGAGGGGCAGCTCAGTATCGCCCGCTCGGAATACGCGGTGGCGCGATCCGCCCTCGACAAGATGACGGTGCGCGCGCCGATCGACGGCACCGTGCTCCAGGTCAATGTGCGGGCAGGCGAGCTTGTTTCACCGGGTTCGCCACAGCCACCGCTGCAACTCGCCGATCTCTCGGCCCTGTGCCTGCGCGCGGAATTGGACGAACGCGACCTCGGATCCGTCAAGGTGAAGCAACCGGTATCGGTACGGGCTGCGGCGTTTCCGGGTCGCGAGTTCGAGGGAATTGTCTCTTCGATCGCGCCGCTTGTTGAACCCGGCCGCCTCGAGCCTTCCGGATCGCGCAATCAGACCGATGTGAATATCGTGGAAGTAATGGTCAAGCTGACGGGACCGGGAGAGCTGATGGTCGGAATGAAGGCCGATGTCTTTTTTCGTTTTGGGCAAGTCGTCGATCGATAGGCGGTGATCGCCCCACACCTGTTTGTGACCACACCAGGATGCCGGTTCACGGCCGCAGATAGAGATAGCCCTGTGATTGCAGCTCCGCGATCCGGACCACGCCGCCCCGGTCGGCGCTGATGAAACCCGGCAGCAAGTCCTTCAGCTCGACCTTCTGCGATTTCATGGTGTTGCCGCAGGCCGCGAGTTCGAGCCCGGCCTTGGAAAACTGGCCGACGCGCCGGGTGATATCAGGGTTCGCGGAGGCCGAGTGAAACGCCCGCAGTGCCTGGCCGTGGATGACGAGTGCGATGGTGACGTGGTCGAGGCCGCCGACGCCCTCGAAATGATTCTGGATGTTGCCGAGCACGAACGAGACCTTGTCGAGGTCGTTGAGGTGGTAGACCACCTTCAACTCGGCCGGAGATGCGGCGTCAGCGGCGGCGTTCGCGCGCGATGCGGCGAAGACGGCGCCAAGGGCAGAAACCGCTCCCCACAACATGCTGCGTCGATGCATGGCATCCTCCATCCTGAGTGTCCCCCGGCGGTTGTCGGCGGGCCGGTCATTTGCGCCTGATGGCCGCAAGTTCCTTGCGGTCGGTCACCAGCGACGCGCATTCACGGTCCTCGACGCGGTCGAGCCGGAATATCCTGTCGTCGGCACCGGCTACCAGAGAATCCTCGGCTTCTTCGTCAGGCTTGTTGTTCTGCCAGATACGCACCCGTTCGAGCCGGATGATCGCGGACCTGTCGTCTTTCGACATCGCCACGACGATGCCGCCGCCGTCGCAATCGACCCCGCAGCCGAACCTGATCTCATGGCCGGCGTCTTCGGCGATGACATGGCCGCAGCTGCCGCTGGAATCGAAATCGCCGGCGCGGTGGCGATATTTGACGCCGAGGCGGAACGAATAATTGGTGGTGTTCTCGTCCGGCGGGATCTCCGCCGTCATCAAGAGCTTCATCGCCTGGACCTTCTGGAGCGGATGCCGCGCCAGGTGCTCGGGATCGTAGCGGCGGACGAAGCAGGCATAGGCCTTCTTGCCGGTTGGCTTGGCAAACAATCTGACGTCGAACGCTTCGGCCTTTGCCTTGTCGATGCCTTCCTCCGCGGCGTGGCCGGTGGCGACGCCGGCGCCAACAATGGCGGCAGCCAGCGTGACGATCCAGCAGCGCTTCCTGATATTCGCGGCCATAGTCATACATCCATCGGTCGCCGGGCAAGCGATTTTGACGCAGCGCGGGGCGTTGCGTTCCAGGCACGCCGGGTCAATGCTTTGGTCGCGGCTGGTATGGGGGACGTTCAATCACCGCTCCCCCGATGGAGCGGGGAATGCCGGCGGCCCGAGACCGGACGACGGTCCTGCCGCGGCGTTGGACGATGCCCTAGCGCAGGCTGGCGTTAATCCTGTCGAGCGCGGTGGTGCCGGGGCAGAGGTCTTTTGCTTCGAGCGTGTTGAGCGGCGTTTCCACGGTGTCGAGATGGCTGTGCAGGTCGTCCGACTCGGGATCGACGTACAATAGCCCGGTGACGATCTGGCCCTTGGCGGCGTGCTTCTGCAGGAACGTCATCGCCCCGCCGCGATCGTGCGCGTCGTAATCGGCATCGATCTTGCGTAGCGCGATCCTGGAGCCGTCGTGCTGCTCGACCAACTGCACCGTGCCCGGCGCGTAATCCACCGAGATCGGTTCGCGGCCGGTGATGACGTCGAGGCGGTTCACCGCATCGTTGTGTTCGCGCACGTAATCGAAGCTCTTGGTCGAGCCGGCGTGGTTGTTGAAGGCGATGCAGGGGCTGATCACGTCGATGAACGCCGCGCCCTTGTGCTGGATCGCGGCGGCGATCAGCGGCACCAACTGGGTCTTGTCGCCGGAGAAGCCGCGCGCCACGAAGCTCGCGCCGAGCTGCAACGCGATCGCCACGAGATCGATGGCGTTGTCGGTATTGGTCACGCCCTTCTTGGACTTCGAGCCGCGGTCGGCGGTGGCCGAGAACTGGCCCTTGGTCAGACCGTAGACGCCGTTGTTCTCGACGATATAAGTCATGTTGACGCCGCGCCGGATCGAATGCGCGAACTGGCCGAAGCCGATCGAGGCCGAATCGCCGTCGCCGGAGACGCCGAGATAGATCAGGTCGCGGTTGGCGAGATTGGCGCCGGTCAGTACCGACGGCATCCGGCCGTGCACCGAATTGAAGCCGTGCGAATTGCCAAGGAAATAATCGGGCGTCTTCGAGGAGCAGCCGATGCCGGAAATCTTGGCGACGCGATGCGGCTCGATCGATAGCTCGAAACAGGCCTCGATGATCGAGGCGGTGATCGAGTCATGGCCGCAGCCGGCGCACAGCGTCGAGATCTTGCCCTCGTAATCCCGGTGGGTGAAGCCGAGATCGTTCTTGGGCAGGCCGGGATGATGGAATTTCGGCTTGGCGATATAGGTCATGACTTCACCTTGCGGAGCGGGGTCAGCTTGAGCTGGTCCTGGTGGTCGCCGATGGCGCCGGCGATGAAGCGCGCGGTAATCGGCGTGCCGTCGTAATGCAGGATCGGAACCAGCCGGACCGGATCGATGCCGTTCTCGTTGACGATCAGCGAGCGCAGCTGCGCGTCGCGGTTCTGCTCGACCACATAGACGAAGTCGTGGTCGGCGATGAAGCTCGCGACGCTGGAATGGAACGGGAAGGCGCGGATCCTCAAGCGGTCAAGCTGATGCCCGTTCGCCTCCAGTAGCCCGATCGCCTCGTCCATGGCCGGCGCGGTCGAGCCGAAATAGATCACGCCGTATTTGGTGGGCTTGGCGGCGTTGGCCTGCAGCGGCCGCGGCACCATGTCCTGGGCGGTCTCGAACTTGCGCACCAGCCGCTGCATGTTGTCGGCATAGACCGAGCCTTCCTCGGAATAGCGCGCATAACGGTCGCGCGAGGTGCCGCGGGTGAAGAACGAGCCCTTGGTCGGGTGGGTCCCGGGATAGGTGCGGTAGGGGATGCCGTCGCCATCGACGTCGAGGTAGCGGCCGAAGTCGCGGCCGTCGTCGAGCATTTCGGCGGTCATCACCTTGCCGCGGTCATACTGCCGGGCGTCGTCCCACTTCAGCGGGCGGCACAGCCGGTGGTTCATGCCGATGTCGAGATCGAGCATCACGAAGATCGTGGTCTGCAGCCGCTCGGCGAGATCGAAGGCCTGCGCGGCGAATTCGAAGGCTTCGGCCGGGTCTTCCGGCAACAGCAGCACGTGCTTGGTGTCGCCGTGCGAGGCATAGGCGCAGGCGATGATGTCGCATTGCTGGGTGCGCGTCGGCATGCCGGTCGATGGGCCGGCACGCTGCACGTTCATGATCACGGCCGGAATTTCGGCGAAATAGGACAGGCCGATGAACTCCGTCATCAGCGAGATGCCGGGGCCGGAGGTGGCGGTGAAGGCGCGGGCGCCGTTCCAGGACGCGCCGATCACGATGCCGATCGAGGCCAGTTCGTCCTCGCCCTGCACGATGGCGTATTTCGCCTTGCCGGTTTCGGGATCGTGCCGCAGCTTCTTGCAGTAGCTGGTGAAGGCGTCGGCAAGCGAAGACGACGGCGTGATCGGATACCAGGCGCAAACCGTGGCGCCGCCATAGACCGCGCCAAGGGCTGCTGCGTTGTTGCCTTCGATGAAGATGCGGTCGCCGACCTTGTCGGCCTTCTTGATGCGCAGGCCGAGCGGGCATTTCAGGTTCTGCAGCGCCCAGTCGCGGCCGAGATGCAGCGCGTGGACGTTCGACGACAGGAGCTTTTCCTTGCCCTTGTACTGCTCGCCGATCAGTTGCTCGACCAGCTTCGGGTCCATGTCGAGCAGGGCGCACAGCGCGCCGAGATAGATGATGTTCTTGAACAGCTGGCGCTGGCGCGGGTCGGTGTAGGTCGAGTTGGTGATGGCGGTCAGCGGTACGCCGATCACGGTGATGTCGGCGCGGAATTTCGACGCCGGCATCGGCTTGGTCGAATCGTAGAACAGGTAGCCGCCCGGCTCGATCGAGGCGAGGTCCTTGTCCCAGGTCTGCGGGTTCATCGCCACCATCATGTCGACGCCGCCGCGGGCGCCGAGATGGCCGTCCTCGGTGACCCGCACCTCGTACCAGGTCGGCAGGCCCTGGATGTTGGAGGGAAAGATGTTGCGCGGCGACACCGGCACGCCGTGGCGCAGAATCGAGCGCGCGAACATTTCGTTGGCGCTCGCCGAGCCCGAGCCGTTAACGTTGGCGAAGCGGACGACGAAGTCGTTTACGCTGCTGATCGGGCTTTGGACGGGCATGATGAACCTGCGTGTGTCATATCGATGAGGTATTTCTGCATGTCCCAGGCACCGGTGGGACAGCGTTCGGCGCACAGCCCGCAATGCAGGCAGACGTCCTCGTCCTTCACCATCACGCGGCCGGTCTTGAGGCCGTCAGCAACGTAGAGGTCCTGGTCCGGATGCAGCGAGGGCGCCTTCAACCGTGTCCGCAGATCGGCTTCCTCGCCGTTTTCCGTAAAGGTGATGCAGTCCATCGGACAGATATCGACGCAGGCGTCGCATTCGATGCACAAGGGCGCCGCGAACACGGTCTGGACGTCGCAATTCAGGCAGCGGTGCGCCTCGCCGAGCGCCAGCTTGACGTCATAGCCGAGTTCGACTTCGGCGCGGATGTCCTGCAGCGCGATGACCTTGTCGCGATGCGGCACCTTGTAGCGCTTGTCGGGGGAAATGTCGTTGTCGTAGCTCCACTCGTGGATGCCCATCTTCTGCGAGGAGACATGCACTTCCGGCAGCGGACGCTCGGTAATGTCCTCGCCCGAGAGCAGCCGGTGGATCGAGAGCGCGGCGTCGTGGCCATGCGCCACCGCCCAGATGATGTTCTTGGGACCGAACGCGGCGTCGCCGCCGAAGAACACCTTCGGATTGGTCGAACCCATGGTCCTGGCGTCGACCTTGGGCATGTTCCACTTGTCGAATTCGACGCCGCAGTCGCGCTCGATCCAGGGGAAGGCGTTCTCCTGGCCGACCGCGACCAGGACGTCGTCGCAGGGAATGGTCTGGTTCGGCTCGCCCGACGGCACCAAGTTGCGGCGGCCATTAGTGTCGTATTCCGCCTTCACCTTCTGGAAGGTGACGCCGGTGAGCTTGCCGTTGTCGTGGGTGAAGGCGACCGGCACCATGAAGTTGAGGATCGGAATGTCCTCATGCAGGGCGTCTTCCTTCTCCCAGGGCGAGGCCTTCATTTCCTCGAAGCCGGAACGCACGATCACCTTGACGTCTTCGCCGCCGAGACGGCGCGCGGTGCGGCAGCAGTCCATCGCCGTATTGCCGCCGCCGAGGACGATCACGCGCTTGCCGATCGTGCTGGTGTGCTCGAACGAGACCGAAGCCAGCCATTCGATGCCGATATGGATATGGCTGGCGGCTTCCTTGCGGCCGGGAATGTCGAGTTCGCGGCCACGCGGCGCGCCGGAGCCGACGAAGATGGCGTCGTAGTTCTCACCGAGCAGCTTCTTCAGGCTGTCGATGCGCTGGCCACCCTTGAACTCGATGCCGAGGTTGAGGATGTAGTCGGTTTCCTCGTCGATCACCGAATCCGGCAGCCGGAACTTCGGAATCTGCGTCCGCATCATGCCGCCGGCCTTGGGGTCCTGGTCGAATACGGTACAGTGATAACCGAGCGGGGCGAGGTCGCGGGCCACCGTCAGCGAGGCGGGACCGCCGCCGACGATCGCGATGCGCTTGCCGTTCTTCGCCGATGGCCGCGGCATGCGATGTTTGACATCGTCCTTGAAGTCGGCGGCGACGCGTTTCAGCCGGCAGATCGCCACCGGCGTCTCCTCGACGCGGCCGCGGCGGCAGGCTGGCTCGCACGGACGATCGCAGGTGCGCCCCAGAATTCCGGGAAACACATTCGATTTCCAATTGATCATGTAGGCGTCGCCGTAGCGGCCTTCAGCAATCAAGCGGATGTATTCTGGAACTGGCGTATGCGCGGGACAGGCCCATTGGCAGTCGACCACTTTGTGAAAGTAGTCCGGCGCCGAGATATCAGTCGGTTTCATTCCTACCTTGTCCGCGCGATTTCAAGGAAGGCGCGGCCTTATCTTTGCCCGCGAACGCTCAGCCGGCGTTCTTGTGGTTTTCGAATTGGATCATAGGCTTATCTTATTAGAGCCATTCCAGAGCGTGCACAAAGCCAAATTTATCTCATCTCCAGCTTTCATAGCTGGGCCGCCATGAGCGCCATCGTGTGTTATGTCGCGGTGCAGCATGTGCAGCGCAACGCTAAATGTCGCTTTTCGCGAGGTCCCACATCAAATTGTAGACGCTGTTCGTGATCACCAGCGGTTTGACCGCGGCATTGCCGGCGATGCGCGCGGCAGCCGGCGGGACCGCAATCACATCCGTGGCATCGATCAGCACGAACCAGTCGCTGGCGCCGGGATTGGGGGCCGAGGGATCATCGGTGATCGGCCGTGACAGCGTCGGATCGCTCTCGATCAGATGCATCGAGATGATGCCGTCGAGCGCTTGCGGATCAAGTTGCTCCCGTAATGCGGTGCGCAGCTTTTCCAAATCGCCGGCCGGGCGGAGGCGGATGATGCCGAGCGCGGCGCCCCGGCCCTGGCCGCGGCTGATGGTGATACGCGCCACCGCGCGGATCATGTTCTTGAAACGCGCGATGTTGGCTTTCGACCAGTCGGTCTGATTGGCCAGCGCGGTGCGATAGGCCGGACTGTCGAGCACATCGAAGGTCGCGGTGGAATACAGGCTGAGATATTTCGGCTTGCCGTCATGCGCGACATAGCGCCGGGCCTCGAGGAAACCGGGAATCGCGACGCGCTCTTCGAGATGCTCGCGGTCGTACCAGCGGTTGAACTCTGCTTCATCGGACGGATTGATGTCCATCGATGTCAGCAGCATTCCCTTCCCGGCGAGCGGCATGTCTGGATTGTCCCTATCGAATGATTTTGGAAGCAAGGTCCGCGATCGCCTTCATCACGGCGTCCCTGACGCCGGGATCATACAGTGAGTGGCCGGCGCCTTCGACCAAACGCACTTCGGCTTCGCGCCACGCCATGGCGAGTGCATGCGAGGTTGCCGGCGGGCACAGCAGATCATAGCGGCCTTGCACGATGATCCCGGGAATCCCCTTGAGCTTGCCGGCCTGATCGAGAAGCTGATCGGGCTGCATGAAGCAATCGTTGCGAAAATAATGCGCTTCCATGAACGGCGTCGCGGGCAGGGCGCGGGACGAATTCAGCGACGCCGGATCGAGCCGGGCGCGATTTGCGGTGTGTTCGGAAAGGATGCGTTCGGTCTCGCCCCAGGCGCGGGCGGCGGGGCCGTGCACGGCCGGATCGGAATCGAGAATACGGCGGAAGTAGGCATCGAGCGGTTGGGCCCGTTCTTCCGGCGGCAGCACACTGAGGAAGTCTTCGCTGAGACCGGGATGCAACCGTGGCAGCGCATCGAGGAAGGCGCCTTCGAGTTCGCCTCGGGTGCCGAGAAAGGTCGCGCGCAGCACGAGGCCCGTGACCCGCTGCGGGTGTGTCTGCGCATAGGCCAACGCCAGCGTCGCGCCCCAGGATCCGCCGACGATCATCCAGTGTTGAAAGCCGAATTTCTCGCGGATCGTTTCCATATCCGCAATCAGATGCGGCAGCGTGTTGTCGTCGCGGCGGCCCTTGGGACGGCTTCGCCCGGCGCCGCGCTGGTCGAACAGCACGGCGTGAAAGCGTTCCGGGTCGAACAGCCGGCGGTGGTCGGGCTGGCAGCCGCTGCCGGGCCCGCCATGAAGATAGACCGCCGGAATGCCATCGGCGCGGCCGACGGTCTCGACGTGGATCTCGTGGCCATCGCCGACCGGCACCAGCTCCGATGTCAGCGGTGCGAAGGGATCGGAGCGGTGGCCGCGTGCCTTGCCTGCGTCGGCGTCAGGCGCCATGGCCGCCGCCCGTCTCGGGCATTCCCCCGCCGAAATTTCGATAGATGAAGCGGTCGTTGCCGGCTGCGGCCTCGATCTCGGCCTGCTTGAAGATCTGTTCGTGCATCGGCGACAGCGTGCAGGCCGGATCGGTATTGCCGGCGTCGCCCGACAGAGCGAAAGCCTGGCAGCGGCAGCCGCCGAAATCGATCTCCCGGAACTCGCAGCTCTTGCACGGCTCCTTCATCCAGCCGGTGCCGCGATAGCGGTTGAAGGCTTCGGAATTCCGCCAGATCCAGGCGATCGAATGATTCGATCGTACCGACAGGAATTCCAGCCCGGTGATGGATTCGGCGGCATGGCAGGGCAGGATCTTGCCTGATGGAGAAATGTTGAAGAACTGCCGGCCCCAGCCGCCCATGCATTTCTTCGGCCGCAGCGCGTAATAGTCCGGCACGACATAGTCGATGGCGAGAATGCCCATCAGCCGCGTTTGAGCCTCTTCGACGATGCGGCTGGTCTCCTCGATCTGCGCCAGCGTCGGCATCAGCGCCGCGCGGTTCTTCAGCGCCCAGCCGTAATACTGCACGTTGGCGACCTCGAGCCGGTCGGCATCGAGATCGACCGCCATCTGGATGATGTCGGACAACTGATGCAGGTTCTGCCGGTGCATCACCGCATTGACCGTCAGCGGCAAATCGAGTTCGCGCGTCCACTTCGCAACTTCGAGCTTCTTCTCATGGGCGTGTTTGAGGCCGGCCACCCGATCGGCGACCACAGGCTCGTTGCCCTGGAAACTGATCTGCACGTGGCACAGCCCGGCGTCCGCCAGCGCGGAAAGCCTTTCGCGCGTCAGCAGCACGGCCGAAGTGATGAGATTGGAGTACAGCCCGACATCGCTGGCGTGCTGCACCAGTTCGGCCAGGTCCTTGCGCGCGGTGGGTTCGCCGCCCGAAAAATGAACCTGCAGTACGCCGATTTGGGCGAGTTCGGTGAGAACCTTCTTCCATTCCTCGGTGGTCAGCTCGCTGCCGCCGCGGTCGAGTTCGACCGGGTTGGAGCAATAGGGGCACTGCAGCGGACAACGATGCGTCAGCTCGGCGAGCACTGCGAGCGGAATTCCAAAGGCCTCCGCCGTCGAGCCGCGCGCCTCCAGCACCGCGAGCCCGTCGGAGGGGTCGCTCGCGACCACATGGGCATCGGTCAGCGTCGGACTCATGACGTCTTCTCGCGCGCTTCGGTGAGGAACCCCTTGTCGGCGAGGTCTTGCAGCATGGCGATGACGTCGGCCGAGATCGCGGCGCGCTCGGCGGAGTATTTGGCCGCGAGTTGGTCGACCATGCCGGCAACGCTGCAAACGCCGTCGCAGAGCTGCAGCACTTCCACCGCGATCTCGTCCGGCGCCAGCACGCGCTCCGGTGCCAGGATGACCCAGACCTGCCGCGTCTCATCGAATTTCAGCCTGGCATGCCGTGGCAATACCGGCCGGCTCGCCTCGCTGACACGGATGTTGCGGCTGCGGCCTGCCATCGCTGATTGCCTCTATTTGTCATTCGGAACAAACGCGCCCGGCGGTATGTGACCGTCGACATAGGCATGATACAGCGCGTCGAGCTGAACCCATAGCACATTGGTCTTGAAGATCAGCGCATTGCAGACCAACTCGCGTTCCGCCGGCGTGGCCGCATGCTGCTTGACGTAGGCGAGCGCGAAATTGGCATCGCGCGGCGCCTGTGTCAGGCGCCGGCTGAAATAACTCATGATATCAGGATTGACGAAATCGTAATGCGCCAGCATGCCTGCGATGCGTTCTTCATGCAGGTTCGGCGCGAACAGTTCCGTCAGCGAGGAGGCGATGGCCTCCAGCGGGCTCTTGTCGCGGACGAAATGCACATAGGCCTCTACCGCAAAGCGCGTCGCGGGAAGAATGCCTTCGGTGGATTCGACATAGGCGTTGTCGAGTCCCAGTCCCTCGGTCAGCTTCAGCCAGCGTTCGATGCCGCCTTCGGTGCCGACGTCACCGTCATGGTCCTCGATCCGGTGCCTCCATTCCAGCCGGATGCCGCGGTCGCGAAAGCGCGAGATCACCACCGCGTCCTTGATGGGAATGGTGCTCTGGTAATAATAGCGGTTCAGCGCCCAGGCCTGCACCTGGCCCTTGGTCAGTTTGCCGCCGTGCAGCAGCCGGTGGAACGGATGCAGGTTGTGATAGCGGGTGGCTCCGATCCGGCGGAGCGTGGCTTCGAGTTCCTCGGCGCTGTTCAGCGGCGCGCTGCCGGCGAGCGAAAAGGCCGTCATCCCATTCAGGTTCATTGCGTTCACAGCGTAATCTCCGTTCCATCGGCGGGGATCTGCCAGCCCGCGCGCTCGGCTTGCCGGCGCTCGGCGGAATCGTGCAGCAGCGCCGGGTTGGAGTTGTTGATATGCAGAAACACTTTCCTGCCGATATCGAGGCCGGACAAGGCTTCGATCGCGCCGCTATCGCCTGACATTGCAATATGTCCCATGGCTTGTCCGGTCTTGCTGCCCAGCCCCGCCGCGATCAACTCGTCGTCGCGCCACACCGTGCCATCGAAGAAGATCAGCGGCGCCCCGGCGAGCCGGGATTTGAGGTCATCGGTGACATCGGCGCAGGCGGCGAGAAAATAGAAGTATTTGCCCGAAACCTTGTCGGCGATGCGAAGCCCGAGCGTGTCGCCCGTACCGTCGTCTCCGCCGGGGTGAACCTTGCCTTCCAGATACCATGCGCCCTTGCCGGCCACGGCGAATGGCAAGATCTCGATGCCGGACGGCGCGCCGCCGGGCAAGACCGGTTCGAAGGCCTGGTCCGGTTCGATCGGCTGGCGCCGCACGTTGTTCTCGGCCAGCACGTTGAAGATGCTGTTGGACTTCAGGATCGCAAGCACCTTCTGGTGGGCATAGATTGTAAACGGCGAGCCTTCCCGCATCGACAGCAGGCCGGCGACCGCATCGATTTCGCCGTTGGTCAGGATCACGCCCGATATCGGGCTGTGACGAAGCTGTCCGGCCTTGGGATGCAGCTGCGGGGTCGCGATCAGTTGCTGGCGCAGGTCGGGCGATGCATTGACCAGAAACCAGTGCTCGCCGTCGGCGCTGATCGCAATCGAGGCCTGGGTGCTTTGAAGTTCGGGATTTTCGGTTCGGGCTCTTCGGCAAACCCGACATCCGCAATTCCACTGCGGAACGCCACCACCCGCCGCGGCGCCCAGGACGACGACGCGAAGCATGTTTCGTCTCCTGGCAATTCCAACGCTTCTACAAAGCTACGAAGGTGGACGCCGCGGCGTTCACGATCCCGCATCGGGAACGTATCACGCCCGGAGGTCCACCTTACGTCAAACGAAACCGTCGCAGCCGCTTACTTCCGGACGGCGCACGCATACATGTTGATTTCCATGCCGACCGGCACTTCGACGATCTTCGGGGCTTTCCAGGCCATTTGGTTCTCCTTGTCAGATCGGACGATTTCCGCCCTCATCGACAAGCCTACTGCGGAAAGAAAAGTTCGCCAGCGAAATCTTTTGCCGCACAACCGCGGCGCTAACTTTGTTGCAATGCAAAAGGAAATCACTGGATTGTGCAGGTCAGTGTCAAAACAATGTGGGATCAACGGGTTCAAAGTCGCTCGCATCGGCTTTAGATGGGGGCTCGGCCTGCGGTCGCAGGCGGCCTTCGGATAAAGAACTTGTGAAATATCCCGGGTTTCGGCTGGAGCCCTCAACGGAAAGTGGTTTTGGCCCTATGCCCCGGTATTTTTTCAACACCCGTATCGGCGATGAACTGATCGAAGATCCCGAAGGTGAGGAACTGCGCGATCCCGATCGCGCCTGGGAAATGGCGCGCACCATGATCCGGGAGTTGCTCAAGCTCGAAGGCGCGGAGGGCGGCCTGCTCAATGCGATCCTCGAAGTGACCGACGACCAGGGCGAGATCGTGCTGGAGTTTCCGTTCACCGAGGCGATCCTCGACGGGCCGGAAAGCGCTCCCACCAGACACTGACATTGCCCGGCGTCATTCCCGTTTGCGCTGACACCCTCCTTGGAATGATGACCGTCGGCGGGTCGACAACCATTGCCGCGCAGCGCTACAAGCGATCGAGCAAATGGAGTTGGCAATGGAAGATCTCTGGCGTCTGTCGGCCGCCGATGTCGCTGCCCTGGTAAAATCGAAGAAGATCTCGGCGAAGGAGGCGGCCTCGGCGGCACTTGCCCGGCTCGACGCGGTCAATCCCAGGATCAATGCCGTGGTCGACCATCGGCCGGCTGAGGTGCTGGCGCAGGCCGCCGCCATCGATGCGGCGATCGCGCGCAACGAAGACCCGGGTCCACTGGCGGGTGTGCCGGTCACCGTCAAGGTCAATATCGATCAGGAAGGGTTTGCCACCACCAACGGCCTCAAGCTGCAGCGCGATGCCATCGCGAAATCCAACAGCCCCGTGGTCGACAATCTGCGCCGGGCCGGCGCCGTCATTCTCGGGCGCACCAACTGCCCGGCATTCTCGTACCGCTGGTTCACCACCAACCTGATCCATGGCGACACCAAGAACCCGCGCGATCCCGGCATCACCCCCGGCGGCTCATCCGGCGGGGCAGGGGCGGCGGTCGCCGCCGGCATCGGCCATATCGCGCACGGCACCGATATCGCCGGATCGATCCGCTATCCGGCCTATGCCTGCGGCGTGCATGGCCTGCGCCCGACCGTCGGGCGCATCGCGGCCTTCAATGCGGCGCTGCCCGAGCGTCCGATCGGGCCGCAGATATCAGCGGTATCGGGTCCGCTTGCGCGTACCATCGGCGATGTCAGGATTGCGCTGGCGGCGATGTCGGCCAAGGATGCGCGCGACCCCTGGTGGGTGCCGGCGCCGCTGGAAGGCCCGGCGATGCCGAAGCGCGCCGCGCTGTGCCTCAATCCCGATGGGCTTAATCCGGTGGCGGAAGTCAAAGCCGCCGTTGCGGATGCCGGCAAGCGGCTGGAGCGTGCGGGCTGGGTGGTCGAACAGATCGAGACGCTGCCGCCGCTGCGCGAGGCCGCGGAACTTCAGACCAAGCTGTGGCTCGGCGACGGCTTTGAAGCACAACTGGCGGCGGCCGAGCGCGAAGGCGATCCCGGCGCGCTCGCCTGCCTGCGCGGCAACCGGACCAAGGTTTTTCCATTCGGCGTCGACACCTTGTCGAAAGTACTGACGCGGCGCGCGACGCTGATGCGCGAATGGCTGCAGTTCTTCGAGAAATTCGCCGTCCTGCTGATGCCGGTGTCCGGCGAATTGCCGTTTCCCGACGGGCTCGATATGCGCGATGACGCGTCTTTTGCCCGGGTCTGGCACGCGCAGCTGACGCAAATCGCCATTCCCTTCATGGGGCTGCCGGGGCTGACCGTGTCAACGGGGCTGGTGGGCCGCATTCCCGTCGGCGTGCAAGTCGTCTCCGGCCGTTATCGCGAGGATCTGTGCCTCGCTGCCGGCGAGGCGATCGAAGCCGGCGGAACCCCGTCGGCGGCGATCGATCCCGCGGGCTGATGGCTGTTTCAGACGAAAGAACCTGATGGCTGGCGTTCACGATTTCACGGCAAAGTCGCTCGCAGGCGAGGACATCCCGCTCAAGCGGTTCGAGGGCCAGGTTCTCCTGATCGTCAATACCGCGAGCAAGTGCGGATTCACGCCGCAATACAGGGGTCTCGAGGCGCTGCAACAGTCGTTCGGTCCGCGCGGCTTTTCGGTGCTGGGCTTTCCGTGCAACCAGTTCGGCGGCCAGGAACCGGGCGACGCCGCGCAGATCGGAGAGTTCTGCACCGACAACTACGCCGTCACCTTTCCGATGTTTGCCAAGATCGACGTCAACGGCAATAACGCGCACCCGCTGTTCAACTATCTGAAGAGCGAGAAGTCCGGCCTGCTCGGCTCGTCGATCAAGTGGAATTTCACCAAATTCCTGGTCGATCGTTCCGGCAAGGTGGTCGCGCGGCATGCGCCGACGGCGACGCCGGAAGGATTGACGAAGGAAATCGAGGCGCTGCTATGAACGAGAAAGATCAAATGACCGATCAACTGCCCGACCGCCTGTCGACCGATCCGAGGAGCCCTTACTACAACGAGGAGGTGCTCGCGCGCGACGTCGGCATCCGCTTCAAGGGCGTCGAGAAGACCAACGTCGAGGAATATTGCGTCAGCGAGGGCTGGGTGCGGGTGACCGCGGGCAACGCCAAGGATCGCTACGGCAATCCGCTGACGATCAAGGTCCACGGCCCGGTCGAGCCGTATTTCCGGGACAAGGCCCCGTCCTGACGCCGGTTCGCATGCAGCCAACAGCAGACGTCGTCATGGCCGGGCCTGTCCCGGCCATCCACGTCTTTCTCGCGACGACATGTTAAGACGTGGATGCCCGGCACAAGGCCGGGCATGACGAAGAACCGAAAGCCAAACGCCATGTCCGTCCGCATCACCGACATCAGAGAGATCACCAAGCCGATCTCCTCGCCCATTCGCAACGCCTATATCGACTTCACCAAGATGACGACCAGCCTGGTCGCCGTCGTCACCGATGCGGTGCGCGACGGCAGGCCGGTGGTCGGTTACGGCTTCAATTCCAACGGCCGTTACGGGCAGGGCGGATTGATTCGCGAGCGTTTTGCGCCGCGCCTGATGGAGGCCGATCCCAAGACCCTGCTTGACGAGACCGGCGACAATCTCGATCCGGACAGGGTCTGGGCGACGCTGATGTCGAACGAGAAGCCGGGCGGCCACGGCGAGCGCTCGGTCGCGGTCGGCACCATCGACATGGCGGTGTGGGATGCGGTGGCGAAGATTGCCGGCAAGCCGCTGTTCCGGCTGCTTGCCGAGCGTCACGGCCGCAAGGCGAACCCGCGCGTGTTCGTCTATGCCGCCGGCGGCTATTACTATCCCGGCAAGGGTCTGTCGATGCTGCGCGGCGAGATGCGAAGCTATCTCGACCGCGGCTACAATGTCGTCAAGATGAAGATCGGCGGTGCGCCGATTGCGGAAGACCGCACGCGCATCGAGGCTGTGCTCGAAGAGATTGGCAACGAGGCGCAGCTCGCGGTCGACGCCAACGGCCGCTTCGAACTGGAGACCGCGATCGCCTACGCCAAAATGCTGCGCGACTATCCGCTATTCTGGTACGAGGAGGCCGGCGATCCCCTCGATTTCCAGCTGCAGGCGGCGCTGGCGGAATTCTATCCGGGTTCGATGGCGACCGGCGAGAATCTGTTCAGTCACCAGGACGCGCGCAATCTGCTTCGTTACGGCGGCATGCGGCCCGACCGCGACTGGCTGCAGTTCGACTGCGCACTGTCCTACGGGCTCTGCGAATATCAGCGCACGCTCAAGGTGCTGGAGACCTGCGGCTGGTCGGCGGGCCGCTGCATTCCCCACGGCGGCCACCAGATGTCGCTCAACATCGCCGCCGGCCTCGGCCTCGGCGGCAATGAGAGCTATCCTGACCTGTTCCAGCCCTATGGCGGCTTCCCCGACGGGGTCCTCGTCGAGAACGGCCACATCACCATGCCGGATTTGCCGGGCATCGGCTTCGAAGGAAAATCCGATCTCTACGCGGAGATGAAGGCGCTGGCGGCCTGATGTGTCAGTGAGGACCACGACCAGGTGTGGAGTCCGACAAGATCAAGTTTCGACTAAATGGCCTCGCTCAAGCGCGGACTCGCGATCTCTGAAGATTGCCATTGCTGTCTTCATCCTCAAAAATCCGAGCTTTGCATAGAACGGCTCGCGGCCTGGGACTGAATAGAGGATTATCTTTGCGTGTGATTGCGACTGCGCGACGAGCCTGGCGACAATCTCTTTTCCTAGCCCAAGTCCCTGATGACTCGGCAAGACCGCGATGTCGCAGAGGTAGGCGCAATCACGACCATCCGCCAGGACCCGGCCCGCACCAACAAGCCGGTTTCCGTCAGAGACAAAGCAACAGAACCTACTGTTGCTGAAGACGATCTCCAGGTCGGCTGCGTTCTTGTCTCCGAGCGGCGCCGCGCGGTAGACCGCCGCAAGCTCCTGCCAATCGACGCCGACTCGACTGTTGCTCCAGGTGATTGTCATCGCATGACCTCATCTTGCGCCCTGCGCGCGGACCGCTGCGACGATCTCGGCGGCGTCCGGAAAATGGCCCTTCAGGCGCCGGGCCACGGGCTTGCCGCCGACCGACACTTCGAACACGCCACCCTTGCCGGGCACGAGGTCTGCAACAATTCCAAGCTGCCGCTGCAGCGCCATCGCAACCTCCTTGGCGCGCTTCTCATAGCCGCAGGGACGACAATAGATGATGGATACGTCCGTCATGATGACCTCCTCCTACTGGCTTCAGCGTTCACGCCGCGGCAGGCAATACAGAAATCGCTCGGGTGGCTTCGATTCCCGCGATCCATCCTGCAAGCGCGCGACCTATTGCATCAGGATGATCCTCCTGCAGGTAGTGCAGTCCGGATCCGAGATTCATCACGCTGCAATGCCGCAGCGAAGCGGCAAATTCGCGTCCGAACGCCGGCGAGACGAGTGCCCCGGGCTCGCCGGTGAACAACAGCTTCGGATATTGCGCGGTCTTTAGCGCTGCGTGAGCAGTCTCAAGCATTGCGTGAACGTCCGAAGGCTCACCCGCTATCGGGAGTTCGCGCGGCAGAGCAAGAACTGGCTTGCGGCTTTCTGCTGTGGGGAATGGCGCACGATAGGCGGCAAGTTCGTCATCGGCGAGCTTTCGAACGATCGAGCCCGGCAGCACGCGTTCGACGAATGCGTTGGCCTCGAGCACCATCTGCTCGCCGACGCCCGGCGTCCGGAATTTCCTGAACGTCTCCCGTGCAACCGCTGTCTGATGGAAGTCCTCCCATGAGGCCATTGGGCGGATGAACTCCATGAAGGCGAGGCCACGCACGAAATTCGGCCTGCGTGCGGCTAGATGGAAGGCGAGCGCGGTGCCCCAGTCTTGCGCCACCAGATAGGCAGATTGAACGCCGAGGCTGTCGATGAATGCGTCGAGGTAGCGCACGTGGTCGGCAAAACGGTAATCCAGGTCTGGGCGTCCTGATTGTCCGAATCCGACAAGGTCCGGGGCAATGCAATGCCCCACGGATTCGACAAGCGGGATAATGTTTCGCCAGATGTAGGAGGAAGTTGGGTTGCCGTGCAGGAACAGCACGACAGGCGCGTTAGCCGCACCGGCTTCACGAAACGCCATCGTGGTGCCGAGCACCTCGCGCGTGCTCACTTCGATCTCCAAACGGTTAGTCATTGCTCCACCTCCTTCAGGACAGTTGAAAAAACGATCGACTTGAAGCGCTCGAGTGAGGCCGGGCTGCGCTCGACCTTCATGCGCAGGATGGCCCCCTGCCAGGACGTGAGCAGAAACTCGGCCAGGTCGTTGGGATTGAACGCGTCGTCGATTTCGCGCCCTGCTTGGGCCTCGGCAATGCAGGCGGCAAACGGGGCGCGCCACTCCTGAAAAATCTCGTCCAGCCGCGCACGGAGCGCCTCGCTGCTGCTCGAGGTCTCAAGGCTCAGGTCGCCGATCAGGCAGCCGCGGCTCCAATTGTCGCCTTCCAGCCTGCCGGTGATGATGTCGAGATAGCGCCTTAGGCGCTGGCGTGGCGTCAGCGACTTGTCATTCAGCGCCTGGGCCACGCATCCTTTGACATGTGCGAAATAGCGGTCGAGCACCTCGCGCGCGAACGCCTCCTTGCTGCGGAAGTGGTTGGTGAATGAGCCCTGGGGCGCGCCCGCCGCGGCGGCAATGTCGCGCACGCTTGTGCCGTTGTAGCCGGTGCGGAACATCGTCTTCAGGCCGGCATCGAGAATTGTGTCTTTGAGCGATGGTTTTGGCATGGAAGGCATAATACGTACGTACGTATTATAGTCAAGCGCAGATTTTCACTCGGTATAAGCACCCCACCATTTGCTCGGCCGCGCAGGCCGCCATGATCACGATCCGGTAGCGCTCTTGCCGGACTGGATCCGCTGCATCGCCCAGCGCGCATTCTTGCGCACCTCCGGATCGGCATCCTCCATGATCGGCGCCAGGAATTTTTCGCCGGCGGGATCGGCGATCTCGCCTAGCGCGGCGGCGCTTTCCTTTCGCAGGTTGGCCTGCGGATGGACGACGCAGCCGCCGATCGCATTCACCGCACGGGCGACCTTCATCTTGCCGAGGCTGCGCACCGCTTTCAGCCGCACCTGCCAGAATTCGTCGTTCAGGCAATTGATCAGCGAGTCGGCCGCCTGCAGGCCGTGGACGTTGGTGCCGAGCGTCTCGGCGGCGATTTCCCGCACCATCCAGTCACCGTCGGCCAGCGCGCGGGTAATGGAATCGGTGGCGGATTTCATCTGCGAGAACGCCAGCGCACTCACCGCGGCGCGGCGGACATGCGGGTCCGGATCCGAAGTCGCAGCGGTCAGAGCAGGGATCGATTCTTCCATCTTGAGAAAGCCGATGACGCCGACCGCCTGTACCCGGACCGAGGCGTCGACATCGCGTAGCGCATCGAGTGCGGGTTTGAGCGAATCCTTGCGCCGCAGCTCCTTCAGCGCGCGCAGTGCGGCCATCCTGACGAAGGCGTGGGAATGATTGACCAGCGGCAGGATCGGATCGGCGCTGTCGGGATCCTTGAGTTCCGCCATGGCAGTGGCCGCGGCGGTCGCCACCGCCTGTTCGGGATCGACCACGAGCTTGGCGAGCGCCGCCGCAGTATCGGCCCCGTCGAACTCGCCGAGCGCGAGGCCGACCTGCTGGCGCACGCCGGGATCCGGGTCGGCCGTCATTCGATCGAGATGCGCCACCGCCCCGGGGTCACCGGAATTGGCCAGCGCGATGATCGCCACGCGGCGTTCGCCGGCGTCGGCGGCGTGCAGGCGGTCGTCGATGTCGTCGAGATCGTCATAGGCTTCGAACGGGTCTGCCATAGATCACCTCAACAGATAGGGAATGTTGACCTTGACCGCGTCGGTCGGGCAATCGGCCTCGCACGGCATGCAATACCAGCATTCGTCGTAGGCCATGTAGGCCTTGCCGGTCATGTCGCTGATGCGCAGCACGTCGAGCGGGCACACATCGACGCAGACCGTGCAGCCCTTGTCGGCAATGCATTTGGCCTCGTCGACCACGACGGGAACGGAGGTTTGGTAACTGGCTAGCGGCATCGGTCGGCTCCAGGATGCGAATTAGAGGTGAATGTCAGGCGGAAGCGCGCACGCGCTGCTTGTCGTACAGGTCCTTTTCCTCGTCGGCGATCGGAACGATGTAGGGCTCGACCGCGCGCTTTTCGCTGGTCATCTTGCCGTCCTTCTTGCTCAACAGCGTGTGGCAGAACCAGTTCTCGTTGTCCTTTTCGGGATAGTCGGTGCGCAGGTGATAGAGGCCCCAGCGGCTTTCGGTGCGGTACAGCGAGGCATGCGCCGCCATATCGGCGCAGTCGACGATCGACTGGGTCTCGAGCGCGCGCAGCAGTTCGTGCGAATTGCGCGCGATCATCCGGTTTTCCATGTCGTCGCGAACTTCGGCGAGGCGGCGCTGTCCGAGCTCGAACTTGCGCGTCACCTTCGGCGGCTGCAGATAGTCGTTGACCAGACGGCGCGCCTTGTACTCGACCTGGTTCGGCGGGATGCCGTCCTCACGTTTGGTCGGCGCCATCACGCGTTCGCGTTCCCGCTCGACGTCGCCGGCGTCGAATTTCGCAAAGTCGGTGCTGTCGGCGTATTCCATCGCATGTTCGCCGGCCGCCGATCCGTTGGTGAAGGCGCCGAGCATGTAGTTGTGGGGTACGCTGGCCATATCGCCGGCGGCATAGAGACCGGGGATCGTGGTTCGGGCGAAATCATCGACGAACACGCCGGAAGCGCTGTGCCCGGAGCAGAAGCCGATTTCGGAGATGTGCATCTCGATCGGTTCCTCGCGATAGTCGGTGCCGCGGCCCTCGTGAAACAGCCCGCGCGTCGGACGCTCGACCTTGTGCAACGTGGTCTCGATCTCGCTGATGGTATCTTCATGAAGATGGTTGAGCTTGAGGAAGACCGGTCCCTTGCCGGACTGCAGCTCGTTGTAGAATTCGAGCATCATCTGGCCGGACCAGTAATCGCATTCGATAAAGCGGGCGCCCTCGTTGTTGGCGGTGTAGGCGCCGAACGGGCCGGCGACATAGGCGCAGGCGGGGCCGTTATAGTCCTTGATCAGCGGGTTGATCTGGAAGCATTCGAGGTTCGCGAGCGCGGCGCCCGCGTGATAGGCCATGGCGTAGCCGTCGCCGGAATTGGCGGCGTTCTCGTAGGTGCCGAACATGTAGCCTGAGGTCGGCAATCCGAGCCGGCCGGCGGCTCCCATGCACAGGATCACGGATTTCGCCTTGATCACCAGGATCTCCGCGGTCCTTGTGTTGACGCCGATCGCCCCGGCGATGCGGCCGTCGTTGCCGGTCAACAGGCGGGTCGCCATGTAGCGGTTGGAAATCAGGATGCGGGCGCGCCGCAATTGGCGGTAGAGCGCCTTCTTGACGGTCTCGCCATTCGGCATCGGCAGCACATAGGTTCCGATGTGGTGGACCTTCTTGACGGCGAAGTCGCCGTTCTCGTTCTTGAGAAAGCGAATGCCGAAACTGTCGAGTTCCTCGATGATCGAGTAGCAGCGCTCGGCATATTTGTAGACCGCCTTCTGATCGACGATGCCGTCATTGGCGATGGTGATTTCCTTGGTGTACTGCTCGGGCGTGGCGTAGCCCGGAATGACGGCATTGTTGAGCCCGTCCATGCCCATGGAGATCGCGCCGGAGCGCTTCACATTGGCCTTCTCGAGCAGGACCACATTGGCCTTGGGATTTTTCAGCTTGGCCTTCAGCGCGGCCATCGGCCCCGCGGTGCCGCCGCCGATCACCAAGACATCGCACGACACTTCCGAGAGGCCGTCGAGAATTTCGTCCATCGCCATCGCTTTTTCCTTCGCCTTGATCGAAGCAATTTCCGTTCCATGGAGTTTGAAACGGGTCTTTTTGCCAGAATAGGCGGGCGAGCCGTCGGCGATAGCAATTAGTTGTCAGCGCGATGAAAGGTTGCGAGATTCTGATTTCCGACGTGGCGACAACGCAAAGCGGCACTCGGCCTCCGTTGCCGGAAGCGGCGCGGCGGGTCAGGGGCGCCGGCCTAGCGTTCGACGAAAGCCTTTTCGATCACGAAATGGCCGGGCTCGGCGTGGTTGCCTTCCGAAAGACCTTGCTGCTCGAAGCTGCGCCGCAGGTCTTCCAGCATGCCGGGGCTGCCGCACAGCATGATGCGGTCGGTCGCGATGTTCAGCGGCGGCAGGCCGATGTCGTGGAACAACTGCTCCGAAGCGATCAGGTCGGTGATGCGGCCGCGATTGCGGAACGGTTCGCGCGTCACCGTCGGATAATAGATGAATTGCCGGCGCATCAGCGGGCCGAAGAACTCGTCATTATCGAGACTAGCGACCAGTTGCTCGCCATAGGCCAGTTCGGAGACCTGCCGGCAGCCGTGGACCAGAACGATGGTCTCGAACCGGTCGTAGATATCCGGGTCCTTGATCAGGCTGGCGAAGGGCGCGAGGCCGGTTCCGGTTGACAGCAGCAGCAGCCGTTTGCCGGGAAGCAGGTTGTCGGTCACCAGCGTGCCGGTGGCCTTGCGGCCAACCAGGATGGTATCGCCTTCCTCGATCTTCTGCAGCCGCGAGGTGAGCGGACCGTCCGCGACCTTGATACTGAAGAACTCCAGAGCTTCCTCGTGATTGGCGCTCGCCATGCTGTAGGCGCGCAACAGCGGCCGGCCGTCGACCTCGAGCCCGATCATCGCAAACTGTCCGTTCTGGAACCGGAACCCGGAATTGCGGGTGGCGGTGAAGCTGAACAGGGTGTCGGTCCAGTGCCGGACGGAAAGAACTTTTTCTCGGTGGAAGGCGCTCATTGGGTTCGGTCCGATGTCGATGGTCGCGGTTCGCGTCACGCTGCGGTCGCGAAACCGGTTTCTGAAGCGACTGATCGGTGAGGGAACGAGATCGCGCAATCTCGGTGAAGCAATCGCGGTTGATTAATTTCGGAAATAGTTGGCGTGGTCTGGCAACAAATTGCTCTCGCCCCGGCGGCATTGCTGGTCGAATGCCGGCATGGAGAATTGGCCATGTCCGCCTTGCTTGCTTCGCCCGCATCGGCCCCTGCGCACGTCGCCGTCAGCGACAATCTCGATTTTCTGGAACTGACGACGGCGCAGGGGGAAGAGATCCGGCTACAGGCCGGGAGCCTTCGCGCCGCCTGCAAATGTGCTCACTGCGTCAGGGCGCGGATCGACGGCAGGTTCCCGGACCGGTTCGACGGCATCGCCATCACGCAAGTTTCTCCGATCGGCGATTACGCGATCAACATTGCATTCTCGGACGGTCACGCGCGCGGAATCTATCCGTGGAGCTATTTGTCCGAGTTGCAGGCCGGTTAGTCCGCTTACCGTTACGAGCGCTATTTGAGGCTGCGTCTCCCGATGGAGGTACCGCCGGGGCTGCCAACTTGGCATAAGGCTTGCTGCGCTTTCAGAATTATAATTCCGATCTGGAGCGCAGAATGCAGATCTATGCGGCTACTAACGCGGCAATGGGACCTGCGGCAGGGCGCCCGCGGGCAGCGGCTTCGAAGGGTGGAGAGTCGCTGCTCCTGACCGAAAGTGCGCGGTCGCTCGGCGGCGCACCATCGCTGTTCGAGGCGCTGTCGCAGGGCGAACGCGCGACCGTCCTCAAACACGGCCGCCGCAAGGTGTTCTACCGTGGCCAGACCCTGTTCAATCAGGGCACCAAGCATGACGGCATCTATCTCATCGAGACCGGTCGGATAAGGGTTTTCTACACGGCTCCCTCCGGACGCGAAATTACGCTCGCCTACTGGCATCCCGGCAATTTCGTCGGCGGCCCGGAAGTGTTCGGCGCCGGCGTTCACCAATGGTCTGGCGTCGCCACCAGCAATTCAAGCGTCGTTCAGCTTCCCGGCAAGGAACTGCGGTCGCTCGTCGTGGAGGTGCCGAACCTCGCGATCGGGCTGATCGAAGGGCTGACCTTCAAGGGCAAGTGCTACTCGGCGCTGGCCCAGATGCTGGGGACGCGATCGATCACGGAGCGGCTGGCGCATCTGTTGCTGCACCTGACGGAACTTTACGGCGTCGACGATCCCGAAGGTATTCTGATTGGGGCGGCGTTCACCCATGCCGATCTCGCGCACATGGTGGGCGCCACGCGCCAATGGGTCACGATCAGCCTCAAGCGCCTGCAGGAAAAAGGCATCGTGGCGTCCCGGAAGTCGCAAATCATCGTTCGCCGGCCCGACCTGCTGCAGGGGATGAAAGGCCTGGGTGACTGAGCCGGTGCCCATTGCTTTGGCTTTGAGCGGATAAACTGCCCAAGGAGTAAGCACCCGGTCTTTCACGGCAACTAATCGACCGCCGGCACCAGACGACGTTTGCCGCATCGACCGGATCGACAAAGGATGGCGAAAAACAGGGAGCAATAACCCGAGGCGCATCAACCACCGAGAGGCTTTCATGGATTGCAAATTGGGATATCGCAGCTTTTCCGTCCTCGTCGCAGCAGCAGCATTCGCCCTTGCCAGTCCGGCAGGCGCGCAGACCAAAGTCACGATCGGCATCGGAACCCAGGATACCACCACGAATACGGCCACCGTCGGCACCATCATCCGCCAGCTCAATTTGATGGAGAAGTACCTCCCCAAGGACGGCAAATACGCCAACATCAAATTCGAGTTCGAGTGGCAGAACTTCACCTCCGGTCCGCCCGTCACCAATGGCATGATGGCGAACAAATTGCAGTTCGGCATGATGGGCGACTATCCCTTGGTGGTGAATGGCTTCACCTTCGAGAGCAATCCCGAGAGCAAGAGCCGGCTGATCGCGGTTGCGGCCTACAGCCTCGAAGGTTCCGGCAACGGCCTCGTCGTCCACAAGGACTCGCCCTATTACGAACTGTCCGACCTCAAGGGCAAACTGGTCAGCGTTCCCTTCGGTTCCGCCGCGCACGGCATGATGCTGAAGGCGATGCAGGACAGGAAGTGGCCGTCCGACTATTTCCAACTGATCAGCCAGAGCCCTGAAGTCGGCTCCACCAACCTGCAGGAAAAGAAGATCGACGCCCACGCCGATTTCGTTCCGTTCGCCGAACTGCTCCCGTTCCGCGGCTTCGCGCGCAAGATCTTCGACGGTGTCGAAACCAACCTGCCGACCTGGCATGGCGTCGTGGTTCGTACCGATTTCGCCGAAAAATATCCGGAAGTGGTGGTCGGCTACATCAAAGCGATCATCGCCGCCAACGCCTGGGTGCGCGCCGATCCGAAACTCGCCGCCGAAAAGATCCAGGAGTGGACCGGCATCAACAAGGAAGTGGTCTACATCTTCCTCGGTCCCGGCGGCAATATGACCACCGACCCCACCATCAAGCCGGCACTGATCGAGGCCGCGGCCACCGACGTCAAGGTGCTGCAGAATCTCGGCCGCATGAAGGAGTTCGATCCGAAGAAGTGGGTCGACGACAGCTATGTCCGCAAGGCCTATGCCGAACTGAAGCTGGACTATGACGCCGAGCTCAAGAGCACCCGGAACTACGAAGTCGCCGGCGAGGACAAGTTCTGCAAGAAGCCGATCGGCGATCCGCGCAAGGCCGGCGAGGTCTGGGTCGACGGCGAGGGCATTGCGCCCTACAGCAGCGCCGCCTGCACGCTCGGCGCCTATGCCGACATCAAGGCCAAGGGCAAGAAGATCAACGTCGCCTACGTCTTCGATACCTCGCGCGGCATCAAGCTGTTCGCCGACCAGGCCTACTACGCCGCCGGCAAGAGCGAAATCGCGCCGTTCCTGCTGAAGAAGGACGCCGAAGCCTATGCGGCGAAGATCGGCGGCAAGGTGCTGAGTTTCGACGATGCGCTGAAGACCGCAGTCAGCGGAGGTTAGACGTGGAAAGCTTGGCCATCAGGCGCGACCTGCAGGAACCTGCCGTGCCGCCGCCAACCCGGGAGATGCCGGCGGGGGAAACAACGCCCGTCGGCAGGCCGACGCTGACGACCTACGTGAAACGATGGCTGCAGCTCAACCGTCGCGGCCTGCGGGCCGCGGCGATCGGCGCGATCTCGCTGGCGCTGTTCCTGCTCGCCTGGCATCTGCTGACGACCTACAAGGTGGTTTTCTTCGTCCGCTTCACCAACGTGCCGTCGCCGGCGGCGGTCTATGAGAGCCTGGCCCGCGCCAGCCACGACTCGAAATTCTTCTTGCATGTGATGCTGAGCTGCCGCCGCATTCTGCTCGGCTTCTCGCTCGCCGCCGTCGTCGCAGTCCCGCTCGGGCTGGTGATGGGACGCTTCAGGCTCGCCCACGAGATCGTGTTTCCGGTCACCGAAATCCTGCGTCCGATCCCCGCCATTGCATGGGTGCCGATGGCGATCATGCTGTGGCCGACCAACGAGCAGAGCATCGTCTACATCACCTTCCTCGGATCCTTCTTTCCGATCCTGGTCAACACGCTGCACGGCATGTCGCTGGTCGATCCGGTCCTGGTGCGGGCGGCGCAGTGCCTTGGCGCCCGCGAGCTGTCGATTTTCCGCGAGGTCTACTTCCCGGGATCGCTGCCGCACATCTTCACCGGCCTTACCGTCGGAATGGGCGTGGCCTGGGTCTCGCTGATCGCAGCCGAGATGATCTCCGGCCAGTACGGCATCGGCTATTTCACCTGGGAAGCCTACTCGCTGGTGCAGTACGCCGACATCGCGCTCGGGATGATCTGCATCGGCGTACTCGGCCTCGGATCGAGCGCGCTGATCCGCGGACTGGGCCGCCTCGTCATGCCATGGAGCCGATCATGAGCCAGACCGTCGCGAGCCAGCCTCCCAGGGGCCGCATCGACGTCAGAAACTTCGCCTTGAGCTATCCGACCCTGGATGGCCCGGTGGAGGCGGTCAGCGACGCCACGATCCACGTCAACCCAGGCGAGTTCGTCTCGATCGTCGGGCCGTCCGGCTGCGGCAAATCCACTTTGCTCAACGCGGTCGCGGGCTTTCTCAAGCCGACCGGGGGCGACGTCACGGTCGACGATGAAGTGGTGGACGGTCCCGGCGCCGATCGCGGAATGGTGTTCCAGCAATATTCGCTGTTCCCGTGGAAGACGGTCAAGGGCAACGTCGAATTCGGCCTCAAGATGAAGCATCTCGATAAGTCGAGCCGGGACCGCGCCGCGCGCACGCTGCTCGGCCTCGCCGGGCTCACCGCTTTCGAGAACAAGTATCCGGACAGCCTGTCGGGAGGCATGAAGCAGCGCGTCGGCATCGTTCGTGCGCTCGCCACCGGGCCGAAGGTCCTGCTGCTCGACGAGCCGTTCGGCGCGCTTGATGCCCAGACCCGGATCATCATGCAGCAAATTCTCACCAACATGTGGCAGCGCCTGAAGATATCGGTGCTGTTCGTCACCCACGATATCGACGAGGCGATCTTCCTGTCGGACCGGGTCTATTGCATGACGGCACGCCCGGGGACGATCAAGGCCGAGATCGCCATTCCGCTCGAGCGTCCCCGGCATCAGTCGATGATGATGTCGTCGGAATTCCTGGCGCTGCGCCGCGGCCTGATGTCGTTGATCCGCGAGGAGAGCATCAAGGCGATGGGCGGTGAGGTCAGCGATCTCGCGCTGGATGGCCTGAGCATCGACCTGCACGGCCAGACGCTCGCCGACCTGGTCTGACCGCCCGACCCGGCTACGACAGCCGCATGTCCAGCAGCCGCCGGCCTTCGGTCTTCAGCAATTTCTTCACCGCGCTGGAAGCGGCGACCTCGCCCTGGTTGGCGTAGGCCTCGTGGTTCTTTTCGATATCCTCGAGGCGATAGAGATAGTTGACCATGATCCCGGCGGACTCGCGCATACCCTTCGGCGAGAGATCGCCGAGCCAGTCGATCCGCTCCAGCCGCGCGCCGTTGCCGAGATGGAATCGCGCCACCGAATCGATCAGCCGGCCCTTCGGCGTGCGCGCCTTCAGGAAGTAGTAGGCCGCGAGCGGCTCCAGCACCGCGCGCAGTTTTGACGCCAGTTCCGCATCCTCGAACCAGTCGGGCCTGTCGAGATTTTCCAGCAGCGCCCGCTCCTCGTCGGTGACCGGAACGTCGTTTCCCTGCTTCAGCCACGTGACAAGACCCGGCACCGGCGACAGCGTCACGAAGTTCTCCAACTTCGGCAGTTCGCGCCGCAATTCCTCGACCACCTGCTTGATCAGGAAGCTGCCGAACGAGATGCCGCCGAGCCCGCGCTGGGTGTTGGAGATCGAATAGAACACCGCGGTGCGGGCGCGCTCGACCGGCACCAGGGTGCGGTCTTCGGCGAGCAGCGGCGCGATCGCGGCGGGAATCGCTTCGGTCAGCGCCACCTCGACGAAGATCAGGGGCTCGTCGACCAAGGCGGGATGGAAGAAGGCGTAGCAGCGCCGGTCGACGGGATCGATGCGGCGGCGCAGATCGTCCCAGTCGCGGATCTCATGCACCGCCTCGTAGCGGATGATCTGTTCCAGAATGTTCGCTGGCGTCTGCCAATCGATTCTGCGCAGCACGAGAAATCCCCTGTTGAACCAAGAAGACAAAAGATGCACGGCGTCGCGGTCGACCGCGGCGAGATCCTCGTGCCCATTCATGAGGCGGAGCAGATCGGCGCGCAGCGCCACCAGTTCGCTGGTGCCACCGGGCGCGCGGTTCAGCCGCCGGATCAGTTCCTGCCGCCGCGGCTCCGACGCAAAGTGCAGGTCGCTGGCGTCCTCGTCGGAGGGTTGGCTGCGCCAAGCCTCGATTGCCTGCGCAAGCCGTTCCCGGTCCGGGCCGTAATCGCGGGCCAGGGTTTCGAAGAACGCAAGCCGGCCGGCCTCGTCGAGATTGCGATAGCGGTCGAGAACCTCGCGCGCCATCGCGGTGCCGGAAGCTTCGCCGCGGCCCGACAGCAGCGCCTCGCACAGTTGGATCAACTCGCTGACGTCCTGTTTCGCGTCCGTCGACCCCGCGCGCCGCAGCAGGGTGCGGCCGCGCTCGGAAATCGAGGCGAGGAGGTCGGTAAAGAAGGCGTTGCTGCTCATGCCGGGCGGTCGAATCCTGATCAGGTGGAATGCTACATGAGAATTAGGGCAGAGTGTGTCACAATCAAGCGGGCAGGGATGAGCAAAAAGGCGTCATGTGCGTGCCCGCCGGGTTGTCTCGCGTGTTTCCGAAGGGGGTAGCGGTCCCAAACCAAAATATCGAAAACAACCCCATGCAAAGTAAGCGGTAGCGCCGGCAGAGGCCAAACGTGATATCTTCAATGGCAGTTCCTGGCGTATTGACTTAAAGGGAGTCCGAGCTTGAGCGTTGCCTTCACCAAGGAAGACAGTGCCGAAACGGCATCGGAAACGCTGTTGCCCGACCGGCCCGTTTCACCGCATCCGAACCTCGTTACGGAAGCCGGATTGAAGGCTCTGGAATTTCAACTCCACGAGGCCCGTGAGGCCTATGAGACCGCGCAGAAGATCGAAGACGTCAACGAAAGGCGGCGGCAAGCCGCGGTCCCGTTGCGCGATGCGCGCTACTTCGCGGCGAGAGTTCGGACGGCCCAGGTCATCGCCGACCCTGCGTCAACCGACATTGTCGCCTTTGGGAGCACGGTGGTTTTCAGGCGTGACGATGGGCGCATCCAGAAATATCGGATCGTGGGAGAGGACGAAGCCGACCCCAAGGCCGGGTCCATTTCCTTTGTATCTCCGGTGGCGAAGTCCCTGATGGGCAAGGCTGTCGGGGATGTCGTCGGCGCATCCGGTCAGGAGCTCGAGATCATTGCGATCTCGTAGCGCGCCCGCATCTGGTGCCGTCATTGCCGGGCTTGACCCGGTATTCCATCCACTTCGAAACGACTCTTGATGAAGAATGATGGATACGCGGGTCAAGCCTGCATATGACGATCTCATTTGGAGCGGCGTTGGTCATCCCTCACCTCATTGGTCATCCCTCACCTCATCTCCGCAAACTCCGTCGGCGTCTTGCCGGTCACCTGCCGGAACGCGTGCGAAAAGGCCGGCACGCTGGCGTAGCCGAGATCGGATGCGAGTTGCTTGACCGAGACGTTGGCGTCGACGGAAAGTTTTTCGATCGCAGCCGCGATGCGCGCGCGCTGGCACCAGCTTTTGAAGCTCAACTGCGTCTCCGACGAGAACAGCCGCGACAGCGTCCGCGCCGAGGTTCCGACCTCGCGCGCCAGCGTCTCGATCTCGTGGCTGCCCGTGGGGTCGGCGAGCACGATGTCGGCGGCGCGGCGGCAGCGCGGTTCGTGCGGCAGGGGAATGAAGGTGGCGGAATTCTCGGCCTGATGCAGTTCGAGCATGGCGAGCTTGACCAGCAGTCCGGTACGACCAGGATCGTCGCGGCCGTCGAACAGCGCCAGGATCGCCTGGTGCAGCAAGGGCGAGACCCGCACCACGAATTCGGCATCGAGACTCGCGCTGCGGACTTCCCGATCGAGCCAGGCGAGGTCGAAATACAGCGTCCGCATGTCCGTATCCGCCAGCATGTCGATGGCGTGTTCAAGCCGCGCCGGCACCCACACGGCGCGGTCCGGCGGCACCAGCCAGCGTCCCTTCGGCGTGGTGACCTGCATGGTGCCGCGGGCTGCGTACACCAGTTGCGCCTCGCGGTGCATATGGGTGTCGAGCCGGACGCCCTTCCTGTAGTGGTTCGCAATCATGTGGACGCCGTCGCCGGTCGAGATACGGCGCCCCTTGATCCCTGCAATTGGCTTTTCGGCGATATTCATTGGCCGCATCCCGTCAGCTCAACAACGTATAACCTATTTCAGGAAACAGCGGGATTCGCCAATGAACAGCCCGAGCCGGGTGATCGGCTTTGTCAACGCCGCCCACTTCATCGACCATTATTCGATGCTGATCTTTGCCGCCGCTGTCATCGTGATGGGGCCGGCGCTCGGCATGGCCTATTCGGAGCTGTTGCCTCACGCGACGCCGGGCTTCGTCGCCTTCGGCGCCGGCTCGCTGTTGACCGGCTGGCTCGGCGACCGCTGGAGCCGCCGCCACATGATGGTGATCTTCTTTGCCGGGATCGGCCTGTCGATGATCGCGGTCGGCCTGGTGCAGAGCCCGCTGCAGCTCGGCGCGGCGCTGTTGTCGATCGGCCTGTTCGCGTCGATCTACCATCCGGTCGGCACCGCCATGATCGTGTCCTATGCCGACCGGCTCGGCCGCGAGATGGGGCTGAACGGCGTCTGGGGCAATCTCGGCGTGGCGTCGTCGGCGCTGGTTACCGGCGTGATCGGCCAGTATCTCGGCTGGCGCTGGGCTTTTGTCATTCCCGGCATCGTCACGATCCTGATCGGCGTCGCGTTTGCGCGGATGGTGGTCCACGAGGACCGCTCCGGCTTCAAGCAGGCGGCGGCACAGGCGCGGGTGGCGAAGAAGGACATGTGGCGGGTGATCCTGGCGCTGTTCATCGTGGTGATCGCGATATCCACCACCTTCAACGCGGTGACGGTGGCGCTGCCGAAGCTGTTCGCGGAACGGCTCGTCGACATGACCAGGAGCCCGGCGCTGCTCGGGGTGATCGCGGCCTGCGTCTATGTGTTCGGCGCGATGACGCAATATACCATCGGCAGGCTGATCGACCGCTACTCGCTGAAGGCCATCTCCCTGCCGCTGTCCCTGCTGCTGGCGCCATTCCTGTATCTGGCGGCGACGCTGTCGAACCTGCCGCTGATCCTGGCTTCGATCGGCATCGTGATGGGCGCGTTCGGACAGGTGACCGTCAACGACGCCATGGTCGGCAAATACACCAGTGAGGAATGGCGCAGCAGAGCCTATTCGGTGCGCTATTTCCTCGGCTTCACCGCGGCCGGCGCTTCGGTCGGCCTGGTGGCGTGGCTTTACGAGCAGGGCGGTTTCGTCACCATGCTGCAGGCCTTCGGCGGGCTGTGTTTGCTGGTGATCGCCGCCGCCATCATCCTGCCGACGGAGATCAAGGTGCCGGCGACCAGCGCGAATTGATGGCGCCTGCCGCGAAGGCGATCACGTAGCCGACGGCAGCGCCGATCGCGGCGCCCAGCGATTTGAGCTCCACATCGCGCAGGCTCGGATGACGGCCGGCGGCGATGAACTGCAGCGGCTCGAATAGCGCCGCCGCCAGCGACAGCGCCAGCACGATCAGCCAGAGTTTCCTGGGATAGGCTGCGGCAAACAGCGCGCCCACGCTAGCCATCGCGCAGAAGCGCTCGATGTTTGGCGACAACCCCGTGGTGGGGCGGAAACCGATCGGTACGATCGTGACCAGGAGAACGATCGCAATCGAGAGCCAGGCCGCGCCCCTGATAACCCGCCGCATATTCATCACGCTGCAGTCCTTCACATCGGCTCAATGCCTGAAAAGCTTTCGGAAAAGCTTTTGCGACTTGGGAAACCGGTTGTTGTCGATCTGGGTCGGCCATAATCCGTCGACGTCGAAATAGGCCGCATAGGCGATGCTGTTCTGGTTCTTCCGGAACCAGTCATGCATCTGCTGGATGAAGAAGGGGTTGTCGCCGAACTGGCCGACGCCCCATTCCGGGTAACTCATGCGCTTGCCGTGTCGGGCGGCAAAGTCGCGCTGCCATTGCAGGCCGAACGGCGCTTTCAGATAATAAGTGTCCCAGCGTTCCTGCGGCGATCCCTCATACTTGAAATCGTAGACATCGAGACCGATGTAATCGACCACGTCGTCGCCGGGATAAGCGAGGTCGGCCGCGAGTTCCTGCGGGCCCCATCCCGGGCACCAGTCGTATTTGAAGCCGTCCGAATGCCGCCTGAAAATTCCGACAACGCGCCGGAAGGCGGCGATGTAGTCGGCCTCTTGGCCCTTGGCGAACCAAGGGGAGTCGACGAGATTCATCTCCCAGCCGAGCCGGATGATCGCCTTCGGCTGGGCCTCGGCAATCGCTCTTGCCGCGGCCTCGAACTCGGCGTCGCGCAGGCCGTTGGCGATCTCCGCGAGCGGCGTTCCCTTCACCGTCAGCGGAACCGACCAGACCACGTTTCGCGCCGGGTTGAGCTTGTTCCACATCCCCGGCACCCAGCTCAATTTGAAGAAATCCTCCCAGGTCGATTGGGCGTAGAAATCGACGCCGAGCACCGACGACGGCGTCTGGTTCAGCCATTTTTCCCAGGCCTGAAGCATGCGTTCGCGGCCATCGGGCCCCCAGTTGACGAAGGCGCCGGCAAATTTGGCGGAGTCCGAACCGATGCGCGATATGCTCTTGACTTCGCCATGGGCCGGAGGGATGCCGCCGAGCGCCAAAACCGCCACAACGATCGCCGGGCCGAGAAGCGCCCACGCCGTGCGCGCGCGCTCAGTTCGAAACATCGTCGGCCCTCGCCAGTTTGCCGATAAAGGCGGTTGAGAGCCTTCGCCCCACGACCACCGAACCCTTCGCCGTGAGGTGGCCCGCGTCGAACTGCAGGGGAATGTCGGCTTCGGCGAATTCATCGCAGACGCCGTTGCGGCACACGGAATCATAGACCGAAACGTAAGCCGCGCCCTCGGCCGCGACGACCCGCCGCATCGCCCGGTCGCGCTCCAGAACCCCGGCCTTGCGCATGGTCCCGGCGACCGCCGGATTGTTTTGCAGGATTTCATCAGCAAGCAGCCGCGGCAGCGCGCTGTCATATTCGACGATCGGCCCGAGTACGGTGACGTCGAACCCCCTCGATTTCAGTATCCTGAGCGTGGCCGACAGGATCGGCAGATCCTCGTCCTTCCATGACGCGGCGAGCAGAATCTTGTCGACCTTGTTGTTGACGAGGAAGTTGCCAAAGACAAAGTCCATCAGCCTCCGGCAAAATGGCGTGTCATGCCGCGAGCCGGGCTGTACGGCCGGCCGGCACAGGCTGGCAGTGGCCTGCAATACGTTGACTTCCGGCATCGATGAAGACAGACCGAACCAGAGATGGGCGGCGTGGCTGTCGCCGACCAGAAGGTAATTCGGCCGCTTGGCGTCCAGCTTCAAGCAGGCCGGCGTATCGAGCTGTTGGCGGCTCGAGGCCAGATAGCATTGCCCGGACCGGAACGCGGCCGAGGGATCGTAGGCGAGATAGGAGGCGATCGACACCACACGCTCGGGAAAGCGGAACGGCGCGCCGCCGACGAACAGCACGAGGCCACACATTGCCAGCGCCGAAGCCATCGCGGCGGAGGACATGGCGAAGACCGTCGCCTTGGAGGTTTCGCGAGCCTTCGAGCGGAACGGCGTCTCGACGAATTTCCACGACAGGAAGGCGATGCCGGTCGAGGCCGCGATCAGCGCAAGCTTGGTGACGATGCCGGATGAGTTGGCAAGCAGCAGCCCGTCGGTGCGTTGAAATACCATCAGCGGCCAATGCCACAGATACAGCGAGTAGGAGATCAGGCCGATGAAGGCGACCGGCCGCAGCGATAACAGCCGTCCAACCGTCGAAACGCCGCTTTCGCTGGAGGCAATCACCAGCGTGGCGCCGACGCTGGCGAGCGCCGTCATCAAGAGCAACGGAGCCGAGGGCGAACCAACGAGTATCGCGACGAGCAGAAGCAGGATCCCCATCGCGCCGCAGGCAGTTTTCCAGAATGCGGTCCTGGGCGCCGGAATGAATCCAATCGACAGCAGCGCACCGAGCGCCAGCTCCCAGGCCCGAAACGGCGTGAGATAGAACACGAAGGTGGTGTTGCGATAGCTGATCGCGAGCGCCGCCGCAAAGGAAAGTACTGCGGCCACGGCGAACAACAGCCCGGCCCGTTTCGGTGCGACGCGCCAGGCGAGCAGCATCGCCAAGGGAACGATGAGGTAGAACTGCTCTTCGACGCCGAGCGACCAGGTATGCAACAGCGGCTTGGTTTCGGCCGGAGCGTCGAAATAGCCGGCGGTGCCCGCGAAATAGACGTTGGAAATCGAGCCGGCCGCGCTGGCGAGGCTCCGGGCATAATCTTCGAGCTCGACCGGCAGGCAGTAGACATAGGCCAGAACGCTGGTGACCAGGAACATGACGAACAGCGCGGGCAGGATGCGCAGCGCCCGGCGCTTGTAGAAACTCCCGAGCGAGAACGTTTCCTTGCGGATGTCCGCATCGATCATGCCGCAGATCAGATAGCCGGAGATCACGAAGAAGATATCGACGCCGACGAAGCCGCCGGGAAAACCGGGAACGCCGGCGTGGTAGAGAACGACTGGAACGACGGCAAGCGCCCGCAGGCCGTCGATATCGGCGCGATATTTCATCATTCACGCCTCAAGGCGGCGAGCACGAGAGGAACCGGTTCCGTGGCGGAGGCGCGCAAGGCGTTAACGATCCGGCCGGAGCGGTCGCCGCAGACGGCCTTCGCCGTCGCAAAACCGGACACCCCGGACAGTCCGGCTGTGCCGAAAAGAGTTGGTGCCGCGGCCTTCACGCCATCAGCGCGAACAAACCGCGCGAAATATGTTCCGATCGTCATGCGTTCACACCTTCGCCGAGGGAGTCGGCGATGTGGGCTAGCCTTCTGCAATATCCGGTCCAGCCGCAATATCCGGTCCAGCCGCAATATCCGGTCCAGCGCGCCGCAGCGTTCGGCAAGTGTGGCCGCATGGTTAAAGCGAGTTCATTAACCGACACGGGAAGATTGCGGCGCCAATGCGCGCATGCTGCTCTATAATTTAGGTTTGGAGTATTGGCTTTAGCACGCCGCTCGGGACGAAGCGTTCCGGACGATCCACCACAGCCGACGAGTCTTGCCGTGAACAGGTTGTCTGCCCTCTGGATCGAGTCGCCGATTGGTCTTTATGTCGGCCGGATCGAGATCGCGCACATCCTGCGCTTCGCGCTGTTCATCGCCATCTTCCTGCTGCCCTGGATTTCCTTGCAGCCGTTCGCCAATCTCGGCGACGCCACGATCGGCGATGCCGCCGAGGGACGCGGCCTCACCTACGCGTCGTTCGGATTTCTCGCCGTGCTCTCGCTGGTGCTGGTGATGCGAAGGCACGCGGAAGCGCTTCGTTCGTTCGTATCGACGCCCTATATTCTGTTCGGCAGCTGGATCTGCATCAATCTCGTGATGTCCCGCGACCCCGGCGCCTCCACGCAACGATTTGTCCTCACCGCCTGCGTGTTCGTAGTCGCGGCAACGGTGCTGCTGCTGCCGGCGACCGCGCGCGAATTGAACCGGTGGCTCGGCGCCGCGGTGCTGTCGTTTCTGGCCGTCTGCTATCTCGGGGTCATGGTGGCACCCGGATTTTCCATTCACCAGGCCACCGACGTCGCGGAGTATCATCTGGCCGGCGACTGGCGCGGCGTCTTCGATCACAAGAACACGGCGTCCGCCGTGATGGCGATGCTGGTCTTCGTCGGGATCTACCTGATGCGATCGGGGGCCGTTCTGGTCGGGCCGCTCGTGACTGCTCTCGCGGTCGTCTTTCTGTTCTTCACCCGGGGCAAGAGTGCGACCGCGCTTGTCATATTGATCCTCGTGCTTGCCGAACTGGTGGCGGCGGCAAGGACGTTTCGGGTCCGGGCGGTGCTGTGCTATGCGCCGCTTATCGTTCTCAATCTCCTGAGCATCGGCACCGTCGTCAGCCCGACCCTGTCGGCCATCGGCAGATCGCTGCCGTTCGACACCAGCTTCACCGGACGTGACGAAGTCTGGAAGTTTGCCTTCGCGTCGATCGCCCAGCGCCCGATTTTCGGTTACGGCTATTTTGCGTTCTGGGGTAGCGACTTCGTACGCGACGCCGATCCCGGCGAGAGCATCCACGAATGGGTGGTGATCGCCTCGCACAGCCACAACGGCTATCTGGATTCCGCGCTGACGCTCGGGATTCCCGGACTGCTGTTCATGATGGCGATTCTGGTCGTTGCGCCGCTGAGGGATTATGATCTCGCCGAGGCGCGCGGGCAGGGGACGCCGCTTGGCAAGATGTTCCTGCGGATCTGGCTGTTCGGGATCTACCTCGCCTCACTTGAAAGCTTCTTCCTCGATCGTGCCGATCCGGTGTGGTTCACCTTCCTGGTGTCGGTGATCGGCCTGCATTACGTGTCGCGGTTTCGAACCGCCTGACAGGCGCCGTTCGACGGCCCCGCCTCGCCTGGGAAAGCGGTCGTGCCCTGAAGTCCGTATTTGTACGGGCGCGCGGGACACCCGGCGCCCGAGTTTAAAGACCATTTACGCTGTTTGGTAACCCGGTCTTTTGCTGATCCCTGTCAGAGTCGTCGCTGAATAGGGGGGGCTATGAGCCAGGTCGCGGGCAATTTTCCTAAAGTGAAATTCATTCAACTCGTTCTCGCAGCGATCGTCGCCGGCGCGGCGGGCATTGGCACGGCCCATTCCGGCGATGTGGTTCTGCAGGGGTCGACGACCTTTGCGAGCGGAATAGCGCAACCCTTCGCGAGTTCGGTCGAAGCTCAAACCGGCCACCACCTCGAGATCATCCCGAACAAATCGAGTCTCGGGCTGCTCGCCCTGCTGGCGCAGAACGCGGAGCTGGCGATGATTTCAACCACCCTTGACCGGGAGGTGGAGATCCTGCGCCGGTCCGATGCAAGTCTTCCGTTCCAGAGATTGAAGGCGTTCGAGATCGCCCGGACCCGCGCCGCACTGGTCATTCATCCGGACAATCCGGTTCGCGCGGCGCGTCTTCAGGACATTGGAAAAATACTGACCGGCGAGATCTCCAACTGGAAGCAACTGGGCGGGCCGGATCTGCCGATCCGCGTCGTGGCGGTTCGCGAAGGCGGCGGCGTGCTGGCCTCCGTCGAAGCAAGGCTGCTCGGCGCGGCGCATATTTCGGCTCCCGATGCGATCCGGGTTCAGGTCGGTACACAGATCGTCAAGGTGGTGGCGCAGGAGCCCGGAGCCATCGGCATCACCCAGCTGGCCATCGTCAAGTCGAGTTCCGCGGTGGAGTTGGTGACGGACGAGCCGATCGAGCAGATCCTGAGCCTGGTCAGCCTCGACGATCCATCGCCTGCCGCCAGCGCGGTCATCGAAGCGTTTCGACGCGTCGCCCGCCAAGGCAGTTGAGGAGCGCGCCATGCTGTCCCGGCTTTGGAGGTCGATCCGCTACGGCATCGCCGCCAAGTTCTATCTTCTTACCGCCATCGCGCTTGCGGCGCTGATGGTGCTGGCCGCCGCGTCCACCCACTTCGCCAGCCAGACCAGAACCGCCGCCGAGCGGCTCTACGGCGAAGGGGTTGTGGGGATCCAGACCGTCACCGAGCTCGAGGTCTTGTTCGAGCAGCATCGCGCACTGATAACGGCCGCGCCGGCGCTGCTCGACCGAAGCCGCATTCGAGCCAGCCGGCTGGCGGTGGCGGCGCTCAATGCGCGGATCGAGGAGAGCGTCCGGACGCAATTGTCGCGGAGCGATGCAACCAGGGAAATACTGCTGCAGCAGATCGCCGCCCATGTTCCCACATTGAGTCAGGCTGGCGATCGGGTCTTGATGCTCGCCCACAATTTCGCTCAGGAGCAGGCGCTCGCGGTCAGCGAGGGCGAGTATGCGCAGGCGGCCAACGTCATCCAGGGCGCCATGGAGGGACGGTATCAGGAGCAAATCCGCCAGGTCGATCGCGAGGTCCACCGGCTTTCGGAGGCCTCCAGCGGGCTGATGCTGTGGGTGGTTGCATCCGCTTTGGTCGCCTTCGTGCTGATCGGCCCGGTAACCTTGTGGGCCAAGCATCGCATCCTCAGCCGGCTCGGCAAGATCACCGCGGTCATGCACCGGCTATGCAACAACGAACTCGGCGTCGATGTGCCCTATACGAAAGCCCTCGACGAAATGGGCGACATTGCCAGGACCATCGACGTCTTCAAGCGCAACGCGATCGCGCTCGGCCTGACTCATCTGCAGCTGGATGCGGCCCTCAACAACATGGTGCAGGGCCTCTGCATGCTGGATGCGCAGCATCGGCTGGTGCTGTGCAATGACCGCTTCCTGGAAATATTCAGGCTGTCTCGCCAGGACGTCACGCCCGGCGTCGGCCTGTCCGGACTGATACAATCCATTGCCTCCGCCAATGGCTTCCCGGAGGGCTCGGCGGTGCAATTCCACAAAGCCTACATCGGGCGCGCTTTCGTCGACGGATCGGACTCCTATCAGCAGGAGTATCCCGATGGCCGGGTCATTGCGGTTTCGAGGCGCGAATTGCCCGGCGGAGGCTGGGTCGATACGCACGAGGATATTACCGAGCGGAGGCGGGCCGAAAAGCAGATCGCCTACCTCGCGGAATACGACACTCTCACCGACCTGCCGAACCGGAACCTGTTCCAGCGCAAGCTGACCGAAGCGCTTGAAGTCACAGCTACCGATCAACTCGCAATCTTCGGCCTGGACCTCGACGGCTTCAAGACCGTCAACGACATGTTCGGCCATTCGATCGGGGATGAGCTGCTGAGGCAAGTCGCCAGGCGACTGCAGCACTGTGTCGGCGAACAGGGAATGGTGGCCCGGCTGGGCGGCGACGAATTTGCAATCCTGCAAGGCGGGCAGCCGCAGCCTCATGGCGCGGCTGCGCTGGCGCTGGCCGTGACCGAAGCCCTGAACGCGCCGTATGACCTCGCTGGAAATCAGGCGGTGCTGGGAGCGAGCATCGGAATTGCGATTTTCCCGGGCGACGCCTCCTTGTCGGAGGACCTGCTGAAATGCGCCGACATGGCCCTGTACAGCGCCAAAGCCGACGGGCGGGGGATCTGCCGTTTCTTCGAGCCGGAAATGAACGCCAGGGCCAAGGCACGGCGCCAGCTCGAGGTCGATTTGCGGGCGGCCATCGCCGGCAAGCAGTTCGAGATGTTCTATCAGCCGGTGGTTTCGGTCGGCAGCAACGAGGTGATCGCGTTCGAGGCGCTCATCCGCTGGCGCCATCCCGATCGCGGGATGGTATCGCCGGCCGAGTTCATTCCCGTGGCAGAGGAAACCGGCCTGATCATTCCGCTCGGTGAATGGATATTGCGGCAGGTTTGCACCGATGCGCTGGGCTGGCCCCGGAATATCCGGGTCGCGGTCAATCTCTCGCCGGTTCAGTTCAGGAGTCCCAACCTCGTTCAAACCGTGTTCACGGCCCTGGCCGTCAGCCATCTCGAGCCCGGCAGACTCGAGCTGGAAATCACCGAAACGACCCTGCTTCAGGACAGCGAGGTCATTCTCGAAAGACTGCATCAGCTCAAGAGCTACGGCGTTCAGATTTCGATGGACGATTTCGGCACGGGTTATTCGAGCCTGAGCTATCTCAGAAGTTTCCCCTTCGACAAGATCAAGATCGACCAGAGCTTCGTTCGCGGGCTCGGCAAACTGCAGGATTCGCTGGCGATCATCCGCGCGGTGATCAGTCTGGGAAGAAATCTCGGAATGACCACCAACGCCGAAGGTGTGGAGACCGCCGATCAGCTCCGCATCCTCAAGGAGGAGCTTTGCGACGAGGTGCAGGGATTCCTGTTCAGTCCGGCCGTCCCCCTGACGGAAACGCACCGGCTATTGGGGGTGCATCAATCGCCGGTCGGCATCGTCGCGTAGATTTTATCGTTGCCGTCGAAGCGACGAAGTATGACCGGACTGCTCCGTCGCTTTCGCTCGTCGCGATGACGCCTGAACGAGGTTACCGTCAGTTCACGAATTGACGTGCACGAAATCCCGCAGCAGCGGATAGATCTCGTTGTTCCAGCGCTTGCCCGAGAACACGCCGTAATGGCCGACGCCGGCCTGCATGTGATGCACCTTGCGATAGGCGCGCACGCCGGTGCAGAGGTCCTGCGCCGCCAAGGTCTGGCCGATCGAGCAGATGTCGTCCTTCTCGCCCTCGACGGTCATCAGCCCCATGCGCTTGATCGAGGCGGGGTTCACCGGGCGGCCGCGATGCATCAGCTTGCCTTGCGGCAGCAGATGTTCCTGAAACACATCGCGCACCGTTTCGATGTAAAATTCGGCCGGCAGGTCCATGACGGCGAAATATTCGTCGTAGAAGGTCTTGATGACCTCGGCCTTCTCCTTCTCGCCCTTGGCCAGATGCTGCGCCAGATCGATGTGCGACTTGATGTGGCGCTCGAGGTTCATCGACACGAAGGCGGTGAGCTGCACGAAGCCGGGATAGACCTGCCGGAACGCGCCCTTGCATTGAATGGGGACGTAATTGATCAGGTTCTCCTCGAACCATTTGATCGGCTTGCTCTTGGCGAATTCGTTGACCTTGGTCGGCTGGATGCGGGTGTCGATCGGGCCGGCCATCAGCGTCAGCGTCGCCGGGCGGGCAGGGTGATTGTCCTCCGACATGATCGCAGCGGCCGCGAGCGCCGACACCGAGGGCTGGCAGATCGCCACCATGTGCGAGCGCGGACCTAGCTGCTCCATGAACGCGATCAGATGCTCGGTGTAATCCTCCAGGCCGAACCGGCCATGGTCGAGCGGAATGTCGCGGGGGTTATGCCAGTCGGTGATGTAGACGTCGTGATCCTGCAACAGCGTTTTCACGGTGCCGCGCAACAGCGTCGCGAAGTGGCCGGACATCGGCGCCACCAGCAGCAGGCGCGGCTGCTCCGGCGAATTTTCCTTCTTGAAATGCAGCAGCGATCCGAACGGCGTCGCGTACACGACTTCCTCGGTCACCTCGAGTTCCTGATTGCCCATCATCACCCTGTCGATGCCGTAAGGCGGGCGGCTATAGGTGAGGGTGGTGCGCGAGATCAGTTCCAGCGCCGCGGCGAGCCGCCCGAACAGTCTGTCGGAGACGCCTTGCGGCGCGAGGTTGAGATATTTCAGCGCATGGGCCGCCCCCGTCCGCCATGGCGCCGTCAGGTCCATGTGGTTCTGGTAGGCTTGATACATCATCGACTTCATCCGGATCCGTCCCTGCCCACGGTGTCATGCAATATCGGAGCCAAGGCCGGGGCAGACAGCCCTGCAAACTGGCACGTCGCTTGCTGCGCAAAATGCACGGAGCATGGACAATGGGCACTTTGCGGAGGGGCGCTTTGGCAGAGCGGTGTCCGCATGGCCTTTGGCAGGCGTTGAGGGAAAAGCCATATGGCGAAGGCGACACTGACCATCAGCAGCAAGAACTATTCGTCCTGGTCGCTGCGCGGCTGGCTGCTGACGAAGTTTTCCGGGTTGGAGTTCGACGAAATCATCACCGCGCCGGACGATGCGTCGGCGCGGGCGGAAATCCTGCTGCTGTCGTCTTCGATCCTGGTGCCGTGCCTGCGGCATGAGGGCGCCACCGTGTGGGATACGCTGGCGATCGCCGAGTATCTCAACGAGGTCAGGCCGGATGCCGGCCTGTTGCCGGATGACCGCATTTTACGGGCGCATTGCCGGTCGATCTGCGGTGAAATCCATTCGGGCTTCACCACGTTGCGCGCCTCGCTGCCGGTCAACCTGAAGGGCCATTTTCCGGGGTTCAAGATCTGGTCGCGCGCGCAGGCCGATATCGACCGGGTCTGCACGATCTGGCGCGGGTGCCTCGCCGAATCGGGCGGGCCGTTCCTGTTCGGCGAACGCACCATGGCGGATGCGATGTATGCGCCGGTCGTGACCCGCTTCATGACCTATGACGTGAAGCTGGAGCCGCGGCTGAAGGCCTATGCCGACCTGATCATGGCGACGCCGGAGATGCAGGAGTGGATCGAGGCCGCCAGGGCCGAGCCCGCCGACATCGAGGAGCTCGAGGTCGAATATTAGGCAGCGCCCGGGCCGCGTTGCCTGTTTGAAGGGCTGGGGCCGGAGGCAGGCTTTGCTCAACTTGATGCCACGCCGGGCGTCGCGCGGTCGCGGCCGCCGAACCGGCGGTGCCGGGCGAGAAAATCGCTCAACTCCAATTCCGCACCTGGTCCAACGGCTTCAGCGCGCTGGCGGCCGCAGCCATCGAACTTTTCGCGGTGCAGCGCGGCTGGCGCGATTTTCGCATGGCTTCCTGAAGCTGTGAACGCAACGATGCGGCGCTGCCGAAAATCTGGACGCCTCGCCTGGTTGCGATCTCACGAACCAGAACCGTGGAGGCTTCGATGAATCAGCACGCCGTCGTCAGCAAGTTTTCTCACGTCAAACCAGACGATACCGAATTCACGGGAGGGGGCCTGCGCGACTTCTTCCTGTACCGCGATCTCGGCATTGCGGCCGCCACCGGCGGACAGGTGATCTGCCATCTGGTCAAGGCCAATCCCGACATGCCGCCGGAAGACGGCACCGGCTGGCACCGCCACGATTGCGATTTCCAGATCGTCATCATGACCAAGGGCTGGGCGCGCTTCATGTATGAGGACAAGCCGACGCTGGTGCAGGCCGGCGACGTCGTGCATCAGCGGCCGGGGATCGTGCACTACCTCTACGATTACTCGCCGGACATGGAGTATCTCGAAATCGTCAGCCCGGCGGACTTCAAGACCGTCGACATGCCGCCGGCCACCGACAAGGTGCCGCCGGTGACACCCTGGAAGTGACTGATATGTCTTCCCCGGAGGAATTAACCTTTGTCGTCGGCCGCTGGCTGCGGCCGATCGTGGCTGTTCTGCATGTGGTGCGCTGGATCATGCCGGCGCCGATATCTAGCCGTGAACAGGGGAGTACGGAGCCCAACCACTGATTCGGGCGCGATTCGTTCCGCCCGCGTTCCGAATCTTAAGATGCCGCCTGTTCCCGTCGCATTCTGGCACAAAGACGGGCCTTAAGGCCGGGTGCGAGCGCCGGAAGCCGGCAGGCGCCAGCCGACCACCGTCGCCTCGACGGTGCCGCCGGATTCGTTATTCTTCCATTCGCCACCGATGAAGCGGCAGGCGAACGGCAGTTGGTACGTGCCGCTGTGATCCTCGCAAAGTACCTGAACCGGCTGATCCGGCGGCGGTTCACCGTTGCCATTGAATTCGGCCAGCCGTCGTTCGCGCGTCGCCATTTCGTATCTCTCCTTCAGCGCGGCGCGAGGTGCCGCGGTTTGGGTTCCCGCGCCCTGAGCGCCGTTCCCTGATCCAGGCTTTTAACGCCGCAAACCTCAACGCGCGAATGAGGTTTCAGTATGATAGCGTCGGCGCCTTGCGCCGCCTCGCAACAAATTGACCGCGACGGGCGTCTTTTGAATGGGGATTTTGATGATCGGCCGCATCGTTCTCGTCGCGTCGGTGATTTTGGCGTCCGGTCTCGTGATGCGCGGGAACGCGCAAGCCCAGGACGTTCCCGGCATCGAAATCTGCACCGTCGAAAAGACCATGGAGCGGCGCACCAGCTGCCTGCAGAGCAACGTCGATTTCCTGATGAAGACGATCACGAAACTCGGCGCCGATCATCGGCAGAAGCTCGACGCCGCCAGCCGCCAGATCGAGGCGCTGAAAAGCGCGGTCGCCGCCTTGCAGAAGACCGTCGACGATCTGCAGGCGGCGCAGCAGAAGGCGGCCGAGGATTCGAAGAAGAAGGCCGACGCGCCGGCGGGCAAGGAGGGCGCGAAGTAATTTCGGCGCACCTGATGTTTCCGCAATGCGGAACAAGCCGGTCCTCCCGTTTCGCGGGGCAAGCGACCGAGAGCAAGGACTGTCAAATGCAGCGCCTGCAAATCGATCATGATGCGGGCGCTTCGAATGAGGGCCGTACTTCATGAATCCCGCCCAGAAGGCGCTGTGGTTTATCGAAAGCCATCTTGCCGGCGAGCTCACGCTCGACGGGATCGCCGCGATCGGCGGCATCTCGCGCTTCCATATGGTCCGCGCGTTTGGCGCCGCGACGGGGCTGTCGGTCATGCGCTATGTGCGCGCGCGACGGCTCACGGAGGCGGCGCGGGCGCTCGCAGATGGCGCGCCCGATATCCTCAACCTGGCGCTGGAGGCGGACTACGGCTCTCACGAAGCATTCACCCGCGCGTTCCGCGACCATTTCGGGGTCACGCCCGAAACGGTCCGCGGCTCGACGTGCCTTGACCGCCTCACGCTGCAGGAGCCGATCGTCATGGATTCGACCGTCATCGACAACCTTCAAGCGCCGCGCTTCGAAACCGGCAAGCCGTTCCTCGTCGCCGGCATCGGCGAGCGCTACTCTTGCGAAAGCGGCGCCGCGATTCCCGGCCAGTGGCAGCGCTTTCACCAGTCCGTCGACCGCATTCCCGGCCGGATCGGCAAGGTGGCCTACGGCGTCTGCTGCAACGCCGACGACGCCGGCAATTTCGACTACATCGCCGGCGTCGAGGTCTCCGACTTTTCCGACCTGCCGCACGAATTCGCAAGGCTCCGCATCCCCGAACAAAGATATGCGGTGTTTTCCCACCGTGAGCATATCTCGACCATTCGCCGCACCGTCAACACGATCTGGAATCAGTGGCTGCCGTCGTCCGGCCTGAAGGCCGCCGATGCGCCCAACTTCGAGCGCTATGACGAAAACTTCGATCCGCTGACCGGCAATGGCGGGCTGGAGATATGGATACCAATCAGGGAATAGGCTCCGCGCCGCTCAGCCGAAAGAGCGACCATTGCGGTCAAGTACGTCCCGGGGTCTGTGCCATCTGAGAAACGCAAAGACGTATGTGAGCAGAACTAAGAGCGGACCGAGCATGATCACAACGGCCGGCGTGCGCAGGCCTGCCGGGCCAATCAAGAAATGCCCAAACCCGCGGACGAGGCAGCTGGGAGAGAGTTCACATGCGCAGAAGAGCAGGAATGCCGGGACAACGCTGAGCACGGTCAGCAACGCGAGGATGAAGCAGATCGCGCCGGAGATTCGTCCCATCTTTCCCTCACAGAAGCGCAAGGCTGGTTGCAGCGGGTTGCGATTTCAGCCGCCCGCCGATCGGCCGTGGCCGTCTCGGCAGGTTGTTCGCTGACGATGCGCCGCCGGTTGGCAGCGCCTGTGCGCGGCATGGTCAGGATTTGCGTATTCTTGTGCAGATATCGCGCAGACGAGGGACCGAGCCGGCGGTCTCGAATGGGCTACTGGCTGGGCAGTTGGCCGCACGCAACGCTGCCCTGCGCTGCCGCAGGTCGGGTGATTGCTTGGCAAGCGATATCGACTTTGCCATAACATGACGCAACGAAATCGTTGCGCGTGCGGAAGAAGCCTGGAATCCGCCTGCAGCCAAAAAAAGCGGGGGATTTCATGTCCAATGTTCGCGTTCTCGCCACCGGCCTCGAATTTCCCGAAGGGCCGGTCGTGATGCCGGACGGCTCGGTGGTGCTGGTCGAAATCCGCGGCCGGCGGCTGACCCGGGTCTGGCCCGACGGCCGCAAGGAGGTGGTCGCCGAGATCCCGGGCGGGCCCAATGGCGCAGCGCTCGGCCCCGACGGCAAGATGTATGTCTGCAACAATGGCGGATTCAGCTGGATCCCGACGCGCAACCTGATCATGCCGGGGCCGCAGCCCGATGACTATCTCGGCGGCTCGATCCAGCGCGTCGATATGCAAAGCGGCAAGGTCGAGACGGTCGTCGATAAATGCGGCGAGCATCCGTTACGGGGGCCGAACGACCTGGTGTTCGACAGGCAGGGCGGGCTCTGGTTCTCCGATCTCGGCAAGCGACGCGCCCGCGACATGGATGTCGGCGCGTTCTACTACATCAAGCCCGGCATGAAGGAGATCGTCGAGGTCGTGCACGGCGTGCTGCCGGCCAACGGCATCGGCCTGTCGCCGGACGAGAACACCGTCTATATCGCCGAAACTCCCACCGCGCGGCTGTGGGCCTACGATCTTTCCGCGCCCGGCACGCTGAAGCCGCGCGACGTGATCTATCGCGGCGAGCGCGGCAAGCCGATCGCGGGCCTCGGCGGCTACCAGATGTTCGATTCGCTGGCGGTGGAGGCTTCCGGCAATGTCTGTGTCGCCACCCTCATCTCCGGCTGCATCTCGGTGATCGCGCCCGACGGCACCCTGGTCGAGCAGGTGCCGACCGGCGACCGCGTCACCACCAACATCGCCTTCGGCGGCCCCGAACTGAAGACCGCCTACATCACGCTGTCCGGCAAGGGCGAACTGATCGCGATGGACTGGGCGCGGCCCGGCCTGCCGCTGAATTTTCTCAATAAGTAATGGTGCCGCTTGCGATAACCCTCATGGTGAGGAGCGTCGCGCTTGCGACGCGTCTCGAACCATGAGCGAATTTTGGTGGCCTCATCCTTCGAGACGCGCTTCAAGCGAAGCGCTCCTCAGGATGAGGGGAGAGAAACGGAGTACTGAATGCCCTGGCTTGAACCGATAACCCTGCGCGGCCAATATGCGCGGCTGGAGCCGCTGTCGCCGGATCATTGCGACGGGCTGACCGAGGCGGTTAAGGACGGCGAGCTGTGGAAGCTCTGGTACACCTTCGTCCCCAAGGCCGAAGACATGCGCAAGGAGATCGACCGCCGGCTTTCGCTGCAGGCGGCGGGGTCGATGCTGCCATGGACGGTGTTCGATGCCGACGGCAAGATCGCGGGCATGACGACCTATATGAACGTCGACGCGCCGAACCGGCGGGTCGAGATCGGCTCGACCTGGTACGCCAAGCGGGTGCAGCGCAGCGCGCTCAACACCCAGTGCAAATTGCTGCTGCTCACCCACGGATTCGAACAGCGCGATTGCATCGCAGTTGAATTCCGCACCCATTTCTTCAATCATCAGAGCCGGCGCGGCATCGAACGGCTGGGCGCCAAACAGGACGGCATCCTGCGCAACCACCAGATTGCCTCGAACGGCACGCTGCGCGATACCGTGGTCTACAGCATCATCGCCAGCGAATGGCCGACGGTGAAGGTGCATCTGACCTATCAACTGCATGAAAAGGCGCGGTAGCGTACCGCCGGAGCCAAGATGACCGATACATTCGACTACGTGATCATAGGCGCGGGCTCGGCCGGCTCGGTGCTCGCCAATCGGCTGAGCGAGGATGCCGGCACCAGCCTCTGCGTGCTCGAGGCAGGCCCCAGCGACTGGCATCCGTATATTCACTTGCCGGCTGGCTTCATCAAGACCTTCCATATGAAGAGCATCAACTGGGCCTACCAGCAGGAACCCGGGCCGTGGACCGGCGGCCGCAGCATCTACGCGCCGCGCGGCAAGACCCTCGGCGGCTCCTCCTCGATCAACGGCCACATCTACAACCGCGGCCAGCGCCAGGATTTCGATACCTGGGCTCAACTCGGCAATCGCGGCTGGGGCTATCCGGACGTGCTGCCTTACTTCAAGCGGCTGGAGCGGCGGGTCGGCGAGGGCGACGATACCTATCGCGGGCGCGACGGCGCGCTCACCGTCACCACCATGGACTGGCGCGATCCGCTCTGCGAGGCGTTCATGGCCGGCGCGATGAGCCTCGGCATTCCCAGAAATCCCGATTACAACGGCGCGATCCAGGAGGGCGTCTCCTACGCCCAGCGCACCATCCAGAACGGCCTGCGCGTCAGCGCGGCGACCGCGTTCCTGCACCCGGCGCGGAAACGGCCGAACGTCCACGTGCGGACGCACGCGCACGCCACCAACATCATCTTCGAGGGCAAGCGCGCGGTCGGCGTGCGCTACCTCAAGGGCGGCAGCAACGGCACCCCGGTCGAAGTGCGCGCCAACAAGGAAGTCATCCTCGCCGGCGGCACCTATAATTCGCCGCAACTGCTGCAGTTGTCCGGCGTCGGTTCGCCGGAACTCCTGGGCTCGCTCGGCATCGAGGTGCGCCACGCGCTGCCCGGTGTCGGCGAGGGATTGCAGGATCATTACGCGCCGCGTTCGGTCGCCCGCGTCAAGAACATCAAGACCATCAACGAGCTGAGAAGGGGCCTGAGCCTGTGGGTGGAGGCGCTGAAATGGGCGACCACGCGGCGCGGCCTGCTGTCGCTGTCGCCGACCATGGTCTACTGCTTCTGGCACTCCGGCGAGAGCACCGAGAGCTCCGACCTGCAACTGACCTTCACGCCCGCGAGCTACAAGGAGGGCGTGCAGGGCCAGCTCGAGGACGAGCCCGGCATGACGGTGGCCTCCTGGCAGCAGCGGCCGGAAAGCCGCGGCTATGTTCGCGCCCGTTCGGCCGATCCTTTTCAGCCGCCGATCATCCAGACCAATTACCTGGTCGAGGAACTCGACCGCCGCACCGTGGTTGCCGGCATGAAGCTGGCGCGGCGGCTGCTGTCGTCGGCGCCGCTGGCGCCGTACTTCGCCTACGAAGATTTCCCGGGACCCAACGTGCAGTCCGACGATGAGTTTCTGGCGGCGGCCACGGAGCGCGGCACCACCACGTTCCACCCCGGCTGCACCTGCCGGATGGGACCTGCCGACGCCAAATGGGCAGTGGTCGACGATCAGCTGCGCGTGCACGGGCTGCAGGGCCTGCGCGTGGTCGACGCCTCGATCATGCCGCGGATGATCTCGGCCAACCTCAACGCCTCGACCCTGATGATCGCCGACAAGGCCTCGGACATGATCCGCGGCAAGGCCGCGCCGGAAGCGGCGGTCGTCTAGTCAGCCGGCAGCTGGTTTACCGTCATTGCGAGCGAAGCGAAGCAATCCATAGCCGCGATGAAAGTGTGAATTGCTTCGTCGCATTGCTCCTCGCAATGACGGGGCTTAGAGCTCCCGCCTAAACCTCGCGCCGGCTCAAGAACGCCAGCCGCTCGAACAGATGCACGTCCTGCTCGTTCTTCAACAGCGCGCCGTGCAGCGGCGGGATCAGCTTGCGCGGGTCGCGTTCCCTGAGCATTTCCGGCGTCATGTCCTCGTTGAGCAGCAGCTTGAGCCAGTCCAACAGCTCCGAGGTCGACGGCTTCTTCTTCAGCCCGGGCACCTCGCGCACCTCGAAGAAGATCCGCAACGCTTCTTCAACCAGGCGCTTCTTGATGCCGGGGAAATGCACGTCGACGATCCGCTCCATGGTGTCGGCATCGGGGAACTTGATGTAGTGGAAGAAGCAGCGACGCAGGAACGCGTCGGGCAATTCCTTCTCGTTGTTCGAGGTGATCATCACGATCGGGCGTAGTGACGCCTTGATGTTCTCGCCGGTCTCGTAGACGAAGAATTCCATGCGATCGAGTTCGAGCAGGAGATCGTTGGGGAATTCGATGTCGGCCTTGTCGATTTCGTCGATCAGGAGCACCGGACGCTTCTCGTGGGTGAAGGCTTCCCACAATTTGCCGCGCTTGATGTAATTGCTGATGTCGGAAACTTTGGAGTCGCCGAGCTGGCTGTCGCGCAGGCGCGACACCGCGTCGTATTCATAGAGGCCCTGCTGCGCCTTGGTGGTCGACTTGATGTGCCAGGTCAGGAGCGGGGCGCCGAGCGCCTTGGCGACTTCCTCGGCCAGCACGGTCTTGCCGGTGCCGGGCTCGCCCTTCACCAGCAGCGGGCGCTCGAGCACGATCGAGGCGTTGACCGCGACCTTGAGGTCATCGGTGGCGACGTAGTCCTTGGTACCGGTAAATTTCATCGAACACTTGCCTTGTTGTTTGTTCTTGAGCGCACCAGCGCGCCACGGTCTGAACGGATAACGACCGCCGGTCCGGCGGTCGTCATCGGGGTGAGGGGATGTGTCAGGCGCGTCTGACCAGCGACAGGATGACGAGCACGATCACCGCGCCGATGGTGGCGTTGACGATATCGCGAAACGCGCTGCCGCCGAGGCTGACGCCGAGTTGCGGCAATATCCAGCTTGCGACGAACGCGCCGATGATGCCGATCACGATGTTGCCGATCAGCCCGAAGCCGGCGCCGCGCACGATCAGGCCGGCGAGCCAGCCGGCGATCGCGCCGATCACGAGTACCGCCAAAATGGTCATTTATGATGCCCCGTTGAAAGCCCTGTTGATGTAATTCTAGTTGAAAAACCCGGCAGGTCCAGACCTCTTCCATGCACGGAAGCCCCTTGACGTCCACGGTCCGGCGGGCAATCTGTGGCCCATGTTTTTGCAGTTCTTCACATCGCTGCGCGATGCCCAGGTTCCGGTGACCTTGCGTGAATATCTGACGCTGATGGAGGCGCTCGACGCCGACCTCGCCGGTCAGACGGTGGAGAATTTCTACTATCTGTCGCGCGCCGCGCTGGTGAAGGACGAGCGCAATCTCGACAAGTTCGACCGCGTGTTCGGCACCGTGTTCAAGGGGCTGGAAAGCCTGCTCGACGCCATGGAGAAGGCGGACATTCCCGCCGAATGGCTGAAGAAGCTGGCGGAAAAATACCTCACCGAGGAAGAGAAGAAGCAGATCGAGGCGATGGGCTGGGACAAGCTCATGGAGACGTTGCGCCAGCGCCTCAAGGAGCAGCAGGGCCGGCACCAGGGCGGCAACAAGTGGATCGGCACCGCCGGGACCTCGCCGTTCGGCGCCCATGGCTACAATCCGGAAGGCGTGCGGATCGGCCAGGAAAAGAACCGCAACAACCGCGCGGTCAAGGTGTGGGACAAGCGCGAATTCAGGGATCTCGACGGCAACGTCGAACTCGGCATCCGCAACATCAAGATCGCGCTGCGGCGGTTGCGTAAATTCGCCCGCACCGGCGCGCCCGACGAACTCGACCTCGACACCACCATCAAGGAGACCGCCAACCACGGCTATCTCGACGTCCACATGCGCCCCGAACGGCGCAACGCGGTCAAGGTGCTGGTATTCTTCGACATCGGCGGGTCGATGGATTCGCATATCGAGCAGGTCGAGGAGCTGTTCTCGGCGGCGAAGAGCGAATTCAAGCACATGGAATATTTCTACTTCCACAACTGCCTCTATGAAGGCGTCTGGAAGCAGAACAAGCGGCGGTTCACCGACCGCACCCCGACCTGGGACGTGCTGCATAAATATCCGCACGACTACAAGGTGGTGTTCGTCGGCGACGCCTCGATGTCGCCTTACGAGATCATGGTCCCCGGCGGCTCGGTCGAGCATGTCAACGAAGAGGCCGGATCGGTCTGGCTCGATCGCATCACCCGCACCTATCCGCACGCGGTGTGGCTCAATCCGGTGGCGCAGAAGCACTGGGACTATTCGGAATCCACCACCATCATCCGCCGGCTGTTTTCGGAGCGCATGTTCCCGATCACGATCGAGGGCCTCGAAGGCGCGATGAAGGAACTGGTGCGCTAGACGCCAGCATCGTCATTCCGGACAGCTCCGGAATCTCGATGCAATTTGGAAATGAACCGATCGGGATTCCGGGTTCGCCCGTTGCGGGCGCCCCGGAATGACGGAATTGAGAGAGGGACCATCAATGCCCCAGGACATCCACACCGGCATCAAGGCGCTGATCGACGAGGCCAATGCCGAGATCGAGACCCTGAGTGCCGCGGAGGCGATCCAGGCCGCGCAGGACGACGGCGTCGTGATCGTCGATATCCGCGACCCCCGCGAGATCGAGCGCGACGGCCGGATCCCGGGCGCATTCTCCTGCACCCGCGGCATGCTGGAATTCTGGATCGATCCGGCGAGCCCCTATGCCAAGGCGATCTTCCAGGAAGACAAGAAGTTCATCTTCCATTGCGCCGGCGGCCTGCGTTCGGCGTTGGCGGCCAAGACCGCGCAGGACATGGGACTGAAGCCGGTCGCGCATGTCGCCGGCGGTTTCGCCGCCTGGCGCGACGCCGGCGGCCCGGTCGAGAAGTACGAGCCGAAGAAGCCAAAGGGCTAAAAGGTCGTCACCCGCGGGCTTGACCCGCGGGTCCATCTTCTTCGAGTGATGGATTGCCGGGTCAAGCCCGGCAATGACGCTCATAAGGATGCCGGGAAACACATGACATCGCCACACGATCCGCTCGTCTCCACCGACTGGCTCGCCGCGCATCTCGGGGATCCCAAGGTCAGGGTCATCGACGCGTCGTTCAAGATGCCGGGCGTCGTGCCGCTGCCGATCGACGATTACCTCGCCTCGCATATCCCGGGCGCCGCGTTTTTCGACGTGGACGCGGTGTCGGATCATTCGAATCCGCTGCCGCACATGTTTCCGGACGCCGACCAGTTCGGCCGCGATGTCGGAGCGCTCGGGATCGGCAATGACGACACGGTCGTGGTCTACGACGCAGGCGGCTGGGTTGCGGCCCCGCGCGCGTGGTGGATGTTGCTCTCCTTCGGCCATCGCAAGGTCCGCGTGCTCGATGGCGGTCTGAAGAAATGGGCCGCGGAAGGCCGCAAGGTCGAGAGCGGCCCGGTGACACCGAAGCCTTCGACCTTCAAGGCGTCATTCGATGCGCGGCGCGTGCGCAGCATGCAGCAGCTGGTCGCCAATCTTTCGAGCCGGGCCGAGCAGGTGATCGATGCCCGCGCCAATGAGCGCTATCAGGGCAAGGTCGCCGAGCCGCGGCCAGGCCTGCGCTCGGGCCATATCCCCGGCAGCCTCAGCCTGCCCTACAACAACCTGTTCAATGCGGCGACTGGCGAGATGAAATCGCTGGACGAGTTGCGTTCCGTGTTTCTCGGGGCCGGCGTCAAGCTCGATGCGCCGATCGTGACGAGCTGCGGCTCCGGCGTCAGCGCTGCGGTGCTGACGCTCGCGCTTTACCGCCTCGGCGTCGAGAACCCGGCGCTCTATGACGGCTCGTGGACGGAATGGGGTGCTGCGGACGGCCCGCCGGTCGCCACCGGTCCGGCATAATCAAGGAGCCTCAGCGGCTGCGAATATTCGTTGCGGGCTGCGCGAACGGATCGGCGGCCTGCTGTTGAGCCGCGAGCTGTCGCGCCAGCCGCGCGCGCTGCGCGGCCCGGCGGCGCTGGGCCGCCCGCCGCGCCTGCTGCCTTTTCTTGACGACGCTGGAGTCCGGCTTGGCGCTGGCGGCCTTCGCCTCGGCCTCGATGGCGACGGGCGGATCGCCCAACGTGGCGATTTTCGTCGCGGCGACATCGGTTTCCGCCGCGGCTGCCCGTTCAGGTGCCGGAGTTTCATCGGTTGGCGGCAAGGCCCGCGCTAGGGCTGCGATCCTGGTCTCGTCGGCGGAGGCGGGCGCTTCGGCCGGCGCGGATGCGCCTTGCGCCGGGGGTTCCGCCGCCGGGATTTCCGGCTTCGCCGCCTGCGGCGGACTGGAATTCTGCGGGTTCAGCGCGGCGACCTTCTCAGGCTCAGTGGCGACGGCGGCAATCGCCGGAGGCTCGGCCGGTCCTGCCACCGTAGCGCCGTCCGATGGCTTCTGCTCGAACGGGTCCGGCTCGAGGCGCAGCATCGCCAGTACCGGGACGGGCGCCTCGTCCTGCTGGGCAAACCTTGGTTCGGGCACGCGCCATGAGGGGTTGGCGGCAAATTCCTCGTGGGCGGTGCGGAGCAGGGCCGCGGCTCCGAGCCCGAACACCAGTATCGACATCGTCAGCACGATCGCGGCGAACAGAAAACGAAAGCCGGGGAGCATGGAAGCAATCCGCCTTCGCAGGGGTCTGGAAGGCTCTTGAGCCAGCGGGAACGCGGTGACCACAGCTATGGCCGGGTTCGCGGCGCAAAATACCGCCAACACGCAGCGAATCAGGCTGATATGAGGATATCGCAACCGCCCCGTTCACGTTTGTTACAAATCAGCGACCCGGGCACCGCCGGATGGCGTTTTCCGCGGGGGTGAGGCATCGTTGCCACGACGCTCGCGGCTCATCACAAAATGCCGGAATCGGGCCTGATTTCGCGGATTTGTCTTGAATGCGCCGCTATCTTCGGCCATCTGCCGTTAACGGTCCGGTGTCGGCTTGGGGACTATACAAGAACGATGATGATCAAACGCACTCTGACGATTTGTGCTGCCTTGGCGGCGGGCGCAGCGGGAACCTCGCTCGGATCCTCGCTTGCCTTGGCGCAGGGCTATTCGCAGACCCCCGGCCAGGTCTATTCGGCGTCGCCGGCACCCTATCCGCCCGGCGGTTATGTGGTCGATGAGCGCCGCCTCCCGGGCGCGCCGGATTTCGACGCGCTGGAGGACGATGATGGGCCGAACGCGCAGGGTTCGACGGCGCTCTTGCCCCCCGGTCCGGTGCTTTCGCCCGCCGATCCGCGCTATGGCCGCCCCGATCCTGCCCGGCCGCTTTATTCCGACCGTGGCGCGCCCACCGGCCCGGTCCTGTCGCCTGACGATCCGCGCTACGGCCGGCCGGCCGGACCGCCGCCGGTGATCTATTCGGACCGCCCCGCCGGTCCGCCGCAGCAGACTTATTCGGACCGCGGTAACGACACGCTGCGCCCGCCCGAAGCGGTCGGCGCCCCGGCCGGCGTCACCGGAGCGGTACAGCCTCAGCAGAGCCAGGGGGCCGACGGCAAGCCGCTGGTGCTGTCCGCGCTGCCGCCGGAAGAACAGCCTGAAGTCGCGCCCGCGCAATTGCCGCCGAACCTGCGCCGCCAGGAAGTCCATTTCGTCACCAAGGAGCCGCCGGGCACGCTGGTCGTCGACACCCCGAACACCTACCTCTACTACGTGCTGGGTGGCGGCCGCGCGGTCCGCTACGGCGTCCGCGTCGGCCGCGACGGCTTTACCTGGACCGGCGTGCAGAAAATCACCCGCAAGGCCGAGTGGCCGGACTGGCATCCGCCGACCGAGATGATCGAGCGCCAGCCTTATCTGCCGCGCTTCATGGCGGGCGGACCGGGCAATCCGCTCGGTGCGCGCGCGATGTATCTCGGCTCCACCGTCTATCGCATCCACGGCACCAACCAGCCCTCGACGATCGGCAAGTTCGTCTCCTCGGGCTGCATCGGCATGCTGAACGAGGACGTCTCCGACCTGTTCGAGCGCGTCAAGGTCGGCACCCGCGTGGTGGTGCTCCCGGGCGGCCCGCCGCCGGGAACCGCAACCGCCTCGGCGCAGCCGGCGCCCGCGCCGGGCTCGGCGCAAGCGTCGAACGCTCCCGTTCCAGGCATGGCGCCCACCGTGGTGCCGCCGCTGCCGGCGCCGGTGACGGTGCGGTAAAGTCAGGGATCGAAAACCGCTATCAAGAAAGGCCCGCCGAAGCGGGCCTTTTTCATTTCGTCCTCGCAACCCGTTTCTCGCCGTGACGGCAAGGGCTCATCACCGGATGGCTACGCCAGCCGTCGCACCGGCTCGCCCTTGAACCAGGCGTCGATGCCCTCGACCATCTGGCTGTAATGGGCGCGAAAGGTCTCCTCGGTGACGTAGCCGAGATGCGGCGTCAGCACGAGGTTGTCGAGCTTGCGGAAGGGGTGGTCGACCGGCAGCGGCTCGACCGAAAACACGTCGATCGCGGCACCCGCGATCTTTTTCTGCTGCAGGGTTTGCAGCAATGCGGCCTCGTCGATGATCGGCCCGCGCGCGGTGTTGACGATGAAGGCGGTCGGCTTCATACGCGCCAGATCGGCCGATCCCACCAGCCCGCGCGAGCGCTGGCTCAGCACCACATGGATGGTGACGATGTCGGCGCTGGCGAACAATTCCTCCTTGCTGGCGTAGCCGACGCCGACTTCCTTGCATCGCTCCGGCGTCAGGTTCGGGCTCCAGGCGATCACGTTCATGCCGAACGCCTGTGCGAGTTTCGACACCTTGGCCCCTAATTTGCCGAGGCCGACGACGCCGAGCGTCTTGCCCTCGATCTCGAGGCCGACGAATTTCTGCAAGGGTTCGCCGGCGTGCATGCGGGCGTTCTCGCGGCCGATTTTGCGGGTCAATTCCAGGATCAGCCCCATGGTCAGGGGGGCGGTGGGGTCGCGGCCCCATTGCGTCCCGCACAGCACCACATTGTGGTCCTTGGCGGCCTCCAGATCGAGCGCGGCATTTCGCATGCCCGAGGTGATCATGAGTTTCAGCTTGGGCAGGCTCGCGAACAGGGCCCGCGGAAACGGCGTGCGTTCGCGCATCGCGCAGATGATCTCGAAATCCTTCAGCGCGGCGGCGGCGGCCTCCTGCGAGGCGAAGGGCTGGTTGAATACGGTGACGTCGACGCGATCTGTGACCTTCGACCAGTCCGCGATATCAAGGGCCAGATTGAGATAGTCGTCGAGAATTGCACAGCGCAGCCGCGTCATGGGAGGTCCGTTCATGGCGATGATGACGGGGCGGAAACGCGCCGTCCGGGAGCTGCCATGGTCGCGCGCAATCTTTCAGCGTGCAAGCGCCGGCGGCCGCAAAAGCGCCCGCAGCCGCAAGAGCGCTCGCAGCCCGATCGGCGCCGCCGTGTCAGCGGTCGGGGATGGTCAGCTGGAGTGGCGGTTCGACGAGGCCTTCTGCTTGGCGCGGCAGGCCGGGCCGGGGCCACGCATATAATGCAGTTCCGGCCGGTAGGGGTTGAAGGCCCGGGCGAAGAACTGGCGCCAGAAGTCACGGATTTCGGCGAGAGCGCTTGCCTGCTCGTGGCGGCTGGCTGCCGGGGAGGACAGGGAGGCTGAGTTGCTGGTTGCCATGACGCGGGCCCCGCCGTTTTTCGTGCGCGGCTTTTGCCGCGAGAGAGCCCCTTTTGGGGCGCCGAAAACCAGTTTTCGCCCGATTTGTTAAAAGAAGGTTTCAATTGTCCGGATCAGGCGCCCCATGGTGTCGATCCCGTAATGATCCATGGTGAACGGATGGAAAAGGCCGGGCGCGCGGTTGCCCTTTGCGGGCTGCGCCGCTACATCAGCGGCAGCAAATTTCCGACAAATGCAACGGTTTCCAAGGGATCACGATGGCCCGCCAGTTCGTCTATTTCATGCAGGGTCTGTCGAAGACCTACCCCACCCGCAAGGTGCTCGATAACGTCCATCTGTCATTTTATCCCGACGCCAAGATCGGCGTGCTCGGCGTCAACGGCTCCGGCAAGTCGACGCTGCTGCGGATCATGGCCGGCATCGACAAGGAATATACCGGCGAGGCCTGGGTCGCCGAGGGCGCGCGGGTCGGCTACCTCGAACAGGAACCGCAGCTCGATCCCGCCAAATCGGTGCGCGAAAACGTCATGATGGGCGTCGCCAAGCAGAAGGCGATCCTCGATCGCTACAACGAACTGGCGATGAATTATTCCGACGAGACCGCCGATGAGATGACCAAGCTGCAGGACCAGATCGAGGCCGCGGGTCTCTGGGATCTCGACAGCAAGGTCGATCAGGCGATGGACGCGCTGCGCTGCCCGCCCGACGATGCCGACGTTTCGAAACTCTCCGGCGGCGAGCGCCGCCGCGTCGCGCTGTGCAAGCTGCTGCTCGACCAGCCCGACCTGCTGCTCTTGGACGAGCCGACCAACCATCTCGACGCCGAGTCGGTATCATGGCTGGAAGGCCATCTGCGCAACTATCCCGGCGCGATCCTGATCGTGACCCATGACCGCTACTTCCTCGACAACGTCACGTCATGGATTCTCGAGCTCGATCGCGGCAAGGGCATTCCCTACGAGGGCAACTACACCGCCTGGCTGTCGCAGAAACAAAAACGGCTCGCGCAGGAAGGCCGCGAGGACGCCGCGCATCAGCGCACGCTGGAGCGCGAAAAGGAATGGATCGCGGCCTCGCCCAAGGCCCGCCAGGCCAAGTCCAAGGCGCGCTACCAGCGCTACGAGGAACTCCTGAAGCAGGCCAGCGAGAAGCAGACCCAGACCGCGCAGATCACCATCCCCGTGGCCGAGCGGCTCGGCCAGAACGTGATCGATTTCGACGGGCTGACCAAGGGCTTCGGCGACCGCCTCCTGATCGACAACCTCACCTTCAAGCTGCCGCCGGGCGGCATCGTCGGCGTGATCGGCCCCAACGGCGCCGGCAAGACCACGCTGTTCCGGATGATCACCGGGCAGGAAAAGCCGGACAAGGGCACCATCACGATCGGCGAGAGCGTGCACCTCGGCTATGTCGACCAGTCGCGCGACAGTCTCGACGGCAAGAAGAGCGTGTGGGAGGAGATTTCCGGCGGCAACGAGCTGATCCTGCTCGGCAAGCGCGAAGTCAATTCGCGCGGCTATTGCTCGTCGTTCAACTTCAAGGGCGCCGACCAGCAGAAGAAGGTGGGTTCCCTGTCGGGCGGCGAGCGCAACCGCGTGCATCTGGCCAAGATGCTGAAGTCCGGCGCCAACGTGCTGCTGCTCGACGAACCGACCAACGATCTCGACGTCGACACGCTGCGCGCGCTGGAGGAGGCGCTGGAGGATTTCGCCGGCTGCGCCGTGATCATCAGCCATGACCGCTGGTTCCTCGACCGTATCGCCACCCACATGCTCGCCTTCGAGGGCGACAGCCATGTCGAATGGTTCGAGGGCAACTTCCAGGACTACGAAAAGGACAAGATGCGCCGGCTGGGGCAGGACTCCGTCATCCCACATCGGCTGAAGTACAAGAAGCTGACGCGGTGAGCTGGCGTTTGATGTCGCCGAACTTGTCGAGAAAGTTGCGGGCTCGCGGCAACGCGTCGTTGGCAGGCGTTATTATCCCACCTTCTCCGCCCGCCACATCTTGATCAGCGATTGATACGGCACGTCGCGCTTGTTGGCGGCGATCTTGATCTGCTCCAGCAGGCTCACAGGCAGTCGCAATGAGATGGCTGTGGTCGATGGCATCAGGTTTGGGAAGCGCACCCGCACGGCCTTGCTCAGGTCAAAATAGTCCGCAGTATCGTGCGACTCCCAAAAAGAACGTTCCTGGGATTCGTTGGCAAATTTGGGGACTTGTTTAAGTTTCTTCGGCATAGCGTGCACGCTCCTTCGCGCTCACCGGACGTACTGAAATAATCCGCAACAGAGCTGCGCATCGATGCAATATGGGCTTCAAAGAAGCGCTACCCTGACCTGCGCTCACACCCCGCCTGCGCCAAATGGCCGCTCGGCCCCGGCCGTCCGGAATGTGCCATATCCGGATGCTAGAATGACCGCGATTGCCACACTGATTCCCGCACGGAAAGACCCCGCCCCATGTCCATGACGCCGGAAACGCCCCTGCCGCCCAAAGGCAAGGGGATCGAGTTACGTCCGATCCCGATGCTGATCTTCGGCTCCCGCTGGCTGCAATTGCCGCTTTATGTCGGCCTGATCGTCGCGCAGGGCGTCTATGTGGTGCTGTTTCTGAAGGAGTTGTGGCACCTGTTCGCCCACTCATTCGATTTCAGCGAGCAGCAGATCATGCTGGCGGTGCTCGGCCTGATCGACGTGGTGATGATTTCCAACCTGCTGGTGATGGTGATCGTCGGCGGCTACGAGACGTTCGTTTCCCGTCTCAACCTGCAGGGTCATCCCGACGAGCCGGAATGGCTCAGCCATGTCAACGCCAGCGTGCTCAAGATCAAGCTCGCGATGGCGATCATCGGCATCTCGTCGATCCACCTGCTGCGAACCTTCATCGAGGCCGGCGGACTGGCGTCGGGGAAGACCGGTTACACCGAAACCGGCGTGATGTGGCAGACCATCATTCACACGATTTTCATCCTGTCTGCGATCGGCATCGCCTTTGTCGACCGGCTGTCGAATATTGCCTCCGAAGAGGCGAAGCACTCCGCTTCGCACTGATGGGCGACATGGCATTCGATCGGGTTCCGGTTCTGCGCAACGGCGTACTCGCCACGCTTGTTCTGACGGTGGCCACGGTGATGATCGGCGTGCCGCATTCCGCTCGCGCCGCCGATGCCGGATTCACCCGGTTCATCGCTTCGCTTTGGCCGGAAGCGCAGGCGCAAGGCGTGCCGCGCGCGACCTTCGACGCCGAAACCCGCGGCCTTGCGCCGGATTACAAACTGCCGGATCTGATCCTGCCGGGACGGCCCGCCACCGGCGCGCCGTCGCAGGCTGAGTTCGTGCAGGTGCCGGCCGACTATGTAAAGGAATCGAGCATCGCGCGGCTGGCGGCGGAGGGGCAGAAGCTGATGGCGAAGCATCGCTCGGCGCTCGGCGCGATCGAAACGCGCTTCGGCGTGCCCGGCGCCATCGTGCTGGCGATCTGGGGCCGCGAAACCGATTACGGCCGCTACGCGCTGCCCTATGACGGTTTGCGCGTGCTGGCGACGCAGGCCTATGTCGGCCGGCGCAAGGATCAGTATCGCAGCGAGTTCATCCTGGCGCTGAAGCTGATCGGCGAGGGCGTGGTGACGCGCAAGGATCTGCGCTCGTCCTGGGCCGGCGCCACCGGGCTGACGCAATTCCTTCCCTCCGAGCTCTACAAGCACGGCGTCGATCTCGATGGCGACGGCCGGGTCGACATCTGGCATTCGGTCCCGGACGCGCTCGCCTCCGCCGCCCGGCAGCTCGTCAACAAGGGCTGGCAGCCGGGTGTCCGCTGGGCCTACGAAGTGCGGGCGCCGGCCGGCGCCGATTGCACCATCGGCGTGCCCGAGGTGACGAAGCCGATCCGCGAATGGCAGCGCGAAGGCTTCGTGCCGGTGCGCGGACAAAAGCTCAGTGCCGCCGAGCAGGCGCAGCCGGCCTCGCTGCTGCAGCCCGAAGGCATCTACGGCCCGGCGTTCCTGACCACGAAAAACTACTTCGTCATCAAGGAATACAATTTTTCGGATCTCTACGTGCTGTTCGTCGGCCATCTCGCCGATCGCATGCTGAGCCCGCAGCCGTTCGCGACGCCGTGGTCGGCCTCGACCCAACTGCGCACATCAGCGGTCGAGGCGATGCAGCGTCACCTCACGCGCATCGGCCTCTACGGCGACAAGGTGGACGGCAAGGCGGGCATGAAAACCCGCGCGGCGCTCGGTGCCTACCAGAAATCGGCCGGGCTCAAGGTGGACTGCTGGCCGAGCGAAGCCGTGCTGCGTTCGATCGGCACGGTGCGCTAGGCGCAACTATCTCCCCTCATGGTGAGGAGCCGTGCGCTTGCGCGGCGTCTCGAACCATGAGGTCGCTCATCCTTCGAGACGCGGCCAAGAGGCCGCTCCTCCAGCGATGAGCGCAAGTGCGCTCACGCGGGGATGAGGATCGAGAAAAGAAAAACCCGGCCGCAGGGGCCGGGTTTCAAAATCACAATGCGGTAATCGAAGTGCCGGTCAGCTCAGTCGCAGACCTCGACGCGGCGATAGCGCCAGCCGTAACCGTCCCAGAAGCGCTCGCGCACCATACGGCAGGCCGGGTAGTCGTCCACATACACCGGGGCCGGGGCGGCGTATGCCGGGCGGCTGGAGGCGATGGCGCCGCCGATGATCGCGCCGCCGATCAGGCCGGCCGCCACGCCTGCGGCCACGCCGCGCTGCGCGCTGGCGGGCGTCGCGGCGAGCGAGCCTGCGATCGTTGCGACCGCGACGAAGGCAGCAAATGTCTTCTTCATGTCCTGGACTCTCCTGGAGATGGCGCCTTGCGCCGGCGCCGGGTTTAGATTGACTCACACGCCGCGTTCGAAACTGTCCGTCTCGCTAGAGAGCGCACAACAGTCAATCGAAGGTAAACGCTGGCGAAGCAGTGGCCGGGAAAAACGGTTTTTTCAGGCCATCAACGAAAATCGCCCCGGAAAACGCCGTGTTTCCGGGGCGTCGCAGATGCTCTTGATGAAGATGAACGGCTTAATCGCAGATCCGAACGTTGCGAACCCGCCAGCCATAACCGTCCCAGAACCGCTGGCGTTGCCAGAAGCAGCTTGGCTCGGCGACATAGGCCGGACCGCCGTAATAGCCGTATCCCGGGCCATAATAGCCCGGCCCGTAATAGCCGTTCTGGGACGCAATCGCGCCGCCGACAATGGCGCCGCCGATCAGTCCGGCTGCCACGCCCGCGGCAATCCGGCCATTGCGAGCCTCGGCGGCCTGCGGCGCGGCAACGGCCGAAACAGCCAGGGTGGCGGCGGCAGCGAGCGCCATCAATGTCTTCCTCATGGCCTTCACCTTTCTCATTGAACGGGACCGTCAAATCGTCTGTCCGGACAAAAGTTCCACATTTTGCTTGAATGATCAATGAACGGACATGCCCGAACAGGCGACGAAATCGGGGCTGACGCGGTGTTTTTGCGGCGCAAAGGCCGGTTTTTTGCAGGAAGGGAACCCAATGACAAACGCAATGGCGGCATTCGGAATTGCGGCCGGCGGCACCTCCCTGATCTGCTACCTGCTGATGACGCGAAAGCCGAAACGCCGGGCCGTCGGCGGCTCGTCCGACGCCAGTTCGGGCACTGATGGCGGCATGGCCGGGGGTGACGGCTGGAGCCTTGCGGGCTGGTTCGGCGGCGACAGTTCCACGTCCGACAGTTCGGGCAATCCAGGCGGCGGCGATAGCGGCGGCGATGGCGGGGGAGGCGATGGCGGGGGAGGCGGCGGTGGCGATTGAGCCTGCAAAGCCCGCAAGAATGGCGCCATTTGATCTGGCGCAACCGCATCTCTTTAGATCGGTTCTAGCTGCATGTGCGATCACTTTGGAATCGCTTGAAAAGACGGTTTTTCTTTTTGCATCCCGCCGCGCCGTTACATATCGATAGGCTTACGCATCACCGATGAGCCCTGCCGTTTCATGATTGTTTGTTCCTGCAACGTCATCAGCGACCACGATGTCCGTAACGCCGTCAACGCCGCGGACGATCTTCCACGCAGTCCCAAGCAGGTCTATGACTGCCTCGGCTGCAGCGCCGAATGCGGCCGGTGCGCGCGCACCATCAAGACCATCATCGACGATGCCCTGGGCGCCTGCGCCAAGTCCTGCGGCGCCGGATGCCCGCACAGCGTGGCCGCCGCCGAGCCGCATGCCCATGCCGAGTTCGCGCTCGCGGCCTCCTGAAACCTGCAAAGATTCTCCCGCCTGCACCATCCGGGCCCGTTCGGCACGGGCAGTTGCCGCTTAATAGCGCATGATCTTGTCGCCAAACCGCTTACACTATAGCGGATCTTGCGCTAGTAGGCTTCTAAATCCACCTTACCTCGGCAGCGGGAGTGCATCATGCAGGGCGACGCAAAGGTCATCGAATATCTCAACAAGGGTCTGCGCAGCGAACTCACCGCCATCAACCAGTACTGGCTGCATTACCGGTTGCTCGCCAACTGGGGCCTGCTGGAAATGGCCAAGGTCTGGCGCAAGGAATCCATCGAGGAGATGGAGCACGCCGACAAGTTCACCGACCGGATCCTGTTCCTCGACGGCTTTCCCAACATGCAGGTGCTCGATCCCTTGCGGATCGGCCAGAACGTCAAGGAGATCATCGAGTGCGATCTCGCCGCCGAGATCAGCGCCCGCACGCTCTATCAGGAAGCGGCGACCTATTGCCATGGCGTCAAGGATTACGTCTCGCGCGACCTGTTCGAGAGCCTGATGAAGGACGAGGAACACCACATCGATTTCCTCGAAACCCAGCTTGATCTGATCAATCGCATCGGGCTCGAGCTCTACACCCAGAAGCATGTCGGCGGGCTCGAGAGCGGCGGCTAGGGCAACGCTCTTGTTCCCGTCAGACTTTGTTTGCGCTCGTCATGCCCGGCAAAAAGCGCGAAGACGTGCTTCGCACTTTTGTCCGGCCATGACGTAGGTTAGTTCGATTGTCTTACAGCTGCGTCTTGTAGCGCGCCTCGACCATGTCCTGCGGCTCCGGTTCGCCCAGCCTGGTCTGGTCGTGGATCACCTCGCTGATGCTGGGCATGACCGCGCGTTCGACCCGGGTGTCCGGCGACCACAGCTTCGATCGCATCAGCGCCTTGCCGCAATGGAAATAGGCCTCGTGCACGTCGATGCTCAGCACCGCGCGCGGCGGCTTGCCGAATTCCACCATCGACGCCATCAGCTCCGGATCCATCGACACCTTGCCCCTGCCGCCGACGCGCAGCGTCTCGTCGATGCCGGGCACGAAGAAGATCAGCTGCACGAAGCCCGAGCCCTCGACGATGTTCCTGAGACTGTCGATCCGGTTGTTGCCGGAGCGGTCGGGCATCAACAGCCGGTTCGGCCCGGCAACGTGGACGAATCCGGGATTGCCGCCGCGCGGCGAGGCATCGACGCTGCCGTCGCAGCCGGAGGTGGCAAGCACGCAGAACGGCGACATCGCGATGAATTTTTCCGAATGCGCGTCGATTTCCGGACGCGCTTTCGCGATCACGCGCGGCGATGGATCTGGATAGATCGTCTTGAGGTCGCTGGCGGCAAGCTCGGTCACGGTATTTCTCCGGCTGGAAGTGCGTTCGAAAAGTATCATGATGAAGCGCGTCCGCAAAGCGAGCGCGGCCTCATTCGAACGGCATCCGCGGGAAAGAAGCAGCTGATCACGATGCTGCCGCGATGATGCATGTTATGCGGCGCGGAATTAGGACTTCGCCGTTGGTTGCAGTTTGAGCAGCGTCTTCGGCGCGACGTTGCGCCACGCCATCGTGAGGGCGCTCCTGAGCGTCGTTTGGTCGGCTTTGGCGAGCCGCACATTGGTGTAGCCTTGCTTGCCCCATGCTCCGGGGACGGGACGGAAGATTTCGGGCTCTGCTTCGACCAGAACCGACTGCTGCTCGGGCGTGAGCTTCACCATGCCCCATTTGTCGTCGGGATAGCCGAGCGTCGCGAAGATGCGCTTGCCGGCGCGGAAGTCCGTGCGCCCCTGATGCGATCCCTCAATCGCTGCAGGCAGCGAAAGCGCGACACGGCGAAATCGGCTCGACGGCATCTGTGCTCTCTCCCGAAATACGGCCGCTTGGCAGCGGGCCTGGCATATGGCGGCTATTGCGTCGTCATGAGATCGCCGAACAGCGTGTAGTTGGCTTTCGGTCCCTGCATCACCAGCGTCCAGTGCGAAAAATCGTTGGCGCTGGTGCAGCTGTTGCCGGCGCCTTGCAGAATCAGCGTCAGCAGCTGGCGCGGCGCGATGCCGGGCCGGAACACGCCGCTGCCCGCGGCCGGCGCGGTGAGCTTCCATTCCTTGTAAAGCGCGGGCCCGTGCCCGCGGTCGGGGCGGTCGCGCGGGTCGACCTCGAACACCGACACCGTGTTGGGACGGGCCAGCGCCAAGGTGCCGGTGTGACCGGTATTGTCGCGGAACGACAGCACCAGCCGGTCGTCCAGCCATTTGGCCGTGACTTCGTAACTTCCCGAAGGCGTGGCGATGCCTTCGATCCCCTCGACGTCGCCTTCGCCGGTGAACAGCGTCGCCTTGCCGGAAAAGCGCAGGCTCTCGATCTCCTGGCGCTTGCCGGAATCCAGCGCCACCGTCGCGACGTTGCGCTGGCCTGCATTGGTGCAGCAGGCACAGGCGAAGGCGGACGAGGCGGCGCCGACCAGGACAAGCAAAGCTGCGGCAAGGCGAAGGCCATGGCGGATCAATTCGGTCATCGGCTGTTCCTTCGCCGCGTCATCGGATGATCGACGTGGCGGCTGACGCGTTCCACGGGAGGGCCGGGGCGTTCGCGCAAGCTAGGCCTTGTCCTCGACATCGGTGTTGGGACGGTCGATGCCGGCGGCGGTTTCGGTGTGCCAGATGCCGTCGGGGGTCTCGTATTCGATCACCTCGGTGCGCCCGGGCACGCGCTGTTCGGCGGCGGCGCGCTTGGCGGCGGCAAGCGCTGCGGCATGGGTCCTGAAGGCTTCCGAAAACACGCCATTGACGGTGTAGGCCCAGCCGTCGTCGTGCTGAACGATCCGGTAGATGACGTGGCTCATCGGGAACTCGCTGTTTTGCTGGCGCGGGCACGGTGACCCGGGGGGTGAACGACCGGCCTATTCTATGACAAAATGGGGCGCGATGTAGGGGTTGCTTCCGGCCGTTCGTCCTTGCCGGGGACGCGGGATCAGGGCCGGCGGGCAAGGGAGAAGACAAATGTGCCGTAACATCAAGACGCTGTTCAATTTTGAGCCGCCGGCGACCGAGGAGGAGATCGAGGCCTCCGCGCTGCAATTCGTGCGGAAGCTGTCGGGTTTCAACAAGCCGTCACAGGCCAACGCGGAGGCCTTCGACCGCGCCGTCGCCGAGGTCGCGGCCTCGGCCCGGCGGCTATTGACGTCGCTGCATACCCATGCCCCGGCGCGCGACCGCGAGACCGAGGCCGAGAAGGCGAAGGAGCGGTCGCGGCTGCGGTTTGGCTGAACGGCGGTTCGGCGGTTACGTGATCCGCCTCACGGTGCGGCGGGACGGCGGCGCTCATGATGGCCTAAAGCCATTCAGCCGTCGGAGAGAACCATGAACCCGGTAACCTCGTTGAAACTCAGCGCCATTGCTTTCACGGTTCTATGGACCGGCTGGATGCTGTGGTGGGGTGGATCGTTCGAGCGCGCCAACGTCATCCTGCTTACGATCTGCGGTATCGTGGCCGGTTATGTGTGGTACCGCGCCATGCGCTGGCAATTCCAGCGCATCGGCATGCTGCCACGACGCGAAGGTCCGGCCGATCCGACGGCGAAGCGGTGAGCGGTTCCTACTGCACGGCGAGTTGAATATTCGACGTCATCATCACGGGCTGGCCGGCCTTGACGACACGGACATGTTCGCCCTGGGCGATGCCGTTGCTGCCGCTGGTATGGGCGGCGATGCTGATGCCGGCGACGGCAATCGCGCCGATCAGCGCCACGGTCACGACCTTCAAATGTGTGGTTCTGTCGATGCTGTAAAATGAGTGATTCATTCCAAGCCTCCGCCCTTCGGCCGATGCAGAACTGCCCGTATGCTCCTTATGATGCTTGGTAACCGCTGACGCCGGAGACCGCCATTTCGCTCGATGCCTTAAGGCGAGTTACCTACGTAGTTTGCCGGAGGCGGCCTGCTGCTGGCCGGCTCAACCGGCTGGCTAGCCCGCGTCCCACGCGACCGGCAGATTGAACAGCCCGCGAAATGCCCAGCCGCCGATCCGTACCGCCTCGCTTTCGTCGAGCCGCAGGCCTTTCAGCCGCGCAAACACGCTCGGCAGCGCGACGTCGGCGACCATCGCGCGGGAGGCGAAGGCGCCGGCGCAATAATGCGGGCCGGCGCCGAAGGCGATGCTCTTCTGGGTATCGCGGGTGAGGTCGAATCGGTCGGGGTCTTCAAAGCAGGCCTCGTCGCGATTGGCCGAACCGAACATGAAGAACACGCGGTCCTCCGGCTCGAAATCGACGCCGCCATAGGACCACGGCTTTGCCACCCGCCGCGGTGACATTCCGATCGGCGCAATCCAGCGGGCATATTCCTCGAACACGTCGAGCCACTTCGCCTTGCCTTCGCGCACCAGCGCAAGCTGATCGGGATGGGTCAGCAGCGCCCAGACCGTGCCGGAGATGGCGTCGCGCGGCTCGTTCTGCCCGCCCGAGATCGCCAGCTTGATGTTGGCGCGGATGCTCGGCATCGGCTGGCCGGCCGCCAATAGCACGCTGAGGATCGAGGTGTTGGGGTGTTTGGTCACGACCGGGATCATGTCGTCGATCGCGGCGTCGATGCCGGCGGTGGCGGCATGGCAGCGCGCCTCCACTTCCTTGTTGCCGGTGTAATTGGCGATGCCGTCGATCATCGCCTGCGACCACGCGTCCATGTCCGCAAAACGCACGTTGGTGAGCCCGGTGATGTCCTTCAGGCACTCGGCCGACAGCGGCAGCGCGAACGCCTTGCAGAGGTCGGCGCGCCCTGCCGGCGCCAGCTCGTCGAGGATGCGGTCGGCATGGGCCTGGAACTGCCGGCTCCAGGTGTCGCGCACGGTGCGCGGCGACACCGACGGAAACATCGCCGCGCGCTCGGCCATGTGCGCGTCGCCGTCCTTGCGCATCATGTTGTGGCCCATCAGCGTGTTCATCAGCCCGGCCGGCTGATGCGACGAGAACACGTCGATGCGCTTTTCCTGGGTGAAGATGTCGTCGCGCCGGGTGAACACGGTGGAGCCGAGCTGCGGCACGAACGCGATCGGCGCCTGTTTTCGCATCACAGCCAGATCGGGATAGGGATCGGCCCAGAATCGGGCAACGTCGATATCGAAATGCGGCGCGTTGGACATGGCGTTCGGCTCCCCACCCCGGGGCTTTCCGCCCGGCTATAGGGAACTCTAGCGCGAATCCCGCAGGAGTGAATACCAAGCCTGAGTTGCGCCCTCCGTGGCAAGCCGGATGCGGTCGCCCTAGTCCCGATGCTCGGGCACGTCGATGCCTTCGGCCACGTATTGCCGGATCTTGTTGCGCAGGGTGCGCACCGACATCCCGAGCACGCGCGCGGCGCGGGTGCGGTTGCCGCCGCAGCGGCCAAGGGTCTGCAGCACCAGTTCGCGTTCGACCTCGCCGACGGTGGACCCGATCAGCAGCGGCACGATTTCATTCGGAGCGAGTGCGGGCGCCGGCACAGGCGGCGCGGAAACAGTATGGGTCATCGACACCTCCCGATTCAACGCCCGTCCGAATCGCGGAGCGGAAACATCGAGAACGAACTACCCCCAACAACCAGAACGTGCGCGGAGTCGGTTAACAAATTGCTAACGCCGGCGGCATGGAACCGGACGAGGCCAGGTTCCATCCGGTTCCATATCTTGCGGGCGGGCGCCGGCCTATCCCCCTCGCTCAGATCGTCCGGTAGCCGCCATCGACCATCACGATGGTGCCGCTGACATAGGCCGACAGGTCCGAGGCGAGGAACACCGCCGGTCCGACGATATCCTCCGGCTTGCCGGCGCGGCCGAGCGGCGTGTGCTCGATGAACACTTTCGCCAGTTCCGGATTGCTGGCGCGCACCTTTTCGTTGAGCGGCGTTTCGATGAAGCCCGGGCCGATCGCATTGACGCGGACGCCGTCCTTGCCGAGTTCGGCGGCGATCGCCTTGGTGAAGCCGAGCACGCCGTGCTTGGAGGCGGTGTAGGCGGGCGAACTCGGCGTGCGCAGATGCACGAAGGACTGGATCGAGCCGATATTGACGATGCGCCCCTTGGCGGCGCGCAACGGCGCGAGAAACGCGTTGGTCACGTTGAACACGCCGGTGAGGTTGATGGCGATGATGTCTTCCCAGTCGTTGATCACGGCCTCGGGCGCGCCCAGCATGCCGTTGCGCCGCGCGATGCCGGCATTGTTGACCAGGATCGAGACCTGCCCGACCTTGTCGGCGATCTTCTTCGCCACCGCGACGCAGTCCTCGCGTTTGGTGACGTTGAGCACGAAGCTCTCGGCTCTGCCGCCCGCGCTGCGAATTTCCTGCGCGGCCTCGGCGAGCGCCTTCTCGTTCATGTCGAGCAGCACCACCTGCGCGCCCTCGCGGGCGTAGCCTGCCGCGATCGCGCGCCCGATGCCGGAAGCAGCACCGGTGACGACCGCGATGTGGTTTTGGAGAAGGGGCATTGGCGTTTCCTCTGTGTTCTTGGTGTTTTTGGTTTTTGAATTCGGACAAGCTAATTCAAGTTTGAGCGGTCGCAAACGGAAAGCTTTACCGGGAGAGTTGTATTCGTCTTGCCCGGTGTTGCGCCATGGATAGCAAGCTCAGGCAATGGCAGCTCGATATCGAGCGGATCTGGCAGGCCGCCGCGCCCGACTGGCGCGAGGCCGCGCGCCTCGCCGACGTGCTGGCGCGGACCAGTCCCGAGGTGCTGCTGCGGCACGCGGCGGCGCAGGCGCTGCCGATCCTGCGCCATGCCGCGGCTGAAACCTGCGACAATGAAATCGCCGAGGCCGCGCGGCGCCGTCTCGGCATCGTCCGCGAAGTGCTGCATACCCTGACCGCCCCGCGGTTCGGCCGCCGCGACATCCCGGTGAAGACGCTGACGCCGGCCGAACGTTACCGGCAACTGCTCGGATTGCCGCTCGACCGCCGCCTGACGGCGGCCGAAATCCACCGCGCCTACAAGCGCGTCGCCAAGACCGCGCACCCCGATGCCGGCGGCAGCGCGCATGAGTTCCAGGCGCTGTCGGCGGCGCGCGAGGCGCTGATGAAGGAGCAGTGAGGGTGCCGAGCGGCGCGCGCCGAAAGGGAATGGGCACGGCGCCAGTTGGCGCACGTGCCCATCCTTTCCGCCGATCGAACAGTTTCAGGGGCTCAGGGATGCACCTTTTTTCAGCATGCCGTCCCTAAGGCCCGAGCATCGCGAATACACCTGCCGGGGACGTCAGGCATTGATGAAGGTCAATGACGGGCGGGATGCCCGGACATGGAGTGAGTGTTGGGAACCGGCGCCAAGGTTCAAGCGATCATGCGCATAGTGTAGGCAAAGCCACATGGTCGCGCGCCCGCCGGCGAATTCCGTGCGGCCATCACAGTGCGGACACACGAATGCGCTTTGCCGATCCAGCCCATCGGCTACACTTGCCAAAACGCGACTCAATCTGCGTCGTCGGCGCCTGCCTGACAAAATCCCAAGGAGACCGTCCCCATGAAGATCTCATCCGCCATTCGCGTTGCGCTGGTCGCGCTGACCGCTTTCGCCGGCGCCACGCTGTCCTCCGCCTCGCGCGCCGACGAGGGCTCGGTGTCGCTCGTGATCTACAAGGCGGGCTGGATCATCGGCGGCTCCGGCGGCAGCGGCACGCTGACCTTCCGCGGCCGGGTCTATCCGCTGTCCACCGGCGGGCTCGACTACGGCCTGGTGTTCGGCGGCTCGAAGACGGTGCTGCGCGGCCGCGTCAGCAACATCTACCGGCCCTCCGACGTTGCCGGCGTCTACGGCGCGGCCGGCGCGGGCCTCGCGGTCGGCCGCGGCGCGCGCGCGATCGTGCTGACCAACCAGAAGGGCGCGGTACTGGAACTGTCCGGCCGCCAGGTCGGCCTGATGGCGAACGCGGACCTGAGCGGACTGGCGATCACGTTAAAGTAGTTCGCCATGCCGGCCGTCAGACGATGACGCGACTCTGAGCTCCCTCTCCCGCTTGCGGGGGAGGGCTGGGGTGGGGGTGTCGCCGCGATTCGCACTGTTCGCGTGGAGGAAGTTCCCCCACCCGCCGCGCTCTTCGAGCCCATAGCCGATGCTTTGCTTCGGCGTGCCTATCTACGAATGGTCGCCGAAGGCGGCCTATGCTCCCCCGCAAGCGGGAGAGGTGAAGTGAGCTCCCGGCTCGGGTGAGCGATATGCGGGATCATCGCTCAAATTTCAGGATTCGAAATTTCAAACAGCGAGAGGACATGCGTCCGCATTGTCGCGGCGCGATGCGCCCGAGCTTTGCGTCGATGGTCACCCTCTGAAAGAAGAGGGCGCAGGGAAGACCGGGTGCGCGCTGCACCCGCGGTCCCGTGTGCAATTGTTATTGGGTAGAACGCACACGAGCATACAGGTTCAGCGGAGGCAATCCGGCCTTCCCTGCGCAGTGGTTTACGGCTTATAGCGCGCTCTCCCTGGTGACCGGGCTTTCTTGCCACCATCATCCACGGGAAGTTTTGCCTCCCGCGAACTTGACGCCAGCGTCGGGGCGTCAGGACCACACGGCTTCGCCGTCCGCTCGAGTCACGCTCGTCAGTCGCAACTTCCGCGTCCACCGCATCCCACCGCGCGTTCGTGACGATCGCGACCCGCCCCTCTCATCGGGTGAGACACGCGAAGTCGTAGTGCTGATTTGCCCGACGGGTTAAGCGGAAATTTGCCCGTCGGGTTGATTTGTCGCAGGCGGTCGTGAGATTTCGCTTGCGCGCGCGGCGAAGCAGTTCGCGCTTTGAGCAGGCCCGCGGCACGCCGCTGTCGGCGCTGGCCGTCAAGGCCCCACCGACGGGGCGCGCGGGCGAGGAGGGAATCTCTACCCTGTGCGGCCGGGATCGGCTTAAATGGGTTTGCACCGTAGCGGAAATCGTTATGCTGGCCAGAATCCACAAGGGTAAATCATGAAACGCTATCTGATCTTCGCAGCACTCGGCCCCCTCCTCGGCGGATTTCTGCTGCTGCTGGCGACCACCTACACCTCGGGCTATTGGACCCAGACCAACATCGGGGAAGTCAAGAAGCTGCTCGTGGTGTTCGCGAGAACCCTGCAATATGCCTATCTATTCGGCATCGTGCCGGCGCTGATGATGGCGGCGGTGGACGATATCCTGTTCCACGTCAAACGGCTGGGCTCGGGAGTGCGGATACTGATCATCGGCGTGCTCGCCTTCGTCGCGTCGGAATTGCTCTTCGGCTCGCGCGGGCCGGACTCCGGCGCCGTGCAGTTCATCCTTTACGGCCTGCCGGGCCTGGTCCCGGCGACGATCGCGTCATGGCTGGCGCACAAATACGCCGAGCCGCAACCGCAGCCGGCGGCATAGCGCGGGCGGCGAGATCCGCGCAACCGTCGCCATCGGCAGGCGCGACCGCGTGACGCAACTTGCGCTCGCCCGGCGCGATACCATGTGATGGCGATGTCGAACGAAGAGATCATATCCCCGCGGCTCGGGCGTGGGCGAACCTCCGGCGCCACGTTCCGCGGCGCGCAGGCGCGCGGCCCGGTCATCGATCAGGAGGGGCGCGAGATCCGCTCCGAGGCGCTCGGCCCGCAGGGCAGCGGCTTCCATTTCGAATTCGGCCATTCAAGCGCCAATCCGTTTGCCGATCTCACCCGCGAGCAGCGGATGGCGCGGCTCGATGCGCTGGCGAAGCTGCTCGACGTCGCCTTCATCGTGCCCGGCACCAATATCCGCTACGGCATCGACGGGCTGATCGGATTGATCCCGGTGATCGGCGATCTCATCACCACGGCGATCTCGCTGTGGCTGGTGCGCGAGGCGCGCGCGCTCGGCGCGCCCTGGCATGTTACGGCAAGGATGCTCGGCAATGTCGCGCTCGACGGCGTGGTCGGACTGGTGCCGGTCGCCGGCGACGCCTTCGACGTCATGTTCCGCGCCAATGTGCGTAACGTGCGGATGCTGAAGCGCTGGATGGACAAGCAGCCGCGCTAGCCCGCGCCGCTCAACCGAACGCGGGACCCGCAAAAAGCAATGCCCCCGGAGCCGATCCGAGGGCATGGGCGCTTTGAGGCGTGAGGTTACGCGGCGTCGGCGTCGGCGTCGTTGCTGGCAGGCGCGGGCTCGGGCGCACGCGGACGGCGCGGCAGCGGGAAATCCTGGCTCTCATAGAGCGTGCGGATGCCGCTCTGGTCGAAGCGGGCCTCGTCGACCTGCAGATAGGCGCCGTTCAGCGAATCCGCCGGCAATTCCTCGATCGCGAAGCGCACCGCTTCGGCCGCGGTGCCAAATCGCCGATAGGCGAATCCGGCCCGCTTCTTCTTGCGGATCGCGGCGGGGAACAACTCGGCGGCAGTATTGTAACTGAAGGCAGCCATGGTCAGTGACCTCTAATCTTTTCGTGGGAACGCGATTCGCAATCGCGAACGTATCGTGCGGGTGGGTTCAAGGCCGCGCCGGCACACGTCATTTCAGGACAGTCTATAATATAAGCCCGTTTGCCAGAAATGCGACTCCTGACGGGCGGGATGATGAATCCGGGCACCCCGATACCAGTTCCGAAATAAACCCTGTTATTTCAATGCTTTGTCGTGGTCAGAGCTTGCGGAGCAGCACCAGGACGACCAGCACGACCAGAATGACGCCGCCGAGGCCCATTCCGGAATGGCCCATGCCGAAGCCGTAACCGCCGAACCGGCCGCTGTAGCCGCCGAGCAGGATTATAATCAGGATGATGATGAGTATCGTTCCGAGCGACATGGCACTCTCCCCGAGAGGCGGCCGGCGAACGAAATCTGCCGCCCCGCCTACCCCAAGCAAAGCATATCCCGGCCGATGGTTCCACCTCGGGGAACCATGCCGCTCATGTGAGCTCGCTACCGGCCTTTTGGGGCGACCCTGATGGTTGAAACTAACACTGCTGTCGTCGCCCGGCTTGACCGGGCGACCCAGGGCGACGTCCCGGTTGAATCCGCCCAGTATTCCAGAGACGCCAGCCATAGTGCCGTGAAGTCGCGGCGTACTGGATCGCCCGGTTGTAGGCGAGCGGAAGCGACGCCGTCCTTCGGACGGCTATGCCGGGCGACGACAGTCTTGTTGTGGCGGACGTCCTGCCAAGCCCCAGTTTCTGCCCAGGAGCGAAGGGGGCGTCGAATTCCCGACTTGCTACTTCTTGCCGTCCTCGATCGGCACGATCTTCAGCGGCGAGGCGTAGGGTTCGACGCGGAGCGACTCGCTGGCGATCAGCCCGACCTGGCGCAGCGGCGCCTGCTCGAGGTCGCCGGTCGGCGCCTTGCGCACCGCATATTGCCACACGCTCATCGAGCCCTTGGCGACCAGCATCTTGGCGATCCCGCCGGCGTTGTTGCCTTCGAGCTTGGCCAGTTCGTCGTCGGTCATCCCGATCACGATTTCATCCTTCGAGGTGATGACCTTGAACAGGGAGACCTTGTCGGCGGCAAAGGCGGGCTGGATCACAGTGCTCTCCATGATGAGGCCGGCGAGGCCAATTCCAAGCAACAGGCGCGTGGACGTTTTCGACATTTCAGACTTTCCCGGGCTTGGGCGCGGACAAGCCGAAAGACCTTGACCAGGGAAACAAGAGCCCCGCGCGACCGGTCTTTGGTCGCATGGAGCGGAAAACAAGTTCGAAGCGATTTGCATGTTTTGGCACGCTTTCATTCGCCGCGCTGCGCCAGCTCGCGCACGCCGGAGGGCGTCAATCCGTAACGTTGGCGGAAGCTGCGGTTGAAATAGGACAGGTCGCCAAAACCGCAGTCGAACGCGATCGAACTGATGGTGCGTACGAGGTGGTGCCGGTCGATCAGGATACGATAGGCGCGCGACAGGCGCTGCTCGCGGACGAAATCGGAGAAGCTGGTGTCTTCGCTTTCGAACAGCTTGCGTACATAGCGCGATGTGATGCCCTGATTGAGCGCAGCGCTGAAGGCGACATCACCGGCACCGGACTGAAAAGCTCAGCCACTGGAACTCCGATGTGTATGACACCATTCTGCAATCCTAGCGCTCCCGTTCCGGGCGCCAGCCAGTACATGGCGCAGGATATCAACTGGCTGGCATCGCTGCGCGGCCGCCTCGGCTACAGTTGGGGCTCCAGCCTGTTCTACGTCACCGGCGGCGCGGCTTGGGCCAACATCAGCTACAGGGCCGACTCGGCCGATGCTACCTGGGTCTGCAACGGTGGCGGCGGCGGCGGCGCCGGTTGCTCCTATCCGGCATCCTTCGACAGCACGAAGACGGGCTGGGCGGTCGGCGCCGGCTATGAGGCGATGATCACCGCCAATTGGAGCCTTCGCGCCGAGTATCTCTACTACAGCTTCGGTGGAACAACGGCGTCCGCGGCCGGGACTCCGGCGGCAGCCTGCCAGGTCGCAGACTGTAGCGCGACGTACATCTTCTCGGCCACTGACATCCACACGGCGCGCGTGGGCGTAAACTACCGGTTCTGATCGTTAGACCGTGGAATCGCCGAAGCCCCGGACCGTTGGTCCGGGGCTTTTTTCATCGCGAGCGATCTACAGATATGAACTACCGCTCAACTGTCCCGCGCCGCGCGCACGGACAACGTCCTCGATCCTGGCGACGCGCCTATTTCGGCTGCAGCTTCAGCGCCGCCGAATTGATGCAGTAGCGCAGCCCGGTCGGGCCGGGGCCGTCGTCGAAGACGTGGCCGAGATGGCCGTTGCACTTCGAGCACAGCACTTCGGTCCGGATCATGCCGTGGCTGATGTCGCGCTCCTCGTCGACATGGCTCTCCGCCGCCGGCGCGGTGAAGCTCGGCCAGCCGCAGCCGGAATCGAACTTGGCATCCGATTCGAACAGCGTCTGGCCGCAGCCGGCGCAGGTATAGGTGCCGGCGCGCCGCTCATGCTCGTACTCGCCGGAGAACGGCCGCTCGGTGGCCTTCTCGCGCAGCACCGCATACTGCATCGGCGTCAGCTCCTTGCGCCACTCGGCCTCGCTCTTCTCGATCTTGCCGGTCATCGATTTGGTGTCGGGCATGGAGTCTCCTTGGAATGGAAAACGACCGTCAATTGGTGACCTTGACGCTGCTCACCAGCGTCGGCTTCTCGATGTAGTTCTCGGCGAAAATCTTCTTCAGGTTTTCGACCTTGGGAATGTCATTATACGCAATATAGGGCTGGTTCGGGTGCAGCGTCAGGTAGTCCTGATGATAGGCCTCTGCCGGATAGAACGCCTCCAGCGGCCCGATCTTCGTCACGATCGGCTTCCTGTAGACCTTGGCGGCGTTGAGCTGGGCGACATAGGCCTCCGCGACCTTCTTCTGCTGGTCGGAAGTGGTGAAGATCGCCGAGCGATACTGCGTGCCGGAGTCCGGTCCCTGCCGGTTCAGCTGGGTCGGATCGTGCACCACCGAGAAGAAGATCTGCAGGATCTTGCCGTAGCTGATCTTCTTCGGGTCGTATTTGATCTCGACGACTTCGGCATGGCCGGTCGCCCCTGAACTGACCAGGGTGTAGTTGGCGGTCGCCTTGCTGCCGCCGGCATAGCCGGAGACGGCGTTGACGACGCCGGCTGTGTGCTGGAACACGCCCTGCACGCCCCAGAAACAGCCGCCGGCAATCACAGCAGTCTGGATGCCGTCGGCCGACTGGACGTCAACTGCCGGAGCGGGGATGACCACGGCGTCTTCGGCGGCGCGCGAGGGCGCGATCGACAACGCTGAAATCGCCAGCGCGCCGATGGCGGCGGCGCAGAGCGAAAGGCGGTTGAGGCTGCGGGACATGGGGTTTCCTCTGGGTGTCAGCGGATTGGTGGGCAGTCTGGGGCGGGAGCCGCAATTTGCAATCTGTAGCTCCACCCGACGCCCCAAGATACGCGACGGGGCGGGGCTTGTTACGGCGGCAAGCACACGAGTTCGTGAATGAAAGCCTACACCACCACGGAGAGCCGCTTCGCCGCCCGGGTGATGCCGGTGTAGAGCCAGCGCGCGCGGCTGTCCTGGAACGCGAAGCTCTCGTCGAACAGCACCACGTCGTCCCATTGCGAGCCCTGGGATTTGTGCACCGTGAGCACGTAGCCGTAGTCGAACTCGTCGTAGGGCTTGCGCTGTTCCCAGGGAATGGTCTCGATGGCGCCGCCGAAACAGTCGCCGCGCACCGAGACCTTGGTCACCTTGTGGCCGAAGTCCTCGTCGGGCGACAAGCGCATGGTGATGATCCTGGATTTCGACGCCGCGCGCGACTTCACCCGCCACAGCCCGCCGTTGAACAGGCCCTTCTTGCGGTTGTTGCGCAGGCACACCAGCTTGTCGCCGGCCACCGGCATCGGATCCTCGATGTTCTGCTTCTGCCGCACCCGCATGTTGTAGGCGCGCCTTGTATTGTTGCGCCCGACCAGCACCTGGTCGGCGCTCATCACCCGGTCGGGATCGAGTTCGTTGCGCGACACCACCTGGCTTTCGCCGTAGCGGCCGATGTCGAGTTCGCGGCCCTCGCGCACGTCCATCGACATCCGGATGATCGGGTCGTCCTGCGCCTGGCGATGCACCTCGGTCAGCATCACGTCGGGCTCGCAGTCGGTGAAGAAGCCGCCGCCCTGGATCGGCGGCAGCTGCGCGGGGTCGCCGAGCACCAATAGCGGGCAATCGAACGACATCAGGTCACGCCCCAGTTCGGCGTCCACCATCGAGCATTCGTCGATCACGATCAGCTTGGCTTTCGAGGCGGGCGCGTCGTCCCAAAGTTCGAAACTCGGCTGCTCGACGCCGGATTCGCGGGCGCGGTAGATCAGCGAGTGAATGGTGGAAGCGTTGTCGCAGCCCTTGTTGCGCATCACCAGCGCCGCCTTGCCGGTGAAGGCGGCGAATTTCACTTCGCCCTCGACGCCTTCGGCGATGTGCCGCGCCAGCGTGGTCTTGCCGGTGCCGGCAAAGCCGAACAGCCGGAACACCGGCGGCGTACCGTTCCGGCCCGGCTTTGCCTTCAGCCAGTCGGCGACGGCCTTCAGCGCGGAGTCCTGATGCGGCGTGAAAGTGGGCATGGGGTCTCGAATGGGGCGGTCGCGCGGCCGTGGACCGCGACTCAACTACCCGCAAGCTAACCATTCATGCCGAAGGCGCAAGCCGCCGGCGGCCAGCCAGGCGCCCGCGAATTCGTGGGTAAACCGGGCCTATTGCCAGCCCGGGACGCCGCGCATGTCGGGCAAATGGTGGGCGATACCCTTGTGGCAATCGATGCAGGTCTTCTCGCCCGTGAACAGGAAGCGCTTATGCGCAACCGAAGCGCGCGGCGACTGCTTGGTGATGTCCATCGACTCCGTGCTGTGGCAGTTGCGGCATTCCAGCGAGTCGTTGGCCTTGAATCGCGCCCATTCGCGCAGCGCCATTTCCAGCCGATGGTCGACGAACTTCTCGCGGGTATCGATGGTGCCGAAGATCTTGCCCCAGACTTCCTTGGACGCCTGCATCTTGCGCGCGATCTTGTCGGTCCAGTTGTGCGGGACGTGGCAATCCGGGCAGCTGGCGCGGACGCCGGAGCGGTTGGAGAAGTGGATGGTGGTCTTCAGCTCCGCGAACACGTTGTCGCGCATTTCGTGACAGCCGGTGCAGAACTTCTCGGTATTGGTCAGCTCCAGCGCGGTATTGAAGCCGCCCCAGAAGATCACGCCGGCAACGAAGCCGGCGAACACCAGCAGGCCGAGCCCGAACACCGAACTCGGCCGGCGCAGCACGCCCCACAATTCGACGATGAAATTCCAGAGACGTGCCAGCCAGGATCGGCGCGGCGCGGCCGGGTCGACCGCGCTCATCGGCGTCCTCCCGGCGTCGCCCGGCTGATCATGGTGTCGACGTCGACGAAGTCATTGGTGATCGGCGCCTTCACCACGTTCTGCGGGACGTGGCACGAATTGCAGAAGAACCGGCGCGGCGACACCGAGGCGAGGAACTGGCCGTCGCGATCCATGAAGTGGGTGATCGAGACCATCGGGGCCTGCGACTCGCCGGTGCGGGCGCGGGCATGACAGGACAGGCATTTGTTGCCGTCCATGTCGATCTGGTAGCCTTCGACCGAATGCGGAATCACCGGCGGCTGCTCGGGATAGTTCCGCGTTTCCTTCTCCGAGGTATTGCGCATCGGCGTCATCGGGGCGGCAGGCCCCTCTTCGTTGAGCGGGGTCGAGCCGCGCAGGCCCGAATTGAGCCCTTGCGCCAGCAGCGAGCTGGATCCGGCCGCAATCGCGATCACCAGCAGGAAGATTCCGGGTTTTCTGATCATGGCATTCACACCCGCTCGATGCGCACGGCGCATTTCTTGAAATCGGTCTGCAGCGAAATCGGATCGGTGGCGTCCAGCGTCACCTTGTTGATGAGCTGCGCCTCGTCGAACCACGGTACGAACACCAGCCCGCGCGGCGTCTTGTTGCGGCCGCGGGTTTCGACCCGGGTGCGGATATAGCCGCGGCGGGACTGCACCTTGATCTCGTCGCCGCGCCGCAGCTTCAGCTCGGCGGCGTCGTCGGGATGCATGAAGCACACCGCTTCGGGGAACGCCTTGTAGAGCTCGGGGACGCGGCGCGTCATGGTGCCGGAATGCCAGTGCTCGAGCACGCGCCCCGTCGACAGCCAGAACGGATATTCGCTGTCGGGGGACTCGGCCGCCGGCTCGAAGGGCAGGGCGAAGATGCGCGCCTTGCCGTCGGGGAAGCCGTAGAACTGCACGCCGACGCCCTGCCTTACATAGGGGTCCATGCCCTCGCGGAAACGCCATTTGGTTTCCTGCCCGTTGACGACCGGCCAGCGCAGCCCGCGCTCGCGGTGATAGGTATCGAACGGCGCGAGGTCGTGGCCATGGCCGCGGCCGAAGGCGGCATATTCCTCGAACAGACCCTTGTGGACGTAGAAGCCGAACGCCTTCGATTCGTCATTGGCGTAGCCGGCTTCGATGTCGGACAGCGGGAACTTGTCGACCTGGCCGTTCTTGTAGAGCACGTCGAACAGCGTCTTGCCGCGGTAGTCCGGCTTCCTGGCGAGCAGCTCCTCCGACCAGACTTCCTCCATCTTGAAGCGCTTGGAGAATTCCATCAGCTGCCAGAGATCCGAGCGGGACTCGCCGGGGGCAGGGACCAACTGATGCCAGAACTGGGTGCGCCGCTCGGCATTGCCGTAGGCGCCTTCCTTTTCCACCCACATCGCGGTCGGCAGGATCAGGTCGGCGGCGAGCGCGGTGACCGAGGGATAGGCGTCGGAGACGACGATGAAATTGTCCGGATTGCGGAAGCCCGGATAGGTCTCTTCGTTGGCGTTGGGTCCGGCCTGCAGATTGTTGTTGACCTGAACCCAGTAGGCGTTGAGCAGCCCGTCCTTCAGCATCCGGCTCTGCAGCACCGCGTGATAGCCCGGCTTGTCGGGAATGGTGCCCTCCGGCAGCAGCCAGATCTTCTCGGCGATGTCGCGGTGCGCCTTGTTGGTCACCACCATGTCGGCGGGCAGGCGGTGCGAGAAAGTGCCGACCTCGCGCGCGGTGCCGCAGGCCGAGGGCTGGCCGGTCAGCGAGAACGGGCTGTTGCCGGGCTCGGAGATTTTTCCGGTCAGCAGGTGGATGTTGTACACGAGATTGTTGCACCAGACGCCGCGGGTGTGCTGGTTGAAACCCATGGTCCAGAAACTGGTGACCTTGGTCTTCGGGTCGGCATAGAGATCGGCCAGCGCCTCGAGGCGGTTGAGCGGCACGCCGGACATCTCCGCCGCCTTCTGCAGCGTGTAGTCGGAGACGAACTTCGCATATTCGTCGAAGCTCATGTCGGTGGAGTCGTTGGCCTTGGCCGCGCCCGTCGCCTTCTTCTGCAGCGGATGCTCGGGGCGAAGCCCGTAGCCGATGTCGGTCTGGCCGCGCTTGAACGTGGTGTGCGCCGCGACGAAGTCCTTGTTGACCCGGCCGGTCCTGATGATGTGGTTGGCGATGGCGTTGAGGATGTAGAGATCGGTCTGCGGCTTGAACACCATGCCGATGTCGGCAAGGTCGAACGAGCGGTGCTCGAAGGTCGACAGCACGGCGACGCGGACATGCGGCGCCGAGAGCCGGCGATCGGTCACCCGGGTCCACAGGATCGGATGCATCTCCGCCATGTTCGAGCCCCACAGCACGAACGCGTCCGCCTGTTCGATGTCGTCGTAGCAGCCCATCGGCTCGTCGATGCCGAAGGTGCGCATCATGCCGGCAACCGCCGAGGCCATGCAGTGCCGCGCATTGGGATCGATGTTGTTGGAGCGGAAGCCGGCCTTGAACAGTTTCGAGGCGGCATAGCCTTCCCAGATCGTCCACTGGCCGGAGCCGAAAATGCCGACTCCGCTGGGGCCGCGCTTCTTCAGCGCCGCCTTGTATTTCTCCGCCATGATGTCGAAGGCTTCGTCCCACGACACCGGCGTGAACTCGCCGTTCTTGTCGTATTTGCCGTTGGTCTTGCGCAGCATCGGCTTGGTGAGGCGGTCGTGGCCGTACATGATCTTGGAAAGGAAATAGCCCTTCACGCAGTTCAGCCCGCGGTTGACCTCCGACTTGATGTCGCCGTGGGTTGCGACCACGCGGTTGTCCTTGGTCGCCACCATGACGCTGCATCCGGTGCCGCAGAACCGGCACGCCGCCTTGTCCCACTTCAGCTCGCTCACGGCGCGTTCGGTGGCCAGATTCGCCGCCACCGCCGGCGTGCTCATTCCTCCCGCCAGCGCCGCCATCGCGGCGGCCTCCAGCTTCAGAACCTGGCGGCGATCGAGTTTGGGTGAGGTCATGGCGGTTCTCCCGACGTCAGATTTTTCGTGTGAGCATGATCGTTTCCGAAAACCGGTTCCCGCTGTTCGGGATCATGCGCTGTGTCAGCTTGCGTCGATGGCGTGAAAGACGAGTGAGGCGGTGTAGACGTCGGGCAGCAGCGCGATGGTGTTGAGGGTCGATCCGAGCGCGCCGGCATCGGGCGCATCGACCACGACGACCAGTTTGCCCTTGGGATCGCGGCCGTAGATCTCGCATCCGGCCAGCGCCACGATGGCGGCTTCGACGCTGGCGAGGCTATCCGGCCGGGCCTGGACCAGAATGCTGGCAATCTCGCCGCCGGGCGGCGCCACCACCTGGTCCGCCCTGAGCAGACGGCCCGTGATGAGGGCCCGACGATCGATTGCGGTGTGAGGTCCGGCCACGATGATATTCCCTGAAAAAGCTGGATTTAGCGTGCGGGCGGGCCGGGCGGACCGGCCAGCATCTGATAGACCCAGACCGCGAGCCCGTAGCCGCCGACGGTCGCGACCGCACCGGCCGGCATCAGCACCGCGGTCAGGAACAGAAATGCGAAGATTTCCATGCGCCTGCGGCGCAGCCGTCCACTCGTGTCGTCGCCTGTGGCCGACATGCTCTGTCTCACTTGAAAATGATGATGATTGGCGGCATCCGGGCCGTACCTTTAGATCAATGTTGAGCCTCGAATCAGATAGCGCGCCTTGATCTCAATCAATCCTAGCACGCCTTGCCCGCCTCCCGGCGCGACCTAACGTCCCTTCCACACTTGCTTCCGCCATGCGGAATTGGCGCGACGGTGGACTCGGCTCCCGCGGCTATTACAATACGATTAACAACAAGCCGGTCCCGGGAGCGACGCCATGAAATTCGGCATCTTCTATGAGCTGCAATTGCCGCGCCCGTGGCAAGCCGGCGACGAACTCAGGCTCTACCAGGACGCGCTGACGCAGCTGGAGACCGCCGACCGGCTCGGCTACGACCATGCCTGGGTGGTCGAACATCATTTCCTCGAAGAATATTCGCATTCGCCGTCGCCGGAATCGTTTCTCGCCGCCGCCTCCCAGCGCACCAGGAACATCCGGCTCGGCCACGGCATCTTCCAGCTCACCACCAATCATCCCGCGCGCGTCGCCGAACGCGTCGCGGTGCTCGACCTCCTCAGCAACGGCCGCGTCGAATTCGGCATGGGCGAGAGCGCCTCGATCACCGAACTGACACCGTTCGGCCGCGACATGGAGACCAAGAAGGAAGTGTTCGAGGAGGCCGTCCGCGCCATCTTCCCGATGTTCAGGGACGGCGGCAGCGAGCATCACGGCAAGTATTTCGACATTCCCTTGCGCAACGTGGTGCCCAAACCCGTTCAGAAGCCGCACCCGCCATTGTGGATGGCGTGTTCGCAGTTGCCGACCATCGAGCGCGCCGGCCAGAATGGATTCGGCGCGCTCGGCTTCCAGTTCGTCAGCGCCGACGCCGCGCACGCCTGGGTGCACGCCTATTACAACGCGATCACCAAGCGGCTGAAGAAGCTCGCCGATTACGAGATAAATCCGAACATGGCGCTGGTGTCGTTCTTCATGTGCGCGAAAACCGACGAGGAGGCCCGTGCGCGCGCCGACGGCGCCACCTTCTTCCAGTTTGCGCTGCGCTTTTATGGCGTGTCGCAGAACCGGCAGCGCCCCGATCCCGGCACCGTCAACATGTGGGACGAATACAACAAGTGGAAGCGCGACAATCCGGAAGCGCAGGAGGCGGCATTGCGCGGCGGCCTGATCGGATCGCCCGAAACTCTCCGGAAGAAACTGCGCCGGTTCCGCAGCTCGCACATCGACCAGGTGATCCTGCTCAACCAGGCCGGCAAGAACAGCCACGAGCACATCTGCGAATCCCTCGAATTGTTCGCCCGCGAAGTGATGCCGGAATTCCGCGAAGATCCCGAGCACGACGCCTGGAAGAAAGGCGTGATGAGCGGCGCGATCCAACTCGAGGAGATCGACACCGAAGCGTTCAAGGACCGCTACGGCAAGCTGGCCGTGAACGTCGCCAAGCCGGCCACGGCGGCGGGCTGACAGTCTCGACTGCCGAGTCCCGACACTCTCGTGGAATGGCTCACTGGATATTCGAGCTAACGCAGAAGATCGTTTCGCGATTTCGAATCGGAGAGCAAGGTTGTCTGCTGTCCAGCGCCAACGCGCCGCGAGGGGCTGAGCCGTCTTGCCAACTGATATCGATGAGTATTCGTTGACGAAGCAAAAACCGTTTCATCGCGGAACGATATGATTCTGGAGATAATCTCTCCGTTCGCTTTCACATTCAAAATTCCATTTCATTGACGATCGCGAGGCCACCGCGCATCATCGCAGCATGAATTCAACGGAGCGAGAGTTCGAATCTCGCCGGGATTGAACCGAACTCACTGATCGCCAGTGTCGGAAAATACCGGGCCGCAGCGTCATCGCGTTGCGCCGACGGCGGCGCTATGCCGCCGGAAAGCAGGAGAACAAGATGTTGAGAGATGGGAAGCAGAAGAAATCGTTGCTGGATCGCCGCTCGCTGCTGCGAGCGGGAGCCGCGGCGGCGCTGGCGGCGCCGGTCGGCGTATTCGGCGCGCAAGCGTTTCCGTTCCGCGCCGCGGCGCCGGCGATCGACTTCTCGGAATTTCCGATCTGCAAGACCGCATCCGACGCGCCGCCGCTGACGGGGGCGCCACGAAAATTGAAATTGTCCTGGAACGCCGGTGCGGTCTGCCTGGCGCCGCTGCCGGTCGCGATCGATCAGGGAATCTTCCAGAAACACAATCTCGACGTCGAACTGGTCAACTACAGCGGCTCGACCGACCAGCTGCTGGAGGCGATCGCGACCGGCAAGACGGATGCTGGCGTCGGCATGGCGTTGCGCTGGCTGAAGCCGCTCGAGCAGGGCTTCGACGTCAAGATCGCGGCCGGGACCCATGGCGGCTGCATGCGGGTTCTGACTCGGGCGAATTCGGGAATCGACAAGCTCTCCGACCTCAAGGGCAAGATCGTCGGCGTCGGCGATCTCGGCGGGCCGGACAAGAACTTCTTTTCGATCCAGCTCTCCAAGCAGGGCATCGATCCCGTCAAGGACGTGGACTGGCGGGTCTATCCCGGCAATCTGCTGCAGCTGGCTGTCGAGAAGGGCGAAGTCCAGGCGTTCCTGGGTTCGGATCCGATCGCCTATCTCTGGCTGAAGGATCCCGCCTACAAGGAAGTAGCCTCCAATCTCGACGGCGAATACAAGGACAAGACCTGCTGCATCGTCGGTTTGCGCGGTAGCCTCGTGCGCGAGGAGCCCCAGGTCGCGCGCGCGATCACTCGGGCGTTGCTCGATGCGGCGATGTTCACCTCACAGAACCCGGACAAGGCCGCGGCGTCGTTCCAGCCCTATGCGCCGAAGACCGCCAGCTTGCAGGATTTGCAGGCGATGGTTCGCTATCACACCCATCATCACCATCCCGTGGGCGACGCGCTCAAGCAGGAACTGAAGGCCTATGCGGACGATCTGAAGCTCGTTTCCGTCTTCAAGCCGAGCACCGATACAGCAAAATTTGCGGAGCGGATCTATGTCGACGTATTCGGCGTCTAAGGCGGTCGCGCTTCCGCAATCGGCGGAGGAGGGCGCTGCATTTGCAAGCCGGCCGCTGTCGCTTCCCGCGTCATTTCTTGCCAATGGCGCTGCGGTATTCGCAAGCGTCGCCTGGGTCGGCTTCGGGCTGTCATGCCTGTGGTGGGCGGATCTGGCGGACTGGCCGCGAACGCATGCACTCGCTGTCGCCGCATTCGTGATCGCCGGCGGCATCCTTGCTGCGACCTTGAGTGCGAGTTGGCTCGGGCGCTTCGGCGCAGCGCTGCAACAGCGCGCGCCATGGCTGCTGGCGCTCGGCCTGTTCCTGACCCTGTGGGAAGTCGCGACCGCGAAATTCGCGTGGTTGCCGCTGCCGTTCTTTCCGCCGCCGCAGGCGATCGTCGAAGTCTATACCGATGACCTGCCCAAGCTGCTCGACAGTGTCTTTGCGTCGGTGAAGCTTCAGCTCGGCGGCTATGCGATCGGCGCGGCAGCCGGCTTCCTGACCGGCGTCTCGATCGGGTGGTCGCGCAGCGTGGGCTACTGGGTGCATCCGGTGTTGCGATTCATAGGACCGCTGCCGGCGACGGCCTGGCTTCCGTTCGCATTCTTCACCTTTCCGTCGAGCTGGAGCGCCAGCACGTTCCTGATCGCGCTGGCCACGGGCTTTCCAGTCACGGTGCTGACCTGGTCCGGCGTGGCGAGCGTCAGCAACGCCTATTACGACGTGGCGCGAACCCTTGGCGCCAGGCCATGGTTCCTCGTGCTGAAGGTCGCCATTCCCGCGGCGCTGCCGCACGTCTTCGTCGGCCTGTTCATGGGCCTCGGCTCGTCCTTCGCCGTGCTGGTCGTCGCCGAAATGATCGGCGTCAAGGCGGGGCTCGGCTGGTACCTGCAGTGGGCCCAGGGCTGGGCGGCCTATTCGAACATGTACGCCGCGCTGATCGTGATGTCGCTGCTGTGCTCGGGCGCGATCACTCTGCTGTTCCGGACACGCGACCGCCTGCTGGTCTGGCAGAAGGGTGTCGTCAAATGGTAGCGCTCGCGATTGCCGAACCGATCACTTATCCTGCCGTGGGCGCCTCGCTCGAGGTCGAACACATCAGCCACGCCTTCGACATCGACGGCAGCGTGCTTCCGGTGCTCGACGACGTGAATTTCAGCGTCAAGCCCGGCGAGTTCGTGGCGCTGCTGGGACCGTCGGGCTGCGGCAAGTCGACCCTGCTGCGTCTGGTCGCAGGACTTGAGGCGCCGCGATCCGGCGTGTTGCGCGAGGACGGCGATCCGGTGAAGGGACCGTTTCCGTCGCGCGTCGTGGTGTTTCAGGACCCGACGCTGTTTCCCTGGCGAACCGTGTGGAATAACGTGGCGCTCGGCCTTGAGGCGCAGGGTATCCTGAAGACCCAGCGCCAGCGCGTCGATGCCGCCATCGACCTGGTCGGGCTCTCGCGGTTTCGTAACGCCTATCCGCACCAGCTGTCGGGCGGCATGGCGCAGCGCGTGGCGCTGGCGCGAGCGCTGGTCAACGATCCCAGGATCCTCATTCTCGACGAGCCGCTCGGCAAGCTCGACTCGCTGACGCGCATCACCATGCAGGCCGAAATCGTGGCGCTCTGGCAGCGCAAGGGATTTACGACGCTGCTGGTGACGCATGATGTCGAGGAAGCGCTGTTCCTTGCCAACCGCGTCATCGTCTTCAGCGACCGGCCCGCGCGCATCAAGGCCGACATCGCAGTCGATCGTCCCTTTCCCCGGCACCGCGGCGATCCCAGGCTCGCGGAGCTGCGCCGGAACATCCTGGGGCTGCTCGGATTGGACGCAACATGGTGAGCGCAGTGGGCAGTTCCATACGCAAGCAGCTTTCGGTCGACGCCACGCCGGCGATCCTCGACCGCGCCAGCCAACTCGCTGCCCAATTTGCCACGCGGGCAGACAGGAGCGCCGGCAATTCCGGCGAACGGGCATGCATGCCCAACGCCTACATCATCGAAGTTCTGCACCAGACGGCCGGAATCGTCGCGTTCGACGAGCGTGGGTTCCGGTTCTTTTCCTCGCAACGCGTTTTCGACAGTCTCGAAGGCCGCCGGTTTCGTTCCGCGCGCGATGCGGAACGCGCGGCGAGAGCGCTGCTCGACGGGCGGCGCCGCTCTGCGAGCAAGCCTCAGTTCACCGCCGCCCTCTGATCAACGCGGCCAAACCCGAAAGGACGGATTCATGATCATAAGACGCAGTATTCTCGGTATTCTCGGTGGGGCGCTGGCTGTTGCAGCTCTCGCCACATCGCCTGTCGCCGCGCAGGCGCAGGACAAGCCGACCGAAATCCGCATCGGCACGCAGAAGGGCGGCTTCTTTCCGGCCGTGCGGCAGCGCCATACCGTGGAGGACGCATTCAAGCCGCTCGGCATCGAGATCAAGTGGATCGACTTCCAGTTCGGTCCGCCGCTGCTGGAGGCGATCAACGTGGGTGCGGTCGATTTCGGCTTTGTCGGCGATTCGCCGCCGATCTTCGCGCAGGCGGGTAACGCCAGGATTCGCTACGTCGCGGCCGTCAAATCGGACGGCAATACGCAGGCGATCATTGTCCCCAAGGATTCGCCGATCAAGACCCTTGCCGATCTGAAGGGCAAACGCGTTGCCTTCGGCAAGGGATCAAGCGCGCAAAATCTGCTGATCGCCGCCCTGGAAAAGGGCGGGCTTGCCTGGAGCGACATCACGCCGGCTCCGCTCGCGCCGGCCGATGCGACAGCAGCATTCGTGAAAGGATCGGTCGAGGCTTGGTCGATCTGGGATCCCTATCTGGCGCTTGCCGAGCTCAAGGAGAACGCCCGCGTGATCGCCTTTGACAAGGACGTGCACAAGCCCAACGCGTTCTACATCGCAGGTGCGGATTTCGTGGAGAAATATCCCTCGCTGGTAGCAAAGCTCAACAGCGTGTTCGCATCGGAAGGTCAGTGGGCCGATCTCCATCACGAGGAGGTCGCGAAAGCGCAGGCGGAGGCGACCGGTGTCGATATCGTGGCCATCAGGCGTTTTGTCGATCGCTCGAACTACCGCGTCGCTCCAGTCGACGACGAGGTGATCAAGAGCCAGCAGGCGGTCGCTGACCGTTATGCACGCCTCGGCTTGATCCCGAAGCGGGTCAACGTTTCCGACGTCGTCTGGAAATGGACACCCGGCTCCTGAAATTGGCGCAGCTGAAAGGAACACCAAATGAGCTTCTACCGGGACTTCAATGACAAGATTGCGATCGAGGCCTGGAATGGCGAAAGGCGCCAGCCTTACGAAACCATCGGGGTCAAACAGCTCTCGCCGACCGTCGGCGCCGAGATATCCGGCGTCGACCTTTCGAAGGAGGTCTCCGACGTCCAGTTCGCGGAAATCCGCCGCGCGCTCGACGAGAACCTTGCAATCATCTTCCGCGACCAGGACATTTCGCGTGAGCACCATAAGCGGTTCGGCCTGCGCTTCGGCAAGTCCCTGCACCGGCATGAACTCGCTGCCACGCGCTTCAGCCATGAAGGCCCGTTCGACCCGGAATTTCTGTCATGGAAAACCGGCCGGGATTCGCGTTTCACCGCGGGCGACGGCTGGCATCCCGATGTGTCCTGCGACCCAAGTCCGATCGCGGTCTCGCTGCTGCGCGTGACGAAGACGCCACCGCTTGGCGGCGACACCGCCTTCGCCAACATGTATCTTGCTTATGAGTTTCTGTCAGACCCGATCAAGCGCCTGCTCGACGGACTGACGGCGATCCACGATGGCTCGCTTGCCTGGACGGCGGGCTATGGCGCAAAGCCGGATCCCGGCAAGACCTATCCGCAGTCGGAGCATCCCGTGGTGGCGACCCATCCGCGAACGGGCCGGAAGTTTCTCTATGTGAACGCGTCGTTCACCTCCCACATCGTGCAGCTCACACGCAGGGAAAGCGACGCGCTGCTCCAGTTCCTGTTCCGCCACGTCGAAGGCCAGCTTGCGCTGCAGACGCGTGTGCACTGGCAACCGAATTCGCTGCTGGTGTGGGACAACTGGGCGAGCCAGCATCATGCCGTGTGGGACTATTACCCGGAAGAGCGCTGGGGCGAGCGTGTCTCGGTAGTGACCGGCGAGGCGCCGCAGGCCCGTCTCGATCTGAGCGTCGCGGCGGAATAGCCGCCGGTTCGGCGGGCGCTGCTTGTTGAACCCGGCAATTGCGCCGCTCAGTCCTGCAGCGCCGCCAGCAGCTCGTCGGGCCGCTCGACCATCATCATGTGGCCGGCGCCCGACAGCACCACGGTGCGTGAATTTGCAAGTGCTGCGGCCAGCGCCTTGCCGGCTCTTGCCGGTGTCATCATGTCGCGTTCGCCGAGAATGAGCGTGGCAGGCACCGTGACCTTGGCGGCGGCGGCGAGCGCGCCCTGATAGGCGTTGCAGGCGGAAAGGTCGTTGAACAGCACGCCGGGCCGGCACTGTTCGAGCACGCGCTGGGCGCCGTAATGCATCCACAGGCCGGGCGCGAGGCTGCCGCCGAGTTCGGCCTGATGGCCGAGGCCCCAGATCGAGACCATGTCGACCGCATCATGGTCGTTGGCTTCGGCGGCCTTGAGCAGGTCGGGACCGACGGTCATGGTAGCCGCCGTTCCGATCAGGCTCAGCCCGGAGACTTTGGCCGGGTGCCGCGCCGCGGTTTCGAGCGCAATCAGCGAGCCCATGGAATGTCCGACCAGCCGCGCCTTGGGCACGCCGGCCGCGTCGAGCAGTGCGGCGGTCCAGTCGGCCATCTCGGAGATGGTCGGTAGCGGCGCGCCGCCCGAGCGGCCATGGCCCGGCAGGTCCGGCGCCAGCACGCCAAAGCCGTGGTGAGCGAACCACCTCGAATGCAGGGCCCAGGTGGTGTGATCGAAGCCGGCGCCGTGCAGCAGCACGATGGCAGGCAGCGACTTGTCGAATTCCCGGCCGCCGGTGGCGACGAAGGTATCAATGCCGTTCACGGACAGTTGCATGGCTCAAGCCTTCTGCGAAATACGGAGCGCCTGGCCGAGGTCGTCGATGATGTCGGCGGCGGCTTCGATGCCGACCGACAACCGCACCAGTTCCTCGCCGACCCCTGCGGCCTTCAGTTGCGCGGCATCCATCTGCTGATGGGTGGTGCTGGCGGGATGAATGACCAGGGTCTTGGCGTCGCCGACATTGGCGAGGTGGCTGATCATCCGAAGTGCCTCGATGAACTTCTTGCCGGCCGCCCGGCCGCCCTTGATGCCGAAGCTGACGATCGACCCGGCGCCGCGCGGCAGCAGGCGCTTGGCCAATTCATGGTCGGGATGATTTTCCAGCGACGGGTGCAGCACCCACGCCACCGCCTTGTTGGCGGCCAGCGCCGCGAGCACGGCATGGGTGTTGGACATGTGGCGGTCCATGCGGACGCCGAGCGTCTCGACGCCCTGCAGCAGCTGGAAGGCGTTGGTCGGCGACAGGCAGGCACCGAAGTCGCGCAGGCCTTCGGTGCGCGCCCGCATGATGAAGGCGGCCTGGCCGAACTGCTCGTCGAAAACGATGCCGTGATAGCCGGCATAGGGTTCGGTCAGCACCGGAAACTTGCCGGACGCGCGCCAGTCGAACCGGCCGCCGTCGACGATCACGCCGCCGATGGCGATGCCGTGGCCGCCGATCCATTTGGTCGCCGAGTTCATCGCGATGTCGGCGCCGAGCTCGATCGGCCGGCTGAGATAGGGCGTCGCGAAGGTGTTGTCGATCAGGAGCGGAATTTTCGCGTCATGCGCGATCTGCGCGACGGCGGGGATGTCCAGCACTTCGAGGCCGGGATTGCCGATGGTCTCGCCGATGACGAGGCGGGTATTGGGCCGGATCGCCGAACGGAACTCGTCCAGCGCGCGCGGCTTGACGAAGGTCGTGGTGATGCCGAAGCGCGGCAGCGTATGAGCGAGCAGGTTGATGGTGCCGCCGTAGAGCGAGGCGGAGGCGACGATGTGGTCGCCGGCATTGAGCAATGTCGCGATGGCCAGATGCATCGCCGCCATGCCGCTCGCGGTGCAGATCGCGCCGACCCCGCTCTCCAGCGCGGCCAGCCGCTCTTCCAGCACCGCCGTGGTCGGGTTCGAAATCCTCGTATAGATGTGGCCGGCGCGTTCGAGGTTGAACAGCGCCGCGGCGTGCTCGGAATCCTGGAATACATAGGACGTGGTCTGATAGATCGGGACCGCGCGTGCGCCGGTGACGGGATCCGGGTGCTGGCCGGCATGCAGGCTCAGGGTTTCGAAGGCGGGCGGTTTGGGTGCGGCCATGGCGATCTCTAAAACGATGCGGTTTTGCCGGTTATCCCGGACGGCAGCAGGATGTGCCACAAAAAGTCAGGGATTGTTAGCCCCCGGGGTTGGCGCGGCCCGACTTTCCTGCTGGCGAGTGCCCGGTTCGGCGAAAATTATTCCGTCTCCGGCGTGGTCGGCGGTTCGATCCTTTGCGGCCGCCCGGATTTGCCCCAATCGATGGCATTCGAGCAGCGCCCTGATGCAGATCGCGTTGCACGGCCGACTTCATGGTGAACAAATTTTCGCGATGCGCGCGTCAAGAAAAATGCGTCGCGGCGGAACATGATCCGGCAATAAACCCATCGCCGCGCAGCCGATGAGCAGTGGCGTCATTGCTATTTTTGCGGAGCACTCGACAGCTCCCGAGAGCGGCACCATCATCCCACGCATCGAATGATCGCGCACTGTCCGCGGCATTCTTGTCGGGAGATCGCAATGAAGCGTCGTGAATTTCTGAAACTGTCCTTGGGAACCGCAGCGGTCGCTGCGCTGTCGCGTGAGGTGCAGGCGCAGACTGCAATCAAGGAAATCCGCATCGGCTACCAGAAGAACGGAGTGCTGGTGATCGCGCGGCAACAGGCGGCGCTCGAGAAGCATTTTGCGCCGCGTGGCATCGAGGTGAAGTGGGTCGAGTTCTCATCCGGTCCGCCGATGCTGGAGGCCATGAATGTCGGCAGCGTCGACTATGGCGCGGTCGGCGATTCTCCGCCGATCTTTGCGCAGGCGGCGGGCGCAGCCATCGTCTATGCCGCGGGTCAGCCGATCACCAACGGACAGGGCATTCTGGTTCCGGCCGCTTCCGGCATTCGCGGCATTGCGGATCTGAAGGGCAAAAGGGTCGGCTTCACCAAGGGATCCAGCGCCCACAATGTCGTGGTGCAGACGCTGGAGAAGGCCGGTCTCAGCTATGCCGACATTACTCCGGTCTATCTGACGCCGCCGGACGCCGGCCCGGCTTTCGCCAATGGCAGTATCGACGCCTGGTCGATCTGGGATCCGTATTTCGCGATCGGCGAAACCAGGCAGAACGGGCGGATCCTGGTCAACGCCTACGAGATCACCAAGACCAACTCGTTCTACATCGCCAACCGCGACTTCGCGAAGAACCACGGGCAGGTGCTGCAGCAGATCATCGACGTGACGTCCGCGACCGCCAAGTGGGCCGAGCAGCACCGCGACGAGGTGGCGAAAGCGCTGAGCGCGGTCACCGGCATTCCCCTGGATATCCAGACCGTCGCCGCCAACCGCTCGTCCTTTGCGGTCGGGCCGGTCACCGATGACATCATCGCGACCCAGCAGGGCGTCGCCGATCGCTTCTTCAAGCTCGGACTGATTCCGAAGCCGGTCGTGGTTCGCGATGCGGTCTGGAAGCCGGCGCAGACCTGATCTGGTCCCGGCATTGCCATCGGAGGATTGAAACATGCGTTGGTTCAAGCGGGCGATCGCGATGGCGGTGGTGTCCATGAACATCGCGCTCGCCGGTGTCGGCGCGACCTACGGCCGGGAGCAAATCGCCCGCAACGGCGGCGCGGTCGCCGATCAAAACCGGGTTACGGACGCGATCTTCGCTTCCGTCCCGTTCCCCACACACTTCGGAATTTCCGACGCGGCAAGGAGGCCGTTCCATTGAGTAGCCGTCCATCATCCAACGCCAACGTTCTCTGGTTTCTGCCGACCCATGGCGACGGTCGCTATCTCGGCACCACGACCGGCGGGCGCGAGGTCAGCTTCAATTATCTGCGCCAGATCGCGCAGGCTGCGGATCAACTCGGCTATTTCGGGGTGCTGATCCCGACCGGACGCAGTTGCGAGGATTCATGGGTGGTGGCGTCGGCCGTGGCGCCCTGGACCGAGCGGCTGCGTTATCTCGTTGCGGTGCGGCCCGGCCTGCAATCGCCGGCCGTGGCGGCGCGCATGACCGCGACGCTCGACCGGGTGTCGAACGGTCGATTGCTCGTCAACGTCGTCACCGGCGGCGATCCGGTCGAGAACAAGGGCGACGGCGTCTTCCTCGATCACGACGAGCGCTACGCCGTGACCCGTGAGTTTCTCAACGTCTATAGCGACCTGCTCGCGGGCAAGGCCGTCAATTTCAAGGGCAGGCACATCCGCATCGAGGACGGGCGCCTGCTGTTCCCGCCGGTGCAGTCGCCGCGCCCGCCGCTCTATTTCGGCGGATCGTCGGACGCCGGCATCGATGTCGCCGTCGATACCGTGGACAAATACCTGACATGGGGCGAGCCGCCGGCGCAGGTCGCCGAAAAGGTCGCCGGCGTCAAGGCGGTTGCCGCCAGCCGCGGACGCAAGCTCTCCTTCGGCATCCGCCTGCATGTGATCGTTCGCGAGACCAATGCGGAAGCCTGGAAGGCGGCGGATGAATTGATCCAGCACGTCACCGACGAGACCGTGGCTTCGGCGCAGAAGATTTTCGCGCGCATGGACTCGGTCGGCCAGCAGCGCATGGCGCAATTGCACGGCGGACGCCGCGACAAGCTCGAAATCAGCCCGAACCTCTGGGCCGGGGTCGGCCTGGTGCGCGGCGGCGCGGGAACCGCGCTGGTCGGCGATCCCGAGACCGTCGCGGCGCGCATCCGGGAATATCAGGATGTCGGCATCGATACCTTCATCATGTCGGGCTATCCTCATCTCGAGGAGGCCTATCGCTTCGCCGAACTGGTGTTCCCGCTGCTGAAGCTTGCGCAACCGAACGATGTGACGCCGATCCGCGTCAACACCGGACCGTTCGGCGAAACCATCGCCAACGAACACCGGCCGCTGGTGAAGGCGTCGCAGTCATGAGCCTGATCGAAAGCCTTGCGCGGTCGCGCAGCCTGCGACTGCCGCGTGCCGACGGCCTGATCCCGTGGATCGTGCCGCTGGCGATCGTGCTGACCTGGCAGGCCGCCAGCGTGACCGGGCTGGTGCCGGCGCGGGTGCTGCCGGCGCCGAGCGACGTGGCGCTGGCGGGCTGGAAGCTGGCATTGTCCGGCGAACTCGCGCGCAACATCTGGGTCAGCTTCTGGCGCGCCAGCGTCGGTTTTGTCATCGGCGGCGGCATCGGCTTTGCCTTTGGGCTGGCCAATGGGCTGTCGCAGCTCAGCAGCAAACTGACCGACACCACGCTGCAGATGGTGCGCAACATTCCGCACCTCGCGCTGATCCCGCTGGTGATCCTGTGGTTCGGCATCGATGAATCGGCCAAGCTGTTTCTGGTCGCGCTCGGGGTGTTCTTCCCGATCTATCTCAACACGCTGCACGGCATCCGCACCGTCGATCCGCAGCTGATCGAGATGGGGCGGATCTACGGCATGACCGACGGCGAACTGTTCCGGCGGATCATTTTCCCGGGCGCGCTGCCGTCGATCTTCGTCGGCGTGCGGTTCGCGCTCGGCATCATGTGGCTGACGCTGATCGTGGCGGAAACCATCGCGGCCTCGTCGGGCCTCGGTTACATGGCGATGCAGGCGCGCGAGTTCATGCTGATCGACGTCGTGGTGCTCAGCATCCTGATCTACGCCTTGCTCGGAAAGCTCGCCGACAGCGCCTCGCGCGTGCTCGAGCGGCTGACGCTGTCCTGGCATCCCGCCTTCCAGAAACACTAGGAATCAACATGCAAGAAGCCCTTCGTTTCCTTCAGCCGGATGCCGAGCCTCTGGACCGCGCGGATTTCATCGAGCAGGCACGGCTGCTGCGCCGCGGCCCGGAAGTGCCGTCCCGTGGGCTTGCGCTGACCATTCGCGGCCTGCGCAAGTCGTTCGGCAGCAACGAGGTGCTGCGCGGCGTCGATCTGCATATTCCGGCGGGGCAATTCGTCGCGATCGTGGGGCGCAGCGGCTGCGGCAAGAGCACGCTGCTGCGCCTGATCGCGGGGCTCGAGACCATCGACGACGGCGCCATCGGCTTCGGCGAAGCGGTGCGAGCCGAGGACGTCCGGGTGATGTTTCAGGAGCCGCGGCTGCTGCCGTGGGCGCGGGTGCTGTCGAACGTCGAAGTCGGCCTTGGCCGCGACCGTGCGTCTTCGGATGTGCAGGCACGTGCGGAACGGGCGCTGACCGAAGTCGGTCTCGACGACAAGCGCGGGCAGTGGCCGGCCGTTCTCTCCGGCGGACAGAAGCAGCGCGTGGCGCTGGCCCGAGCCCTGGTGAGCAATCCCCGGGTTCTCGCCTTCGACGAGCCGCTCGGCGCACTCGATGCCCTGACCCGCATTTCCATGCAGCGGTTGCTGGAGCGGGTCTGGCGGGATCAGGCCTTCACTGCAATCTTGGTGACCCATGACGTTTCGGAAGCCGTCGCGCTCGCGGATCGCGTGGTGGTGATCGAAGACGGCCGTATTGCGCATGACGTCAGCGTGGACATTCCGCGTCCGCGCCGGCGCGGCTCAGCCGATCTGGCGGCGCTGGAAGGTTCGATCCTGCGCAACCTGCTGCAATCCGGGGATGAGCCATCCGACTCGTGAGGCTGCCATGAATTCCGCCTTTCGCACCATCAGCATCGATCGCGAGGTCTCCGCAGGCGACTTTCGCGGCGCCATGCGACATCTGGCGGGCGGCGTCAGCGTGATCACGGCCGGGCGGGCCAGCGATATCACGGGCATGACGGTGACGTCGGTGTCGTCGCTTTCGGCCGATCCGCCGAGCCTGATCGTCAGCATCAACCGGGGGTCTTCGTCCTGGCCGCTGTTGAAGCGCTACGGGTTTTTTGGCGTGAATATCCTGACCGCAGATCAGGTCGATATCGCCGAGCGGTTTGCCGGCAAGGACGGATCGAAGGGTGTGGAGCGGTTTGCCGGCGCCGAATGGATCAGCCGTGCGTCCGGCGTGCCGCTGCTGGCGGACGCGCTGGCGGCGGCGGATTGCGAAGTTGAGGACATCGTCGAACGCCATTCCCACGCCATCGTGATCGGGCGGGTGTTGGACCTCCAGGTGTCGGGGCGCACGGCGGCGCTGGCCTATTGGCAGGGGCAGTATGTCGCGATCGATCAGGACGAGGACGCGATCAAACTCGCGGAGGTCAGCGTTCCGGCCCCTCGCGTCCGGCGCGGAGTTTGACGGCAATACCGGCGTCGGGAGTTGAGGCCACGGGCATTTTGCGCGTTTGCGGCTTGCATGTCCGGCACGTATAGTCGGACAACCGGAACCGAAGAGCATTGCCGCGGAGGAACGCAAGACCCTTCAAATCGCCTGGGCGCTTTGCGCGCCTGGTGCTGATCGGGTTCGGTTTCGCCGGCGTCGTCTTCGGCGCCAGTTTCATGGACCTCACCGGCAACGTGGCGCTTTGACCTGATGAAACGGTTTGCGGTCTGGGTATTTTACGGCATCGGCGCGCTGGCGATCGGCTATCTCGCGCTTTACGCCTATGCGGCATTCACCGGCCGCGGCCTGCAGCCGGGCGACCCGATCCACATCTTCCGCAGACCGGATGCGCCGAGCTATTCGTGGCGTCCGGAGCGTATCGTCGTCATTGCGAGCAGCAAACAGCGAAGCAATCCGGACCCCGTGGCTGGATTGCTTGCGGAGCCAGTCATCGGGCGCGCATTTGCGCGACCCGTTGGCTCGCAATCACATGGTGAAATCCTGACTACGCGCCCGCAGCGACGCGATGATAGTCGGTGGCGCCCGATCCGGCGGGCGTGATCGGCAATCCGCCGTCGGCATATTCGTTCAGCTTGTTGCGCAGGGTGCGGATCGAGATGCCGAGGATGTTGGCGGCGTGGGTGCGGTTGCCGAGGCAATGCTTCAGCGTTTCCAGGATCAGATCGCGTTCGACGTCGGCGACCGTTCGCCCGACCAGCGCGCGCGTTACCTGCTCGGCGGCGAAGGTGGCGTGCGCCACCGCCGGCGGGGTCCTGGCGAGATCGAGACGGTCGCCGTCGGGCGTCAGGATCGCCTCGACGCCGATCTCGTCGCCCTGCGCCATCAGCACCGAGCGATGCATGGTGTTTTCCAGCTCGCGGACGTTGCCCTGCCAGCGGTTGGACGTCAGCACCCGCCGCGCCTCCGCCGAGATCGGGCGCAGCGGCACGCCGTTGGCGTCGGCATACTTCTTGGCGAAGTGCTGCGCCAGTTCGAGAATGTCCGCCGGGCGTTCGCGCAACGGCGGAATCTTCAGGTTGACGACGTTGAGCCGGAACAACAGGTCTTCGCGGAAGGTGCCTTCGCGCACGGCGTCGGCCAGGTTGCGGTTCGAGGTCGCGATGATGCGGATATCTACCGGCACCGGCTTGGTGCCGCCGACGCGATCGATCACGCGCTCCTGGATGGCGCGCAGCAGCTTGGATTGCAGCCGCACGTCCATTTCCGAGATTTCGTCGAGCAGCAGGGTGCCGCCGGTGGCTTCCTCGAACTTGCCGATCCGCCGCGCCACGGCGCCGGTGAACGCACCCTTCTCGTGGCCGAACAGTTCGGATTCCAGCAGGTGCTCGGGGATCGCCGCGCAATTGATCGAGATGAACGGCCGCTTGGCGCGGTGAGAGCGGGTGTGGACGTAGCGCGCCAGCACTTCCTTGCCGGTGCCGGATTCCCCGGTGATCATCACTGAGGCGTCGGAGCCCGCGATCTGCTGCGCCAGCCTGATCACCTTGGCCATCGCCTCGTCGCGATAGACCAGGTCGCGTGAATCATTGGCGACCGCGGCGAGCACCGCGGCGATCAGTTCCGGATCGGGCGGCAGCGGGATGTATTCCTTGGCGCCGGCGTGGATCGCGGCCACCGCGGCGCGGGCGTCGTTGGAGATGCCGCAGGCGACGATCGGCACGTGGATGTGTTCGGCTTCCAGCCGCATCACCAGATCGCGGATGTCGAGGGCGACGTCGACCAGCAGGAGGTCGGCGCCCTTGCCGCCGCGCAGCACGGCCATCGCCTGTTCGTTGCCCTCGGCGTGCGTCACCGACGCGCCGTTTTCCATGGCGATCTTGGTGGCTGTCGTGAGCTGGCCCTTCAATGTGCCAACGATGAGAAGCCGCATGATATTCTCCTGTTCGTCTGTTCGCGCGGTTTATGCGCCGTATTGTTGAGATCGCGCCCTGTCAGGTGCGCTCCGCCTTGATGATTTCCGTCATGGTCACGCCGAGCTTGTCTTCGACCAGAACCACTTCGCCGCGCGCCACCAGGCGGTTGTTGACATAGATGTCGATGGCTTCGCCGACGCGGCGGTCGAGCTCGAGGACGGTGCCCGGCCCGAGCTTCAGGAGTTCGCCGACGTCCATCTTGGAGCGGCCGAGCACGGCCGAAACCTGCACCGGCACGTCGAACACCGCCTCCAGGTCGGCGGCGATGCGCGATGCCTGTTCGTTTTCACTGTAGGCCACGTCGTCAATCCCCGGCGCGTCTGCGGCGTTGAGATCGGGAAGCGGGACCTGTGCGTCGGTGTCACTCATGGCTTAATCCTCATGGCCGATTCCCGGCCTGGTCGCGGGACGCGATGTAGCGCCCGACAAGTTCGTCGACTTTGGCTTCGATCGCCGCACGCTCCAGCACCACGCCGCCGTCGGCCCATTCGATCCTGCAATCGCCGGTCGCGATTTGCGGCTCCGCGAGAATGACGAGACGGCCTTCGAAGCCGCTTTGCTTGGCCAGCCGCTCGATCCGTTCGCGCGCCGCCTCGTAGAGGGAATCGTTGATCCGGACCACGAGGTGCGGCGTCGAGACCAGATGCGAGAAGCAGTCGCTGACCAGGCCGACGATTTCGGCGAGCGGCTCGCCGGCGATCAGCTCGGTGCACAGCTTGCGCGCCACCGCGACCGCGACGTCGACGGCCTCGGTCTCCATCCGGGTTTCGATGCCGGAAAAGCGCGTCGCGATGCCCCGAATGCCGATGCTGATCTCCTCGAGCGCCAGCGCGGTGCGGCGGTCGCTCTCCGCCTTGGCCTCGCGCTGGCCGGCATCGAAGCCGTCGCGGTAGGCGCGGGCCTCGGCAGCGGCGATCTTCTGGACGATCTCGGCCGACGTGGCCGGCCGTTCGCGCGACTTGTCCGGCGCCGAGAAGTCCATGTCAAAAAGGAATTTTGCGGGCGCGGCCATCAGTACACCAGCTCGTCGTCGGCGCGGTTCTTGGTCAGCATGATTTCGCCTTTGGCGGCAAGATCCTTGGCCAGGTTGACGAGCAGCGCCTGCGCCTCGTCGACGTCGCGCAACCGCACCGGTCCCAGCGCCGCCATGTCGTCGAGCAGCATCTTGCCGGCGCGGGAGGACATGTTGCCGAGGAAGAAGCCGCGGACGTCCTCGTTGGCGCTCTTCAGCGCGACGCCGAGCTTGTCCTTGTCGACGTGGCGCATCAGGGTCTGCGCCGAGGCGGAGTCGAGCTTGACCAGGTCGTCGAAGGTGAACATCAGCGCCTTGATGCGTTCGGCGGACTCGCGGTTGTCCTCTTCCAGCGAGGTGATGAAGCGGGTTTCGGTCTGGCGGTCGAAATTGTTGAAGATCTCGGCCATCACCTCGTGGGCGTCGCGGCGGCGGGTCTGCGACAGGTTCGACATGAATTCGGTGCGCAGCGTCTGTTCGACGCGCTCGATCACTTCCTTCTGCACCGCTTCCATTTTCAGCATCCGGCCGATCACGTCGAGTGCCATGTCCTCGGGTAGGATCGCGAGCACGCGCGCGGCGTGTTCCGGCTTCAGCTTCGACAGCACCACGGCGATGGTCTGCGGATATTCGTTCTTCAGATAGTTGGCGAGCACCTCTTCCTGCACGTTGGAGAGTTTCTCCCACATGTTGCGGCCGGCGGGTCCGCGAATTTCATCCATGATGCCGACGACACGTTCGGGTGGCAGGTATTGCTGCAGCAGTCGTTCGGTGGCGTCGAAGGTTCCCATCAGCGCGCCGGACGCCGACATCCGCGAGACGAATTCGAGCAGCAGATCTTCCACGATGTCGGCCTCGACGGTGCCGAGCGTCGACATGTGCATCGACAATTCGCGTACTTCATTGTCATCGAGCAGCGACCACACCTTGCCGCCATACTGTTCGCCCAGCGCCAGCATCAGGATAGCGGCGCGCTTCGGCCCGCTCATCGGCTTGCTCTTCGGGCGATTGGCCTGACGGCTGGCCAGCGCGGCGACGACACTGGTGATATCGTTGGCGTTGGTGGTTTGCGGTACGGACATGTCAGGTCGCGGGCTCCGTTAGCCATTGGCGGACGATGGTAGCGGTTTCGTTGGGGTTGCGTTCGGCCAGTTCGCCGACCCGGTGCACCGATTGGGCGTGGACCTGGCCCTGAACCTGGGCGACGTCGATCAGCGTAGCGGTGGCGTTGGGGCCGGGGACCAAGCTCTGGCCGGGCGTGCCTTCGGCCGGCGCGCTGCCGTCAGTCAGCGCCGGCATCGAGCCGTCACCGGTCAGGCTGGGGATCACTTCGGCCGCCAGGATGCGCCTGACCAGCGGCCGGATCACCATGAACAGCACCACCAGGCCGAGCAGCATCATGACGCCAAGTTCGATGACGTACATCACGTCGTCCTTGGTGAACTGCAGCATGCCGAGCAGGCCGGTCGGTTCGACGACGGGCGGGATCACCGGCGGTTCGGCGAATTTGAGGTTCACCACCTCGACCTGGTCGCCGCGCTTCTGGTCGAAGCCGATCGCCGAACGGACCAGCGCCGCGATGCGGTCGAGCTGCTCCTTGCTGCGGTCCTGGTAGACCATCTCGCCCTTTTCGTTCTTGACATAGGCGCCGTCGACCAGCACGGCGACCGAGATGCGGTTGACCCGTCCGACCTCGGTCACTTCGGTCTTGGTGGTGCGGGAAATCTCGTAATTGTTGGTTTCCTCGCTCTTCTTGCTCTGGTCGCGCGCGACCGCCGCGTTGTCCTTGTTCTGGTTGCCCGGCAGCTCGTTGTTGACGGTGACCTGGCCGTTGTCGGCGCCGCTGGCGGAGGACTCTTCCCGGGTCTGGCTCGAGCGCAGCACCCGGCCCTCGGGATCGAACTTGTCGGAGGTCTGGGTGATCTTGTTGTAGTCGAAGTCGGCCGAGAGCTGGACCCGGGCGCGGCCGGCGCCGACCACCGAGGACACGATCGCCTCGATCTCGTTGCGCATCCGCTTTTCGAAGCCAGCCCGGCGCTCGTCACCGATGGCGTTGTCGGCGTCGTTGGCGGCACCATCGGCGAGCAAACGCCCGGCCTCGTCGACGATCGACACCCGCTGCGGCTTCAAGCCATTGACAGCGGAAGCGACGACGTGGCGGACGGCCCTTATCTGTTGCGGCTCCAGCGAGCCGCGCACGCGTACCACGATCGAGGCCGACGGCTCCGGCGTTTCGCGCGAAAACAGCGGCCGCTCGGGCAGTACCAGGTGGACGCGGGCCGCCTGGATGCGGTCGATGGCGCGGATGGTGCGGGCCAGTTCGCCCTCGAGCGCACGCAGGTGATTGATGTTCTGGACGAAGCTGGTGGTGCCGAGCGCGTCGGATTTGTCGAAAATCTCGTAGCCGACGCCGCCCCCCCTGGGCAGGCCGCCTTCGGCGAGCTTCATGCGCAGCCGGGTGACCTTGTCCTTCGGCACCATGATCACGGCGCCCTCGTTGCGGATCTCGAAGGGAATGGCTTGGCGTTCCAGGTCCTTGATGATCCCCGAGGAGTCCTCGGCGCTGAGGTCGGTGAACAGGGTGGTCATCTGCGGCGTGGTGACGCGCATGATGACGAAGCCGAAAAAGGCGATCAGCGCGGTTGTCACCGCGATCATCGCCATCAGGCGGGAGGCACCGAGACCTCTTAGGAAAACTACCAGACCCTGCACCAACCGCCCCTGAGATTCGGCCCCCAGGAGCCGACTGGGCAATTATTGCCTACGGGATGGTTTCGATATGGTTAACGACCGTTAAGGGCCGCAGTGAAAGTTGAACATCAAAAAAATCGGCTTCTCAGGAAGAAGCCGATTTTCATCAAATAAGATGGTCTGCAGGGGGGCTTACTGGCGATATTGCTGGATACGGGTGGTGCGTAGTCCTGCAAGGCCGTGTTGATCGATGGAAAACTGCCAGGAAAGGAATTCGTCGACCGTCAGTGTGTAGCGGCTGCAAGCCTCCTCGAGGGAGAGCAGGCCGCCGCGGACTGCGGCAACGACTTCGGCTTTACGGCGGATTACCCACCGTTTCGTACCGGGCGCGGGCAAATCCGCAATTGTTAACGGACTGCCGTCAGGCCCGATGACGTATTTTACCCTCGGGCGATGGGGTTCTGTCATGGCGTACTCACAAACTCTCAACCACTAACTCACCATGACAACCTACGCCCTCCGGCTTAAAATTTGCCTAAGCTCAAGGCTTCAATACGAATCTCCTTGAAAATGTCGTCAAAACGGCCCGGCGTCTGGGGGGCGCCGGGCCGGAACAGGCTGGTGGATATGCCGGGAACGGGCGGCGTCCCGAATGGCGCCTAGCTGGTGGTGGGGCGGATCACGCGCCGGATCTGGTCGGTGGTGTAGTTCTGCCCCCCGATCGAGAGCAGGGCCGGGCTAGCGGTGAGATCGACGGAGTCGACGACGCCCTGGATTTCCGTGGCGATAGCCACGTCCTTGCCCGAGCTGTCCTTGCCCGTCGCGGTCAGCTTGTAGATGCCCGCCGGCCATTGCACGCCGTCATTGCCCTTGCCGTCCCAGACGAAACTGGCATTGCCCGCACTCAGCGCATAGTTGCCGGAATAGACCGTTTGCCCAGTCGAGTTGGTGATGGTGACCTCGGCGGTTGCGGCCTTGGCAGCCTTCAAATTCCAGGTTGCCGTATCGTTGAACTGCTGGCTGCTGCCGTCGACGGCGACGGTGTTGCCGACATAGATCAACGCCTGGGTCGCCTGCGCGCTCTTCTCGAGTGCGATCAGCGACTTCAGCTGCTCGTTCGATTTGAGCTGCTGCTCGACGCCTGCGAACTGCACCAGTTGCTGGGTGAACTGGTTGGTGTCGAGCGGATCGAGCGGATTCTGGTTCTGCAGCTGCGTCGTGAGCAACGTCAGGAAAGTCTGGAAATTATCCGCAATCCCGGTCGTCGCCGTCGAGGCGGTGGTGGTCTTGTCGGTGCTCGGCGTCGTCTTTCCCGATACGACCGGCGTTGGCATGGATACGTCGACTGCCATGGTGATCTCCTCAGACCCTGATATCGACGCCGCTGCTCGAACCGAGCATGCGGCCATAGGTACGTCCTGCGATGACGGCGGGAATGCTGTCTTCTTCGGCCACGACGAGGCGATGGGCGTTGGGAGCCGATCCGTCCCCGTTGTTCTGGCCGGATGATGACTGGTCGCGCAGGCTGAACTGCAGGCCGCCGTCGCCGGTCAAGAGCCCGGCGTCGTTGAGCGCGCGCTGCAGCTGCGGGGCGTCCTGGCGCAACATCGACAGCGTTTCCGCCTTTTCGACCATGAGATGCGAAGTCACGAGGCCGTTGCGGTCGACGTCGATGCGGACGTCGATGCGGCCAAGATCGGCGGGATCGAGCCGGATTTCGAAGCGGCTCTTGCCACTTCGCGCCGACACGGCAATCTCGAGCGCCAGGCCGCCGAGCGGCACCGCCGCATCGGTTGCCGCCGTGACGGTCAACGGCGCTGCGGCGGCGGCCGGGCCGGCGTGAAGCTGCGGCTGGATCGCGTTGGCCGCCTGCACGCCAGTGCCGGATGGATCGAGCGGCGTTGGTCCGGCCTGGGCGGCGGTCGGAGGCGCCAGGCCCGATCCGTTGGCCGCCGATGCCGACGGAGCGCCGGCGGAGCCGTCCGCTTTCGCCGCGTCGATCGCCTCGTGTCCGGCCTTCGGTTTGCCGGCGGCGGGCGCTGGTTGCGCGACATGACTGGCCGGTGTTGCGGTCGATATGGCTGTCGCGGCGGGATCGCCCGTGCCAGGCACGGCGTCGGAGCCATCGGATGCCGCAGTCGGGGTTTGGGTCGCCGCTGCCTTGGCCGGCGTCGCGGCCTTCGGCGCCACCGGCGCGGCAACGGACGCGGCCAATGCCACGCCGGCCGCCGGGATTGCGTCGGTCTCGGCCGCCGGTTGCGCAGCGGCGGCAGCGGTCGCTGCGGTCTGCGCATCGGCCTTTGCCGCGGCGGCTGCATTGGGCGTGCCCGCGGCGGCAGCTGCGCCGGCGTCTGGATCGATCTTGGCCTGCGCGGATGAAGCGACCGCGGAGGCGCCGGTGTCCGATGCGCTCGCCGCAATGGCGGCGGCTGCGATCGCAAGCGGCGCCGTCGCATTGCCGGACGCGGGCGAAGCAGCAGGAACCGCCGTCGCAGCGGCAGCAATCGGCACCGCGACCGGGTCGGGCGTCGTCGCGACAGCGCCGTCCTGCACTGCCGGGGCAGCGGCATCGGCCGCAGAATCGTTTGCCGCAGACTCGTCGGAGGCCTGCTCTGCGTCTGATCTCGTCGCGGGCTCGCCCTTCGAAGTGCCGGGCCTGGCGTCGGCGCGCGAGGCCGCGTCGGTGTTGATCCCGGCGCGCCGTCTGGAATTGGCGACACGATCGTCTGCATCGTTCCGGGCCGCCCGGTCGGCAGCCGCGGCGTCGCGCGACCGCCTGACGTCGGCTGCCGTTGCAGCGGCATCGTCGGAGCGGCGTTGCGAGGCCGATTGTGCATCGGCGTGTGCGTTATCGTTGGCGTCCGGGGGCGCATTGCTGTCGACCAGCGCCGCGAAGCTGTCGTTTCCAGGCGATTGGTCCGATCTTGCGGACCTCGGCGCCGGCGCCTGAAAAGACACGGATGCAGTTGGATCTGTGGTCACGCTGAACACGGGCGGCCTCTTGCAATGGAACTTGAAGAGGCATCAGCAAGGACCGGGCCATCCCGAGCTTCAAAAAATATCTATATTTTACATAGGCTTACCTGCATGCTGGGTGAGCTGCGGGGCCGCTGCGCCCTTTCTTTTCCTGCCCGGCGGCAAGATTTGCCGTTGGGCCCCGCGCAAAACGGCCTGGCGTGATTGCTTCGCGGGAATGCGGCCTATATTAAAGAGCAGCCTTTCAGCCGCGCCGAAAAGGCCGATCCGCCTTCCCGGTGCCGTTTTCAAGGCTTTCTAACGACAAGGCTTTTTACTTTGATCGCGAAGCCCTCCGGGCCGCGGTCGCATTGATGACCGGAACCCATGCTCAACAGTCTGGATCTCCAAGGCCGTCCACAGGACACCAGGATCGTCGTCGCCATGTCGGGCGGCGTCGACTCGTCGGTGACGGCTGCGCTGTTGAAGTCCGAGGGCTATGACGTCGTCGGCATCACGCTGCAGCTTTACGATCATGGCGCTGCCACCCATCGCAAGGGCGCCTGCTGCGCCGGGCAGGACATTCACGACGCCCGCAACGTCGCCGAGCGGATCGGCATCCCGCATTACGTGCTGGACTACGAGAACCGCTTTCGCGAATCCGTCATCGACAACTTCGCCGACAGCTATGCTTCGGGCGAGACGCCGGTGCCCTGCATCGAGTGCAACCGTTCGATCAAGTTTCGCGATCTGCTGGCGACCGCGCGCGAACTCGGCGCCGCTGCGCTCGCGACCGGACATTATGTCGCTTCGCGCCGCTTGCCCGACGGATCGCGCGCGCTGGTCTGCGCCGCCGACGCCGATCGCGACCAGAGCTATTTCCTGTTTGCGACCACGCGCGAGCAACTCGATTTTCTGCGCTTTCCGCTCGGCGACATGACCAAGCCGCAGGCGCGCGAACTGGCGCGGCGCTTCGGTCTCGAGGTCGCGGACAAGCATGACAGCCAGGACATCTGCTTCGTGCCGACCGGGCGCTACACCGACATCATCGGCCGGCTGCGGCCGAACGCGGTCGAGCCCGGCGACATCGTCGACCTCGGCGGCCGCGTCATCGGCCGGCATCAGGGCATCGTTCACTTCACCGTCGGCCAGCGCCGCGGCCTCGGCATCGCCTCCAGCGCGCCGCTCTATGTGGTGCGGCTGGACGCCGGCAGCCGCCGCGTCGTGGTCGGTCCGCGCGAGGCGCTGCGGATGGATCGGATCCAGTTGCGCGACATCAACTGGATCGGCGACGGCGCGCTCGATGCGGCGGTCGGCGACGGCCTCGAATTGTTCGTGCGGGTGCGATCGACCCGCGCGCCGCAGCCGGCATGGCTGCGCGCCGCCGACGGCGGCTATGAAGTCGAACTGGTTGCCGGCGAGGAGGGCGTCTCGCCGGGCCAGGCCTGCGTGTTCTACGATGCTTCTTCAGGGCAGGCGCGCGTGCTCGGCGGCGGTTTCATCAAGAGCGCAACGTCCAGGGGCGCGGTGCGCGAAGCCGCCGCGCCGCGGCCGCTGGTCGAGGCCGTGCGCGGATAAGAATCTTCAGGCAGATAAATTCAAGGCTGGGGCATGGCTGCAGATATCGACCGCGCGGGGGTCGCAAAGGCTTATGGGCGCTGGGCGCCGGTCTACGATCTGGTATTCGGCAAGGTATTCGATCAGGGCCGCCAGTCGACCATTGCGGAAGCCGACAAGATCGGCGGACGGGTTCTCGACGTCGGCGTCGGCACCGGATTGTCGCTGTCGGACTATTCGCCCACCACGAAACTGTGCGGCGTCGATATTTCCGAGCCGATGCTGCGCAAGGCGCAGAGCCGCGTGCGCGCGCTCGGTCTCAAGAATGTCGAGACGCTCGCGGTGATGGACGCCAAGAACCTGGCGTTTCCGGATTCGTTCTTCGATGCGGTGGTGGCGCAGTACGTCATCACCGCGGTGCCTGATCCCGAAGCCACGCTGGATGACTTCATCCGCGTGCTGAAGCCCGGCGGCGAACTCATCCTGGTCAATCACATCGGCGCCGAGAGCGGCCCGCGCCGCATCTTCGAACTGGCGTTCGCACCATTGGCGCGCCGGCTCGGCTGGCGGCCTGAATTTCCATGGGGCCGCCTGGTGAACTGGGCGGCCAGGCACGGCGGCGTCACCCTGACCGAGCGCCGGCCGATGCCGCCAATGGGGCATTTCTCGCTGATCCGCTACCGCAAGTCCTGAGGGGACGGCGGTTTCGCAGGGAACATCCACGCCCCGACGCCCGATACCGGCAATATGCCGGTGTTTCCGCCGACCGGGAGCCCCGGCGGCGATCCCGATGTCCACCCGAAATAGGCACGTTTGCAGGCACTTGGAGGCGGATGCGGGTTTGCTTGACAGGCACCTGACCGACTTCTTATATGCCGCGCGTTCGCAACCGCGGTATATAGTGCCGTGATGGTGAGCCGTGGCGAGGTAGCTCAGCTGGTTAGAGCACGGGAATCATAATCCTGGGGTCGGGGGTTCGAGTCCCTCTCTCGCTACCAAATCTTTCGTGTCCAGCCCGTATTCCGGCTCCGGACTATTTCCCGCTGCTGTCGATATAAGCCGACCAGGCCGCCGTGGCCAGGATCCGCGATGGCTTGCCCTTGCAGGCCGCCTCGACGGCGGCGATCATCGTGGCATCATTGGCTTTCGACTGGTCTTGCTGGCTCGATACGGCCACGTAATTGAGGCCGCTCCAGAAACCGTAAATCCACACCGTACCTTCCTGCCTGTGGTCCCGGCTCGAGAGCCAGTAGGCGCATGTGCGGCCGCCGATGCCGGCCAGATCCACTGAAGCCTCCTCCGCCGATGCAGCGCCGGCGGCCATGACGAGTGACAGCAGGACGAAGAGTGAATTTCGCATCGGCATCCAATTCTTCTTTCTTGCCAGGATAATCGCCGCTGTTTGGCATCCTCGGCAACACCAATCTCGTGATGATGCGATGGTTGTCGGGGAGGAGTGGCCGGGTGACGCCGCACAACATGCCGCGCTTTTGACGCAATTTGAAACGTCGCGCCGGTTGATCCCGATCAAACTAATTTTCCGGCATCAGTATCAAACTAAATTTTCAGTTGCCTTGAAGGATTCATCCATGCGCGCAAATGCGATTTCCTCGGTAGGGCGGCAAGGCAATTACTCCAACATAAGTCACCTGGCGACCGCGGCTGTCGCAGTTGTCCTGGCGGTGCTGTCTTCCGTCGGTGTAGCCTTTGCGCAGGTATCGCCGCCAACCGGCATCGTCGCCAACGGCAATGCGGTGGTGACCGGCTTCTCCGGCGCGCTGCCGCCGGCCAGCATCGCGCCGGGCGTCGATCCCGCCGACAAGACTTTCATCGATCTGCAAGGGCCGGCCGCGCGCGTTTTCGATCTGCAGGCGCCGGGCGCGCCGCCGCAGGCGCAATTGCTTACGGCGCCGAAGCCTTTCACCGTGACCGCAGGTCAGATCGGCCAGGTGTTCGGCGTTGCGCTCGACAACGCAACGCAGCCCAATATCTTCGTCGCGGCGACCTCGGCCTATGGGCTGCCGATCGTTGTCCCCGCAGGTGCCGGTCAACCGGTTCGCGTCAAGCAGGGCGGGCCCAACGCCGCCTTCATGCCGGGCCTTTTCGGACCGTCGCAGCTCGGCGGCGGCCCCGGTTCGATCTGGCGGATCGATGGCACGACCGGCGAGGTTCGTCTGTTCGCCAATGTGACGCTCGATGGCGCTGCCAATCCCGGGCCGGCGCTCGGCGGCCTCGCTTTCGATTCCGTCTCGAACACGTTGTTCGTCGCCGACCGCGCGACCGGAATGATCCACGCTTTTGATCCCACCGGAAAGGAACGCGGCCGCTACGATCACGGTGTCCAGGGGCGCGGTGCGGCCGGTCTGCCGCCTGTGGCCTATGATCCCGCCAGCCGTCTCGACATCTCGAGCCCGAAATTCCGCACCGGCGATCCCGGCACCTGGGGCTATACCGCTTCGCCGCGGTTGATCTTCGGTCTCGGCGTTCGCAACGGGCGTCTCTATTATGCCGTCGCCAGGGACCTGCAGATCTGGTCGGTGGCGATCGCGCCGGATTTCGGCGGCGATCCGCGCCTCGAACTCAGCGTCGCGCCCGGACCGGGGCCGAGCGAAATTTCCAGGATCACCTTCGACGATCAGGGCCGCATGCTGCTCGCCGAGCGCGCGGCTCCCAGCGGCGCCGCCGACTTCACGGCGCTAACCATGGAAGCGACCGGTCGCGTGCTGCGCTATCTGCCGGCACCTCCCGGCACAGTCGGGCCGCAATGGCAGGAGCAGTCCGACGAATATGCAATCGGTTTCGCGCGGCAGATGCGCAACGGCAATGGCGGCGTTGCCGTCGGTTTCGGTTACGACGAACTGGGCCGTATCGACCGCGCCGCCTGCGGCCAATTTCTTTGGTCGACCGGCGAACAACTGCGCAATGCCGTCGATCCCGCGCTCGCCGCGCTGCTCGCCCAAGGCGGCCCGGCTGACGTGAACGGCCTGCAAGGCAATGAGATTACCGCGGTCGTGCCGGCCAACACGCCGCCGCTGCAAAGCTACTTTGCCGATTACGACGACCAATTCCAGGACCCCGGCGCGCGCGGTCTCATCGGCGACATCGCGATCTTGCGCGTCTGCGGTCAGGCCGGCTTCATGCTGCCGGGCTGGTACCGGCCGCGGGTCGAGCTGCTGCCGGGATTCTTCTGGTATCGGATGCACGGCAAGAAGCCGCCGAAGCTCGATTGCCCGCCCGGCTCCGGCAATCAGTGCGCCTGTCCGCCCGGCACGACACAACAGCCCGGATTCCAGTGCTGCCCGATAGGATTCTTTCCTGGCCCGAACGGGCAGTGCCAGTCGCCATGCCCGGACGGATCGACCGACCCCGGCCATGTCGAGGCGTGCTGGTCAGGCTTTGACCCCAGCACATTCGATCCCAACGACCTGACCAAGTTGACCTGTCTGGATGGCACCAAGGCGGTCCACGATGCCAATGGCTATCATTGCCCGGCGTTCAAGATGCCGGTCTGTCCGGTTGGATACGAGCCGGATCCATCCAGCGCGCACGGCTGCAAGCCGACGGCTGCGGGGAAGGCTTGTTCGCAGCCCGGTCCCAATATGATCCAGCCTGGGCTCGACGGAAGTTGCCTGCAGCTCTGTCCGAGCGGATCCGCGGCTTTCTACGCCAATCAGTGCTGCCCTGACGGCACGCTGCCCGGCCCCGACGGCAAGTGCGACAAGCCAAAGCTGCCAGGCTGTCCGCCCGGCCAGTTGTCGTCGAAAGGCATTTGCTGTGAGCCGGGGTCCAAGCCGCAGCCCGACGGCAGTTGCTTCCCGATGAAGAAGCCATGTCCGCCCGAGCAGCTGTCGTCGAACGGCACCTGCTGCCCGGCCGGCACGACACCGCAGCCGGATGGCAGCTGCGGCCCGCTGAAGAAGATATGTCCGCCCGAGCAACTGTCGTCGAGCGGTCAATGCTGCCCGTCCGGCACCAAGCCGCAGTCAGACGGCAGCTGCGGTCAGCTGGCGGGTTGCCCGCCTGGCACGACCACCAATGCGCTTACCGGCGAGTGCTGTCTGCCGCCGAGCGCGGTAGCCGGCACCGCCGCCGCGTGCAGCTGTCCGCAAGGGCAATTCCTTGTCGACGGGAAATGCGTCACCAATGCCGCGCCGGTCACGCAACCGGGCGCCTGCTTCACCGGCTATGTCAAACTGCCGAACGGCTCATGCTGCCTCGCGGCCCAGGCGACGGCAGGCGGGCAGTGCTGCCCGTCCGGACAGAAGCCTGATGCCGACAAGCGGAAATGCGTGCCCGGAGGTCCGGCATTCGTGCCCGGCGGCATTCATGTTCCCGCGCCGGTCATCCTGCCGCGCGGCAAACGAGGCGGCCGGGAGTTTGTCCCGCCACCGCCGCGGATCGTGGTGCGGCCGCCGCCGAAGCGGTTCGTCCCGCCGAAGCGCTTTGTACCGAAGCCGATAGTTCGGCCGGCTCCAATCGCGCCACGCTTCCGCCAACAATTCGATCGGTGATTTCAGTTCTGTCAGGAGGATCCATGATGCGAGAAAAATTCACGTCGGCGATCATCGCGAAGCGATCAGCTCTTGCGATGGCAGGTCTTGTTCTCGCTGCCACGATAGGTGTCGCCAGCGCGAGCACCTCGACGGGATCGGCCGGCAACTCGACCTGGTTCAGCGTGCAACCGTCCGTCAGGCTCGCTGAAGCGGAGGTGACGACCAAGAAGAATGTGAAGAAGCCGAAGGTGCGAGGATCAGGAAAGACCTGGCTCAATCCGCAGCCCGAACCGCCCATGGGCCCCGCCAAGGTCGATAAGGGCGGAACCTGGTTGAACCCGCAGCCGGAGCCGCCGCGGCCGGTCACGGGCAGTAAGAAATTGAACTAGCTTCGCGCGCCGATGCGCACTCAGTTGTTTGCCCCGGGTGTCTTGTTGGGCTTCACCGTCGGCACATTCTTCTTGTGAATCTCCGCCTTGCCGCCCCACGTCGGACTGCCGGGCGGGTTCACACAGCGGCAGGGCATCGGGACCGCTGACGGACGATCCTTCGGCGGCGGCTGGCATTCCCGCACCATCGGAAATGGGCAGGGCGCCGCCGATGCCGATTGAACAGACGGCAACAGGGCGACCGCGGCCAGCGCGAAAGCAAGTGTCATGCGCATCGTTGAACCCTCAAACTCTTGTGCCCCGCGTTTATTCATATGCCTGCGCCGTCGCCCAACATTGATGTGAGTCAACCGATACCGCGCCAGGGCAACGGAGCGAAATCATGCGATGCCCTGCGATTTGCGCGCAAAGCCAAAGTCGGTCTTGCGACGAATCCTTCGCGGGAGAGGGAATTCGGTACGATTGGCTGCATGTAGCGCTGCATTTGAATGACCGCCCGCTTGCAGCCTCCTTGAATTATCTGGTTAGGTGCGACGCCGGCCGTGCCGCGCGTGGGGGAAACACATGACCAATAATGGCGCAACGTCGCCCAACGACACTTCCGAATTCGACTACGTCATCGTCGGCGCCGGCTCGGCCGGATGCGTGCTCGCCAACCGCCTCAGCGCCGACGGCAAGCATTCGGTGCTGCTGCTCGAAGCCGGGCCGAAGGATACCAATCTGTGGATCCACGTGCCGCTCGGCTACGGCAAGCTGTTCAAGGAAAAGACCGTCAACTGGATGTACCAGACCGAGCCCGAACCGGGGCTGAACGGGCGCCAGGTGTTTCAGCCGCGCGGCAAGGTGCTGGGCGGATCGAGTTCGATCAACGGCCTGTTGTACGTTCGCGGCCAGCACGAGGATTACGATCGCTGGCGGCAGCACGGCAACACCGGCTGGGGCTATGACGACGTATTGCCGTATTTCAAGAAGGCCGAAGACCAGCAGCGCGGCGCCGATGATTTCCACGGCGCCGGCGGCCCGCTGCCGGTTTCCGACATGCTGCATGCCGACCCGCTGTCGGGGGCCTTCATCAAGGCGGCGACCGAGGCCGGCATCCCCGCCAATTCCGACTTCAACGGCGCGACCCAGGAAGGCGCCGGCTGGTTTCAGACCACGACGCGAAACGGCCGGCGGGCGAGCACCGCGGTGGCGTATCTTCATCCCGCCAGGGGACGCAGCAACCTGCACGTCGAGACATCAGCGCTGGCGCAGCGCCTGTTGTTCGAGGGCCGTCGCGCCGCCGCTGTCGAATACCGGCAGAACGGCGCGTTGCGCACCGCGCGGGCGCGCAAGGAAATCCTGGTCTCGAGCGGCGCCTATAACTCGCCGCAGCTGCTGCAGCTTTCCGGCGTCGGACCGGCGGAACTGTTGAAGAGCCACGGCATCGGCGTCGTGCTCGACGCGCCCGGCGTCGGCAACGACCTGCAGGACCACATGCAGGTCCGCATCGTGATGCTTTGCGCGCAGCCGATCACCCTCAACGATATTCTCAATCATCCTGTGCGGCGGATCATGGCCGGCGTGCGCTATGCGGCGTTCCGCAGGGGACCGCTGACGATTGCCGCGGGTACCTCCGGCGCGTTCTTCAAGACCAACCCGCGGCTGGCGTCGCCCGACGTCCAGATTCACTTTCTGCCGTTCTCGACCGACAAAATGGGTGAAAAGCTGCATCCCTTTTCCGCCTTCAGCGCGTCGGTCTGCCAGGTGCGCCCCGAGAGCCGCGGTTCGCTTCGCATCCGGAGCGCCGACCCGATGGCGCCGCCGGAAATCCGCATCAACTACCTCGCGACCGAGACCGATCGCGCCGCCAATGTCGAAGGCCTCAAGATCCTGCGCAGGATCCTGGCCGCGCCGGCGCTCAAGCCCTTCGTGATCGAGGAGAAGGAACCGGGCGCGAAGGTGGTGAGCGACGAGGACCTGCTGGCGTTCTGCCGGCTGCGCGGCAACACGGTCTATCACCCGGTCTCGACCTGCCGGATGGGCAACGATCCGCTGGCGGTGGTCGACCAGCGGCTTCGAGTCCGCGGCATCGAGGGCCTGCGCGTCGTCGATGCCTCGGTTATGCCGGACTTGGTGTCGGGCAATACCAACGCCCCCGTCATCATGATCGCCGAGAAGGCGTCCGACATGATCCTGCAGGACGCGCGGTAACGCGGCAGTGTGCCGTCGCGTCCTGGAGCGGAACTCGATCTCGACCGCCGGGCTTCAAGCAGCGAACCGGCCGGATCCCAAGCACAGCCCGCAGCCGGATCCCGGCAGGTCCCCCGACGAAGATTCATCGTGACAACGTCCCGGCACTTATATAGTTCGTATGCGAACTAAATTTTGAGAGCCTGTCCTTGTGAGCTTCCGTCAGGACCGCCGCCTGGTCTTTCTGCTCAACGTCGCGCAGCGCCGGCTGCAGCGGTGGGTGGCGACGCGGACCGAGAAAAGCGGGGTTACGGCTGCGCAGTCCGGGTTGCTCTTCATCCTGGGCCGGCGCGACGGCATGCTGATGGGCGAGGCGGGGGCGGCGCTCGACCTGGGACCGCCGGGCATCAGTGGGCTGGTGGACCGGATGACGACGGCGAACCTGATCCAGCGGCGCGCCGATCCGGATGACGGGCGCGCGTGGCGCCTTTGGCTGACCTCTGCCGGCCGCGCGGCGCTCGCGCGCTCGAAAGCAGGGCTTTCCGACATCAACGCACGTCTCACCGAAGGGTTTACCGACGCGGAAATCGACGTCGTCGCGCGCTGGCTCGCCAGTGTGCAAACCAAATTTCCAAAAGGAGAAGATGAATGACTGAGCATATCAAGCTGGAAAACGACGGCGGGATCTTGAGTCTGACGATGGCGCGGCCGGACAAGAAGAATGCCTTGACCAACGCGATGTACGGTGCGTTGGCCGATGCGATCGAAGGTGCGGAGACCGACCCCGCCGTCCGCGTCCTGCTGATCCGGGGCGAGGGGGACATGTTTACCGCCGGCAACGATGTCGGCGAGTTCGCTGCCATTGCCACCGGCGGAGTCCAGGGCGAGCGGCACGTCGGCCGCTTCCTGCAGGCCATCGCCCGATCGAGCCGCCCGTTGGTCGCAGCGGTTCAAGGGCGCGCCGTCGGCATAGGCACCACGATGTTGCTTCATTGCGACCTGGTGGTGCTCGCCGAGAATGCGCTGCTTTCAACGCCGTTCGTCAACCTGGCCCTGGTGCCGGAAGCCGCATCCAGCCTGCTGATGCCGCTGCGCATCGGCTATGCGCGTGCCTACGAGATGTTTGCTCTCGGTGAACCGGTGGATGCCGGGTCCGCAGTCACCTGGGGTCTCGCCAACCGGGTCGTGCCGTTGGACAAGCTTGACGCCGAGGCGAAGGCTCTCGCCGCACGCCTGGCCAGGCAGCCGGCGGGGGCTCTCGGCATGACCAAGCGGCTGATGCGGAATCCGGAGGTGCTGATGGCGCAGATCGTCGCGGAAAGCGAACGGTTCGCCGAGCGTCTGAAAACCGCGGAGGCGCGCGAGGCCTTCATTGCATTCGCCGAGCGCCGGCCCCCGGACTTCCTGAAGCTCGCGGATGCGCGCTAGCGCGGAGGCAAGGTCGAGCGGCAGAGAATTCTCAGAGGACCTTGCCGGGATTGAGAATCCCGGCCGGATCGAGCGCCGTCTTGAGCCGCCGCATCACCGCGAGCTCGCTGTCGTTTCGGCAGACCGACAGATAAGGTTTCTTCTCCAGTCCGATGCCATGCTCGGCCGAGACGGAGCCGCCGAGCTTGCCGAGCGGGCCGTAGACCAGGGCCTCGATCTTCGGCCGCAACGCCAGATAGTCCTTCAGCGGCACCTGCACGATGACATGCAGATTGCCGTCGCCGAGATGACCGAAGATCCAGAGCTTGTGATCGCCGATCGCGGGCTGCAGATCCCCGCTCAAGGCGGCGACATATTGCTCCATCGCACTGATCGGCAGCGAAATGTCGAACACCACGGGCATGCCGCCGACCACGACCTGCGCGACGTCGTCGCGCAGCGCCCAGAAGGCGCGACGGTCGTTTTCGGACTGGGCGACGGCGGCATCTGAAATCAAATTGCCTTCCAGCGCCGATTCCAGCGCCGCCACGAAGCGTTCGGAGTCGAGTCTGGCGTTGGCGCCGAGGCTTTCGATCAGGACGTAATAGGGGTGGTCCTGGCTGACCGGCGGCTTGCCCTTGGCGGGCGCCGTCGTCACCAGGCGGTAGAACGATTGCCACATCACCTCGAAGGCCGACAGCGAGCCGCTCAGGTTCTGGTCCATGTGCTTGAGCAGTTTCGGCAGGCAATCGAAATCCGCGACCGCGACGATTGCGACGTCCTGCGCGGCTGGCTTTTCCCGCAGCCGCAGCACCAGCCGCGTGATCACCCCGAGCGTGCCCTCGGAGCCGATGAAGACCTGCTTGAGGTCGTAACCGGTATTGTTCTTGATCAGGTGGTTCATCGAGGAGACCACGGTGCCGTCCGCCAGCACCGCTTCGAGGCCGAGGATCATGTCGCGGGTCATGCCGTAGCGGATCACGCGGTTGCCGCCGGCATTGGTCGCGGCGTTGCCGCCGATGGTCGCGCTGCCGCGGGCGCCGAGGTCGAGCGGAAAGCTCATGCCGTGTTCCTCGACGGCTTCCTGCAGCGTCTGCAGCACCACGCCGGCCTGAACCACGGCGGTGCGCTGCACCGGGTCGATGTCCTCGATCGCGCGCATCCGCTCCATCGACAGGATCACTTCGGCGGGCGCGGCATCGGCGCCGTGAACGAGGCCGGTGAGGCCGCCCTGGGTTACCACGGCCACGCCACGGTCGTGGCACCAGCGCAGCACGCGCGAGACCTCCTCGGTGGTTCGCGGGCGCACCAGCGCCTGTGCCTGCAGATTGTCCCAGCGTAACGCGCCGGCGGATCGCTTGGCGACTTCGGCCGCGTCCAGCACGCCGCCTTCGCCGACGATTCCGGTGAGAGCATCGATCACGGGCATGGCGGCTTCCTCAGGTCATCGCTTCGATCAGGCGCGGCCCTCTGTGCTTCATCGCCGACTCATACTGCGCGGCGAATTCCTCCGCCGTGGTGGCGCGGCTGGCTTCGATACCGAGGCCGTCGGCGATCTTGGTCCAGTTCATTTCCGGATTGTGCAGGTCCATCATCGCCAGCGCATTGGCACCGGGCGTGCCGGCGCCGACGCGCTGCAGTTCGTAATTGAGGATCGCATAGGAGCGGTTGGCGTAGATCACGACCGTGATGTCGAGATTTTCGCGCGCCATGGTCCATAGCGCCTGCATGGTGTAGGCGGCGCCGCCGTCGCCGTGCGGGCAGACCACCTTGCGGCCGGGCGCGGCCAGCGCCGCGCCGACCGCGAGCGGCAGGCCGAGGCCGATCGAGCCGCCGGTCAGCGGCAAATGGGTGTGGGGCCGGGCGCGCGCCAGCGTCATCAACAGCGGCAGGCTCGCGGTGTTGGACTCGTCGGCGATGATCGCGTGGTCCGGCGTCAGGTGGGCGATGACCTGCGCCACGGTGTAGGAGTTGAGCCGGCCTTTCGGCAGGTCGGGCAGCTGCAGTTCGGTGTAGAGCGCAGGCCTGGCGGGCGCGCCGAGCGCATCGGCGAGATCTTGCAGGGCTCCGGCGCCGTCCTCATGCGGGTGGGCGAGATGGAAGAGCTCGCAGCCCTCGGGCACGCACCAGCTCGGCTTGCCGGGATAGGCGAAGAACGATACCGGCGGCTTGCTGCCGACCAGGATGATCTGCTCGGTGCCGGCGAGAAACGCCGTGATCTGCTCGCCGAAATAAGGAATCCGCTCCACCGTCACCCGGCCGGCGCCCGGCTCGGAATGCGGCGCGAAGTTGTCGCATATCAGCCGCACGCCGGTCTTGGCGTGAACTCGCCCGGCCGCCTCGAGCCCGTCGCCGATCAGGGCCTTGCCGCGCAACAGCATGGCGGTCTTCTTGCCGTTCGACAGCAGCTTTGCGATCGCCTCGACGGTATCGGCGCTGACCTTGGCAGGCCCGATATCCGGCAAGGGTGGCGCGGCGCGATCGGCCGGATTCCAGGCGGTGTCGGCGGGCAGGATCAGCGTGGCGACGCCACCCGGCGCGGCACGCGCGGCCTGTACCGCCCGCGCCGTATCGGCGGCGACGGTCTTGGCGCTCCTGGATTCGTGGATCCAGCTCGAGACCGGGCGGGCAAAGCCGACGATGTCGGACGTCAGCGGCGCATCGTATTGCAGATGATAGGTCGCATGATCGCCGACGATATTGACGACCGGCGTCGCGGCGCGGCGGGCATTGTGCAGATTGGCAAGGCCATTGGCCAGTCCGGGCCCGAGATGCATCAGGGTCGCGGCCGGTTTGCCGGCGATGCGGCCGTAGCCATCGGCAGCGCCGGTCGCGACGCCCTCGAACAGGCAAAGCACCGGACGCAATTCCGTGACGGAATCGAGCGCGGCAACGAAGTGCATTTCCGAAGTGCCGGGATTGGCGAAACAGATATCGACACCGCAACCGACCAGGGTTTTCACCAGCGATTGCGCGCCGTTCATTGGATTGTCCATTTCCGTCCCCGTTTTGTTTTTCTGAACGCTATGGCGCAGGCAGAAGACTGCCATTGATGTGAATCAACCGCGCCGCCGCAGCTAAGGACGCCGGCAGCAACCGATCAAGCGGTATCGCCAGGACGTTTGCCTGCGGGGACCGGAACATTCCGCACCGTCCGGTGCGGAGATGACCGGCGTGCTATCTAATAATGCGGCGGCGGTTCGTTGGTGGCGCCGGGCGCGTTGGCTTCCGCTTCCCGCAGCCGCTCGTTCAGGGCGGCGAGCTGCCGCGTCAGGGCGTCGATCTGCTGCCATTGCGCGGTGATGGTGTTGTTCAACGCCTCGATAGTCTCGTCCTGGAACGCCAGGCGGATTTCCAGCGCGTCGATGCGATCGCTGAGCGTCCCGGTGTCATTCATCGGAGCCATGTTCCATTGCGCGTTCCCGCAAGCCGTGGCCGAGCGCGACGCGGTCGTCGAACACGAAACACTCGCCGCGCCAGCGGCTTTCGGTTTCCGGCACGCCTTCCAGGTATTTCAGGATGCCGCCCTTGAGGTGATAGACCTCGGCGAAGCCGCGCGCCAGCAGATGGGCGCTGGCCTTTTCGCAGCGGATGCCGCCGGTGCAGAACATCGCGATCCTCCGATGCCTGGCCGGATCAAGCTGTTGCGCGGCGAAATCCTTGAATTGCCCGAAACTCCTGATGCCGGGATCGACGGCGCCGGCGAAGGTGCCCATCGCCACCTCGAAGGCGTTGCGGGTGTCGATCACGAGCGTGTCGGGCGCTGCGATCAGCGCGTTCCAGTCGGCGGGATCGACATAGATGCCGACCTGCCGCGTCGGGTCGGCCGCGGGATCGCCGAGGGTGACGATCTCCTTTTTCAGGCGGATCTTCAGGCGCTGGAACGGCATCGCCGCGGCGGCCGAAAATTTCAGCTCGAGATTGTCGAGTCGGCCGCCGAACAGGGCGCCATCGCGCAACTCCCCGACCAGCTCGTCGATGGCGTCCCCGCTTCCGGCGATCGTGCCGTTGATGCCCTCATGCGCCAGCAGCACGCTGCCCTTCAGTTCCAGAGCGGCGCAGATCGCCCGCAGCGGCTCCCTGAGCTCGCGGAAGTCCGGCAGGGCGGCAAACTGGTAGAAAGCGGCGACCTTGTAAGCCATGGCGGAGGTTTATCAGGAGGGTGGAGCAGGGGAAAGACTGACCCGACCTCATCCTGTCGGGATGAGGATGTGCCGGTGTCATGCATCCCTGAGCATTCCCATCGCGCCCTGAATATGCCAAGTAAGCCCGCGCCCGAGACAACGATAAGACAGCGAAAAGTGAGCAAATTGGCATGAGGAACTTCCATCTCGCCGGCCGGTCCACGGTCCACGCCCAGAACGGAATGGTGGCGACGTCGCACCCGCTGGCCGCGCTGGCGGCAATCGATGTGCTGCGTGCCGGCGGCACCGCCGCCGACGCCGCGGTGGCGGCCTGCGCGCTGCTCGGGGTGATCGAGCCGCAATCGACCGGGATCGGCGGCGACTGCTTCGCGCTGCTTCAGCCCAAGGGCGAGGGCAAGATCACGGCCTATAACGGCTCGGGCCGCGCGCCGCAGGCGGCGACGGCGGAGTGGTACCTCGAGCGCAAGATCAATGCGATCCCGCTGACCTCGGCGCACGCCGTCTCCATTCCGGGAGCGGTCGATGCCTGGGCGACCATCCTGCGCGATCACGGCAAGCTCGGGCTCGACACCGTGCTGCAGCCCGCGATCAAGGCCGCCGAAGAAGGCTACGTCGTCGCGCCCCGCGTCGCCTTCGACTGGAAGAACCAGTTCGAGAAACTGAAGAAGGGCGTCAACACCGAGCGCTATCTGCTGCCGCACGGCAAGCCCGCGGTGGCCGGCGACGTGATCCGTCAGCCCGAACTCGGCAAGACGCTGCGCGCGATCGCGAAAGACGGCCGCGACGCGTTTTACAAGGGCGCCATCGCCGAGGACATGGTCGAGACCTTGCGCGGCATCGGCGGCCTGCACACGCTCGACGACTTCGCCGCCCACACCACCGAGACCACGTCGCCGATCGGCACCGTCTACAAGGGCCATGACGTCTGGCAGTGCCCGCCGAACGGTCCGGGCATCACCATGCTGGTGATGCTGAACATCCTGTCGCGCTTCGATCTGACGAAGTTCCCGGCGCTGAGCGTCGAGCGGTTCCATCTCGAAGCCGAGGCCGCGCGGATCGCCTACATGATGCGCGAGCAGCACGTCGCCGATCCCGCCTTCGTCAAGGTGGACGTCGCGCGGATCTTGACGCCGGAATTCGCCGAAGAATACGGCAGCCAGATCCGGATGGACCGCATGCTCGATCTTCCCGTGGTGACGCCGCCGATGAATCCGTCGACGGTCTACATCACCGTGGTCGACAAGGACCGAAACGTCTGTTCGTTCATCAACTCGATCGCGCATGCCTTCGGTTCGGCGATCGTCTCCAACAAGACCGGCGTCCTCTTGCAGAACCGCGGCGGCGGTTTCCGCATTCAGCCCGGCCATCCCAACTGCATCGCGCCGGGCAAGCGGCCGTTGCACACCATCATCCCGAGCCTCGTCACCAAAAACGGCCGCGCCGTGATGCCGTACGGCGTGATGGGCGGCCAGTATCAGCCGGTCGGGCAGGTGCGTGTACTGACCAACATGCTCGACTACGGCTGCGACGTGCAGGAAGCCATCGATATGCCGCGCGGCCTGCATTACGAAAACATCTACCAGCTCGAGGACGGCGTGCCGGCCGATATCGTCGAGGGCCTGAAGAAGCTCGGGCACAAGACCACCAGCGTGGTCGGCCCGCTCGGCGGCGGTCAGGCGATCTGGATCGACTGGGACAAGGGCACGCTCACCGCCGGCTCCGATCCGCGCAAGGACGGCTGCGCGCTCGGCTATTGAGCGCGCGGCGCGAATTGCGACCCCTGCCTCCGTCACAAGGATGCCCAAGAGATGGGACATTACCGATTTCGAAGTCTTCCGACCGCCGTTGCCATTGCGCTGGCCGGCGTCTTTCTCCTCACCGCGCCGTCAGGCGTATCGGCCCAGACCCCAGGAAAAACCATGACCACACCATCAGGCTTGCAGATTTCGGACAGCACGGTCGGGTCAGGCGCTTCGCCGAAGCCGGGCCAGATCTGCGTCATGCACTACACCGGCTGGCTCTACGAGAACGGCCAGAAGGGCAAGAAGTTCGACAGCTCGGTGGACCGCAACGAGCCGTTCGAATTTCCGATCGGGCAGCGCCAGGTGATATCGGGCTGGGACGAGGGCGTCGCCACCATGAAGGTCGGCGGCAAGCGCACCTTGATCATTCCGCCCGCTCTGGGCTACGGCGCCCGCGGCGCCGGCGGCGTCATTCCTCCCAACGCAACGCTGATGTTCGAGGTCGAACTGCTCGGCGTGAAGTAGCATTCGTCAGCCGGGAACCAAGCGGAAAGCAGCACGATGACAGATCGCCACGATCACAGCCATTCCGATCATTCGCACGCCGGCCATTCGCACGATCACGGCGACGCCGAGCGCTGGAAGCACGACGGCGTCCGCGTCATTCCCGGCAACCAGCTCGATCCCAACGTGCCGTCGACGCCGGGCATGGACCGCAAGGCCGCGATCAATTTCGCCCGCGCCGGCGCGCAGAAATTGTGGGCGGGCACCGTGACCATCCGGCCCGATGCCAAGACCGGCGCGCATCATCACGGCCATCTCGAGAGCATCATCTACGTCGTGAAGGGCAAGGCGCGGATGCGCTGGGGCGAGCAATTGCAGTTCACCGCGGAAGCGGGGCCCGGCGATTTCATTTTCGTTCCGCCCTATGTGCCGCATCAGGAGATCAACGCCAGCCGCGACGAGGTGCTGGAATGCGTGCTGGTGCGCAGCGACGGCCAGGCGGTCGCCATTAATCTCGACATCGAGCCGGTGGAAAAGCCGGAGACGGTGCTGTGGGTCGACCCGGTGCACCTCGATCCGGCGGAGGCGAAGTAGGTTTCGCGCCGCCGCCTTCTCGACAGACCGCCGCGCGAAGTACGCTTTGGGGGCGATGCCAAGAGGAATTTCGATGCCGCTGACGCGTGGTCGCATTGTAGGGCATGACGGCGAACGCCTGGCGTACGGATTCACGATGCTGAACGACGGCGAGACCGTCGAATGTCAGATCAGCGATGCCGCGATGGATGAGCTTGCTGGCGTCAGAGGCTCGCCAAGCACCGCGAGACAGGCGCAGTTTCTCGAGCATCGCGACACCATCGAGCGAATTGCCTCCAGATTGTTCGACGAGAGCCGGGCCGTGAAGGGCTCTGTCGTGAGGATTTTCACCAGGCATATCAACGCAAACAGGTAGGGCCCGGTCACCCGTCCCTCGCGATGACGGGTGCGGCCAGCCTCCCAAAGAAATTTGAGATGGGGGTGTCGGGTCGCGGCCCGGCCGTTCGTCCTTCGGCCGCAGCACGCCAAAGGAGCCTCTTATGACCAAAATGATCTTCGTCAACCTGCCGGTCAGCGATCTTGCCCGCGCCACCTCTTTCTATCAGGCCGTCGGTGCCGAAAAGAACGCGCAGTTCTGCGATGAAACCGCGTCCTGCATGGTGTTTTCCGAAACTATCCACGCCATGCTGCTGACCCACGACAAATTCCGCCAGTTCACGCCGAAGAAGATCGCCGACGCCAGGACCTCCAGCGAGGTGCTGATCTGCCTTTCCGCCGACAGCCGCGAGGCGGTGGACGAGATGATCGGCAAGGCGCAGGCCGCGGGCGGCGGCGTCGATCCCTGCCCGAAGCAGGACTACGGCTTCATGTACGGCCGCAGCTTCGAGGACCCCGACGGCCATATCTGGGAAGTGATGTGGATGGATGTCGCGGCCGCGACCGCAGCGCAGCCCGCCATGGCCGACGCCTGATTCAAATCCAACGCGAGGAGCATGCCGATGTCCAGGATTTCCCCCTGCCTGTGGTTCGACGGCGAGGCCGAGGAGGCCGCAAAATTCTATGTTTCGCTGCTGCCGGATTCCCGGATCGAGATGATCCAGAACAACATCGTCGACGGTCCCGCCGGCAAGGCCGGTACGGTGCTGGTGGTCGAGTTCACGCTGGCCGGCCAGCGCTTCTTGGCGCTCAACGGCGGCACCCGGTTCGAATACACCCACGCAATCTCGTTCAAGATCGATTGCGCCGATCAGGCCGAGGTCGACCGGTTGTGGGACGCGCTGTCCGCCAATGGCGGATCGGTCGAACAATGCGGCTGGCTCAAGGATCGCTTCGGGGTGTCGTGGCAGATCGTGCCGACCGCGCTGCTGCAATATCTCGGCGGCTCCGATCCCGCCGGCGCCCGGCGGGCGATGCAGGCGATGCTCGGGATGGTCAAGCTCGACATCGAAGGCTTGCGCAAAGCCTATGAGGGCAAGTCGGCCGCTTGAAAATGACTCCCTTTTTCGTCATGGCCGGGCTTGTCCCGGCCATTCACGTCTTTCTTGCTTGAGTGAATCTAAGACGTTGATGCCTGGGACAAGCCCGGCCATGACGAGCTTCATTGGCTACGCCTTGAGCAGACGGTGAGGAGGGTGCAACGCGGCCGTCTCGAAGAATGAGGCCACCCAACTCGAAAACGCCTCAATAAGTAATCCGCAGCCCGACGCCGCCATGGATGGTGTTGCCGACCGGCTGCGGGCCGGCGGTGCCGTTGAGGAAGAGATCGGCGACCCAGCCCTTGCTGATGCGGTAGCCGAGCCGGCCGCCATATTCGAACCAGCTCTGGTTTCCGATCGTTGGCACCACATTGCCTTCGCCGGTGACGGTGGCGACGATGCCGGAGCGGGTCGCAAAGGATTGCACGAAGCCGCCGTTGATATTGGCCTCGATGCTGTCGCCGAACAGATGTGTCCATTGGCCGCCGATCTTGACCAGGTTGGTCTTGTCGGTGCCGGTGGCGATGGTGGCGTCGAACGGATTGAACGCCACGCCGGCCGGGTCGCTGTAGCCGTTGACCCGCTGCCACAACTGCCAGACCTCGACCGACGCTGCGACCTCGTCGCGCGGCGACAGCCGGCTGATCCAGCCCGCCCGTCCATAGGCGCCGTAATTCTCGCTGGTGGTTTCGCTGTCGAGCGATACCGGGCCGAGGCTGGTCTGATAGCTGCGGCGGTAGCGCACCTTCTGGAACGGCGACAGCACGGCGCCGATGTCGAAGAACGGCCGCGACGATCCCCAGTCGGTGAAATCATAGCGCAGCGCGAAGGCGCCGATCGGCGCGCTGGTGACGCTGTAGCCGCCTTCGTTGTACTGGGTGTAGGCGATGCCGGCCAGCAGCGCGAGGTTGGATGTCAGGTTCTTGCGGCCATGGATGCCGGCCGAGAACGACCCCGCGGAGCCGAATGCGCTGACGCAGTCGTTGCAGTTGACCTGTTCGTTGACGCCGAGCAGCACCGTGCCGAGCACCCGGTTGGTGATCATCTGGTTGAAGCGCTGCTTGGCCAGATCGCGGACCGAGCCTGCGCTGGAGTCCGAACCGGTGGTCGGCGTGGGAGTCGGTGTCGGACTAGGCGAGGACGATGGTGTCGGTGTCGGACTCGGCGAGGCCGATGGCGTTGGGGAAGGCGTCGACGTGTCTGGCAAAGATGTGCTTTGCGCCGATGCCGGAGTGGCCAGCGCCGGAATCAGCACCAGCGACATCGCCGCGCTGAGGGCTGCCGGGAGAACAAAGCTGCGGGTGAATCCTGCCATCGTCAGCGCCCGCACAGCATGCCGTTGGGATCGTTGCCGTCATCGACGGGCGGCGTGACCGTCGGCGTCGCATCTGCATATTCGGTGGTGGTGCAAAGCCCCGCCGCAGCGCCACAGGCGAAAGTCCAGGGCGGATTGCCGGTCTTCTGAATGGTGTATTTGCCGCCGGTGAAGGTGATGACCGCGGTATCGCCGGGCTTGATCAGGTCGATGCACTGGAAGATCAGGGTGCAGACCCGCGAGGCGCCATTGTCCCGCAGCACCACGGTGGTCTTGCCGCGCTGGGACAGGATATCGAGCACGGTACCGCGCACGCCGATGGTCGCGACCTGGGTCTGGATCTTGTAGGCGGCCTTGTCCGAATGGCCGGTGACGAAGCGGAACGCGCCGGTGGTCAGCCTGATCGAGATGTCGCGATAGCTGTGTTCGTCGTCGAACACGGTGCGGTCGAGCTTGAGCGTCGAATTGGGGCCGAGCGATAGGTTGGTGCTGTCGGCCATCACCAGCCGCGCCGCGCTGTCGAGGCCGGTGCGCACGATCTCGTCGCGCAGCACGCTGTCGCCGACGTTGATCTGGCTGGTCGCCGATCCCGCGACGCGGACGACTTCGTTCTTGATGACGGTGGCCTCGCCGACGCGCGTTTGCGCGAGAGCAGGACTTGCCGCAAGCCCCGCCGTAAGGCAAAGCGCGCAGATAAAGATAACGCCGTGACGCCAATTCATTTCATGACCGATCGATTTATCCCGTATCGTACCGGATCGCATGCGCAAGCGATGTTGTAAATTTATCACAAGCGGCGCCTTATGACTCCGATGGTTAGTGACGGCGAATTTGAAATGCGTTCAATGCAATGGACTTAAAAATTCGGCCCGCCCACACTCGATATTCCTGCAACGCCCTCCATCCGTGATCCCCGTGCGCGAATCACCTTCTGTTCCCAGGAATCCGGCTGCGCGGAATACGGCCATTGCCGCCATCATTTTCGTCATTGCCCATCTCGCGATGCTCGTTGGCGTGACTACACCGGAAAAATTCTATTTCGACGAAGTCCATTACGTGCCGGCCGCGCGGCAGATGCTGGAGCCGGTGATGCCCAATCCGGTGCTCAACCCGATGCACCCGCCGCTGGCCAAGCAGCTGATCGCCTTGTCGATCCGGAGCTTCGGGGATGGGCCGCTGGGCTGGCGCTACCCCGGTGTCCTGTTCGGAGCACTTTCGATCGTCGCAGTGTATCTGTGCGGTCTGGCGCTGTTCGCGAAACCGGGCCCTGCGGTCGCCGCCAGTCTCATCGCCTTCTTCAACCAGATGCTGTTCGTGCAGTCGCGGATCGCGATGCTGGATATCTTTGCGCTGGCGTTCGGGCTGTTCGGGATCGCGGCGTTCATGCATGGCTTCCGGCAAGCGCGGCCGCATCTGGCCTTCGCGCTCGCCGGCCTCGCCTTCGGTCTTGCGGCCGCCTGCAAATGGAGCGGATTGTTCGCGCTCGCCGTCTGCATCGTCATCGTGGCCGCGATCCGCCTGATGCAGGGTTGGCGCACGCAGTTCGCCGACGGCCGTGATGGCGACTGGTACCGGCCCGGGCTGTGGCCCGATTTCCGTTATTATCACTTCGCCGCCTGCTTCGTGCTGCTGCCGGCGGTGGTCTATCTCGCAACCTTCGTCCCGCTCCATGGCTTGTCGGCGAGCGGCCTCGTTGAAGCCCAGCGCCGGATTTTCAGCGACAACACCACGACCGCGATTGCAGGGCACACCTATATGAGCGCGTGGCCGTCCTGGCCGTTGCTGGTGCGGCCGGTCTGGTATCTGTTCGACAAGATCGGCGACGACCGGATCGCGGCGGTGGTGTTGCTCGGCAACCCCGTGGTGCTGTGGGCGGCGCTGCCGGCGCTGGCGATCTGCCTGCGCGACTGGATCGTGACGCGCCGGGCCGATGCGTTCCTGGTCCTGGCGTTTTATTTCGGGCCTTATCTGGCCTGGGCGCTGCTGCCGCGAACGCTCGGCTTCCTGTATTATTATCTGCCGGCCGCCACCTTCGCGAGCCTGGCTCTGGTCTATGTGCTGCGGCGGGGCAACAGCCCGCGCTGGCTGCTATGGGCCTTCGTCGCGGTCGCTTGTGCGGGCTTCGCCGCGATGCTGCCGATCTCGGCGGCGTTCGTCGGGACGTCGATGGAGACGTTCGTCCGGCTGATGCTTTTCCAGAGCTGGATTTAGTAGCGTAAGACTGATCAGCCCGCGCAACGAATGCGCGGGCTGAAAAATCATGTTGCAGCGATCGACCGTTACTTCGAAGCGGTCTTGGTATCCATGTTGACGACCTGAACGCGGCGGTTGGTCGGGTCCATCGGCGCGCTCGGATCCTTCGGCTTGGTCTCGCCGTAGCCGACGGTGACGAGATCGGAGCCGTTGATGCCGTATTTCTCGGTGAGATACCGCTTGATGGTGTCGGCGCGGCGCTCGGACAGGTCCTGGTTGTAGGGCTCGCTGCCGATCGCATCGGTGTGGCCGGCGACGACGAAGGTCGAACCCTTCAGGCTGGCGTCCGAGAGCGCCTTGCCGAGTTCCTGCACCGACGACATCGAGGTCTTGCTGATCTCCGCCGAATTGTAGTCGAACTGAATCTCGAGGTCGATCTTCGGCTTGGTCGCTGCGATCTCGGCGATTTCCTGGCGTTCGCCGAGCGAGAGCGAGCGCGTCTTGCGATTGCGCAGGCTGTCGACGAAACTGATTTCCTTGGCCTGGACGGCCGGATCGGCCTGCGGCCCGGCCGACAGGCCGCGGGTCAGCGGCTTCTTCGGCTGCAGGGCATTCAGGATCTGGTCTGCCGAGACCTTGTTGTCGCCGGCAAGCGCAATGCCGGCCGTCATCGACAGCGCGGCACCGAGCGCAATCGCTGCAGTGGCAGTAAGTCTGTGAAGGCTGGTCATCGTCGTATCCTCGCTGTTACGCCTGATGGCGCTTTGATGGTCGAACGTTAGACCGGGCGAAGGGCCGTGGATGTGACTTGGCTCACATTGCTGGACGGACCAAGACCCGGGCTTTCCTGGCGGTCGTTGCGGCCGGCGAAGCCGTTCGATCGCTCCCCTGCCCGAAGTGATCCAGGTCACCGTCGGCGCGCGGGGACCGGACCAGTTTTTCATATGGGGATAGGTCCCCGTGCTGGCCATGGTGGTTGCCTCAAACCCGGTCTTAATACCGTCATACCGTCGCCGTAGCGCCGATCTGCGAACAAGAAATTGGCCAGATGGCCATCTAGAAAACCCGCTCGCGAAGAAAAACAACAAAACAAACAAAGCGATGCAGGGGACGCGTGTATCAGTCAGTAAAGCGGCAGTATGAGTATGGATATCGGGCGGGCCGGCCGGATCAGACGAGTCCCACGAGTTCGATGCCGGTATTGATCGGCGCGGCCATGATCGCGGCGGCGATCCTGCTGTCGACGCTGATCACGGCGCTGGGCTCCCGCTATACGGCCGTCGAGAGCCCCAGCGAGGAAAGCGCCTGGCTGGTCGACCGCCTCACCGGCAATGTCTACCGGTGCCAGGCCGCGGAGCGCGGCAAGGCGTCTTGCGACCCCGACATCGCTACCGGGGCGATCGCCCAGCGGCCGAAGCGTTGAACGGTCGCTGCAGCGTCTGAATCCGCTACGGATCGGCTCCGGCGGGGAGCGCGATGGGACTCCCGCTTCCCGCGTTGCAGCACGCAAAAAGTTCTTCCTCCTGGAAACGCCTCGGCGGCGTCTGCGTAGTACGAAAGCCGGCAATTTGCTGGCTTCATTCGTTGGCGAGGTTTCCCATGAAGATATTGATCGCCGCCGCCATGTTCTCGGCCCTGGCCCTGACGCCGGCATCCGCGAAGATGATGGCCTGCACCGGCGAGAACATGGCCAAGAGCAACGGCATGATGTCGGGCATGCCCGACGGCCCCGGCAAGATGGCCATGGCCAAGGAGATGGGCATGGCCAATACGGACATCAGCAAGGGCAAAATGCGCGGCGCCTGCATGCATTACATGAAGGCCCAGAAGATGGGCGCCGCCAAGTAAAGCCGCTCGAGGTAATTGCCTTTCCGCGCCGCCCATGGGCGGCGTGGCTTTTCCCGCGCGCGAATCCCGTTACATTGCCGCGCGATGCCCCGCAGCGTTACATCCCGTCCCCTGACCAAGACCGCGGCGCGCCGGATCTGGCTGCGCGCCCAGCGGCTCGATAGCCCGGCGCCGTTCGGCGAGGGGCCGCAGGCGACGGCGGCCGCGGTGTCGCATCTCGGCTATGTGCAGATCGACACCATCAACGTCATCGAGCGCTGCCACCACCACATTCTCTGGAACCGGATTCCCGAATACCGGCGCGCCGATCTGCGCCAGGCCCAGAGCGTCGACAAGAGCGTGTTCGAATACTGGACCCATGCCTTGTCCTACGTGCCGGCGCAGGACTTCCGCTTCTTCGCCCCGGCGATGAAGCGCCATCAGCGCGAGGGGCACAAATGGCTGACCTCGGTCAAGCCCGCGGATTTGCGCAAGGTGCTGCGGCTGATCCGGCGCGACGGCGCGCTGACCATCCGCGACATCGACGACGACGTGCTGGTCGACAAGGAGCATCTGTGGGCGAGCCGCAAGCCGTCGAAGCGGGCGCTGCAGCTATTGTTCTACACCGGCGTGCTGACGATCTCGGAGCGCGCCGGCATGCTGAAGACCTATGAGCTGGCGACGCGGCATTTCGGCTGGGACAAGCCGCCGAAGCCGGCTTCCGCGCGCGAGACCACCGGCTACCTGCTCGATCGCGCCCTTCGCGCGCAAGGGATCGTCAGCGTGGATTCGATCTGCCACCTCGACGCGCCGAGCAAGCCGGCAGTCCGCCGTTTGATCGATGCGAGAGTCCGCCGCCACGAACTGGTGCCGGTCGCGCTCGAAGGCGCGGGCAAGCAGGAGCATTGGGCGACCCCGGAGACGCTGGAGATGGCAGGCGAGGGCGCTTCCGAACCGGTGCATATCCTCTCCCCGTTCGATCCCCTGATCATCCAGCGCAAGCGCACCGAATTGATCTTCGAGTACGGCCATCGTTTCGAGGCCTACGTGCCGAAGGAAAAGCGGGTGTTCGGCTATTTCGCGCTGCCGGTGCTGGCCGGCGATGCCATCGTCGCCGCCCTCGATCTCAAGACCGATCGCAAGGGCCGGAAACTATTGGTGCAGAAATGGACGTGGGTCGGCACGGCGAGAAAGGGCCCGCGCAAGGACCTGAAACGCCGGATCGAGGAGGAGCTGCACCGCTTCGAGCGGTTTCAGCTGGCGGAGTGAGGGGCCTTCAGCCGCGCAATTCATCCAGCAGCACGGCGACCTTGCTGAGGTCGCTGCGATGGCGCGGGTAGGCGACGAAGACGTCGATACTCGGCAGTATCAGTCCGGGCAACACGTCGACGAGGCGGCCGGCGGCGAAATCGGCTGATGCGACATAGGAAGGCAGCACGGCGACGCCGGCGCCGGCAAGCGTCAGTTCGCGAAGCGCGGTCATGTCGCTCACCGTCATCCGCGGGGTGATTTCGATGTTCACGATGCGGTCCTGCCAGGTCATGCGCCAGTCGACGCGGGGGGCGTAGGTTCGCAGCGCAAGGCAGTCGTGCGCGGCAAGATTTGACGGATCGCTCACCGGACCGCGCCTGGCGAGATAGCCCGGCGATGCGCACAGATGCAGTCCGAACGAGCCGATCTTCTCGGTGTCGATCCCGGATTGCGGCGGCGCCGCCAGGCGAACCGCCACGTCGAAGCCGCTGTCGAGCAGATCGACGTAGCGGTCCGACAAATCGAGTTCGAAGCGCAGCCGCGGATAGCGCTCGGCCAGTCCGGCGAGACGCGGCAGCACGCAGACCCGCCCGTAAGCCGTCGGCATCGTGATGCGCAGCAATCCTTCCGGTTCCGCCGGCCGGGCCTGAACGCGCGCCTCGGCGTTTTCCAGCCGCATCAGGACATCGCGAAGCTCGTCGGCGTAGGCAAGCCCGGTTTCCGTCAGCACCACGCGCCGCGTCGTGCGTTCGACCAGGCGGCGTCCGATCCGCTGTTCCAGGGCGGCGATGCGCCGGCTGACCGTGGATTGCGTGACGCCAAGTTCGCGCGCCGCCGCGCCAAAGCCGCGGCGGTCCACCACCGCCAGGAAAGCCTCAACCTCGGACAGATTGGCCTTTTTCATGCAGAAATCGCATTTATCATATCCATCTAAAGGTAGATCAATTCCCTAATGCAATCAATTAGGTTGCGAGCCATCCTCTCCGATGAAGGCCTGCAACCCATGATCTCCGTGACCGAAGCCCTGCTGGGGCGCCATTCAACCCGTGCTTTTCTCGACCGGCCGGTCGAGGCCGATCTCGTTCGCGACATCATCGACATCGCCCGCCACGCGCCGTCGAGCAGCAACATGCAGCCCTGGCGCCTCGCCGCGATGGCCGGCGACGATCTCGCCCGGCTGAAGGCGGCCGTTCGGCAAAGCCTGACCGTGCAGCCGATGGGCGAGGGATCCGAATACAAGATCTACGCCGAGCATCTGAAGGAGCCGTACAACGGTCACCGGCGCAAATGCGCCGAGGACATGTACGGCACCATCGGCATTCCGCGCGAGAACAAGTTCGGGCGTTTGATGCAGTTCGCGCGCAACTTCGACTTCTTCGGCGCGCCGGTCGGTATCATCCTGTCAATCGACCGCTCGATGGAGCCGGGGCAATGGGCCGACCTCGGCATCTTTCTGCAGTCGTTGCTGTTGCTGGCGCAGGAGCGCGGGCTCGCCACCTGTCCGCAAGCCGCATGGGCGGCGATGCACAAGACCGTGCGCGCGCATCTCGGTCTGCCCGACGAGTTGATGGTCTATTGCGGAATTTCGCTGGGCTATGCCGATCCCGCCCATCCGATCAACGGCCTGATCACCGATCGCGCGCCGTTTGCGCAGGTCGCCGAACTCCGCGGCTTTGCTGTCGCGGCAGTAGAGCCCGCATGAGCCAACGGGTCGCGCGAAATGCGCGCCCGATGACAGGCTCTGCGAAAGGCTGGGACGAACGATCGAGCATCACGCCCAAACCAATCCCGACCCCATAGGCCAGCATGTTCCAGACCGAGAAGATGCGGCCGAGCAACAGCGCGCCCGGCAGCGTCAGCCGGAAGGCGTCCAGCCACGGGAAATGCACCAGCCGGAACAGCTCGACACCGACGGCGATCGCGGCCGCGACCAGCGCGATGCGAGGCAGCGAGAGATTTGAACCCACCATCGCCATCAGGAAGAACACCATCGTTCCCCACAGCGTGGAGCCGCCGTACTTCACGACAAAGGCGGGCAGGCCGAGCTGCAAACCATACCCGCGCAAGGCAAGGCCGCAGACGATGACCGAGAGGCAGAGGCCGGCGCGGGTGATGATGAGGGATCGCCGCGCCGCCTGATCGGGATCGATCGCGGCGTCGTTCATGACGACGGCGCAGCGTCAGCCACCGGGAAGGTGAGTTCGAACGCCGTACCTTTTTCGGAGTCGATGAGCCGGATGGCGCCGCCATGGGCGTCGAGCATGGCGCGAACGATGGCGAGGCCCATCCCGGTGCCGCCGCTGTCGCGCCTTGTGGTGAAGAAGCTGTCGAAGATCTGCGCCCGGTTGTTGGGGGAGACGCCTTCGCCGTCATCGGCGACGGTCACCAATAGCCGGTTGCCTTGGCGCACGGCGGACACTTCCAGCTTCGAGCTGCCGTGGCGCACGGCGTTGTCGGCAAGGTTGGAAAAAATGATCAGGGCGTTGTCCTCGGATATCCGCATCGGCGTCTCGAGGTCGCCGTTGGTGCCGATGTCGAGCGAGGCAAAGGCCGCACGCAGGCCGGCGACCGCGACCGACAATTTCGCGGCGCCGAGCGCCACCGGGTTTTCGGCGCGGGCGAAATCGCGCAGCCGGCCGGCGATCGTTCCCAGCCGGTCGGCGTCGGCAATGATGTTGTCGAGAAACTTGCGCCGGTCCTCATCGTCCATGTCAGGCGCGTCGACATCCTCGCGCAGCAGTTCCGCCGCGCCCTTGATGGACGTGAGCGGCGATTTCAGCTCGTGCGACACATGGGTGGCGAAGGTCGAGATGAAGCTGGAGCGCGTGTTCAGCCGCCGCGCCATGTCCAGGAAACTCTGCGACAGCCGGGCGATTTCGCTGGTGCCGTGATGCCGGAGCGGACGCAGCGCGTCGCGGTCGCCCTTGCCGATCAGGTTGGTGCGCTCCACCAGTTCGCGCATCGGTCCGGTGATGGTGCGGTGAAACAGGATCCCGATCAGCAGCGTCGGCACGATCATCGAGAGCACCGCCGGAATGACCTTGCCGCGCTGCTCGTACATGTACTTGAAGACGTTGCTCGGCGTGCGCGAGGCGTAGATGACGCCGGCGACCTGGTCGCGCGCGATCACCGGCATCGCGGTGAATACCCGCATCCCGGTGCCCCGGCTCATCGAATAGAGCGAGGGCTGGTCGTGCTTTGAGATGCGCACGCGCAGCACGCCGCTGAAGCGTCCGTGCAGCGCCTCGTTGACCTCCTCGAGATGCGCCAGCGACAGCCCGATTTCCTCGCGGCCGGCGATCACGGTGCCATGAGGATCCAGCAGCCGGAATCCGGCAAGCGTGACGTGCTGGGTCGCGACGAGGTCCGGCATCATCCGCGCGCCGAGGGCTGCGAAGGCCGGATCGGCCGGCGCTGCCGGCGGTCGCGCCTCCGGCCTCGGCGGCAGCACGCTCTCGTTGACGAGTTCGAGCCTGGGCCAGATCGGCTGATACGGTTCGTCGGATTGCTTCTGCGCGGCAGGCGGGACCGGCTTGCCCAATGCGATGCTTGGCGGAATTCCGGTCTCCACCTCGCGGCGGAACACCGCCGCCAGCACGGCGCTTTGCGCGATCAGTTCGGCCTCGGCCTGCTGGATCAGCTGGTTCTGGTAGACCTTGAGGAAATACAGGCTGAACAGCGGCAGCGCGAGCACGCTGGAGAGAACGATGAAGACGACGAGGCTGAGGCTGGGCCGCCATTTGCGGCTGGTGTTGGCCAGGGCGTCGGTCAACGCGCTGCCTCGCAGCGCCCCAGCTTGAAGCCGACGCCATGGACGGTCTCGATCGCCGACTCGCAGCCGGCGCTGGCGAACTTGGCGCGGATGTTGCGGATGTGGCTGTCGATGGTGCGGTCGGCGACGTGAATATTGCCGGCATAGGCGGCGTCGAGGATCAGTTCGCGCGTGAACACGAATCCGGGCCGCGTCAGGAGCGTGCGCAGGATCGAGAATTCGAGCGCCGTCAGCGCAACCGGCGTATCCCGGAAATTTGCGGTGCGCGCGTCCGGATCGAGCGCGAGCCCGCCATGGCTCAGCGACTTGGACTCTGGCGCCGGCGTGCTCCGGGTCCGCCGCAGGATCGCGTTCACCCGCGCCACCAGTTCGCGCGGGCTGAACGGCTTGGTCACGTAGTCGTCGCCGCCGATTTCGAGGCCGAGGATGCGGTCGATCTCCTCGTCGCGGGCGGAAAGGAACAGGATCGGCGTATCCGAGGTCTTCCTGATCTGGCGGCAGACTTCCAGCCCGTCCATTTCAGGCATGCCGATGTCGAGAACGATGAGGTCGTGGACATTGCGGTCGAACCGGGCCAGCGCCTCCTTGCCGTCCTGCGCAATGGAAATCGCCATCCCCGTCTTCTCGAAGGCGAAGCGCACGACGTCGCGGATATGGGGGTCGTCGTCGACGACCAGAATGGAATGAGCCACGGTCGCTAGCCTTTGCCGCCGTCGAGGGGATTCTGCGCGATGTAAGGATTGTTAGCCAAATATCGGTCCAGGCGCCACGTCCGAAAACCAAACCCTCGCCAGTTTGCCGAGAGTTGTTGGATTTCATAATTGTGCCGGGTGTCCCGGGCAATCGACCAGAGTACCGGAATCTTGTTCACGGAGGCTTCAACGGGCGGCAGCGCCTGCGGGCCGAGCGAGGCGAGATAGCGCAGATCGAGATTGGGGCCCGTTCCGCCGTTCTCGCGGCAGTGCTCCACATTGTAGGAAGCCACCAGCCGCGGCACGTTGATGAAGCAGCATCCGTACAGCACCAGCGCCAGCGAGACGGCGTTGGCGGTGAGAAGCCAGGAATTGGGCTTCTTCAGCACGATCTGGATCAGGATCAGCAGCAGGCCCGTCGCCACCAGGATCATCCAGATGAAGGCGGCGAGCCGCAGATAGGTCAGTGTGTAGGCGGCGACATAGAGATCGAGCCGGAAGATCGACGAGATGACCAGAAGGATGTTTTGTCCGATCCATGCCAGCACCAGCGGGCGGATCAGCCGGGAATGATCTGCCGGTCCGCCGGGGCGCATCGCGATCAGGACAAAGCCGGCCGCGAGCAGCGCGGTGACGATCAGGGGATAGGCGCCGCGATGGGCATATTGCGCGTGGCTCATGCCGTCAGGCAGGCTGGCGCCGCCCCAGAGATAAGCGAGGTCGAGCCCGCTCTGCAGCGCGAACAGCGCGTTGAACAGGAGCAGCGAGCGCGTCACCGCCTGCACGCCGAACAGATGATTCAGATCGGAAGCTTCGGTGGCGACGGCGGCGCGCGGTTCAGGATCCCGGACCTTCCATCGGAAGCGCCGCAGGATCAGCGGCCAGATGGCACATACCGTCAGAAACCAGAACCCGATCCGCCGGGGATCGAGGAGGCTGAAGATCGCGCGCAGGTCGATCTGGTGCAGCCGGTATTCGATCAACGGATTCGCCGACGCGAACAGGCTGAAGAAGACGAAGCATGCGGCCAGCGGAATGATCCATCCAACCAGCGAGGCCGCACTCAGCCATTGCGGAAGTTGTCCGTTCATCGACTGCAATGATCTGAACAGGTCGACGGCCAGTTGAAACGGGCCGCGGAAGGGGGTCGTCGCGGCCTCGAACAGGTTTCGTTGCCAGGACGATGGCTCGCGGGCCGTGATCAGGATGACGAACAATGCGGTCGCCAGTGCGGCCACGGTCACGGACAGCGCGTTGATCCCCTCGATCAGCGGCAGCAGGCCGGCGACGAACACCGCGGTCATCGCGATTTGAATTCCGCGCGCCGCCTGCACCCCATTGCCGGTCACCGCGACGCCGCCGAGCACGACGAGGAACAACGCAAGCGAGATGCCGATCGGCCAGCCGTAGAACAGCCAGTCAGCCAGCGCGATGCACGAGGCGGCGGCGACGAACGGCACCCGCAGCGGGCGCGCGGGAGCAATTTCGAGATCGGACGCGGTCGCAATCGACATGAATTCATTTCCCGGGATTGGCGACGAGGGTGAGGTGGCGGACCTTGCGGGTGGGCTCGGAGGCCTTGCGCTTCGGAAGCGCGATGATGGCGGCGCGCGCGGGCGGCGTTTCCAGCCACCAGCCGTCGTTGAGCAGCCGCCGTGGCAGCCGCGACCTTCGAAACCGGACCAGGATGATTTTCCCCATGACCCGACCATGGGCGACCGGTTCGCAGGGCTGATGTGCGGGACGTTCAGGATTTGCGGATTGTTGTGCAGATCTTGCGCAGTCGCACGGGGAGGGTGCGGGATCGCCGGTAACGGCGGCCAAACCGGCCCTAGCGGGGAAAATTCGCCACCCCTTAACCAGCCGGCCACTTCACAAAATCATGATCAGTGACGAATATTGACAATCATCAGTGAACAATCGATAGTTCTCATCAGGCCCAGCCGATGGAGATTCCGATGGTCATTCGTCCAATTTTGTCGAGCTATTCCAGGCTTTTAGCCGGCATGTCGCTGGCGGTTCTGGCGATCGCTCTGACCGGCTGCAACGAGAAAGTCGCCGAAAAAGCCGCTCCCGGCCGCCCGGTGCTGGTGGCGGCGGTGCGTTATGAGGCGGAATCGCCGGAGCGCAGCTTCGTCGGCACCATCAAGCCCCGGATCGAGACCGACATGGGCTTCCGGGTCCCCGGCAAGGTCGCCAAGCGTCTGGTCGAGGTCGGCCAGACCGTCGATGTCGGCCAGCCGCTGGCCACCCTCGATGAAGTCGATCTGAAGCTGCAGGCCGAGCAGGCCGAAGCCGAATTCCGTGCCGCCACCGGCGTGCTGGCGCAGGCCACGGCCTCGGAGCAGCGCGCCAAGGATCTGCGCGCCAAGGGCTGGACCACGGATGCGCAAATGGATCAGTCGCGGGCCGCCGCCGACGAGGCGCGCGCGCGCTTCAATCGCGCCGAGCGCTCGGTCGAACTCACCAAAAACAGCCTTTCCTACGCGACGCTGATGGCCGACAGCCGCGGCGTCGTCACCGCGACCCTGATCGATGCCGGACAGGTCGTCGCGGCAGGGCAGACCGCGGTTCGCGTCGCACGCTTTGCCGAAAAGGAAGCCGTGGTCGCGATCCCGGAAACGCTGGTCGGCCGCGCCAAGGAAGGCACGGCCAGCGTCAGCCTGTGGTCCGAACCCGACAGGAAATATGCCGCGAAGCTGCGCGAGATCGCGCCCACGGCCGATCCCGCGACGCGTACCTACCTCGCGAAATTCTCGCTGCCGGGCGCCGGCGAAAGCGTCTCGCTCGGCATGACCGCGACGCTGACGCTGGCCGATCCCGCCACCGAGCGTGTCGCCAAGCTGCCGCTGTCGGCGCTGTACAGCCAGGGCGGCGATCCCTCGCTCTACATCGTCGACGACAAGGGCGACGTGTCGCTGAAGCCGGTCACCGTGAAGTCCTACGAGAGCGGCAACGTCGTGATTTCAGGCGGCGTCGAGGAAGGCTCGAAAGTCGTCGTGCTCGGCGTGCAAAAACTCGACCCGGCCCAGAAGGTCCGCGTCGTCTCGTCGCTGTCGTTCTGAAATCTGCGCGCCGATGAATGGAGAGTGAGATGAAGCACTTCAATCTCTCGGGCTGGGCGGTCAGCCATCCCGCGTTGATCCTGTTCCTGGTGATCGCGCTCGGCGCCGCCGGCTTCTTCTCCTATCAGCGGCTCGGCCGCGCCGAGGATCCGTTCTTCACCGTCAAGGTCGTCAACGTCTCGGCGATCTGGCCCGGCGCGACCGCCCAGGAAATGCAGACCCAGGTCGCCGACCCCATCGAGAAGAAGCTGCAGGAACTGCCCTATTTCGAGAAGGTGCAGACCTATTCGAAGCCGTCCTTCACCGCGATGCAGGTCACCTTCAAGGATTCGACCCCGCCGAAGGACGTGCCTTATCTGTTTTACCTGTTGCGCAAGAAGCTCGTCGACGTGCAGGGCCAGCTGCCGGCCGGCCTTATCGGGCCCACCGTCAACGACGAGTTCAGCGACGTCGATTCCATTCTCTACATGATGACCGGCGAGGGCGCTGACTACGCGCAGTTGAAGAAGGCCGCCGAGGGCATGCGCCAGCGGCTGCTGAAAGTCCCCGGGGTGACGAAAGTCAATCTCTACGGCGCCCAGGACGAGCGCATCTTCGTCGAGTTCTCGCACGCCAAGCTGGCGACGCTCGGGATCACGCCGCAGGCGCTGTTCGATTCGCTCGCCAAGCAGAACAACGTCACACCCGCCGGCACGGTGGAGACCTCCTCGCAGCGCGTTCCGCTGCGCGTCACCGGCGCGCTCGACGGTGCCAAGGCCGTCGCCGAGACGCCGGTCGAAAGCAACGGTCGGGTATTTCGTTTGGGCGATGTCGCCACCGTCACCCACGGTTTCGTCGATCCGCCGACCTTCATCGCGCGCCAGCAAGGCAAGCCCGCGCTCGGCATCGGCGTGGTCACGGCCAAGGGCGCTAACATCCTCGAACTCGGCAAGGAAGTCGCCACTGCCACCGCGGAATTCATGAAGGCGGTGCCGCAGGGCATCAATGTCGAGCAGATCGCCGATCAGCCGAAGGTGGTCGAGCATGCCGTCGGCGAGTTCGTGCGCTCCTTCATCGAGGCGCTCGCGATCGTGCTGTTCGTCTCCTTCGTGGCGCTGGGCTGGCGCACCGGCATCGTGGTGGCGCTGTCGGTGCCGCTGGTGCTGGCGATCGTGTTCATCGTCATGAACGCGATGTCGCTCGACCTGCACCGCATCACGCTCGGCGCGTTGATCATCGCGCTAGGGCTGTTGGTCGACGACGCCATCATCGCAGTCGAAATGATGGTGGTGAAGATGGAGCAGGGCTGGGACCGCGTCCGCGCGGCGTCCTTTGCCTGGGAATCCACCGCATTTCCGATGCTGACGGGCACGTTGGTCACCGCCGCCGGCTTCCTGCCGATCGGTTTTGCCAATTCCGCGGTCGGCGAATATGCCGGCGGCATTTTCTGGATCGTGGCGATCGCGCTGGTCGCGTCCTGGTTCGTCGCGGTGATCTTCACGCCCTATATCGGCGTCAAGCTGCTGCCCAACATCACGCTCCACCACAACCACGATCCGCACGCGGTGTACGAGACCCGCGTCTACCGGATTCTGCGCAGCATGATCCAGTGGTGCGTCGACCACCGCATCAAGGTGGTGCTGGCGACGGTCGGCGTATTCGCGCTGTCCATCGTCGGCTTCGGCCACGTCCAGCAGCAGTTCTTCCCGCTGTCGGAGCGGCCCGAGCTGTTCCTGCAGCTGCGGCTGCCCGAGGGCACCGCGTTCAACGTCACCGAAAAGTCCGTCAAGCAGGCCGAAGCGCTCCTGAAGGACGACAAGGACATCTCGACCTACACCGCCTATGTCGGCCAGGGTTCGCCGCGCTTCTGGCTCGGCCTCAACCCGCAACTGCCGAACGAGGCCTTCGCCGAGATCGTGATCGTGGCCAAGGACGTCGACGCGCGCGAGCGCATCAAGGCCCGACTGGAGAAGGCGGTCGGCGACGGCGCGCTGACCGAAGCCCGGGTCCGGGTCGATCGCTTCAATTTCGGCCCGCCGGTCGGCTTCCCCGTCCAGTTCCGCGTCATCGGTCCCGACGCCAATGCCGTGCGCGACATCGCCTACAAAGTGCGCGACGTGGTCAGGCAGAATCCAAATGTCAGGGATCCGCAACTCGACTGGAACGAGCAGTCGCCCTATCTCAAGCTGGTGGTCGACCAGGACCGCGCCCGCGCGCTCGGCCTGACCCCGCAGGACGTGTCGCAGGCGATGGCCATGCTGATCTCCGGCGCCCAGGTCACCACCATCCGCGACGGCATCGAGAAGGTCGGCGTGGTGGCGCGTGCGGTGCCGGGCGAGCGGCTCGATCTCGGCCGTGTCGGCGATCTCACCGTCACCTCGCGCAACGGCGTCGCGGTGCCGCTGACGCAGATCGCCAAGATCGAATACGCCCATGAAGAGCCGATCATCTGGCGGCGCAACCGCGACATGGCGATCACGGTGCGCGGCGACGTCGTCGACGGCGTGCAGGCGCCCGACGTCACCAACCAGATCTGGCCCAAGCTGCAGGAGATCCGCGATAGCCTGTCGCCGGCCTACCGGATCGAGGCGGGCGGCGCGTTCGAGGAATCCGCCAAGGGCAACGCCTCGATCTTCGTGCTGTTTCCGCTGATGGTCCTCGTCATGCTGACGCTGCTGATGATCCAGCTGCAGAATTTCTCGCGGCTGATCCTGGTGTTCCTGACCGCGCCGCTCGGCATCATCGGCGCCTCGCTCGGCCTCAACGTCGCCAACCAGCCGTTCGGCTTCGTGGCGCTGCTCGGGCTGATCGCGCTGGCCGGCATGATCATGCGCAATGCGGTGATCCTGGTTGACCAGATCGAAACCGACGTCGCCGCCGGCCTGAGCCGGAAGGAGGCCATCGTGGAAGCCACCGTCCGGCGCGCCCGTCCGGTGGTGCTGACGGCGCTCGCCGCCATTCTGGCGATGATCCCGCTGTCGCGTTCGGCGTTCTGGGGCCCGATGGCGATCACCATCATGGGCGGCCTGTTCGTTGCAACCTTCCTGACCTTGCTGTACCTGCCGGGCCTCTACGCCCTCTGGTTCAGGAAGAGCCTCGAGGAACGCGGCGCGGGCGAGGTCGATCTTGCGCCGCAGCAAGAGGGCGAGAAGCAGCTCGCATTTCCGCTTGCCGAGGCGGCCGAATAATTGAACATTGAGGTTATCGAGTCCTGACATGACGCTGGTTTCTGAACATATCGAACCTGACACACGGGAACGGATTCTCGTGGTGGCGGAGCGTCTGTTCCGCGAGATCGGCTACCAAAAGACCACTGTGGCCGACATCGCCAAGGTGCTGCGGATGAGCCCGGCGAACGTCTATCGCTTTTTCGATTCGAAAAAGGCTATCCATCAGGCGGTGGCGCGCGGCCTGATGGGCGAGGTGGAGGACGCGGCGCAGGCGATCGCGGCCCGGCCCGGTCCGGCGGCCGGCCGTCTGCGCGAGCTGCTGTCGACCATTCACCACATGAACAGCGAGCGCTATGTCGGTGACGCCAAGCTGCACGAGATGGTCGAGATCGCGATGGAGGAGAACTGGGACGTCTGCAACGCGCATATCCAGTTGATCGGCGAGATCATCGGTTCCGTCATCGGCCAGGGCGTGGCCTCGGGCGAATTCGAGGTCGCCGAGGTGCCGGTGGCGGCGACCTGCACCTGCATGGCGATGATGCGGTTCTTCCATCCGCAGATGATCGCCCAATGCATCGACAAGCCGAGCCCGACGCTCGACCAGATGATAGACTTCATCCTCGCCGGCCTTGCGCCGCGCGGCAAGGCGAAATAGGCAGTCAGAGCGTCGTTGCGAGCCAACGGGTCGCGCGAACGCGCGCCCGATGGCGCGTATGACGAAAACGGAGAGGAAGACACCAGCGTGACCACGAAAGACCTGCATTATTACGAGCCGGCGAACGGCCACGGTCTCAAGCACGATCCTTTCAACGCCATCATCGCCCCGCGCCCGATCGGCTGGATCTCGTCACGCGATACCAAGGGCAACGTCAATCTCGCGCCCTACAGCTTCTTCAACGGCTTCAACTACCATCCGCCGATCATCGGCTTTTCCTCGACCTCCTGGAAGGACAGCGTCCAGAACATCCAGGAGACCGGCGAATTCGTCTGGAATCTCGCGACCAGGGAGCTGGCGCAGCAGATGAATGCGACCGCCGCGCATGTCGCGCACGACGTCAGCGAATTCACCGTCGCCGGCCTCACGGCGGTGCCCTGCAAGCTCGTCAACGTGCCGCGGGTCGGCGAAAGCCCGGTCTCTTTCGAATGCAAGCTGTCGCAGATCATCCAGCTGCAGAGCGCCAAAGGCGAGAAGGTGCAGGCCTGGCTCACTTTGGGCGAGGTCGTCGCCGTCCATATCGACAAGGCCATGATCAAGGACGGCGTCTACCAGACCGCGCTGGCCCACCCGATCGTCCGCGCCGGCCGCCAAGGCGACTATTTCGAGATCAGGCCGGAAAACATGTTCGAGATGAAGCGGCCGGATTGATCCGAAATAGAGTGTAGTCCGGATCAATTTCGCTTTATTTCCGACGCGAAGTGTTCACCCGAATCCCGTACTTTCCGCTACAATGAATCAGGTGAACAGCGGGTACCAGGCTGATGGCGCGACCGGTTTTCATTATTGACGGCAGCCGGACGCCGTTTCTGAAAGCGCGCTCCGGACCGGGGCCGTTCACCCCGGTCGATCTCGCCGTGCAGTGCGGCCGGCCGCTGCTGGCCCGGCAACCCTTCGCCCCCAACGCCTTCGATCAGGTGATCCTCGGCTGCGTCAACGTCATCGCCGACGAGATGAACCCGGCCCGGGTCGCAGCCCTTCGGCTCGGCATGGGCGAGAGCATGGTGGCGTTCACGGTGCAGATCAATTGCGGCTCCGGCATGCAGTCGATCGATACCGGTTATCGCTATATCCGCGAGGGCGTCTCCGATCTCATTCTGGCCGGCGGGGCGGAAGCGCTGAGCCACGCGCCTCTGGTCTGGCCGCAGCAGGGCGTGCGCTGGTTTGCCGGCCTCGCCGGCGCCAAGGGCATCGTGGCCAAGCTGGCGGCGCTGGCGAAGACGCGGCCCTCTTTCTTCAAGCCGGTCATCGGGCTGGAGCGCGGGCTGACCGATCCGATCACCGAACTCAACATGGGGCAAACAGCCGAAGCGGTCGGCCATCTCTTCGGCATCACGCGGGCGCAGTCGGACGCCTATGCGGTCGAGAGCCACAAGCGGCTCGCCCATGCACAGGCGCAGGGCTGGCTCAAGGGCGAGGTCGAAACCGCGTTCGCGCGCAACGGCAGTTTCTACGATCATGACGACGGCGTGCGGCCGGATTCCTCGCTGGAGTCGCTGGCAAAACTCAAGCCGGTGTTCGAGCGGCCGTGGGGCCAGGTTACGCCAGGCAATTCCTCGCAGATCACCGACGGCGCGTCGTGGACGATTCTCGCTTCCGAAGACGCGGTCGCCAAATATGGCCTGACGCCGAAGGCCGCGATCGTCGACAGCCAGTGGTCGGCGCTCGATCCCGGCATCATGGGATTGGGGCCGGTGTTGTCGGCCACCGAACTGTTGAAGCGCAACGACCTGTCCCTGCAGGATATCGAAACCTGGGAATTGAACGAGGCGTTTGCGACGCAGGTGCTCGGCTGTCTCGCCGCCTGGAACGACGAGAAATTCTGCCGTGAGATCCTCGGCCTCGACGGCACCGCCGGCCAGATCGACCCGTCAAAACTCAATATCGATGGCGGCGCGATCAGTCTCGGCCATCCCGTCGGCTGCAGCGGCAACCGTATCGTGCTGCATCTCGTCAACGCCATGAAGCGGCTTGGCACCCGCCGCGGCATCGCCACCGAATGCATCGGCGGCGGGCTGGGCGGCGCCATGCTGATCGAGACGGTGTGATCATGGACAGCAGGATCATGAACCTTCTCGGCGACCGCGTGCTCGAACTCGGGCCTGCGCCCGACGCCAGTTCGCCCTACCGTCATTTCAAGTTGACCCGCGATGCCGACGGCATCGCCTGGCTGCTGTTCGACCGCGAGGGCGCCAGCGCCAATACGCTGTCAGCCGACCTGATCGAAGAACTCGAATCGGTACTGGCGGCGCTGGAGAGCCAGCGGCCTGCCGGGCTCGTCATCCGCTCCGCCAAGAAATCCGGTTTCATCGCCGGCGCCGACGTCAACGAATTCCGCGGCGCCACCGATCCGTGGCCGGTCGAGATCGCCATCGGTCGGGCCCATGCGGTGATCGACCGCCTCGAAGCGCTGAAGATCCCGACCGTTGCCGTCATTCATGGCTTCTGCCTCGGCGGCGGTCTCGAAGTGGCGCTGGCCTGCCAGTCGCGTATTGCCATCGAGGGCGCGCGCTTTGGTTTTCCGGAGGTGATGCTCGGCCTGCATCCGGGCCTCGGCGGCACCGTGCGCTTTACGCGGCTGGTCAACCCGATGCAGGCGATGACCTTGATGCTGACGGGCAAGACCATCGACGCCCGCAAGGCCAGATCGCTCGGGCTGGTCGATGCGGTGGCGCAGGAGCGCCACGTCCGCAACGCCGTGAAGGACGCGGTGTTCGGGCGGCTGAGGCGGGCCAGGCCGGGGCCGCTGAACGCGATTCTGAACCTCGGCCCGGTCAGGGGCTTGCTTGCCAAGCGCATGCGCGCCGAGGCGGAGAAGGCGGCCCCGCATCAACATTATCCGGCGCCCTATGCGCTGATCGATCTCTGGGAAAAGCATGGCGACGACAAGATCGCGATGCTGAGGGCCGAAAAGACCTCGTTCGCCAATCTGATGGTGACGCCGACGGCGCAGAACCTGATCCGGGTGTTCTTCCTGCGCGAGCAGATGAAGAAGCTCGCAGGTTCCGGCAACCGCATCAAACATGTCCACGTCATCGGCGCCGGCGCGATGGGCGGCGATATCGCCGCCTGGTGCGCCAATCAGGGCCTGCATGTGACGTTCGCCGACATGAAGCCGGAGCCGATCGCCGGCGCGATCAAGCGCGCCTCGGAGCTGTTCGGCAAGATCATGCGCAAGCGCATCGACATCCGCGATGCGCTGGATCGCCTCGTGCCGGATATGGAAGGCGAGGGCGTCCGCAATGCCGATCTCATTATCGAGGCGGTGCCGGAAAAACTGGAGCTGAAGCAGAAGGTCTATGCCGGGCTCGAGCCCCGGATGAAGCCGGGCGCGATTCTGGCCACCAACACCTCGAGCATTCCGCTGCAGGACCTGCGCGCCACGCTGGCGAAGCCGGAGAGGCTGGTGGGCCTGCACTTCTTCAATCCGGTGTCGCGGCTGCAACTGGTCGAGGTCGTCAGCCACGACGGCAACAATCCGGAAATACTGCAGCAGGCGCTGGCCTTTGTCGGCGCCATCGACCGGCTGCCGCTGCCGGTCCGGAGTTCGCCGGGCTTTCTCGTCAACCGCGCGCTGACGCCCTACATGCTGGAGGCGATGGTGATGCTCGACGACAAGATCGACAAGCTCGTCATCGATGCCGCGGCGGAAAAATTCGGCATGCCGATGGGGCCGATCGAACTCGCCGATCAGGTCGGGCTCGATATTTGCCTCGATGTCGGCGACATGCTGCGCTCGAAATTCGGAGACGCCCTGCCGCCGACGCCGGCCTGGCTGCGCGAGAAGGTCGCCAGAGGCGAACTCGGCCGCAAGACCGGCAAGGGATTCTATCTCTGGAAGGACGGCAAGGCCGACAAGACTCCCGCTTCGCCTTCGACCGCGCAGCCGACGGATGAAATGATCGACCGGCTGGTGCTGCCGATGTCGAATGTTTGCGTTGCTTGCTTGCGCGAAGGCATCGTCGACAATGCCGACACCGTCGACGGCGCCATGATCTTCGGCACCGGCTATGCGCCGTTCCGCGGCGGTCCGCTGAATTACGCGCGGACGCGCGGGCCCGAGAATGTGGTGTCCACCCTGCGCGCGCTGGCGGCAAAATTCGGCGACCGCTTTATGCCGGATGCCGGCTGGGAGAATTTCAAGTGACCGATAGCCCGGCCGTCCACGCGTCGCTGAACGGCGAAACCGAGCCGCGCGGCGATCTCTGCATCCGCACGCTGGCAATGCCGGCCGACACCAACGCCAACGGCGATATCTTCGGCGGCTGGCTGTTGAGCCAGATGGACGTCGGCGGCGGCGTGTTCGCCTCCAAGGTCGCGAAGTCGCGCACGGTGACGGTGGCGATCGAGGCGATGAATTTTCGCAAGGCCGTTTATGTCGGCGATCTCGTTTCGGTGCACGCCAACCTGGTTCGGATCGGCCGGACCTCGGTCACCGTCCACCTCGAAGCCTGGGTGCTGCGGCGCAAGGAGATGCAGTCGATCCTGGTGACCGACGGCAATTTCACCTATGTCTCGATCGACGACCACGGCCAGCCGCAGGTCATCCAGCGCGATCAGCAGCCGCTTTCGGCGTAGGGTAGGGGTCCGATCCAACCTCGGCCGTTCGCCTCATCGCTTGCGCGCCACGATGTAGGGACGGGTGTCGTTGCCCTTGGTGGCGTGGCTTTCCGAGGCGCTGATGTCGAAGCCTGCGGCAGATATGAGTTGGCTCAACTCCGCCGCCCGGAAGACGCTGACATGGGGCGCCTTTCCGATCGCGCGCATCGCCGGCAACAAGGCAAGCCGGATGAGCGGGTTCATATCCCCCAGGCAGGGTGTCTTGGAAATGAACAGGCCCTCCGCTGCAAGCAAGGCATGGATGCGGCGCAGCGTGCCGGGCACATCGCGGACCAGATGGAGATAGTTGAACCCCAGAACGGCATCGAATTGCCCGTCCTCGGGCGCAAGCGCCTCTGCGGTCGCGGTGCGGAAGACGAGCGACGGGATCGGGCCGGCGGCAAGCTTCGTCTCGGCAATCGCGATCATTTCAGTGGAAATATCCGTCGCGCAATAGCTTTGCACATCGCCTGCAAGCCGGAGCGCCGTTGTTCCTGTTCCGCAGCCCAATTCCAGCACCCGGTCGTCTGGTCCCAGCAGGGTGCGGGTCCGCTCCAGCGAGCGCTCATACCCGGCCTGATCCGAAATCGCAGCCTTCGCATATTTCCGTGAAATCCGGTCCCAGAAACGGGCATCGCTCGCGGTGCTCATGGTGAGGTTCCTTTCGCAATGCGGCTTAGCATAGGCGCAGGAGAAGCAAACCGTCGAAATTTGCGAGCATGAGAGAGTGGCGGCCCGGATACCGAACGCACCGGCCCTCACAACGCCCGCATCTCACCCCTGGCCCAAAATTCGCGCAGCTTGAACTTCTGGATCTTTCCCGATCCCGTCAGCGGAAAGGCCTCGACCACGAACCAGTGCCGCGGCGTCTTGTGCGGGGCCAGCGAGGCGCGCATGTAGGCCGACAGTTCCTCCGCGTCGATGACGGCGCCGGGCGCAGGGCGGATGAAGGCGGCGACCTCTTCGCCCCATTTTTCGTGTGGCAGTCCGACCACCGCGACCTCACCGACCTTGGGGTGACGAAACAGCAGCTCTTCGAGTTCGCGCGGATAGATATTCTCGCCGCCGCGGATGATCATGTCCTTCAGACGCCCCTCGACCGTGCAATAGCCGCGAGCGTCCATCGCGCAGAGATCGCCGGTATGCAGCCAGCCCTCGGAATCGATCGCGGCGGCGGTAGCCTCAGGCATTTCGAAATAGCCGAGCATGATGTGATAGCCGCGCGTGCAGAACTCGCCGATTTCGCCGATCGGGACCGTCTTGCCGGTGTCGGGATTGATGATCTTGGTCTCCATGTTCGGCAGCGGCAGGCCGATGGTGCCGGCCTTGTCCTCGATCGTGTCGGTGGTCCTGGTCTGCGCCGCCACCGGCGAGCATTCGGTCTGCCCGAACACGATGGTGAAGGGCGCGCCCAATTTCTGTTCGAACAACGCAACCAGCGCGGCCGGCACGGTGGAGCCGCCCGAACAGATCGCCTTGACCGAGGAAAGATCCGTCGATGCGAAGGAGGGATGTTCGAGCATCGCCACCAGCATGGTCGGCACGCCGACCATCGCATTGCCGCGGTAGGTCGCGAGAAGTTCCAGCACGAGGCCGGGTTCGAACGCCTCCAGCAGCACCTGCGTCGCAGCCTTGGAGACGGCGCCGAGGACGCAGCAGACGCAGCCGCCGGTATGGAACAGCGGCATGGTGGTGATGAAGACGTCGCCGGGGTCGATCCCCATGCGATCGGCCGTGTCGGCGCCGTTGTTGGCGAGGCCGCGATGGTGCAGCAGTGCGCCCTTCGGAAAGCCGGTGGTGCCCGACGTATACTGGATCATCACGGGATCGCTGGGTTTGACGTCGGGAAGCGCAATGCTCTGGTCGTCGCCGGCGGCGATGAAGGCCGGCCAGTCGTCGAAACAGACGATCTCGCGAAGTTCCGGGCAGCGCGGCGCAACTTCGCGCACCGTCTCCAGCATCGGGTTGCCGCGAAAGGAATTGGCGACGAACACGCCGGCCGAGCGGGATTGCTTCAGCACATATTCGACTTCCCTGGCCCTGAAACCGGGATTGACGGTGACCAGCACCATGCCCGCGAGCCCGGCGCCGAATTCCAGCATGATCCATTCCGGCAGGTTCTGCGCCCAGACCGCGATCCGCTCGCCCGGCTTGAAGCGGCTGAGCAGGGCGCGCGCGGTGCGTAGCGCCTCGGCGTAGAGTTCGGCATAGGTCCATTGGCGGCGAAGCGCGGGATCGGGAACGCCAGCGATCAGCGCGATCCGGTCCGGCGCCGACTTCGCGGCCTGTTCGAGCAAGCGGCCGAGCGTGATGTCGCGCACGGCGGGGACCGCCGGTCCCGCGACGTAAGATTCGGTCAAAGCCATTGGTCCCCTCCCTGTGCCGGCATTCGCCGGCGATTGATCCGACTATGACATTCGGCGCTGGCCATTGCAGCCGTGCAGCAGAAGATTCTTGGGGCTTTGCGGGACATTGACGGCATGCTAGCCGACACTGAAGGCGCTCTATTTGCGGCCGTTCAATCAGATGTGCTCGCGGGCGCACGGGGAGTGAAAATGGAAGACATGCAAGTGACAGCCAAGGGGTACGACTTCGGCGCGGCGCACGCCGCCATGGGCCGGTTGGTCGACGGCAACATCCTGTCCGGCGTGTCGTCCGCGGTGCTGGTTGGCCGGGATCTGGTCGATGTGAATTGTACCGGCTGGGCCGACAAGGAAGCGCAGGTCCCGTTGCGCGCCGATCACCTGTTCCGGGTGTTCTCCAATACCAAGCTGGTCACGTCCTGCGCGGCATTGCTGCTGCTTGAGGAAGGCCGCTTCCAGCTCGACGACCCGGTCGAGCGGTTCATTCCGCAGCTCGGCAACCGCAAGGTTCTGCGGCCGGGCGCCACTTCGCTTGATGACACCGAGCCGGCGAGGAGACCGATCACCATCCGCCAGCTGCTGAGCCACAGTTCGGGGCTGAGCTACGGACTGTTCGATCCCGGGAGTGTCATCTTCAAGGCTTACCAGGAACGCAAGGTGCTCAATCCTGCGACGCCGCTGGCCGACATGATCGACACGCTGGCCGATTTGCCGCTGGTCTATCACCCGGGAACGTCATGGGAGTATTCGATCGCGACCGATGTGGTTGGGCGGCTGGTGGAGGTCGTCGGCGGAATGCCGTTGGACATGTTCATCCAGCAGCGGATCTTCGCTCCGCTCGGCATGGTCGACACTGCCTTCGCGGTGCCGGAAAAAGACCATGGCCGGCTCGCCGCCTATTACGCCGGGGCGGACCTGATGGACCCGATGAAGCCGGGACTAACCCGCACCGATAATTCGCCCTGGCCCGGCGCCTACGTGCGGTCGTGGCCAAGGTTGAGCGGCGGCGGCGGCCTGGTTTCGACCTTGCCCGATATGGTGGCGCTGGTTCGAAGCCTGCTGCCGGGCGGACCGACCTTGCTGAAGCCGGAAACCATCGCCGAGATGACGACCAATCAGCTGGCCGATGGGGTCTGGATGCGTTTCCCGATGACGGGAGAGCTCGTCGGCAAGGGCTACGGGCTGGCGGGCGCGCTGACTCTGCAGCCTTCGCCGTTCGATCACGGCGATTCCAGCGGTGAATTCTGGTGGGGCGGCGTGGCCGGCACGCAATGGTGGATTTCGCCGAAGACGGGCATCGCCGGCCTGTTGATGACGCAGCGCCAGATGGCGTTCTTCCATCCCTTTGCCAACGAGTTCAAGCGGCTGGCCTATGAGGCGGTCAGGCGCGGGTCCTGACCTCGCGGTCAGCAACACCTGCGCCTTATCCACATCGCGCGCTCGGATGCGAGCGCGGCAACAGTCCTACGGGCAGGGACGCTCGTAGCCGTCGCGGCCGATGAAGGTGCCGGTGCGCGGGTTATAGGAGCGGTAGCGCGTGCAGGCCGGCGGTTCGTCGTAATATCGCTCCCGGGGAGCGTATTGCACCGTCTGGCAATAACGCGGCGAAACCACCATCCACGAACCGTCGGGCTGCTGCACATAGCAGCCGTTCTGGTAATAGCGGTAGCCGCCGGGCCGCGGCTCGCCCTGGGCGCCGATGGCCGCGCCGGTGCCGGCGCCGATGATCGCGCCGACCGCCGCACCGCGGCCGCCGCCGACCGCGCCGCCGATAATGGCGCCGGCCGCGCCGCCGAAGATCGCGCCGCCGAGGGTGCTGTCCTGCGCCGCCGCGCGTTCGGCAGGCGCGCAAACCGCGATCGCAAGCAGCGCCGTCAGCGTGAATTTCGATATCATGTCCATTCTCCAGCCCGTTTCGATGAGCACTCACGGCTAGCATTGGGGCCTGTCTCGATTCAGGTCAAGGCCGCGGTGCCTGCCATTGGCGCCTCACGATGCCGTGTAAAGCCCTTAACCCTATCCGATGCTCGACGGCCGATCCGCCCGCCGGGCCCGATCTCGTGCGTTGACCGGCTAGCCAATCGGCCGCACCATAGGGTTTGTTGTCCCGAGGTGCCCCGTGACCGGACTGACCCACCGCCAATCCGAAATCCTCAATATCGCCCGTGCCTTCGGCCGGGTGATGGTGGACGATCTCGCCCGCCGGTTCGAGGTCTCGGCGCAGACCATCCGCAAGGATCTCAACGACCTCTGCGACCACCGCTCGCTGACCCGCATCCATGGCGGCGCCATCATCGCCTCCGGGGTCGAGAACCTCGCCTACGAGGCGCGCCGCTTCGTCGCCGCCGAGGAGAAGAAGGCGATCGGAGTCGCCGCCGCGGCGCAGATACCGAACGGCTGCTCGCTGTTCATCAATATCGGCACCACCACGGAAGAAGTCGCCAGCGCCCTGACCTCGCATGAGGATCTGCTCGTCATCACCAACAACCTCAACGTCGCGATGCTGTTGTACCGGCATCCGCGCATCGAGGTGATCGTGGCCGGCGGCGCGGTGCGCCGCGCCGACGGTGCGGTGATCGGCTCGACCGCGATCAGCCTGATCGGCCAGTTCAAGGTCGATTACGCCATCATCGGCGCCTCGGCGATCGACGAGGAGGGCGCACTACTGGACTTCGACTATCGCGAAGTGCAGGCGGCGCAGGCCATCATCGCCAATGCCCGCAGCGTCATGCTGGTCGCCGATTCGACCAAACTGCGCCGCAGCGCGCCGGTGCGCATCGCCCATCTCAGCCAGATCCAGACGTTTGTGACCGACGCGGCGCTGCCGGCCGGCATCGCCAACATCTGCCATAGCAGAGGCATCGAGGTGATCGAGGCGATGCCGAAACCGTCGGTCGATATCGACGAAGCCGGCCCCGAGCCCGCTCCGCCCACCCTGCGGCGCGCCTGATCGCTGCGGCCCCTCGGGATCGGCCCGAGGTGCGGTTGGATCAGCGAAACACTCGTCTGAGCATCGTTTGAACGATTGATCGCTCGATAGACGAGCGCAATTTCCACTTTTTCCAGATTTTGCCGCCATCGGCGTTGAAATGCGCAAGTCTTCTGTTTTCGCTTGCTTTCGTATTTGGTTGTGTTTTATTCGAAACCGAAAGCGAAATCGCCTAAGTGAACAGGCGAACGCCGGGGAAGCGTCTGTTGGACCAAATTTTCGACCTCGCGATCATTGGTGGCGGCATCAACGGCTGCGGCATCGCGCGCGACGCGGCGGGCCGTGGCAATTCAGTTTTCCTCTGTGAAATGAATGATTTGGCCAGCGGGACGTCATCCTGGTCGACCAAGCTCGTGCATGGCGGCTTGCGCTACCTCGAATATTACGAGTTTCGTTTGGTGCGCGAGGCGCTGATCGAGCGCGAAATCCTCTGGCAGATCGCCCCGCACATCATCCGTCCCCTGCGTTTCGTTTTGCCGCACCATGCAGGGTTGCGTCCGGCCTGGCTGCTGCGTCTGGGGTTGTTTCTTTACGACCATATCGGCGGCCGCAAATTGCTGCCGCCGACGCGTTCGGTCGACCTGACCCGTGACGAGGTCGGCAAGCCGCTGGTGCCCAACCGTTTCACTCGGGCGTTCGAATATTCCGACTGCTTCGTCGACGACGCCCGCCTCGTGGTGCTCACCGCGCGCGATGCGGCGGACCGCGGCGCCGAGATCCGCACCCGTTCCCGCGCGGTCGAGATCCGGCAGGCCGACGGCATCTGGCACGTCACCGTCGAGGATACCGTGAGCGGCGCGCGCTCGACGATCAGGGCTCGCGCGCTGGTCAACGCTGGCGGTCCCTGGGTCGAGAATGTGCTGGCCTCCGGCGCCGGCGTCAACGCCAAGGCCAAAGTGCGGCTGGTGCAGGGCTCCCACGTCGTGGTCCGCAAGCTCTATGCCCATGACCGCGCCTACATGTTCCAGAACAGCGACGGCCGCATCGTGTTCGTGATTCCCTATCAGGACGACTTCACCCTGATCGGCACCACCGACCGCGATTACGACGGCGATCCCGCCAAGGTGAAAGCCACCGGCGAGGAGATCAAATATCTCTGCGATTCCGTCAGCGAATATCTGGCCAAGCCGGTCAAGCCGGAGGACGTGGTCTGGACTTATTCGGGCGTCCGCCCGCTCTATGACGACGGCGCCAGCGAAGCCAAGGCCGCCACCCGCGATTACGTGTTCGAACTCGACACCCCCGGCGGCGCGCCGCTGCTGTCGATCTACGGCGGCAAGATCACCACCTACCGGCGCCTCGCCGAGGAAGCGCTCGAACGTCTCGCGCCATATTTGCGCGGCGCCACGCCCCGCGAGGTCTTCAAGGCCAAGCAAGGCTGGACCGGCAAGTCGCCGCTGCCCGGCGGCGACATCGACGTCTCGGCGATCGCGGCGCTGACGGCGGAACTGGTGCGGAACTATCCGTTCCTGACCTCTGCCCATGCCAACCGTCTGGCGCATGCCTATGGCACTCGCGCTGCAAAACTGCTCGGCGAAGCCAGATCGCTCGATGATCTCGGCCAGTCCTTCGGCGCCACCCTGACCGAGAGCGAGGTCAGGTACCTGATCGCCAACGAATGGGCCCGCACCGCCGAAGACATCGTCTGGCGGCGCTCCAAGCTCGGCTTGCGCCTGTCGGCGGCCGAGGTTGCCGCACTTGAAGACTGGATGGCCGCCAACCACGTTGCTTCCGGGCCTCCCTTGCGTGAAGCAGGAGGGCGGACATGACGGTCACGCTCGAGCACGTCACGCGCACCGTGGATGGCATTCCGGCCATCCGCGATGTCTCGCTGACGCTCGAGCGCGGCACCTTGAGCGTGCTGCTCGGCCCGACGCTGTCGGGCAAGACCTCGATCATGCGGCTTATGGCCGGCCTCGATACGCCGACTTCGGGCCGCGTGCTGGTCGACGGCAAGGATGTCACCGGCCTCGACGTGCGCCAGCGTTCGGTGGCGATGGTCTATCAGCAGTTCATCAATTATCCCTCGCTGACGGTCTATGAAAACATTGCCTCGCCGTTGCGGGTGCAGCGCCGGCCGCGCGAGGAAATCGAAAAGCGCGTGCAGGAGGCGGCAAGACTACTCAAGCTCGAGCCGTATCTCGACCGCACGCCGCTGCAATTGTCGGGCGGGCAGCAGCAGCGCACCGCGATCGCGCGTGCACTGGTCAAGGGCGCCGACCTGGTGCTGCTCGACGAGCCCCTGGCCAATCTCGACTACAAGCTGCGCGAGGAACTGCGCACCGAACTGCCGCGCATTTTCGAAGCCTCCGGCGCGATCTTCGTCTACGCCACCACCGAACCGTCGGAAGCCCTGCTGCTGGGCGGCCGCACCGTCTGCATGTGGGAAGGCGAGGTATTGCAGGCCGGCGACACCTCGAAGGTCTATCGCCATCCCGACACCTTGCGCGTCGCCCAGGTGTTTTCCGATCCGCCGCTCAACATCGTCGGCATCGAAAAGCACGACGGCTCGGTGCAATATGCCGGCGGCGTCAAGGCGCCGGCCTCCGGACTCTATGCCGGGCTCGGCGACGGGGCCTACCGCGTCGGCTTCCGCGCCCATCAGCTCGAGGTCGCCAAGGGCATCGCCGGCCGCCACGCCTTCCACGCCACCGTGACCGTGACCGAGATCACCGGCTCGGAAAGCTTCGTGCATCTCAGTCGCGACGCCTCCAACTGGGTCGCGGTGCTGCAGGGCGTGCACGAGTTCGAGCCGGGCCACGTGCTCGACGCCGTGCTCGATCCCGACAATGTCTTTGTGTTCGACGCGGCCGGCCGCTTGGTCGCAGCACCAGGCGCGATGTGAGGGATATGCAACATGGCCCGCATTGACCTCGTCGATCTCGCGCATTCCTACGGCGGCAACGATGCCGCCCCCGAATCCTTTGCGCTGAAGCCGATCTCGATGACCTGGCGGCAGGGCGGGGCCTATGCGCTGCTCGGGCCGTCCGGCTGCGGCAAGACCACGCTGCTCAACCTGATTTCCGGCATCGTCACCCCGTCGCGCGGAAAAATCCTGTTCGACGGCGTCGACATCACACCGCTGTCAACCCAGAAGCGCAACATCGCGCAGGTGTTCCAGTTTCCGGTGATCTACGACACCATGACGGTCGGACAGAACCTGGCGTTTCCGTTGAAGAATCGCGGCATGGTCAGGAGCGACATCCTGGCGCGGGTCGCCGAGATCGCCGACCTGCTCGACCTCACGCCCTATCTGGAGCGCAAGGCGACGCGGCTGACGGCGGATGCCAAGCAGAAGATCTCGCTCGGCCGCGGGCTGGTGCGCTCCGACGTCGCCGCCGTGCTGTTCGACGAGCCGCTGACGGTGATCGATCCCGAGCTGAAATGGCAGCTGCGCTCCAAGCTCAAGGCGCTGCACCGCGAGCTCGACCTCACCATGATCTATGTCACCCACGACCAGACCGAGGCGCTGACCTTCGCCGATACCGTGGTCGTGATGCATGACGGCCGCGTGGTGCAGAGCGGCACGCCGGCGGAACTGTTCGACAAGCCGGCCCACACCTTCGTCGGCTATTTCATCGGCTCGCCCGGCATGAACATCGTGTCCGCCGAAGTGCGGGGCCGTGAGGCCCGGATCGACGGCCACATCATCCGGCTCGACCGCAACTATGACGGCCTGCCGCCGGGCGCGAAGATCGAAATCGGCGTGCGCCCCGAATTCGTCGACATCGCGCCGCCCGGCTCCGGCCTGCTGCTGGCCAATATCGAGCGGATCGACGATCTCGGCCGGGTCCGCTTCGCGCGGGTCCGCGTCGGCGACGCCAAATTCGCGGCACGGGTGCCGCCGGGATTTTCGATTCCCGGGAACGAGGCCGGACTGTTGTTCGACCCCGCGCATGTTCACGTCTACGCCGACAGCCTTCTGGTCGAGGGGGCATAATGGACAAGACCGTCAATCAGAAAGCCTGGTTCCTGGTGCTGCCGGTGTTCCTGATCGTGGCGTTCTCCGCGATCCTGCCGCTGATGACGGTCGTCAACTATTCGATGCAGGACACCTTCGGCAACAACCAGTTCTTCTGGAACGGCGTCGGCTGGTTCAAGGAACTGCTCGATCCCACCACCGATCTCGGCGAGCGCTTCCTGGCGTCGCTGTGGCGCAACCTGTTCTTCTCGGCGGCGATTCTCGCGATCGAGGTGCCGCTCGGCATCGTGGTCGCGCTGTCGATGCCGCGCGAGGGCTGGCGGGTCGCCGCCTGCCTCGTGATCATGGCGCTGCCGCTGCTAATTCCATGGAACGTGGTCGGCACCATCTGGCAGATTTTCGGACGGCCCGACATCGGCCTGATGGGCTACGTGCTCAACCACATCGGGTTGAACTACAACTACGTCTCCAACGAATTCGATGCCTGGGCCACCGTCATCGTGATGGATGTCTGGCACTGGACCAGCCTGGTCGCGCTGTTGTGCTATGCCGGACTGAAATCGATCCCCGACGCCTATTATCAGGCGGCGCAGATCGACGGTGCGTCGCGCTGGGCGGTGTTCACCGCGATCCAGCTGCCGAAGATGAACAGGGTGCTGCTGATCGCGGTGCTGCTGCGCTTCATGGACAGCTTCATGATCTACACCGAGCCGTTCGTGGTGACCGGCGGCGGGCCGGGCAATTCGACCACCTTCGTTTCGATCGAGCTGGTCAAGATCGCGCTCGGGCAGTTCGACCTCGGCAAGGCTGCGGCGCTGTCGCTGGTCTACAACCTCATCATCATCATCGTGTGCTGGGTGTTCTACACCGTCATGACCAATGCCGGCGTCGAGCACCGCGCCGACAAGGGAGGCGCATGATGCATTCGATCCCCGGCCGCCGCCTCATCCTCTCGCTGTTCCTGATCTTCCTGCTGCTGCCGATCTACTGGCTGGTCAACATGAGCTTCAAGACCAACAACGAGATCGTGACCACCATGACGCTGTGGCCGCATCAGCCGACCATCGCCAACTACATGCGCATCTTCACCGACGAGAGCTGGTATTCCGGCTACCTCAATTCGCTGAAATACGTGCTGATCAATACCGTGCTCTCGATCTCGTTCGCGTTGCCGGCGGCTTACGCGTTCTCGCGCTACCGCTTCCTCGGCGACAAGCACCTGTTCTTCTGGCTGCTGTCGAACCGGATGGCGCCGCCGGCGGTCTATGCGCTGCCATTCTTCAATCTCTATTCCGCGATCAACCTGTTCGATACGCCGTGGGCGGTGGCGCTGGCGCATTGCCTGTTCAATGTGCCGCTGGCGGTGTGGATTCTCGAAGGCTTCGTCTCCAGCGTGCCGCGCGAGATCGACGAGACCGCGTTCCTCGACGGCTATTCGTTCCCGCGCTTCTTCCTGAAGATCCTGGTGCCCTTGATCGCCAGCGGCATCGGCGTCGCGGCATTCTTCTGCTTCATGTTCTCCTGGGTGGAACTGCTGCTGGCGCGCACGCTGACCTCGGTCAACGCCAAGCCGATCGCCGCGACCATGACGCGTACGGTGTCCGCCGCCGGGGTCGACTGGGGCCTGCTCGCCGCTGCCGGCGTGCTCACCATCATCCCCGGCGCGCTGGTGATCTGGTTCGTCCGCAACTACATCGCGCGCGGCTTCGCGCTCGGCAGGGTTTGAGGGAGGCAGCGATGGAACACATCGCATGGATGGCCTGGACGGTCCCGACCGCGATCTTCTTCGCGCTGCTGGCCACGACGCTCGCGGTCATGACCTGGCTCGCGGTCGCCTATCCCGAAGCCGAACGCGTCGGGATCCTGCGCATTCCGACCACGCGCGGCGACCGGCTGTTCCTTTCGTTGATCATGGCCGCTGTCATTCACCTGTTGTGGATCGGCCTCGTCGGCACCGACACGCTTCTGACCATTCCGGTCGGAGAAGGCATTGAAGTTCCGAGCCTGTGGCTCGCCACCGCAATTTCGCTCGTTTCGGCCGTTGCGATCTTCCGCACCGTCTGAGGAGAGCGAAAAAGAGCAGATCCGGGATCAACCCGGGCCTGAAGAGTGTTCATCGCTGCAACCGGAGGAACCAACATGCGATACTTGAGGAGAAGGAGCGATCCCTTGACCAAGAATAACTTTCTGACCATGACCAGCGCCGCGGCGATGATTGCGGCATCGGTCGGCATAGCCGCGCCCGCATTTGCGGACGACGCCGTCAACCAGAAATGGATCGACAGCGAATTCCAGCCCTCGACCTTGTCCAAGGCCGATCAGATGAAGGAACTGCAGTGGTTTGCCAAGGCAGCGGAACCCTTCAAGGGCCTGGACATCAACGTCGTGTCGGAAACGATCACGACGCATGAATACGAATCCAAGACCCTGGCCAAGGCCTTCACCGAAATCACCGGCATCAAGGTCAAGCACGACCTGATCCAGGAAGGCGACGTCGTCGAGAAGCTGCAGACCCAGATGCAGTCCGGCAAGAACGTCTATGACGGCTGGATCAACGACTCCGACCTGATCGGCACGCACTCTCGCTACAACCAGACGGTCATTCTGTCCGACTACATGGCGGGCGAAGGCAAGGACGTCACCGATCCGATGCTCGACGTCAACGACTTCATCGGCAAGTCGTTCACCACGGGTCCGGATGGCAAGCTCTATCAGCTGCCCGACCAGCAGTTCGCGAACCTCTATTGGTTCCGCTACGACTGGTTCTCCAATCCGGAATACAAGGCCAAGTTCAAGGCCAAGTACGGCTACGACCTCGGCGTTCCCGTGAACTGGTCGGCCTATGAGGATATCGCCGAGTTCTTCACCAACGACATCAAGGAGATCAACGGCGTCCGGGTCTATGGCCACATGGACTACGGCAAGAAGGATCCGTCGCTGGGATGGCGGTTCACCGACGCCTGGCTGTCGATGGCCGGCAACGGCGACAAGGGCATCCCGAACGGTCTTCCGGTCGATGAATGGGGCATCCGCATGGAAGGCTGCCGTCCGGTCGGCTCATCCGTCGAGCGTGGCGGCGACACCAACGGCCCGGCGGCGGTCTATTCGATCGCCAAGTATCTCGAATGGATGAAGAAGTATGCCCCGCCGCAGGCGCAGGGCATGACCTTCTCCGAAGCGGGTCCGGTGCCGGCGCAAGGCAACATCGCGCAGCAGATCTTCTGGTACACCGCCTTCACCGCCGACATGGTGAAGCCCGGTATTCCGGTCGTGAACGCCGATGGCACGCCGAAATGGCGCATGGCCCCGTCGCCGCACGGCTCCTACTGGAAGGAAGGCATGAAGCTCGGCTACCAGGACGCCGGCTCGGCCACGCTCTTGAAGTCGACGCCCCCGGATCGCCGCAAGGCGGCCTGGCTCTATCTGCAGTTCATCAACTCCAAGACGGTTTCCTTGAAGAAGAGCCATGTCGGTCTCACCTTCATCCGTGAATCCGACATCTGGGACAAGTCGTTCACCGAGCGTGCGCCGAAGCTCGGCGGCCTGATCGAGTTCTACCGCTCGCCCGCGCGCGTGCAGTGGACCCCGACCGGCAACAACGTGCCCGACTATCCGAAGCTCGCGCAATTGTGGTGGCAAAACATCGGCGATGCGTCGTCCGGTGCGAAGACGCCGCAGGCGGCGATGGATGCCTTGGCTGCGGCCCAGGACTCGGTGCTGGAACGCCTCGAAAAATCGGGCGTGCAGGGCGCCTGTGGGCCCAAGCTGAACAAGAAGGAGAAGCCGGAATTCTGGTTCGCGAAGGCCGAAAAGGACAAGACCATCGCGCCCCAGCGCAAGCTGGCGAACGAGAAGCCGAAGGGCGAGACCGTCGACTACGACGCGCTGATCAAGTCGTGGCCGGCCACCCCGCCCAAGCGCGCCTCGTTGAACTGAGGCGGGCACAACAAACCGAAAGGCCGGGAGCGATCCCGGCCTTTTTCTTTAACCTCGCCCCGCTTACGGGGCGAGGTCGGCGCGTAACGCCGGGTGAGGGGGGACTCTCCGCGAGTCGAATGCGTGGAGATAGCCCCTCATCCCAACCTTCTCCCCGCAAGCGGGGAGAAGAGGCGCGCCGCGTTCACCTTACTCCGCCGACTCCGCGGCGCCGAGCGTCGGGTAATCCGTATATCCCTTCGCGCCGCCGCCGTAGAACGTCGCCTTGTCGAACGCGTTCAGCGGTGCGCCCTTCTTCAGCCGCTCGACCAGGTCGGGGTTGGAGATGAACGGCTTGCCGAACGCGATCAGGTCGGCCGCATCGGCTGCGAGCACCCTGGTGGCGAGCTCGAAATCGTAGCCGTTGTTGGCGACATAGGCGCCGCTGAAGCGCTTGCGCAACGACGCGTAGTCGAACGGCGCGTTGTCGCGCGGGCCGCCGGTCGCGCCTTCGATGACGTGGATGTAGACGAGCTTCAGCGCGTTGAGCCCGTCTACGATGTGATCGAACAACGGCTGCGGATTGGAGTCGGAAACGTCGTTGGCCGGCGTCACCGGCGAAATGCGTATGCCGGTGCGCTCGGGGCCGGCTTCCGCGGCCACTACCTTCGATATCTCCAGCATCAGCCTGGCGCGGTTCTCGATCGATCCGCCATAGGCGTCGGTGCGCTTGTTGGTGCCGTCTTTTGCAAATTGGTCGAGCAGGTAGCCGTTGGCGCCGTGGATTTCGACGCCGTCGAACCCGGCCTCGATCGCGTTCGCAGCGCCGCGTTTGAAGCTCTCGATGATGCCGGGGATTTCCTCCAGTGCCAGCGCGCGCGGCTCGGAGATGTCGGTGAAGGTGCCGTTCACGAACGTCTTGCCCTTGGCGCGGATCGCAGAGGGCGCGACCGGCGCGCCGCCATTCGGCTGCAGCGAGGTGTGCGAGATCCGGCCGACATGCCAGAGCTGGATGAAGATGCGGCCGCCTCGCTCATGCACGCGGTCGGTGACCTTGCGCCATCCCGCAACCTGTTCCCTGGAATAGATGCCGGGCGTGTCCTGATAGCCCTGGCCCTGCTGCGAGACCTGGCTCGCCTCGGTGACCAGCAAGCCCGCGGACGCGCGCTGCCCGTAATATTCGACCGCCAGTGAACTGGGCACCATGCCGGGCGGGACCGCGCGGTTGCGGGTCAGGGGCGCCATCACAAGGCGGTTCGGCAGCGTGATCGGGCCGAGCTTGTAGGGTTCGAACAGTTTAGTCGGCTGGCTCATGTCGTTGCTTTCGGGTGAGGTGAGGATGCGGGAGAGTTGGGCATTACCGCCGATAGCGCAATGTCCGAGCTATTCGGCAAACGCAGACGAGCCGCGCGGCGGATCGATCCGCCTCGGGGCGTGGGTGGTGGCGGACATCGGCGGCTTCCTCCTTCCCTCTTGCGTCATACAGGGACACGTTTTGTTTTCCTCATCCTGAGGAGCGACCGTTTGGCCGCGTCTCGAAGGATGAAGGCCCGCTTGTGGCCTCATGGTTCTCCCGGCGAGGCGAAGCATCGTCCGGAGACGGTGCAAGTGCGCCTCCTCACCATGAGGGGGAGACTAACTCACCCCGAGAAAATCCCGCTTGCCGATTTCGACGCCGTTGTGCCGGAGGATGTCGTGGGCGGTGGCGGCGTGGAAGTAGAAGTTTGGCAGCGAGTAATGGCTGAGGAACTGCTGGCCCTTCAGGGTCATGGTCTTGTCGGGGCCGGCCGGAAAGGTGACGTCGCGGCTGTCTGCGCCTTCGAATTGCGCCGGCTTGAACGACTTCACATAGTCGATGGTCCTGGCCAGCCGCGCCTTCAATTCGTCGAAGCTCTTTTCGGTGTCGGGAATGGCCGGCACTTCGCTGTGGGTCAGGCGCGCGCAGCCCTTGGTCGCGAAGTCGCAGACCAGCTGCACCTGGCGGGTGAAGGGCAGCATGTCCGGATAGAGTCGGGCGCCGAGCAACACGTCGGGCTGGATGTTCTTCGCCTTGCAATGCGCCTCGGCCTTGGTGAGGATGCCGGTAAGGCTGTTGAGCATCTGCAGGTAGGCGGCAACGGAAGCGTCGTGGAACGACATGTCGGACTCTTTTCTTGCTGTGGAATTCGGTCGAAAGGCAGGGCTGCGCTGCTCGAGGTGGGGCCTCGGCAGGCGAAATGCAACTCTTGAAGCGATCACACCTTAGCGAACCGCCGACGGCCCGGGCAACGCTGTCGCGCGCGGCGCGGCGGGCTGGCCGCGCAGCCGCGCCAGGAGTTCGGCGGTCGGCCAGGAATCGGCGGGCAGGCCGTATTTGATCTGCATCGCCTTCACCGCGCTGCGGCTCTGCTGGCCCATGATGCCGTCGACCTTGCCGACGTTGTAGCCGGCGCGCACCAATAGTTGCTGCAGCTCGCGCAGCTCGTTGAACGGAAGTTGCGCCACCGGCGCCGAGGGACGCTGCATTGGCGCGGCGCCGGCGATACGGGTGGCGAGATAGCCGGCCGTGGTCGAATAGATCAGCGAGTTGTTCCACTCGGTGTAGGCGGCGAAATTCGGATAGGCCAGAAACGCCGGCCCGGTGCGGCCCATCGGCAGCAGCAGCGACGCCGGCAGATTGTCATTCGGCAACGCCTTGCCGTCGGGATAGGTGACGCCGTACTGCGCCCATTTCGAGCGCGGATGCTTGATCGTGAGATCGGCCTGGTCCCAGGAAAAACCTGAAGGTAAATTTTGCGGCACCCGCACTTCCTGCAGCCAGGGTTCGCCGCGCCGCCATTTCAGACCGTTGGCGATGTAGTTCGCGGTCGAGCCGATCACGTCGGCCGGGCTGCGCAGTAGATTGCGATGGCCGTCGCCGTCGTAGTCGACGGCGTAGTTGAAATAATGCGTCGGCAGGAATTGCGTCTGGCCGAGTTCACCGGCCCATGATCCCACCATCTCGGCGGGCGAAAGATCGCCGCGGTCGATGATCTTCAATGCGGCGATGGTCTCGTCCTGGAACATCTGCGAGCGGCGGCAGTCATAGGCCAGCGACACCAGCGAGCGCAGCGTCGGCAGATTGCCCATGTTGGCGCCGAAATCGCTTTCCAGTCCCCAGAACGCGGCGATCACCGCCGGCGGCACGCCATATTCCTTCTCGGCGCGCGCAAAGGCCGCGGCATGGGTTTTGATTTTGGCCTGGCCCTGCTGCATCCGGTAGACGGCGGCCATGCGCGCGGCGAATTCGGTGAACACCTGCCCGAACACGCGCTGGCCGCGGTCGCGGTTGACGATGCCCTGGTCGTAGACAAGGCCGGGGGAGGCTTCCGCCAGCGCCCGCTGCGACACCCCGGCCGTGATCGCCTGTTGTTTCAAATCGGCGAGGAAGCGGTCGAAACTCATGCCGTTGTGGCAGGCCGCGCCGCCGCGCGGGGCAGGCGCCGCCGGTTGCCCCGGCGCTGCGGCTGGCCTCGCAGGACTTGCCGTCGGCCGGGCTGGAGCTGTCGCGGGCCTGACCGAGGTTGCGGCCGGCTGGGCGGAAGCCTGTTGCAGTCCATACGAATGCGCCAGCAGGGTGACGCCGAGCAACAGTGCCGTCGAAGAGCGATTCATGCGGTGCCTAATTTGATGCCAATTCGCAGAAGGTGGCTTCTCGTAGCATCATTCGGGCCCCGCCGTCATGCCACCCCTTACGTGTTGGAAGATCCGCGGGCGTTCCAGTTGCTCCATTGCGCGCTGGCCAGAGTCTGATGGTCCGTCGTCATCGGGCGGCGGGTCTGCCGCTCATGGGCCGCGACGATCGCCTCGGATTCCCTGATCTTGCGCTTCAGCTCGGCTACGGTCTCCCGGGTCCGGCCGGCGGCCTTCGAACGAGCGATCTCGCCGACGGTAAACCGGGCGGTTTCCAGATGTTTCAGGGCCTCGCGCTGTTTCCTGATCTGGGCCCGATGCCAGGCGATCTGGCTGTTACTGTCTGCAACCATGTGGAGTCTCCCGAGGTGGGTCCCCGAACATAAGTGATTCGCCGGTTCTGCCAGGCATCGATTTGCGCGGGAGGAATTGCGGACTTGACCCACGTCAAGGTTGCTCGATTCCCGCCATGTAGCCTTTCAATTCGAATTACTTGAAAGCCGGCCATGGAATGGGAGCGTATCAGGAAGCGGCCCGAAGATTGTGTCGGCGCCAACCTTCAGGATTACCAGGAATACGCCGGGCGGTTTGCCTGGGCACAGGCGCGGGCGCTGCTCGACGGTTTACCCGATGGCGGGATCAATATCGCGTTCGAGGCGGTCGACCGGCACGTATCGGCGGGCCGGGGCGACAAGCTGGCGCTGCGCTGGATCGGGCGCGACGATCAGGTTCGCGATTTCAGCTACCAGGCGCTGCGCGCGCAGACCAGCCGGTTTGCCAATGTCCTGGCGGCGCGCGGGGTCGCAAAAGGCGATCGGGTATTCTCGCTGCTCGGCCGCGTGCCCGAACTCTACATCGCCGCCCTCGGTACGCTGAAGAATGCCAGCGTGTTCTCGCCCTTGTTCTCGGCGTTCGGGCCGGATCCCATCAAGGCCCGCATGGCCATCGGCAATGCCAAAGCGCTTGTCACCTCCGAGGCATTCTACCGGCGCAAGATAGAACCCTGGCGAAAGGAACTCGCGAGCCTCGAGCATGTCTTCCTGACGGAATGTTCGGGCAGTCTTCCTGCCGATACGATCGACCTGTCCGCCGCGCTGGCGCAAGCTTCGGATTCGTTCGAAACGATATGGACGGGGCCCGAAGACATGGCCTTGCTTCATTTCACCAGCGGGACGACCGGCCGGCCAAAGGGCGTCGTGCATGTCCATGAAGCCGTCGTCGCCCATCACATCACCGGACGGCTGGCACTCGATCTGCGTTCGGATGACATTTTCTGGTGCACGGCCGACCCGGGATGGGTGACCGGGACGTCCTATGGCATCATCTCGCCGCTCACCAATGGCGCGACCATGATCGTCGACCAGGCCGAATTCGACGCTGAACGCTGGTATCGCATCCTGCAGCAGCAGAACGTCACCGTCTGGTACACGGCGCCGACGGCGATCCGCATGCTGATGAAGGTAGGGACCGAAATTACCAGGCGGTTCGATCTGTCCAAACTGCGGCTGATGGCCAGTGTCGGCGAGCCGCTCAATCCGGAGGCCGTGGCGTGGAGCGCGGCGACCTTCGGCAAGCCGTTCCACGACAACTGGTGGCAGACGGAGACCGGCGGCATCATGATCTCCAACTATCGCTCGATGGATGTGAAGCCGGGTTCGATGGGGCGTCCGCTGCCGGGGGTCGCGGCCGGCATCGTCGAGCGCGTTGAAGGCGGAGGGTTGCGCGAAATCACGAAACCGATGGCGATGGGCGAACTGGCGCTGCGCCCGGGCTGGCCGTCGATGATGCGCGGCTATCTCAACGAAGAGGAACGCTACAAGAAGTGCTTCGTGGGCGGCTGGTATCTGACCGGCGACCTCGCGATGCGCGACGGCGAGGGATACTACTGGTTTGTCGGCCGGGCGGACGACGTGATCAAGAGCGCCGGCCATCTGATCGGCCCGTTCGAGGTGGAAAGCGCGCTGATGGAGCATCCGGCCGTGGCCGAGGCCGGCGTGATCGGCATTCCCGACCCGACCGCCGGCGAGATGGTCAAGGCCTTCGTCGCGCTCAAGAACGGCTTCGAGTCCAGCGAGGCGCTGCGCAAGGAATTGCTCGGCCATGCGCGTCAGCGTCTCGGTCCGGCTGTTGCGCCGAAGGACATCGCCTTTCGGCAGAACCTGCCGAAGACGCGCAGCGGCAAGATCATGCGCCGTCTGCTCAAGGCCCGTGAGCTGGGCCTGCCGGAGGGCGACATCTCGACGCTCGAAAGCGAGGAGCGATGACCGCACCAACCGACAAGCCGCATCTGTCGCGCGAGCACATGCTGGGTCTACTGAAAGAGATGATCCGAATTCGTCGCTTCGAGGACAAGTGCGCCGAACTCTACACCCGGGAAAAGATCAGGGGGTTCCTGCACCTCTACGACGGCGAGGAAGCGGTTGCCGTCGGCGCCATCCCGGTGCTGGAGAAACGCGACAGGATCGTGGCGACCTACCGCGAGCATGGGCACGCATTGGTGCGCGGCGTGCCGATGACGACGGTGCTGGCGGAGATGTACGGCAAGCAGGAGGGCTGCAGCCGCGGACGTGGCGGCTCCATGCACCTGTTCGATCGCGCCACGAACTTCTACGGCGGCAACGCCATCGTCGGCGGCGGCCTGCCGATGTCGATCGGATTGGCGCTCGCCGACCGCATGCGCGGTGACGATACCGTCACCGCCTGCTTCTTCGGGGAGGGCGCGGTGGCCGAAGGCGAGTTTCACGAAAGCCTGAATCTCGCCGCGCTATGGGAGCTGCCGGTGCTGTTCGTGTGCGAAAACAACCTTTACGCCATGGGAACCGCGCTCGCTCTCTCGGAATCCGAGACTGAAATCCAGCGCAAGGCGGGATGCTACCGGATCGCTTCCGAGGCGGTCGACGGCATGGACGTGATCGCCGTCGAGGCGGCCGCTCGCCGGGCGGTGCATGCGGTGCGCGAGAGCCGCAAGCCCTATTTCCTGGAATGCCGGACCTATCGGCTGCGCGCGCATTCGATGTTCGACGCGCAGCTTTATCGCGACAAGGCCGAGGTCGAGGCCTGGCGACACAAGGAACCGATCGTGCGCTTTCAGGGATGGCTGGAAGCCAATCATATGGTTCATCCGGAAGATCTGGCGCGCATCGAGGCCGAGGTGGCGGCCGAGATTGCCGAGGCGGTCGCATTCGGTGAGGCAGGAACATGGGAGCCGGTCGAGCAACTCACCCGCTTCACCTTTGCAGAAGCCGAAGGGTGAGATGTCATGCCGCCGCAGATGACGCAGCCCGCAACGACTGAAATCACCTACCGCGACGCCATGCGCGAGGCGATCCGCGATGCATTGCGCCGGGATGACCGCGTATTCCTGATGGGCGAGGATGTCGGCCGCTACGGCGGCTGCTACGGGGTGAGCAAGGGACTGTTGGCGGAATTCGGCGCGGAACGGATCCGCGATACGCCGCTGTCGGAATCCGGGTTTACCGGCGCCGGCATCGGTGCGGCGATGGCCGGCATGCGCCCGATCGTCGAGCTGATGACGGTGAATTTCAGCCTGCTTGCGCTCGATCAGATCCTCAATACCGCGGCCACGGTGCGGCACATGTCGGGAAACCAGTTCGGCGTGCCGCTCGTCATTCGCATGGCGACCGGCGCCGGCCGCCAGCTGGCGGCCCAGCATTCGCACAGCCTCGAAGGCTGGTATGCGCATATTCCCGGCATCAAGGTGCTGGCGCCGGCGACCGTGGAAGATGCGCGCGGCATGTTGTGGACGGCCTTGCAGGATCCCGATCCGGTGCTGATCTTCGAAAACGTCATGCTCTACGGCATGACCGGCAGGCTGGCCGCGGACGCGGGTCCGGTCGATATCGCAAGCGCTGCGGTTCGCCGCCCCGGGCGCGACATCTCGCTGATCACCTATGGCGGCTCGCTGTGGAAGACGCTCGAAGCCGCGGCGGTGCTGGCCGGCGAGAACATCGACGCCGAAGTGATCGATCTGCGCAGCCTGAGGCCGCTCGACGACGCGACCATCATGGCGTCGGTTGCCAGAACGCGCCGGGCCGTCATCATCGACGAAGGCTGGCGCAGCGGCAGCCTGTCGGCGGAAATCGGCATGCGTATCGTCGAGCAGGTATTCTGGGAACTGGACGCCCCGATCGGCCGCGTGTGCAGCGCGGAGGTGCCAATACCCTACGCCCGGCACCTCGAGAACGCGGCGATCCCGCAGGTGCCCGGCATCGTCGCGGCCGCCAAAGCCGCGCTTGGGCGAGTATAGGCCGTGGCCGAATTCCGCATGCCCTCCCTCGGCGCCGATATGGAAGCGGGCAAGCTGGTGGAGTGGCTGGTCAAACCGGGCGATCGGGTCAAACGCGGCGATATCGTTGCCGTGGTCGAAACCCAGAAGGGCGCGATCGAGATCGAAATCTTCGAGACCGGCAGGATCGAGCAGATCCTGGTGGGTCTCAATACCGAAGTGCCCGTCGGGACGCCGTTGGCGCGGATTCAAACCGAACTCGAGGCAACGGCCGGCACGGCAGCCGCCGCTCCGCCACCGTCGGCTCCGGCCGTCCCGATCGCCGCTCCGCCTTCGATGCCGGCGCCGGTTGCGCCATCACCGCCGCCGCCATCGCCACCGGCACCACCGCCACCACCCGTCGCGCCAGCCGCGGCGCGCGCGCGCGTGTCACCGGCCGCGCGGCGGCTCGCCGGGCTGCATGCGATCGATCTTGCGACGGTGACCGGAAGCGGTCCGGCGGGGGCGATCGTCTATGCCGACGTCGAGCGCCGTCTCGGCGCACCCGTCGCTCAAGCGGAAAAGAAGCGCGCGCCCGGGCTCGATCTCGACGCGATGCGAACGGCCATCGCCGCCGCCATGGCGCGATCGAAGCGGGAAATCCCGCATTATTATCTCGAGCATCAGGTCGACGTCACCGCCAGCGAGCAATGGCTGGCCCGCATCAATGCCGCGCGGCCGCCCGACGGCCGCCTGCTGATCGGCGCGCTGATGATCAGATCGGTGGCGCTGGCCGCGCGCCGCTTCCCCACCTTCAACGGCTTTTACCGCGACGGCAAATTCGAGCCGTCGCGCGCGGTGCATGTCGGCGTTGCCATCGCCATTCGCGGCGGCGGGCTGGCGGCGCCGGCGCTGCATGACGCCGATCAAGTCCCGCTCGACGAGCTGATGGCGCGCATGCGCGACCTCGTTCAACGTACCCGGTCCGGCCGGATTCGCAGTTCGGAGATTTCCGATCCGACGATTACGGTGACGTCTCTGGGGGAGCGCGGTGTCGAAACGCTTTACGGCATCATCTATCCGCCGCAGGTGGCGATTGCCGGGTTTGGCAGGGTGGTGACGCGGCCCTGGGTCGTCGACGGCGCCATCGGACCGCGTTCGGTGGTCAGCATCACGCTGTCGGCCGATCACCGGGTCAGCGACGGACACGCCGGCGCGCTGTTTTTGGCCGAGATCGGCAGGCTGCTGCAGGAGCCCGACAAGCTATGAATGACTCAGACATCCGCAAAGTCATCAAGGAAGAGCTCAACAATATCGCGCCCGAAGTCGATCTCGCGGCGATCGACCCTGCTGCGGACTTGCGCGAGGCTCTCGATATCGATTCCATGGATTTCCTGAATTTCGTCACCGCCATCCATCATCGCCTCGGCGTGGACATCCCCGAACTCGACTATCCGAAGCTCATCACCCTCGACGGCGCGGCCGCCTATCTCGCGGCGCATCTCGGACCGGCCAGGAAATAGCCGGCCGGATCTCCTAGGGGCGGTTTCGCGCGGCGTGCCGGAGTAGGCTCCATTCGGCACACTCAAACCATCCGGTTGATCCCCGGGATGAACGCGGCGCATAGGAGCTTGCCGCTTTCACCGGTCCGCGGAGGCTGTTCCAATCGGATTTGCCCGTGTAGGCTTCCGCTCCTGCCGGCCGGAAGGTGAACCAATAATCACAAGGGCGCGAGCAGACAGGGGAGACGGCAAACAACCATGACCGATATCCGATATTTGGCGCCTGGCACGCTCGACGAGGCGATCAAGGCATTTGCCGCGGCCGGCAGCGCCGCGCGCATCCTGGCCGGCGGCACCGATCTCTTGGTGCAGATGCGATCCGGCGCCGTGAAGCCGGGCGTGATCGTCAACATCAAGAAAATCGCCGAAATGACGGCCATCGAAGAGACCGCCGGCGGCGGTTTTCGCATCGGCGCCGCCGTATCAGGCGCGGTGCTGGGCGAACATCCGCGCTTTGGCAAGGTCTGGCCCGGCGTGCTGGAGGCCGTCAACCTGATCGGTTCCACCCAGGTCCAGGGCCGGGCCTCGGCGGGCGGCAATCTCTGCAACGGCTCGCCGGCCGGCGACAGCGTGCCGGCGATGGTTGCAGCCGGCGCCGTCGTCACGCTGCAGGGCCCGAACGGCCGCCGCGAACTGCCGGTCGAGAAAGTGCCGGCCGGCCCCGGCCGCACCAATCTGCTGCCCGGCGAAATCCTGGTCAACTTCACGCTGCCGCCGCGGCCGCCGGGCTCTTCCGATGCCTATTTGCGCATGATCCCGCGCACCGAGATGGATATTGCGGTGGTCGGCGTCGGCGTCAGTCTCACCTTGAAGGACGGCGTCTGCACCGCCGCGCGGGTCGGGCTCGGCGCGGTGGCGCCGACCGTGCTCCTGGTCGAGGCCGCCGCCAAGGCCCTGATCGGCAGCAAGCTCGACGACGCGGCGCTGAATGCCGCGGCCGCCGCCTGTTCCGCCGCCTGCCGTCCGATCGACGACAAGCGCGGCACCATTGCCTACCGAACCAAAGTCGCCGGCGTGCTGTTGAAGCGCACGGTTGCGATCGCCGCCAAGCGCGCCGGAGGAAAGTGAGACCATGGCCAAGCTGCACGTTTCCACCACCATCAACGGCGAGCCGATGGAGTTCCTCTGCGAGCCCGGCGACACCATGCTCGACGCCTTGCGCGGGCCGCTCGCGCTGACCGGCTCCAAGGAGGGCTGCGCGTCCGGCGATTGCGGCGCCTGCTCGATCACGCTGGACGACCGCCTGGTCTGCTCTTGCCTGATGCTCGCTGTTGAATCCGAAGGCCACGAGATCCGCACCATCGAGGGCCTGGCGCACGGCGACAAATTGCATCCGCTGCAGCAGAAATTCCTGGAAGAGGCGGCGCTGCAATGCGGCATCTGCACCCCGGGCATGCTGGTCGCTTCCGACGCGCTGCTGCGGCAGAATCCGCGGCCGAGCGAGGAGGATGTGCGGTTCTGGCTCGCCGGCAATCTGTGCCGGTGCACCGGTTACGACAAGATCGTGCGCGCGGTGCTGGAAACAGCCGCGGAAATGCGGGAGCAAGGAACTAGGGAGTCCCGGCAATGAACGTCATCGCCAACAACAAGTGGATCGGCCAGCGCACCATCAGGCCTGACGGCGTCGACAAGGTGACGGGGCGCGCGGGCTATGCCGCCGACACCACCATGCCCGGCATGATCTGGGGCAAGATCCTGCGCAGCCCGCATCCGCATGCGCGCATCCGCGGCATCAATACCGCGAAGGCCGAGGCGCTGCCCGGCGTCAAGGCGGTGGTCACCGCGCGCGACATCGTCGACTTCCCGGTCGACAAGTCCGTGATGCTCGGCATCCAGGACATGCGCTGGATGTGCCGCAACGTGATGGCGCGCGAGAAGGCGCTGTTCCCCGGCCACCCCGTGGCGGCGGTCGCCGCCACCTCCGAGGCGATCGCGGCGCAAGCCTGCGAGCTGATCGAGGTCGATTACGAAGTGCTGCCGTGGTCGATCGAGATCGACGACGCGATTCTGCCCGATGCGCCGATCCTGCATGAGTTCATCAAGTTCGAGGGCAAGCCCTCCAACATCGCCGGCCGGATGGAAATCAAGAAGGGCGACGTCGCCGAAGGCTTCAAGCAGGCCGAGGTGGTGGTCGAGCGCAGCTTCACTACCCGCCCGGTGCACCAGGGCTATATCGAGCCGCACGCCTGCCTCGTCAGCGTCGCCGCCGACAACAAGACCACGATCTGGAGTTCGAGCCAGGGCCAGTTCATGGTGCGCGCGATGACGGCGCATCTATCCGGCATTCCGCAGAGCGACATCCGCGCCATCCCCGCCGAAATCGGCGGCGGCTTCGGCGGCAAGACCATCGTCTATCTCGAGCCGCTCGCGACCTTGCTGGCGAAGAAATCCGGCAGGCCGGTGAAGATGGTGATGACCCGCGAGGAAGTGATGCGGTCGACCGGGCCGACGTCGGGCTCCAAGAGCACGGTGAAGATCGGCGCCAAAAAGGACGGCACCATCGTCGCCGCGCAAGGCACATTCTATCTGCAGGCCGGCGCGCTGCCGGGCTCGCCGATCCGCGGGGCGGTCGGCTGCAGCTTCTCGCCCTACGACATCCCGAACGTGCTGTCGGTCGGCTTCGACGTCGTCTCCAACCGCTCCAAGGTGGCGGCCTATCGCGCGCCCGGCGCGCCGATCGGGGCCTATGCGGTGGAGTGCGTGCTCGACGAACTCGCCGAGGCGCTGAAGATGGATCCGCTGGAGCTGCGGCTGAAGAACGCTGCGAAGCAGGGCACCAAGGCCGCGCACGGCCCGGTATTCCCGCGCATCGGCTATGTCGAGACGCTGCAGGCGGCGAAGGCGCATCCGCACTACACCGCGCCGCTCGGCAAATATCAGGGCCGCGGCGTAGCCTCCGGTTTCTGGTTCAACGCCGGCGGCGAATCCAGCGCGCAAGTCAACATCACCGAGGACGGCAACGTCGTGGTCACCACGGGCCATCCCGATATCGGCGGCTCGCGCGCGGCGATCGCCAATATCTGCGCCGAACTGCTCGGCATCGACTACCGCCGCGTCTCGGTCTTGATCGGCGACACCGCCACCGTCGGCTTCTCCAATCTGACCGGCGGCAGCCGCGTGCTGTTTGCCTCCGCGATGGTGGTGACGCAATCGACCGAAAAGATCATCGCCACCTTGCGCGAGCGCGCCGCGAAGATCTGGGAGATCGATCCGGAAGCGGTGAAATGGGAAAACGGCGCCGCGCATCCGGCGAGCCCCAACGCCGGCCAGTTCGAGCCGCTGACGCTGGCCCAATTGGCCGAAAAGGCGCCGCAGATGGGCGGGCCGATCGGCGCCGGCGTGCAGCTCAACACCGAGGGCGCCGAAGGCGGCTTCGGTACCCACATCTGCGACGTCGAGGTCGATGTCGAACTCGGTATCGTCAGGGTGATCCGCTACACCGCGGTGCAGGACGTCGGCCGCGCCATTCATCCGAGCTATGTCGAGGGCCAGATGCAGGGCGGCGTCGCCCAGGGCATCGGCTGGGCGCTCAACGAGGAATACATCTACAATAAAGACGGCAAGGTCGATAACCCCGGTTTCCTCGACTACCGCATGCCGGTTTGTTCGGACCTGCCGATGCTGGATGCGGTGATGGTCGAAGTGCCGAACCCGAAACATCCGCAAGGCGTCAAGGGCGTCGGCGAGGTGCCGCTGGTCCCCGTGATGGCCGCGGTCGCCAACGCCATCCACAACGCGCTCGGCAAACGCTTCTACAGCCTGCCGATGTCGCCGCCGAAGGTGCTGGAGGTGCTGGAAGGCAAGGGATGAGGCGACCGGATGCCGGCCGTTCCGGCGTTCACCGATCGAGGATCATGCGCGGACCAGCGGACGCGATTTGTCAGGCGGCGCGTTCCCGATCGCTCAGTTCGGCGATCGCGGCCGCGATCCATTTGTCCAGTTCCTGGTGGGATATGTCCTGTTTGGCCTTGGCTATCTTCAAGGCCTCGAGATCTGGTCCCGTCGCGTCTTCCGGCGACAGGGAGTTTTCACGCAAGCGAACGCGGTCTGTCTTCATTTATTCCCCCGAAATACCAGATACAAATTCTCGGGCATCAACTACGCCGCGGATTTAGTCTGCCGATAGCGGCAGAAATTTGCAGAAAAAAAGACGGCGTCGATTTTTTTGGCCCGGCAGGATATGAGATGTCGCAGCGGATCGCCGTGCGAACCGGAAGCATGTGCAAGCGGTGATGCTGCGGGGGGCCAGGCTGGTGAACATGACCGATTCCGAGAAGGCCGCCAAAGTCATCGAAGCCCTGAAGGCCGCCGAAGGCGAGCCGGCGCAGATCGCATTGCCGATCCTGAACGGGCTGGTCGGGCTGGTGCAGGGCAGCGGCGAAGCGCCGCTGGAAATCGAGGAGGCGCGATCGGGCGCGTTCCTCGCGATCTGCGAAATCGGCAAGGCGCTGCATCGCGGCCAACCCACCGACGGCCTGTGGGCGCCGGCGATGTCAGCGACGGAACGCTGGATGTCGCTGGCGCGAGGGCGTTAGGGCCGCGCTACTGTTTCTCGATTTTCGTGATGGTCTTGATCCCGCCGGTCTCGGTTGCGGAAAATGTGACCCTGTCGCCGGCGTGCACGGCGTCCAGCGAGACGCCCTTGACTTTGAACTCGGTGACAACGCCGCCGTTACTGGCTCCGACAGTGCCGCTTGGCGCCTGTCGAATCGCGACGGTCCCATGGATCCGGTCGAGGACCGTGATCATTCCGGTTCCCGTCGTTGCTTGCTGGGCCAAGGTCGCCGAACTGGTCAAGGCGAGCGCCGCGGAACTCGCCAAGACGATCTTCAAGGCGATCTTCGCAATTTTCATGGAACCCTCCGGAAGGTTGGCACCTCCCGAAATAAGCCACCATGAGCGGATTTGTTCCCGCGCCGGGCTACGCTTGCTTGCCGGCTGCAAGCTTCCCAGGAACGGTCCCATTTGGGTCCATTTCCGTCGCAAATTCGCCCCGGACTCGATTCAGGCTGTTCGCGGGTAGGACGGATTTTGTTTTTTGGAGTTCAGTCATGGAAATCGTGTACCCGTCACACCGCGAACGAGATTGCACCGATAAAAACCCGCATCTGGGTGACGACTATATGGACGATCTCCGGCCGTTGCTGGAGGAGAACCTCCGGCACGGAGCCGATAAACCGCGTGCGGGAAAAGGCAACGACCTTCTCGCGTTACTCGAGGAGAACGCCCGGCTTCGAGGCCTCGTGGTCAGGCTGTCGAGCATCATCATCAAGAGCATCGCCGATCGAAAATGATGTCGCCCGCTCTCGAACCTCTGCGGTAGGGCGGATTGGCGAATCGCAATCCGCCGTTCACCCGACGACGATAAGCGGCGGGTTACGCCTTCGGCTAACCCGCCCCCTGTGTGTTTTGATATGCGCGTTGTGGTCTAGTGCTTCAGCGGCTTCCAGCCGGCGTGGTCGAAGTGTGTGCCATACTGGTCAAGCGCCTGCACGATCTTGACCGCACCCTGGTCGCGCCCTTTGTCCGCCTTCATGATCGCGATGCCGTCGAGGACCTGTTCCAGAACGACGTGAAGCTGATGGTCGGCCGCCTCGGGTAGCTTGCAGTTCGCGGTGACGTAATCGATCTGCCCTTGCACGCGTCCGGCCAACTGCTCGAAGTCTCCGGAAGAGAATTTGTTGCGGTGGATGGGGGAAAGCGCGTCTGCCATGGCGGTGCGGATCTCGCCCATCCCCCGTCGCAAGGCCTCGTCGGTCGGCCACTTCTTGCCGTGGTCGAGCTTGATCTTGACGGTGGCGGCGTGGGCGTGCGGTTCGGCCGCGACAACGCCGGTCGGGGCCAATGCGAGGCCGAGTGCAATCAGCCCCGGCATCAACAATCTGGTGGTGAACATGTCGCGTATCCTCCTGGACCGATTGCGGTCCGTGAACGGTTTTCCTGACCGGGAGATAGGGAGCGTCCGCAAGCCGGAGTTTGCGCTGGCGCAATGTTCTGGACGAAATCACGGAGCTGGCCATGGGTGACGAGGGAATGCCTTGGTCCTGCTTTCGATGATGCCGCGCTCCTGCCAATCGCTGAGTATGCGGCTACCGTATGGTGACTGGTGCCGGTCAAGACTGTGAGGCGTCCCGCCTTGCGGGACGTAGCGGGGGCAATAGCGCCAGGAAGCCGCGGGTGCTCCGGTGGATTGATTATTGGCCGCCGCCATCTATGCTTGCAGATATTCCAGGGCATGGCGATGTGGTGGTTTAACAAGGGCAAGCGCATAGAAATCTGGGATGAAGGCATCCAGTGGCCGATCGGCGACATTGAAGCGGTGCACAGGATACGCGACATCTGCGCTGCCGCCGCCGATAGTGCCGAAAAAATAGCTGGCTTCGCTGATCGCGCGGACAACAAGAAGAATAAATACGAAACCGAACGTTACGAACGCGCCGCCAAGACCGCAATGGAAATCGCATTCAAGATTTCGGATGACCTGATGCGCGATTCCGCCGTGTGTCAGATCGTGAACTTGTGCGTGAAGGCCAGCAATTTGAGAACAGCACGGATACTCCTTCGTGCAATTCAGTCCGCATCGATCAGAGAAGATGTGCTGAATGACCATCCGGTACTAAGGCAATAAAGCAAAGCTGACCACGCGCGCGTGATCAGACGGGCTTGCCCAGCACGCGCTCCCAGAACGCCAGCATGTCCGCCCGGAACAATTCGGCTTCGCCGTCGTGGCTGCCGATCCTGGCGCCTTTTCGTCCGTAGCCGGCCTTCAGCGCATAGACCATCAAGTCGCGATCGGTGAGCGCGGGATCGGACGCGTCGCGGGCCGGATGGGTCAGCGCACCGTCGTCGGCGATGTAGGCGGTCGGGGCCGCCGGTGAAACCGATGCGTCGGGGACGTCCGCGATCGCGGTGCCGCGATCGAAGCTGTGATGCGCGCCTGCTACCAGCCGCATCGTGACATCTCCGCCCGCAAGGCGGATCGCCTGGCAATGGCCCTGGACCTGCATCGGCGAGCACCACTCGTCCGCATCCCCCATCAGCACCCGAACGGCGGTGGCGCCGACGCCGGGATCGCGGAACTGGTGTCCGCTCCAGGGGTAGGCGGCGAGCACGCCTTGCAGCCCCGAACCCGGCCCGATCACGGCGTCCGCGAATCGGCGGGTCGCCGCCGTCAGCACCGCCGATCCGCCGCGGCTGTGTCCCTGCGCGCCGATCCGCGATGCGTCGATCCCGGGAAGGCCGGCAAGCACCTTCCAGGCGGCGAGCACGTCATAGGCGCTGGCGGCAAACGAGAACTGCGTCTGGTTGGCGACGGTGGAGGTGACGCCGCGCGCGCCGAAACTGTCGAGCACGAAGGTGGCGAATCCGGCGCGAGTAAGCGTCTCGGCGTGCGCGACATGCGACGGCGCCACCCCGAGGCTGCCCGGCACGATCATGACCAGCGGCAGTTTTCCTGCGCTGGCGCGCCGACCGGAGGTGGGCATGAACAATTTGCCGTCGATCGCGATCCGCGGCATCTGCGCAGGCTTGCTGATGACCTGATGATAATTGACCGGCGACGCAGACGGGATCTCGATATTCTTGCCGGCGCCGAGTTCGCCGAAAGCAACCGTCTGGTCGCGGAATCGCGGCGGACCGGTGCGCTCTTCTACAGTGGTCATGACAACTCCCTTGCAGCGCCGGTTCGTGATGCCGCCGGCGTTGCGCTACCGAATGCAATCCGGCGGCAAAGGTCAATGCCGTTCTGCAGGGCAATCGGAAATCGCGTCGGCGCGGCCGATCCGGGTCAGTTGGATGCCGGTGAAGCGGCGGGCTCTGGCGGGCACTCGCGAATGGTGGTGCGGGCGAGCTTGGCGTCGTCGAGCGATTTATAGGGGCCGCTTGCGAACCAGATGACGACGCCGTCGATGACCGGATTGGAGGTCACGATCTCGCATTTCCTGCTCGCGTAATTACCAACGACCCAGTATCCGGAATATTCCGGCCAGCGCGCGTAACATGCAGTCGCGCCGGTGGAGGTCAGGGCGGCCAGCAGCAATGTTCTGGTAAGAAGCGATCTCATTATCTTGCTCCTCGCTCGCAAGCTCGGGCAGGTAATTCGCGGTAGCGTGAAACGTTCGGCCTGGCAATCCGCCGTCGTCGATCGTGGTAAATTCCAGAGCGCCCGAGACCGAGCATCTCTAATCGACTTCAATGTTTATTGCTCAAAAACCGGACCCGGTTCGTGGCCTCGCTGCCATCCCGTCAACTCCGGATCAGCCGACGGCTCGCTTGAACGCCTCCTGTGCCGCCTGGTTGGCGCGATCGAACACGTTGCGCGTTTCCGTCAGGGCGGCGGTGAGGGCCGACCATGACTGGCTTCCCGCCTCGTTCAGCTTCCGGAGCTTTTCCTCCGCCGCAGCCGCCTCGCTCTGCATTCGCTTCACATTGGCCTCGATTTCGCCGCGGCGCTCGGCGGCGAATTCGCCGGCGGCGGCGGCAAGCTTGTCGGCCGCCTCGCGCCACGATTTCACCTGGGCCTCGGCCTGCTGCTTGAATGTCGCCTGCTGCAGCTCGAACTGCTCGCCGTAGTTCTCGACATATTTCTGCACTTCCGCCTCGAAGGCGATCCAGTCCGCTTCCATCCTGGTCTTGGCGCTGGCCCAGGCCGCCTCGCCGGCGCCCGCCTGTTTCTTCACGGCTTCGCGGAAGGCATCGCGATTCCTGGCCAACTCGGCCAGAACCTTGCCGGCCCGGTCGCGTGCATCGGCCTGCACCTCGGCGGCCTTGCCCTGCAGCGACGTCAGCGTGGCGTCCATTTCATCGAGCCGCTCCTTGGCCCAGTTGGTGAAGAAGTGAACATTGCCTTGCGTGCCCATTGCTCGTCTCCATGAACTTTCCGGACGCCCGCCCGTCGCGGAAACTAGTCCGCCGAGTGTCGTTCTTCTTGACGTGGATCAAGGGCAGCCGGCGCAGCCTGGATCCGGCGGTTGCGGTGTTCGAGCACCTACCCTCACAACTCCCGCGCGTTGGAGAACGCAAACGAACTCACCCGCCGCGTGTTCTCGTCGAGGATCAGCGTCCGGGTGATCGGCGGCTCGGCGCGCTGGCTGCAGTTTTCGCGTTCGCAGAGCCGGCAGTTGACGCCGATCGGAGTGCCCTCGGCTTTTTCCAGATCCATGCCGGTGGCGTAGACCAGGCGCGAGGCATGGCGGATTTCGCAGCCGAGGCCGATCGCGAAACGCGGCTGCGGCTGCGGGTGCGGCGCCACTGGACGGCGCACCATCTGCGCGATCGAGAAATACCTGTTGCCGTCGGGCAGTTCGATCACCTGCTTGAGCAGCCGGTCCGGCGTGTCGAAGGTCGAGTGCACGTTCCACAACGGACAGGTGCCGCCGAATTTCGAGAACGGGAAGGTGCCGGAGGAAAACCGCTTGGAGACGTTGCCGGCATTGTCGACGCGCAGCATGAAGAACGGGACGCCGCGCGCGTTGGGCCGCTGCAGCGTGGTCAGGCGATGACAGACCTGCTCGAAACCGGCGTTGAAGCGCTGCGCCAGCACGTTGACGTCGTAGCTCAACGATTCCGCCGCGCCATGAAATGCCTGATAGGGCATCATCGCGGCGGCGGCGAAGTAATTCGCCAGCGTAATCCGGTAGAGCCGGCGCGGCGTGTCGTCGAGCGGGCCGGCGCGGCCGACGATGGCATCGAAAATGCCGCCGCATTCGGAAAGGCCGATCTGGAACGCGAGTTGGAAGGCGCGGCCGGGGCCGTCGACCAGTTCGGAGATCAGGAGTTGCCTGCGATGCCGGTCGAACCGCCGCAAGGTCTCACGCATGACGTCGACCGGCATGATGCGGGTGACGACGGAATGCTTTTCACGCAAGCGCGTGGCGAGGGCGGAAAACAATTCCTCGGTCGCTGCGCTCAGCTCGTCGCGCAGATTTTCCGCGGCGGTTTCGAGTTCGGGAAAATAATTGCGGTTGGCCTCGATCAGGTCGCGGACGCGCTCGATCGGATTGGCCTCGAAGCGCGTGCCCTCGTCGCGGTCGGCCATTTGCGCCGCGACCAGGGTCTCGCCGCGGCGGGCCTCGGTATAGGCGGCGTAGAGGCGCTGTAATGAATGTGTGACGCCCGGGCACAATTCGGCGAGATCGCGCAATTCCTGCTTCGGCAGGTCGATCTGCCGGAACAAGGGATCGGAGAAGATCTCGTTCAGCTCGGCGAAGAAGCGGTCCTCGTCGGCGGTGGCGAGATCGCGCAAATCGAGGTCATAGGTCTCCGCCAGCCGGAGCAGGATCTGCGCCGTCACCGGGCGCTGGTTGCGCTCTATCAGGTTGATATAGCTCGGGGAAATCCCCAAGCCCTCGGCGATCTGGGTCTGCGACAGGCCGAGTTGCTGGCGGATCCGCCGGAACCGCGGTCCGACAAACAGCTTCTTTCCGGAATCACTGGCCATGGCAGCCTTCCTGACTCATTTTGTGACAAATATGACAAAATGACATCTATGACATGTTCGTATGTTACATCGCATCACCATTAGAATTCAAGCCATCTAGCCTAATTAAGAAGTTTGGCGTTTAGCTCTCGCCACGTTTCGCAATGCACTGTCACGAATGTCGAAAGACTGGCGAAGACAGTTTTGTCGTCACCGAAAGGATCATGCACATGAACTACCAGCCACGCGGCATCAGCGACCAGGCCATCCAGGGAGCGGCCTCCTATCTGAGCGAGGTTGCAGCCGCCGAGGCGCTGCTCAAGACCCAGCCGACCTGGAACGGCGTCGGCGCCGAAGCCGTGGCGCGGATGCGTCTGCAGAACCGCTTCAAGACCGGCCTGGACGTCGCCCGGTACACCGCGGCGCTGATGCGCAGCGATATGGCTGCCTATGACGCCGATCCCACAAAGTACACCCAGTCGCTCGGTTGCTGGCATGGCTTCATCGCGCAGCAGAAGCTGATTTCGATCAAGAAGCATTTCGGCAAGACCGATCGCCGCTATCTGTATCTGTCCGGCTGGATGATCGCAGCACTTCGCTCCGAGTTCGGACCGCTTCCCGATCAGTCGATGCACGAGAAGACCTCGGTGCCGGCGCTGATCGAAGAGCTCTACACCTTCCTCCGTCAGGCGGACTCCCGTGAGCTCAACGATACCTTCCGCGCGCTCGACGCCGCCCGCAAGGCAGGCGATCAGGCGAAGGAAAAGGCATTGATCGAAAAGATCGACAACTTCCAGACCCATGTCGTGCCGGTCATCGCCGACATCGACGCCGGTTTCGGTAATGCGGAAGCGACCTATCTGCTCGCGAAGAAGATGATCGAAGCAGGTGCGTGCGCTCTGCAGATCGAAAATCAGGTCTCCGACGAAAAGCAGTGCGGCCACCAGGACGGCAAGGTGACCGTGCCGCACGAGGTGTTCCTGGCGAAGATCCGGGCCTGCCGCCATGCCTTCCTCGAACTCGGCGTCGAAGACGGCATCATCGTGACCCGCACCGATTCGCTGGGTGCCGGTCTCACGCAGCAGATCGCCGTCAGCCACAAGCCCGGCGACCTCGGCGATCAGTACAACAGCTTCCTGGATTGCGAGGAAGTGACAGCCGCCAACGCCAGGAACGGCGATGTCATCATCAACCGCAACGGCAAGATGCTGCGTCCGAAGCGGCTTGCCAGCAACCTCTATCAGTTCCGCGCCGGCACCGGCGAAGATCGCTGCGTGCTCGACTGCATCACCTCGCTGCAGAACGGCGCCGACCTGTTGTGGATCGAAACCGAGAAGCCGCATATCGAGCAGATCGCCAAGATGGTCGACCGCATTCGCGAGGTCATTCCGAACGCGAAGCTGGCCTACAACAACTCGCCCTCGTTCAACTGGACGCTCAACTTCCGTTGGCAGGTCTACGACGCGATGAAGGAAGCCGGCAAGGATGTCAGCAAGTACAATCGGGCCGAGCTGATGAAGCCGGAATACGACGATACGCCACTGGCCATTGAAGCCGACGAGCGCATCCGCACCTTCCAGGCCGATTCGGCAAAGCGTGCCGGCATCTTCCACCATCTGATCACGTTGCCGACCTATCACACGGCAGCTCTGTCGACTGATAATCTCGCCAGGGAGTATTTCGGCGAGCAGGGCATGCTGGGCTATGTGAAGAATGTTCAGCGCCAGGAGATCCGTCAGGGCATCGCCTGCGCCAAGCATCAGAACATGGCCGGCTCCGATATCGGCGACGATCACAAGGAATATTTCGCCGGCGAGGCCGCTCTGAAGGCGGGCGGCGCCCACAACACGATGAACCAGTTCGGCTAACGGTAACACCAGGAGACTGACATGACCAAAGGCAGCAATTTCTGGGTGATTGGCGGCGAGTTCGGCTCGATGAACTTCCACAAGCTCGTCGAAGGCTCGGCCCAGGTCAAAGGTCCGTTCAAGACCCGCAAGGAAGCCGAGGACTGCTGGCGGGAGGTCTCGGAAGAGAACCGCCACAAGGCCGGCGTGCGCTTCTCGATCGTGGAAGAGCCCGCCCGCGTCTCGGCCTAAAAACGTCTAAGGAAACATCCAAGGACCAAAACGGCCCCATCCGGTTTTCCGGGTGGGGCCGTTCGTTTCTCGGGCGATGCCCTTTTCTTCTGCCTCCCCCGCTCGCAGGGGCGGGGCTCTAACCAAAGACCTAAGCCATTGGGAACAAAGAACCTTTGCGGAAGACGTGGTTGCTGATAGGTTAACGCCTGGGACCCTCAGGACAAAGGCGATCAAGCGGATGTCAGACGCGCAAAGTACCGGGAGTAATGCCGTCAGCAATAACCGTCCACTTCGTCTGCGCGACGCCTTGCGGCAGGCGCGGATCGAGGCCGCCGACCGTACCGGGGTCGTGGTCGATCTCCGCGACGCCGAAGTGGCGCGGCTCGAAATCCTCAACGACGCGCTGGAGCCGCTGTTCGCGCAGGTCCCGGCGCAGGTCGACCTGTTTGACCGCGGCATCAGCCAGGGCGATACGCCGCGGCTGTGGATCGACGTGGTCGCCCATGTCGTGATGGGGCGCGACAAGCGCATCTACCGCTTCGTGCAGGATACGAGATTCGGCCGCATCGTGATCGCCGAATCCCACGACGTCGCCGCCATCGTCGATGCCGTTACCGATTACGTCGCCCGCCGCATGATCGAGCGCGAGCACGCGCTGGTCGCGACGCCGGCGCCTGCGCCGGTGGTCGTCGAAAAGCCGCGGCGCCGCGGCTTCTGGACCTTTGTGCTCGGCTTCCTCGCCGGCGCGATCGCGCTGTTTGGATTGGCGTTGTTTGCGGCCTTGCGCAATATGTGAAACCGTCATTGCGAGCGAAAGCGAAGCAATCCATCTGCTTCGAAAAAGCCCGGATTGCTTCGTCGCTGTCGCTCCTCGCAATGACGAGTTAAACCAGCCGCGTCTGCCTGATCTCGCGGACCCGCCGATTGTCGTCGATGCCGCGCACGGTCTGCTCGCATCGCCACGCTGCACCGTCGCGCGCGATCGAAAACAGATTATAGGCGGCGGCCGGATAGCGGCCGTGCGCGACCGCGGACGCCGACGGCACGCCGACCACGGGAATTTTCCCCTGCGGCCCGTCGATCCAGATCGTCGAATGCACGTGGTCATGCCCATGCAGAATCAACTCCACGCCGTGCCGCTTCAAGAGCGCGAGCAGATCAGCGGAATCGGTCAGGCGCTTGATATGGGAATCCGAACGCAAGGGATGATGGATCAGCAGCACCCGGAACGCCTGTTCGGCCGAGAGCCCCGCCAACATGCGCTCCAGCGCTTCGAGCTGGCTGCGGCCGAGCCGTCCGGTCGCCATCAGGGGTGGCGTCGGCACCGCCGTGGACGTGCTGATCAGCGCCAGCGGACCCCGCCGGCGCAGGAATGGAAACGTGACGCTGCTATCTTGGGCCCCGTCGCTGCGGAGATAACTTCCAAAGACTTCGGCAAAGCGATGTTGGGTGGCGCGAACATAGGTATCGTGATTACCGGGAATGACCGTGACGCGATCCGGCGCGCCGACGCTTTCCAGCCAGGCCCGGGCTGGCGCAAACTCGGCTTCCAGCGCGATATTGACGAGATCGCCGGTCACCGCGATCTGGTCCGGCGACTGCGCCTGCAGGTCCGAGACCAGCGCGTCGAGCACGTCGCGCCGATGCACGTCTTGCCGGTTGCGCCGCCAGTTGAGATAGCCGAACACGCGTTTGCCGGCGAGATCGCGCAGCCGCGGCACCGGCATCGGCGGCAGATGCGGATCGGACAGATGGGCGAGCGTAAATGCCGCCATCGCCTAGCGTCCGCTTCCGTGGCCTGTGCGAGCGGTCCGCTGTGCGATCATCCCGTGGTATCCCGTGAAATCATCGGAAAGTATTGGCAAGCCGGCCGCCGTGGCGCAAGGATCAAACGAGATATCCCGATATTCGAGAGTTCGGCGGCGATGACACTGCAGAAGCTGCGAAGGAGGTTCGAGCCGGCGCTGCGGCGGGTTTTCCATCTCTATTGGCGGTTCGCCCGCGGCATGACGCTCGGCGTCCGCGCCGTGGTGCTGGACGGCGACGACAGGGTGTTTCTGGTCCATCACAGCTATGTCTCGGGCTGGCATCTGCCGGGCGGAGGCGTCGAAACCGGCGAAACCGTCCGCGACGCGCTGCGCCGCGAACTGGTGGAGGAGGGACGGATCGAGCTAACCGGCGATCCGGCGCTGCACGGCCTGTTCTTCAACAGCCATGTTTCCCCTCGGGATCACGTTGCCGTCTACGTGGTCCGGCATTTCAGGCAGGACCGCCTGCCCGAGCCCAACCACGAGATCGTCGCCTGCGGCTTCTTCGATGCGAGAGCCTTGCCGGCGGAGACGACCATGGGCACCCGGCTGCGGATATCGGAAGTGCTCGAGGGAAGGCAGCCGATCGCCACGTGGCGCTAGCGGGCGGCAACCGGTAAAAGCTTGAATGTCATGACCCACCTGATTCGGCTGATCGTCCGGCGATGATACCATCCACGATACGGATTGCGGTTCTGGTGCCGTGCTTCAACGAGGAAGCCGCGGTCGCCACCGTGGTATCGGATTTCCGCAAAGCGCTGCCTGCCGCCGAGATCTTCGTCTACGACAACAATTCATCGGACCGAACCGCTGCGGTGGCGCGCGAGGCGGGCGCCGAGGTGCGCAGCGAACGCCGCCAGGGCAAGGGCCACGTGGTGCGCCGGATGTTCGCCGACGTCGACGCCGATATCTACGTGCTGGTCGACGGCGACGCGACCTATGACGCCCCCAGCGCCCCGCGCATGATCGAACTGCTGCTGTCGGACCATCTCGACATGGTGGTCGGCTTTCGCGTCGATCAGGCGGTGGCCGCCTATCGGCCGGGCCATCGCACCGGCAACTGGATGCTGACCAGCTTCCTGTCGTCGGTATTCGGCCAGGCCTTCAAGGATATTCTCTCCGGCTATCGCGTGTTCTCGCGGCGCTTCGTCAAATCCTTTCCGGTGCTGTCGGACGGCTTCGAGATCGAGACCGAGCTCAGCGTGCACGCGCTCGAACTGGCGCTGCCGGTCGCCGAGGTTGAGACGCCCTATTACGCCCGTCCGGAGGGCTCGTTCAGCAAGCTCAACACCTGGCGCGACGGGTTCCGGATACTCGGCACGATCCTGAAGCTGTACCGCTCGGAAAAGCCGCTGCGGTTCTTTTCCGCGATCGGCGTTTTCCTGACGCTGGTTTCGATCGGCATCGCGATCCCCGTCATCGTCACCTATCTCGAGGAAGGCATCGTTCCGCGCCTGCCGACCGCGGTGCTGTCGATGGGGCTGATGATCGTGGCGATGCTGTCGCTGTCGTCGGGCCTGGTGCTCGATACCGTGACGCGGGGCCGCCGCGAGATGAAGCTGCTGGCCTATTTGTCTCAATCTCCCCTGAAAAAGAACTGAAACGGCCAACAATTTAACGCGGGCGGGACGATGGACCGGGCGTCCGCCAGATGCTATCCCGCGCCCCAGCATGAGCGACCTCTCACTGACAATATTGGCCGAGACCCCCAGCGACGCGCTGCCGATCGAACGCCTGCACCAGCGCACCTTCGGGCCCGGCCGCTTCGTGCTGAGCGCCTATCGGCTGCGCGAGCACGTCGATCATCTGCTCGACCTGTCGTTCACGGCCCGGATCGGCACGCTGCTGGTCGGCTCGGTGCGGCAATTGCCGATCTGCATCGGCGATACGCCGGCCTTGCTGCTGGGGCCGTTGACGGTCGAACCGCCGTTTCGCAGCCGCGGCGTCGGCCGCGCGCTAATGGATCGCGCGCTGAAGGACGCCAAGGCCAAGGGCCATCGCCTCGTGCTCCTGGTCGGCGATGAAGCCTATTACAGCCGCGTCGGCTTCAAGCCGGTTCCGAAGGGACGGGCGACCATGCCGGGCCCGGTGGATTACAATCGCCTGCTGGTCGCCGAACTGGTCGACGGCGCGTTCACCGACGTGTCGGGAATGGTCCGTCCGGACTGGAGCATGGCGAAAGAGTAGTACCTGGAATCGCAAATCGGTAATGCAGCCATCCTTCGAGACGGCCGCTTCGCGACCTCCTCAGGATGAGGTCTAACTTGTTGATACACAACAACCTCATGCTGAGGAGCGAGCATCGCGAGCGTCTCGAAGCATGGGCAACAAGCGACTCACTAACCATTAATAGTGAGTACTAGAACCCCGCCATGCCCGCAGCAGCAACTTCTGTCACGCCGGCTGGGCCTCCGCGGCGGGAGCCCGGCTGAGCAGTTTGCTGATCTCCGGCTTGCAGGCGCCGCAATTGGTGCCGGCCTTCAGTTGCCGGCCGATGGCGTCGACACTGGTCGCTCCCTTCTGGATTTCGGACGAAATCTGATGCTGGCCGACGCCGAAGCATGAGCAGACGATGGGTCCGATATCCTGACCCGATCCCTGGGGTGGCCGTCCGGTCAGCAGCGACATCCGCGCGGTTGGCGATATTTCGTCTTCCGCGAACAGGCCGATCAGCCACGAACGCGATACGAGCTTGTGGTCGGGTGCGATGAATACGCATCCCTGCAACCGGCCGTCCTGGACGGCGGCGTAGCGAAACCGGCCAGCGGTCGGATCGCGATAGGCAATCCATTCGACATCCGCATCTTCGAGACCGAGCCGTGCGCGGGCCCAGTCACGCCAGCTCGCCGGCCGCTCGTCGATCGTCAGTTCCATTCGCCAGCTCGTTCCGGCCTTTCCGTGAACCCAGTATCCCGCGGCAGGACGCTCGATCTCGCGGCGGCTGAGGATGAAGGCGTGCCATTTCGGCGCATAGGGATCGGCCTTGACCGGAGTGTGCTTGGATTCGGGCTGCCCGGACAGCGGGTCGGTGGCGGGATTGACCAGCGCATTGACCCGGCCGTCGGCGGCATACTCGTTGTTCCAGTGCATCGGCACGAACACGCAGCCGCGGCGCTGTTCCGCCGTCACCGATACACGCGTCACCATCTCGCCCCAGGGACTGCTGAGCCGTGCGAGGGCATCATCTTCCAGCCCGGCAAGGCGCGCATCATCGGGATGGAATTCGGCGCGAGGCTCGAACATATGGGCGAGCAGCCGGGCCGATTTCCCCGTCCTCGTCATGGTGTGCCACTGGTCGCGAATGCGCCCCGTATTGAGCACCAGCGGAAATTCCCGGCTGGTCGAATTCCGCGGCGGCCGCGGCTTGACCGGCACGAAACGGGCCTTGCGATCCGGCGTGAAGAACCTTCGGGTCTCGAACATGCGCGGCGTGCCGGTCGGATATTCCCGCGTCACCGGCCATTGTACCGGCGGCAGCCGGTCGTAGGCGCGATCGTCGAGCGTACCGAGCGCGGATATGTCGAAATCGCGCGAGCCGTCATTCTCGAATCCCGACAGCGCCGCATGTTCTCGGAAGATTTCGGCGGCGCCCGCATGGTCGAATCCCGCAAATCCCATGCGACTGGCGACGTTGCAGATGATCCACCAGTCGGCGCGCGCCGAGCCCGGCGCCGGCAGGAACGGCCGCTGCCTGGAGATGCGGCGTTCGGAGTTGGTGACGGTGCCGTCCTTCTCGCCCCAGGCGAGCGCGGGCAACAGCACATGAGCATGGCGCGTGGTGTCGGTATGCTGCATGCAGTCCGACACTACCACGAAGTCGCAGGCCTCGAGCGCCGCGCGCACGCGGTTGGCGTCGGGCAGGCTGACGGCCGGATTGGTGGACATGATCCAGACCGCCTTGATTCGCCCCTCGGCAATCGCGTCGAACATGTCGACAGCCTTGAGTCCCGCGGTATCTGCAACGACCGGCGATTGCCAGAATCGCTGCACGATATCGCGGTGCTTCGGGTTCTCGATCTCCATGTGGGCGGCGAGCTGGTTGGCGAGCCCGCCGACCTCGCGTCCGCCCATGGCATTGGGCTGGCCGGTGAGCGAGAACGGCCCCATGCCGGGCCGTCCGATCCGGCCGGTCAGCAGGTGGCAATTGATGATCGCATTGACCTTGTCGACGCCGCTCGTCGACTGGTTGACTCCCTGGGAGTACAGGGTGACCACCCGTTCGGTCCGCGTGAACCAGTCGAAGAACAGCTCGACTGCGCCCTCGGTGAGGCCGCAGGTGGCCGCCGTCTCGCCGACGGTCTGACCGCCGGCCTGTTGCAGCGCCGCTTCCACGCCCGTGGTGGAATTGCCCACGAACGCGCCATCGATCGCCTCGCGTTGTGCCAGGAACGCCAGCAGCCCGTTGAACAGGACGGAGTCGCTGCCCGAGCGCAGCGGCAGATGCAGGTCGGCTCCCTCGCACGTCGCGGTTCTGCGTGGATCGAGAACGACGATGCGGCAGTTGGGATTGTTCGCCTTCGCCGCAAGCATGCGCTGGTGCAGGATCGGATGGCACCAGGCCGCGTTGGAACCGACCAGCACCAGGAGATCCGCCAGTTCGATATCCTCGTAGCAGCCGGGAACTGTGTCGCTGCCGAAAGCCCGCTTGTGGCCGACCACGCTCGAGGCCATGCACAGCCGCGAATTGGTGTCGATGTTGGCGGTGCCGACGAAACCCTTCGCGAGCTTGTTGACGACGTAATAGTCCTCGGTCAGCAGTTGACCGGAGACGTAGAATGCTACCGCGTCCGGGCCGTGTTCGCGGATCACGCGGTTGAAGCGCTCGGCCACGTGATCGAGCGCGTCGTCCCATTGCGCGGGTTGCCCGTCAACGAGCGGTTCGAGCAGGCGTCCTTCGAGACCGATGGTTTCGGCCAGCGCCGAGCCCTTGCCGCACAGCCGGCCGAAATTGGCCGGATGCGACGGATCGCCCTTGACGCGGACCGCGCCCGAGGAATCCTTCTCGACGAGAATGCCGCATCCGACACCGCAATAGGGACAAGTGGTCTTGACGGACATCTGCGGCCGCTCAACCGGCCGCCGCGGCCTGACGGAGCGACAGCCAGACCATTCCGTTCTCCACTTTCGCCGGATGCGACCGCGTGCATCCCTCGTCGGGCGCCACGGCCTGGCCGCTTGCAAGCTCGATGACGAAATTGTGCAGCGGGCAGGTCACGCGCCGGTTATGGACGATGCCTTGCGACAGCGGTCCGCCCTTGTGCGGGCAGCGGTCGTCGAGCGCGAATACCTCGTCATCCTGGGTGCGGAACACCGCGATGTCGCCGGATGCCGTCCGCACCACGCGCGAGCCGAGACGCGGGATGTCGTCCAGCGTCCCGATTTCGATCCACCGGGTCATGCGAGCTCCAATTCGGCCATCGGTACGAACTCATTGCGATCGACGCCGCGCTTGGCCCGCGCCGCCCACGGATCGCTCTGCGAGAACTGCTGGGAATGGGCAAAGCGGCTGAACAGCGCCTTGCGGTTGGCGACGTCGCCGACCACCAGCTTGCGGATGGCGTCGAGGCCGACGCGATCGCACCACTTGTACATGCGCTCGAGATACCAGCCCTGCTCGCGGTACAATTGCGTCAGCGCGACGATCACCTCCAGCGCCTCCTTCTCGGTCTCGACCTTGGTGAGGAATTCGGTGCCCTTGATATGCAGTCCGGCGGCTCCGGCGAAGTGGATTTCGTAGCCGGAATCGACGCAAACCACGCCGACGTCCTTGCAGGTGGCTTCGGCGCAGTTGCGCGGACAACCCGATACCGCGAGCTTCACTTTGGCCGGGGTCCACGAGCCCCACATGAACTTCTCGATCTTGATGCCGAGGCCGGTCGAATCCTGGGTCCCGAAGCGGCACCACTCCGAACCGACGCAGGTCTTCACCGTGCGCAATCCCTTGGCATAGGCGTGGCCGGAGACCATGCCGGCGCCGTTGAGGTCGGCCCACACCGCGGGCAGGTCTTCCTTCTTCACCCCCAAGAGGTCGATGCGCTGGCCGCCGGTGACCTTGACGGTCGGGATATTGAACTTGTCGGCCACGTCGGCGATGGCGCGCAACTCGTCGGGCGTGGTGACGCCGCCCCACATCCGCGGCACCACCGAATAGGTGCCGTCCTTCTGGATATTGGCGTGCACGCGCTCGTTGATGTAGCGCGACTGCTGGTCGTCGCGATATTCGCCGGGCCAGGTCGCGAGCAGATAATAGTTCAAGGCCGGCCGGCAGGAGTGACAGCCATTGGGTGTCTTCCACTCCATGAACTTCATGACGTCGGGAATGGCCTTCAATCCCTGCTCGACGATGACGCGGCGGGCGTCGTCATGGCTGTGATCGGTGCATTTGCACATCGGCTTGACCTTCGGCGCGGCCGAATAGTCGCCGCCCAGCGTGAAGGCGAGTACCTGCTCGACCAGGCCGGTGCACGAACCGCAGGATGATGACGCTTTGGTATGGGCGCGCACGTCGTCGAGCGTGAACAGCTTCTTGTCGCTGATCGCCTTGACGATCGTGCCCTTGCAGACGCCGTTGCAGCCGCAGATTTCCGTCTCGTCGCTCATGGCGGCGACCGAATTCTGGCCGCTGTGGCCGCCGTCGCCGAGATTGGCGGCGCCGAACACCAGCCGCTCGCGCATCTGCGAGACGTCGGTTCCGTCGCGCAGATGCTGGAAATACCAGGGGCCGTCGACGGTGTCGCCGTACAGCACCGCGCCGACGATTTTTTTGTCGCGCAGGATGATCCGCTTGTAGACGCCGCGATTGGCGTCCTGCAGCACGATCTCCTCCTTGTCCGGGCCGGGCGCAAAATCGCCGGCGGAGAACAGGTCGATGCCGGTCACTTTCAGCTTGGTGGAAACCACCGAGCCGTCGTAGCTGGCAAAACCCTTCTGGGCGAGATGGTTGGCGCAGACCTTGGCTTGATCGAACAGCGGAGCTACCAGGCCGTAGGTCTGGCGGCGATGCTGCACGCATTCCCCGACGGCATAGATGCGCCCGTCATAGGTCTGCATGGTGTCGGAAACGACGATGCCGCGCTCGCAATGCAGGCCGGCCTTCCTGGCCAGTTCGAAATTGGGACGGATGCCGACCGCCATCACGACGATGTCGGCCGGAAGCTCCGTACCATCGGCAAACCGCACGCCGGTGACGCGGTCCTCGCCCAGGATCGCCTGGGTCTGCGCCGGCATCTTGAACACCATGCCGCGCTCTTCCAGCGACTTGCGCAGCATTCCGCCCGCGACCGGATCGAGCTGCCGCTCCATCAGCGTGTCGAGCAGGTGTACGACGGTGACGTTCATGCCGCGCTTCATCAGGCCGTTGGCGGCTTCAAGACCGAGCAGGCCGCCGCCGATCACCACCGCATGGCGATGACTGGTCGAAGCCTCGACCATGCGTTCGACGTCCTGGATGTCGCGGAAGCCGATGACGCCTCGAAGATCCTTGCCGGGCAATGGCAGCATGATCGGGTTGGAGCCGGTCGCGATCAGCAGTCGGTCATAGGGGACGCGCAGGCCTTCCGAGGTGACCACTTCGCAGGTACGGCGGTCGATCATCGTGATCGTCTCGCCCTTGCGCAGCGCGATGCCGTTGTCGTCGTACCATTGCTCGGTGTTGAGCATGATGTCGTCGACGGTCTTCTCCCCGGCGAGAACCGGCGACAGCAGGATGCGATTGTAGTTGCCGTAGGGTTCGGAGCCGAACACCGTGATGTCATAGAGATCGGGCGCACGCTCCAGCAGCGTCTCCACGGTGCGGATGCCGGCCATGCCGTTGCCGATCACGACGAGTTTTTGCTTGATCAGTTTCTCCAGCATGGTCTGCCTTTCAAGTTCCGACGGCTCCTCGCAACGACGTGATGTGCGTCGTTGATCGGTTCGGTAAGTCCGGGATGTGGGGGAGCCCGTCCGCGGGCAGAAGACCGTCAACAATGGCAGTCCATGCCAGCCATCATTCAAGAGCCATGCCAATTGGGCTTGGTCATTTATGTCATTAATATCAAAAACTTAAATCTTGCGCGAAGGGCATTCACGCAACGCGCAGCGGCTTTCTCGCCCAAATTATCGGCCGGAGCGACCATCTCTTGTGCATGCCGTCGCTGACAATCGCGCCAGCAATCGCCGCTTTTGCAGTGAGTCATCAATACGACGCGCAGGGAATTTTCTTGCGTCGCACAAAAAAGCACCACCATGCGTATTTTGCGGGCGTTGCTTGATGGCGGGCCGGCAGCGGGAAGAGTCTTGATCGCCCGGACCGTGCACCCAAGGCCTTGTGAATATTCGGGAAGCGCCGTGCTTAATCCGGTGGCACGGATATTGCTGCCGTTTTCGGTGACCGAGTGCGTCTCAATGACGAGGCCGTCGCTCGCTCTCACCGAAAATCTGTCCGTTTGTGCCGAGACCGACCGCGCCCTCGCGTGGTGGCGGCTGAATCGCGAGGCTATTGCAATGAAGTTTGCCGAGTTCAAGAAGGCGGGGCACTGGCCGACGCTGCTGGCCGCGTTCCTCTACTTCGACATCAGTTTCATGGCGTGGGTCGCGCTCGGCCCGCTGATGATCTACATCGCGCGCGACATGAACCTCGCCGTCAACGAGAAGTTCACCCTGGTCGCGATACCGGTGCTGGCGGGCGCGGTGCTGCGGGTTCCGATGGGCATCCTCGCCGATCTGATCGGCGCCAAACGGACCGGAATCCTCGCGCAGTTCGTCGTGATTGTCGCAACCGCGTGGGTCTGGCACTTCGGGCTTTCCAACAAGCTTGCGATTGAAGTCTTCGGCGTGGTGCTCGGCATCGCCGGCGCATCGTTCGCGGTGGCCCTGCCGCAGGCGAGCCGCTGGTATCCGCCGCAATATCAGGGCATCGTGATGGGGATCGCCGGCGCCGGCAACATGGGGGTCGTCATCGATACGCTGCTGGCGCCCGTCATCGCCGAGAACTTCGGCTGGCAGGCGGTGTTCGGCGCACTTCTGGTTCCGATGGCCATTATCCTTGCCTTCTACACCTTCGCCGCCAAGGACGCGCCCGGCGAGCGCAAGCCGGTTTCGCTTCGGGCCTATGGCGCGCTGCTGCGCGATTCCGACAGCCGCTGGTTCATGTTCTTCTACTTCATCACCTTCGGCGGCTTCGTCGGCCTCGCCAATGCGCTGCCGCTGTATTTCACCGTGCAATATCACGTCTCCGGCGTCGCCGCGGGCCTGCTCGTTGCGCTGATCGTCGCCTTCGGATCGGGCTTCCGGCCGGTCGGCGGCTTCATCGCCGACCGCATCGGCGGCATCCGCTCGCTCTCGATCCTGTTCGCCGTCGTGGTTGCGGCCTACGCCATCATCGCCTTCATGCCGGAAGGCCCTGCAGCGCCGGCACAGGCCGGCTGGTCGCTCACCGCGATGCCGCGAATTGCGTGGATCTCGGTGCTCCTGTTCTCGATCGGCGTGCTCGCGCTCGGCATGGGCAATGGCGCGGTGTTTCAGCTCATTCCGCTGCGCTTCCGCCACGAGATCGGCTTGATGACCGGGCTGGTCGGCTGCGCCGGCGGCGTGGGTGGCTTCTTCCTCGCCCAGGCGCTCGGCGTCGCCAAGGGAATGACCGGCGGGTTTGGCGCAGGCTTCCTGTTTTTCGGTTTCCTGGCATTGCTTGGCTTCGTCGGACTTGCAATGGTCAAGGTCCGGTGGCGCACCACGTGGGGAGCCGTCTCGGGAGCGCGGGTCTGACGCGCGCTTGCCATTGCTGAGCGGGTCCTGCAGGTGACGATCGGTTCTCAGCGAAATCTTCAGGTCCGGGTCGGCTTCGTCAGCGAAACCGGCAAGCGATCCGCCAATGAGGATTATGTCGGGACCTGCCTCGGTCAAACCGGGGCGGCCAGGAACCGCGACGTCGTCGCCGCCGTCGCCGATGGCGTCGGCGGGCACCGCGGCGGCCGCGAAGCCGCCGAGGTTGCGGTACGCTGCTTCGTCGACGCCTATTATTCCCTGCCGGAAACCATGGGCGTCCGGCGCAGGGCCGCTCGCGCGCTTGAAGCCGCCAATAGCTGGATCTATGCGCAGGGCCGCGTCGATCCCCAACTCGGCGGCATGAGCTGCGCGTTCTCGTCGATCATCCTTTCGCGGCGGCTCTGCCATGTCATTCACATCGGCGACACGCGCGCCTACCGCCTCAGCGAGGGCCGCCTGGAGCGGCTGACCGCCGATCACATCGCCGGACGCGGCGATCTCGCCCATCTGCTCAACCGCGCCATCGGCTTCGAGGACTTTGCCCGGTTCGATTATGCGACTATCGGTCTGCGCCAGCACGACCGGCTCATGATCTGCAGCGACGGGGTTCACGGCGCACTCGCCGACCATCGTCTGCAGGTTCTGCTCGGCGAGCGCGCCTCGCCGGAAGAGTCGGCGCGTGCGCTGGTCGATGCCGCGCTCGCCGCCGGCAGCACCGACAACGTGACGGCACTGGTGCTGGACGTCGTCGATCTGCCGCCCGCCGACCGCGACGAACTCACCCATTCGATCGCGACGCTTCCGATCCTGGACCTGCCGTCGACCGGCGAGGTGATCGACGATTTTGCGCTCGGCGACGTGCTGTCGGACGGCCGCTACAGCCGGCTGTTCAAGGCCACCGATCGGCGGCAGGGCCGCGAGGTGGTGCTGAAGTTTCCACATCCGCGCGTTGCCAGCGAAGGTTCCTACCGCCTCGCCTTCGTCCGCGAGGCATGGGTGGCGGCGCGGGTGCGAAGCCTGTGGATCGGCGAGATCATCGAGGTTCCGGACGAACGCCAGACGCGGCTTTACTCGGTGATGCCGCTCTATGAAGGCGAGACGCTCGAGCAACGTCTGAAGCGCCCGCCGCAACTATCGCTGGCCGAAGGCGTCGGCATCGCCACCAGGCTGGCGCGCGCGGTCGCGACCCTGCACCGGGCGGGCATCATCCATCGCGACATCAAGCCGGACAATGTAATCCTGCTGAACGGCGGCGGGCTGCGGCTGGTCGACCTCGGCGTGGCGCGGGTGCCGCTGCTGGAGGATTTTCCCGCCGAGGACATTCCGGGCACCGCAAGCTACATGGCGCCGGAACTTTTCGGCGGACGGCAGGGCGATGAATTCTCTGATCTCTACGCCCTCGGCGTCACCGTCTATCGGATGTTTACCGCCGCCTATCCCTATGGCGAGATCGAACCGTTTTCGCGGCCGCGCTTCGGCAAACCGGTTTCGTTGTCGCGCCATCGTCCGGATCTGCCGGCCTGGCTCGATGCGGTGGTCGGCAAGGCGCTCCACGTCGATCCGGCGCAACGCTTCGGCGACGTCATCGAATTCGCGCACGAACTGGAAAATGGAGCGATGTGGGCGAAGCCCGCGGCGGCAACGCGGCAGGCGCTCTACGATCGCAATCCGCTGCTGTTCTGGAAGATACTGTCTGCCGGCCTCGTCATTCTCGTCGCGATACTGCTGGCGCGGCATTAGCCGGCCGGTTCCGATGGCGCCGGAGCCGGCCCGGATTTTCTAGAGTTATTTCCACCTTCAGATGCTCCATCCTTCGAGACGGCCGCTTCGCGGCCTCCTCAGGATGAGGTCTAACTTGTTGATACACAACGACCTCATGCTGAGGAGCGAGCATCGCGAGCGTCTCGAAGCATGGGCAACAAGCGACTCACTGACCATTAATAGTGAGTACTAGAACTTCAAGTTCGCGAACGCCCGCACCCCGATGCCCGGCAGCAGCACCTCGTCCTTGGTGTAGGAGACCGAGTTGCGGATATTCTCGTTCAACAGATTGTTGCCGACCAGACCGACCGTCATCTCGCGGGCGCCGAACCGGCTCGCATCGAGCTTGGTCTTGTAGCTGACCTCCACCTTCAACAGATTGTAGCCCGCGGTCGGCGTCTCGCCGATGGCGGCGATATCGTTCTGCGCGAAGGCATGCAGCAGGTTGACGCGCATCAGCCAGTTGGCGTCGCGCCAGAACACGCCGCCGCCGACGCGCAGCGGCGGAATCCGGGGAACGTTGCTGCCGTCGGCGAAGGTGGCGCGAACGACATCGAACTGGTTCTCGATGCCCCAGATGCCGCCATGAAGCGGTCCGACGTCGAACTGGCTCTGGAATTCGCCGCCGCGGAAGGTGGCGTCGCGCTGTGAATACCTCGCCTGGTTCAGCTCGAGCTGGTTCGGATCGGCGATGTCAACGCAAGCCGTCCCGTCGCAGGTGTTGCCGGTCAGCCGGCGGTATATGAAGCCGTTGAACTTCGTGTAGTAGCCGGTGAGTTCGAATCGCAACGGTCCTGTCGCCCGCCGCAGCCCGACCTCGATCGATTTTGCCGTTTCGATGCCGAGATCGGGATTGCCGATATCGAAAGTGGAGGTCGCATCATGTGCGCCGCGCGAAAACAGCTCGGCCGGTTTGGGCGCGCGTTCGACGTATTGACCGGTGACGCTGGCAACCAGACCCCATGGCAGATTCTGGATCAGGCCTGCGCTGGCGCTCTTCGGCGTGAAATGCAGATTGCGCGGCGTCGCAGGACCAATGCTGGCAGGGTCGATGTTGACGTCGAACACTGCCGGTATGAATGCCGGCGTTGTTCCGGAAAGATCGACGCGCTCGATGCGCCCGGCAATCTGAGCCTTGGTGGTTTCGCTGAATTTCAGCTCGTTGAAGGCGTAGCCGGCGACCCGGTCGTTCTTGTTAGGGTCGTACAATCCGTTCAGCGGGCTGCCCGGATCGTCCGGACTCGAGGCGGTCAGGTCCTGGTGACCGGCCTGCAGGCCGAACGCCGTCGTGACGGTCGCAAAGCGGGCGTCGAACGGCATCATCTGCAGTTCGGCGCGGCCTTCCTGATCCTTGCTCGTGAAGGTCTGCCGGACGCCTGATGTCGCCGGATCGAGCGGGTCGGCAAGCCCGATCTCGTTGTGCTTGTAGCCGGTGGCGCCGGCCCAGAACCTGACGGCCTCGATCGCGGCGGCGTCCGGCCGGTATTCGCCCTTGGCTGAAAACTTGGTCTGACGGGCGTCGATCCGGGTCTGGTGATCGGCGCCGTCGATGCCGGGGATACGATACAGCGCGTCGTTCTGCGTGATCGCCGCGCCGATGAAGCCGCCGTGGAAGATATAGGAGCCGCCGATCGACGCGCCGTCGGCCTGGGTCGACGAATTGGGCTGACGGCCGTTGACCGGCCGGGTCTGGTCGAACAGATACGGATAGCCCGGGATGTTGTAATCGCCGGCCTTGCGGCCATAGGCGTCGGCGTGAACCGCGAAATTGCCGCCGCCGGCATCGAGCAGGATGCCGCCTTCGCCGCCGCGATCGACCGAACTGACGGCGGTTCGTGTCTCTACCGTCGCGCAGCCCGGCGACGACACAGTCGCCGATGGCGCCTTGACCGGCAGGCCATAGCTCTGGAACGGGGCCGCCGCGCAGGAGGGCAGCGCTTCCGGAATCCGGTTGTTCGCCGCGCTGACGACGCCGCCGATCGAGGTCGAGCCGTAACGCAACGCCGCGGGGCCGCGCACCACTTCGATCTGACTGGTCGCCAGGGGATCGATCGGCACGAAATGATCCTCGCCGAGATCGGAGACGCCGCCGCCGCCGACACCGTTTTCGACGATGCCGACGCGGTTGTTGTCGAGACCCCGGATGATCGGCCGGCTCGACGCGCCCGGAGCGAAGCTGGACCCGGTAATACCGGGCTTGGAAAACAGGAGATCGCCGAGCGTGGCGCCGCCCGCCCTGCGGATTTCCTCGTTCGGCACCACGGTGACCGTCGCGAATTGATCGGTGACCACGGGCAGCACGCCCTGCTGAGGTGCGGCTGCGGCAGCCGCCGGCCGTGGCGCCGGCTCGCGATCAGGGGCGGGAACCGCGCGTGCGCCGCGTGCGGGCGTTCGCGAGGCGACCACCGGCTTGCGCCGCTGAATCGGGCTCGGCGCGGTCACGGTGATTTCCGGCAGCTGCGTGGCGGCTGGCGGCGGCGCCGCGTCCTGGGCTGTCGCGCCGTTACCCATCGCGCATAACAGCAGCCAGCTTGCTCCATTGATGCAGAGCGCTCGTCTTCTTTGGACTGTCATTGGTCCCGATCCTGACAGGCTGCGACCGGAATTCGGAAGCGGCCTTACCGTCGATGGGCGACGGACCGATTTCGATTTGTCCCGGGGCGCCGCACATGACGCGGCGATCCCCAGGGACGGCATCAAGCAATCGTCAGGAGGCGGGGGGAGCGCGAGGCTGGAAGGCGGCGCTTGCCGGGTTCAGATGGATGAACTCGGCGTCGGTGGTCAGGTATCGAAATTCGGCCGCTTGCGGCAGCAGCAGGATCGGCGGCGCCGCAAACAGCGCCGTGCCCGCCAGCGCGATGACGGCGCAGACCGCGCAGGCGTCGCCGGATTGCCGGTCGGGCTCCGGATGGGATGCAGGCTGAGCGGTGCTGTCGGCTGCATCTGGTGCGACGAGGGCGGAAGTAATGTCGGACTGCGCCGCGACCGGCTGAATTGTCGGCGCCGTCCGCGCCGCGGCCCCATGGGAATGCCCGAACGACAGCGCGAACTGCAGCGCCAGCGCCAGCAGCGCCAGCCGCGAGCCGTGTTTGATGTTCGAGCGGAACCACTTCATGCCGACAGACGCCTTGCATCGGGGGGACCAAGACATTTCGGTTCGCCCCAATGTTATAATATAACATCAGGGATGACGGCGGGGTGTCAACCGTAGCCGATCCACGCAGGGGTGAATTCACGAAGCCTGTGTGATTCACGCAACGCCTGCGAAACAAGTGGCGCTCAGCGTCCCTCGCGCAGCCAGGTGGCGGCGAACGCGCCGAGCAGCAGCAACAGGCCGATCAGGCCGGCGAAGACAGGCAGCACGCCGACGCCCTTGACCACGCTGGCGTCGCGCATCTTCACGCCCATCCAGCCGTCGCCGCGGAAGATGCCGGATGCGCGCACCGGCACGATGCGTGGCAGGTCGATGCTGGCGCCGTCGACCACGCGCCGCGCGTCGCCGCCGGTGGCCTGCGCCAGCGGCTTCAGCAAGTCGGTGGTGGAGGTGACTTCCGAAAATTCCTTGGGGTTGGTCGGACCGACATTGATCAGCGCTTTCAACGTGCCGTCGGTGGCCTGCCAGAGGCCGAGTTCGTTGGCGGGGATGGTCGAGCGCCAGGTGCCCGGCTCGCCGACACTCAGCGTCAGCTCGCGCGTTGCGCCTGAGGGCGAGGTCACGGTTACCGGCGTGACGCTGTCGGCCATGGTCTGGCGCAGCACCACCAGATCCTTGCCGCTGATCTGAAGCCGCAACGCTTCTTCGTCGAGATCAGGCTGCTTCATCAGCCAATGCGAGGTTCGCCGCAGCAAATCGAGGTGCGGCCCGCCGCCCTCATAGCCGCGCGCCCACAGCCAGATATGGTCCGACAACAAGAGCGCGACGCGGCCCTCGCCGAACCGCGACAGCAGCAAGAGCGGCTTGCCGTCGGCGCCGGTCATGACGGGCGGGCTGATGGCGTTGCGGGTCTCGACGGTGCGGAAGAACCGGCTCCAGCGCGGCGGCTCGGCGCCCGAGCCCTCCAGCCCGCGCGTCACCGGATGGCGTTTGCCGGCGTCGCTCAGATGCGCGTAATACGGCTTCTCGGTGACGCCGACCGGTTCGGCGGGGAGCACCGAATCCAGCGGCGTGCGCCAGATGCTGGTGGTCGAGGCGTAGTCCGGGCCCGCCGACACCAGCACCGCGCCGCCGGCGCGCACGTAGCGCGCGATATTGTCGAAATAGGCGATCGGCAGCACGCCCTGGCGGGCGTAGCGGTCGAAGATGATCAGCTGGAATTCGTTGATCTTCTGCTGGAACAGTTCGCGGGTCGGAAACGCGATCAGGCTGAGTTCGTTGATCGGCGTGCCGTCCTGCTTCTCGGGCGGGCGCAGAATCGTGAAATGCACGAGATCGACGCTGGCGTCGGACTTCAACAGGTTGCGCCAGGTGCGCTCGCCGGAATGCGGCTCGCCGGAGACCAGCAGCACCCGCAATTTGTCGCGCACGCCGTCGATCGCGACCACCGCGCGGTTGTTGACCAGCGTCAGTTCGTTGGCGAGCGGAGAAGCCTCGATCTCGACGATGTTGGGGCCGGCATGCTTGATGTCGATCTCGACATTGACGGTCTGGCCGCTCAGCACGGTGCGTTCGTTGATCACTTCGCCATCGCGGCGCACCACGATCCTGGCGCGGTCGCCGCTGACGCCCTGATCGTCCAGCCGGTAGGTGATGGTCTGGACCTGTCCGACGATGCCGAAACGCGGCGCGGCCGAGATCGCGATGCGCCGGTCGCGTTCGTCCTTGCGCCCGGTGATCAGCCCATGCACGGGAGCCTGGAATCCGACCGCCGCGGCGTTGGCGGGGATGTCGTGCACCCGTCCGTCGGTGATCAGGAAGGCGCCGGCGACGCGATCGACCGGAACGTCCGACAGCGCCGAGCCCAGCGCGCCGAACAGCCGCGTGCCGTCGGTTTCGCCGTCGGCCTGGCCCGCTTCGACCACGCGCACCTCGAGGCCCCGGATCTTCTTCAGGCTGTCGACCAGCGCCTCGCGCGCCTTTTCGGTTTCGCGCGTGCGCTCGCCGAAATTCTGGCTCGGGCTCTTGTCGATCACGACGGCGGCGACCGACGACAGCGGCTCGCGGTCCTCGCGGGTGAATGACGGGTTGGCCAGCGCCAGCAGCACCAGCGCCAGCGCGGTCACGCGCACCGCCGCCCCCCGGGCGCGGCCGAGCAACAGCAGCACCGCGATCACGGCGATGGCGGCCAGCGCGAACCACAGCACGTAGCTGGGAACGAGGGGCGTGAATGCGATGCCGTATTGCATGCTCTCGCCCCTACTGCCCGAGCCGTTCGATCAGCGCCGGCGCATGCACCTGGTCGGCCTTGTAGTTGCCGGTCAGCGTGTACATCACGATGTTGACGCCGGCGCGGAAGGCGAATTCGCGCTGCCGCGGTTCGCCCGGCGTCAGCGGCAGCATCGGCTGGCCGTCCGGACGCAGGGCCCATGCGCCGGCCAGATCGTTCGAGGTGATGATGATCGGCGAGACGCCGTCGCCGCCGCGGGCCGGCCTCGAGGCGGCCTCGTCGTCCTCGTCGCGCGGCAAAGTCTCGACCCAGGTCTGGCCGGTGCTGAACCGGCCGGGAAAGTCGCGCAGCAGGTAGAAGGTCTTGGTCAGCACGTGCTCGCGCGGCACCGGCTCGAGTTCGGGAACGTCGAGCGAGGAGAGGATGCTGCGCAGCGCCAGCATTCCCGGCGTCTGCGACGCGCCGTTGGGCCCCGGCGGCGCCTCGATGGCGTCGCGGGTGTCGAATATCACGGTGCCGCCCTGCTTCATGTAGGCGTCGATGCGGTTGATGGCGTCCTGCGGCGGCTTTGGCGCGCCGGGCATCACCGGCCAGTAGATCAGCGGGAAGAACGCCAGTTCGTCGCGCGCCGGATCCACCCCGACGGGATCCCCGGCCTCGAGCGCCGTGCGCTGCGCCAGAAACAGCGTCAGCCCGGCCATGCCCGCCTTGACGATGGAATCCACGTCGGCATTGCCGGTGACGACATACGCCAGCCGGGTTTGCGAAACCGCCTTGATGGCGAAATCGTCGTTATTGTCGGCTCGCGCCGGCCACGGCGCCGCCATCATCGTCGACAGGGCGAAGGCGAAAGCCAGTGCGGCCGTCGCTGCGCGCCGCCGCAGCAGCGCGGCGATGCCGGCGCCGAGCAATGCGACGATCACGGCATCGATCAGGAACAACGCGAGCGCGGACGCCAGCAGAATTCCCCTGAGATCGCGCGGCTCGGCATTGGTGTAGCTGGCGTGCCGCGCGCGCAGCGAGGAGGTATCGAGCGGCGCGATGCGGTCGGCCGCGGCCAGCGCGTTCACCGCCAGCGGACCGTCGGCCGGACCATAGAAGCCGGGCGGATGTTCCGGTGTGGCGCGGTCGCGGAAATCGGCGGGCAGCGGCTTCGCCGTCGACGGCGGCGGTCCGAACGCGCCGAAGCCGTCGAGCGTGCGCAGCGGCGCCACCGTTTCCACCTTGGCCTCGCCCGCGACGCCCGGTCCGGGCGTGGAGGTGTAGCCGGACACATCGACGATCCGCCGCAGCATCTCGACGAAGCTGCCGGACATCGGCAGGTCGGACCAGCGCATGTCGGCGCTGACATGAAACAGGCTGACCACGCCCTTGCCGCGATGTTCGCCGGTCACCAGCGGCGTGCCGTCCTCCAGCGAGGCCCAGCTCCTGGTCGCCAGCGCCGCATCCGGCTCGGCCAGCACCTGGCGGCTGACGGTGACGTCCTTCGGCACCACCAGGCCCGCGAACGGTCCGTCGGCCGGAAACGACGCCAGATGCTGCGGCTTTTCCCAGGTGAGACTGCCGCCGAGGCTGCGTCCGCCGCGGCGCAGCTTGACCGGCACCAGATCGTCGTCGGCCTGCGCCAGACGCGGGCCCGCAAAGCGCACCAGCACGCCGCCCTGTTCGATCCATGCATTGAGGCGCTCGCGAATTTCAGGCGACAACGTGCCGACATCCGCCATCACGATCATCGGCAGCTTCTGGTCGAGGAACTGCGTGATCGCCTGTTGCGGCGCGCCGCGATCGCCCAGCCGCACGTCGGCGAACGGCGCCAGCGCGCGGGTGAGATAGAACGTCGAGGCCAGCAGCGGCTGCGCGGTATCGCTGGTCGATCCGGTGACGACGCCGATGGCGCGGCGGCGCCAGCGCTTGTCGAGCAGTTGCACCGCGCCGGCCGATCGCTCGCCCGAAATCTCGAGCCGCGCGATGTCGTTGCGCAACTCGACCGGCAGATCGAACGACGCTTCGGTCTCGCGATCCTGCGGCGCGAAGCCGAAGCGCGCCTCGCCGATCGGGGAGCCCTTCTGGTCGATCGCGCGCACGACGCCCGCGGCAATGCCGCCGCCGCCGGCGCGCAGCACCTTCACCGTCATTTTCGCCGCGGCATTCTCGGCCGCGACCAGGGCGAGCGGGGGCGAGGTGCCGCTGTCGTAAATGGTCAGCGCACGGTCTCCGATCGTCTTGCCGAGGCCTTCGAGAAATTCTGGTCCGCGTCCGGTATCGACGCCGTCCGACAGCCAGGCGATTTCGCTGTCGCCGGTGGCTTTCAGGAAACGCTCGATGGCCGGCAGGGTTTCCACCCGCTCGATCGAATAGGGCTTGGGCGCCAGCTGGCGCAACGCCACCCGCGCCGTGCCGCCCGGCATCAAGGTGATGTCGCGGGCAGGCTCCGACAACGGCACCAGTGCGATGCCGCGCCGGTCGTTGTCGGCATTCGCGATCAGTTCGTCGGCGGCCTTGACCCTGCTGTCCCAGCTCGAAGCAGCACTCCAGCCGTCGTCGAGCAGGATCACCAGCGGCGCGCTGGAGCCGGCGGGCCCGGTTTGCGGATTCCAGATCGGCCCCGCGGCGGCCAAAATAACCAGCGCCGCGGCGGCAAGCCGCAACGCGGTCAGCCACCACGGGGTGCGCGAGGGGGTTTCTTCCTTCGGCGCGATATCGAACAGCAGCCGCGTCGGCGGAAACTCGATGCGCCGCGGTCTCGGCGGCATCACCCGCAACAGCCACCACAGCGCGGGCAGGCTCAGCAGGCCCAGCAGCAGCAACGGTTCGGCGAAGGTGAGGGGGAGCCCGGCGATCATGCCCGTCGCCCCACTTTGACGGTGGCGCCGCGCGCGCTGCCCTTGGCTACCATCATGCCGGAATGCAGGAACAGCAGCAGTTCGGCGGCCGAGCGGCTGGTGGTGTGGGTCGAGAACAACCAGTCGAGTTTGTTGGTCTCGGTGCGAATCTCGTCGCGATGCAGCGCCACGCGGGCCACGTAATCGCCGGCCCATCGTTCGGCGCGGCCCGCGGTGATGACGCCGCCGCCTTCGGGCTCGACGAATTCGATGCGGCCGGAATAGGGGAAACTCTCTTCAGCGGGGTCGACGATCTGCACCAGCGTGCCATGCGCGCCGGAGGCCGACAGTCCGGCAAGGATGGTTCTGATCTCCGGCATCGGCGACCAGAAGTCCGACAGCACCACGATTTCGGCCAGCGCCGAGGGCACGAACGACGGCGGCAGGCTGGGCCGCGCGGCATCGTCATGCAGCATCGCCTGCGCCATCTTGTCGATCACGCTGCGGCTCGCGGTCGGATTCATCAGGCCGGGAATGCCGACGCGTTCGCCGCCGGCGACCAGCAGCTCGGCGAGCGCAAAGGTCACGATCAGCCCGCGTTCCAGCTTGCTGTCGCGCGCCTGTTTGGAGGCAAACGCCATCGACGGCGAACGGTCCGGCCACAGCCACACCGTATGCGCGGCCTCCCATTCCTGCTCGCGGACATAGAGATGGTCGTCGCGCGCCGAGCGTCGCCAGTCGACGTTCTGCGACGGCTCGCCGGAAACGAAGCGGCGGTATTGCCAGAAACTCTCGCCGGCGCCGGCGCGCCGCCGTCCATGCAGGCCGTGGATCACATTGGCGGCGATGCGGCGGGCTTCGAGCACGAGGCGCGGCAGCGATGCGGCGAGCGTTCGGCTTTCGCCATCGGCACGTCGGATTGCTGTGATCTCTCCACCTCTGTGCTCGATTGCCGTGGCCATCAACCGATCCGGGTCTTCAGTTGCCTGATCACGTCGGGAATGGTGCGGCCTTCGGCGCGGGCGGAGAAGGTCAGCGCCATACGGTGCTTGAGAACGGGTTCCGCCAGATCGAGCACGTCGTCGATCGAGGGCGCGAGGCGTCCGTCGAGCAGCGCACGGGCGCGGACCGCGAGCATCAGCGACTGGCTGGCGCGCGGACCCGGTCCCCAGGCGATCAGCTTGCCGGCCTCGCCGCCTTCGTCTCCCGGACGCGCCGAGCGCACCAGCGACAGGATCGCTTCGACGACGGAATCGCCGACCGGCAGCCGCCGCACCAGCCGTTGCGCGGATATCAGGATCTCGGCGTTCATGGCGGCCTTGGCCAGCGTCTCCTCGGCGCCGGTGGTTTCGAACAGGATGCGCCGCTCGGCGTCGCGATCGGGATAGTCGACGTCGATCTCCATCAGGAAGCGATCGAGCTGCGCTTCCGGCAGCGGATAGGTGCCTTCCTGCTCCAGCGGGTTTTGCGTCGCCAGCACGTGGAACGGTTTCGGCAGATCATGGCGTGCGCCCGCAACCGTGATGTGCTGTTCCTGCATGGCCTGCAGCAGCGCCGACTGGGTGCGCGGGCTGGCGCGATTGATTTCGTCGGCCATCAACAGCTGCGCGAATACCGGACCTGCGATGAAGCGGAACGAGCGCTTGCCGGAACTGCTCTCGTCCAGCACCTCGGCGCCGAGAATATCCGACGGCATCAGGTCCGGCGTGAACTGGATGCGCTTGGCGTCGAGCCCGAGCGTGATCCCCAGGGTTTCGACCAGCTTGGTCTTGGCGAGGCCGGGCACGCCGATCAGCAGCGCGTGACCGCCGGACAGGATCGTCACCAGGGTGTTTTCGATCACCCGGTCCTGGCCGAAGATAACGGTGGAAATCGCATCCTTCGCCGCCCGGATCTGACCGGCGACCTGTTCGGCCGAACGCACGATCACGTCCTCGAGTTTTTCGACACCGTCTGCACCAGCCATCTGGTTCTCCTTGGACCCAAGCCCTTACGTGGAAAGCAGCCCTTACGTGGAAAGCGTCGCGTGGAAAGCCGTGCACGAAACGCCGCCGCTTGCGCGATCATGCTGCGAACCCCATGCTAAACTTATGCGAAGGCCATGTATTCGTTGAATTAAACTATCCCCACTTTATCGGCATTTCGGGGTATGAACGGCATCACGATGTGGCGACCTGATCCGGGAATCCACGGGCGGAACTCGTCCGGGATGCGCACCGCCGGACTTGCACCAATCGTGCCAAATCGAGCGTCAGAGTCAGGGCAAACAATGGCGAAGCAAGGGCAGAGCACCAATCAGGGCCTCGAAGGACTGACTGCTGCGGCTACGCAGGCCGCGAATACCAGCCCTGCCGGAAAGGCACTGCCTCCGGTGCATCTGTGGAATCCGCCGTTCTGCGGCGATCTCGACATGCGAATCGCCGGCGATGGTACGTGGTTCTATATGGGGACGCCAATCGGGCGGCCGGCGCTGGTCCGGCTGTTTTCAACCATCCTCAAGCGCGAGGACGGCAAGCACTTTCTCGTGACTCCGGTGGAGAAGGTCGGCATCCGCGTCGACGATGCGCCGTTTCTCGCGGTCGAGATGACCAGGGAAACCGACGGCCGCGGCCGGCTGTTGCGCTTCCGGACCAATGTCGACGACTGGGTGGCTTGCGATTCCGCCCACCGCCTGCGATTCGAGGCCGCCGCAGACGGCGGACTGACGCCCTATCTGCATGTCCGCGCCGATCTGTGGGCCAAGGTGACGCGGGCCTTGTACTACGATCTGGTTGACATGGGCGAGGAGCGGGTGGTCGATGGTCGTCCGATGTTCGGAATCGAATCCGGCGGCGAATTCTTTGCGATGGCGGATGCGGACGAGGTGAGGGGCGCGCTTTGAACGAGCCGATGCTGAAGAACGATCCTGCCGCGATCGACTCGGCGGAGTTTTTCGATCGCAGCCGCGCGCGGCTGGGCTTCGACGTGCCGCCGGGCCTGGTCGATCCCAACATCATCCCGAAGAGCGGCGATCAGGGCACCGATCGCATGCTGGAGATCATCGCGCGCGAACAGCCGGTGCGGCCGGCCGCGGTATTGATCCCGGTGGTGGACCATCCGCAGCCGACGGTGCTGCTGACGCAGCGCGCGGCGCATCTCAACGATCACGCCGGCCAGATCGCATTCCCCGGCGGCAAGATCGACTCGACCGACGCTTCGCCGCTCGACGCCGCGTTGCGCGAGGCCGAGGAGGAGGTCGGCCTCGCCCGCAAATTCGTCGAGCCGATCGGCTATCTCGACCTCTACGCGACCGGATTCGGATTTCGCATCCTGCCGACGGTGGCGCGGGTGAAGCCGGGCTTCAGGCTCAGCATCAACAAGTCGGAAGTGGACGATGCCTTCGAGGTTCCGCTGGCGTTCCTGATGGACCCGGCCAACCACCAGGTGCACAGCAAGGAATTCCGCGGCATGGAGCGTTCCTATTACGCGATGCCGTTCGCCGAGCGCTACATCTGGGGCGCCACCGCGGGAATCCTGCGGGTGCTGTACGAGCGGATCTGCCTCACATGATCCGTCCGGTTCTCACGGAGATCGGCATTTTCCTGATCCCGTTCGCGGTCTATGCGGCGTTCCTGATTGCGACACGTTCCGGACTGCTGGTGCAGGCGTCATGGCCGATGCATATCATCGCCAAGCTGGCGATCGGCTCGCTGCTGCTGGTGGTGGTCAGTTTCGTGCTGCTGGCGCATTTTTCCGGCGCGTCGCCGAATTCGACCTACATCCCGGCGCATATCGAAAACGGCAGGCTCGTTCCCGGAGTAGAGAAATGAGCGAGGCGCGGGTGCTCGACAACGCGCCCTGGCTCAGATCCGGTCCGGCGGCCCGCGTGCTTGCGCTGCTCAACGGCAGCGGCGAGGAGGCGCGCGTGATCGGCGGCGCGGTCCGCAATGCGCTGCTGAAGATCCCGGTTGCCGATATCGACATCGCGACCACCGCCTTGCCCACCGAGGTGATCCGCCGCGCCAAGGCGGCCGGCATCAAGAGCGTGCCGACTGGCATCGACCACGGCACGGTGACGCTGGTGGTCGATGCGCATCCGTTCGAGATCACCACGTTGCGCGAGGACACCGAAACCTTCGGGCGCAAGGCGACGGTCGCGTTCGGCCGCGACTGGGTCCGCGACGCGGAACGGCGCGACTTCACCATCAACGGCCTGTCGGTCGACGCCGCCGGTGTCGTGCATGACCATGTCGGCGGCCTGAGCGATATCGCCGCCAGACGCGTGCGCTTCATCGGCGATCCCGCAGCGCGCATCGCCGAAGACTATCTGCGCATCCTCAGGTTCTTCCGCATCCACGCCGCCTATGGCTCGGGCCAACCGGACCGCGCCGGATACCTCGCCTGCATCGGCGCACATGCCGGCCTTGCGACCCTCTCCGCCGAACGCGTGCGCATGGAAATGCTCAAGCTGATGGTCGCAGGCGGCGCGGCCGGCGCGGTCGAGGCGATGGCGGAGGGCGGGCTGCTGCAGCCGATTTTCGGCGGCGTCGCCTATACCGGACCGTTCGCCGCGATGATCGCGGCGGAACGCCTGCTCGGACTGGCGCCGGACCCGATTCGCCGGCTCGGCGCGCTCGCGGTCGCCGTCACCGAGGACGCCAAGCGCGTCGCGCTGCGCATGCGCCTTTCCAACGCCGAAACCAAGGCGCTGGATTCCATGGGCCATCGCTGGTGGCGGCTCGCCGGCATGGACGAGGCCACCGCGCGGCGACGGCTCTACCGGCTCGGCGAGGAGCGTTACCGGGACCGGCTGATGCTGGCATGGGCGCGGGCGGGAGGGCGCGTCGATGCGGCGCATTGGCGCGAGCTTGCGACCCTGCCGAAGCGCTGGAGCGCCCCGAAATTCCCGTTGAAGGCGGCCGATTTCATCGCCCGCGGCATAACCGAGGGCCCGCTGCTCGGGCAGGTGCTGGCGCTGGCCGAAGACGCCTGGCTGGCGGCGGACTTCCCGCTGGATGAGGCCGTCGTGAGCGGCATTGCCGATCGGGCCGTGGCCCGCTTCGCCCGCGACAACAGGCTGTGAGCCTTCTTTGAGCATCCTTGCCGGCTTCGCCGATATCTCGCTGGCCCAACTCCTGCTGGTGGCCGGCGTCGCGCTGCTGGCCTCGGTGGTCGGCGGCCTTGCGGGTTATGGCACCGGCGCGCTGATGCCGCTGGTCCTGGTGCCCCTGATCGGCGCCGAGCCCGTGGTGCCGATCATCGCTCTCTCGGCGATCTTCACCAATCTCGGCCGCTTTGCCGCCTATCTCCGATATGTCGACGGCCGCCGCGCCCTGATCGTGATCTCGGCGGCCGCATTCACGACCGCACTCGGCGCCTGGGGCTACACGCTTCTCACCAATGCCGGTGCAGCGCTGGTGATCGGCGCGATGCTGATATCGAGCGTGCCGCTGCGCCGCCTGGCGAGGCGCCGCGACGTCAGGATCGGCGACACCGGGCTCGCCGCAGGCTCGGTGGGTTACGGCGTCGTGGTCGGCGGCACCTCGGGCTCGGGCGTGATCCTGCTGTCGTTGTTGATGGCGGCGGGTCTCGAGGGCGCCGCCGTGATCGCCACCGACGCGGTGATCTCGGTTGTGACCAGCATCATCAAGATTTCCGTGTTTGGCCTCGCCGGTGTCATCACCGCGCAGGTGCTGGCCCTTGCGCTATTGATCGGGGCGATCGCGATCCCCGGAGCGTTTCTGGCGCGCGCCTTTGTCGAACGGATGCCGCTGCACATTCACACCGCGATCCTCGACGTCGCGGTGGTCGCGGGTGGCGTGGTGATGATATCGGCGGCGGTACGGCAGATCTTGTGGACTAGCTATTAGCCTGAGCCTGTTTCCGATTCTTGCGGCATAGCGGACATGGTCGGGCTTGCTGCTGGTTCGCTCCGGCGAAACGGACATTCGCCGCGAGTCGACTTCATCCTCAGTGTCTAATGTGAGCATAGTCACAGACGATTTCGGTTTGGAGATTGATAAGGTCAGCCCGGCTGATAGGGTCAGTTTATTGCCGATTTGGAATTTGCTGATGCGGGCTTGGTGGACACTTGCAGTAGCGGTTTGGTCGGTCTGCCTTCTCGGTGGGCCCGCCCTTGCTGAGAAGCGGGTAGCACTGGTGATTGGCAACTCCGCCTACCAGAACGTCGCCCGGCTAGGCAATCCTGCCAACGATGCTGCGGCAATGACTGCGACTCTCAAAAGTGCGGGGTTCGACGTTGTCGACTCTCGACGCGACCTCAAGACTTCCGATATGCGTCGCGCGCTGCGTGATTTTTCGGATCAAGCCCGTGATGCGGATGTCGCGGTGGTCTATTACGCCGGGCATGGCATTGAGGTCGAGGGCACCAACTATCTTATACCGGTTGACGCAGTTCTCGAACGCGACATCGATATTTACGACGAAACCTTCGCGCTGGACCGGATTCTGGTCACGATTGAGCCGGCCAAGCAATTGCGGCTGGTGATCCTTGACGCCTGCCGCGATAATCCATTTGCTAAGACGATGAAGCGCACCATTGGGTCGCGCGCCGTTGGACGCGGGCTTGCCAAGGTCGAACCGACCAGTCCGAACACGCTGATCGCCTTCGCCTCGAAGGCAGGCTCGACGGCATCGGACGGCGACAGCAAAAACAGTCCGTTCACCGCTGCCTTGGTGAAGCATATCGCGAAACCTGGCCTTGATCTGCGCAAGGCGTTCGGGTTCGTGCGGGACGATGTGCTGAAGAACACCGGCAACCGGCAGGAGCCCTATGTATACGGTTCGCTGGGCGGTGACGATCTGGCGCTGGTTCCTGCGAAGCCTGCGGCCACGGGGCCGCAGGCTGACCCTCAATCGGCAGTTCGGCGAGACTATGAACTTGCGCTGCAGTTGGGCTCCCGCGACGGATGGGAGGCGTTCCTGCGGACATATCCCGACGGGTTCTATGCTGATCTCGCGAAGGGGCAGTTGAAGAAGATCGCGGCCGAAGATGCCCGCGTCGCCGCCTCCGAGAAGGCGCGACAGACAGAGCAGGATAAGGCGCGGCTCGCGGCAGAAGGTGCACGACAAGCCGAACAGACCAAGGCCGCTGCCGCAGCCAAGGCCGCTGAAACTGCGCGCATCGCGGCAGAAAAAACGAAGCAGATCGAGCAGGAAAAGGCCGCCGCCGCCGAACGGGCACGACTTGCCGAGCAGGAAAAAGTCCGGCTCGCCGTAGAGAAGGCCAAACAGGCGGAGCAGGAGAAGGCTGCGGCTGCAGAACAGGCGCGCTTGGCTGTCGAGAAGGCGGCACAGGAGAAGAAACAGCATCTCGCTGCCGTATCACCGGCCGACAAGCCTGAACAACCCGCTGTCGATCTCCCGCGCGCCCTGCAAGCTGAACTCCGCCGTGTCGGGTGCAACCCCGGCACCGGAGATGGCAACTGGAACGCGGCCTCGCAGAAAGCACTCGATCTGTTCAATAAACACGCTGGTGTGAAGCTGGATGTGAAGATCGCCAGCGTTGACGCGCTAGATGCAGTCAAAGGTAAGACAGCACGCGTCTGCCCATTGATCTGCGAACACGGATTCAGGGCCGACGGCGACCGTTGTACGAAGATCACCTGCCGGGCGGGGTACGAAATTGGCGACGATAATACCTGCGAAAAGATCGAAGTGGGAAAGCCGACCGCAAAGCGCGAAGAGCAAAAGCGGGATCGTGCAGAACGTGCCAAGGCGGACGCTAGGCCAGAGAAGTCGCAAGCCTCCGGCCAGATTCTTTGCAATAGCGGTGGATGCAGACCGGTTGCCAAGGGTTGTAGATTATCTATCCAGGGGGGCTCTGGAACTAGCATGGCCCGGTACGAAGCCGAGGTTTGCAACTGAAAAACTGGCCGCGAGGGCCGCGTTGCACTTTGGACAATTCCGCTCGTGGCACTCTTCGGACGTGACGCAATGTCGGACTTGAGTCCGGAATCCGCACCAAAGCGGACGTCCGCTAACGCTTTTGATCCCCACAAAAAGGTGGGGAGAGGTGAAGTGAATTCCCGCGCGCCTCAATGAGTCCGCATCTTGAATTAGTGCCGTTGATTTGCCCGACGTGTCAAATGGTGTCGCTGGCATCGCACATGCCGGCGACTACCCTGTTACTTTGCATGGGGTTGTTTTCGATATTTGTGGTTGGGAGCGAGCACCGGGTCGAGGTTTGGAGCGGCAAAAGCTTCATGCCCGCTCGGCCGGCAGCAATTCCGTCAGTGAGCGGATGATGCGGTCGGGCCTGACGGTGGTGCCGGCGGGCAGGCCTTCGCCATGCGCATCGATCCAGATCGCATAGATGCCGAGGCGCTGCGGCACCTCGATTTCCCATTCCAGATTGTCGCCGATCATCCAGGTCTCGGGCGCGGTGACGCCGAGCGCCTGCATGGCATGGTGGTAGGCGCGCTCCTCCGGCTTGCCGAAACCATGCTCGCCCTCGATCTGGATATGATCGAAGCGGTGCGTCAGTTCGAAGCGCTCGACCTTGGCGCGCTGCGGGCCGGCGGCGCCGTTGGTGACCAGCGCCAGCTTCACGCCGAGATCCTTGAGCGCATCGATCGCGTCATGCGCGCCCGGAAAGACGAACATCTCCTCTTCGCGATAGGCATGGAAGCGGTTGGCGAGACGTGTCGCAAGATCCAGCGACAGCGGTGCGTGGCCTTTGGCGGCAAGGGCGCTAAATCCGCCCTGGACCACCACGTGCCGGGCCTCCTCGAGTTTCAGCCGCCACGCGGCCTCGGCGGTTGCCCAGAATTTCCGGCCCGACTCCACGATCGCGGCCGCAACCTGTTGCGACGACAGTGATCCAAGCTCATCGGCAAATTCCGCCGTGACATTGTTCCAGGCGATCTCGGGGCGGCCATAGGCCGACAGGATGGTGTCGTCCATATCGATCAGCATCGCGCGGGGCAGCTGAGTCATGGTCTTCAAGGCCATTTCACTTCGGGCGGCATCGACGACAGGATGGAATCGACGTTGCCGCCGGTTTTCAGCCCGAAGATGGTGCCGCGGTCATAGAGCAGGTTGAATTCGACGTAGCGTCCGCGCCGGACCAACTGTTCCTCGCGATCATCAGCCGTCCACGGCGCGGCGAAATTGCGCCGCACCAGTTCGGGATAGATTTTCAGGAACGCGCGGCCGACGTCCTGCGTGAAGGCGAAGTCGGCGTCCCAGTCGCCGCTTTCGAGCCAGTCGTAGAAGATGCCGCCGATGCCGCGCGCTTCCTTGCGATGCGGCAGATAGAAATACTCGTCGCACCATTTCTTGAACTTGTCGTAGGGCGCGACCGCGGCGTGCGCATCGCAGGCGGCCTGCATCGCGGCGTGAAACGCCACCGTGTCGGGATCCGCTTGCGTCCGCCGCCGGTCGAGCACCGGCGTCAGGTCAGCGCCGCCGCCGAACCACGCCTTGGTGGTGACGACGAAGCGGGTGTTCATGTGAACGGCCGGGATATTCGGATTGCGCAGATGCGCGATCAGCGAAATGCCCGAGGCCCAGAACCGGGGATCGTCGGCGGCGCCGGGAATCTGCGCGCGGAATTCCGGTGCGAATTCGCCGTGCACCGTCGAGCAATGCACCCCGACCTTTTCGAACAGCCGTCCGCGCATGACCGACATCACGCCGCCGCCGCCGGGCTTTCCGGTGTGGTCGGTGCGGTCCCAGGGGGTGCGCACGAAGCGCCCGGCCGCGCCCGGATAGAGCGACGCCGGCGCTTCGGCCTCGAGTTGCTCGAAGGCCGCGCAGATGTCGTCGCGCAGGCGCTCGAACCAGGTTCGCGCGCGCGCCTTGCGATCCTCGATCACGGAGATGTCCATTCTAACTCCTAACGCGTCGGTCGATTCCGTCATTGCGAGCGAAGCGAGCAATGACGGCAAGCTCCGACATTAGCCCTGCGATTTCGCCAATTCCCACATCTTCCAAAAATCCAGATCTATCTGATGCCGAGTGTCTTGTGCGTCTGCACGCTGAGCCGCCATTGCGGGTGGCGCATGCAATAATTGACGGCGCGCTCGGTGTTGGCGGCGACGTCCGGTCCATCCATCGGCTGCAGCGAAAATCGCTCGAAAGCGAGATCGGCGTAGGCCGCGGGCATGGCGTCAGCCTGCGGATAGACCAGCTTGAGCTCGTCGCCTTGCCGGACCACGAGTTCGGCGCCCGCCTTGGGGCTGACGCAGATCCAGTCCACGCCGTCGGGCGGCTTGATCGTGCCGTTGGTCTCGAGGCCGATGGCGAAGCCGCGCGCGTGCAGGGCATCGATCAAATCGGCGTCCACCTGCAACAGCGGCTCGCCGCCGGTCAGGACCACGTAGCGGTAGCCATGCTCGCCCGCCCATTGGCCGGCAATGGCATCGGCGAGTTCGTCGGCCGAGGCGTAGCGGCCGCCCAGCGTGCCGTCGGTGCCGACAAAGTCGGTGTCGCAGAACTGGCACGTCGCCGCGGCGCGGTCCTGCTCGCGGCCGCTCCAGAGGTTGCAGCCGGAAAACCGGCAAAACACCGCCGCGCGCCCGGCATGCGCGCCTTCGCCCTGCAAGGTCAGAAAGATTTCCTTGACCGCGTAACTCAACGCGCCGTCTCCTCAAGATGCGGAACTGGTCTGCCGCAGGGCTTCGCCCAATGCCATCGCTGCCGCTACCGCGACATTGAGCGAGCGCAGACCGGGCTTGATCGGGATCACCACCCGCGCGTCTGCCGCGGCGACCACCTCGTCGGGAACGCCTGCGGACTCCCGCCCGAACAGCAGGATGTCGTCGGCGCCATAGCGAAAATCAAGGTAGGAGCCGGGACTTGTGGTCGTAAACAGGATCAGGCGATAGCCCTTTTCACTACGCCATTGCTCGAATTTTGACCATGAGTCGTGGCGCATGATGGTTACCCGGTCGAGGTAGTCCATGCCGGCCCGGCGGAAGTGCCGGTCGGACACCGGAAAGCCGGCCGGCTCGATAATATGGGCCGCCACGTCCAGGCACGCGCAAAGGCGCAGAATCGTCCCGGTGTTCTGGGGGATGTCGGGCTGAAAAAGCGCAACTTGCATGATGTGACGGCCCCCGGAGGGCTCCATGAAATGTCTGAATAATTCGCCGCTTCCCGCGGAATTAGTGCATTGCACGTTTGCGAGCCGATAGCGGGCTTGCGCTCGTCCGGCAAGGGTGCCAATAGAACGATTCTGGACTGCTTGTTCCGCCCGATTGGCCGGGAAAAGTGGTCTTTCTGCCGCCGCGGGGGTCGCGGGCGCCGGCAGCCTCCTCCGGTTCGTCGTGACGTTCCCTGGGGCGGTTCCACCGGCTGCAGACAAGAAAGGGCTTGGAATCGTGACGACAGCGTCTTCGGCGGATCATCCCACACGCCGTGATTTCCTTTTTGTTGCAACGGGAGCCGCCGCTGCGGTCGGCGGAGCGGCCACTTTGTGGCCCTTCATTTCCCAAATGAACCCGGACGCCTCGACCATCGCGGCCGGCGCGCCGATCGAGGTCGATCTGGCGCCGATTGCCGAAGGGCAGGACGTCAAGGTGTTCTGGCGCGGCAAGCCGATCTACATCAGCCACCGCACCAAGAAGCAGATCGAGGAGGCCCGCGCGGTCACCGTCTCGAGCCTGCCCGACCCGCAGAGCGACCAGGCCCGGGTCAAGGAAGGCCACGACCAGTGGCTGGTCGTGATCGGCATCTGCACCCATCTGGGCTGCATTCCGATCGCCCATGAGGGCACCTACAACGGCTTCTTCTGCCCCTGCCACGGTTCGCAATACGATACCTCGGGCCGCATCCGTTCGGGACCAGCACCCTCCAACCTGCCGGTGCCGCCCTATCAATTCGTTTCCGACACCAAAATCCAGATCGGCTGAGCCTCGGATCCACTATCCGAGACTTGGGCCCGTCGCGTCGTCTTATATTTCCTCAGGATCGCATCATGAGCGGACCATCCGACTACCAGCCGACCAATCCCGCATTGAAGTGGATTGAACGGCGTCTCCCGATCTTGGGACTTATGCACTCCTCGTTCGTGGCCTATCCGACGCCGCGCAATCTGAACTACTGGTGGACCTTCGGCGCCATCCTTTCGATGATGCTCGGGGTGCAGATCATCTCGGGCGTTATCCTGGCGATGCACTACACGCCGCATGTCGACATGGCCTTCAAGTCGGTCGAAAGCATCGTGCGCGACGTCAATTACGGCTGGCTGCTGCGCAACATGCACGCCACCGGCGCCTCGATGTTCTTCGTCGCGGTCTACGTCCACATGTTCCGCGGCCTGTATTACGGGTCGTACAAGGAGCCGCGCGAGATCCTCTGGATCCTCGGCGTCATCATCTACCTCCTGATGATGGCGACCGGTTTCATGGGCTACGTGCTGCCGTGGGGCCAGATGAGCTTCTGGGGCGCCACCGTCATCACCAACCTGTTCTCCGCCATCCCCTATGTCGGCGACAGCATCGTCACCCTGCTGTGGGGCGGCTATTCGGTCGGCAATCCGACCCTGAACCGCTTCTTCTCGCTGCACTACCTGCTGCCGTTCGTGATCGCCGGCGTGGTCGTGCTGCACGTCTGGGCGCTGCACGTCGTCGGCCAGAACAATCCGGCGGGCGTCGAGCCCAAGACGGCCAAGGACACCGTGGCGTTCACGCCTTACGCGACCATGAAGGATGCCTTCGGCGTTTCCTGCTTCATGCTGTTCTTCGCCTGGTTCATCTTCTACATGCCGAACTATCTCGGCGAAGCCGACAACTACATCCCGGCCAATCCGGGCGTCACGCCCGCGCATATCGTGCCGGAATGGTACTACCTGCCGTTCTACGCGATCCTGCGCTCGATCCCGAACAAGCTCGCCGGCGTGGTGGCGATGTTCGGCGCGATCCTGATCCTGGCGTTCCTGCCCTGGCTCGATACCGCCAAGACCCGGTCCTCGAAGTATCGCCCACTGGCCAAGCAGTTCTTCTGGATCTTCGTCATCGTCTGCCTGCTGCTCGGCTGGCTCGGCGCCAAGCCCGCCGAAGGTATCTATGTGATTGCCGGCCGCGTGCTGACGTTCTGCTACTTCGCCTATTTCGTGATCGTGCTGCCGCTCTTGAGCCGGATCGAAACGCCGCGTCCGGTGCCGAATTCGATCTCCGACGACGTGCTGGCCAAGTCCGGCAAGTCGGCGGTGGTGTCGTCGGTGATCGCGCTTGCGGTCGCAGGCGCGCTGTTCGCCGGAAGCGTGCAGGACGCCCGGGCGGCAGAGGGGCAGGAAGCGCCGCCGTCGCAGAAGTGGTCGTTCGCCGGTCCCGTCGGCAAGTTCGACCGCGGCTCGCTGCAGCGCGGCCTGAAGGTCTACAAGGAAGTCTGTTCGTCCTGCCACGGCCTGTCTTACATCGCGTTCCGCAATCTCGCCGACGCCGGCGGTCCCGGCTATTCGGCGGCGCAGGCGGCAGCGTTCGCGTCCGAATACAAGGTCAAGGACGGCCCGAACGATCAGGGCGACATGTTCGAGCGGGCCGGCCGGGCGGCCGACTACTTCCCGTCGCCGTTCCCGAACGACAACGCGGCGCGGGCAGCCAATGGCGGCGCTTTGCCGCCCGACCTGTCGCTGATCACCAAGGCTCGCTCCTACCCGCGCGGCTTCCCGATGTTCCTGGTGGACTTCTTCACCCAGTTCCAGGAACAGGGCCCGAACTACGTCGCCGGGCTGCTGCAGGGCTATGAGGAAAATCCCCCCGCCGGTTTCACGCTGCCGGAAGGCTCCTATTACAACAAGTACTTCCCCGGCCACGCCATCAAGATGCCGAAGCCGCTCAGCGACGGCCAGGTCACCTATGACGACGGCTCGCCGGCGACGGTCGCGCAATACGCCAAGGACGTCACCACGTTCCTGATGTGGGCCGCGGAGCCGCACATGGAGGCGCGCAAGCGGCTCGGCCTGCAGGTGTTCGTGTTCCTGATCCTGCTGACGGGGCTGCTCTACTTCACCAAGAAGAAGATCTGGGCCGACGCGCACTGATCCTGGCGCCCGCCGATGACATCAATGCGAAAAAGCCCCTGCGGGGGCTTTTTTGTTGCCTACGCCGCCGATTGCGTTGCGGCCGCAGTGCGGCCAAAATAGCCGACAATCGGCCCCCAAAGAAAATCACCGGAGGATCCCATGGGTACCAGCATCACGTTCAAGCGTCCGGACGGCAAGGATGCCGGCGGCTATCTCGCCAACGCCGCGCGCGGCAATGCGCCGGGCGTAGTGGTGATCCAGGAATGGTGGGGGCTGTCCGAGCAGATCAAGGGAATGTGCGACCGCTTCGCGCTGGCCGGCTTCGATGCGCTGGCGCCCGATCTCTACAAGGGCAAGGTGGTGCCCTATCACGACACCGATGCCGCCGGCAAAGAGATGAACTCGCTGGACTTCATCGACCTCACCACGCAGACCGTGCGCGGCGCCGCGCAATATCTCGCCCGCAACGGCGCCAAGGTCGGCCTCACCGGCTTCTGCCTCGGCGGCGCGGTGACCATTATCGGCGCCACCAAGATCCCCGAACTTGCCGCCGGCGTGGTGTTCTACGGCATCCCGCCCGAGCAGGCCGCGAAGCCCGCGGACGTGAAAATCCCGCTGCAGGCGCATTTCGCCAACAAGGACGACTGGTGCACGCCGGCGGCCGTCGACGCCTTCGAGAAGGCGATGAAGTCCGCGGGCAAGTCGCTCGAACTGTTCCGCTATGACGCCGAGCACGCCTTCGTCAACGAGCAGCGGCAATCGGTGCATGACCGCGAGGCGGCGGAACTCGCCTGGGGCCGCGCCACGGAGTTTTTCAGGAAGCATCTGGGGTGAGGGTCGCCGTGTCGTCGTCCCGGCGAACGCCGGGACCCATACGCCGCGGCAGTTGTAATCGGACGAACTGGTAGACGGCTTCGCTAAACAACATCTCCCTGTGTTTATGGGTCCCGCTTTCGCGGGGACGACATAGTTGGTCAGACACCGGCCTTGCTGACCCCATCCCACCACGGGCACGTCCCCGGCATCAGTTTGTAATTGCCTTCCATCACCTGCACCGGCGCGCGCCGGCCTTCCGCCGCCGCGCGCATCCGCATCTCGCGCGCGACTTCGCGGTCTTCCGGCGGCAGCCAGAGCCGCTCATGTCCCCACAGGCTGGGGCCGTCCTTCAGCTCGCAGGATTGCCAGGTGGCAGGATCGATCGCACGGCCGCCCCAGCCGCACTCGACCATGAAGGACGACGGCGTCCTGGCGTAGAACGAGGTCATCAGGTCGTTGGTGTGACGGCCGAGCGTGACGTTGACGCGATCCTCGTTCAAGGCGACGTCGTAGGACTGGCCGACATCGTCGAGCGAAAACAATTCCACCATCAGATGATGCATGCCGTTGTCGCCGGTCTCGATCATCGCGAGGCTGTGATGCCGCGCGTTGATGTGAAAGAAATAGGCGCGGAACGGTTTCAGCATGTAATCGCTCAGCCCGAAGCCGAGCAGGCCGACATAGAACGGCATCATGGTGTCGATGTTTTCGACCGTCAGCACGGCATGGCCGAGGCCGAGCGGCCCGGTGCGGAAACCGGAAATCGAACGGCCGGGACGAAACGGCGTATCGTCGGTCTCGGCGCCGTAAAACGCCTCCAGCCGGTTGCCGGCGGGATCGCTGAACGAGATCAGGCCACGGACCCGCCTCGCATCGGCCAGGGTCTGCGGCTCGGCGGTAACGGCAACGCCGGCATCTTCCAGCCGGGCGGCGAGGGCGGTGAGGTCGGCTGTGTCCGCGACCTCCCAGCCGAAGAAGCGCGCGCCTTCCGGCATCGCGCGGTCGATCACAATGCGCTGCTTGCGGTCGTCCATCCGGAACGCCAGCAGCGAGTTGCCGCGCTCGACCGCCTGCAGGCCGACCAGCCCGGTGCCGAACTGCCGCCAGTCGTCGAGATCGGCCGAGCCGAATCCGGCGTATCCGAGCGCCTGAATGGACATCGCGCGCCTCCGCTTTCGGCAAGTCTTGACCGTCTGATACCGGTGCTGCCTAGGCGGAATCCTACGCATATTTTCCGGCCCGTAACACCAAAAGATGGCTCCGAAACCGGCCCCGGCCCACCGGCGCCTCCCTTGACGTTTCAGCTCCGGCATGGTGTTTAACCGCCCATGAACACCGTCGTCCGCAACGTCAGTCTTTGGTGGCGCACCTCCTAAGAGGTGGCCGGTGCGATTTCATTTTCCAGAATCGTCAGAGGCCGTCATCGCAGCGCGACGGCCTTTTCGTTTGTCCTGTGTGGCGTTCCCTCGGCAAGTTTCGTAAGAGGATCACATGAACAGGACAGCCTTCTCCCTGCCGGCCCATAGCGAATACCGCACCCGCGGCGGGCTGGCGGTCACGCGGTCGGTGGAGCAGTTCACCGGCGACGCCAAGCGGCTCGATGCCCTGATCGACCTGCTCGATCGCCGTCGCGGCGTGGTGCTGTCGTCGGGGACCACGGTGCCCGGCCGCTACGAGAGTTTCGACCTCGGCTTTTCCGATCCGCCGTTGCAGCTGGAAACCGTGGGATCGGATTTTTCGCTTGAAGCGCTGAATGCGCGCGGCGAGGTGCTGATCGCCTTCCTCGGCGACGCGCTACGCGAGCCCTGCGTCGTGATCAGCGAAAGAAGCGCAACGCGGCTCAAGGGGCATATCGTGCGCGGCGCCGCCCCGGTCGATGAGGACCAGCGCACCCGCCGCGCCAGCGTGATGTCGCTGGTGCGCGACCTGATCGCCGCCCTCGGGGCCAACGACGATCCGCTGCTCGGCCTGTTCGGCGCCTTCGCCTACGACCTGGTGTTCCAGATCGAGGACCTCGTGCAGAAGCGGACGCGCGAGAACGACCAGCGCGACATCGTGCTGTACGTGCCGGATCGCCTGCTGGCCTACGACCGCGCCACCGGCCGCGGTGTGGTGCTGAGCTACGATTTTGCCTGGAACGGCAAGTCCACCGCCGGCCTGCCGCGCGAGACTGCCGAGAGCGTCTACGCCAAGACGCCGCGGCAGGGCTTTGCCGATCACGCGCCCGGCGAATATCAGGCGACCGTCGAGACCGCGCGCGCGGCGTTCGCCCGCGGCGACCTGTTCGAGGCGGTGCCGGGGCAGTTGTTCGCCGAGCCCTGCGAGCGCTCGCCGGCGGAAGTGTTCCAGCGGCTGTGCCGGATCAATCCGTCGCCCTACGGCGCGCTGATGAATCTCGGCGACGGCGAATTCCTGGTGTCGGCCTCGCCCGAGATGTTCGTGCGCTCCGATGGCCGGCGGGTCGAGACCTGCCCGATCTCGGGCACCATCGCGCGCGGCGTCGATGCGATCGGCGACGCCGAACAGATCAGGCAACTGCTGAATTCGGAGAAGGACGAATTCGAACTCAACATGTGCACCGACGTCGATCGTAACGACAAGGCGCGGGTCTGCGTTCCCGGCACCATCAAGGTGCTGGCGCGGCGCCAGATCGAAACCTACTCGAAGCTGTTTCACACCGTCGATCACGTCGAGGGCATTCTGCGGCCGGGCTTCGACTCGCTCGATGCCTTCCTGACCCATGCCTGGGCGGTGACGGTGACCGGCGCGCCGAAATTGTGGGCGATGCAGTTCGTCGAGGACAACGAGCGTTCGTCGCGGCGCTGGTATGCCGGCGCGATCGGCGCGGTGAATTTCGACGGCAGCATCAACACCGGGTTGACCATCCGCACCATCCGGATGAAGGACGGCCTCGCCGAAGTGCGGGTCGGCGCCACTTGCCTGTTCGACTCGGATCCCGCCGCCGAGGACAGGGAATGCCAGGTCAAGGCGGCGGCGCTGTTCCAGGCGCTGCGCGGCGATCCGCCGAAGCCGTTGTCGGCATTTGCGCCGGATGCCACCGGATCGGGCAAACGGGTGCTCCTGATCGATCACGACGACAGCTTCGTTCATATGCTCGCCGATTACTTCCGGCAGGTCGGCGCGACGGTTACGGTGGTGCGGCATATCCACGCGCAAGAGATGCTGAAGCAGAATACTTACGATCTGCTGGTGCTGTCGCCGGGGCCGGGCCGGCCGGAGGATTTTGGAATTTCCAGGACCATCGACACGGCGCTCGATCGCAGGCTGCCGATCTTCGGCGTCTGCCTCGGCGTGCAGGCGATCGGCGAGTATTTCGGCGGCCAGCTCGGGCAACTCGCCCAGCCCGCGCATGGACGCCCCTCGCGCGTTCAGGTGCGCGGCGGGCGGCTGATGCAAAACCTGCCCGATGAAATCGTGATCGGCCGCTATCACTCGCTCTATGTCGAGCGCGACAGCGTGCCCGATGTGCTGCAGGTGACGGCGACCACCGAGGACGGCGTCGCGATGGCGATCGAACACAAGACCTTGCCAGTCGGCGGCGTGCAGTTCCACCCGGAATCGTTGATGTCGCTCGGTGGGGAAGTCGGCCTGCGCATCGTGGAAAATGCATTCCGGCTCGGGATGCAAACGAATTGAAGTTGGCGAACAGAGGTTGAAAGAAAAATCCGATGACTTTTGAACATGATTTGAAGGCCACCGTCCGCACCATCCCGGATTACCCGAAGCCGGGCATCCTGTTTCGCGACATCACCACGCTGCTCGGCGAGCCGCGCGCCTTCCGCCGCGCGGTCGATCAATTGGTGGATCCCTGGGCGGGTTCGAAGATCGACAAGGTCGCCGGCATCGAGGCGCGCGGCTTCATCCTCGGCGGCGCGGTGGCGCATCAGGTCTCGGCCGGTTTCGTTCCGATCCGCAAGAAGGGCAAGCTGCCGCATACCACGGTACGTATCGCCTATTCGCTGGAATACGGCATCGACGAAATGGAAATGCACGCCGACGCTATCAAGCCGGGCGAGCGGGTGATCCTGGTCGACGACCTGATCGCCACCGGCGGCACCGCGGAGGGTGCCGTCAAACTGCTGCGCCAGATCGGCGCCGATGTGGTGGCCGCCTGCTTCATCATCGACCTGCCCGATCTCGGCGGTGCGGCGAAACTGCGGGCGATGGACGTTCCGGTGCGAACGCTGATGGCGTTCGAGGGCCATTGAGCGTTCTTACCTCGCTCTGCAAGCGGGCGAGGGAGAAGTGTGCTTCAAGACCCCTGCAGCAACAAGTTCAGCTCGAGTTCGCGGAAGCTGAAGTAGTTCTCTCGGATCCATTGATGCAGTTCGGTCGATGAATCCTTCTCGTTGCGCAGGTACTGCGTGAACGAGAACGTCAGCCGGTCGATATAGGTCTTCAGGAACGGCGGCAGCGCGGCGATGCGAAGCACCCGGCCTTGGGCCATCGCTGCAGGCAGCTCGCCGCGCACCACGTGCTCGTTGTCGACGGTCACGAGCGCAGTCGGCGGAATCTGCTGCTGCAATATCGGAAAGGCGCGGGCCGAGACCCGGTCGGTATCGGCGACGAACAGGATGACCGGCGAGACGCCACGCCGCGCGGCCTCCTTCATGAAGCCGATTTCCCCGGTCATCTTGAAGAACTCGTCGAAGGCGTGAAAACCGAGGTCGATCACCTTGGCGACGCCGTCATTGACGATCAGGCGGTCCATCAGCTGCATCTTGCCGAAGGTATCGTCGACCTCGGCGGTCTCGGTGACCCCGGGAAGGAATTCCAGCAGCGACGGCTCTTTCAGGTTGATGTCGAATGCCGCGACCGCGCCGTGCTTCAGCAGCAGGTATTCGGTCAGTAGCCGCGCGATCAGCGTCTTGCCGACCAGCGGACGGGGCGAGCAGATGATGTAGACGGCCGTGCGGTGCATTGGCGCTATATCAGGCGAATTCGGCGCCTAATCCAGCCAAATAGCATCGGAAGCGCAATTATTTTTCGCCGCGCGCGGTGGCTTTGCCGGAGCCGACCAGGTCGGTCAGCTTGATGCGGTCGAACTCGCTCCAGACATTGGCCAGCCAGTGGCGGACATAGCCGCGCAGCACGAACGAATAGTTCGCGGCCTCGTCATGCGTGCCCTTGTTGGCGACGAATTTGAGGAACGGCACCGAGGCGACCTCGACCTGCTCATAGGCCATTTCGTTGAGCTTGGGGATGGTGAGCTCGGTGGCGTCCTTGATGCGGTGGAAATAGGAATTGTAGGTCGCCTGGTCCCACTGGAAGAACTGGGTGTCGTTGATGAAGTTCTTCACCAGGAAGTATTTCGCGCCCTGCATGAAATTCGCGGTTTCGGCGATCTCGTCCAGCGAGGCGATCGAGGGTCCCAGGATATGGAACACGGCAAAGGTGATCTGGCCCGACTTGGCGGCGTCGAGAAAGCCGATGTCGCGCAGCGAGGCCAGCGCCGGCGACAGCAGGCCGGCGCGGACGTCGATCACGGTCACCGAGGAGCCCGCGTTCAGGGTGTCGAAGATCTTCATCTGGTCCGACGTCGTCGTCATGTCGACGATTTCGGTGATGTCGGGGTGGAAGCGCTTCAGCGTGCCGCGCGGCGATTCGGTATCGAAGGCCCGGGTGAGGACATTGTTGGCGGAAAAATAGTCCAGCAAGGTCCGCGACACCGTGGTCTTGCCGACCCCGCCCTTGTCCGCACCTACCACGATCACTACCGGCTTCGTCATGAACTGCCCTTACGCGCCATTTTTCATTGGGGGCCTGATCCTAGAACAAACCAAGCCGTCTGTTCGGGAAAACCGCTGCCGGCTCCGGATCGTGTCCCAATGGCCCGATCGCGGGAGCGATCGGTACGTCCCACCCTGCTTTGGGCGCGAACATGGCAGAAACAAGGGAGAATTCAAATCATTAGACCGCCGTTAGGGTTAAATCCTGCCGGCGCCGTTAATCCCTGAGGGGCGGCCGTTTCGGACCGGGCCACCGGCCCGCTTCGAGGGACGCGAAACAGGCTGTCAGTGCCGGCGGCCCCACGGACCGGCCGGATTGGCCCAGGAACGCGGCGATGCGCCTTGCGAGGCGGCGGCGGGGTCCTTGGCATCGCTCCAGGGCCCGGATGGCAGCGGCGGCGGGCCTTCCCGGTTGGCTGGATTTTCGGGCCGATCCTCCGGTTCCTCCCCGGCGTCCGAGGGCTCGGCCAGCGGACCGGGATCGCGGCCACCGGCGAACTGCACCAGCGCCTGCACCCGGGATTCTACGGACGGATGGGTGGCAAACAGGTCGGCGAACCCCTCGCGCGGGTTGTCGATGCACAATTCCATCACCGCCGAGGTAGCGCCGGGAAGCTCGCCCCGGTTCTCGATCTTGCGCAGCGCCGAGATCATGGCGTCGGGGTTCTTGGTCAGTTCGACCGACCCGGCGTCGGCGAGCAGCTCGCGCGACCGCGACAGCGCCAGCTTCACCACCTGCGACAGCAGCCAGGCCAGCAGGATCAGCACCACCGCGATGATGATGACGATGACCGCGCCGCCGCCGCCCTTGCTGTTGCTGTCCGAGGAGGACGAGGATGATGAGGACGACGATGAGGATGACGATCCGCTCGAGGAGTTCCAGCTCAGATTGGTGAACATCCGGAAGAACAGCTCGCCGAAGAATCCGACCACGCCGGCGATGATCACCGCGACCACCATCAGCTGCACGTCGCCGTTGCGGATGTGGGTGAGCTCGTGGCCGAGCACGGCCTCGATTTCCTTGTCGTTCAGCGCCCTCAACAGTCCCGTGGTGACGGTGACGGCATATTGCCGGCGGTTGAGCCCGGTCGCGAACGCGTTCAGCGCGTCGCTTTCCACGATCTTCAGTTTCGGCATCGGGATGCCGCGGGAGATGCAGAGGTTTTCCAGGAGATTATAGAGCCGGGGCTGCTGCTTCCGCGTCACGTCCTCGCCGCCGGTGACGGCGTCGATCATGTTCTGGTGGAAGAAATAGGCGATCACGATCCACAGCGCGGCGGCGAGCGTCGCATAGGGAAACGCCTTCACCAGGTCGCGCGAGGCGGCCATCAGGTAGTAGTCGGCCGGCCGGTTGCCGTCGATCAGCACTTCCGCGACCAGCGCGCCGGCATAGACCAGCACGTAGATCAGCAGGAACAGCCCGGCGAGCAGCAGCATCGAACGAAACTTGTTCGACGCGATGTGCGTGTAAAGACCGTACGCGGCCATAGCCGGCTATTCCACTAAAGAGTGTCATTCCGGGGCGATGCGCAGCATCGAACCCGGAATCTCGAGATTCTCCGATGTGCAATTGCACATCGTAGTTCGTCGCGTTGCGACGCTCCGGAATGACGGGGAAAGATTCTTGTCACTTCAGAACTTGACCGTCGGCACCGCCTCGACCTCGGTCCTGGAGGTGCCGAGATCGAAGAATTCCTTTTTGGTGAAGCCGAACATGCCGGCGAACAGCGCCGCGGGCAGCTGCTGGATGCCGGTGTTGTATTCCTGGACCGCGTTGTTGAAGAAACGGCGGCTGGCTGCGATCTTGTTTTCGAGGTCGGACAGCTCGCCGGACAGCTGCTGGAAGTTGGCATTGGCCTTGAGGTCCGGATAGGCCTCCGACAGCGCGATCAGCCGGCCGAGCGCGCCGCTAAGCTGGTTTTCGGCGGCCGCAACCTGTCCCGGTCCCTGCGCCGCCATCGCGCTGTTGCGGGCCTTGATCACGTCGTCGAGCGTGCCGCGCTCGTGCGAGGCATAGCCCTTCACGGTTTCCACCAGATTCGGGATCAGGTCGTGGCGTTGCTTGAGCTGCACGTCGATGTCGGCAAAGGACTGGCCGACGCGCTGGCTGAGCGCGACCAGGCGGTTATACGCGCCGAGCGCGAAAAGGACGATGATGACGATAATGCCGAGAACAATCCAGCCCGATGACATGACCCGTGACTCCTGATGAAACGACCGGCGCGCAGCCTAGATGAAAGATGGGCGCACGTCAGCGGCCCCGATAGGGGGCCGCCCGGGTTGGTCGCTTGGGGAGCGGGGTAAGTTCAAGCGCCGGGACGGCTTTGTGCCACATGGCAGGGAGGCGGCCATCGCCTCCCTGCCATGAGCAGGGCCGATTGCGGTCGATTTGCCCGGTTACGGCTTTGCCATGTGCCAGGCGCCGTTCAGGAAGCCGTCGCCATTGGTGTCGCCGGCGGCCATGTCCTTCTTGAAGGTGTAGAGCGGCTTGCCCTTGTAGGCCCACATCTTCTTGCCGTCGTCGCGGACCACGATGGTCATGTCGGCGGTCGGCTTGGCGTCGTCGGCGGCCGCGAGCGGCGGCCAGTTCTCGGCGCAGGGACCGTTGCACATCGACTTGCCGCCGGCGTCCTTGTCGAAAGTGTACAGCGTCATGCCCTTGGCGTCGACGAACGTCTTGCCCTTCGGCGTGTCGGCCGTCTTCAGCGCCTGCGCCGATGCCGCCGATGATGCGAGAATGAAAGTCAAAGCCGCCATTGCGGCGAATGTCCTGGACATTGCAGCCCTACTCCTGATGAAGCGTGTTGAGGACGCGGATGCGTCGCTTAGACAAACGCCGGAGCGTGCGGATTATTCCGCCGAGGGCGGGCCGTCATCGAAGACAGCGTCGCCCCAATTGTATTTTCGAAAGCGCGCATAGGCGGCCTTGTCGCGGCGCGGCGCGATGGCGCTGATGACGCCGCGATCGGTGCAGAGTTTTGCCGTTACGGCGACCTTGGTGACGTCAGGCTGCGCCAGCACGCGGGCGGGGTGCCGCGCGACCGCCTCGCGCGTCAGCGCCAGGTAAGAAAATTTTTCGTCCTCATAGGGAAGTTCTGCGGATTTGAGTTGTTTATGCGCGCGCGATCGCGGCAGGCGCTGGGTGAAGTGACACCAGTCCGGCGCCAGCAGCGGACATTGGCCGTCATGCGGGCAGGGCGCCGCGACATGCGCGCCCGATGCGATCAGTTGTTTCCGCAGCGTCATGATCCGCGCGTAGCCTGCCGGCGTGCCGGGCTCGACGATCAGCAGCGTATCGCGGGTCTTTGCCCACATCAGCACGGCGAGCGCGCTGCGTTCGCTCTCGCTGATTTCGCCGATCATGTAGCTCGCCACCACGAGGTCGGCCGCCTCGGCCTCCGCCAGCGCGGCGCGGGCCTCGCCGCGCTGGTAATTCAGATCGCGCAGGCGGGTGCTGCCGCGGCCAAGATCCAGCGCCAGCGCGCGCAAGACAGGGTTGGCATCGAGCAGGGAAAAACTCTGCAGCGACGGAAACGCTTCCGCCGCGGCCCAGCTCGCCGTACCCGGCCCGGCGCCGACATCGAGCAGGCTTTTTGGCGCGAAGTGAGGCGTGATCTCGCGCAGCGCGTTCAGGCTGGCGGTCACCGCGGCGTAGGTCGCGGGCATCCGCGCCAGCGCATAGGCGAGCGCATCGGCCTCGGTCCGGATCGCGCCGGAGCCGCCGCCGTCGCGATAGGTGCGCGAGATGACGGCGGCGCGTGCGGCGGCATCGGTGCGCGACAACCCGTGCAGCCTGGCGTCGAGCGCGGCTTTCAGTTCGGCTGGAAGGTCGGGAGCGGTCATTCCGTCTTCTTTCCCTCTCCCCTTGTGGGAGAGGGTGGCACGAAGGCGCGAAGCGCGTTCGTGACGGGTGAGGGGTCTGTCTCCGCGGATAGAGACCCCTCATCCGATCCTCGCTTCGCGAGGATCACCTTCTCCCACAAGGGGAGAAGGGAAGGGGCGTCACGCCACGTTCTGGTCGAGGATCTTGACCGCGTCGTCGAGGCCGACCGAGACCAGCTGCGACACGCCGCGCTCGGCCATGGTGACGCCGAACAGCCGGTTCATCCGCGCCATCGTGATCGGGTTGTGCGTGATGATGATGAAGCGCGTCTCGGTCGATGACGTCATTTCGTGCAACAGGTTGCAGAACCGCTCCACGTTGTGGTCGTCGAGCGGCGCGTCGACTTCGTCCAGCACGCAGATCGGCGAGGGGTTGGTGAGGAACACCGCGAAGATCAGCGCCAGCGCGGTCAGCGCCTGCTCGCCGCCGGACAACAGCGACAGCGTCTGCGGCTTCTTGCCGGGCGGCTTGGCGATGATCTCGAGGCCGGCTTCGAGCGGATCGTCGCTCTCGATCAGGTGCAGGGCGGCTTCGCCGCCGCCGAACAGTTCCACGAACAGCCGCTTGAAATGGTTGTTGACGGTCTCGAACGAGGTCAACAGCCGTTCGCGCGCCTCGCGGTTGAGGCTCTGGATGCCCTGGCGCAGTCGCTTGATGGCTTCGACGAGGTCGTCGCGCTCGGTGGTCAGCGCGGTGTGCTGGGCCTCGACCTCGCGCAGCTCTTCCTCGGCGCGCAGATTGACCGACCCGAGCCGCTCGCGGTCGCGGCGCAGCTTTTCGAGATTTTCCTCGATCTCGGGGAGCGGCGGCAACTCCGCGCCCGGCTCGATCTCGGCGAGACCGGCCACGGCGTGCGGCTCGACTTCCAGCATGTCGTGGATTTCACGTTCGATATCGGCGAGGCGGCGCCTGGCGCCTTCCATGCGCTCTTCGGCGCGGGCGCAGGCCTCGCGCGCGCTCGACAGCGCCTCCAGCGAAATCTTGGCGGCGCGGTCGGTTTCCGCCATCAGGCTCTCGGCGGCGGCCAACGCGTCCGCAGCGACGCGGCGGGCGGTCTCGGCCTGCTCGATCTCGCTGATCAGCGCACGGCGTTTTGCCGCGAACAATGCCGGCGCGTCGTCGAGTTCGGCGCGCTCGGCGGTGACCTCGGTGACGCGGGCTTCGATGGTGGCGATGTGGGTGGCGGCGCTGGCTTTGCGGTTCTGCCATTCGTTGCGTTCGGAAAGGATCGCCTGCACGCGGCGGTCGGCGAGTTCCGCCTCGCGCGCCAGCGCCTGCGCCTCGGCCCGGACCTGCGCCGCCATGCGGCGGTGGCCCTCGATCTCGGTGCGCACCGTTGCAAGCCTGGTTTCGGTCTCGAGGCTGGGCGGCAATTCGTTGAGCGCCGCATTGGCGCTCTCATGCGCGCTCTCGGCCTCGGCTCGGTCGGCATTGAGGCGGCTGTGGGCTTCGGTCAGCGCCGACTTCCGCGCGGCGTGGCGGTTGATCTCGCGCTCGGTGGCGGCATGGCGCTCGCGTGCGGCATCGGCCTCGCGCTGCGCGGCACGCCAGGCTTCGCGCGCGGCGGCTTCCGCCGATGAAGCCATCTTCAGCTCGGCTTCGGCGGTTTCCAGGGCCTGACGCTTGGCTGATGCGTCGACGCGGGCCTGTTCGAGCTCGTTCTCGATATCGACCAGCCGCGCGCGCTCGGCGAGGCGCCGCGCGGCGCCGGTCGGGGCGTGGGCGGCGGCGACGAAACCGTCCCAGCGCCAGACGTCGCCTTCCGGCGACACCAGCCGCTGGCCGGTCTTCAGTTGCGACACCAGTTCCGCGCCGCGTTCCTTCGGCACGACGCCGATCTGCGCGAGCCGGCGCGTCAGTTCGGAAGGCGCGTCGACATGGGCGGCGAGCGGTTCGACGCCCGCGGGCAGCGCCGGATCGCCTTCGGTCACCCCGGAATTGGTCCAGCGCATCGGCGCCGACGGATCGACCGGCGCATCGAGATCATCGCCCAGCGCGGCGCCGAGCGCCTTTTCATAGCCCTTGGCGACGGTGACGCCGTCGATGATCGGCGGCCACAGATTCTTGGTCTCGCCGTTGACGAGTTTCGAGATGGTGCGGGCTTCGGTCTCGAGCCGCTGCACGCGCTTGTCGGCCTCGTTGAGCGGCGCGCGGGAAGCCTCCAGCTTCTGCCGCGCAGCGATATGGGCGGCCTCGCTGCCCTGGGCGGCGGCTTCGGACTGCGCCAGGCTCTGCTGCGCGGTCTCCATGACGCCGGCGAGTTCCGCGAGGTCGCCGAGCCCGCTGGTTTCCTGCGCGAGCTTCTGCTCCTCGCCCGCGACGCTGGCGATCTCCTGGTCCAGCCGCGCCAGCCGGTCGCGATGGGTCCGCACGTTGCCTTCGAGCTGATGGCGCCTGGCAGTGAGGTCGGCGAGCACGGTGGTGAGTTCGGCGAACAGCCGTTCGGCCGCGGCCAGCGTCGCTTCGGCCTCGGATACCCGTTCATCGACGCCGCTGCGCTTTTCGACGCGCGACTTGATCTCTTCCTTCAATTCGGAGTCTTCGGCATCGAGCCGCTGCAACGCCACTTCCGCGTCGGAGGTCTGCTGTTGTTCGCGGGCGATGTCGGCCGAAAACTGCGTCAGCCGGCGGTCGAGTTCGGCGACGCGTTCCTTCGCGCGCTCTTCCTCGCGGTCGAGCTGCTCGCGGGCATTGGTGAGCCGCTGCAGCCCGGCCGCGGCGCGGGCTTCGCCCTCGCGCAGCGCTGGCAGTTCGGAGGCGCGGATCGCCTGGATACGGGCCGCTTCGGCCTGTTCGCGGGTCCGCTCGGCCATCTCGCGGACGCTGAGATCGTGGGTCTGGGAGGCTTCGGCGACCCCGGCATTGGCGTCGAGCCAGCGCAAATGGAACAGCATGGCCTCGGCCTTGCGCACCTTGGCCGCGACCTCGCGGTAGCGGATCGCCTGCCGGGCCTGCTTCTTCAGGCCGTCCATCTGGCCGGCCAGCTGTCCGACCACATCCTCGACGCGGGTGAGGTTGGTTTCCGCGGCCTTGAGGCGCAATTCGGCCTCGTGGCGGCGGGCGTGCAGCCCGGCGACGCCGGCGGCGTCCTCCAGCACCCGGCGGCGCTGTTCGGGCTTGGCCTGGATGATTTCGCCGATCTTGCCCTGGTGAACCAGCGCCGGCGAACGCGCGCCGGTAGCGGCGTCGGCAAACAAAATTTGAACATCGCGGGCACGGACGTCGCGGCCGTTGATGCGATAGACCGAGCCCGCCTCGCGCTCGATGCGGCGCGAGACTTCCAGGATCTCGCGGTCGTTGATGGCCGCGGGCGCCGAGCGATCGGTGTTGTCGATCGTCATCACCACTTCGGCGTGGTTGCGCGCCGGACGGTTGCCGGAACCGGCGAAGATCACCGCGTCCATGTCGGCGGCGCGCAGCGACTTGTGCGAGGTCTCGCCCATCGCCCAGCGCAGCGCCTCGACCAGATTCGATTTGCCGCAGCCGTTCGGTCCGACCACGCCGGTGAGGCCGGATTCGATCACGAAGTCGGTGGGTTCGACGAACGACTTGAAACCGTGGAGGCGGAGGCGGGTCAGTTTCATGGACGCGATTCTCTGTTGGCAGGGCGCGAATCTCCCTGCCGTGACAATACCATAGAAGGCAATGTCGGTGTGTGGGCGAGTCGCCTTTTGCGGCTCTTATGCCCCGCAACAATGGCGAGGCCGGGGCCTTTGGGCAACCGCCGCCCGGGGCTTTTCCCAAGGGTTTTACAGCGGGTTTTACAGCGGGTTTTGCAGCGGGTTAGCGGCTTTTGCAGGGGGTATGCGAGCCCAGATAGGTCGTGGCTCGCGGTAGCGCAAGAGTCAGCTCTTCAGCAGCGACTTGATCCGCTTGTCGAATTCCTCGAACGAGGTCCCGCCCTTGAGCATTTCGCCGTTGATGAAGAAGGTCGGCGTCGAATTGACCTTCAGCACCTCGCTGGCGAATTTCTGGTCGGCGGCGATCTTGTCGAGCAGCGCCTGGTCCTTGAGGCAGGTCTCGACCGCCTGCTGGCTGAGCCCGGCCTGCTTGCCGATCCGGGTCAGGGTTTCGGCGGTGTTCTTCATCACCCAATCGTTCTGCTGCTTGAACAGCATGTCGACGACGGCGAAGTATTTTCCGGAGTCGCCATTGGCGATGCAGCGCGCCAGCATCGAGCCCGCCGCGGCCTTGATGTCGAGCGGAAATTCACGGAACACGTAGCGGATCTTGCCGGTGTCGATGAATTCCGACTTGATCTTCGGGAACACGGTTTCGTTGAAATTCGCGCAATGCCCACAGGTCATCGAGGCATATTCGGTGATCGTCACCGGGGAGGTGGCGGGGCCGAGCACCATGTCCGGCAGCGATTGCGGCTTGGCGACGTCCGAGGCGCTTTGCGCCATCGCGTCGCTGATCAGGTGCAACGGCGAAAGCCCGGCGACGAGGCTGAGCCCGGTCAGCGACAGGGCGGTGGTGAAGGCGCGGCGCGTAATGATCAACGGTTTGCTCCCGGATTGGCGCGTTCACGCCCGAAGAACCAAAGGAAGGTGTTCGCTAGCTTGAAACCACAATTGTGGCAATGGCACGCCGCGATTCCCGGACCGGACCAGAGGCTCAATTTCGCTTGATCGACGCGCCGAGCCGCGCCAGTGCGGCCCGCAATTCCTCGTCCTCGACCGAAGCCAGGGTTTCCGCGACTTTCGCCACCGACGCGGGGTCCGGGGCGCGGGGGGGCCTGGGCCGGTCCCGGCGCGACAACGGCGCCTGCCGCAGCGCCAGCCGCCCCACCGCGCTCCAGCCGAAGAAGCGATTGACCCGCTGCAGGATGACGTCGGAGGTATGCTGGATTTCCAGCGCCATCGGGCCCTCCACGCGCAGCACCAGCGTCGCCGGTTCCTGCGGCTGTCCCTCCACCGGCCGCGGCCATTGGATTTTCAAGGGCTCGGAATGGGCCGCGACCTCGGGGCCGGCGATTTCCGACCAGCGCGTCACCAGTTCGCGCGCCGCAAACCCCTGCTTGGCGTAGGCGTCGGAAAACACGTCGCTGAGCAGGACGGACAACGGCTTGGCGCTGATCGGACCGGGTTTTGATAGGCGTGCCATGGGGTCTTATATCACCGCTTCGCGCTGTGTGAACGGAACCACAGCCGTCATGGCCGGGCAAAAGCGCGAAGCCCATCTTCGCGCTAGATGTCCCGGCCATCCACGTCCTTGGGATTGGATTGGCACGTAAAGAAAAACGTGGATGCCCGCGACAAGCGCGGGCATGACGTGGAGAGATTGGCGCCCCCGCACTACAGTCGGCTTCATGAATTCTCGTGCAATTGCCAAAACAAGACGTCGCGAAGTCGCTCCCGAGGCAGCCGGCCGTCCCGCGCGGCTGCTCGCATGGTACGACCGCCATCGCCGCCGGCTGCCGTGGCGCCCGCCGGCGGGCGAGTGCGCCGATCCCTATTCCGTCTGGCTGTCGGAAATCATGCTGCAGCAGACCGGCGTCAAGACCGTCGGGCCGTATTTCGAGAAATTCCTGGCGCGCTGGCCCGATATCGCGGCGCTCGGAAGCGCGTCGCTCGACGAGGTGCTGCGGATGTGGGCCGGGCTCGGCTATTATTCCCGCGCGCGCAATCTGCACGCCTGCGCGGTCAAGGTGCTGCGCGACCATGGCGGCGCGTTTCCCGATACCGAACAAGGCCTGCAATCGCTGCCGGGGATCGGGCCCTACACCGCGGCGGCGATATCGGCGATCGCCTTCGGCCGCAGGACCATGCCGGTCGACGGCAATATCGAGCGGGTGGTGTCGCGGCTGTTCGCGGTCGAGGAGCCGCTGCCGCAGGCCAAGCCGCTGATTCAGCAATTGGCGGCGACGCTGCTTGGTGCGAACGAAATGGAGGCTCGCGCGGGCGACGAGGATTCTCGCGCCGGCGACGAGAATTCTCGCGCCGGGGATAGCGCGCAGGCGCTGATGGATCTCGGTTCCTCGATCTGCACGCCGAAGAAGCCGGCCTGCGCATTATGCCCACTGAACGACGACTGCGCGGCGCGTGTGCGCGGCGATCAGGAGAGCTTTCCGCGCAAGGCGCCGAAGAAGGCCGGGGCGCTGCGCCGGGGCGCGGCCTTCGTCGTCCTGCGCGGCGATCGGCTGCTGGTCCGCACCCGCCCCGAAAAAGGCCTGCTCGGCGGCATGACCGAAGTGCCGGGCTCGGACTGGCGCGCCGCGCAGGACGACAAAGCGGCGCTGAAGCAGGCGCCCGAGCTGAAAGGCATCGCGCGCTGGCATCGCAAGGCGGGGGTGGTCACCCATGTCTTCACGCATTTTCCGCTGGAACTGGCGGTCTACACCGCACATGCGCCGGCGCGCGCCCGGGCACCTGCGGGCATGCGCTGGGTGCCGGTTGCGACGCTGGACGACGAGGCGCTGCCCAATGTCATGCGCAAGGTAATCGCGCATGGGTTGGGCGATCGATCGCCGCACGCGGATCGCAATCATCGGGGCGGTGCTAGGTCTGGAGTTCGATCGTAACCGCGACGGTATCGCCCGTCGCGATTTTCTCCTTGATCCGGACCGCGGCCTTGAGAGGGAGGAGGTAGGCCCCGCATTTCTTGTCCGGGAAGATCGACGTTTTCCAACTCGTTCGGCCGACCGTCGCGATCACACGGATCGAGCCCCACGCGCTCTTGGAATGTGCTGCGAGAAAGGCGATCTCGCTTGATTGCTTGCCGGACAGCGTGACGAAATGCCAGCCGCCTGGTCCATCATAGAGCCAGACCTTGCTTCGGCTCTTGTATCGATGCGGTGTTGGTGCCGGCATTTTTCCCATGGCCGCAACGATAGGCCGGCATCGGCACGGATCACAAGGCGAGGTTCGAACCCGAGAGTGCATCCTGCTGACACCATGCTGTCAGCAGGCCCGCGTTAGGACGGAGCCAAACGGAGGCTCCCATGATCGCAACCGCACTCGACCGTCTCACCGCCCCGCCGTCCTCGAAGCTGCTCGGCTGGCACCTGCTCGATGCGCGCCCCAGCGAGGGGTGGGTGCGGATCGGCTTTGACGGCAAGAAAGTGTTCTGCAATCCCGCCGGTTTCGTCCAGGGCGGCATCCTCTCCGCCATGCTCGATGACACCATGGGGCCGGCGGTTTTCATCATGACAGAGGGCAGGCTCTACACCGCGACCATCACCATGACCGTCAATTTCCTCGCCCCGGCCAAACCGGGGCCGATCGTCGGCGAGGCGAGCGTGACGCAGCTCGGCAAGACCGTCGCGTTCGTCGAGGGCAGGTTGATGGCCGGGGACGGCACCGTGCTCGCGACCTCAACCGCGAGCGCGCGGCTGGTCGAGACCGCCAAGGCCATCAGGCGCGAGCACCTTGAGGTGGCTGCCGGTGGAATCGTCTAGACCGCGCCGGCCCGGGTCGCCCCGGCGGGCATCGTCACGATCGGCGGCTTGGCGTTGAGGCCCTCGACCTGGAAGCCGGCGACGCGCTTGTAATTGGCGGCGATGTCTTCCAGTTCCTTCAGCGACAATACGTCGGTGACGACGTTGTAGCCGTCGGGCGCGCGCTCCTCGACCAGTTGCATCACCTGCTCGGGCCCGTTGCGCCGGTTGAGCAGGACGAGATCGGTGGTCGCGGGCCGCCGCTCGGCCTCATAGGCGAGCAGCGCGGCGTTGGTAGGGCCTTGCGCCAGAATTTCGCGGGTCAGCACGCGGGCATCGAGAATCGCCTGCGAGGCGCCGTTGGAGCCGATCGGGTACATCGGATGCGCGGCGTCGCCCATCAAGGTGACGCGGCCGAACGTCCATTGCGGGATCGGATCGCGGTCGACCAGCGGATACTCGTAGGCGTGCGAGCAGTTGCGGATCAGGCCGGGCACGTCGAGCCAGTCGAACTTCCAGTCCGCAAACCACGGCAGGAATTCCTCCAGCCTGGCGGTGCGGTTGTAGTCTTCCCGCCGCCATTGGTAGGTCGGCGGCATGTGCCGCTCGGCGACCCAGTTGATCTGGTATTTGCCGGATGCGTCGGCCTGCTTGGAAATCGGATAGCAGACGAATTTCAGGATCTCGTGGCCGGCCATGATCATGGTGCGGCCGGAGAGGAACGCATCCGACGCGGTGACGCCGCGCCACAGGATGCGTCCGTTCCAGATCGGCGGGCCTTCCTGCGGATAGAGCTTTTCGCGGATCGCGGAGTGGATGCCATCGGCGGCGATCAGGATCGTGCCGTCATGGCTGCCGGCCGGCTTGCCGGTGGCCTTGTCGATGAAATCGGCGCGGACGCCGTCCGGCGTCTCGGTCCAGCCATTGAGATGATGGCTGGTCAGGATGTTCGCAGGCCCTAACCGTTCGGTCGCGGCGTCGAGCAGGATCTGCTGCAGCGTGCCGCGATGGATCGAGAATTGCGGCCATCTGTAGCCGGCCTCGATGCCGCGCGGCTCGCTCCAGATCGGCTTGCCGTGCTTGGAAAAATACGCGAGTTCCTTGGTGCGCACGCCTGACGCATCGAGCTTGTCGAGCAGGCCGAGTTCGACCAGTTCGCGCACGGCATGAGGCAGCACGTTGATGCCGACCCCGAGCGGCTTCAGTTCGGACACGCTCTCGAAGACTTTGGCGGGAACGCCGATTTGATGCAGGCTGAGGGCCAGCGTCAGCCCGCCGATGCCGCCGCCAGCGATGAGAACCGTCATGATTACGCCCCTGTTACCGGGGGCGTCATGGCATGCGGGAGGGCAGGGGGCAACTGCGAAAGAGGCTGGCCGGCTGGGGTGGACCGTTCAACGGCGTGCCGCTAACGTCCGACTCCGGCCAAGAGGACCAACATGTTCAAACTCTATTATGCCCCCGGCACTTGCGCGCTCGCTTCGCATATCGCCCTGGAGGAGGCCGGCGCCGCCTACACCACCGAGCGGCTCGATTTCAAGAGCAACCAGCAGAACAGCCCGGAATATCTCAAGGTCAATCCCAAGGGGCGCGTGCCGGCGCTGGTGACGGATCGCGGCATCCTGACCGAGACGCCGGCGATGCTCGCCTTCATCGCGCAGAGTTTTCCGCAGGCGAAACTGGCGCCGTTCGATGACGCCTTTGCGTTTGCGCAGGTGCAATCCTTCAACTCCTATCTGTGTTCGACGGTGCATATCAATCATGCCCACAAGATGCGGGGGCCGCGCTGGGCCACCGAGGAATCCTCCTTCGCCGACATGAAACGCAAGGTGCCGCAGACCATGGCCGCCTGTTTCGCGCTGATCGAGCGCGACATGCTGAAAGGGCCCTGGGTGATGGGCGAGCAGTACACGATCTGCGATCCCTACCTGTTTACGCTGGCGGGATGGCTCGAGGGCGACAGCGTCGATCTGGCTGATCTGCCGAAGGTGGCGGATCACCGCAAGCGGATGTCGGAGCGGGCGGCGGTGCAGAAGGTCGTTGCCGAGGAAAAGAGCTAGGCGGCCTTCCGCTTCTCGCGCTCCATCTCGCGGCCGATCCCGAGCATGATGTTGCGCAGCCAGATCGAGCCGGGGTCCGTCTGGGCGCGGGTCGGGTAGAACATGAATTGTTCGTCGATCCCGGGGTCGAGCGGCGGCGCCACCGATATCAGCGACAATTGCTTCGCCAACGCCCCGATCAGCCGACGCGGCACGAAGGCGACGAGATCGGTGCGCGCGGTGACATGCAGCGCCTCGATATAGCCTGATACCACCAGCGCGATCCGCCGTTCGATGCCCTTGGCCCGCAGCCAGCCGTCGATCAGGTCCTCGCTCTGGCCGCGGATGACGACGGCGACATGGCGCGCGTCCAGGAACGCATCGCGCCGCTTCAGTTTTGCGCCAACCGGGTGGCCGCGCCGCACCGCGAGCGCGTCGCTGTCGGTGTAGAGGCGCTGGCGGTGAAATCCGCCGAACGCATCGCCGATCGAGATCACGAGGTCGATGGTGCGGGCGAACTCGGCGGTGAAGATCGCCGGTCCCCGCCACGGCACCACGTCGATGGTCACGTTCGGCGCGGCCTTGGTGACCTTCTCCATCAGCGGCGGCATCAACAGTTCGACCGCGAGGTCCGGCATCATCAGGCGGAAGTGCCGTTCGCTGCTGAGGGCATCGAAGTCGTCGGGGATGAACAGCCCGCGCACCTGGTCGAGCACCTGCGCCAATGGCCCGCGCAAAGCCTGCGCCCGCGGCGTCAGTTCCATGCGCGCTCCCGACCGTACCAGCAGGGGATCGCCCACGAGGTGGCGCAGCCGCTGCAAGGCGTGGCTGGTGGCCGGCTGCGACAGCCCGATCCGCATCGCCGCGCGGCTGACGCTGGCTTCCCTCAGCAGCGCCTCGAGCGCGACCAGCAGGTTGAGGTCAAGCGAATTCAAATTCATGAGACGAATATATATCATATTCACTATCGATTGGAAGAATGCCGTGCCGAGGCGCCATGATTGGCCACAGCCAATCAATGGAGAAGCCGCCATGAGCGCAGCAGAGAACAAGAAACTCGTGCAACAGGTCTACGAGGATTCCGCCAACCGCAGCGGGACCACCTTCGCGGACAATCTCGCCGACGATGCCAGCTGGATCGTCACCGGCCAGTATTCATGGTCGCATGAATTCAAGGGGCGGGAGGCGATCCTGAACGGCCTGATGGGCCATTTCCGCTCGTTCTTCGCGGCGCGGCCGCGGACGGTCGCGTTCAATTTCATTGCCGAAGGCGACTGTGTCGTGGTCGAGGCCCGCGGCGACAACGTCACCAAGGCGGGTCTGCGCTACGACAACCAGTATTGCATGGTCTGGCGCGTCGAGGACGGCAGGATCAGGCAGATCAAGGAATACTGCGACTCCGCCCTGGTCGAACGCGTGCTCGGGCCGTTTCCGGCAGAGCGCAGGCTGGCCGCGGGTTGAGTTCGCTCGCGTCATTCCCCGGCGCGCCAATTGGCGCGTCGGGGATCTCTCGCTTCGATCTCCCGGATTCCGGGTCCACGCGCGTGCGCGCGTGTCCCGGAATGACGGTGGCGATTTCGATCAGGCCGCCTTGACCGCAAGATGCTTGAACATGTTGCGGCGCGCCTCGTCGTCCATTTCCGCCTTGAACTTGAAGTTGTCCTTCAGGGCGATCGCCTTCTTCGCCGCCGGCCGTGCCGAGATTTCATCGACCAGCCGCTTGACGTTGGGATATTTCGCGAAGGCTTCCTCGCCCATGATGAACGGGATCATGCGGGCCCAGCCCCACACGTCCATATCGACGATGGTGTAGGTGTCGCCGACCATGTAGCGGCGCCTGGCCAGATGGTCGTTGAGAATGGAGAAATGCCGCTGCGCCTCGAACTGATAGCGGTTATGGGCGTAATCGACCTTCTCCGGCGCGAAATGCCTGAAGTGGACGGCCTGGCCGCTGAACGGCCCGACGCCGGTGGCGACGAACATCAGCCAGGATAGCAGTTCGGCGCGGTTGGCCGGCGTATTCGCAGGCAGAAACTTGCCGGTCTTTTCGGCGAGATAGAGCAGGATGGCATTGCTGTCGAACACCTTGACGCCGCCGTCGTCGATGGCGGGCACCTTGCCGTTCGGATTGACGGCGAGGTATTCCGGCTTGAACTGGTCGCCGGCACGGGTGTCGACGGGGACAGGCTGATAGGGGATGCCGGCTTCTTCGAGAAAGAGCGCAACCTTGGTCGGGTTCGGCGATCCGTTAAAGTAGAATTTGAGCATGATAGACTCCCTTGGTTGCTCTTTAAGTCGCGAAAGACCGGAACGCGGCGACGATGCCGCGGACGTCATGTCCATTGCTCAGATTCTCCGGAATGCGCAACCGACGAGTTCGTGAACTGGCCCCGCGTTCAGGTTTCGCCGTGACGACATGTCGTGGCCATTGAGTCGCATGTGCATGGCTGAGTTGCTGCGGTTTTGCCGTCGAACTGTCGAAGCTTAAGGAAAAATTCAGGCAAAGTTTCTAGGGGTGTTGGTGCGCGCATTCATGGATGATTGCGATATCGGAAGCCAATGATGGCCCATCACGTCAGTCCAAGCGGTCGCGAGACCTTTTTTTCGGCATCCGAGCTGATCGTCTCGAAGACAGATCTGAAGGGTCGCCTGACCTACGCCAACAGCGTGTTCTGCAGGGTCGCCGGCTATCGCGCGTCCCAATTGATCGGTCAGCCGCACAGCATCGTGAGACATCCCGATATGCCGCGCAGCGTGTTTCGCCTGCTGTGGGACACCATCGAGGACCGCCGCGAGATCTTTGCCTTCGTCAAGAACATGGCCAGCAACGGCGATCACTATTGGGTCTTTGCCCATGTGACGCCGTCGTTCGACGCCCAGGGCACGATGACCGGTTACCACTCCAACCGCCGGGTTCCCGACCGCGCGGTGCTCGAAACCGCAATCATGCCGCTCTATGCCGAAGTGCTGAAGATCGAGCGCGCCCACGCGAACGGAAAAGACGCGGTCGCGGCCGGATACAAGGCGCTGGCCGATTTCGTCGCCTCGCAGAAAGTCTCCTATGAAGAGCTTATATTCTCTCTCAAAAGCGCTGCTTAGCATTGCGGTTGCGATTCTTGGATCGGTCGCCGCGTCGGCTCTGCATCTGTCGGGTTACCCGGCCGCGGCGCTGGGAGCGCAGGCCGTCGCGGTGGCCGCTTTGGGGCTGGCGATGTTCTGGATCGTCAGGACCGTGCGCCTGACGCGGCAGGCGAAGGAGGTTTGCAAGCGGATCGCCGCAGGCGACTTCGAGGCGCGCATTCTCTCGATTCCGGAAAATGACGGCATGGCCGAGCTGCTCGGGCTGGTCAACGACATGATCGACGGCTGCGATGCGTTCGTCCGCGAGGCCACCGCGGCGATGGACGCCGTGCATCACAACAAATACTTCCGGCGGATCCTGCCCGGCGGGCTTCATGGCGCGCTGCTGCAGGGCGCCAACACCATCAATAGCGCCACTACCAGCATCGAAGCCCGCATCAGGCAATTCGAGCGCCAGACCGCCGAGCTGGAAGGCAGCGTCAGTTCGATCGTTTCCGCACTGGACGACGGAGCCGCGGCAATGGGCGGAACCGCCGGCGATCTGCGCACCGGCGCATCGACCACGCGCGAACGCATAACCTCGATTGCCGCGGCGTCCGAACAGGCGGCTTCCAACATGCAGTCGGTCGCGTCGGCGACGGCGGGACTTTCCTCGAATGCACGCGACGTCGGCGCCGACATTCAGCGTTCCGTGGAAATCGCAGGACGCGCCGGCGAGCGAGTCAACGACGCCGCCGGCAGCGTCGATGTGCTGAAGGATGTCGCCGCGCGCATCAGCGAGGTGGTCAAGTCGATCAACGCGATCGCCAGCCAGACCAACCTACTGGCGCTGAATGCGACGATCGAGGCGGCGCGGGCGGGCGATGCGGGGCGCGGTTTCGCCGTCGTCGCCCATGAGGTCAAGGCGCTGGCGACCCAGACCGCGAACTTTACCGCCGAAATCGAGGCGCAGGTCGGACAGGTGCAGTCCGCCGCCGACCGCGTCGGCGTCTCGATCACCGAAATCGGCTCCGTGATCGCGGAAGTGAACGATATTACCGGCAAGGTCGCCGGGACGTCCGAAGCCCAGGCGCAGGCGACGGCCGACATCGCGCGCAATATCGACAGCGCCTTCGCGGTGGTCGGCGAGATCGCCAGCAATATTCAGGCGCTGGCGCAGATCGCTGCCAGCACCGAGCAGCTTGCGACATCGACCACGGCCGCGTCGGGCAACCTTTCGTCGCAATCCGGCCTGCTGACCAAGGAGATCAGGACCTATCTGGATCATGCCAGGGGAACCCTGGTCGATCAGACCGGGTCTCGCGCGGCGTAGCGGGCTTGCGCGGGCGGCCTGAGCCGCAGCGGGACCAATCGGGCGTCCGGGCGAACTAGTACCTGGAATCGTAAATCGGTAATGCAGCCATCCTTCGAGACGGCCGCTTCGCGGCCTCCTCAGGATGAGGTCTAACTTGTTGATACACAACGACCTCATGCCCGGATGAGCGCTTCGCGCTCACTCGGGAGGAGCGAGCATCGCGAGCGTCTCGAAGCATGGGCAACAAGCGACTCACTGACCGTTAATAGTGAGTACTAACCCGCCGCCATCCCGGAGCGGATTTCGGCGCGCAGCTCGTCGATCAGCTTGAGGCCCTTGTTGGTCTCGACGTGCCAGAAGGTCCAGCCGTTGCAGGCGCCGGAGCCCTGGGCCACCGCGCCGATGCGGTGGATCGAGCCGACCTTGTCGCCCAGCATGATGGCGCCGTCGGCGCGGACCAGCGCGCCGTGGCGCTTCCTGGCATCGACCAGCTTTGTTCCGGGCGAAATCATGCCGCGCTCGATCAGTTCGGAAAACGCCACGCGCGGGGCATCGCGCGCGGTCATGAACGGCGCCAGGGTTGCTTCCGGCAGCGGTTCGACGGCGGCGATGCGCGCTTCGGCCGCGGTGGCATAGGTCTGGTCGCGCTCGAAGCCGATGTAGCGGCGGCCGAGACGCTTTGCCACGGCGCCCGTGGTGCCGGTGCCGTTGAACGGGTCGATCACGAGATCGCCGGGCTTCGAGGACGACAGCAGCACCCGCGCCAGCAGGCCTTCCGGCTTCTGCGTCGGATGAACTTTCTTGCCGTCGGCACCCTTGAGGCGTTCCTCGCCGGTGCACAGCGGGATCAGCCAGTCGGAACGCGCCTGCACGTCCTCGTTGGCGGCCTTCAGGGCCTCATAGTTGAAGGTATAGCCCTTGGCCTTCTCGTCGCGCGCGGCCCAGATCATGGTCTCGTGCGCATTGGTGAAGCGGCGGCCGCGGAAATTCGGCATCGGATTGGTCTTGCGCCAGACGATGTCGTTGAGAACCCAGAAGCCGAGGTCCTGCATGATCGCGCCGACGCGGAAAATGTTGTGGTAGGAGCCGATCACCCACAGCGTCGCCGACGGTTTCATGACGCGGCGGCAGGCGAGCAGCCAGGCGCGGGTGAAATCGTCATAGGCGGCGAAGGATGAGAACTTGTCCCAGTCGTTGTTGACGGCGTCGACATGCGACTCGTCGGGACGCTTGAGGTCGCCCTTGAGCTGCAGGTTGTAAGGCGGATCTGCGAACACCAGATCGACGGAGCCTGACGGCAGCTTCGACATCTCGGCGACGCAATCGCCTACGACGATACGAGCACTCGACGGGGACTCGAATTTAGTGCGGGGCGCCCTTGCAGACGCCCCGCGACGCGACACAACCATGACTCAATTACTCTGACTCAGGCGACGCTGTCGGCGACGCGGGACTAAACAACCGACTGGCGATACATTGACCGCGCAAAGTAAAAATCGACTTAATCGATAATGGCTTCGCCAGAGATTGAGCGGCGGTGTGCGGCGCTGTCCCACTAGGCAATAATTGCCGGGCGGGTTATTGATTAACGGAATGGAAATTCTACGTGTCTGCCGCGTTTGGGACCGGCGGGCTCGCCGCCGGCAGGCTGGAATGAGGAAAAACCGCCATGCGTTACGATGATTTCCGCCGCAGCGACGACATCGAGGACCGTCGCGGCGACGACGGCGGCGGAATGGGCGGCGGTGGCGGCGGCTTCGGCCTGCCGATGGGCGGCGGCGGGCTCGGCATCGGCACCGTCATCGTGCTCGGCCTTCTCGGCTACGCCTTCGGCATCGATCCGCGCATCCTGATCGGCGGCGCGGAAATTCTCACCGGCGGCGGCCAGGCGCCGAGCTATCAAAGCGATCGCAGGTCCGGCCCGGCGAAAACCGGCGCGCCGACCGACGAGATGGGCAGCATGATCGCCGGCGTGCTCGGCGAGATCGACGATCGCTGGGACGAAATCTTCAAGGCCGGCGGGCAAACCTACAAGGGCCCGCGCATCGTGCTGTTCCGCAACGCCACCAATGGCGGGCGCTGCGGCATGGCGCAGTCGGCGATGGGGCCGTTCTACTGCCCGCCCGACCGGCAGATCTTTCTCGACACCGCATTCTTCCGCCAGGTCGAGACCCGGTTCCGCGGCTGCTCGGGCAACGCCTGCAAATTCACCGCGGCCTATATCATCGCCCATGAAGCGGGGCACCACATCCAGAACCTGCTCGGCATCCTGCCGCGCGTGACGCGGCTGCAGGACCAGGCCGGCAGCAAGGCGGAAGCCAATGCGCTGCAGGTCAAGGTCGAACTGCAGGCCGATTGCCTGTCCGGCGTCTGGGTCAACCGCGAGGAAAAGAAACGTCCGGGCTTCCTCGAAGCGGGCGACATCGATGCGGCGCTGACCACGGCGTCCGCGATCGGCGACGATACGCTGCAGCGGCAGGCCACCGGCAGGGTGGTGCCGGATTCCTTCACCCACGGCTCCGCCGCGCAACGAAAGAAGTGGTTCATGACCGGCTACCAGCAGGGTACAGTGCAGGCCTGCAATACGTTCGCGGTGGGAGCGCTGTAACGCGACAGTCGTTATTCCCGCGCGCGCGAAAGAGTTCGCAAATGTCATCAATCGACGAAACAAAACAATTCATCTCGCTCAACATCGCGGTGTTGACGGTTTCCGACACCCGGTCGCTGGCGGATGACAAGTCCGGCACCACGCTGGCGGACCGGCTGACCGCGGCCGGTCACACGCTGGCGGCGCGCGAGATCACGACCGACGACGTCGAGGCGATCCGCAGCATCGTCAGGCGATGGATCGCCGATCCCGGCATTGACGTCATCATCACCACCGGCGGCACCGGCTTCACCGGCCGCGACGTCACGCCGGAGGCGATCGAGCCCTTGTTCGAGAAGCGGATGGATGGCTTCTCCATCGCATTTCACATGCTGAGCCACGCCAAGATCGGCACCTCGACGATCCAGAGCCGCGCCACCGCGGGTGTCGCCGGCGCCACCTATATCTTCTGCCTGCCGGGATCGCCGGGCGCCTGCCGCGACGGCTGGGACGGGATTCTGGCCCCGCAGCTCGATTACCGCACGCGTCCCTGCAATTTCGTGGAGATCATGCCGCGGCTGGACGAGCATCTGCGACGGCCGAAGGCAAAGGGGGCATCGGTGTAATCTGTCATTCCGGGGCGCGTCGAAGAGGCGAACCCGGAACCTCGGGCCCCAGGGCTGTCGTCACCCGCGAAGGCGGGTGACCCAGTACGCCGCGGCCTCTCGGCTCAATCAGGGACGCCTCTGGAATACTGGGTCGCCCGGTCAAGCCGGGCGATGACAGCCGCCGTGTGACTGCACTGGAACGACAAGCTACAGCTTCATCTCCCAGGTCTCGCCGACGAGATCGACGCCAAAGCTGTGGTGCGGCTCTTCCTTGACGCGACGGAAACCCACGGCCTGATAGATGCCGCGCGCGGCGACCAGGACGCTCTGCGTCCACAGCGTCATCTCCTGGTAGCCCTTCTCGCGCGCCGAGCGGACGCATTGCTCGACGAGCGCGCGGCCGACGCCGAGTCCGCGCGCTTTTTTCTCCACCAGCAATAGCCGCAGCTTGGCGACGTCATCGCCGCCGTTCACCAGGAAGACCGAGCCGAGGCGCTCGCCGCTTGCCTCGGCGATCCAGCAATGCTCGCGCGAAGGATCATAGCTCCTGATGAACTGCGCACAGATCTCGGCGACCAGGGCCTCGTAACTGATGTCCCAGCCATATTCCTCGGCATAGGCCTGTGCCTGGCTGGAGATCACCCAGCCGATGTCGCCGGGACGGTGGCTGCGCAGGATGAAGACGGCCGGCTTTTCCGCGGGCCGCTCCAGCGTCTGCTCGATCGTGGTCATCGCGCCCACGATGGCCGCGCGCTGCGCGGCATCCAGTCCCGCGAGCAGTGCGCCGACCTCCTCGTGCGAGCGGCGTTCGAGTTCGGCTTGCGCGGTGCGGCCCTTGGCGGTGAGCGAGAGCTCGTTGACGCGGCCGTCGTCCTTTGACGGCTTTCGCGTCACGATCTGGCGGCGCTGCAACGCCTGCAGGGTTCGGCTCAGGAAGCCGGGATCGAGGCCGAGGTCGCGGGTCAGGTCGGTTGCGGTGCAGGCGGGGCGATGCGCGATCTCGTAGAGGATGCGCGCCTCCTGCAGGGTGAAAGAACTATGCAGCAGCTTCGGCTCGATGATGCCGAGCTTGCGGGTGTAGAAGCGGCTGAAACCGCGGATCGCGGCGACCTGGCCGTCGAAATCGTCTGGGGACATCACACACCTCGATGTTTGCCATTATCAATTAATTATTTGACTTTGGCAAATATATTGCGGTGTCAGCCCTGCCAGTTCTACTTTGCATGGGGTTGTTTTCGCGATTTTTGGTCCGGGCCGTCCCGGGTCCAGGATGTTCAGGCGACGACCATGATCCGGCTGCGCAGCTGGGTGCGGGAGGAGCGGCCGAGCTGGCGCAACAGCCGGGCCTCGGAGCGGCGGGCGTCCGGCGCGTAGCCGCCGAGCCGGTCGTAATGGTCCCGGGCGATCAGCAGCCCCTGTTCCGCCGACGGCCCCGTGATCATCCGGGCCACGAATTTGAAGCCGTCGCGCCAGCGGGTGTCGGCATAGGGCGAGCGGGCATAGCGGAAGATCCCGGCGCGGGGACGGCCGCTCGAGGAGACGCCCTGGATGAACTGGGTGGTCTCCTCGATCCAGCCTGCGTCCAGCACGGCGCCGGCATGCAGGAACATCAGCCAGGGCGAGCGGGCCTGCCGGGCGCCTGCGGCCAGCGCCGCCGCGCGCGATCCCTCGAACGCCAGGAAGCGGCAGCCTGCGACGTCGGCCACGCGCTCGATCACGCCGGTGCCGGAACGGTCGACCAGCAGCACCTCGCGAACGATGCCTGCGGCGGCGCCGGGCACCAGCGCCGCAAGGGTCGCGACGGCCGGCTGTTCGACGCCCTCGGTCGGAATGATCACGCTCAGCATCAATGAGGCTTCGCTGGCTCAAAACGGTGAAAAACGCCGGATTGTTAGCACCTTGTCACAATCAAATCAGCATTCGCGGTGCAGTTTTTTGCAGCAGGGCAGGCGGTTCCGCCATCTGTGGATTTCGCGATTCATGTTCTTGTTTTGTTCTCGATGCGTGTTATGTTCTGGCCATGAGCCGAGCATCCTCACATGCCCTCAAGCACCCGCCGGTCACGGCGCCCTCCGAGCCGGCGGGTGCACCTTCTCCTTTTCCCGAACTCGCAGTCGCGATCGAACGCGAACGGCGGCGTGGCCGCGGCGCGCAATCCAACGCCAGCGGCCGCTTCGAGGCCGAGGCGCGGATAGCCTTCGACGATGGCTGGCAGAGCCTCGACGAATTGCCGCCGTTCAAGACCACCGTCGCGCTCGATACCGCGCGGAAAGTCATCACCCGCAACGACTCGCCGGATATCGGCTTCGACCGTTCGATCAACCCCTACCGGGGCTGCGAGCATGGCTGCGTCTACTGCTTCGCGCGGCCGACCCACGCCTATCTCGGACTGTCGCCGGGGCTCGACTTCGAATCGAAACTGTTCGCCAAGCCCGACGCGCCGCAGCTACTGGAAAAGGAACTGGCGGCGCCGGACTACGAACCGCGCATGATCGCGATCGGCACCAACACCGATCCCTATCAGCCGATCGAGCGCGAGCGGAAGATCATGCGCGGCATTCTCGAAGTGCTGGAACGAGCGGGCCACCCGGTCGGCATCGTTACCAAATCGGCGCTGGTGACCCGCGACATCGATATTCTGGCGCGGATGGCGAAGCGCAACCTCGCCAAGGTCGCATTGTCGGTAACGAGCCTCGATCCCCAGCTCGCGCGCACCATGGAGCCGCGGGCCTCGACGCCGGCAAAGCGGCTGCAAGCGCTGCGGCAATTGTCGGAGGCGGGAATTCCGACCACGGTGATGGTGGCGCCCGTGATCCCCGCGCTGAACGATTCCGAGATCGAGCGCATTCTCGATGCCGCGGCCCATGCCGGCGTCAAGGAAGCGAGCTATATACTGCTGCGGCTGCCGCTCGAGGTGCGCGACCTGTTCCGCGAATGGCTGATGGCGAATTATCCCGACCGCTACCGCCACGTCTTCACGCTGATCCGCGACATGCGCGGCGGGCGCGACTACGATTCGCAGTGGGGAACGCGGATGAAGGGCACCGGGCCGATGGCCTGGATGATCGGACGCCGGTTCGAGATCGCCTGCGAGAAGCTCGGGCTCAACAAGCGGCGCTCGAAACTGACATCAGATCATTTCGCGCGACCGAAGAGCAGCGGGCAGCAGCTGAGTTTGTTCTAGCAGCCGTCATTGCGAGCCAACGGGTCGCGCGAATGCGCGCCCGATGACAGGCTCCGCGAAGCAATCCATCGCTTGCCAGGCAAAGATGGATTGCTTCGTCGCGTTGCTCCCTTGCGCAAACGGTTCGCGTTTGTCGCAGGCAATGACGGAGAAGGAAGTGGCATGAATACGAAACTACCGGCCCCGATCCCGCGGCTGACCATGATCACGCTCGGCGTCAGCAATATGCGCGCCAGCATCGCGTTTTACGAAGCGCTCGGCTTCACGCGAAAGCTTGCCGCGTCAGGCGAAGCCGTCGCGTTCTTCGAGACCGGCGGCACGGCGCTCGGGCTGTTTCCGTGGGATCTGCTGGCGCAGGACGTCACGCTGCCGCAGGACCCGCGGCCGCGAGGGTTTCGCGGCATGACGCTGGCCTGGAATTGCAGTACGGCCGAGGAGGTCGACGCCGTGCTGGATTTCGCCATCTCAAAGGGTGCTTCGCTGTTGAAACCGGCGCACGCGACCGATTACGGCGGTTATTCCGGATATTTTTCCGATCCCGACAATCATCCCTGGGAAGTGGTGGTCGCGCCCGGCATCGAGGTCGGTGACGACCGGCGGGTCCATTTGCCGGATTAGCCTTTTGGTTTGACGCGTTTTCCTTGCGCGAACCGGCGCCCACGCCTGAAAACGTCATGGCGCCGCGACTGAATAGCGGGAATTTCCCGGAGTTCCCGGTTGCGTCGTCGGGCTCGCTGTGGCCACGATCCCGGCATGAGTCGCGACAAATCCGGGAAAGACGAGGCCAAGCCGCCGAAGGGCGCGATTGCCGTAGCGCCGCCGAGCTTTCGGCGCGAGCGCGCGCTGATCAAGCGTGGCATCTGGCCAATCGCCGGCTGCGACGAGGCCGGGCGCGGCCCGCTGGCGGGCCCGGTGGTGGCCGCCGCCGTGGTGCTCGACCCGAAGCGGATCCCCAAGGGCATCGACGATTCAAAGCGGCTGACGGCGGAACGCCGCGAGGAACTGTTCGAGCAGATTTGCGCCACCGCGTCGATTGCGGTCGCGTTCGGTTCGCCGGCGCGGATCGATCGCGACAATATCCTGCGCGCCTCGCTGTGGGCGCTCGAACGTGCGGTGCAGGCGTTGCCGGAGATGCCGCAGCATGTGTTCGTCGACGGCCGCGACCGGCTCGACGTCGCCTGCGAATGCTCCGCCGTGATCGGCGGCGACGGGCTGGTGCTGTCGATCGCGGCGGCGTCGATCGTTGCCAAAGTGACGCGCGACCGCCTGATGTGCGCGCTGGCGCAGGATTGCCCGGGCTACGGTTTCGAATCCCACAAGGGCTATGCCGTGCCCGAGCATCTCGAAGCGCTGGACCGGCTCGGGCCGAGCGTCCATCACCGCCGCTTCTTCGCCCCGGTCGTGGCCGCGCGGGAAAAACATCACCCCTCGACCGTCGAGCGCGATCTCTTTACGAGGGAAACGCCTGCAGGTGCCGAGGTTGCGGCCGCCATCTAGCGCCAGTTGCGTCAGCGGCTGACGCGCTCTATCAAACGTTCGAGATCGAATGGGGCCGGCTGGTCGGGCATTTCGGACGTTTCATGCGTTTCACCTCCCTGATTGTCGAACTGATCCGCGCCCGGCCGCGGCTGGTGGTGTGGCTCGTGGTGCTGCTGCAGGCGGCGTTGTGGCTGATCCTGCCGCTGCTGTTGTATCGCAGCCCGCCCGGCGATCTCGCGACGATGCTGGCCTTCGGCCGGGAATATCAGGTCGGCACCGATCTCGGTCCGCCGCTGGCGTTCTGGCTCGCCGATATCGCGTTCCGCGCCGCCGGCAACCACATGTTCGGCGTCTATCTGCTGGCGCAGCTCTGCGCGGTCGCGACCTTCTGGACACTATTCTTGCTGGCGCGCGCCATTGTCGGCGGACAACAGGCCGTGCTCGCGATTTTGCTGACGCTGACGGTCACGGCCTTCAGTTCGCCCGGCGCCGAGTTCGGTCCCCTGGTGCTGGCGCGCCCGCTCTGGGCGTTGCTGCTGCTGCACTCCTGGCAGTTGATCGGCCAGAACCGGCGCAACGCGTGGTTCGCGTGGTCGATCGAGGCAGGCCTCCTGCTGCTGACGACCTCCGCCGCAATCGGCCTGCTTCTGCTGATCGCCGGCTTTGCGCTCGCCACCGTCCGCGGGCGGCGCATGCTGATGTCGTTCGATCCGCTGTTCGCGCTGTTGGTGATCGTCGTGCTGGCGCTGCCCTGGCTGGTCTGGCTGATCCGCGCCGACATGCTGGCATTGCCGCCATGGCCGGCGGTTGCCGATCTCAGCGGCAGGGCGCTGCACTGGGGCAAATTGCTCGGCGGCCTGCTGCTGGCGATTTCGGGGATCCTGGTCCTGGTGGTGCTCAATTCCGGCTGGTTCAACCGCAACCCGGAAGAGACGCCGATCATCTACCGGCCGCCGGTCGATCCGCTGGCGCGCAATTTCGTTTACTTCTTCGCCATCGCGCCCGCGCTGGCGGGAAGCCTGATCTCCGGCCTGTTCAATCTCGACGGCGTCGTGGGCGGGGCGGGCGTCGCGCTGATGATGTCGGGACTGGCCGTGATCGTCGCGACCGGCGATCTGGTCCATCTGCGGCGTCAGCGCGTCCTGCGCACGGTCTGGGCGCTCGCCGTCCTCGCGCCTGCGTTCGCGGCAACCGCGACCACGCTGTTTCTGCCCTGGACCGGCGGCACCGAAGTGGCGACCTCGCTGCCTGCGCGCGCGATCGCGCATTTTTTCGGCGACAGTTTCGAGCGGCGCACCAACCAGCGGCTGCGCGCGGTGGCCGGCGATCCGCAGCTGGCGGCGCTGATTTCGCTGGATACCGGGCGTCCGCATCTGCTGCTCGATGCCGCGCCGCAACGGACGCCGTGGCTGACACCGGCGAAATTCAACGAAACCGGCGGCGTCGTGGTGTGGCGCGCGTCCGATACATCAGGCACGCCGCCCGCCGATATCGCGCAACGCTTTCCCGGTCTGGTGCCGGAAGTGCCGCGGGCGTTCGAATGGCTGGTGACCGGACGGCAGCCGCTGCTGCGGATCGGCTGGGCTATCGTGCGGCCGAAGGGGCCGTAAGCACTCTATTCCTCATGGTGAGGAGGCGCGCTTGCGCCGTCTCGAACCCTCATGGTGAGGAGCGCGTCTTCCCGGCAGCGCGCTTGCGCGGTCCGGCGCGCGTCTCCGGACGATGCTTCGCATCGCCGGGCGAACCATGAGAGCCCGGATATCTCATCCTCCGAGAGGCACGCTCGCGCGTGCTCCTTCAGGATGAGGCCTGTGCCTGCTCCAGCGCCTTGGCGATTGCCCGCAGATCCTGCCACGCCATCCGCTTGTAGGACGGCGAGCGCAACAGATAGGCCGGATGGAAGGTGGCGAGCGCGCGGATCGTCCGCGTGCCGGTGTCGTAGTCGAACCAGCGCCCGCGGGTCTTCATGATGCCCTCGCGCGTCGACAGCAGGGTCTGGGTCGAGGGGTTGCCGAGCGTCACCAGCACGTCCGGGTTCACCAGTTCAATTTGCCGCTGGATGAAGGGCAGGCAGATCTGGGTTTCCTGCGGCGTCGGTGTGCGGTTGCCGGGCGGCCGCCAAGGAATGACGTTGGCGATGTAGACGCTGGAGCGGTCGAGCCCGATCGCCGCCATCATGCGGTCGAGCAACTTGCCGGAACGGCCGACGAACGGCAGGCCCTCGATGTCTTCCTCGCGCCCGGGAGCCTCGCCGACGAACATGACGCGCGCCTGCGGATTGCCGTCGGCGAATACCAGGCGGGTGGCGGTCGACTTCAGCGCGCAGCCGTCGAACGTCTCCATCAGCGTCCGCAGCGCCTCGAGCGAGGGCGCGGTGCGCGCCGCTTCCCGGGCCGACTGGATAGCGGCCTCCGGCGCGGCCGGCGCCTCGGCGCGCGCGGCCGGGATCGCCGGAGCGGCGGGAATTGTCCTGACGGGCCGGGCCGGCGCCGCCTCGCGGGGGGCCGGCATGATGTCGGGATCGGACAGCCGGTTGACCGGCTCGTCGGTCAGCGCACAGTCGACCCCGGCCTCCAGATAAAAGGCCAGCAATTGCTGGACGGTAGGTGCGTTCTCGGGCGTCATGGCGGGGGTCTGCGGCATCTCGCGCAATCTAGGCCGCCTTGCGCCGTTGTGAAACGCATTTCGGCAGTTGTTCTCAGGACAAAAATCGGAAACAACGGGGGCAATTAGAGGCGTTCTCAACCGGCCGGGACCAGATCATGAGCAGCGAAGAATTACCCCCGCGCGAATCCATGGACTTCGACGTCGTGATCGTCGGCGCCGGGCCGTCCGGCCTGGCGGCCGCGATCCGGTTGAAGCAACTCAACGCCGATCTCAGCATCGTCGTGGTGGAGAAGGGCTCCGAGGTCGGCGCGCATATCCTGTCCGGCGCGGTGATCGATCCGGTGTCGCTCGACAAACTGGTTCCGGACTGGCGCGAGGACGCCGATTGCCCGCTGAAGACGCAGGTCAAGACCGACAAGTTCTACTGGATGACCGCGGGATCGGCGATCCCGCTGCCGGCGATCGCGATGCCGCCGCTGATGAACAATCATCATTGCTATATCGGCTCGCTCGGCAATGTCTGCCGCTGGCTGGCGCGAAAGGCCGAGGCGCTCGGCGTCGAGATCTATCCGGGGTTCGCTGCGACTGAGGTGCTGTACGACGACAAGGGCGCGGTGCGCGGCATCGCCACCGGCGACATGGGCATCGCCAAGGACGGCACCCACAAGGACTCGTTTACCCGCGGCATGGAACTGCTCGGCAAATACACGCTGTTCGCCGAAGGCGCCCGCGGCAGCCTGACCAAGCAGCTGATCGCGAAATTCTCGCTGGACGCGGGCAGCGAGCCGCCGAAATTCGGCATCGGCCTCAAGGAAGTCTGGCAGATCGACCCCACCAAACACCAGAAGGGCCTGATCCAGCATTCGTTCGGCTGGCCGCTCAACAATTCGACCGGCGGCGGCTCGTTCCTCTATCACTACGACGACAATCTGGTGGCGGTCGGATTCGTGCTGCATCTCAATTACGACGATCCTTATCTGTCGCCGTTCGACGAATTCCAGCGCTTCAAGACCCACCCGGCGATCCGAAACCTGTTCGAAGGCGGCAAGCGGCTCGCCTACGGCGCGCGCGCCATCACCGAGGGCGGCTATCAGTCGGTGCCGCGGCTTTGCTTCGCCGGCGGCGCGCTGATCGGCTGCGCGGCGGGTTTCGTCAACGTGCCGCGCATCAAGGGCGTGCACAATGCGATGGGCAGCGGCATGCTGGCGGCCGAGCACGTCATCGCAGCACTCGGCGCCGGCCGCGCCAACGACGAACTGGTCGAATACGAAAACGCCTGGCGCGGGTCGGCGGTCGGCAAGGATCTGTACCGGGTCCGCAACGTCAAGCCGCTGTGGTCGAAGTTCGGCACCGTGATCGGCGTCGCCCTCGGCGGCATCGACATGTGGTGCAACACGCTCGGCTTCTCGCTGTTCGGAACCCAGTCGCACGCCAAGCCCGACCGCAAGACGCTCGACCCGGCGAAGGCGCATGCGCCGATCGCGTACCCGAAGCCGGATGGCAAGATATCGTTCGACAAGCTTTCGTCAGTGTTCCTGTCCAATACCAACCACGAAGAGGACCAGCCGGTTCACCTCAAGGTCGCCGACATGAACCTGCAGAAGACGTCCGAGCACGATGTCTATGCCGGTCCGTCCAACCGCTATTGCCCGGCGGGCGTCTATGAATGGGTCGAGGAAGCGTCGGGTCCCCGCTTCCAGATCAACGCGCAGAATTGCGTCCATTGCAAGACCTGCGACGTGAAGGACCCCAACGGCAACATCACCTGGGTTCCGCCGGAGGGCGGCGGCGGTCCGAACTACGAGGCGATGTGACCACGATTGCGTGAGCCGGTAGCCGCCCATGCAGCCGCCGGCCACGATACCGCCACACTGAAAGCGTTTTCAGGCCGGGCCGGCCGGAAGGCCGGTCAGTGCGACGATCATCGGGCCCTCCTGCCATTCGATTCGCCACCCCGTATCCTTGCGGTTCAACGCCAAACGCGGCATTGTCGCTTGCCTTGATGCCGCCGGCTGGGTTCGCATCCGAGACGATCCTTGAAATCCCTGGAGCTAGGCAAACCCTGATGTTTTCCATTCGTTTCAATCGCCGGACCCTTGCCGCACTCGCCTTCGCCGCGCTGGCAGCGCCCGGTTCGGTTGCGGCCCAGACACCCGATCATACCGCCGACAATTCGGCGCAGTTCCCGACCAAGGGCGACCTGAAGTCGATGACCACATCGGGCAGCTATCTGGCCGCCCGTCACGCCAGCGTCGAGCGTGACGCCTCTTCGGCGGCGGCGTTCTACCGCTCGGCGCTGCGCACCGATCCGAAGAACAACGAGTTGCTCGATCGCGCGTTCATTTCCTCGCTCGCGGACGGCGACATCGACGAGGCGGTAAAGCTCGCCGACCGCATCCTGACGATCGACAAATCCAATCGCGTCGCCCGCCTCGTGGTCGGCGTGCGCGATCTCAAGCAGAAGAAATATTCCACCGCGCAGATCAACATCAATCAGTCGATTCGCGGACCGATCACGGATCTGGTGGCGACGCTGTTGTCGGGCTGGGCCAGCTACGGCGCCGGCGACACCAAGGCCGCGGTCGCCAACATCGACAAGCTGACCGGTCCGGAATGGTATCCGATCTTCAAGGACCTGCATTCCGGCATGATCCTCGAACTCGCGGGCAAGGAAAAGGACGCCGGGATACGTCTGGAGCGGGCCCACAAGCTCGACGATTCCATGCTGCGGGTGGCCGAGGCCTATGGGCGCTGGCTGTCGCGCGGCAAGGATCCGGCGGCGGCCACCGCCGTCTACGCGGCGTTCGACAAGAAGCTGCCGCGGCATCCGCTGGTACAGGAAGGCCTGCGCGAAACCAAAGCCGGCAAGAAGATGTCGCCGCTGGTCGATTCGCCGCAGGCCGGCGCCGCCGAGGCGCTCTACGGCATCGGCGCCACCTTGACGCGGCGCGGCGGCGAAGACCTCGCGCTGGTCTATCTGCAGCTCTCGCTCTATCTCGCACCCAATCATCCGCTGGCGCTGTTGTCGCTGGCCGATCTCTACGAGACCGTGAAGAAGCCCAGGATGGCGATTAAGGTCTATGAGCGGATGCCGGCCGGTTCGCCGCTGAAGCGCAACGCGCAGATTCAGCTCGCGACCAACCTCGACGCCGCCGACCGCAGCGACGAGGCGATCAAGATCCTGAAGGGCGTCACCGCGGAAGATCCCAGGGACATCGAAGCCATCATGGCGCTCGGCAATATCGAGCGCGGCCGCAAGCGGTTCGCCGACTGCGCCCAGACCTACGGTCAGGGCATCGATGTGATGCCGCCGGGCAACGAAAAGAACGCCTGGGTAACCTATTATTACCGCGGCATTTGCGAGGAGCGTTCCAAGCAGTGGAGCAAGGCGGAAGCCGACATGCGCAAGGCGCTGGAGCTGCAGCCCGAGCAGCCGCACGTGCTGAACTATCTCGGCTACTCGTGGATCGATCAGGGCATCAATCTCGACGAAGGCATGAAGATGATCAAGCGCGCCGTCGATCAGCGCCCGGACGACGGCTACATCGTGGACTCGCTGGGCTGGGCGTTCTACCGCATCGGCAACTATGCGGACGCGGTGAAAAATCTCGAGCGCGCGATCGATCTCAAGCCCGAAGACCCGACCATCAACGACCATCTCGGCGACGCCTATTGGCGCGTCGGCCGCACGCTGGAGGCGAAATTCCAGTGGGCCCACGCCCGCGACCTCAAGCCCGAGCCGGACGAACTGCCGAAGATCGAGGCCAAGATCGAAAACGGGCTGCCGGAGGACACCTCGTCGGCGGCGTCCGCCGACAAGAAAAAAGATGATGGCAAGGGCGGCTGATCGAAGGACTGGCCGCCGATGCTGATGGAAGAGGGGCGTGCCAAGGTCAACCTGACCCTGCGGGTGGTCGGGCGCCGCGTCGACGGTTATCACGATCTCGAAAGCGTGGTGGCGTTCGCCGATTGCGCCGATCGCATCACGCTGACGCCGGGCGCCACACTGGATCTCGAGACCACCGGGCCGCTGGCGCAGGCCTGCGGCGAGGCCGCGGACAATCTGGTGTTCAAGGCGGCGCAACTGCTCAGCGAACGCGTGCCGGATCTCAAGCTCGGCGCTTTCGTGCTCGACAAGAAGCTGCCGGTCGCTGCCGGCATCGGCGGCGGTTCGGCCGACGCCGCGGCGGCGCTGCGCCTGCTGGCGCAGGCCAACGGGCTTGCGCTCGACGATCCGCGCCTGATCGAGGTCGCGCGGCTGACCGGCGCCGACGTGCCGGTGTGTCTTGCCTCGCGCGCCTGCGTCATGACCGGCGTCGGCGAAGCCTTGATGCCGCTGAGCCTGCCGATCATGCCCTGCGTGATGGTCAACCCGCGGATTCCGGTCGCGACCAAGGACGTGTTTGCAGCACTGGGCTTGCGCAACGGCGAACTGCTGGTTGGCGCCACCGACGTGATCCGGACGCCGGGCTGGCCGGAGCAGGGGGCGTCGGTCGAAGACTGGGTTGAGGCGCTCAGCTCTGCCTCCAACGATCTCGAAGAGCCGGCGATGCGCATTCAGCCCGTGATCGGCGAAGTGCTCTCGGCGCTCAACGCCACCAACGGGGCCTGGCTGGCGCGGATGTCGGGGTCGGGTGCGACCTGCTTTGCGATCTATGAGAACACCGCGGACGCCCGGCGCGCGGCGCAGAAGATCAGCCGCGACCACCCGCAATGGTGGGTGCATGCGGGCGTGCTGAGCTAACCTGCCGACCCTCATGGTGAGGAGGCGCCCTTGCGCCGTCTCGAGCCATGAGGCCACAGACGGATCTCCAACTGCCTCATCCTTCGAGACGCGCGCGAAGACGCGCGCTCCTCAGGATGAGGAGATCAGTGCGACCTCGCCAGGCAGAACGCCACCACCTGCTCCAGCGCGGTCTTCATCGGCGAGGCTGGAAACAGCGCCAGCGCATCGACCGCCATCGCGCCGTAATGCTGGGCGCGGTTGATGGTATCCTCCAGCGCGCGGTGCTTGGTCATCAGCCCGATGGCGTGATCGAGATCGCCGTCGCCGATCTCGCCGCGCTCCAGCGCCTTGACCCAGAACGCGCGCTCGGAGTCGTTGCCGCGGCGGAACGCCAGCACCACCGGCAGCGTGATCTTGCCTTCGCGGAAATCGTCGCCGATGTTCTTGCCGAGCTTGGCGGCCTTGCCGCCGTAGTCCAGCACGTCGTCCACCAGTTGGAACGCGATGCCGAGGTTCATGCCGACCGAGCGGCACGCGGTCTGCTCGGCCTTCGGACGATTGGCGATGACAGGGCCGACCTCGCAAGCCGCCGCGAACAGCTCGGCGGTCTTGCCCCTGATCACGGCGAGGTACTCGTCTTCCGTGGTCGCGGTATTTTTCGCCGCCGCAAGCTGCATCACTTCGCCCTCGGCGATGGTGGCCGCGGCGGACGACAGAATGTCGAGCGCGCGCAGCGAGCCGACCTCGACCATCATCCGGAAGGCCTGGCCGAGCAGGAAGTCGCCGACCAGCACGCTGGCCTCGTTGCCCCACAGCATGCGCGCCGACAGTTTGCCGCGCCGGAGTTCGCTTTCGTCGACCACGTCGTCATGCAGCAGCGTGGCGGTATGCATGAATTCGACCGAAGCGGCGAGCTTGATATGGCCCTCGCCGGAATAGCCGGCGAGACCCGCCATCGCCAGCGTCAGCATCGGCCGCAGCCTTTTGCCCCCTGAGGAAATCAGGTGGTTGGCGACCTCGGGGATCATGGTGACCTCGGAGCCGGTCCGCGACAGGATCGTCGCGTTGACCCGCTCCATGTCGGCGGCGACAAGCCCGACCAGCTCATCTATCGAAGCGTTCGATGGGCTCTCGAAGGGTACAATAACCGCCACGCTGGTCTCCACATTTGCCCAATTCGGACTATCCTTACGGTCCGACAATAGAAAGTGCCGGGTAATGCGGCAAGGGCAGGTAGCGGTTGACACGCGCCCGCGCCCCCCGCCCCGGATCGGCTAAGGAGAGCCAAAGTTGCGGGAACTGGTTCGGACCAACGATATGGTGCTGGTTTCGGCGGTCGGCGCCCTGCTCGACGGCGCCCATATTCACCATCTGGTGCTGGATCAGAATATGAGCATCCTCGAAGGCTCGCTGGGCGTCCTGCCGCGCCGTATTCTGGTCCATGAGGACGACGACCGCGAGGCGCGGCAGATCCTCAGCGACGCCGGGCTCGCCCACGAGCTGCGAGCCGATGACTGATTCCGCCGCCGAATTCACCGAGGATGCATTTCTCGGCGGACAATTGCGCCTGCGTCAGCCGCGGTCGGGCCACCGCGCCGGCCACGACGCCATGCTGCTGGCCGCGGCGACGCCGGTGGGTCCGGGCGATCGCGTGGTCGAATTCGGCGCCGGCGTCGGCGCCGCCGGTCTCGCGGTCGCCAGGCGCGTGACCGGGATCGATCTCGTTCTGGTCGAGATCGATGCTGATCTGGCCGGGCTCGCGCGAAGCAACGCCGTCTCGAATGCGATCGCGGCCGAGGCGATCGTGCTGGACGTGGCGGCTGCCGCCGACGCCTTTGCCGCCGCGGGCCTCACTCCCGACAGCGCCGATGTGGTTCTGATGAATCCGCCGTTCAACGATGCCGCGCGGCACCGCGCCTCGCCGGACAAGGCCCGCGCCTCGGCCCATGTCGCAACGGCTTCGACGCTGGAGGGCTGGGTCCACGCCGCGCGGCGGATCCTGAAATCCGGCGGCGTGCTGACTTTGATTTGGCGCGCCGACGGAATCGCGGAGGTGCTGGCGGCGCTCGATCGCGGCTTCGGCAGCCTGGCGATCCTGCCGGTTCACGGCGATCCCGGGACCCCCGCGATTCGGCTCCTGATACGTTCGATCAAGGGCGGACGGGCTCCCACGCAAATCCATCCCGCCCTGATGCTCAACGATGAGTCAGGCGTGCCCAACAAACGGGTACAGGAAATTCTGGCGGGGAAGGGTGTCTTGCCCCTTGCGACACTCTGAGGCGTGTCCGGTCGAGGCGCGTCCGGTCGCTCACGATTTGAGCAGAAGTGCTATTGCGGGAGCTTCTCTGACTGCCGTTCCGGCGCCGAGGTGAAGTGAACCGCGGTCAAAAGGATACCCATCAGCATCATCAGCAGATAGATTTTCATGTCACTCTCCGCTGCGCCATTGCAGCCATAACGACTGCAAAGCAAAAGGCGTTCCACCGCTTCGGGCGTTCCCCCCTCATTGCCCAGTGGGGTGATAAAAAATGGTTAATTCGAGGTAACGGCATGAGTGAACAAATAAGTGATCGCGCGGGACTGCCGGGCCTCGTCGAGCGGCTGATGCAATTCGTTCCGGCGCGGCTGCGGCGTGGCGCCGTCGTCGTGCCCGTGGTCCGGTTGTCGGGCCTGATCGGTGCGGTGACGCCGCTGCGGCCGGGCATGTCGCTGGCGGGCGTCGCCCGGACGCTGGAGCGCGCCTTCGCCATGAAGCATGCAAAGGCGGTGGCGCTGGTGATCAATTCGCCCGGCGGTTCGCCGGTGCAGTCGCGCCAGATCTATCTGCGGATCCGGCAGCTTGCCGCGGAGAAGAAACTGCCGGTGCTGGTGTTCGTCGAGGATGTGGCGGCCTCCGGCGGCTACATGATCGCCTGCGCAGGCGACGAGATCTTCTGCGATCCGTCTTCGATCCTGGGCTCGATCGGCGTGGTCGGCGGTTCCTTCGGATTCCAGGACCTGATCGCAAAGATCGGCGTCGAGCGGCGGCTCTATACGGCCGGCGCCCACAAGGCGATGCTCGATCCGTTCCTGCCGGAAAACCCCGACGACGTCGCGCGCCTGAAAGCGCTTCAGCGCGAGATCCACGCCATCTTCATCGCGCTGGTCAAGCAGAGCCGGGGCGCCCGCCTCAAGGGCGCTGACGACACCCTGTTCACCGGGGAATACTGGGCCGGCGAAACCTCGGTTTCACTGGGCCTTGCGGACGCCGTCGGCGATCTGCGCTCGACCTTGCGCACCCGCTACGGCGACAAGGTGCTGACCCCCGTGGTCTCGCCCCCGGGCGGGATGCTGTCGAGCCTGTTCGGCCGCAAATCGCCCGGCGCGGGAACGGCTGCCTCGCTCGAGGCGATTGCGGGCCTGCCGGACGAACTGATTTCCGCGCTCGAGAGCAGGGCAATTTGGGCCAAATTTGGGTTCTGAGGCCGACCACCCCGCGCCATTTGGCCTCGGATAAGGCGATTGCCGCAAAGGCCGGCTTGCGCGACAATACCAATCGGGGCGTGACGTAACGACAAGGATCGACCGATGCCGCCGCTGATTGCATTCGCGGGCGCCCTGGGTGGGCTGGCCGTGGTCCGCTGGGCTTACAAGACCGCCCAGAGGGTCAACAGGGAACTGGAAGAGGCCCGGCTGGCACGGGTCGCCGAGGCTGCCCGCTCGAACGAGATCCCGACGCTGCGGCGGGACCCCAACACCGGCGCCTACCGCCCGGGCTGATCCTCAGGCCCTCGGTCCTCATCCTGAGGAGCAGGCGCAGCCTGCGTCTCGAAGGATGGCCGCGATATCGGGGCCTCATGGCTCGAGACGCGCAAGATGCGCTCCTCACCATGAGGAAATCAGGTCCGCCATCGCCTTGATTCCCTTGGCCCCCGCCGATACGGTCCCGCGCGCTTCAAGCCCCCCTCGCGAGACCGATTCTGCCGATGGACGCCATACCTGCCCACATGCGCCCGGAACGCTCGTTCCAGGGACTGATCCTGACTCTGCAGCGCTATTGGGCGGATTACGGCTGCGTGATCCTGCAGCCCTATGACATGGAGGTCGGCGCCGGCACATTTCACCCCGCGACCACGCTGCGCGCGCTCGGGCCGAAGCGCTGGAACGCGGCCTATGTGCAGCCGTCGCGGCGGCCGAAGGACGGCCGCTACGGTGAAAATCCCAACCGGCTGCAGCACTATTACCAGTTCCAGGTGATCCTGAAGCCGTCGCCGCCGGACATTCAGGAGCTCTATCTGAAATCGCTGGCGGCGATCGGCGTCGATTCGCACCTGCACGACATCCGCTTTGTCGAGGACGACTGGGAAAGCCCGACGCTCGGGGCCTGGGGGCTCGGCTGGGAATGCTGGTGCGACGGCATGGAAGTGTCGCAGTTCACTTATTTCCAGCAGGTCGCCGGCGTCGAATGCGCGCCGGTCGCGGGCGAACTCACTTACGGGCTCGAGCGGCTCGCGATGTATGTGCAGGGCGTCGACCGCGTCTACGACCTCAACTTCAACGGCCGCGACGGCGACGAGCGCGTCACTTATGGCGACGTGTTCCTGCAGGCCGAGCAGGAATATTCGCGGCACAATTTCGAGCACTCCGATTCCGAGATGCTGTTCAAGCAGTTCTCGATGGCGGAGGAAGCCTGCAAGAAATATCTCGCGGCCGGCTGGAAAGAGGGCGGCAATCAGAAAGAACATCTGATGGCGTTGCCGGCCTATGACCAGTGCATCAAGGCGAGCCACGTCTTCAACCTGCTCGACGCCCGCGGCGTGATCTCGGTGACGGAGCGGCAGAGCTACATCATGCGCGTGCGCGAACTGGCCAAGGCCTGCGGCGAAGCCTGGGTACATACCGAAGCGGGCAGGGCGGGGACTTTACCCTCCCCCTCAAGGGGAGGGGAGTAGAGCCAATGCCCGATCTTCTGCTCGAATTGTTCTCCGAAGAAATTCCCGCGCGCATGCAGGCGAAGGCGGCCGAGGACCTGCGCCGCATGGTGACTGACAAGCTCGTCGCCGAAGGTCTGGTCTACGAGGGTGCGAAAGCGTTCGCGACGCCGCGGCGGCTGGCGCTGACGGTGCACGGCATTCCCGCGCGACAATCCGACCTCAAGGAAGAGCGCAAGGGCCCGCGCGTCGGCGGGCCGGACGCGGCGGTGCAGGGCTTCCTGAAAGCCACCGGGCTCAAGTCGCTCGACGAAGCCAAGATCCAGCGCGATCCGAAGAAGGGCGACTTTTACGTCGCGCTGATCGAGAAGCCCGGCCGCGCCACGCTGAACGTGCTGGCCGACATATTGCCGGTCATCATCCGGACCTTTCCGTGGCCGAAACAGATGCGCTGGGGCGAGCGCTCGGCGCGATCGGGCGCGCTGAGCTGGGTGCGGCCGCTGCATTCGATCATCGCCACCTTCGGCCTCGAGACCGAAGCGCCCGACGTGGTGAAGTTTGCCATCGATGGTATCGAGGCCGGCCAAGCGACAAGAGGCCACCGCTTCATGGCGCCGGCGGCGATGGAAGTGCGCCGCTTCGAGGATTACGAGGCGAAGCTGTTGGATGCCAAGGTCGTGCTCGATCCGCAGCGCCGCAAGGACGCCATCCTCACCGACGCCAGGCAACTGGCGTTCGCGCAAGGTTTTGAGCTGGTCGAGGACCAGGTGCTGCTCGACGAGGTCGCGGGGCTCGTCGAATGGCCTGTGGTGCTGATGGGATCGTTCGATCCGGAATTCCTGTCGATCCCGGGCGAAGTGATCCGCGCCACCATCCGCAACAATCAGAAGTGTTTTGTGGTGCGCGATCCCAAGACGCAAAAACTCGCCAACAAGTTCATCCTCACCGCCAACATCGAGGCGAGCGACGGCGGCAAGGCGATCGTCGCCGGCAACGAGCGCGTGATCCGCGCCCGGTTGAGCGACGCGAAGTTCTTCTGCGAGACCGATCTGAAGACCAGGCTGGAAGACCGGCTGCCGAAGTTCGACGGCATCGTGTTTCACGAGAAGCTGGGCACCCAGGGCGAACGCATCGCGCGCATCGAGCGGCTGGCGGCGGAGATCGCGCCTGTTCTGTGGAAGCAGCGCGACACCTTCTTCGACGGCAAGCTCCTGAACGCCGAGGGATTCCGCAATGAGCAGGACTACATCCTGAACGTGAAGCGCGCGGCGCGGCTGGCCAAGGCGGACTTGCTGACCGAAGTGGTCGGCGAATTCCCGGAGTTGCAGGGCCTGATGGGCAAGTACTACGCGCTGGCGCAGGGCGAACATGCCTCCGTCGCCGCCGCCAGCGAGGAGCATTACAAGCCGCAGGGACCGGCGGATCGGGTGCCGACCGATCCGGTTAGCGTGGCGGTGGCGCTGGCGGACAAGATCGATACGCTGGTCGGCTTCTGGGCAATCGACGAAAAGCCGACCGGGAGCAAGGATCCCTATGCGCTGCGCAGGGCGGCGCTGGGCGTGATCAGGCTGATTGTTGAGAACGGCGTTCGATCGAATCTCGTAAGGCTCTTTGATCGGCACCACGATTCGATATTAGAGTCCATTGCAACGTCTTTACGAAACGCGGGCGCCGGTACTTTTGGTATCGCAAAGGGGCTTGTGAATTGGAACGATACGAAGGTCGAACAAAGATGTGTCGACCTCCTCGCTTTCTTCGCTGACCGTCTCAAGGTCCAGCTCCGCGAGCAGGGTGCGCGGCATGATCTGGTGGACGCCGTGTTCGCGCTCGGAGGCCATGACGATCTGTTGATGGTGGTCCGCCGCGTCGAGGCGCTCGGCAAATTCCTTGACACCGACGACGGCAAGAACCTGCTCGCCGGTGCCAAGCGTGCCGCGAACATCCTGCGGATCGAAGAGAAGAAGGACGGCAAGGCCTATGACGGGACGCCGGACGCCGGGCTTTATAGCCTCGACGAGGAAAAGGCGCTGGCGTCCGCGATCGAGCGCACCAAGATCGCTACCTCTCTTGCCCTTAAGGCCGAGGACTTCGAAAATGCCATGGGCCATATGGCTGAGCTCCGTCCGGCGGTCGATGCGTTCTTCGACAAGGTCAAGGTCAACGACGACGACGCCAAGGTGCGCGAGAACCGCCTGAAGCTGCTCAACGAAATCCGCGCCGCCACGCGCGCGGTCGCGGACTTTTCCAAGATACAGGATTGAGTGCCCGTTATCTCCGCGTGAACGCGCACGTTGCACTGCTTTTCATGCGCCACGGTGTCGTCCCTGCGAACGCAGGGACCCATAATCCCAGTCGCCGATTGTGACAAAAGGCGTCGACCAGTCTGCTCAAAATGCGAAGCCGCGGCGTATGGGTCCCTGCGTTCGCAGGGACGACACTGCGGAGGATGGGCGGTGCGAAAGCGATACCATCAACGCTGCCTGACGCTGTGTGACTACCCGACGGGCAAATCAGTTCGCCTTGCGATTGCAGTGTGTCTAGTCCCTCAAGCAAAAATATTCTGATTTTCCGAAATCGCAAATCGGTCTATATCCATCGCATCCCGTTCCACTCGGAGGGGCGTTTCGCGAACGTCACGGACGTAGGGATGGGCTGCGGTGGACGCGGGCGGCGCGCGAGACGGGCGTGCCGCTGGCGGACGGCGAAGTCGTGTGGTCCTGACACCCCGACGCTGGTGTCAAGTTCGCGCTAGGGAGCGCGGGCGACGGTGGCAAGAAAGCCCGGTCACCGGGGAGAGCGCGCTATAAGCCGTAAAACCATTGCGCAGGGAAGGCCGGATTGCCTCCGCTGAACCTGTATGCTCGTGTGCGTTTTTCCCAATAACAATTGCACACGGGACCGCGGGTGCAGCGCGCACCCGGTCTTCCCTGCGCCCTCTGAATCGAGGGCCGAGGAAACTGATAGCAAGACTCGGGCGAAACGCGCCGCGAGATCGCGAAGCCGTATTTGGCGATGACTCAACGTCTGGAATTTGCATTTCTGCGTGCGCGCAAGAGAACGCTCAAACCAAAAGCCCCGCCCGGCGGGGGAGACCGGACGGGGCCTTGATGTCCGGAAAAGCGCCGCTGCGGCTGTCCGGACAAGTCGTTCGGGCGATCCCAACTCTAGTCGACCACCTGAACGATGCGGCGGCTGCGCGGCTCGACCAGCACGGTCCGGCCGTTCACCACGGTGTAGCGATAGGGCGTCGCGCCATAGGTCTGCGGCACGTCGTAATAGGTGATGCCGGCTTCCGGCAGGATACCGCCCACCACCACGCGATCCGGAATGGTGAAGGTCGGCACGCGCTCGCGAATGACATATTCGCGGAACGCCGGACGCTGATCGGCGGCGATGCCGTCGGCATCGTTGATGATCACGGTGCCGCCGCGAACGACGCCCGTGGTGATTTCGCCCTGTGCCTGCGCCGCGACCGGTCCGCCGAGGGCGCCCGCGACGGCGGCAACGGCAAGTATTTTGTTCCGCATGACAACTCCTTCCGACGTGATGCACGCTGGCCTTGCACAGCATGCAATCCCCTCCAATTCATCGCGCGCGGCATTGTTCCGGAGAAAGACGGCAGTTCACCGCTGCAATTTTCGGCATTCTTTCGTGGGCGCTGGAACCGGTAGAAGTAGCCGGCGTCTGCTATCGTGGAACCGTGCCGCAGGGTAAAATCCCCGCCTCGATTCGATTTTTCCACTCAGCGCCATCCGGAGAGATTTCAATGACCATCACAGCTGCCCATATTCAGCCCATCGTGGCGCTGATCGCCGGCGTTCTCATTTTGATCATGCCGCGCTTCCTCAACCTGGTGGTCGCGATCTATCTGATCTTCATCGGTTTGGCGGGGCTTGGCTTGTTCAAGATGCTTCGAATGTAGGGTTCAAACCGGGTACTCGCGGCTTGCGCGGGCCCGCCCAAAGTGGTGTAAGGCCCGCAACTCCCATTCCTCTCGCGGATTATTTGCAGTCATGGCCAAAGCCGCATCGAAGCTCAAGAAAACCGCAGTAAAATCAAAGCCCTCCATGCCCGCCCGGGCCAAGGCCGCGCCGCCCGCCCGCGCCCGCAAGGTGCTGAAGAAGAGCCCGGTCAAGCCGGCGCCGAAAGCCGCCAGGAAGGCGGCGGCAAGCAAGCCCGCGGCATCTGCGCCGAAAGCCGGCAAATGGGTGTTCACCTTTGGCGACGGCAAGGCGGAGGGCAAAGCGGGCCTGCGCGATCTGCTCGGCGGCAAGGGCGCCAACCTCGCCGAGATGGCCAATCTGGGCCTGCCGGTGCCTCCCGGCTTCACCATTCCGACCTCGGTCTGCACCTATTTCTACGCGCACGACAAATCCTATCCGAAGGAATTGAAGGCGCAGGTCGAAAAGGCGCTCGATTATATCGGCAAGCTGACCGGCAAGGCGTTCGGCGATTCGAGGAATCCGCTGCTGGTATCGGTACGATCGGGCGGCCGCGCCTCGATGCCGGGCATGATGGATACCGTGCTCAATCTCGGCCTCAACGACAAGACGGTCGAAGCGCTGGCCGAACTGTCGGGCGATCGCCGCTTCGCCTATGACAGCTACCGCCGCTTCATCACCATGTATTCCGACGTGGTGCTCGGCTTCGAGCATCACCACTTCGAGGACATCCTCGATACCTTCAAGGACAGCCAGGGCTACGCGCTCGACACCGACCTCACCGGCGACGACTGGGTCGATCTGGTCGGCCGCTACAAGGACGCGGTGGCGCGCGAAACCGGCAAGGATTTCCCGCAGGATCCTCACGACCAGTTGTGGGGCGCGATCGGCGCGGTGTTTTCGTCCTGGATGAATGCGCGCGCGGTGACCTACCGCCGGCTGCACGACATTCCGGAATCCTGGGGCACCGCGGTCAACGTGCAGGCGATGGTGTTCGGCAACATGGGCGAGACCTCGGCGACCGGCGTTGCGTTCACGCGCAACCCCTCGACCGGCGAGAGCAAGCTGTACGGCGAGTTTCTGATCAACGCCCAGGGCGAGGACGTGGTGGCGGGCATTCGCACGCCGCAGGACATCACCGAATATGCGCGCAAGGAGTCCGGCTCCGACAAGGCATCGATGGAAACCGCGATGCCGGCAGCGTTCAAGGAACTGACGCGGATCTACACGCTCCTGGAAAAGCACTACCGCGACATGCAGGATATGGAGTTCACGGTCGAGCAGGGCAAGCTGTGGATGCTGCAGACCCGTGGCGGCAAGCGCACCGCCAAGGCGGCGCTGCGCATCGCCGTCGAACTCGCCAATGAGGGACTGATCTCCAGGAAGGAAGCGGTGACGCGGATCGATCCGGCCTCGCTCGACCAGTTGCTGCATCCGACCATCGATCCCACCGCCAAGCGCGACGTCATCGCCACCGGACTGCCGGCCTCGCCGGGGGCTGCCGCCGGCGAGATCGTGTTCTCCTCCGATGAGGCCGCCAAGCTGCAGGCCGACGGCCACAAGGTCATTCTGGTGCGGGTCGAGACCAGCCCGGAAGACATTCACGGCATGCACGCGGCCGAAGGTATTCTCACCACCCGTGGCGGCATGACCTCGCACGCCGCGGTGGTCGCGCGCGGCATGGGCAAGCCCTGCGTCTCCGGCTGCGGCTCGATCCGCGTCGATTACGGCCGGGGCACCATGAGCGTCGGCTCGCGCACCTTCAAGACCGGCGACGTCATCACCATCGACGGATCGCTGGGCCAGGTGCTGGCCGGGCGGATGCCGATGATCGAGCCGAAGCTCTCCGGCGAGTTCGGCACGCTGATGGGCTGGGCGGACCAGGTCCGCAAGCTCGGCGTTCGCGTCAACGGCGACACGCCGGACGACGCGCGCACCGCGATCAAGTTCGGCGCCGAGGGCATCGGGCTTTGCCGCACCGAGCACATGTTCTTCGAGGAAACCCGGATCCGCACCGTGCGCGAGATGATTCTCGCCGAGGACGAGCAGACCCGCCGCGCCGCGCTGTCGAAGCTGTTGCCGATGCAGCGTGCGGATTTCGTCGAGCTGTTCGAGATCATGAAGGGCCTGCCAGTGACGATCCGGCTGCTCGATCCGCCGCTGCATGAGTTCCTGCCGCACACCCAGGCCGAGATCGAGGAAGTCGCACGCGCGATGAACACCGATCCGCGGCGGCTGGCCGATCGCGCCCGCGATCTCGCCGAATTCAATCCGATGCTCGGCTTCCGCGGCTGCCGGCTTGCGATCGCCTATCCCGAAATCGCCGAGATGCAGGCGCGCGCCATTTTCGAGGCCGCGGTCGAGGCGGAAAAGCGCACCGGCAAGGCGGTCGGCCTCGAGGTGATGGTGCCCCTGATCGCCACCAAGGCCGAGTTCGACCTGGTCAAGAACCGGATCGACGTCACCGCGCAGGCGGTGATGAAGGAGACCGGCAAGAAGCTCAGTTATCAGGTCGGAACGATGATTGAGTTGCCACGCGCGTGCCTGATGGCCGGCGACATCGCGCAGACCGCGGAGTTCTTCTCGTTCGGCACCAACGACCTGACGCAGACCACCTACGGCATCAGTCGCGACGACGCCGCGGGCTTCCTCGGCACCTACATCGCCAAGGGAATCCTCGAGATCGATCCGTTCATCTCGGTCGATCGCTCCGGCGTCGGCGAACTGATCAAGATCGGCGTGGCGCGCGGGCGCAAGACCCGCCCGAATATCAAGGTCGGAATCTGCGGCGAGCACGGCGGCGATCCCGCTTCGGTCGCGTTCTGCCACGAGATCGGGCTGAACTACGTTTCCTGCTCGCCCTACCGCGTGCCGATCGCGCGGCTCGCCGCCGCGCAGGCCGCGCTCGGCAAGGTTGCCGCCAGCCAGGCGTAGTACGCAACACCAGTCATGGAGACGGAAATGGCCGGGATTTTCCCGGCCATTTTCCTGCGGGAGCAATTTTGCATGCCTGCTCTCTTCACCATTTTCGTTGACGCGATATTTACCACTTTGTTCGAGCGACTGTTTACCAAGGTTTTCGATGGCATCGCGCAAACCACAGCGATTCCTTGCCTGTATCGCGGCTGCAACGCCGGTTAACTCCCTCGCAACCTAAATTAGATACCACCAAAAAAGATCGAATTGCACGGATGTACTGAAGTTCGATCGGTGTAAGCGTTGCGTGAGCGTACTCGATGTTAGTAATGCGTAACCGGCCGAAGGGCGCGCGGTTCGCGTCCTTCGGAATCGGCCTCTGCATCTTCGCATTGTTGCCGAATGAAATCGGATATCAGGACATCGCGTCACTGCTGGCCCGGCAGCCGGGCGTCGCCGAGCGCTGGCAGAAGCGCGTCTTCTCCGCCGCCAGCAATATCCAGGTCGCCACCTACAGCTTCGGTCGCCCGATCGGGACCTCGGCGCCGCGTGCGCCGACCTACCGGCTGGCCAGTCTCAACAACCAGGGCATCGACATCACCGGTTCGGTGACGCGCAATCCGCTTGCAATGGCGCCGCCGCGCTATCATGCCTCCGATTTCCCCAAGGTCGACCGTACCCTGAAGGGCGACCGCCTCGTCGCGGTTACGCCCGAGCCCGTTGCCCCCGCGCCCGCAATGGCTGCGCCATCCAGCGAAGATCCGTCGACCTCGAATGCATCCGTGCTGGGCGCCAAGACCGCCGACGCCGTTCCGGCCGAGGCGCCGGCGAAGCTCGATCCGGAGTTGGCGGCAGCGCTGAGCGCCCCGCCGCTCCCGCAATACGATGTTGCGCTGTCGCTCGAAGCCCAGCCGCTCGACGACCTCAAGGGCTCATCCAGCGCCGCTGCCGGCGTCGAGCCCGCGCCGATGCGCGACACGTTCTCGTTCAAGACCTCCAGCCTGTTCTTCGGCAGTTCGTCGCTGGGATCACCCGAGAGCATCGAGCGCTGGCAGCCCGGCGAGGAACCGACGATCGTGATGCCGGGCGCGCTGCCGGATCCGGACATGAAGGTGATGGCGTCGCTGCCGACGGTGGCGGACGAACCGTCGAAGACGGTCGACAGCGGCGAGAGCGTTGCTCCCAAGGGTGAGGTCAATTCCGACAACCAGCGCGCCAAGACCCCGGCCGAGCGGCTCGGCCTGTTCGACGAGAAGTCGCGCGCCAAATCGGAAAAATGTCTCGCCGAAGCGATTTACTTCGAAGCGCGCGGCGAGGCCGTGCGCGGCCAGATCGCCGTCGCGCAAGTGGTGATGAACCGCACCTTCTCCGGCAAATATCCGGATACCGTGTGCGGCGTGGTCTACCAGAACAAGCACCGGCATCTGGCCTGCCAGTTCACCTTCGCCTGCGACAACAACGCCGACGTGGTGCGCGAACCCGACATGTGGGACCGCGCCAGGAAGATCGCCAAGGCGATGCTCGACGGGCAGCTCTGGCTGCCGGAGGTCGCCAAGTCGACGCACTACCACGCCTATTGGGTTCGCCCGTCATGGGTCAACGAGATGAAGAGGCTGTACAAGTTCGGCGTGCATACCTTCTACCGGCCGCGGGCATGGGGCGATGGCAGCGAAGCGCCGAGCTGGGGTTCGACCGCGCAGACCGCGGAAATTTCCGCAGAGCTCGCGGAAGCGGCGCAAAGCTCGGCCGAACAGGCCAGCGCCAAGCGCTAGCCATTATTCACGCATCGATGTCGAGCGCGACGTCGAAATTCGGCGCTGAATGCGTCAGCGCGCCGGCCGAGGCGTAGTCGACGCCGGTCGCAGCGATCTTGGCAATGGAATCCCGAGTGACGCCGCCGGACGCCTCCAGCACGACGCGGCCCCTTGCCAGCGTTACCGCTTCGCTCAGCGCGGCGATATCCATATTGTCCAGGAGCACCACGTCGGCGAGACCGGTGTCGAGCACCTCGCGCAATTGTGCTAGCGTATCGACCTCGATCTCGACCTTGACCAGATGTCCGACATGGGCCCGCGCGCGTTCCAGCGCCGGCCGCACGCCGCCGGCGACCGCGACGTGGTTGTCCTTGATCAGGATCGCATCGTCGAGACCGAAGCGATGGTTGAAGCCGCCGCCGCAGCGCACCGCATATTTCTCCAGCGCGCGCAGCCCCGGCGTGGTCTTGCGGGTGCAGCAGATGCGCAGTTTGGTGCCGGCGGTATGGCGGACATAATCGGCGGTGAGGGTAGCAATGCCGGACAACCTGCCGACGAAGTTCAGCGCAGTGCGCTCGCCCGCCAGCACCGCGCGCGCCGGACCAGAGATCGTCAGTACATGCTTGCCTGACGCAACGGTGGCGCCGTCGCGACAATGCGGCTGGATGTGGAGATCGGGCGACAGTCTTCGGAACGTCGCCACCGCCAGCGGCAGGCCTGCGATCACGCCGGCCTGCCGCGCGATCAGGACGGCGCGCGCCGGCGTCGTTTCCGGAATGGTGGCGATCGAGGTGATGTCGCCGGCGCGGCCGAGATCCTCATCGAGCGCGCGCTGCACCGCTTCGCCAATGGCGAGCGGCGACAGGAAGGCGTCCGGGTGCAGGAGCGAGGCTGGAGTTGTCATGGCGCGTGCTTTCGGTCAGGCGGTCATCGGCTGGGGGGTCCGCAACGCGGAACGTTCAGCGAGTGAAGCTGCGACCTCTCGTGCTGCGGCAAGGGTCGTCATGGTGCGGCGGGCCAGCGCCGGCTTCTCGGCCGGATGATCGGAGCGGTAATGCGCTCCGCGGCTTTCGCGCCGCGTCCAGGCCGAGGCTGCGACCAGCAGCGCCGTCGTGGCCGTGTTGCGCAGCGCGATGTTGCCAGTGTCGCGCTCGATCGCCGCGAACGACCGCATGGCTTGCGCCAGACGATCGCCATCGCGGATCACGCCGACATGCGAGGTCATCATCGTCCTGAGGCTTGCCTCCGCCCCCGGCGGCATCGTGATGTTCCGCTGGCTGATCGACGCCGCGGACGGTCGGGCAGGCGCGGGAATTGCGCTGCCGGCAATATCCTCCGCGATGCGAGCGGCATAGACGACCGCTTCGAGCAGCGAGTTCGACGCCAGCCGGTTGGCGCCGTGTGCGCCGGTCGATGACACTTCGCCGCCGGCCCACAGGCCCGCGATCGAGCTGCGGCCATGCGCATCCACCGCGATGCCGCCCATGTGGTAATGCGCGGCGGGTGCGATCGGTATCGGCTGCGTCGCCGGATCGATTCCGGCGGCGAGGCAGCTGGCGTGGACGGTGGGAAATTTTTCGGCGAAATGCGCGCCGATCGCCCTGGTCGCGTCGAGAAACGCGCCGCGGCCCGCCGCGATTTCCGCGAATACGCCGCGCGCCACGATATCCCGCGGCGCCAGTTCGGCCAGCGGATGCAGCGCCTGCATGAAACGTTCGCCATTGCCGTTGATCAGCGTCGCGCCTTCGCCGCGCAGCGCCTCGGTCGCCAGCGGCGCGGGATCGCGGCCGGCCATGATCGCGGTCGGATGAAACTGCACGAATTCCGGATCGGCGATCACGGCGCCGGCGCGTGCGGCGATGGCGAGGCCAACGCCGCCAGCTTCCGCCGGGTTGGTGGTCACGGCATAGAGATGCCCGATGCCGCCGGTCGCCAGCACCACCGTGCGCGATGCAATCGTCGTGGGCCTTGCGAGGGCGTCGCCGGCCGGACGCAGTTGCAGTCCGGTGACTGCGCCGTCTCCGGTCAGGAGCGCTTCGGCGATGGTGCCTTCGATCACCCGGATCGAGGGCGTGTTGCGCACCGCTTCGATCAGCGCCGAGATGATGGCCTTGCCGGCCATGTCGCCGCGCACATGCACGATGCGCCGCGCGGAATGCGCAGCCTCGCGGCCGACCGCGAGCCGGCCTTCGAGGTCGCGGTCGAAGGCAACCCCGTAACGCAGGAGGTCGTGGATGCGCGCGCCGGCTTCGCGCGCCAATCCCAACGCTATTGCCTCATCGACCAGGCCGGCGCCGACGGCGACGGTGTCGGCGGCATGCGCTTCCGCGCTGTCGCCGTCCGCGACCGCGGCGGCGATGCCGCCTTGCGCCCACGCCGTCGAGGCGCCCTGGCCGAGCGGTGCCGCGGAAATCACGGTGACCGGACGCGGCGCCAGTTTCAGTGCGCAGAACAGTCCGGCGAGGCCGCCGCCAACGATGACGACATCGTCGGTGGTGCGGGTGAGGTCTTGAACTCGATCGCTCATATCGGTTTCTCGCCAGTCGTCGTGCCCGCGAAAGCGGGAGCGACGGCTCCCGTTGAACTCAATGCTTCAGATTGATCATCCGCTCGACCGAGCGCCGCGCCTTTTCGGCGATCAGGGGATCGACCGTGACCTCCTCGCGCAGGTAGATCAGGCTGTCCAGAATCCTGGGCAGTGTGATCCGCTTCATGTGCGGGCACAGATTGCAGGGCCGCACCATTTCGACGTCGGGCAGCTCGGCCTGGACGTTGTCGGCCATCGAGCATTCGGTGATCATCACCACGCGCCTGGGATGCTTGCTGCGGACCCAGTTGATCATGTGCGCGGTCGAGCCGGTGAAATCGGCCTCGGCCAGCACGTCGGGCGGGCATTCCGGATGCGCGATGATCTGCACCGAGGGATCGGCCTCGCGATAGGCCCGCAGTTCGTCGCCGGTAAAGCGCTCGTGCACCTCGCAGGCGCCCTTCCAGGCGATGATCTTCACGCCGGTTTTCGACGCCACGTACTTTGCCAGATACTGGTCCGGCACAAAGATCACAGTCGGTGCATTGAGGCTTTCCACCACCTCGACCGCGTTCGACGAGGTGCAGCAGATATCGACCTCCGCCTTCACGTCGGCCGATGTGTTGACATAGGCGACCACAGGCACGCCGGGGAAGCGCTCGCGCAACAGTCGGACGTCGGCGCCGGTGATGCTGGAGGCCAGCGAGCAGCCGGCGCGCGAATCCGGGATCAGCACCGTCTTGTGCGGGTTCAGGATCTTCGAGGTCTCCGCCATGAAGTGCACGCCGCATTGCACGATGATGTCGGCCTTCACCTTGGTGGCTTCGATCGCAAGCTGCAGCGAATCGCCGCCGATGTCGGCGACGCAATGGAAGATCTCCGGTGTCTGGTAATTATGCGCCAGAATCACCGCGCCGCGCGTCTCCTTCAGTTCGTTGATCGCCTTGACGTAGGGGGCCATGAACGGCCACTCGACCGGCGAGATCACGTTCCTGACCCGGTCATAGAGGTGCGCGGTGGCGCGCTCGACCTCGCTTGTCCATTCCAGCGATGGCGCCGGCAGCGCACGCGCGCGGTCGGCAGGGCCGATGCTCCGCGCCGGAGCGGCGAGGTGGCCGTGAGCGGGGTTTCCGAAATCGGCGGGACCGTAGATTCCAGCGATCGGCATGTGGGCCTCCCCTCGAGCCATATATACTCAATATGAGCATATATAGCTCCTGAGAAATCCGGCCTCGAAGGCCGGCGGTTTTGAAAAGCTGCGTAGCCTGTGGTCCGGACCAACCCGCAGCTGAGCAGTGGAGCCCGACCCGTGATGGAATATTCACTTATCCTCATTACGAGCAAATCAAATATAGCATCCCTTCGGGCACTCCGCTAGACATTCGGACCCCAATTCGTCGCTTCTGCCCGCCATGATTTGCAACGCTGCAATGCAGAGCGTGTTTTTCGCCGGTTGCCGATTGGGATTTCCATGCGAATGCATTAACTCCCTGCAACGTGTTCGCCGGACCTTCCGGTTGTGACGCCAACCGTTGAGGGATTGCATGTCGATCGCTGCAAGCGAACTCCGCCCGGCTTCCGCCGTCGGCAACTGGCGTACCCCCCTGGTAATCATCGTCTGCGGCTGCGCGATCGCGCTGTTGAGCTTCGGGCCCCGGTCAAGCCTCGGCTTCTTTGTCCAGCCGATGGGCCGGGAGTTTTCTTGGGGCCGTGACGTCTTCGGGCTCGCGCTTGCCGTGCAAAATCTGTTGTGGGGGCTGGGCCAGCCGATCGCCGGCGCGATCGCCGACCGGTTCGGCGTGCTGCGCGTGATGTGCGTCGGCGCGCTGCTTTACGCCGGCGGCCTGTTGATGATGCGCTATGCCGCGACGCCGCTCTCGCTCGATATCGGCGCCGGCGTGCTGATCGGTTTCGGGCTTTCGGGCTGTTCGTTCAACCTCGTGCTCTCGGCGTTCAGCAAGCTCCTGCCGCCCGAGAAGCGCGGAATAGCGTTGGGCGCCGGAACCGCTGCCGGATCGTTCGGGCAGTTTCTGTTCGCGCCGTTCGGCGTGGCGCTGATCGACAATTTCGGCTGGCAGGCGGCGCTGACCGTCTTCGCGGGACTGATGCTGCTGATCATCCCGCTTTCGCTCGCGCTGGCGACGCCGCCCACGGCAGCGGCCGATGTGCCTGCGGCGGACCAGCAGTCGTTCAAGACGGCGCTGGCGGAAGCGTTCGGCCATCGCTCCTATGTGCTGCTGGTGCTGGGCTTCTTTACCTGCGGCTTTCAGCTCGCCTTCATCACCGTGCATCTGCCGGCCTTTCTGTCGGATCGCGGCGTATCGGCGCAAACCGGCGGCTGGGTGATCGCCGCCATCGGCCTGTTCAATATCATCGGTTCGCTGAGTGTCGGCTGGCTGCAGAATGTCTTTCCGAAGCGCCATATCCTGTCGGCGATCTATTTCACGCGTGCGCTGTCGATTATCGCGTTCATCTCATTCCCGATCACCACATTCTCCGCAATCGCATTCGGCGCGATCAGCGGCCTGACCTGGCTCTCGACGGTGCCGCCGACGTCGGCGCTGGTGGCCCTGATGTTCGGCACCCGCTGGTTTGCGACGCTGTACGGCTTTGCCTTCGTCAGCCATCAGGTCGGCGGCTTCCTTGGCGTCTGGCTCGGCGGCATCGTGTTCGAGCAGTTCGGGTCCTACACCCCGATCTGGTGGCTTTCGGTGCTGTTCGGCGTGCTGTCGGCGCTGATCAACCTGCCGATCGTCGAGGCGCCGGTGGCGCGCCCGGTTGCGCAACCGGCCTGATCCGGTAAACATCTCGGGCTGAAAAAATCGGGAGTTTACGTTGGGAACGTTCAGGGCGATCAGGATCGACAAGGCGGAAAAGGGCACCACCGCCGCGCTCACGCAATTCGACGAAGCCGAATTGATGGAGGGCGACGTCACGGTGCGGGTCGAATATTCCGCGCTCAACTACAAGGACGGCCTGGCCGTCACCGGCAAGGCGCCGGTAGTGCGGCGTTTCCCGATGATCGCCGGCATCGACTTTGCGGGCACAGTCGAGCAATCGTCGCATCCCTCCTGGAAGGCCGGCGACAAGGTGATCTGCACCGGCTGGGGCATGGGCGAGACCCATCTCGGCGCCTATGCCGAAAAGGCCCGCGTCAAGGGCGATTGGCTGGTGGGGCTGCCCGGGACCATGTCGGCACGTGACGCGATGGCGATAGGCACCGCCGGTTTGACCGCGATGCTGTCGGTGCTGGCTCTCGAGAAGTACGGCCTCACCCCGAAGGACGGTCCGGTCGTGGTCACCGGCGCCGCCGGCGGCGTCGGATCGGTCGCCACGGCCGTGCTCTCGAAACTCGGCTATCACGTCATCGCTTCGACCGGCCGCATGACGGAGGCCGATTATCTGAAAGGGCTGGGCGCGGCCGAGGTGATCGACCGCGCCGAACTGTCGGGACCGGCCAAGCCGCTGGCGAAGGAGCGCTGGGCGGGCGGGGTCGACAGCGTCGGTTCCACCACGCTGGCCAACGTTCTTTCCATGACGAAATACCGGGGCGCCATCGCTGCCTGCGGCCTTGCCGCCGGTATGGACCTGCCGTCCTCGGTGGCACCGTTTATTTTACGCGGAGTGTGCCTTCTCGGCATCGATTCCGTGATGTGCCCGATCGAGCTCAGAAAGGCCGCCTGGAACCGGCTCGCGGGCGATCTGGCGCCTGGAAAACTTACTGAAATAACTCATGAAATTGGCCTGGACGAGGTCATCGGCGCTGGTGCCAAGATTCTCGCTGGCGAGGTTCGCGGGCGAATCGTGGTAAAAATTCTCTAACGGCATTCAGACTTTACCAACCAAGCTGCTCCAATGTTGCCACTGTTCGTATGGTAAGCAGCGGGTAAAGAGACCTCTGGCGGTTACCCGCGCTCGGTAAAGTTCGGAGTTGCAGCATGGTTGCGCGTTTCGTGTTGGGGGCCGTCATGGCCGGTGCGGTGATCGCGCCCGCCATGGCCGGGCAGATGAACGCCGATGAGGCGCGCAGGTTCGTGATCGGCAAGGTTTTCGCATTTACCTGTTTCGACGGTACCCGCGGCGCGGGCCGGGTGCTCGATGACATGGGCGCCGCCGGCGCCGTGCAATTCAGTGGTTCGGGTCCGGTGCGCCACATGCGGCTGCCCGGCAATACGTTGCAAGTCCGCGGCCAGGCCGTATGCGCCTCGATCAAGGGCATTCCGTTCCAGCCCTGTTTCAATCTCGACAAGAAGGACGAGCGCAGCTTCCGTGGCTCGGTCTCGGGCATGGCTTTCGCCTATTGCGATTTCCGCCATCAGGGCGCGGCGCAGATGCTGATGGCCCGCGCGGTAGCCCGGCCGCGTTCGCTGCATGCGCCGGCACACTCCCGCTCGGCGGACGCATCGCGGAACGACATCACGGCGAGCGTCGAGACGCCGAAGGTCGAGAGCGCCAGGCTCGAGCCGGTCAAATCCGAAGCGCGACCGGAACCGGCGAAACCGGAAAGTGCGCCGGAACTTCGCCGCTCGACCGACTGATGCGGCACAGGCGCTGGCGCGCCTCGCATTTCCCACGCCCGACTGACAAGCTGGAGGGGGCGACCATTCCGTCGGCGCGCCGCAGTCACGCCGAATGGCGCATGGAATTGCTCGATCAATCCAAAAAGCCTGTGTTCCGGGTTCGACTCGTCGCGGAGTCGATCTGCTAGACCGGGGCGCCCGCGTGATGGCTTCGCGGATCGATTTCGGGCATTTCCCCGTATTCGTACTCAGTTCCTGTTAACTCCAAAATGGAGCCTGGAACAGTATTGCTCGGCTGATGGCGGTCACTGGCGAAGATGATTTCAGTTCGACCGCCGGGGCATTCTGCGAAGTGACCAATGCTGGCGCATTTTTGCCGGTGACCCGTAATCTTACGGGCCCCAAAATTAACAGGATTTTGCAGCGCGAAAGTTATGGCTCGGATGTGGAGGCGCCGGTCGCTTCCTGGAGTCGATTCGTCGTGGCGCGCCCCGGCTGCAAATTCATTCAAGTCATGCAAGGCTCGATAAAATGATCCTCAATCGCATTGGCAATAAATTGGGCCTCGCCGGCGTTGCCGGAATCCTGCTGGCGATCGGCATGGTGATGAATCAGACCGCCACCGAGTCCTCGGTGTTCGAGGCCAATCGGCGCGCCGGGGTGCAGCAGCAGATTTCCGCCATTGCGCTGAAGGCGGAATCGGAAATGCGAAACATGCAGCTTGCCGTGCGTGGTGTGCGCCTGGCAAGGACGGCGGAAGTCGTCGCCAAAGGCAGGAGCCAGTTTCGGGTTGCGCGCGATGCCCAGGCGAAGCTGCTGGATACCGCCCTTGCGCTCGCCCTCGAGCCCCAATCGAAGGAGTTGTTCGGCAACATCAAGACGAAAACGGAGGCTTACGCCGTCGGGGCGGACGAGCAGGCGAAGTTGATGCTGACGGTTCTCGAACTCAATCAAAAGCGAATTGCCGTCTTCAACCAGTGGGACGCCGCGCTCGGCAAATCGTTGGCGGCGCTGGCCTCGGCGGGGTCTTCAAACCGCGCCGAAATTCAAAACCTTCTGCGCGATGCCGACGGCGCCCTGAACGCCGTACAGGCCGGGGGTTGGCGCTTCTTTGCAACCGGGGAGACCGATCAAAAGGGCAAGCTCGTCGGCAAGGCTGGCGTTTCATCCCAGTCGCTGAAGAAGGCGCGCGATCTGGCGGAGGACAAGCGGCTGCAGGATGCGATCGATGCGCTCAGCCCGCTGGTGGGACAGGTTGTCGCCCTGACCGATGAAGTTATCGAAGCCGACCTCCTGAAGAACAAGATCAGCCGGGAGCAAACCATCCCGACCGCCAATGCAGTCGCCGAACTGCTGAGTTCCGCGGTGGCGGTCGCGCAGAAGGCGGTGACGGAAAGTGCGACGGATGTCAGCGACAAGATGCGGCGCGCCGGTCAGGTGGCGCTCGGGTTCGGCTGCGCCATCATTCTGATGCTGATCGGGTCGAGCGCTTTTTCGTTCTTCGGCATAGCGCGACCGATGACCCGGCTGAACGGCGCGATGAACAAGATGGCCGAAGGCCATCTCGATGTGGTCATCCCCGGTGCAAACCGCGGCGACGAGATCGGCGACATGGCCAAGACCATCGCGGTGATTCGCAACAATGCCGAGCAAAAAGCGCGCGACGAAGCCGAAGCCAAGGTCAGGCAGGACCAGGCCCTTGCCGAACTGCGCAAAGCGGACATGCGCAAGCTCGCCGATTCGTTCGAGAGCGCGGTGGGCGAGATCGTCGAGACGGTGTCGTCGGCTTCGACCGAGCTGGAGGCCTCCGCCAATACGCTGACGTCGACCGCAGAGCGGTCGCAGGAACTCGCGACCGTGGTTGCAGCCGCCTCCGAAGAGGCTTCCACCAATGTGCAGTCGGTGGCTTCCGCGACCGAGGAGATGTCGTCGTCGGTCAACGAAATCAGCCGCCAGGTTCAGGACTCGGCGCGGATGGCCAGCGAGGCTGTCGATCAGGCACGCACGACCAACGATCGCGTCAGTGAATTGTCGCAGGCCGCAAGCCGCATTGGCGACGTCGTCGAGCTGATCAACACCATTGCCGGACAGACCAATCTGCTGGCGCTGAACGCCACCATCGAGGCCGCCCGCGCCGGCGAGGCCGGCCGCGGTTTCGCGGTCGTGGCCTCCGAGGTCAAGGCGCTGGCGGAGCAGACCGCGAAAGCGACCGGGGAGATCGGCCTGCAGATCAGCGGTATCCAGTCCGCGACGCAGGAGTCGGTAAACGCCATCAAGGAAATCAGCGGCACCATCGAAAGATTGTCCGAGATCTCGTCGACCATCGCGGCGGCGGTGGAGGAGCAGGGCGCGGCCACGCAGGAGATTTCCCGCAACGTCCAGCAGGCTGCCCAGGGGACGGTGCAGGTCTCGTCCAACATCGCCGACGTGCAGCGCGGCGCCAGCGAGACTGGCTCGGCTTCCTCGCAGGTTCTGTCCGCCGCGCAGTCGTTGTCAGTCGAGAGCAACCGCCTCAAGGTCGAGGTCGGCAAGTTCCTCAACTCGGTAAGGGCTGCCTGATCAGCCTCGGTGCATGTCTCGCAGCGGACAAGCCAGACAAGCGTGTCGGTTGTTGACCAGCCGTGTTTCAATCTTCGACTGCACAATTTTTAGGCAGATCTTAATGGTTAACAATTAGCATGTGATCGTGGCACGGGTTGTTTTGGCGTCGGGTTAGCGCGATCTCGTTGCAACCATTGCGCGCTCCGTACTCATACGGTTCGGATACTTCATTGCCCATTAATTCATCAATGAAGAAGTTACCAAGATCTGAAAATCGACTCGTGGCAATGAGGCCTGGCAATGCGCAACAATGTTCCCGTCACCGCCGTCGAGTATCCGATCGCCGATACCACTCTCATCGTGTCAAAGACCGACACCAAGGGAAGGCTGACCTTCTTTAACGACGCCTTTCTCGAAGTCTCGGGCTTCAGCGAGGCGGAGTTGATGGGGCAGCCTCACAATATCGTCCGCCATCCGGACATGCCGCCTGAAGCATTCGAGAATCTCTGGGCCACGCTCCAGGCCGGCAAGCCGTGGGTGGGCGCGGTGAAGAACCGCCGCAAGAATGGCGATTTCTATTGGGTGCTGGCGACCGCTTCTCCGATCCTGGAGAATGGACATATCACCGGCTATACGTCCATCCGAACCAAATTGCCCGCCGAGCAGCGCCAGGAAGCCGAACATGTCTACGCGCTGCTGCGCGCCAACAAGGCGCAGGGCTACAGGATCGATGCCGGCATCATCCGGTGCCGCTCGCCGCTGGACTTCCTCGCAATCTTCACCGGTTCGCTGAATGCAAGGCTGGTCACGCTGGTTGCGACCCTGGGACTTTTCATGCTGACAATCGGATTGGCCGGTATTCTGGCGACGCGGGACAGCAATGCGCGGATGAAATCGATCTACGAGGATCGCGCAATGCCGCTGGCGCAGCTGTTCGAGATCAACGACCGCATGGAAAAAAATACCATCGTGCAATACGACGCCGTCACCAACGGCCGCGCCGGCAAGCCGATCGGCGATGTCGCCGGCAAGGTCGCCACCAACATCGAGGTCATCTCCAAGATGTGGACCGAATATATGGCGACCTACCTTACGCCGGAGGAGAAGATCGCCGCCGACAGCTTCACTCTGAAGCGCAAGAATTATGTCGAGAGCGCCATCAAGCCGGCGCTCGCGCTGCTCGCCGATCGCAAATACGACGAGGCGAGCACGCTTCTGGCAGGCAAGGCGAGCGAGTTGTTCGCTCTGGCCAAGCAGGATCTGGACAAGCTGGTTGCGATCCAGGTCAAGGAAGCCAGGGCGGAATACGAGGCCGCCGAGCGCCAATATGCCATCGTGATCGGGGTTGCGGCCGCCATCCTGCTCACGGGTCTGCTGCTGGGTGGATTGCTCGGAAGGCAGACCATCCGGGCCATCGTCCGCCCGCTTGGACGGCTCAATGAGGTTATGGGGAGCATCACTCGAGGCAAACTCGACAGCAACATATTGGTCGAGCGCGACGATGAAGCCGGCGTGGCGTTGCGCAATCTGCAGACGCTGCAGGCAATCATCCGCTTCGACCGTGAAGAATTGAAAGATACCGAAACCCGTTCGGCGATCCGACGCAAGACGGAAATGAGCCGGCTGGCCGACGACTTCGAAGGCGCTGTCGGTGCAATCATTGAAACTGTGTCCTCTGCCGCAACTGAACTCGAAACCTCCGCCGGTACGCTCACCTCGTCCGCGGAACGGTCGCAGGAACTCGCAACGGCGGTCGCGGCGGCCTCCGAAGAAGCGTCCACCAATGTGCAGTCGGTGGCTTCCGCGACCGAGGAGATGTCGTCGTCGGTCAACGAAATCAGCCGCCAGGTTCAGGACTCGGCGCGGATGGCCAGCGAGGCGGTCGACCAGGCGCGCACCACGACCGATCGCGTCAGCGAGTTGTCGAAGGCCGCAAGCCGCATCGGCGACGTGGTCGAACTGATCAACACCATCGCCGGGCAGACCAACCTGCTGGCGCTGAACGCCACCATCGAGGCCGCCCGCGCCGGCGAGGCCGGCCGCGGATTCGCGGTCGTGGCCTCCGAGGTCAAGGCGCTGGCCGAGCAGACCGCGAAAGCGACCGGCGAGATCGGCCTGCAGATCAGCGGGATCCAGGCCGCGACGCAGGAGTCGGTGAACGCCATCAAGGAAATCAGCGGCACCATCGAAAGGCTGTCCGAGATCTCATCAACCATCGCTGCGGCGGTGGAGGAGCAGGGCGCGGCGACGCAGGAGATTTCCCGCAACGTGCAGCAGGCGGCACAAGGTACGATGCAGGTCAGCTCCAACATCACCGACGTGCAGCGCGGCGCCAGCGAGACCGGATCGGCTTCCTCGCAGGTTCTCTCCGCAGCGCAGTCATTGTCCGGCGATTCCAACCGGCTCAAGCTCGAGGTCGGCAAGTTCCTCAGTTCGGTGAGGGCGGCCTGACACGCGCGAGGGCCGGCTCAATGTGAGCCGGCCTCCGGTGTTCGCCACACAGGCGGGATCATCCGGCTACGCGCCCGGCTCGGCGACAGGTGCGGCCGGCAGCGCCTGCCGGCGGAACAGGATGCGCTGGTACAGCCAGCCGATCGCCACCAGCACCAGACCAAGGCACATGAACGACAGCGCCCGATAGACGCCGGTTAGCGTCGACATGTCGATCAGGAACGCCTTCAGGATGGTGAGCGCGATCACCACCGCGGAGGCGAGACGGGCGCGCTGCGAATTGAACAGGATGCCGATGCCGAGCAGCACGACGCCGAACACCAGCCATGCGATCGAGTAAGTGTATTGTTCGGCGCCGGTGGTCACGCCGCGGCTCAGGACCGGGCCGTGATAGAGCCTGCGGATCTCGAACGTGACATAGGTCAGGGCGAGTATCAGCGCGGCTGCCGCGATGGTGTTGGCGTAGCTCGCAGCCCGCCGGCCCGCCACCGCATAGGACAGCAGCAGTGCCAGCACTGGGGGTCCGGCGTAAGCCAGCAGCAGCAGGTTGAAGAACGCGCCTCCGACGTCGATCGGCCAGAGCAGGGGATTCTCCAGCACCATCAGGCCGGCCGCTGCGGCTATCCCGGCAAACGCCGTGAGCAGGATAGCGCCGACATTGTGGACGATGCTGCCGGTGCGGATCCGCAGCCGCTCCAGGCCGATCGCCATCGCCAGCGTCGCGCAGACCTGCAGCGCCACTTCGGTCAGGCCGGCGGTGGCGCGGTAGATATCGCCGCCGTTCACGGTATGGCGGATTTCCATGAACACCAGCAGCACCGTGAACAGGATCGCCGCCGACTCGACGACGCGCAGCGGCGCATCGTCGGCGCGGCGGCGCAGGAAGTGGCTTCCGGCCCAGAATGACAGCGCCGGAATGCCATAGCCCCACAGCAGCCAGTTGAAGACCGGCGTGGCGCCGACCGCATTGCCGACGATGCGCGGCTCGTAGCCGATCCGCAGCACCACGATGCCGGCAAGAATGGCCGCCAGCGAACGCAGGAACGGTATCGGCCGCTGCAGCGAAATCCAAGCCGTGCCGAGCGACATCAGCGCCAGCGCGATGGTGAGCCATCCCTTTTCCAGCGCGAAGGTCAGCGCCAGCGCCAGCGCGCCCAGCGACCCCGTGGCGAACAGCGCGATCGAAATCGGCAGGCCTGGCCGATGGTCGCGTTTGGTGAGAATTTCCGTCGCTGCGCCATACGCCGCCGCCAGCAGCACCGCCAGGATCGCAAACGGGATCGAACGATCGAGATGCGCGATGCGGGCGTAGAGCGCGATCAATAGCGCCAGCGGCGTGAACACCGCGGCGGCCGACCAGACCACCGGGATAACGGCGTTGGCGGATCGGCCCTGCGCCAGAAATCCCGCGATGCCGAAGCCGCCGGCGAAGATCACCGCGGATATCAGGTGCACCGTGACCGAAGCATCGGTCGCGGCGGGGCCGATGCCGGGCAGCGGCCCGCCCGGCAGCACCAGCATGTCCGGATTGCCGCGCACGGCCCATTCGGCAAACACCACGAAGACCAAAGCGGCGGCGGCGCCGACCGCGGCCGTGGCGCTTGGCGCACGCCAGGCGACCAGCAAGGTGCCGGCGACCAGGATCGCGAACACGATGATGGCGGTGTCGGCATGGAAACTCTGAAGCACGATCAGGGTGGCGCCCAGCAGGTAGGCCGCGAGCGAGCCGGAGGAGATCGGCTCAATCCGGTCATCGTCGGCGGCCGGACCGAACATGAATCCGCATACCACCAGCAACGCGGCGAGCACGAAGCCTGCAATGACGTGGAACGCGTGCGGTCCGACCATCGACGGCCCGCATTCCAGGCAGGGGAAAGTCCAGATCAGCGCGAAGGCGATGGTGGTGACCGCGAGCCAGCGCCACAGCCTGATCCGCGCCAGCCCGAACGCCGCCGCGGTGACGATGGCGAGATAGAGGTAGAGCGCCCAGTAGTCCGGCTTGTCGGAAGAGACCAGCAGCGGGGTGACGAAGGCGGCGGCAATGCCGAGGCCGGCCAGTGCCGGTCCATGCAGCAGCGCCGCGGCGAGCGTGCCCAGCGCCACCATTCCGAGCAGGATGAAGGCGGTGGCGGGCGCGAGAAATTCATACAGCGCATAGGCGGCATAGACGGTCGCGAATGCCACCGCAGTGCCGGCGGCGGTGAGGATCGCGGGGATATTGGCGATCGGCAGCGGTTCGATCGCCGAGACGCTTTCCTTGCGGCGGGTCCATTCACCGGCCGCCAGCAGGGCGAGCGCAAACAGGCCGCCGAGTATGGTGCGCACGCCGGGGCCGAGCAGCCCGGCCTCGATCGAATAGCGCACCATGAAGAAGCCGCCGAGCGCCAGCGTCAGGCCGCCGACCCAGACCACCCAGCGGGTGCCGATCCGCTCCTCGAAGCCGGGCTGGGGTTGCGGAAGCGGCGGCGGCGTGGCCGTGCCGTCGGTCGCGGCCGTCGGCGCGGCATCTTGCGCTTCCGCGTCCGGCGCGGCCGTTTCCATCTCGCCGGCCGTTGCCGGCTGTTCGGCGGCAACGGATGGCGACGCGGCGAGACCTTGCTCGACTTCCTGGAGCGGTGCGAGCGGTGGCGGAGCCGCTCCCGCCTGCAGCGCGGTGGCCTCGATCGCATCCAGCCGCGCACGCAAGGTGGCGGTCTGGTTGAACGTCTTGCGTGCGATGATAAGCGCGACGATGGCAACCACCAGTGAGAAGAATTCCAACATCAAGCCTCCAGGCGATCGGCCCGGGATCGGGGCTTACCGCATCAAGATATTCAGTGTCTCGGCGCCGTCAGACGATCTAGCGTCTTCCGCGTACCCGCAGGCCCGGCGCCGGCCGTTCCTGCAGCACCTCGCGGCGGAAGCGAAACAGCGCGGCAGGCCGCCCACCGGTGTGTGTCGACATCACGCCGGTTGGTTCGACCAAAGCGCCGGCTTCCACCAGCCGGCGGAAATTCTGCTTGTGCAGATGCCGCCCCGAGATCGCTTCCACGGTCCGCTGCAGTTCAGTGAGTGTGAACTCGGGCGGCAAAAGTTCAAATACCACGGGGCGATATTTCAGCTTGGCGCGCAGCCGGGCGATCGCGGTGGCCAGGATTCTGCGGTGGTCGAAGCGCATCGGCACGCCGAGGACGGGAAGCTGTTTGCGCGCCAGCGCCGCGGGACGGCCGTCGCGCCGCGCCTCCTCGACCAGTCCGGCTTCGTAGAGCAACTCGTAGCGGTCGAGCACGCGCTCCTCGTCCCAAGGCGCGCCCTCGGTGCCGAAATACAGCCGGACGCGATCCCTGCGGCTGAGGGCGCGGGTGGCGTCCGGTTGCTCGCTCGCGGCGGCCCAGTTCGTGAGATGGGGGACGATCGCGCGCTCGATGATGTCGGGCTGCGCCTGCCGCCAGTCCTCCCATGGAAAAAACCGGTACCAGGGTTCGAAGGTCGCGCCCGGCGCGCGCGAGGCGTTGTCGGCGGCGCGGGTGAGCGCGAGGTAGCCGATCGAGGCGACATGGGCGTCGGTGTCGCCGGCCTGAGTATGCCGGCCGCGGTCGCCGAACGTATAGAGCTGCTCGACATAACCCAGCCGCAAGCCTGCCTGTTCTTCCACCCAGGCGCGCAGGCCGATCTCGAAGGTGCGGTGCGCCACCGCGTCGAACGGGCCGAACGGAAGCCCGGCGGGCTTGTCGCCGTCGCCCGAGGATGCGGTCAGGATCAGCGGCTCGTTGCCTTCGATCGCGACGATGGCGGCGGTCAGGCCGATCTCGATCGGCGTCAGGAGCTTCTCGCTCATGGGGCGCCGTTGACGGGCATCACTCGAGATCGATGCGGAACGGCCGGCCTTCGACCATCATGCTGCCCGGGCCCATTTCGTCGAGCGCGCGCAGCATCCGGCCCTCACGCCCCAGCGCCTTGTCCGCCAGGCCGACGATCAGCCGGTTCGGCGATGCGATCGGGGAGGCCGCACGGATCTGCCTGGCGATCGAAATCTCATCGCGATGCGGATTGAGCAGGCAGACGGCGGCAAAGGCGCTCGCGGTCGAGCGGCTGATGCCGGCATAGCAGTGGACCACCAGCGGCGCACTGCGGTCCCAGCCGCGCACGAAGTTCAGGACCTGCTCGATATGCTGATCCGACGGCGCGACGAAGCCATCCATGTGCTCGGTTATGTCGTCCATCTGCACCTTCAGATGGTTGGCCGGCAGCACCGATTCCGGCCGCTGCACCTGATCGACATTGGCCATGACGGTCAGGACATGGCTGGCGCCGGTCGCCCTGACAGTGTCGGGAAGTGCAGCGAGCGAACAGACGTGAATCATGGCGGTCCTTCTTTTCGCGCCGATTATAGGCCCGCATCCGGGGGGGTGAAAGCCGGTTCAGGCCTCGATGTTCAGGCGTGCAAGGTCTTGAACCGTTCCAGAAACCGCTTCTCGGCCCTGGCTGCGGTCCATGGCGTCAGATAGTCCTGCGCGGTCGAAGGCGGCAGGCCGGGGTCGCGGCCGAACAGTCGCTTCGCCTCGGCCTGTGCAAAGCCCGCCAGCTCGGTCGCCTCGAGATAGGCCGCGCCCCGGTCGGCCGCCTTGATCGCCTGCGTGATTTCATCCGGCAGCACCGGCGGCAGTCCGAAGCGGATATGGATGGCCGCCAACAGCCGTTTTTCCACCGCCTTGTAGTCGCCGCCGAGCACCGCCTTGAACGGCGAGATCATGTCGCCGATGACATATTCCGGAGCGTCATGCAGCAATGCCGCAAGGCGCAGCCTGACGTCGGCGCGCGGCGTGCGCTCGCGCATCACGGCTTCGACCAGCAGGGTGTGCTGCGCCACCGAAAAGATATGCGCGCCGCTGGTCTGTCCGTTCCAGCGCGCGACCCGCGCCAGGCCGTGGGCGATATCGGCGATCTCGATATCGAGCGGCGAGGGGTCCAGCAGGTCGAGCCGCCGCCCCGACAGCATCCGCTGCCAGACCCGGGCGGGCACTGCCGAAGCGGGGTTTTTTTTTGCCGTCATTTGACTTTGAGGCGGGGCGCGCGGTGCTTTCCGGCGCAGGTATCGTGGCAGAAGCACGTCACCAGATGATCGTTGACCATGCCGGTCGCCTGCATGAACGCGTAGACGATGGTCGGGCCGACGAATTTGAATCCGCGTGCGGCAAGCTCCTTGGACATCTTGATCGACAGCGGCGTCGATGCCGGCACGCTGGCGGTGGTCTTGAAGTTGTTGACCTTCGGCCTGCCGTCGACGAATTCCCACAGGAATTTCGAGAAGCCCGGCCCGTCTTCCATGATCTTCAGATAGGATTTGGCGCTATTCACCGCGCCCTCGATCTTGGCACGGTTGCGGACGATGCCGGCGTCGTTCATCAGCGCGTGGACTTTTTTCGAATTGTAACGCGCGATCTTGTCGGGCTGGAAATCGTCGAAAGCTTTGCGGAAGTTGTCGCGCTTGCGCAGGATCGTGATCCACGACAGCCCGGCCTGGAAGCCGTCGAGGATGAGCTTTTCGTAGAGCGCCCGGTCGTCATATTCCGGAACGCCCCATTCGGTATCGTGATAGGCCATGTAAAACGGGTCTTCGCCGGGCCACGGGCACCGCGTCAGGCCATCGGCATGCAGGCGCGCCGACTTGCTCATGCGACGGTCTGCTTCGGTGCGGCCGAAAGATCGCCTGGCTCGGCGAGCCGGAGAGCAAGACCGCCCGAGGTCAGCGCCGTTCCGGCGGCCAGCGCGTCGGCGGCGCGATCGATCCGGATCAGGGCGAGACCGTTGGCCCCGGCCGTCGAGCCGATGGCGCCGACCGGCTTGTCGCCGGCGAGGACAGGCGTGCCCGGTTCCGGCGACGGACCTTCAAGAACGATCCGCACGATGCGGGTGCGTATGGAGCCGCGATGTTGCATCCGCGACACCACTTCCTGGCCGACATAGCAGCCCTTGTCGAAATCGACGCCATGCAGGCGGTCCATGTTGGTCTCGTGCGGAAACGCGTCGCCGTACATGAAGTCGAGACCGCCGCGCGGAACGCCGGAGGCGATGCGATGTGCATCGTAGGCGGTGCTGTCGACCAGTTCCGCGCCGATCAGGTCGGCGACCTTCTGCGCGAGTTCCTGCGGAACGAGAACCCGCCAGCCGAGCGCGGCATTGCGCGGATCGGCGAAGGCAAGATCCGGATTCATGGCGGGTTCGCCATTCCAGGCGGCGAGCACCCCGAGACTGTCCGACAGATTCTCGACAGCCACCTTGGCGCGCAGCTTGTAGAAACCGAGCTTTTCGGCGAGGCCCGGCGCCAGCACGCGCGGGCAATCGAGCAGGAAGCCGCCGCCATGGCCTGCCGGCGCCTCGGTGATCAGGAAATCTACCGTGATCTTGCCCTGCGGGGTCAGCAGCGCCCCGAACCGGCCGAGGCCGGGGCGGAGCAGCGTCATATCGGTGGTGACCAGGCCGTTGAGAAAGTTGCGCGCATCGTCGCCGCTGACCTTGACCACGCCCCGGTCGGGGAGAAACGCCGCTTTCATGCAAAAATCTCTTGTGACATGTTGCTGCAGAACGTAAGCCGCCAAGTCATGAACGACAAGGCCCGCGCCCGGCGTGGGATGACCTCATCCTGTGAGGAGCGGGCGCAGCCCGCGTTTCGAAGGATGGTAACTGGCACTGAACGCGTCCCATGCTTCGAGACGGCCCTTGCGGACCTCCTCGGCATGAGGATTGAGCCTATTACGAGGAACGATGAGTCAGAGTTTTGATGTGATTCTGAGATCCGGCACCGTGGTCAACCAGGACGGTGAGGGCGTGCGCGACATCGGCGTCGCCAATGGCCGTATCGCTGAAATCGGTTCCCTTGGACAGGCATCGGCCGCCGAGGTGATCGACTGCAAGGGCCTGCACATCCTGCCCGGCGTCATGGACACGCAGGTGCATTTTCGCGAGCCGGGCCTGACCCACAAGGAAGATCTCGAAACCGGTTCGCGCAGTGCTGTGATGGGCGGCGTGACGGCGGTGTTCGAAATGCCGAACACCGATCCCCTGACCATCACCGAAGCGACCTTCACCGGAAAGGTGAAGAGCGGCCGCCACCGCATGCATTGCGATTTCGCGTTCTTCATCGGCGGCACCCGCGAAAACGTGCAGGATCTGCCGGAGCTGGAACGCGCGCCCGGCTGCGCCGGTGTCAAGGTGTTCATCGGCTCTTCCACCGGCGCGCTATTGGTCGAGGATGACGAAAGCCTGCGCCGGATTTTCCAGGTGATCAGCCGCCGCGCCGCCTTTCATGCCGAAGACGAGTACCGCCTCAACGATCGCAAGGGACTGCGCGTCGAGGGCGATCCGCGCTCGCATCCGGTCTGGCGCGACGAGACCGCGGCGCTGATGGCGACCCAGCGGCTGGTCCAGCTCGCCCATGAGACGGGCAAGCGGATTCACGTGCTGCATATCTCCACCAAGCAGGAGATCGAGTTTCTGCGCGACCACAAGGACGTCGCCACCTGCGAGGCGACGCCGCACCATCTCACTTTGACCGCGCCGGAATGCTACGAGCGGCTCGGCACCCGGGCGCAGATGAATCCGCCGGTGCGCTCGGCCGAGCATCGGGCCGGGATCTGGCGCGGCATCGAGCAGGGCATCGTCGACGTGCTCGGCTCCGATCACGCCCCGCACACCCTCGAGGAAAAGGCCAAGACCTATCCGGCTTCGCCCTCGGGCATGACCGGGGTGCAGACGCTGGTGCCCTTGATGCTCGATCACGTCAACGCCGGGCGATTGTCGCTACAGCGCTTCGTCGATCTCACCAGCGCAGGCCCGGCGCGGCTGTTCAACATCGCGTGCAAGGGCCGCATTGCGGCGGGTTACGACGCCGACTTCACGGTGGTCGATCTCAAGCGCAGCGAAACCATCACCGACGATTGGGTGGCCTCGCGCGCCGGCTGGACGCCGTATCACGGCGTGCGCGTCACCGGCTGGCCGGTCGGCACCTTTGTCAGGGGCCGCCGCGTGATGTGGCAGGGTGAACTGGTGACGCCGTCGACCGGCGAACCGGTGCGGTTTCTGGAGACGTTGAGGGCGTAGATCATTCATGCTCTCGAGCGGAGGCCCGGCGCGGCGTCAACTTCAGTCGTCGTCGCCCGCGAAAGCGGGCGATCCAGTACGCCGCGGCGGTGCGGCTAGAATGCGGGAACTCTGGAATACCGGGCGGATCGGTCAAGCCGGGTGATGACAGCCGCGCAAGCCTACTGTTTCGCCAGCCGGGTCGAAAACTCGCCGTTGCGGACGCGGGTCGGCAATCCCTCGACGAATTTCGCCACCGCGTCCTCGCCATAGGTCGCGACCAGTTCGGCGAAGGCTGCGAACAGGCTGGCCTGCGCCAGGCAGTCGCCATCGACGCCGTCATGACGCGCCTCCGCCCAGGCCTCGTTGAGGTAGCTCAGCGCCGCCTGCTTCTGTTCGTGATCGGGCAGCGGGTCGCGGGCGGTTGTGAAGGACACTGGAGGGCTCATGAGACTCTGGCGGGACTGGCGCGCGATCCAGGGCGGAACGCATCTGACGCGCCGAGGTGTAGCATGAGCTTCGCGGCCGCCTAGGCCAGTTCTTTAGGAAAGGTTAACGCCCCGGAACAAGATGATTCCATTGTTCCATATTCGGGCTCTTCGTCTCTCAGTTGGCGTAGCGGGCGGTCAGGTCCCGCGAGATCTTCGAGCCTTCCTCGATGTATCTTCGGATCGCGATCGAGGCGGCCGGCGTGCAAGTCCGGTAGGTCTGCTGAAAGCCGTTATAGCCGCGGTTGAAGCCGGCGATCATGCGGGCGCGGCGGTCGCCGGAGGGGGTTTCGGCGTCGATCAGCGCCTGCATCTCGTTGCGCCATTTGGGACCTTCATTGGTGCCGCAAATGCCCCTGAGATAGTGCAGGGTGCCGAGGATCTCGGCCAGCCGCTGCAGGTCGCCGTCGAACGGCGCAGCCGCATCCTGGGCCCGCGCAGGGCCGGAAATGCACGCCGAGACAAGGATGAAAGCGGCCAGAATGTGCTTGAGCATTTTGGGGGTCCAGAACCCGCCCGATATGCCTTTTCAATGCGCTGGAAGCAAGGCGCCGGCAGGGCCGGTTCAGGCCCCGAGCAGGGCTCTGGCCGACCGGATGATCTCATCCAGGCCGCCGGTGACCTTGAGATCGCCGAGCGCATCCGGCGCCAGCCACCTGAAATCGTCGTGTTCGTCGTTCAGGACCGGCTCGCCTGCGGTCCAGCGTGCGGCGAACGACATGATCAGATAATGGCCGCCGCCGGAGGTTCCCGGCACCACCTCGCGCCATCCGGCGAGCCCGGCAATCTCGATTTTCAGCCCGGTTTCCTCGTCGACCTCGCGATGCAGCGCCGCGTGCAGCGTCTCGCCGAATTCGACCCGGCCGCCGGGCAGCGAATAGTAGCCTTTGGCCGGGGACTTTGCCCGCCGCACCAGGAGGATCTTGCCGTCGCGAAAGATCGCCGCGCTGACGGCGAGCTGCGGATGCGAGGGCTGGACCGGGGACGTCACGGCGGTCAGTGCGTCATGATGTAGTCGACGTCGGCCTCGGAGCCGCCATTGATGATGCCGCCGGCCAGCGTCACCAGCGGCTTGACCCAGCCGGTGGCCTGCTCGGCGAGCGTGGCGCGGGTCTTGTCCTGCCTGGCCTCGCGCATGGCGTCGCTCACCGCGGTCAGAATCGAGGTCATGGCGCTGGTGATATTGTCGAACTCGGCGCGGATGACAGGATTGGCGGAATTATAGGCCGAAATCGCGAGGTCGCGGGCCTTGAAATTCGACGCCGTGAAATGCTCGGCATAGGACAGCGGTTGCCAGCCGAGGAAATCCTCGGCGCATTCCGGCATGTCCGGAATCATCTCGAGCAGCATCACGGCTTCGTTGAAGTGATTGAGGTAGTCGGTGGCGAGCCCGGTACGGGGGTTGATGTTGGCGGCCCGCAATTGCGCGGCACGCGCGGCATCGCCGCCGCCAACCTTGCCAGGCGCCGTACGGTTGGGGTTAGCGGTTTGGGCGCCCGTTGCGGTCATCCGCTGCAGTGTTAACGTTTGGAGTTAAAGGGACCTGAACGGATACCTGTCTGGGCCAGAGAATGTGTGGACGCTTCGTCATTACTTCCCCGCCGGCCGCCGTGCGGCAGATTTTCGGCTACCTCGAGCAGCCAAATTTCCCGCCAAGGCATAATATCGCGCCGACGCAACCTATACCTGTCGTGATCGTCGAAAACGGTATCAGGCATTTCCGGCTGATGCGCTGGGGCCTGCTGCCGTCCTGGGTCAAGGACCCCAGGAAATTCACGCTGCTGATCAATGCGCGCTCGGAAACCGCGGCGGAAAAACCGGCCTTCAAGAACGCCATCAGGCGCCGGCGCTGCCTGATCCCGGCCGACGGCTATTACGAATGGCAGGCGGCCGGGACGCGCAAGCGGCCCCACTTCATCCATCGCCGCGACGGGCAACCAATGGGTCTGGCGGGGCTGGCGGAAACCTGGACCGGGCCCAACGGCGAGGAGCTCGACACCGTGGCGATCGTCACGGCGCCGGCGAGCGCCGATCTTGCGGTGCTGCATCACCGCGTGCCGGTGACCATCGCGCCCGCCGATTTCGAGCGCTGGCTCGATTGCCGCGACGACAGTGCGGAGGGCGTGATGGCGCTCTTGGTCGCGCCGCAAGAAGGCGAATTCGTCTGGCACGAGGTTTCGACGCGGGTCAACCGCGTCGCCAATGACGACGCGCAACTGATCCTGCCGATCACCGCGGAGGAGCGGGCGGCGGAAGCGCCGAAGCCCGCGAAGAAAGCCGCCCCGCGCAAGCCGGCATCGGCGGCGTCCGATGACGGGCAGGGGTCGCTGTTTTGACGCAGCATTCAGGTCCCCGTCCCTGCGCCGAGCAACTCCTTTAGCTTCGCAACGGCGCTGTCCGGCGTGGTGAGGACCGGCCGTCCCGACGCCGCGGCGACCAGTTCGGCCGCCGGCGCCATGCTGTATTGCGCGAGCGCGATCAGGTCGCAGCCCCGCAAATCGCGTGAGGCTTCCACGACCAGGCGATCATGCCCGGCGCGGTCGCCGCGATCCAGTGCTGCGAGCGCGCCTTCCGCCAGCTTCGGCACAACCTCCACGGAAGCCGGAAATTCCGGCGGCATCGACACCAGCGTCGGCGCGAAGGTCGAGAGCAGGCCGATCCTGCGGCCCTTCGCAACGGCCTGCTCGATCATCGCTTCATTTGGTTTGAGCACCGGCATCGGCGCGTGCGCGCGCGCCACCGCTTCGATGCAGGGGCCGAAGGCCGAACAGGTGAACAGGATCGCGTCGGCGCCGGTCGAGGCCGCATAGCGCCCGAGCGACAGGAAACGTTCCGCCATCGCGTCAGTGAGGCGGCCGTCACGCTTGAGATCGGCCGACAGGCTGTCGTCGAGCAGGTTCATCAAAGTTGCGTCCGGCCATAGCCGGGCGAACGAAGCCTCGATCGGCACAATCGAATGCTTCAGGGCGTGGATCAAAGCGATGCGCATCGTGTTTAAACGTCCTCAGCGAAAAATGTTCAGCGCCGCATACTGCAGCAGCATGATGGTCTTGGCGTCCGCAATGCGGCCGTCGCCGATCATGTCGAGCGCCTGATCGATCGGCAGCTCCAGCACCTCGATGTCCTCGCCTTCGTCGGCGATGCCGCCGCCGCTGCCGATCTTCATGTGCGGCTGATACTCAGCGACGAAGAAGTGCAGTTTTTCGGTGACCGAGCCGGGGCTCATGAAGGCTTCGAACACCTTGTTGATGTCGCCGAGCCGGTAGCCGGTCTCCTCTTCCGCCTCGGCGCGGATCCGGTTTTCCGGCGACTCGTTGTCGAGCAGGCCGGCGGCGGCCTCGATCAGGAGATCGTCGTAGCCGTTGACATAGGCCGGATAGCGAAACTGCCGCACGAGCACCACGGTGCGCTGCGCCAGATTGTAGGGCAACAGCGTCGCGCCATTGCCGCGGTCGTAGGTTTCCCGATGCTGCGTCTGCCATTCGCCGTTGGCGCGGCGGAATTCGAACGTGGTGGTCTTCAGGGTGTAGTGGTTGTCTGAAAGGACGCGGACGCTCTTGACGCGGATGCGGTCGGAAATGGTCATCTCGATTCCTGTCTGGTTCTCCTCGTCCTGAGGAGCGGCGTCTTCGCCGCGTCTCGAAGGATGAGGCCCATGGTTCGAGACGGCGCTGACGCGCCTCCTCACCATGAGGAGCATTGCCCGGCAGGCAGTACCTGCTGATTACGGCGTCGGCTCGCGGCCGTCGAGCCATCTGGCGAAGACGATCGTCTGCGACTCGGCGTAGCCGATCGATTGGTAGAATGCCCCCGCACTGGCGTTTTCGCGCCGGACCATCAATTGCAGTTTTGCGATGCCCGTCTCGCGCAGCCAGTCCTCGGCCGCCTTCATGATGGCGCGGCCAAAACCCTTGCCGCGATGGTCCGGGTCGGTGGCGACGTAATAGACCCAGCCGCGATGGCCGTCATGGCCGACCATCGCGGTCGCCATGATGGCGTTGCCGACGCGGCCGGCCAGCACCGTCGCGTTCGGCCCGCGCCGCGCCAGCGCGATGTCGGCGGCGGGATCGTTCCATGGCCGCGTCAGGTTGCAGCGTTGCCATAGCGCGATGACCGCGGCGATATCGGCGTCCTCGACCGGCGCGATGGCGAGTGCGGAGATCGGTTTTGGCGGCGGCGCGTTCACAGCACCTTGCCGGGGTTCATGATGCCGAGCGGGTCGAGCATCGCCTTGATGCCGCGCATCAGCTCGATCGCCACCTTGTCCTTGACGTCGGGCAGTTCGTCGCGCTTGAGCACGCCGATGCCGTGCTCGGCGGAGATCGAGCCGCCCATCCGCAGCACGATGTCGAACACGACCGCGTTGACCTCGTGCCAGCGGCCCATGAAGTCGGCGGTGTCGCCGCCAACAGGCTGGCTGACATTGTAATGGATATTGCCGTCGCCGAGATGGCCGAACGGCACCGGCCGCGAGCCCGGAATCAGTTTCACCACCGCGGCGTTGGCTTCCGCGATGAAGGCGGGCACGGCGGCGACCGGCACTGAAATATCGTGCTTGATCGAGCCGCCTTCCGGCTTCTGCGCCGCCGACATTTCGTCGCGCAGCTTCCAGAAGCCTGAGCGCTGGCTGAGGCTGGCCGCGATGACGGCGTCGTCGACGATGCCGTCGTCGAAACCCTTGGCCAGGATCGCTTCCAGCGTGGCGCGGGCGTCGTCGCGCGGCGACGACAGCTCCATCAGCACGTACCAGGGATGCCGGCCGGCGAGGGGATGGCGGACATCGATGCCGTGGCGGACGCTGAAACCGACCGCGATGTCGGCCAGCAGTTCGAAACTGGTGAGCGTGCCCGCAGCCTCGTTCTGCGAGATCGACAGCAGCTTCAGCGCGTCGGCGGGCGATTTCAGGCCGACGAAGGCGGTCTCCACCGCGCGCGGCTTCGGGAACAGTTTCAGGGTCGCCGCGGTGATGATGCCGAGCGTGCCTTCGGCGCCGATGAAGAGGTTGCGCAGGTCGTAGCCGGTATTGTCCTTTTTCAGCTTCGACAGCCCGTTCAGAATACGGCCGTCGGCCAGCACAACTTCCAGCCCGAGCGCCATTTCGCGCGCCACGCCATAGGCCAGCGCCGTGGTCCCGCCGGCATTGGTGGAGAGGTTGCCGCCGATGGTGCAGCTTCCTTCCGCGCCGAGCGACAGAGGAAACAGCCGGTCGACCTCGGAAGCGCGCTGTTGCGCGATCTGCAGCACCACGCCGGCCTCGCAGGTCATGGTGTTGGACGCGGTGTCGATGTCGCGGATCTTGTCCATCCGCCGCAATGATACCACCACCTCGCCGTTGTGCGGGGTCTGGCCGCCGACGAGGCCGGTATTGCCGCCCTGCGGCACCAGCGCGATCCGGTGCTCGGTGGCGAGCTTGCAGATGGCGGAGACTTCCGCGGTCGAGCCCGGCCGCAACACCAGCGGCGACCGCCCGCGAAACAGGTCGCGCTCCTCGGTGACGTAAGGCGCGATATCGGCCTGATCCGTGACCGCGTATTTGTCGCCGACGATCGAACGAAATTGTGCGATCAGTTCGGGCGAGAGCGGCGGCGGCGTCGAAGGCTGGACGATATTCATTTCTGTCTCTTGTTCTTGTCGCTCGTTGTTTGCTCGCGTTGCCTCAGTCCCGTCCCACCGCGGCGCGGCGCAGCCGGTCATTGATGGCTTCGCCGAGCCCGTGATGCGGGATCGGCATCACCGCGATGGCGCGGGCGTCTTTGGTGTCGAGCGCACGAAGATAACCGAAAAGATTGGCGGCGGCCTCATCGACATTGCTCCGAGGCGACAGATTCATGATCGCGGCCGCCCCGTCCGAGCCCGGCACCGAGGCGGGGCCGAACGCCAGCAGCGCTTCGCCGGGCTCGACTCTATCGGCATTGAGCCTGACCCTGGTGCGCGGCGCGTAATGCGAGGCCAGCATGCCCGGCGCCAGCGGTTGTCCGCTGTCGGCGTCGGGATCGGCGGGCGGTTGCGCCAGCGCCCGGCCCAGCACGCGCTCGATCTCGGCGCGGGGCAGGCCGCCCGGGCGCAGCAGCATCGGCTGCTCGATGCATCCGACGATGGTCGATTCGACGCCGACCGCGACCGGTCCGCCGTCGACGATCAGGTCGATCCGCCCGGTCAGGTCGCCCTGCACATGGGCTGCCGTAGTCGGCGAGACATGGCCCGACAGATTAGCCGACGGCGCCACCACCGGCCCGCCGAAGGCGCGCAGGATGGCCAGCGCCACCGGGTGGGCGGGAACCCGGATCGCGACGGTCTCGAGCCCGGCGGTTGCGAGATCGGCGACCGGGCAATCGGCGGCTTTGGGCAGCACCAGCGTCAGCGGCCCCGGCCAGAACGCCTCGGCGAGCAAGGTGGCCGTCGCATCAAAACGGGCAATCCGCCGGGCGGCGGCGAGATCGCCGACATGCGCAATCAGCGGATTGAACGCCGGCCGGCCCTTGGCCTGGTAGAGCCGGGCAATGGCGGCGGGGTTGGCGGCGTCTGCGCCCAGGCCGTAAACGGTCTCGGTCGGGAACGCGACCAGGCCGCCCTCGGCGAGGCAGGATGCCGCCGCGGCCACGGCGGCCTCGCCGGCGGGCAGAATCCGCGTTTTCAGGGCTACATTCACAGGGAAGATTATCCTCAAATCGGCTTCTTGCGGTGCACGAAACCCAAGGCTATAAGCCGCCCATCTTGTCGGAGTGTGGCTCAGCCCGGTAGAGCACTGCGTTCGGGACGCAGGGGTCGCAGGTTCAAATCCTGCCACTCCGACCAGTTATTTTCGGGCGTTTTGCCCTCTTTCCCGAGCGCTTTCAAGGCTAGCCACGGGTCAACGCCCAAAGACCCACCCCAAGCCCGTTATCTCTCGCCATCAGGTCTCGCCTTCGGCGTGCCCGATGACAGGCTGCTCTTGTGCTTCAGGCCTCCTGCGCATAGCGCGAAAGTGAAGTCTTGAGCATCTCCAGCATTTCGTCCCTGATGAGATCGCGTGTACCGCGAGTCCAGGCCGCCGCAAGCGGCAGTCTGTTCATATCGGACGCCTCAAGCGGGATATATCGAACACCGCGCGCCGCCATTCGGGATGTCCATCTTGGAACGATGGCGACGCCCAGTTCGGCGGCGACGAGATTGACGATGGTCTGCTTTTCATCGGCAAGCTGGGCGATGCGCGCATGCAGTCCGGCTTGAGCAAACAGCTTCATGGTGAGGTCGTGACTGTGCGGACGCGAACGGCGCTCGGGCACGATCAACGGCTGCTCGGCGAGATCGGTGATGGTTACCCGCTTTCTCGATGCGAGCGGGTGACGACTGGAGACGGCGACTACAGCCGTCTCGTGAAAGAGCAGCAGGAATTCAAGCCGGCTGTCTGGTTTGTCCGGAGGGCGCACCAGAGCGAGGTCCAGCCGCCCGGAGATCAGCCGGGGCAGCAGGCGGATCGTCTTGTCCTCCGTCAATTTCACCGTGACATCCGGCCTCCGCTCGCGAAAATCGTGAAGCAGCATCGGGAAAAGTCCTGCAGCCGCGCTATCGATCGCGCCGACGCGGATGGTCGAGGCCTGCCTCCGGCCGCGCGCGCGGAATTTGACCGCAAGGCTGTCCGCCTGCGCCAGCAAGGTGCGCGCTTCCCTGAGAAGGACAGCGCCGTCATCGGTCAGCGCTACGCTGCGGGTGGTGCGTGTCATGAGCCTGGTGCCGAGATCGTCTTCGAGCAGCCGGATGTGCCGCCCAAGCGCGGAGGGCAGCATTTCGAGCCGTTGGGCTGCGCGTCCAAAATGAAGTTCCTCGGCCGCGGCAACGAAACAGCGAAGCTGGTGCAATTCCATCTCCGGTCCTCCTTGCCGTAGATTATATCAAATATTTGTATAATCGCGCGCCAATTGCAGGGCCGCGACATCAGGACGTAGCTTGCCCGGAACCGCTGAACGCAGCAGAATCAGCCAACCAATTTGATGGGAGTGACCAATGCGGTTCAGTCGTCGCGCGATGCTTTCCGGCGCCATCGCTGCCATGTCAACGTTGCTGTCGCAGGCCGTCACTGCGCAGACCGCCTTTCCGACCAAGCCGATCACACTCATCGTTCCGGCCGCGTCCGGAGGGCCGACCGACACAGTGGCCCGCCTCATTGGGGAATCGATGGGCAGAACCCTTGGTCAGACGGTCATTGTCGAAAATCTCGGCGGAGCAGGCGGGACACTCGGCATGGCGCGTGTGTCGAAGTCGGCCGCTGACGGATACACGATCGCCGTCTGGCACATCGCGCACGCTACCGCTCCCGCGCTCTACGAATCTCTCAAATACGACGTCGTCAACGACTTCGATCACCTCGGCCGCATTACCGACGTGCCCATGACCCTTGTGTCAAAACCGACGCTGCCGGTCAGCAACGTGACCGAGCTTCTGGAGTGGATTCGCGCCAACAAGGACAAAGCCACCTATGGGCATGCTGGTGTCGGCTCCGCCTCGCATCTTTGCATGCTGATGCTGATGAAAGAGCTTGGTGTGCAAATGAACGGGATTCCCTATCGCGGCACCGGGCCGGCAATGAACGACCTGCTGGGTAACCAGTTCGATCTGATGTGCGACCAGACGACCAATACCACCAATCAGATCAAGGACGGCAAGATCAAGGGCTTCGCCGTCACGACCAAATCCAGGGTCTCATCGGTGCCCGACCTGCCGCCGCTCGATGCGGGAGCCGTCAAAGGCTTCGAGGTCTCGGCTTGGCACGCAATGTGGGCCCCGAAGGGATTGCCGAAGGATGTTTCCGACAAGCTTGTCGCTGCTCTTCAAGCGGCGCTCAGGGATGCCAAGGTCATCGAGCGGTTTGCGAACCTCGGCACCGAGCCGGTCCAGGCGGATTTGGCGACGCCGGCGGCGCTCAAGGCCCATCTCGCAGCCGAAGTGCAGCGGTGGGGGGCCGTCATCAAGGCTTCAGGCGCGAAAGGGAATTGAGCTCCCCGCCACAGCCGCCCGATCACCAATAACTGACAAGCGATCATTCGCGATCCGGAGACTTTCCGTGAAGACGTACGCCATAGCAGCCATCCCGGGCGACGGGATCGGCACCGAAGTCGTTGCCGCAGGGGTGGAGGTCTTGCACGCTTTGGCCGGCCGCGACGGCAATTTCAAGTTTCGGGTAGACCATTTCGACTGGGGGTCCGCTTACTACAAGAAGCACGGCATCATGATGCCGGAGAACGGCCGCGACCAGATCAGGAAGCATGACGCCATCCTGTTCGGCTCGGCCGGCGCGCCTGACGTGCCGGATCACATCACGCTATGGGGTTTGCGGCTGGCGATCTGCCAGCCGTTCGATCAATATGCCAATGTCCGGCCGACCCGAATCCTGCCCGGCATCACCAGCCCGCTGCGCAATGTCCACGGCAAAGAGCTCGACTGGGTGATCGTTCGCGAGAATTCCGAGGGCGAATATGCCGGCGTGGGTGGCCGCGTACACAAGGGCTTGCCGCTCGAAGTCGCGACCGACGTGTCGATCCTGACGCGCGCCGGCGTCGAGCGCATCATGCGCTTCGCTTTCAGGCTGGCGCAGTCTCGGCCGCGCAAACTGCTGACGGTAGTTACCAAATCCAACGCCCAGCGCCACGCGATGGTGATGTGGGACGAGATCGCCGCCGAGATCGCGGCAGAGTTCAGTGACGTCGCCTGGGACAAGATGCTGGTCGATGCCATGACCATGCGCATGGTCATGAAGCCGGAAACCCTTGATACGGTCGTGGCGACCAACCTGCATGCCGATGTCCTGTCGGATCTTGCTGCCGCGCTCGCGGGGTCGCTCGGGATCGCGCCGACGGCGAACCTCAATCCGGAACGAACTTACCCCTCGATGTTCGAGCCGATTCATGGCTCGGCCTTCGACATCATCGGCAAGGGCATCGCCAACCCGATCGGCACGTTCTGGTCTGCGGTGATGATGCTGGAACATCTCGGCGAGCCAGCTGCCGCTGCGCGATTGATGCAGGCGATCGAGCGTGTCGCCGCCGACAAGCGCTTTCACACACCGGACCTCGGCGGCAAGGCCAGGACAGCGGAAGTCACGGCTGCCGTCATCGACAGCATCCACGGTGCCAACGACTGAAGACAGTCCTGCTTTTCCAGGCGGCTGTAGCGCGCAATCGCAGCGCCGGGTTCCGGCGCTGCGATCTATTGGTGGCATTGCATTTCGCAGGCGCGACCTGTCGTTCAGCCCTTGACGAGATACGGAATCGTTCCGGCCAGATCGGTATCGTCGATCAGCTGGAAGCGGCTCTCGCTGCCGTCCCGGCGCGCCGCGGCGTAGCCGACGTAGGCGGGATCGGTGACGAAGGATTCCGCCGCTTTCGCCGTCGGGAACGCCATGATCGCGATCAGCGACGTATCGAGAGGCGTGCCTTCCAGTGTCTTCACGTTGCCGCTGCGCGACAGATACTTGCCGCCGTGCTTGTGCACGAGGTCGTGCACCGAGGCCGCGTAGTCCGGCACCCATTTGTCGTCGGTCACCTTGATGTCTGCGATCAAAAACGCCGTCATGCCATGTCTCTCCTGGCTCGAAGTCAGCCTCCGCGGGAATGGGAGGTCTGACCTCGGCTTGCCAGACGAGCGACGCTGCCTGCCAGTTCAGGAAGTGAATCAGCCCAATACAGAGACTGAACCGGCCGTGTCGCCCGCGTCAGCTCGCCAGCTTCTGTTCCTTCGCAAAGGGACTGAGGCCGAGCCAGCTCTGCATCGCCGCGGCGAGCTTGCGGTTGCCGGTCAATATCATGCAGCGGTTGGCAACGGCGGCGCGTACGGTGTCGAGCCCCATCCAGATCGCCGTCATGGTTCTGAGATCGACCGACACATAGAGATCGACGTCGAAGCCCGGATCGATCGAGCAGAGATCGACGCTGTCGCTGGGATCGACGATCAGCCACCATGAGCGCTGCGCCGCCGGCAGCTCGGGATAGGTGAACTGCACCACGCTACGCTCTGCCGGCATCGGCGTGGTGTTCAGGTTCCGCCGCATGTCCCACATCAGGAGCTGGACATCGAGATGCTGCAGCGACAGATGCGATTCGATGCGGCGCTGGCCCCAGACCCCGAACGCCTCGACGATGGGCCCGAGTTCGCGGCCCGCTGCGGTCAATTGATATTCGAAGACGCCGCGTTCCGAGCCCGACGATTGACGCGCGACGATGCCGGCCGCTTCGAGCTCCTTCAATCGCTGCGAGAGCAGGGCAGGCGACATCCGCGGCACGCCGCGGCGCAACTCGTTGAAGCGCGTCGAGCCGGCGATGAGTTCACGGAGCAGCACCACGGTCCAGCGCGTGCATAATATCTCTGCGGCCATCGCGACCGGGCAGAACTGCCTGTAGCTGCCTATGGTCATGCTTTCCTCCGTGACAGGCGAGACGGGGAGCTTACGGCCGAACCGGCGGGGCTCCTAGTTCAGTTTCTGTATCTGCCTCGATTCATTTCCTGAACTGGCTGGCCGTGGCGGGGATCGATAATCGACCGGGATTGCGAGCAGGAGCTCGCCTGCAGGATATGCATTTTGCCGTTGCACCGGCGTTCCGTCGGCAATCGCCGAACCGCATGCCTGCAGTCCTCAAAATGCAAAAGGATCCTCCATGAAGAATAACATCACCGCATTGGTCCGTTCCGCGGCGCTTTGCGCCGTCACGCTTGGCTTTGGCGCGATGCCGGCCTCCGCTGCCACCTTGACCCGCAGCATCGAGGTCAACGGCGCGCCCTCGGCGGTGTGGTCCGTGATCGGCGCGTTCTGCGCCATCAAGGACTGGCTGCCGCCGGTCGGCATGTGCATCGAAGACGGCAAATCTCCGCCAACCCGGACGCTCGTCACCAAGGACGGCAAGGCCTCGTTCGTCGAGACGCAGATCTCGCGCAACGACAGGGAGTACAGCTACTCCTACGCCTTCATATCGAGCCCGTTGCCGGTCACGAACTACAAATCGACCATCAAGGTCACCGCCAAGGGGGACGGCGTTTCCGTCGTGACCTGGACCGGCGCCTACACGCCCGATTCAGGTAAGGAGAAGGATGCGATGGACGCCCTGAACGGCGTCTACGAATCCGGCCTGGCCGCGATCCAGGCCAAGTTCAAGAAGTAGGCGGCTCGCGGAGAGCGGCTACACAGCAGTAGCCCGGATGTGCGCAGCGATATCGTCGCTCATCCGGGCTGCGCTTTCCGTCCTCGGGAGTGTGGCAACATGGGATGGATCCTCCACGACGCGCGACACAACGCATAAAAAGAGCATTTGGTCCCTGATCCCTCGCTCGCGCCTTGATCTAGCGCACCTTCCCGCTGTTTCGGAACGACGGCGGATCAATCCGCCAATGCGCATCGCGCACGGTGTCGAATTGACCTGGATCAGTGCAATTCAGCCCAGCCTGGGAGTTAAATGCCCGTGCATAAATGGGGAGCCAGTCGATGCGGTCACTGATTGCAGCTTTCATCGCGACGGCGCTATCTATTCTTGCAAGTCCTGGCTGGGCGGCCAGCCAGCGCGACTATGATGACTGCAATCAGACAAAGGACCAGGATCGGCGTATCGCTGGCTGCACGCGTGTCATCGACGATCGCAAGGAGCCGGCTGGCAATCGTGCTAAGGCCCACTACAGGCGAGGAATCGGCTGGTACGTCAAGGGTGATTTCGACCGCGCGCTGGCAGACCTCAGCGAAGCGATCCGGCTCGATCCCAAGTTTACGGCGGCTTACAATGACCGCGGTATCGTGTTTCAGGAAAAACGCGATTATGCCCGAGCCATCAGCGATACGACGCGCGCCATGGAGCTGCGCGGCAAGGCGAGTTACGAGGACTACCTGACGCGCGCCAATTCCTTTCGGCTGTCGGGTAACCCTTCGGCGGCGCTCGATGACATCAAGGCTGCCGGTTCGGCCTATCCCGACCAGCAGGGGCCGTCATATTTCTATTTTCTGGGATGGAACCTGTATCTGCTTGGCCGGTACGACGAAGCCATCGACGCCATGACGTCAGCTATCGCGCAACGGGCGGACTATTACTGGGCGTATTTCCGGCGTGGCGCGAGTTACGACAAGAAAGGCGATCGCGCGAAAGCGCGGGAAGATCTGCAAAAGGCCGCCGCCCATATCGAGGCGGAATACTGGGATGACGAGGCCAAGGCCGTTTTCGCGCAGTTCGGATTGCAGTCGCCTACCGGATTGCCGGTCAACGCGCAAAGTCTGGTGGGTATGTACGATCTCTACAATCTGAAGCGATTCCGCACGGCGGGAGAGCTGCCGGCGCCGGCCAGCCGCATGGTCATCGCCGCGGGTGACGGCGGCACCATCCAGGCGGGCAGTCCGAGCGACGTCGTCAAACCCGAATCCGTCTGGAAGAGTGTCGGCAAGCTCCAGGGCAGGCACGGCTATTACGACTGGAAATTCGAAGACGGCAAGACCGGACGCACGGATTTCGTCGTCACCGCCGATAATGACCTGATCGGTCACGTGCAGATCTCGGACCCGGCGCGGCAAGCCCAATTCAATTGGTGGTACCTCGCGAAGCGGCGGCCATAGCTGAGCCGATAGATGGCGGCCAGATCCGTCTCGCTGGGCTGCGCCTGCTTCGCTTTGCGTTTCAGCTCTCGTGCTCGGTAAATTTCTTGTAGATCCAGCGCCGGCCATCATGGCGCCGCCAGACCCGGCCGGTCAGCAAGCGTCCGGTGATCGATCGCCGGGGCATGACGACGTTCCAGAGATGCCAGACCTCGGCCCAGGCGGGCTTTGGGCTCAGGCCCAATATTCGAAATCGCTCCCGGCGTTCAGCGAGCATCATGCCTTCCGCTAACCAAGCCGTCATGCGGATCTGGATCGCTCGACGGCCGTGCGCCGGGAGAATTCCCGGTCAGTGCACGATAGCGCGCACCGGTAGCGCCGCAATTGAAGTCGCCGGTTAAGCTAACCTGTCAACCTTACCGGCGGCCATCGCGCGCTCGGCGCTCTGCCCTTTGCGGTCAGGCGAACGGGGTTCCCGCCTGGCCTCGCGCGACGTGCTTTTGCTAGGCGGGAACCGCCGCCCGGCCGGCCCGCGTACGGGCGATGATGGTCTTCATGATCTGGGCCGTGCCGTCGCCGATCTGGAAGCCGAGGACGTCGCGTAGCCGCTGCTCCATCGGGCCCCGGTCGTAGCCGCCGTGGCCGAACATCAGCAGGCATTGATGAACGACATCATAGGCAAGCTTCGGCGCCCACCACTTGCACATGGCCGCCTCCGCGCTATGCCGGGCTCCCTTGTCTTTCAGCCACAGTGTCTGCAGGCAAAGCAGGCGGGCCGCCTCGAGCTGCGTATCGAGTTCGGCGAGTGGATGCGACACACCCTGAAAGGCAGCCAATGGTTGGCCGAACGCCTGCCGCTCCACGACATAGGCCCAGGCCTCCTCCAGTGCGACGCGTGCGACGGCGAGAACCTGCAGTCCGATCAGGGCACGCGAGAAATCGAAGCCCTGCATCACCTGCACGAAGCCCTTGTTCTCCTCGCCGAGGCGATGTGAAACGGGTACGCGAACGTTTTCGAAAAACAGGGAGCCGCGTCCGATTGCGCGTTGGCCATGACAATCGAAGCGGCTCCGCGTGATGCCCGGCAGATCCATCGGGATGAGCAGTGCCGTAACGCCATGGGCGCCGGATTCCGGTGGACCGGTACGACCGAACACCACCGCCGCATCCGCCTGATCGGCAGCAGAAATCGATGTCTTTTCGCCATTGACGACGTATTCATCGCCGATACGTTCGACCTGCAGGCGCAGATTGGCTGCGTCGGACCCGCCACGCGGTTCGGTCAGCGCGAGGGCCAGAAGCGCCTCGCCGCTGATCAGACGCGCCAGCCAGGGTTTGGCAACGTCCGGCCGGCCGTGATGCGACAGGATCTGACCGTTCAGCGAGGCCAGCAGATTGATGTAGGAAATGCTGAGGTCGGCGCGTGCGACCTCTTCGTGGATCACTCCGGCCGCAAGGCAGCCCGTCCCCAGGCCACCGAATCGCTCCGGCAGCTCCGGGGCGATGAATCCCATTTCGCCCATCGCTTTCATCAGCCCGCGATCGAGGAGGCGCGTCCTGTCGCGTTCCTGGAAGCCTGGAGCAATGCGGTCGGCCGCGAACCGCCTGACCTGATCGCCGAGCGCGACCAGATCTTCGTCGAGATACGGGTTCACCTGCTCGCCTCCTTGACATATGAGACCTGTCACTGCCGGGCCGCCTGAACGGCGGTCTTGCATGCGGTTCGTTACTTGGAGAACTTGCGGAAATCGGGTTTGCGCTTCTCCTGCAGCGCCTTGACGCCTTCGCGGGATTCCTCGGTGTCGTAATAGAGCTTGAGCGCGTACAGGCCCATGCCGGCGATGCCGGCCTGGTGGGCGGTATCCATGTTGAAGCTGCGCTTGGCGATCGCGATCGCTGTCGGGCTGCGCTCGCACAATTCCTCGCCCCACTTCTGCACTTCCGCGTCGAGTTGGTGGTGCGGCACGCAGGCGTTGGCCAGCCCCATGGCGACTGCCTCCTGCCCGGAGTAGCGGCGGCACATATACCACATCTCGCGAGCCTTCTTTTCGCCGACGACCCGGGCCAGAAACGCCGTACCGTAGCCGGGATCCACCGAGCCCATCTTGGGGCCGACCTGGCCAAAGGTGGCCTTCTCCGAACAGATTGTCAGGTCGCATATCGTGCACAGCACGTTGCCGCCGCCGATCGCATAACCCTGCACGCGTGCGATCACCACCTTCGGCACGTCACGTATTGCCGTATGCAGCTCTTCCATCGGAAGGCCGATCGTGCCTCGGCCGTCATAGTTGCCGTCATGGGCCGACTGGTCGCCGCCCGTGCAAAAGGCCCGATCGCCTGCGCCGGCGAGAACGATCGCGCCGACGCTCTTGTCGTAGCCGGCCTTGTACAGCGCCTTGATCAGCTCGTCGCAGGTCTTGCCGCGAAAGGCGTTCATCTTGTCCGGCCGGTTGATGATGATCCAGGCCACGCCGTTGCGAATTTCGTAAATCAGATCCTCGAATTCCATCTTTTCCTCCCTGAATCTCGATCAGCCGTTCATCGTCAGGCCGCCGGATACGCTCAGCACCTGGCCGGTCACATAGGCGGCATCGTCGCTCGCGAAGAACAGGATGGCGCCAGGCAGGTCCTCGGGCTGGCCGATGCGCCCGAGGGGGATCGACCGCTTGAACGCTTCCACCAGTTTTTCCGGGTTGCCGGCACCCTCCTTGTAATCGGCAAACAGCGCAGTGTCGGTTGGTCCCGGACAGACGACGTTCACGGTGATGCCGTGACGGGCGTGCTCGCGAGCGATCGTCTTCGAGAACGCCACGAGGCCGCCCTTGCAGGCGGCATAAACGGCCTCGCCGGACGAGCCGACGCGCGCCGCGTCCGACGAGATGTTGACGATGCGGCCGGACTTGCGCGCGGTCATGCCGGGCAGCACCGCGTGGTGCATATGCAACGCGCCGGTCAGGTTAACCGCGATGAGCTTGTCCCATTGCGCCGGTTCGGTCCTGGCGAAAGGACAAAAGATGTCCCAGCCGGCGTTGTTGACCAATATGTCGATTGGCGCAAACCTGGATTCCGCGGCGGCGACCGCAGCATCGACGCTCTTTCTTTCCGTGATGTCGCAACGGAACGCTTCCGCGGCACCGCCGTCCTTCCGGATAGCCGAAGCCACTTTTTCCGCCGCTTCAGGATTGAGATCGAACACGGCGACCTGCGCGCCTTCACGGGCGAACCTGCGGCAAGTCGCACCGCCGATGCCGCCGCCTCCGCCCGTGACGATAACGGTCTTGCTGGCGAAACGCTTCATGACACCTCCCGTTTTTTGTACCGGGCTCTCGGTCTGAGCCGAAGTCCAGGCCGAATGCCTTGCATCCCGGCGTGTTATATGACAATATATTGTCATAGTATGCATCCAGGCACAAGAGCGAAAATCGCGATGGCAAAGAGCCGGAAGCCAACGTTGGAAGCGTCAGGGGAGCTCGCTACCCGGCTGGAATTGGCCAACAGGCTGTTCTTTCGCCTCTATCAATGTGCCAATATGTTGCATAAAACGGGGAGCCGGGCGGTCGAGGCGGAAGGTCTCACCACGCAGCAATGGGCGGTATTGGGGGCGTTGTCGCGGGAAGGTGCGCAAAGCGGCATAAGTATCGGTGATCTTGCGAAGTACCTCATGGTGACCCGGCAGAGCCTGGCCGGGCTGATCAGCCGCATGGAGCGGGACGGTCATATCTCAGTCGCCACCGCTTCGCGTGATCGGCGCTCCAGAATGGTGACGATGACCGCATCGGGGCGTCGCGTGTGGCAAATTCAGGCTCAGCCGAAAATCCGCGGGTACTACGAACAGGTACTTTTGGATTTTTCCATCAACGACATTGCGCATGCGCTCCACTACCTGCTCAAGATACTGGAAAACATGCAGAGATTGGATGACAGTGAGCCTTCCGCCGAGGATTGAAGTCGCGGTTGAGCTGACCCCTCAACCTCACCGGCGGTTCACGATGGGTTTAAGCGGTGTTCTCGATGCGGAATTCTCTCAAGCGCGCGGCCGGACTGCTGACGCTGTTGATGGTTGCAGGCGGCGCGAATGGGGCTTTCGCCACGCCGCTGACGCCGTTTCGTTACGAGGCGCAGGCACAACGGCATTGTCCCGCCGACACCGTGGTGTGGCTCGATTTCCGAAAAGGCGTCTACTATGCAAGGCGCCAGAAGCGCTATGGGCAGGGCAGCAACGGCAGCTTCGCGTGCCTGGAGGAAGTGCGCAGCAACGGCTATCGCCGCTCGCTGCTCGGAGTTCGCTAGGCCGGATTGCTCGAGCGGCATCAACAGTTCTCGCCATGTACACGGCGCGCTCATCTGGGCCGGGGGCGGCAACTGCGGAACGGCTGGTAGCGCAGCACGCCCGTGCACCAGGGGCTCTTGAGACGACCTGCGATCCGCCGCCGTTTGGGCGCGTCAGCCGCCTTGCGGTTGCCGGTGCCGGAGGGATCGGGCTTCGCGTTTGTTTCGGAAGCAGCGGCGCCGGAGGCTTGAGGGCTCTCCGTGCTGTGCGGCGGAAGATTTTGCCTTGCAGCCTCAGTGGCCTGCAGCGCTTCGAAGGATCGGACGAGTTCGTCGTCATAGCGCGAAAGCTCGGACGCCGCCGGTCTGTACTCGAAGCGGTCGCCGGTGGCCGTCACCACGATAGCCGCAGCGAGCAGAACGGCGCAGCAGGTCAGCGCCGCCACGGTCGCGATGGTCCAGCGGAATTCGTCGTAGCCTTCCTGCTGAAAGGACGATGCGCTCATGACATTTTTGTATCGGGGTGCGGCTGCGCCGGCCTGACCCAGATCAAGTATCGCGTTGCCCGGTTTGTGCCGGGGCGGGTTGGCTTGACGCAGATCAACAGCGGGCGGCGGAGGGGCGGCTACTAGGAAAATGGAGACCAACAGTGGAGTGATGTTCATGAGAATGGTTTCATTGGCATTTGGCTTGCTGGCCGCTGTCGCCGCAACCGGAGCGTCGGCGCAATCGATCAATCTGACCGGCACCTACAAATGCGTCCAGATGTGCCGGCAAGGCCTCGTTGGCTATCAGGCCTTCATCACCCAAAACGGCCCCCAACTGAATCTGTTGAATGAGGCGGGCGAGCCTTCCCGTGCCTGGCCCGACTGGTTTGCGCCGGCGACCCGGATCTGGGTCGAGAACCAGAACCAGGGCGCGGTCTATTCGCCTGATGGCATGCTGATCCAGTTCGATAACGGGACGATCTGGCAGCGCGACCTCGGACTGCCGCCGCCGCCACCGGCCCGGCGCCGCAGATAGTCCATCTCGCAAGCGCGGCCGCCGCCGATTCGGCGCAACAGCGTATTTTGGCCCTTGACGGGCGTCCCGACGCTGAACACTTGCTAGCAATAAGAGTTTTTCTTGAGTTGTGCGGAGCGCGCGGTGGCAACCTTCCAGCTGAGCCTTGTATCGCCGGAAAGGCTGTTGTTCGCAGGCCAGGCCGATCAGGTCGACCTGCCCGGGGTGGAGGGCGATTTCGGCGTCCTTGCCGGCCACGCACCTGTTGTCGCCATGCTCCGTCCGGGGATCGTGACGGCGATCGCCGGAAACGTCCGCGACAGCTTCGTCGTGCTGGGAGGCCTCGCCGAATTTTCGCAAGGCGAACTGACCATCCTCGCGGAAAGCGCTGTAACGGTCGACGACTTCGATCTGGCCGGATTCAAGGCGACGATCGAGGAGATGCAGGAGGGGCTCGCGAGCAAGTCGGCCGGCGATGAACTCGATCGCGCGATCGCGCTGCTCGACCATTACAAGTCTATCCATACGAATCTGGCTACGACGACGGCGTTCTGAACTGACCACGGGGGCAGGGAGCCGCGAGAAGGCATGATGGATCTGGAGACAATCGAGGACCACGATCATGACCACCTTCGACAAACGTGAGCAGGGCTTTGAGAACAAATTCGTCCACGACGAGGAGATCAGGTTCAAGGCGACGGCAAGGCGCAACAAGCTGCTCGGCAATTGGGCTGCCGGACAACTCGGCCTCGCCGGCGATGCCGCCAGGACCTACGCCAGTGAGCTGGTCACCGCGGATCTGGCAAACCAGCGCGACGAAGACGTCTTGCACAAGGTGTCGAAAGACCTGGCGCCAAGGGGGATTTCGGAACAGCAGATCGCCGCCAGGATGGACGAGTTTTATCGCTTCGCCCTGGAGCAAGTTCAGGCTGGAGTCTGACGGTTGTTTTCCGGAATATGCGCGTGGGCTCCGTTGTCTCGCATGGGCCCGCTTCGGGAATACTGGACCTGCGCGGGGCCAGCCTTTAAGTAGGCGCCATGGATACAGCACCTGACGCTCCGCAAGCGCGCTATTACCAATCCCAGGGACTTCGGCTTCACTACACCGACTGGGGCAACCCGTCGGCGCCGCCGCTGATCCTGGTTCACGGCGGCCTCGATCAGTCCCGCAGCTGGGATCATCTGGCCCGCGCGCTGAGGGCGAGGTTCCATGTCATCGCTCCCGATCTCCGCGGGCATGGCGATTCCGAGTGGGCGACGGGCAGCAGCTACAGCCTGGCCGATCACGTCTACGACCTGAGATGCCTGGTGAAGTCCGAGGGGTTGGAGAGATTCGCGATCGTCGGCCACTCGATGGGAGGCATGGTCAGCTTGGCCTATGCCGGGGCCTTTCCGGAACAAGTGTCGCGGCTGGTCGTGCTCGACGGCGTGACCAATTTTCCGGCGAGAAAAGTCAAGCCGATCGACGTGCGGATCGCCGAATGGGTATCCGATCTCGACAAGACGGCGCAGCGAAAGGCGCATCGCTACGCTTCGGTGGCCGATGGCGCCGATCGAATCCAGGCGCGCAATGCCAGGCTGACGCGCGAGCAGGCGATGCATCTGGCCACCCATGCGCTGAAGCAGGACGCCGACGGCGGATACTGCTGGAAGTTCGATCCCTATCTGCGCGCCCGCGCGCCGTACCGGCTGTCGCTGGAGGACCACATCGCGCTGTGGTCGCGCATCGCGTGCCCGACACTGCTGGTCTCGGGCAGCGAGAGCTTCCTGCCCGATCCCGCGGCCGCCGGGGTACTCGGACATTTCCGGCAGGCCGAGCTGGTGCGGATCGAAGGCGCGGCACACTGGCTGCAGCACGACAAGCCCGAGGAAGTCCTGAAGGCCCTCAACGGCTTTCTGGCCGCCGCGGCTGAACCGGCGTTGTCAGCCGGAGGCTAGCCGCGCCCACAGCGCCGCAGGCGTTGCGCGCCCGCCGCGGGACTATTCGGCGGCGACAGCAAGACAGTTGTTTTCCAGCTCCGCTTCCAGCCGCGCCTTCTCGGCCATCGCCTTGCCGATGCTCTGTTCCTTGATGTGGCCGTAGCCGCGGATCGTTTCCGGCAGCCGCGCCAGTCTGGCCAGCAGCGGAATCTGTTCGTCCTTCAGATTTGCGGAGCGTTGCTCGATCATCGCGAGGTAGTCGTCGATCAGCCTGCGTTCGGTTTTCCGCTCGGCGGTGTAGCCGAACGGATCGAACGCCGTGCCGCGCAGGAATTTGAGCCGCGCCAGCTGCCGGAACGCGTGCATCATCCAGCCGCCATACTCCTTCTTCAGCAAATGGCCGGTCGCCTTGTCGCGGCGCGCGAAGACGGGTGGGGCGAGATAAAATTTGAGGCGGACGTCGCCGTCGAATTTCTCGCCGAGCTTGGCGGCGAAGGAGCCGTCGGTGTAGAGCCGCGCCACCTCGTATTCGTCCTTGTAGGCCATCAGCTTGAACAGGTTCTTCGCCACCGCCTCGGTGAGTTCGCTGGAACCGGGCGCGGTCTTGGTTTCGGCGGTGCGAACCCGGGCGACCGCTGCGAGATAGCTGTCGGCGTAGGACTGATCCTGGTACTCGCTCAGGAACTTGGCCCGGTAGGCGATCGTTTCATCCAGCGTCCGGGTTGCCGGCGCCGCGGCGCGGGATCGGAACTGGATGACGCTGCGAACGCGTGCGAGATCGTGCGCCGCCAGCCTGCCCCAGGAGAACGCCTGCTTGTTCATCTCGATTGCGGCGCCGTTGATCTCGATGGCGCGCAGGATCGCTTCCAGCGAAAGCGGAATGGTGCCCTTCTGGAAGGCATAGCCGAGCAGGAACGAATTGGTGGCGATGCTGTCGCCCATCAGGGCCGACGCAATGCCGGTGGCGTCGAGGATGTCGAGATTCCTGTCGCCGATGGCCTCGCGCAGCGCGCCCTGCATCGCATTCATCTCGAAATCGATATCGGGATTCATCACGAAGCTTGCGGTGGGCTGCAGGTCGGCGTTGACGATGGCCCGGGTCGCGCCGCGCTCGACACGGCTGAGCGCGGTGTCGTTGGCGGAAACCACGATGTCGCAGCCGAGAATGAGGTCGGCGCCGCCAGAGGCGATCCGCACCGTGGCGATGTCCTCGGGAGCCGGTGCGATCCGGACATGGCTCATCACGGCGCCGTTCTTTTGCGATAGCCCGGTGAAGTCCAGCGCCGAACAGCCGCGGCCGTCGAGATGGGCGGCCATGCCCAGAAGTGCGCCGATGGTGATGACCCCGGTGCCGCCGATGCCGGTGACGAGGATGTTGTATGGCCCGTCCAGTTCGCGCCGCGGCGGCAGCGGAAGGTCGGCGAACAGCTGGCCTGAATCGACCGCGGAGGTTTCCGCCTTCTTCAGCGTGCCGCCATGGACGGTGACGAAGCTCGGACAAAATCCCTCGACACAGGAATAGTCCTTGTTGCAGTTCGACTGGTCGATCTGCCGCTTGCGCCCGAATTCGGTGTCGAGCGGCTGCACCGACACGCAATTGGAGGTCTGCGAGCAATCGCCGCAGCCCTCGCAGACGAGATCGTTGATGAAGACCCGCTTCGGCGGATCCGGATAAAGGCCGCGCTTGCGGCGGCGGCGCTTCTCGGCAGCGCAGGTCTGGTCGTAGATCATAACGGTGAGACCCTTGACCTCGCGCAGCTCGCGCTGAACCTGATCGAGCTCGCGGCGGTGGTGCACCGTGGCGCCTTGCGGGAAGTAATCCTTGCTCGGGTATTTCGCCGGATCGTCCGAGACGACCGCGACGCGCTTGGCGCCTTCGGCCCACACCTGGTGGGCGATCTGCGAGACGGTCAGGCCGCCCTCGGCGGGCTGGCCGCCGGTCATGGCGACGGCGTCGTTGTAGAGGATCTTGTAGGTGATGCTGACGCCCGAGGCCGAAGCCGCTCGCAGCGCCAGCAGGCCCGAATGGGTGTAGGTGCCGTCGCCGAGATTCTGGAAGATGTGCGGCTCCGAGGTGAACGGCGCCTGGCCGATCCAGTTCACGCCCTCGGCGCCCATATGCGAGATGGTCGCGGTGCGGCGGCTCGGAATCGACAGCGCCATGCCGTGACAACCGATGCCGGCCATCGCGCGGCTGCCCTCCGGTACCTTGGTGGAGGTGTTGTGCGGGCAACCCGAACAGAAATAAGGCGTCCGCTGCAGCGCCAGCGGCGCGCGCACCGTCGCCGGGTGTTCGAATGCTTCGAGCCGCGCCAGCCGCTGTTCCAGAGCCGGACTTTGGTGACCGAGGCGGCGCAGGCGCGAAACCAGGGCTGCTGCGACCATGGTCGGCGTCAGCTCGCCCTCGCTCGGCAGCAGCACCGCGCCGGATTCGTCGCGCTTGCCGACCACCGATGGTCGCCTCGATGCGTCCATGTTGTAGAGAATTCGCACCAGCTGATCTTCGATGAAGCCGCGCTTTTCCTCGACCACCAGCACATCCTGCAGGCCTTCGGCAAAGCCTTTCGCGCCGTTCTCTTCGAGCGGCCAGGTCATCGCGACCTTGTAGATGCGCAACCCCAGTTCCTGGGCGTCGCGCTCGCTGATACCGAGGTCGGCCATCGCCTGCCGCAGATCCAGGTAGGCCTTGCCGGTGGCGATGATGCCGAGCCGCGCCGGCTTGCTGTCGAGCACGACGCGGTCGAGCTGGTTGGCGCGCGCAAAGGCTGCGACGGCCGCCATTTTCGCACCGTGCAGCCGCCGCTCCGCTTCGAGCGGAGGATCGGGCCATCGGATGTTCAGTCCGCCCGGCGGCATCTCGAAGTCCGTCGGCAGCACCACCTGAATGCGGGATGGATCGCTGTAGATCGAGGCCGAACTCTCGACGGTTTCCGAGATCGCCTTGAAGCCGACCCAGCAGCCGGAGAAGCGGGAAAGCGCAAAGCCGTAGGTTCCGAGATCGAGGTAGTCCTGCAGCGTCGCCGGATTGAGGATCGGCATCAGGGCTGCGGCAAAGATCTGTTCGCTCTGGTGCGCGAGCGTGGAGGATTGGCAGCCATGATCGTCGCCGGCCAGCGCCAGAACCCCGCCATGCCGCGCCGAGCCCGCCGAATTGGCGTGCTTCAGCGCGTCGGCCGAGCGATCCACGCCGGGCCCCTTGCCGTACCAGATCCCGAACACGCCATCGACCTTGGCGCCGGGAAACAGTCCTACCTGCTGGCTGCCCCAGACCGCGGTTGCCGCAAGGTCCTCGTTCAGTCCGGGGACAAAAGCGATATCGTGCGACTGCAGGAACGGTTTGGCGCGCCACAACGCGTTGTCGTACATGCCGAGCGGCGAGCCGCGATAACCGGAGATGAATCCGGCGGTGTTGAGCCCCTGGATGCGGTCGCGTTCGCGCTGCAGCATCGGCAGCCGCACCAGCGCCTGGGTTCCGGAAAGGTAGATCCGCTTGGCCTCGAGCCGGTACTTGTCGTCCAACCCGACCTGCATCAGGGTCATCTCGTTGCTCCGTTAAATCGTCAGGGGGAGGGCGTGGCGAGGAGTCTTGTTGTTCGTTATTGGACGCTATCCGGACGGCGGCCGACTGCAAGCCGGTCAAATCCAGCGCGGCAGTGAAAACCATATGCCGTCAATGTCAATATCGGTTTGCGCGGGCCTCACCCGGCGGGTGTGGGTGGCAGCGCGTCATGGCAGCGCACGTTGCTGCTGCGTTCGCATCCGACGAAGCATGTAGTCTCTGGAAAATCAGGCCGCAGCCATGCGGCCGTCTCAGCCGTTGCGCGATCCGTAAGCGAGGTCGCGGCTGCGCAGCCGGCCGCGGCGGATCGACCACTGCTCATTGTAGTTGTTGCGCATCGCATCGGCGAGCGCCGGGCGCGCATTCAATTGCCGTTCCGGGATGCAGGCGATGATCGCGTTGCGGTCTTCGATGCCCTGCTCGTCGACGACCCATACCTTCAAGCTGTCGCCGGCGAGCCGCGCCGCAATCCGGTCGGGCAGCGGATCGATGTCGTTCTTCACCAGGACGTTCATGACGATGCGGCCGCCCGGCGCCAGCCGCGCGCGGATCGCCTCGCAGGTCTCGACGTCGAACTCGTCGTTGAACTGGAAACCGGGGCCGCCGATGTCGATGGCGATGCCGTCGTAGAGCGTGTCGTCCTGATAGATGAACCTGCGGAAATCGGAGACCATGCAGTTCAGGTCGTCGGGCAACCCGAAGAACTTGTGCGCGATCACGAAGCTGATCGGATTGTTGTCGACGATGGTCAGCGTCTTGCCGCGGCGGACCAGCCGGGTGGCGAGGTTGCCGCCGCCGCATCCAAGCACGAGGATGTTGGCCGAGCGATGCAACAGCTCGTCCATCAGCTTCACATAGGTGAATACGCTCTCACCGTCGGGCGTCGCCTGGCTCTGCCGCACGCCTTCTTCGAAATAGATGCGGGTGCCGTCCCACGAACATTCGACGATCTCGATCTCGCCGCTTCTTCCCTGGTAGCGCCCCAACAGCCGCACTGTCGACAACCCCGTCCGAGTTAAGACATTAAATAATATGCATGAAACATCTATTATAATGCAATATGCAGAAGCGCTAATCCGGCCGGCGACCGATACAATGGCGGCCCCGGCCGCGGCGGCGATGGTTCGCTGATATACTGCGCTTGTAAATTGATGCGTGAGGCCGTAATTTGCATGGCACGAATATATTCGGCCGCAACCGGGGCGAGGTTTCATGATCACCGCCAATCAACTCAGGGCCGCGCGTGCGCTCCTGAGCATCGATCAGCGGCAGACGGCCGAGCTGGCGGGCCTTTCGGTGCCGACGATCCAGCGCATGGAAGCCAGCGACGGCGTCATCCGCGCCAATGTCGATTCCCTCATGAAGCTGGTTTCGGCGCTCGAAAATGCAGGCATCGAGCTGATCAATCCGGGCGTTCCGAGCATGGCCGGAGGCCGCGGCGTCCGGCTCCGGGAACACGTCGCAAAGGAGCCGGTGCGGCAACCCAAGGCGTCCGCAGCGCGCGCCCTGGAGCGGGCCCGATGAATTGATGCGTGCCGCGATGGGCTCGCGCGGGACCAGCGCAGACGACGGCATCGAGATGATCTTCAGGACGCAACGGCATCCACGCGTTCGAGCAGCGCCAGCAGCCCTTGCAGCATGGCCATCGGATTGGGGGGGCAGCCCGGTATGTGCAAGTCGACCGGGATGACTTCGGCGACGCCGCCGACGATCGCATAGCTGCCGGCGAAACAGCCGCCATCGCGCGCGCAATCTCCGACCGCCACCACCCATTTCGGATTGGGGGTCGCATGATAGGTGCGCTCCAGCGCCTCGCGCATGTTCTTGGTGACGGGACCGGTCACCATCAGGACATCGGCATGGCGCGGCGAGGCTACGAAGCGGAGGCCGAAGCGTTCGACGTCGTAATAGGCGTTGTTGAGTGCGTGGATTTCCAGTTCGCAGCCGTTGCAGGACCCGGCGTCGACCTCGCGGATCGAGAGGCTGCGGCCGAGCCGCCGCCGCGCCGCGCCGCCGACCGCGGCTGCAAGCTCGCTCAGCGCGGCATCGTCCGGCGACGGCGCCGTTTCCGTGAACGGCCGGCGAAACAGGCTTTCAAACAGCAGCTTGCGCATCGCTAGAGATCCTGGCCCGAATAGGAGCAGTTGAACGACTTGTTGCAGAGCGGAAAGTCCGCGACGATGTTGTTCTCGATCACGGCTTCGAGCAGCGGCCATTGAAACCAGCTGGGGTCGCGCAGGTGGCAACGTTCGATCCGGCCATCCCGCAGGCGGAGCCAGACCAGAACGTCGCCGCGGAATCCCTCGACGATCGCCATGCCTTCCCGCGCCTCGCGGATATGGCCGGCATGAGTCCCCAGCGGTCCGTCGGGGAGCCGTTCCAGGATCTGGTCGATCAGGGAAAGGCTCTGCTCGACCTCGCGGATACGGATCCAGACCCGCGCGTTGACATCGCCCTCATTCAGGACCGGCACCTCGAAGCGCAGATTGTCATACGGCGCATAGGCAAGCGTGCGGCGCGCGTCGAAGGACCGGCCGGCGGCGCGGCCGACATAGCCCCCCGCGGCATATTGCTGGGCCATGGCCGGTTTGAGCATGCCGGTATCGACGGTGCGATCCTGCAGCGATGCGGTGTTGTCGTATAGTTCGATCAAATCGGGGAAGCGCAGGCGAATGTTGTCGAGCGTCGCCTGGATGGTTTCCGGCCCTTGCTCGTCGATGTCGCGGCTCACGCCGCCGGGCACGATGATATCCCGCAGCAATCGATGACCGAACGCGGAATTGGATGCACGCAGCACGCTCTCGCGCAGCACGCTGCAATGCGCGTGCATCAGCGTGAAAGAAGCATCGTTGCAGACGGCGCCGATGTCGCCGAGATGGTTGGCGAGCCGCTCGAGTTCGGCGAGCAGCGCGCGCAGCCACACCGCGCGATCCGGCACGGTGATCTGCAGGGCAGCTTCGACGGCTCGCGAGAACGCGTAGGAATAGGCGACGGTGCTGTCGCCGGAGACGCGCCCGGCGAGCTGGACGGCCCGCTCGTAACCGGCGCCGGTCATCAGTCCCTCGATGCCCTTGTGGACGTATCCGAGCCGCTGCTCGAGCCGGACCACGGTCTCGCCGCTCGCCGTGAAGCGGAAATGGCCGGGCTCGATGATTCCCGCATGCACCGGACCGACCGCGATCTGGTGCAGGCCGTCGCCTTGCGTCGGCAGGAAGCGATAGGGCGTCGCCTTCGGCAACGCATCGAGGCGGTCGCCGAGGGGAAACCGCACGCCCCACCTGACGTGATCGAGCCAGGGGCGGGTATCCGGCAAGCCTTCCGCCGCCAGTCCGAACAGGTCGTTGACGGTGCGCTCCAGCCGAAGCGCCGGCGGGTGCTGCCTGCCGACCGAAGGAAAAGTGCGATCGGGACAATCCAGGCTGACCACGGCGACGTCGGCGGTGCGCGCATCCAGGATCGCCATGTGCATGGTTGCGGGTTCGCCCCACAGGCCGAGCAGGCTCCAGTTTCCCTGCGCCAGCTCCCCTGCTGCAAATCGCCAGACCGAAGCATCCACCACGGCGCGCGGCCACGGACCGTGTTGCTCGACCTTGCGGCCTTCCTGGATGAGATCGATCAGTGACGGCATTTGCTGTGATCCCTTTGGACTATCCTAGCAGGCGAGCGACATGCTGGAACCAGACCACGAGCGGCGCGGGAAGATAGATGCCCGCGCCCAAGACCAGCGCGAGATGGGCGAACATCGGCACGTAGGAGGCCTCGGCCGACGCCGTGCTGCCGCGGGGTTCGCCGAACGCGACGCTGGTCAGGCGCAGCATCAATGCGCCGAAGGCCAGCAGGATCCCGAACACCAGCGCGATCGCGAGCAGCGGCTGCCGCGCGAAAGTGGAACTCACGACGAGAAATTCGCTCATGAAGATGCCGAGCGGCGGCAATCCGGCGATCGCCGCGACGCCCACCACGAGGCCCCAGCCGAGCGCCGGATGGGTCACCGTCAGGCCGCGGATCCTGGATATCCGCTGGGTGCCCTTGATCTGTGAAATGTGGCCGACGGCGAAGAAGATCGCCGACTTGGTCAGGCTGTGCATCACCATGTGCAGCAGCCCTGCGAAGTTGGCGAGCGGGCCGCCCATGCCGAACGCAAACACGATGATGCCCATGTGCTCGATCGAGGAATAGGCGAACAGGCGTTTGATGTCGCGCCGACGGTAGAGCATGAAGGCGGCGAAGATCAGCGAGACCAGCCCCATCGTCACCATCAGCGGGCCGGGCGCGATCGCGGCCGGATTGGCGGCGAGCAATATCTTGAAGCGCAGCAGCGCATAGAGTGCGACGTTCAGCAGCAGGCCCGACAGCACCGCCGAGATCGGGGTCGGGCCTTCGGCATGCGCGTCGGGCAGCCAGGCATGCAGCGGCGCGAGGCCGACCTTGGTGCCGTAGCCGAGAAACAGAAACACGAAGGCGACGTTGAGCAAGGCAGGGTCGAACGTCGCAGCATGCTGGATCAGCAGCGTCCAGACCATGCCGTCCTGGCCTTCGCCGACCACTGGGCGCGCCGCCATGTAGACCAGGATGGTGCCGAACAGCGCGAACGCGATGCCGACACTGCCGAGGATGAAATACTTCCACGCCGCTTCCAGCGCGGCGTGGGTGCGATAGATGCCGACCATCAGCACCGTCGTCAGCGTGGCGATTTCCACCGCGACCCACATCAGGCCGATATTGTTCGACACGAAGGCGAGGTTCATGCCGAACATCATGATCTGGTACATGGCGTGGTAGAAACGCAGATATACCGGGGTCAGCCGGCCGGTCTCCAGTTCGTGGCCGATGTAGCTGGCGCTGAAGATGCTGGTCGTGAAACCCACGAAGGTGTTGAGCACGATGAAGACGATGTTGAGGTCATCGATCAGTACGTAGGGCCCGGGGTGCGGACGGTCGATCGCGAACAGCGACAGCGCCGAGAGAAAGGTCGAGAGGCTGGCGACCACGTTGAGGCGCGCCGTCAGCCGGTAGCCGGGCAACACGGCCAACAGGGCCGCCGAGACGATCGGAATCAGCAGCACGGCCGTCACGGGATTGAAGGAAGTCACGCTCATCGCCGCTCGCCCCGGAAGTCGTCGAGTGCGGAGACGTCAACGGAATCGAAGCGTTCGCGAATCCGGAACAGGAAGATGCCGATGACGATGAAAGCGATCAGGATCGAGAAGGCCACGCTGATCTCGACCACCAGCGGCATGCCCTTGGCGCCGGTCGCCGCCAGCACCAGTCCGTTCTCCAGCGACATGAATCCGACGACCTGACTGACGGCATTGCGGCGCGTCACCATGACCAGCAATCCGAGCAGCACCACCGACAGCGCAAAGGCGAGATCCTCGCGCGCCAGCGGGTCGGCTTCGGAGGTCACCCGCAGCATCAGCACCATGGAGAGCGCGACCAGTCCCATCCCGGCCAGCATGGTCGGGCCGATGCCCACCGCCGACTCGATGTCGCGATGAATGCCGAGCTGCTTGACGATGCGGTGCAGTCCCACCGGAATCACGATCGCCTTGAAGACCAGCGCGATGACAGCGGTGACGTAGAGATGCGGCGCGTCCTGGACATAGGCCTGCCAGGCGACGGAGAGCGCGAGCACCACGGCATGCAGCGCAAAGACGTTGAGCAGCGAATAGAGCCGGTCCTGGTACAGCATCATGAAGCTGATCAGGACGAGTCCGCCGGCCAGCGTATGCGAGATGTCGAAGGCGAGGTTGTGCATCAAAGGCTCCTCGACACGAACAGCAGGAGGGTACCGAGCAGGCCCAGCATGAGGGCCGCGCCGAGAAACTGCGGAACGCGGAACACCCGCATCTTCGCCGTGGCGGTCTCGAACAGCGCGAGCAGGAAGCCGGCCACCGCCAGTTTGACGATGTAGACGCCGGCGCCGACCGCGTAGGCCAGCGGTCCGGTGCCGAACAGCGCGATCTTCCAGGGAAAGAATACGCAGGCGATCAGCGAGATATAGAGCAGGAGCTTGAGGAACGCGCCGAATTCGATCATGGCGAGATGGCGTCCCGAATATTCGAGCACCATCGCTTCATGCACCATGGTGAGTTCCAGATGCGTGGCCGGGTTGTCGACCGGGATTCGCGCGTTCTCGGCCAGCGCCACCATGATCAGCGCGATCACCGCCATTCCCAGCGACACCCGCAAGCCGACGCCGGACGAGCCCATGAAATTGGCGACCGTGGAAAGCTGGGTGGAGCCCGCGACCAGCGCCATGCAGAAGAAGATCAGCAGCATCGCCGGCTCCGCCAGTGCGGCGATCATGACCTCGCGGCTAGAGCCGATGCCGCCGAAACTGGTGCCGACGTCCATGCCGGCCAGCGCCAGGAAGAAGCGGGCGCTTCCGAGCAGCGCAACGATGGCGATCAGGTCGGCGGTCCAGTTGAACAACAGGCCGGTGGCGAAGGTCGGCACCAGCGCGGCGGCGACCCAGATCGCCGCAAAGGTCACGTAGGGCGTGACGCGGAACAGCCACGAGGCGTTGTCGGCCAGCACCACTTCCTTGCGCAAAAGGCGCAGCAGGTCGCGATAGGGCTGAAACACCGAAGGTCCCTGGCGGCGCACCATCCGGGCCTTGATCTTGCGCACGAAGCCGGTCAGCAGCGGCGCCAGCAGCAGCACCAGCAGCATCTGGATGCCCTGAACGAGGATGTCCGAGATCACGACCATATCGCGAGCACCAGGAGCAGCGTGACGAGGGTGGCAAAGACGAGACTGAGATAACGGCGGATGGTCAGGAACTGCAGCCGGTTGAGCCGGTCGGCGGCGAAGCCGACCGCGCCTGCGAGCGGCTGGTACATTCCCTCCCAGACCAGGTCGTGCAGTTCGATCCGAAGCCGCGCCGGCCGGGTATCGCCGGGGGCGGGCATGTCGACATGGTCGCGGGCGTGGAACACCATGGTGCCGAACACCCGGCGGATCGGCTGCGCGAAGCTCGCGCCCGAATACTGCGCCAGGGGCGTCGGATCGGTGAAGCCGCAGCCCCAGGCCGGTCCCCGCCGCAGCGCATGCGAAGCGAAGCGGTGAATGAAATAGACCGCGAGCGAAGCGGATATCGTGATGAACACCATCACCAGCAATCCATTATAGGAGCCGCGGCTTTCGCTGATCGGCACGATCGTAAGCCACGGCACATGGGCCTGCACCGGCAGGCGGCCGCCGAGGATCTCGACCGCGACCGGCGACAGCGCGTCCATCACCGGCCCCGGCAGGATGCCGGCCAATAGGCAGAGCGCGGCGAGGATGAACATCGCCGAAAGCGAGTAGCGGTCGACTTCGCCGGCGGTTTCCGCCGCCGGGCTGCGCGGCCGTCCGAGAAAGGTCACGCCGAATGCCTTGACGAAGCAGGCGGCCGCCAATGCCGCGGCCAGCGCCAGCATGGCGCCGACCGCTGGCACCATGATCTTCAAGGCCCATTGCGGCAGTTCCGGACTCTGCAGCACGGCCTGGAACATCAGCCATTCCGAAACGAAGCCGTTGAACGGCGGCAGCGCCGAGATCGCGACGCAGCCCACCAGCACGACGAAGCTGGTGAACGGCATCCGGTGGATCAGGCCGCCCAACTTGTCCATGTCGCGCTCGCCGGTCGACATCAGGACGGCGCCGGCTCCGAAGAACAGCAGGCTCTTGAAGAACGAGTGGTTGAGCACATGAAACAGCGCGGCCGTGAAGGCGAGCGCGGCCGCCAGCTTCAGGCCGTTGGCCTGAAACGCCAGCGCCAGGCCGAGGCTGACGAAGATGATGCCGACGTTTTCGATCGTGCTGTAGGCCAACAGGCGCTTCAGGTCCTTCTCCATCATTGCGTACAGAATGCCCATGACGGCGGTGATGCTGCCGAGGAAAAGCACGATCACGCTCGCCGGCCAGCTCGGCTGTCCCAGGAGATCGAAGACGACGCGAATGAAACCGTAGATCGCGACCTTGGTCATGACGCCGCTCATCAGCGCCGAAACGTGGCTCGGAGCCGCCGGATGCGCGAGCGGCAGCCAGACATGCAGCGGCACGAGGCCGGCCTTCGAACCGGCCCCGAGCAGCATCAGGATCAACACCAATGCGGCCACATACGGCGTATGCGGCGCATTGCGAATGGCGGCAAAGCCGTAATCTCCGGCCGCTCCGGCCAGCAGGCCGAACGCCAGCAGCAGCGCCAGCGTGCCGAAGCTCGCCATCACCAGATAGACGTAGCCCGCCTTGGCGTTGCCGGCTTCGCGGTGGTGCGCCATCACCAGCGCCCAGGATGCGAGCGACATGAATTCCCAGCACAGGAGATAGGAGAAGGCATCGTCCGCCAGCACCACGAGGTTCATGCCGGCCAGGAAGGCGGGGAAGAACGGCAGCACGCGATACGGCGTAGGTTCGTGGTGGCCGTAGCCGAGCCCGTAGAGGCTTGCCGCCGCGCCGCCCAGGTTGACGACGATCAGGAAGAACGCAGCCAGGGCGTCGAGGCGAAAATGGGCGCCGAGCCACGGCAATCCGATCGGCAGGATCAGTTCGGTGGCTTTGGCCGCGCCGCCAAGCAGCCAAATGAGGGACCCGGCCAAGGCGGCCAGGCAGATTGCCAACGTCGCGCCGTAGATCACCGTGGTGGCGCTCTTGCTGCGGCTCAATGCGATCGCGACAATCGCGAGCCCGAGCAACCCAGCGACGCAGGACATTTGCAGGACGACGGCAGAGACAGCGAGCGCAGCAATCATTTGTTGTCCGATCGAGCGCCCGGAAGCGGCTTGGCCGAACCTGAAAGGGCTCTCAGCCGCACCCCGCGCCCCTGCGAATGACTGACGGCTCCTTCGTCGATCATCTCGATCCCGGCGGCGTCGAATGCGGCGATCAGCTTGACCAGTGAATCGACGTTGCCCCGAACCATCGTTTCACTTGCCTCCATGCGTTGAATGGTGGGCACCGAAAGTCCGGACAGCTCCGCGAGCTGGCGCTGATCGATGCCGAGAAGCACCCGGGCCGCCCGCAACTGAGCTGCCGTGATCATGCGTTTGCCTCACTGGCGGGTCCCCGGCGGATATCAAACATCATTGGTACATGATAATTAATGATGTTAAACTGTCAACAAGTGATAGATAGGATATCTATTCTGAGGGGGCGCTTCCGGGGCGATGCCCACAGGAAAGCCAAGCCATGATGGGGCGGGGCAGCTCGCAGCACCCGCCGCGCTAACCTTGCCGGCAGGATCGGCTGGCATTTCGGGTTCTGCTTCCTAGATGATGGGCGTTCCTCTTCGAGTGTTTCAGGAAGCCTGCGATGGTCGCCAAGAATGTCTGCCGGAACGGCCTGGCTGCCTTGAGCTGCATCATGCTGCTGGCATGGAGTGGCGCTTCGATCGCGGACGAGTATCGTCCGGACGAGTTCCTCGGTCTCGACCTTTCCAGGGCGGCGCTGTCGCCGAAGCGGCTGGGGCCCGACGCCCGCTTCGCGCCGGTTCGGATCGAGGCACGGGCCGACCGCGCCACACCGACCAAGGCTCGCATTGCGCATCAGCGCACGGAGGAGCCGCGCCGCGCCGCCCGCACCAAGCTGGCGCGGCGGCACGGCAATCCGCTCGATGCGCAGGCGTCGGATACGCGGATTCAGGCCTGGCCATGCAGGACCGGCGGCATCTGCAACTGGAAGTGACCGGGCGCCGGCGCGATCAAGCGCGGGCGCTTCAGCGCGTCACCCACAGATAGCCGCCCAGCACCAGCAGCAGCGACAGCACCAACAGCACGCCGACCACGCCGGCGACGATCGCGGGCAGTTCATGGCTCTCCAGCCACTGTCGCAATGCCTTGCCCATCGTCCATCCAACCCGATCTTGATTTGAGCCCGGCGCCGCGGGCAGACTATAGCTGATACGCCGTCTGACCGATCCCCTCAACAAAAACCCGTTCACGCCGCATCGCCGCTGGCTCGTCCGGCGGTTCGAGCCTCAGGAGTATCCATGGAACCTCTGCAAACCCAGGGCATCAGCCTGCCGCGGCTCGGGCTCGGCACCTTTCGCCTGCAGGGCGATGCCTGCCGCGCAGCGGTCGAAAGCGCGCTCGGTCTCGGCTACCGGCATATCGACACCGCGGAGATGTATGGCAACGAGGAAGCGATCGGCGCCGCGATTGCCGCTTCCGGCCTCGCGCGCGGCGATCTGCACGTCACCACCAAGGTCTGGCACGAGAACCTGGCGCCGGATGCGATCCGCCGGGCGTTCGACGCCAGCCTGAACAAGCTCCGGCTCGATCGCGTCGATCTCTATCTGGTGCATTGGCCGTCGAGAAACATGAACCTGCCGGCGATTTTCGAGACGCTAGTGAAGCTGAAGCAAGAGGGCCGCACCCGCGCCATCGGGGTCGCCAATTTCAACCTCGCGCTGCTGAAGACCGTGGTCGAGGAGATCGGGGCGCCGATCGCCTGCAACCAGGTCGAATATCACGTCATGCTGGATCAGACGCCGCTGCGCCGGTATCTCGGCGCAAGGTCGATCCCGCTGATGGCCTATTGCCCGCTGGCGCAAGGGCGCGTGGCGTCTGACGAGACGCTGATGGCGATCGGCCGCAAGCATGGCGCCAGCGCGGCGCAGGTGGCGTTGAAATGGCTGCTCGACCAGGACGGCGTGGCTGCGATCCCGAAAGCGTCGCGCAGCGCGAGTCAAAAGGCCAATCTCGACGCGCTGCATGTCGGGCTCGATGACGAGGACATCAAGGCGATCGCGGCGCTGCCGAAGGACAGGCGCTGCGTCAATCCCGGCTTCGCGCCGGTGTGGGATTAAGGCGGGGCGCGTCCGCTACTTGCACTTGTGCTGCGCCGGGCTTGGATTGCCGTTGGAGGTGAAGTTGCCGTCCTTGATGGTGTATTCTTCCTTCGCATTGCGATTGTACATCGCCCGTATCGTTCCGTCGGGCTGCTTCATCATGCCGTATTCGCGGGTTTCCTTCAGGCCCGGAAACGAAACCCGCAGATTCAGCATACCGTTGGAGGAGACCGCAGCCCCCACCACCTGGTTTTCATCCTTGACGTCGCCGAAATTGCGCCGGTGGACGACGCGGCCGCCGGGCGCGACCTCATAGGCGAGCACGGCCCCCTTGCCCTTGTCGGGAGCCAGCGAACAATCCAGCGCCCACGATCCGATCAATCCCCACTTGCTCGCGGTCTGAGCCACCGTTTCCGCTGACGCGTCGCGTGCGAGCGTCAGGGAAAAAGCCAGCGCCAGCGCCAATCCAGCCAAAAGCCGCTTCACGTCGCACCCCCCGCCTTCGTGAGACGGAGCGAGCTTAACACTTCGATGCCGCCGCGCAACGCGCCGACGTCATGTGCAGGCGATTTGATCCGCGTCAATGCGGCCGCCCGGGCGCCTGGGCGACCATGCCGGCCGTAAGGGCTCAACCGTGGCAAACAGCGAACCTCAAATGCGGGCGAAAGCGCCCTCCGGCTTTGCCGCGCAGGCGGCTGCGCCCGGCGAAGCATTCGGTTGTTCGGAAAGCGAATTTCTCGCCCAGCTCGGCGAACGCGTGCGCGACACGCGCATGCTCCGCGGGATGTCGCGCCGGGAACTCGCCCGCAGGTCCGGCATTTCCGAGCGCTACATTGCCCAGATCGAGGTGGGCAAGGGCAACGTGTCCATCGTGCTGCTGCTCCGGATCGCGCAAGCATTCCGCAGCGCCCAATAGCGCCGAGGAGAGGAATTCGATGGGACAGCTCGTTCTTGCCGCCAAGGTCAGCCACGTCCCGTCGCTGATGCTGTCCGAGGCGGAGGGTAGTCCGCTCAAGTCGGCGCGGGCGGGTGCGGTGCGGGCACTGCGCGAACTCGGCCGCCGCGCCAGGGACCGCCGCGTCTCGACCTTCGTGGTATTCGATACGCACTGGCTGTCGAATTTCGGCTACCACATCAACGCCAATCCTCACCATCAGGGGTCGTTCACCAGCCACGAAGCCCCGCAGATGATCCAGGATCTGCGCTACGACCTGCCGGGAGATACCGCGCTCGCCGAGGCGATCGCCAAACAGGCCGGCGAGGCCGGGCTCAATGTCATCGCCCACAAGGTCGCGAGCCTCGGCCTCGAATACGGCACCATCGTGCCGATGCACTACATGAACCCCGACGGCTGGGCCAAGGTGGTCTCGGTCGCCTCGCCGCTGTTCACCTCGCTGGAGGAGAGCCGCCTTCTCGGTGAGGCGACGCGGCGCGCGATCGAAGGTTCAGGCGAACGGGTGGCGATTATCGCCAGCGGATCGCTGTCGCACCGGCTCTGGCCCAACAAGCAGCTCGGGCCGGAGGCATGGACGTCGGTGGCGAGCGAATTCAACCGTCAGGTCGATCTGCGCGTGCTCGAGCTGTGGCAGCAGCGCCGCTACCGTGAATTCATCGACATGCTTCCGGACTACGCCATCAAGTGCAACGGGGAGGGCGGCATGGCCGATACCATCATGCTGTTTGCGGCACTCGGCTGGGACGGTTTTCACGGCGCCGCCGAGCAGCTCTGCGACTACTTTCCGTCCAGCGGCAGCGGTCAGGTCAACGTCGAGTTTCACGTCGACGGTTGGTCCGGACCGGGCGACGCCCGTGCCCGCCCTGCCGGCGACAGCACGTCCGCGGTCACGTCCTCGACATGATGCAATAGAAAGATCAGGACGCCGTCCCGGTCGTGAATCGGCGAGTTGACCGGTTGCCAGTGACGTTCGACGAATTCGCCGTCGGGATCGCGGATATCGTAGCGCTGGATAGCCATGGCGTGCGCCTGGCCGGTCTTCACCACCGTCCGCAGCGAGGTGTAGAGGTTGCTGACACCGTCGGCGAGCGCGTCGTCGGGGTTGTCCGGAAAGATTTCGAACAGCGAGCGGCCGACCACGTCTTCGCGTCTGGTGAGGGTGGCCTGGGCGTAGGCGTCGTTGATGTCGACGATCAGCAGGCCGGGCGCCGGATCGAGCAGCATATAGGGATGCGACGAAGCTTCGAACTCGGGTTGAAATTGCTGCCTGATTCCATTTGCGTCGCCGTTCCGCCGCCGGCGTGCTTCGAGCGGCGATTCCTCTGCGCCGAACTCCGCCGATTCCAGGATCGCGAGATCGCGCCGCGCCGACTTCAGCAGGCCATCAAGTGTTCGGCGCAGGGCGGGGTCCGTCGCCTCTGCTAGAAGTTTCTGAAAATGAGCGATGTTTTGTTCGCAAATGAACCTTTGCATCGTCCGACCTCCAACCGAAGCCGCAGTCCGAATCTGCGGCCATCGCCATCTTGTCGAAGAAAGGCATTTTGCCTCAGGACGCCGTTGTCGCACAAGCGCGTAAATTGAGGGGCTGGCAGGCTGCAATCGCAATTGCGTGATCTCGGAACCGTGTTCCGATCAGGCGCGAACCTGCTTCTCCACATTGGCAATTCGCGCCGGGACGCCGAATTCCTTGCGGCAGACTTCGGCCAGCACCGCTACGCCCTCGCGGATCTGCTCGTGCGACGGACTGGCGAAGCACAGCCGCAACCGGCTGCCGGCATAGGCCTTGTCGGTCGACCATTCCGGCCCCGGATTGATGGCGACGCCGGCCGCAAGTGCGGCCTGGTACAGCTTCAGCGTATCGACATGGTCTGGCAGTTTCACCCACAGGAAGATGCCGCCCTTGGGGTCTTCGAATTCCGCCGACGTGCCGAACTGCTCGTTGAGCGCCTCCATCAGCGTGTCGAGCTTGGCGCGCAGGCCTCGCGTCAGCTTCGGCACATGTTCGGCGAAATGCGGCGTGCAATATTCCGCCAGCACCATCTGCTCGAGCGCGCCGGAGCCGGCGTCGGTCTTCAGCGCCAGCATCCGCGACAGGATGGCCCAGGGCGCGACGATGAAGCCGACCCGCAGCGCCGGCGCGATCGATTTCGAGAACGAGCCGATGTGAATCACGCCGCCGGTCTTGCTCATGGCGTAGAGCGCGGGCGGGCGCTTGCCGTCCCAGACCAGGTCGGCGTAGCAATCGTCCTCGAAGATGGGCACACCATATTGCTGCGACAGTTTGAGAAGTTCGGCGCGGCGCGATTCCGGCATGATGGTGGCGGTCGGGTTTTGCACGGTGGGGATAGTGTAGATGTATTTCGGCGTGATGCCTCTGCCCTTGAGGTCGGCCAGCGCCTTCTCCAGCGCATCCATCCGCATTCCCTGATCGTCGAGCGGAATGCCGACGATGTTGACGCCGAGCCGGGTCAGCCGGTTGATTGCCCCCTGATAGGTGTCCTGCTCGATGATGACGGTATCGCCGCGCGAAAGCAGCGTGGCGTTGACGAGATCGAGCGCTTGCAGCGAGCCGGAGACGATCAGGATGTCGTCGGCGGTGCAGTCGATGCCGGCATCGCGCTTGAGTTTCTTGGTGAGGAATTCGCGCAAGGGACGATAGCCCTGCGGGCCGCTGGCCAGCCCGTAGGTGGCAAGCGTTTGCCCCTCGCGCCGGAGCACCGCGTTGACGGCGCCGATCAGGCCTTCGACCGGGACCTGGTCGGGATCGTTGTTGCCGCCGACGAAGCTGTACTTCGCCAGTCCGGTCCACTTCGCGGCCGGCGCCGGCAATCCCGCCGGAAGCAATGGTGCGAAGTCGAATTGCGCTGCGGTCATGGACGTCATCCCCGTTTGATTTTCTTGCTTGAGGGACCCGGATGTTCCGGGCTTCGATGGCAGGCTAGTTCCTGCCGATTACCTTTACAGGCCGGCCCTGGGTCGTAAAGGCGTAATGCCCGCTGCCGATGCTGCCGACCATCAGCGCCTCGATCACGGGTTCGGCGATCTCGCCGGACGCGGCCCAGTCCACCACGAAATTGGCCCCGGTGCCGCCGCGGATGTCGGTGGTGGGGACGAACACCTCGACGGTCGAGAACGGCTTCAGGGCCACCGGGGCCTTGAGGTAGCTTTCCACCAGCTTGCCCGCGGTGTCGAAATAGGCGATCCGCCGCAGCACCAGCGGCCGGGTTTCCGAGGCGTTGTGGATGCTCAGCGTCACCGAGAAATCCGCGCGCAGCTTGCCCTGGCTCATCGACACGCTGGAATAGACCGGAACATAGAACGCGCCCGACACGCCGAGACTTTCGGTGGGCATCGCGGTCAGGGAACTCGCAAAAGCCTGCTCGATGCCGGCCATCGCCTGGGCGTGCGCGGCAGGCGCGCAAGGCATCGACAGCAGGGCCAGAATCGCGAAAAGAACGTATCCCGTCCGGATGTGACACATTGCTTGTTTGACCTTCAAGCTCCTGCCTTTAGGCTGCGGCGAGGGAAAGTCCTTAGTCATGCATGAGCTTATTCGCGATATCACCTTATGCATCCTGTTCGCCTGGGGGCTCGGGCTTCTCGCCCACTTCTTCCGCCAGCCGCTGATCCTCGCCTATCTTATCGCCGGCTTCTTCATTGGTCCATTCGGGATGGGCTGGGTCAAGTCGCAGGAATCGATCACCGTCATCTCCGAGCTCGGCCTGATTTTCATGCTGTTCATGATCGGGCTGGAAATCGACCTCAAGAAGATCGTGCGCGCCGGCCGGGTGATCCTGTTCGCCGCCGGCGGGCAGCTGGTCGGCGGCTGCGTGCTCGGCATCGCCTTCTTCGTGGGGATCGGGCTCGCGATGGGCGGCGGCGGTTTCGACGCGCTGTATCTTACCATCGCCTGCGCGCTCTCCTCCACCGTCATCATCGTCAAGGTGCTGTACGAAAAGCGCGAGCTCGACACGCTGCCCGGACGCATCACGCTCGGCGTGCTGGTGCTGCAGGACATCTTCGCCATCCTGTTCCTGGCGGTGCAGCCGAGCCTCGCCAATCTCCAGGTCAGCGTGATCCTGCTGTCGGTCGGCCGGGTCGGCGTGCTGGTGGCGACCGCGCTGGTGCTCAGCCGCTACGTCCTGCCGCGGCTGTTCCACCAGATCGCGCGCCGCCCCGAACTGATCCTGCTCGGCGCGCTGGCGTGGTGCTTCCTGATCGGCGAGATCGCCGAGCAGCTGCATTTGTCGCGCGAAATGGGATCGCTGGTGGCCGGCGTCTCGCTCTCGACCTTTCCCTATGCGCTCGACGTCACCGCCAAGGTCACGACCTTGCGCGATTTCTTCATCACGCTGTTCTTCGTCGCATTGGGCATGACGATCCCGATCCCGAACATGTCGGTGATCGGGCTGGCGCTGGTGATCGCGGCTTTCACCGTGGTGAGCCGCGTGGTGACGACGTTCGCGCCGCTCTATCTGATGAAGCAGGGCCTGCGTGCCAGCCTGCTGCCGGCGCTCAATCTGGCGCAGATCAGCGAGTTCTCGCTGGTGGTGATCCAGACCGGCGTCGCCGCCGGGCATATCCAGACCCAGACCGCGAGCGCGGCCTCTTTCGCCTTCGTGGTGCTGGCGGTGCTCTCCACCTTCGTGATCATGCGCAGCGACCAGATCACGCGGTTTGCGATCGGCCCCTTGAAGCGGATCGGCCTGCGCGATCTCGACCACGGCCATGCGCACGATTCCGGCCACGACGACGGCGGCCACGGCGAGGCGCGACGGATCGTGATCCTCGGCTTTTTTCGCGCCGCCAGCGCGCTCTTGAGCGAGATCGGACGCCAGAACGAATCCCTGCTCGATCAGATCAGCGTGGTCGACTTCAATCCGAACGTGTTCCGCACCCTGGCGGATCGCGGCCTGCACGTGATCTACGGCGATATCAGCAACGTCGATACCCTGGTGCATGCCGGGGTCGGCAAGGCCGAACTCATCATCCTGAGCGTGCCCGACTCGCTGCTGAAGGGCGCCAACAACGAAAAGCTGGTCCGGCACGTGCGTGCGCTCAACCCGACCGCCAAGATCGTCGCCACCGCCGATCTGTTGTCCGACGTCGGGGATCTCTACGCCGCCGGCGCTGATTATGTGACCGTCACCCGGATTACCGATGCCCACGAACTCTACGCGGTGATCGAGGCCGCCGACGCCGGCCTCCTGGAAGACAAGCGCGCCGAGATCGACGCGCAGCTCGCCGAACGCAAGGAAGTGCTGCCGTAAGCGCTTCCGGACTGCCTGCCGGGCGCCCGCGGCCTTGCCGGGATCGCCGCCATCCGGCCCCCCGGCAGCGCCGTTCTGCCCTGCGTAATGACGCTGGCGCGGCGTTCCGAGTCCGGCTAATGCTGCCCGGCACGAAGCGAGAGACTTTGAGAATATGGCCGACCCGATCCAGGAAGTTCTGCATGCCTTCGCCCACGGCGAACTCGTCGTCGTCACCGACGACGAAGACCGCGAAGGCGAGGGCGATCTGATCGTCGCAGCGTCGCTGTGCACCGCCGACAAGATGGCGTTCATCATCCGCCACACCTCAGGCATCGTCTGCGCGCCTATCACCACCGAGGACGCGCGCCGGCTGCGGCTCGATCCGATGGTGGCGCACAACGAATCCGCCCACACCACCGCGTTCACGGTGTCGATCGACTACAAGCCGGACAACGGCACCGGCATTTCGGCCGACGAGCGCGCTTCCTGCTGCCGCGCGCTGGCCAATCCGAACGTCGGCGCCAATGATTTCGCCCGGCCCGGCCACATCTTCCCGCTGATCGCCCGCGACGGCGGCGTGCTGCTGCGCTCCGGCCATACCGAGGCCGCGGTCGACCTCTGCAAGCTTTCGGGCCTGCCGCCGGTCGGCGTCATCAGCGAACTGATGAACGACGACGGCACGGTCATGAAGGGCGAGCAGGTCGCCAAATTCGCGGCCAGCCACAAGCTCAAGCATGTCACCATCGCCGACATGATCGCCTACCGCCAGGCGCGCGAGAAACTGATCGAGCGGGTTTCGACCTTCACGACCGATAGCCCGATCGGACCGCTGCAGGGCTACGCCTATCGCTCGCCGTTCGATTCCATCGCCCATGTCGCTTTCGTCTATAACGGGGTCGGCGACGGCAAGAACGTGCTGACGCGGTTTCACAAGCCCAATATCGTCAAGGACATCTTCACCGGGCCGAAGCGCATGCAGGCGGTGCTGGAGCATTTCAGGAAGAACGGCAGCGGCGTGCTGATCTACCTGCGCGATGGCGCGGCCGGCGTTCCGGTCTCGCCGCTCCCGGAGGAGAAGTCGGCGGAAGCCGACCGCAACCGGCAATGGCGCGAAGTCGGCGTCGGCGCGCAGATCCTGCGCGATCTCGGCGTCACCTCGATCCGTCACTTGACGTCGTCGGTGCACGACTACAAGGGACTGTCCGGTTTCGGGATCGAGATCCTCTCCAACGAACAGCTTGAAGGCTAAACTCCAAAGATTTAACCTGTTTCCGCCGTGCGAGCGGCCGGTAGCAGCGATGCGAAAGGAACTTTCATGAGCGTGCGCCCTCAGGCCAAGGACAAGCCGGCTTCGGTCGAATTCCAGTGGGACGATCCGTTCATGCTCGACGAGCAGCTCACCGAAGACGAGCGCATGATCCGCGACACCGCGCGCGCCTATGCGCAGGACAAGCTCTTGCCGCGCATCACCAAGGCCTATCTCGAAGAGAAGACCGACCGCGAGATTTTCAACGAGATGGGTGAGCTCGGCCTGATCGGTATCACGCTGCCGGAGGAATATGGCTGCGCCAATGCGAGCTACGTGGCCTATGGCCTGGTGGCGCGCGAGATCGAACGCGTCGATTCCGGCTATCGCTCGATGAACTCCGTGCAGTCGTCGCTGGTGATGCACCCGATCTACGCCTATGGCGACGAGAACCAGCGCAAGAAGTACCTGCCCAAGCTCGCCACCGGCGAATGGGTCGGCTGCTTCGGCCTGACCGAGCCGGATGCTGGCTCCGATCCCGGCGGCATGAAGACCCGTGCCGAGAAGACCTCGGACGGCTACCGGCTGACCGGTTCCAAGATGTGGATTTCCAACGCGCCGATCGCCGACGTGTTCGTGGTGTGGGCCAAGTCGGCCGAGCACAACAATCAGATCCGCGGCTTCATTCTCGAGAAGGGCATGAAGGGCCTGTCGGCGCCGAAGATCGGTGGCAAGCTTTCGCTTCGCGCCTCCATTACCGGTGAGATCGTGATGGAAGGCGTCGAGGTGCCGGAAAGCGCGCTGCTGCCCAACGTGTCGGGTCTGAAGGGTCCGTTCGGCTGCCTCAACCGCGCCCGCTACGGCATTTCCTGGGGCGTGATGGGGGCTGCGGAAGACTGCATGGCGCGCGCGCGGCAATACACGCTCGACCGCAAGCAGTTCAACCGGCCGCTGGCGGCGACGCAACTGGTGCAGAAGAAGCTTGCGGACATGCAGACCGAGATCGGGCTCGGCCTGCAGGGCAGCCTGCGGGTCGGCCGCCTGATGGACGAAGGCAAGATGGCGCCGGAGATGATCTCGATCGTCAAGCGCAACAATTGCGGCAAGGCGCTCGACATCGCCAGGATGTCCCGCGACATGCACGGCGGCAACGGCATCCAGATCGAATATCACGTGATGCGCCATACCGCGAACCTGGAAACCGTCAACACCTATGAAGGCACCCACGACGTCCACGCCCTGATCCTGGGCCGCGCGATCACGGGCATTCAGGCGTTTTCGTAGGTTTCGAAGTCCTCCGACCTCATCCTGAGGAGCCCGCGCTTGGCGGGCGTCTCGAAGGATGGCCGCGCGACAGATCTTGCCCGATGCTTCGAGACGGCCCTGCGGGCCTCCTCAGCATGAGGGCCCGGTGGAAAGCGCGGCGGCACATACAGGCACCCCTATGGCCGACAACGACGACATCCCGTTCAACCGCGATTTCCCGCTCAAGCCCGGCGTGGTCGAGGAGGTCCGTCCCGGCGTGCGCCGCGTGCTCTGCGACAATCCGAGCCCATTCACCTTCACCGGCACGGTCAGCTACATCGTAGGCAAGGGCAACGTCGCGATCATCGATCCCGGCCCCGCCGACGAAGCCCATGCGGCGGCGCTGCTCGACGCCGTGCGCAATGAGACCGTGACGCATATCCTGGTCACCCATACCCACCGCGACCACTCGCCGAATACCGCGCGGATCAAGGCGGCCACCGGCGCCACCGTCTATGCCGAAGGGCCGCACCGCGCCTCGCGGCCGCGTTTCGAGAGCGAGAAGCACAGTCCGGAATCCGGCGCCGACCGCGACTTCAGGCCGGACGTCGAGGTCAAGGACCGCGACGTGATCGAAGGTTCGGGCTGGCAGCTCGAGGCGGTGGCGACGCCGGGCCATACCGCCAATCACCTGGCGTTCGCCTGGGCGGAGCGTGGAATCAATTTCGTCGGCGATCACGTGATGGGCTGGTCGACCTCGATCGTGGCGCCGCCGGACGGCTCGATGATCGACTACATGGCCTCGCTCGACCGGCTGGCGGAGCGCAGCGAGGATATCTACTTCTCCGGCCACGGCCCGGAAATCCCGGAAGCCCGGCGCTATGTGCGTTTTCTGACCAGGCATCGCCAGGGGCGCGAAGCTTCGATCCTGCATCGCCTCGCCAAGGGCGAGGCCGACATCCCGACCATCGTGCGCGCGGTCTATATCGGCATCGACCCGCGGCTGACCAATGCGGCCGGCTATTCGGTGCTGGCGCATCTGGAAGATCTGGTCGGCCGCGGCATCGTCGCGACCGACGGCGACCCGGTGATCGGGGGAAGCTATCGGATGGTGTAGGGGCGAAAGGCGCGAATAGCGAAGGGAGCCTCGTCTGCGGCTCCTCTTTCTACTCGCTATTCGCCACTCGCCCCTTCACTTCTTCACCGTCTTGCCCTGCGGCTTCGCCGGCGCCTGCGGTTTCTTCACCACGGGTTTGGCGCTGTCGACGGCGCTGTTGATGTCCTCGATCAGCTTGGCGATGCGCGCGGCGTTGCTGCCGAGATCGCTCTCGAAATAGCGCGACGAGGAGCGGATGTCGACGCGCGAACCCTCGCCGTCCGGGGTGATGCGGATCGAGACGTCCTCGCGGAATCCCATGATCGGCGTCCGCGCCACCGCCTCGATGCGGCCGATGCGGCGCGGCGGCTGCGGCGCGCGTTCGTCGATCACGAGCCACTTGCGCTTGGTGACGAGCGCCAGCGTGACCTCAAAGGCCCGCTGCGGCGGAACCTCGAGCTCGACCGTCTCGATATCGGGATAGGCCAGCCGCTGCTGTTCGGCGGAATAGAGACCGGCATAGACCGCGGTATTGGCGCCTTCGCCGGTGCGCAACCGCGCCAGCGCCTCGAAACGCGGCGGATCGATCGGATCGGTGGTGATGTCGTGGATCGGCGGCAGCTTGCGGTATTGCAGGCCGAGATAGGCCGGGTAGGCCAGCACCAGCGCGTCGATCAGGAACGCCAGCAGGATGCGGCTCATGCCGCGCGATCCGTTCTGCCAGATCGCGGCGAAGGCGGCGAAGCCCGCCAGGATGGAAAGGCCGGCGCAGGCCAGCGCACCGAAGAACGTCGCCAGCGCCGGTTTCACTTCGAGGAAGCCGAAGCGGACGATCAGAATCGAAACCAGCACCGCGACGACCGAGAACACCGCGAGGTTGCGCGCCAATGTGGCGAGGCTGGACACGGGCTCCGACTGGTAGGGAGCGGAAAACCTGCGGGCCATGGCTCAGAAATCTGCCGGGTTTGAAGCCTTGCCGGGCAAATCGCGCCGGGCTGCACACTGGTCCGCTTGAGACCACGGACTAACGGCAAATTCAAGGGTGGATTGGGCTGCGGCCCTTGCTTCCCTCTCCCCTAGTGGGAGAGGGTGGAGGCGACGCAAAGCGTCGCGGACGGGTGAGGGGTCTGCTCCGCGGATGCAAACCCCTCATCCGGCGCGGACTGCGCATAGCCGATGCAAAGCATCGGCGTCCATCTGAAGGACAGCGGCCAAAGGCCACCTACGGCCACCTTCTCCCACAAGGGGAGAAGGAAATAGGATCCCTAGGCCGCGGCGTTGGGGAAACGGTAGCTCTTGAACTGGTCGCGCAACGCGGTTTTCAGGATCTTGCCTGTTGCCGTGTGCGGAATGCCGTCGACGAAGGCGACGTCATCGGGCATCCACCATTTGGCGATCTTGCCGTCCATGAATTTGAGGATCTCCTCGCGCGTCGCGGCCTGGCCCTGCTTGAGCTGCACGATCAGCAGCGGGCGCTCGTCCCATTTCGGGTGATAGACGCCGATCACGGCGGCTTCCGCCACCGCGGGATGTCCGACCGCGAGGTTTTCCAGATCGATCGACGAGATCCACTCGCCGCCGGACTTGATCACGTCCTTGGAACGGTCGGTGATCCGCATGTAGCCGTGCGCGTCGATGGTGGCGACGTCGCCGGTGTCGAAATAGCCTTCCTCGTCGAGGATGCTGGAGTCGAGCCGGAAATAGGCTTTCGCCACCGCGGGACCGGAGACCTTGAGCCGGCCGAAGGTCTTGCCGTCCCACGGCAGTTCCTTGCCGGCATCGTCGGTGATCTTCATCTCGACGCCGAACGGCGGGTAGCCCTGGGTCTGCAGGATATCGAGCCGCTCCTCGCCGGTGAGTTTGTCGAACGGCGGCTTCAGCGTGGCGAGCGTGCCGATCGGGCTCATTTCGGTCATGCCCCAGGCGTGGCGTACCTTCACGCCCATGTCGATGAACGATTTGATCATCGTGCGCGGCATTGCCGATCCGCCGCACACCACCATGCGCAGATGAGGCAGCTTGAGATTGCCGGCCGCCATATGGTTGAGCAGCATCAGCCACACCGTCGGAACGCCGGCGGTATGCGTCACCTTCTCGGTATCCAGCAGTTCATAGACCGAGGCGCCGTCGAGCTTGGCGCCGGGCATCACCAGCTTGGTGCCCATCGAGGGCGCCGAGAATGCGATGCCCCAGCTGTTGGCATGAAACAGCGGAACCACCGGCAGCATGGTGTCGGCAGCGTTGGCGCCCAACGAGTCGCCGTTGTTGGCCATCAGCGCGTGCAGCACGTTGGAACGATGCGAATACAGCACGCCCTTGGGATCGCCCGTGGTGCCCGAGGTGTAGCACATCGCGGCGGCGGTGTTTTCGTCGAAATTCTTCCATTCGAACTTGCCGTCGGCTTGCGCGATCCAGTCTTCGTAAGCGACCGCGTTCTTCAGCGTGGTCTGCGGCATGTGCGCCTTATCGGTCAGCACGACGTAGCGTTCGACGCTCGGCAGCTGGTCCGCGATCTTTTCCAGGATCGGCACGAAGGTGATGTCGGTCATCACCACGCGGTCCTGGGCGTGGTTGATGATCCAGGCGATCTGGTCGGGGAACAGCCGCGGATTGACGGTATGGCAGATCGCGCCGATGCCCATGATGCCGTACCAGGCTTCCAGATGGCGCCAGGTGTTCCATGCGATGGTGGCGACCCGGTCGCCGAGCTTGATGCCGTCGTGCTCCAGCCGTTGCGAGACTTTCAGCGCACGGGCATGAATTTCGGCGTAATTGGTCCGATGAATGGGACCTTCGACCGACCGCGTTACGACTTCCTGCGTGCCGTGATACTTCGCCGCATGCTCGATAATCCGGTGACAAAGCAAAGGCCAATCTTGCATCAATCCGAGCATACGGACGTCCCTCCTGATCGTTATTGTCTCGCCCGAGACCTGCCCAGATACGGGCGGTTTGGCGAAAAGTTGCTGCGCTCTTCATATTTTACCGCGCGATCGGATGCAAAACCGGTTCCCAGTTTTGCTGGTCGCGCTATGGGTTGTCATGAACTGTAGCGCGGAGAAATCAAGCCGCAAATGGCCTAGTGGCGTCTTTGGTGGCAAGGAAGCGGCAATGGTTACCGTCGCCGCGGTCCTGCTGCTGCTCGGCGGGCCGGCCGACCCGGCGGCGGCCCGCAAGGCAGGGCAGGACCCGTGGGGCGACCTGTTCGGGCAGGGCAAGCCGAAGCTGCGCGGAGCCATGCTCCCCGGCGCTGTCCCGTTGCCGCGGCCGCGCCCGGCCGAGGCGCCCAGGGATTCCAACAAGGTAGACACCGACAAGCCCGAGCCCGAACCGCCTGCGGCCGACAAGCCGGCGTCCGCCGGCCCCGACAAGGCTGCCGAACAACCGCCGCCGCCGCCCTCGGCCTGCCGGCTGGCACTGACGGAGGCGATCGCGATCGCCCCCAGCATCCCCGACATCAAGGGCGCCGGCGGCTGCGGCGGCGAGGATCTGGTGCGGCTGGAGGCCGTGGTGCTGCCGGACAAGCGCAGGGTCGCCGTGAAGCCCGCGGCGATCCTGCGCTGCGCCATGGCGTCGGCGATCGCCGACTGGATCCGCACCGACATGGCGCCGCTGGCGGCCACCCTCGGCAGCACGTTCAGCGATCTCGACAATTTCGACTCCTTCGAGTGCCGTGGCCGCAACCGGGTGGTCGGCGCCAGGCTGTCGGAGCACGGCCGCGCCAACGCGCTCGATGTGCGCTCCCTGAAATTGGCCAACGGCCAGTCGATCTCGCTGACCGATCGCACGGTGCCGCGGGAGTTGCGCGAGAACGTTCTGCGTTCGGTCTGCACGCGGTTCGCCACCGTGCTGGGGCCGGGTTCGGACTGGTACCACGAGGACCACATCCATCTCGACCTCGCGGCGCGAAACAACAATTACAGGATCTGCCAGTGGAACGTGTGGGATCCGCTGCCGCAGGTGGCTCCGCTGCTGCCGTCCGCGCGGCCGGAGGAGGCTCCGCCGCGCGAGGGGAAGGGCGAATAGCGAATAGTGAATGGGGAAAGAAGGTTCGGCCAACTACTCGCTATTCGCCACTTCCTATTCGCCAGGAAAGCCGCCAACAAAAAAGCGCCGATAGAACCGGCGCCTTTGGTATCTCGCTATCGATGGGCGATTAGTGCGTCGTGGCCTGGCCGCCGCCCTGCAGCGCCATCTTCGAATTGTACGGCGAGTCGCCCTGCTTGGGAGCCAGCACCACCACGATGGTGCCTTGCTTGACCCGGCTGTAGAGGTCGATGACGTCCTCGTTGGTCATGCGAATGCAGCCTGAGGAAATCGATGCGCCGATATATTCCGGCTGGTTGGTGCCGTGAATCCGGAACAGCGTGTCGCGGTTGCCCTGGTACAGATAGAGCGCGCGGGCTCCGAGCGGGTTGTCGACGCCGCCGGGCACCGACGCGGGCAGGCCCTCGATGCGCTTGTGGATATCGGCGGTTGGGGTCCATTTCGGCCATTCCGCCATGTTGCCGACGCGCGCGATGCCGGAGAAGGCCAGCGCTTCCTCGCCCACGGTGATGCCGTAACGGATCGCCTTGCCGCCGTCCTGCACCAGGTAGAGATAGTGGTTGTCGGAATCGACCACGATCGAGCCCGGCTGTTCGCGGCGGTGGTAATCGACGATGGCGCGGCGGAACGGTTCGGCGACCGCGACCTTGGCGTAGCGCGCCTTGGCCAGCTGGGCCTTGTCCGCAGGCTTGAGCGTGGCCTCCGGGGCGGCCTGATAGGTCGTGGCCTGCATGCAGCCGGACAGCATCAGGCCGGCGGCCAGGATTCCCAACTTTGCCCTCAGCGACGACATCTGCAGTTCCAATCGAAAGTCTCGCGATCGCGCACGCCAACATTGCGCATGAAACGCCACAAATCCATTGATCGTATTATCGCCGAAATCGGCCACAATTCCAGCATTTACATGGCTGTTCGGCATTGCGGCAGGCCGGATGTGTCCTTTTTGCCGCAAACCTTGCGGTTTTCCGGCGATTTCGGGCAGAAGCGGCTGCCGCCGGACGGTCGCCGCTTGGCGCCGTCATCCCGCCGTTAACCGATCGCGCCAGCCGGGGCGGCCCCCAAGGACTGCGCCGCAAACAAGAAAGCGCCGGCAAAACCGGCGCTTTCCCCGTGCTTGAAGGTGATCGGTGGATCAGAAGGCGCTATTGCCGCTGCCTTGCAGCGCCATCTTCGAATTTTGCGGCGAGTCGCCCTGCTTCGGGTCCAGCACCACCACGATGGTGCCTTGCTTGACCCGGCTGTAGAGGTCGATGACGTCCTCGTTGGTCATGCGAATGCAGCCTGAGGAAATCGATGCGCCGATATATTCCGGCTGGTTGGTGCCGTGAATCCGGAACAGCGTGTCGCGGTTGCCCTGGTACAGATAGAGCGCGCGGGCTCCGAGCGGATTATCGACGCCGCCGGGCACCGACGCGGGCAGGCCCTCGATGCGCTTGTGGATATCGGCGGTTGGGGTCCATTTCGGCCATTCCGCCATGTTGCCGACGCGCGCGATGCCGGAGAAGGCCAGCGCTTCTTCGCCCACGGTGATGCCGTACCGGATCGCCTTGCCGCCGTCCTGCACCAGGTAAAGATAGTGGTTATCGGAATCGACTACGATCGAACCCGGCTGTTCGCGGCGGTGGTAATCGACGATGGCGCGGCGGAACGGCTCGGCGACCGCGACCTTCTCGTAGCGCGCCTTGGCCAGCTGGGCCTTGTCCGCAGGCTTGAGGCTGGCCTCCGGGGCGGCCTGGTAGGTCGTAGCCTGCATGCAGCCAGACAGCATCAGGCCGGCGGCCAGGATTCCCAACTTTGCTTTCAGCGACGACATCTGCAGTTCCAATCGAAAGTCTCGCGCTCAAGCGCCAACATTGCGGCCCAAACGCCACGATTCCATTCAGCGGTAGTATCGGCGAAATCATTCATAATTCCCAGCGCTTGGACGCCTGTTCGGCGCTGCAGCGCGCTGGCTGTGTCTTTCTTGCCGCAACTTCTCCGCTTTCCGGCTGATTTTTGGGCAAGGAGACCGTCGGTTGCCGAATCCTTGCCACGCCGTCGCCATTCCGCCGCCGCAAATATGGATCGGCGGTAAATCCGCCGGTCATGAAGCGCTTGCCAGAATCGAGTTAAGTCCTGTTGGGTGCTCATAGCGTTTTCGAGCGAAGTGGGTGCCAAAACAGGCCCTCGCGTGCCAGGTTCCGGAGTTGTCCATGTTCGCGGTGTTCGTTCCTGCCGAATCCTCGCTGAAAAAAGTCGCGGCCGCCGACCTCACGACGCTGCCTGAGAACGCGGTCTGGATCGACCTCGTCAAGCCGACCGGGGTGGAGGACAAGGCGGTGGAGCAGCTGGCCGGGATCGCGGTGCCGACCCGGGAAGACATGCAGGAGATCGAGATTTCCAGCCGGCTCTATATCGAGAATGGCGCGCGCTACATGACGGCGACGCTGATGTGCGCGGCCGACACCCAGAATCCCCGCACCACGGCGGTGACCTTCATCCTCGCCAGCCACCGGCTGGTGACCGTGCGCTACGACGAGCCGAGGCCGTTCGTGCTGGTGGAAAACAAGCTGGCGCGTTCCTGTCCGGGCGGGATCACCGGCGAAATGGTGCTGATGGAACTGCTGGATGCCGTGATCGACCGCAATGCCGACATCCTGGAACGCGCCGGCAGCGACATGGACTCGATCAGCCACGACATTTTCGAGCCGGAAGGCGCCGCGCGCACCGGCCATGCCAAACGCTATTCCGACATCCTGATCGCGATCGGCCGCAAGGGCGACTTGACCTCGAAGGTGCGGGAGAGCCTGGTCTCGATCGGGCGGGTGGTGACCTTCGTCGCCGCCGCCACCGACGGCGTCAAATGGTCGAAGGACATGCGCGAGCAGCTCAAGACCATGCAGCGCGACGTCACCTCGCTGACCGACCATGCCAGCTACCTCTCCAACAAGATCACCTTCGTGCTCGACGCCATGCTCGGCGTCGTCAATCTCGAGCAGAACAACATCATCAAGCTGTTCTCGGTGATGGCGGTGGTCCTGATGCCGCCGACCCTGATCGCCTCGGTCTACGGCATGAATTTCAAGATGATGCCCGAGCTGGAATGGGCCCATGGCTACCCGATGGCGCTGATCATGATGCTGCTCGCCGCGGTCGGGCCGTACCTCTTTTTCAAATGGAAGAAGTGGCTGTAGTCACCGATATATTAAGCCGAACGGCTGTCCTCCGGGGCGTTCATATACCTGCGAAGAACCAGGGAACCCGCCTCAATTGCTCCGCTAAAATTTGAGCGTTGCGCTGAACGTTTGCGCCAAACCTTTCTGCGATAACGCTGTCACAAGCGGCGAGGACAGCGATGGTTGAGAAAGTCATAACGTCACCCCGTAACGTGGTTGATTTCGCGAGCTATCAGCGCGGTCGCAATGCTGTGGGCAAGGCGCCGGCGATCTCGGCGCGGCTCTGCCGCTATTGCGGCGCGGCGCTTTCCGAAGGCGAGCGCGAGGACGAATGTTCCAGCGCCTTCAACGTCGAGGATGCCAGCCTGCGCTGGCAGGCCGCGCAAATTTTGCGCGGATTGATTTGATCGGGAACCGCTTGCTCCAGGACGCTCGATGACGGCGATGGCGCGTCGCCGCTACACGTGCTGGCCGCCGTTGATGTGGATCTCGGCGCCGTTCACGTAGGACGACGTTTCCGTGCACAGCACGTAGATGATCTTCGCCACCTCGTCCGGCGTGCCGAGCCGGCGCAGCGGGATCTGCTGCTCGACGATCTTCTCGGTGCCCGGCGACAGGATCGAGGTGTCGATTTCGCCCGGTGCGATCGAATTGACGCGGACGCCGTGGCGGCCGAAATCCGACGCCATCTCGCGCGTCAGCGAGGCCAGCGCCGCCTTCGAGGTGGCATAGGCCGCGCCCGCGAACGGATGCACGCGGGAGCCCGCGATCGAGGTGACGTTCACCACCGAGCCCCTGACGGCCTTCAGCTCCTCGATCAGCCCGCGCGCCATCATGATCGGGGCGAAGAAATTGACCCTGAACACGTGGCTCCAGGTCTCGATGTCGGTATCGATCGAGCCGAGCCGGGCGCCGCCCGCGGCCTTGGGCGAAATCGCGGCGTTGTTGACCAGCGCGTGCAGCTCGCCGCCTTCCAGCCGTTGGCGGATTTCCGAAATCGCCCGCGTGGTGTCGTCGTGGTCGGCGAGGTCGACCTGGATGTGATCCTCCGGTCCCGCGTCCCACGGGCAATCCTCGGGGAACGGATGCCGCGAGCAGGTGATGACGCGCCAGCCGGCGGAGGAAAAGCGGATCACGGTGGCATGCCCGATGCCGCGGCTGGCGCCGGTCAGGAGCAGCGTGCGCCGCGGGCCGTGGTTGGTCGAACTGGCCATGGAGGTCCTTCAGACTCTGGAATTCACGGATAAAGCCGCGTCTTGGACCATGGCTGGCCAGGCGCCCCGCGGTCGAATTCGATGCGGTCATGCAGCCGGAACGGCCGGTCGTGCCAGAATTCGAACCGTGCAGGCTCGATGCGCCAGCCGCTCCAGCCCGGCGGGCGCGGCACCTCGCCGACGAGATACCTGGCCGCCACCTTGGCGATCGCCTGCTCGAAGGCAAAACGGCTTTCCAGCGGCTGCGACTGCTTGCTGGCCCAGGCGCCGATCTGGGCCTGCCTCGGCCGGGTTGCGAAATAGGCGTCGGCTTCCGCTTCCGTCACCGGCGACACCTTGCCGCGGATGCGGACCTGCCGGCGCAGCGACTTCCAGTGAAAAAGTAAAGCCGCCTTAGGATTTGCGGCGAGTTCGCGGCCTTTTTGGCTGGCGATGTGGCTGTAGAAGACAAAACCGTCGGCATCGTAGCCTTTCATAAGCACCATCCGCACGTCGGGCAGCCCGTCGGTGTCGACGGTCGCCAGCGCCATGGCATTGGGATCGTTCGGCTCGGCCTTCACGGCTTCCGCGAACCAGTCGCCGAACAGCGCAAACGGCTCCTCCGCCGCGGTGAAATCACCTGATGTTAACGGTGTCGGGTGTTTGATGGAGGTCGTGTCGGTCATGTCAGGAGTTCCGAGTTGCGTCCGCCCGCGTCCGAGAGCGCGTTGCAGTCCCGGTGTAGGCTCGCCCTATATAGGACATGGGAACGCATTGGCCTATCGGCGATCCGCCCCGTGGGCGCGGTGATGACAGCGATTCTAATTGGCATCGGCTCGGGCGGCTGCAGCCTCTCCCGCGGCGACGGCGCCTTCGCCAAGATGGATGACAATGAGGTGACCGGCTCGATCGGTCCCGCCAAGCCCCCGGTGCCGACCGAGAGCGACCTCGCCTTCACCCGCAACGCCGCCTCCGACGTGCTGACCAAGGGCGACAAGGATTCCAGCCAGCCTTGGGAAAATCCCGAGACCGGCGCGCGGGGCTCGGTGACGCCGCTGGCCCAGGCCTATTCCTCCGAGGGACGCACCTGCCGGGATTTCCTGGCGAGCTATGTCAACGGCCACTCGGAAAGCTGGCTGCAGGGCGCCGCCTGCAAGGCCGGCCATGGCCGATGGGAGATTCATACGCTAAAGCCGTGGACACGGGGCTGAACCCCCGTTGCAGAAATGCAACGGCCACCCCAGATGAAGCCTGAAGCGGGCCAATCGCCCGGAATCGATGATCTGATTTCCCTGGAGCCTTTCGGTTCTGATTGCATCAGAATCGGGCTCTAGTCTTTTGTTTGGACGCGTTTTCTTCATGCGAACCGGTACCCACTTCGCTCGGAAACGCTTTAGAGGAGACGTGACGGATGCGCGACCCCTATGAGGTCTTGGGGGTGCCGCGGGGCGCCAGCGCTGCGGCGATCAAGAGTGCCTATCGCAAGCTCGCCAAGAAGCATCACCCCGACGCCAACAAGAACGATCCGAAATCCGCGGCGCGCTTTGCCGAGCTGAACTCGGCCAACGAGATCATCGGCGACGAGACCAAGCGCAAGCAGTTCGACCGCGGCGAGATCGACGCCGAGGGCAAGCCGCGCTTCCAGGGTTTTCCCGGGGGCGGCGACCCGCGCGGCCGCGCCGGAGCCGGCGGCTTCGAGACCCACACCTTCCGCAGCGGTGGCGGCGGCGGCTTCGAGGACATCCTCAACAGCATGTTCGGCGGTGCAGGGCGCGGCGCGCGGCCGGGGCCGGGCGGCGGCTTCGAGTTCGAAACCGGCGGCATCGGGCTCGATCTCGATCTTTCCGTCGCCATGACGGTGTCGCTGGAAGAGGCGGTCAGGGGCGTGGAAAAACGCGTCCGGCTACCGACCGGCAAGGAGCTCAACGTCAAGATTCCCGCCGGCGTCACCGCCGGCCAGCAGATCCGGCTCAAGGGGCAGGGCGAGACCGCGCACGGTCACCGGCCCGGCGATCTCCTGATCACGGTCTCAATCGCGCCGCACGCCTTCTTCAAGGTCGACGGCAGCGACCTGCGCGTCGATCTGCCGATCACGCTTTATGAAGCGGTGCTCGGCGGCAAGGTCCGCGTGCCGACACTGGGCAGCGCGGTCGAATTGTCGATTCCGAAGAACACCTCGAGCGGGAGGACGTTTCGCCTCAAGGGCAAGGGACTGCCGAAGCCCGCCGCCGGCGCGACCGGCGATCTGTTCGTCACCACCCGCATCATGCTGCCGGACGGGAACGATTCCGAACTCGAGACGTTGATGCAGAAGTGGCGCGACGCACATCCGTACAATCCGCGCAGCGACCTGTAGCGTTTGGAAAGATTTATCGCCTTTGAAAAAAGGTGCGGCCTCGACCGGGGGACCAGCGCGGTACAAAAACCCCAGTCGAGGCCGACTTCGCGGTCGATCGGCGGATCGAGCGCACCTCAACTTCGCGTGATCACCCGGTGCGTTTTTGAGACGTGCCGATGACTTGATTCCAGATTTTCGGTGTCGGAATTGGGACGCCTAGTCTACCCGCGGTTATCTAGCCACCGCTCTTCTCGTTCTGATCGTAGACCATCCGCGCCACCTGCGTCAGGCGCTCGCGGTCGCTGCTGCCGCTGACCACATAGGCCACGCCGCGGTCGGCCCAGAACAGCGCTCCGTCATTATCCTGCTTGGCATAACGCATCTGCGTCGTTTCGGCGTCGGCCTTGGCGGTGTAGATCGTGAAGCGTTCACCCGAGGCGCTCTCATACATCAGGAACGACGCTGGTCCCGTCGGGCCGGGCAGCAGCCTGCCGCCGACCAGCTTCAATCCCGTGGCGTCCAGTTCCGGCGCGCGGACGTCCCAGCCGCAGCGCTTGGTCAGCCATGCCTGCAGATGCGTGCGTTCGCTGCCGGGAACTTCGACCGGATGGCGAACCTCGACGACGTAGAGCCGGTGCGCGTCCAGCGCATCCACCGTGAAACTCCGGAACGCCGACGGCGAAGCCGCCACGCCATGCGCCAGCCAGCCGGCGCCGCCGCCGGCGATGAACGCCGCCAGCGTGGCGGCGATCGCGCCGTACATCCATTTACGCGGCTGTTGCGCCAATCGCTCGATCTCGAGCCGCTTCGGCACCGGCTCGTCGGCGACCGGGTCGTAGCGCGCATGCAGCGCCTCGGCCATCGCGCGCCACGATTGCACCCGCTCGGCATCGTCGGGGTGCGTTGCGAGCCATGCCTCGACATCGCCGCGCCGCTCCGGCGGCAGTTCGTTGTCGACGAAGGCGTGCAGTTCGTCTTCGGTGACGGGAATGTTCGGCTCGGTCATGGTCGTTGTCTCTTCTGGAACGAAAGGTTCGCGGCTTCTCTGGAAATCTCACGCATGGGGCTCGCCATCATTTCACCCGCCGCAGCGCCGGCCGCTCGCCCTCGAGCGCGGCTTTGACATGGGCGCGGGCGCGGGCAAGCCGCGACATCACGGTGCCGATCGGCACGCCCTGGATGTCGGCGACCTCGCGGTAGCTCAATCCCTCCAGCATCACCAAAAGCAGCACCGAGCGCTGCTCCTCCACCAGCGTGGCGAGCGCGCGGGCGATGTCGCGGCCTTCGGCCTCGGTGCCGCTGGCGTCGGGATTGTTGTCGAGCAGCGGCATGAATTGCGGCCGCCGCGCCAGCGATCGCCGCCGGTTCTTGTTGAGGTTGGTCAGGATGGTGTAGAGCCAGCTCCTGACGTCGCCGCCGAGAAACAGCCGTTCCGAACGCAGGGCCCGCACCAGCGTGTCCTGCACCAGGTCGTCGGCGACATCGGCATCGCGCGCCAGCGCGCGCGCATAGCGGCGCAGGGCCGGAATCATGGCTTCGACACTCTGACGAAATGCGCTCATCGACATCGGTCTCGGGTTGCTGCGGCCGGCATCCGGATCAACGCGAACGCCTACTACAGCATAACACCCGGATGACGGGACTATTCCGGCTGTCAAGGCTGCGCGCCGACGGCCCGAACCGGGGTGAATTTGGGCTGTACCGGCCGGGAGGGCTGGTGTACCTCCAAACCCCCGGGAAAGCTCGATTGGAAACCCCAGATGTCGCAAAATTCAGGTCTTATGCAGGGTAAGCGCGGCGTGGTGCTGGGCGTCGCCAATAACCGTTCGATCGCCTGGGGCATCGCCAAGGCCTGCCGGGCGGCCGGCGCCGAGATCGCGCTGACCTGGCAGGGCGACGCGCTGAAGAAGCGGGTCGAGCCGCTCGCCAAGGAACTCGGCGGTATCCTGCTCGGTCACTGCGACGTCACCGATCCCTCGACCATCGACGCGGTCTTCGAGGTGCTGCGGGAGAAATGGGGCAAGATCGACTTCGTGGTGCACGCCATCGCCTTTTCCGACAAGGATCAGCTCGACGGCCGCTATCTCGAGACCACCGCCGACAATTTTTCCAAGACCATGCTGATCAGCTGCTACTCGCTGACCGCGATCGCCCAGCGCGCCGAAAAGCTCCTCGTCGACGGCGGCTCGATCGTGACGCTGACCTATTACGGCGCCGAGAAGTGGATGCCGCACTACAACGTGATGGGCGTTGCGAAAGCGGCGCTGGAAGCCAGCGTGCGCTATCTTGCCGCCGATCTCGGCGAGAAGAACATCCGCGTCAACGCGATCTCGGCCGGACCGATCAAGACGCTGGCGGCGTCGGGCATCGGCGACTTCCGCTATATCCTGAAGTGGAACGAATACAACGCGCCGCTGCGGCGCACCGTCTCGATCGAGGAAGTCGGCGACAGCGCGCTCTATCTGCTCTCGGACATGTCGCGCGGCGTCACCGGCGAGGTGCATCATGTCGATTCCGGCTACCATGCCGTCGGCATGAAGCGTCCGGACGCGCCGGATATCTCGCTGAGCAATTCGCTGAGCAAGGATTGAATAAGCTCGCCATGCCCGGCACGAGGTCGGGCATGACGAACTGGGAAAACGCGATTCTGTATGCCTGTCATCTACTACATCCGCCACGGCGAGACCGCATGGAATGCGGCAGGCCGTTTCCAGGGCTCGCGGGATATTCCGCTCAACGACCTCGGCCGCAGCCAGGCGGTCGCCGCCGGCGGCATCCTCGCCGATCTCCTGGCGCAGAACGGCCACGCGGCGACCGCGCTGCCGTTCGTGGCGAGCCCGCTCGGCCGTGCCCGCATGACCATGGAGCTGGTGCGTGGCGCGTTGCAGCTGCCGCACCACGATTACGCCGTCGACGACCGCCTGCGCGAGATCGGCTACGGCCAGTGGGAAGGCCTGACATTGCCCGAGATGGCGCAGCACGACGCCGCGACCTTTGCCGCGCGCCGCGAAGACAAATGGGGCGTCGCCGCGCCTGCGGGCGAGAGCTACGCCAGCGTCACCTTGCGCATGCGCGAGTGGTTCGACTCGCTGGCCGGCGACACCGTCACGGTCGCCCATGGCGGCACCATGCGGGCGCTGATGGTCGCACTCGGCATTTCGACGCCGCATGAGGCCTCGGAAATACCGATCGGGCAGGGCGTGGTCTACGTGTTCAGCGACGGCGGGCTGCAGAAGTATGGTTAAGGGTGGAGGTCGCCAGACCCACCCACCGTCAAGCCCGGCCATGACGAACGAGAGGGCATTTGACCCCTCGAACCACGCGCGTTACGACACAGTCAGCATCGACCTACATTCGGCGTTCAGGCCCTCCAAATGTCCTTCAACACCTTCGGTCACCTGTTCCGGGTCACGACCTTCGGCGAGAGCCACGGGATTGCGATCGGCTGCGTGGTCGACGGCTGCCCGCCGCTGCTGCCCCTGACCAACGAGGATATTCAGCGCGATCTCGACCGCCGCCGTCCCGGCCAGTCGCGCTTCACCACCCAGCGCCAGGAAGCCGATGCGGTGAAGATCCTGTCCGGCGTGATGGCGCATCCGGAGACCGGCGTGCAGGTGACGACCGGCACGCCGATTGCGCTGTTGATCGAGAACACCGACCAGCGCTCCAAGGACTATTCCGAGATCAAGGACAAGTTCCGCCCCGGCCACGCCGACTTCACCTATGAGGCGAAATACGGCCTGCGCGATTATCGCGGCGGCGGGCGTTCTTCCGCGCGGGAAACCGCGACCCGCGTCGCCGCCGGCGCCATCGCCCGCAAGATCCTGCCGGGGGTGAACGTGCGCGGCGCGCTGGTGCAGATGGGCCCGCACAAGATCGATCGCGACAAATGGGATTGGGACGAGATCGCGCGCAATCCGTTCTTCTGCCCGGACAAGGACAAGGCCGCGTTCTTCGAAGGCTATCTCGACGGCATCCGCAAGAGCGGGTCGTCGATCGGCGCCGTCATCGAGGTAACAGCCGAAGGCGTGCCGGCGGGATTGGGCGCGCCGATCTACGCCAAGCTCGATTCCGATCTGGCGGCGGCGCTGATGAGCATCAACGCGGTGAAGGGCGTCGAGATCGGCGCCGGCTTTGGTGCTGCCGAACTGTCCGGCGAGGAAAACGCCGACGAGATGCGGATGGGCAATCAGGGCATCAGCTTCATGTCCAATCATGCCGGCGGCGTCCTCGGCGGCATCTCCACCGGCCAGCCGGTGGTGGCGCGCTTCGCGGTGAAGCCGACCTCGTCGATTTTGTCGCCGCGCCGCACCATCGATCGCAGCGGCGCCGACACCGACATCCTGACCAAGGGCCGCCACGACCCATGTGTGGGAATCCGCGCGGTGCCGGTCGGCGAAGCCATGATGGCCTGCGTGCTGGCGGATCATTTCCTGCGGCACCGCGGGCAGGTGGGCGGTTAACGCATTTTCCAGTTCGGTGGCTTCATCCTTCGAGACGCCGCGCAAGCGCGGCTCCACAGGATGAGGTCTTGGACCCTCATGGTGAGGAGCGCGGCAACGCCGCGCGTCTCGAACCATGAAGCCCGGGCATGCGCGGGGGATGACGGTAATACCGGCGCCGAAACGCAAAGCGTTCGTCTCGCCTTGACGTCTCCGAAACTTGCGCCGCAAATGGACCTCCCATGAACGCATCGGAACTGCGGAAAATTACCGACTGGCTGATCGATGGCGCGCGGTCGGCGGGCAGCCCGCTCAGGGTGATGGCGGAGACCTGGGAACGCATGGCACAGGCGGGCTTGCCGCTATGGCGGGTCGGCGTCTTCATCCGGACGCTGCATCCCGATATTTTTGGTCGCAACTTCATCTGGCGGCCCGGCGCCGAGGTCGAAATGGGCACGGTCGATTTCGATATCCGGGATTCGCCGCAATTTCAAAACAGCCCGCTGGCCGTCGTCTTCACCCAGGGAATAGAGGTGAGGGCCCGCGTCGACGACCCCGAGAGCAAGCGCTTCCCGATCATCGAGGATATGCGCGCCGAAGGCGTCACCGATTATATCGCGCTGCCGCTGCTGTTCACTGACGGCTCGATCCACGCATCGAGCTGGACTACGAAGCAGCCGGGCGGCTTCACCGACGAACAGTTGAGCGCATTGCGGTCGGTGATCCCGCCGCTGGCGCGGGTAACCGAAATCATCAGCCTGCGCCGTACCGCGTCGATCCTGCTCGACACCTATGTCGGCAACCGCGCCGGCGCGCGGATCCTGGGCGGCCAGATCCGCCGCGGCCATACCGATACGATGGATGCGGCGATCTGGCTGTCGGACCTGCGCGGCTTCACCGCGTTGTCGGACCGGCTGCCGGCCGAAACCGTGGTCGATATCCTCAACGGCTATTTCGACTGCCAGGTGTCGTCGATCCGGAATCACGGCGGTGAAGTCCTGAAGTTCATGGGCGACGGGCTGCTCGCGGTGTTTCCGATCGACGAATATGTCGGCGACGTCCACCAGGTTTGCGGAAGCGTGCTGGAAGCCGCCCGCGAATCCCGCGCCAGCGTCGAGGCGATGCAATACCCGGTCGGCGACGCCGTCGAGCGCTTCCGCTTCGGCGTCGCGCTGCATGTCGGCAGAATCCTCTACGGCAATATCGGCGGCGGCAACCGGCTCGACTTCACCTGCATCGGTCCCGCCGTCAATCTCGCAGCAAGGCTGGAAAAGATCGCAGGCCGGCTCGGCCGCACCGTGGTGGCGTCGGCCGGATTTGCAGGCATCTGCGCCGGCAGCTGGGCCGATCTCGGCGAGTTCCCGATCGCGGGTTTTTCGAAGGCCGAGCGGGTTTATGGGCTGGTGGATGAGGCGCCGGCGGCCTAAGCGGCGCCGCGGAGGTAGGACTGCTTGAGGCCATAGGTCAGGACCAGCAGCGTCACCCAAAGGCGCATCGCCGCAAAGCCGAGAGTGACGGTGAAATAGATTAGGGTCTTGGTCTGATGGCTGGACGCCGCGACGACTGAGGAGCCCCAGAATCCGTTCAAGACCACATTCTGAATGGGACCGAGCGCAACGTAAAATACGGCAAGGACCACGATCGCGGCGCCGAACCGGACACCCTGGTTGAGCAGACCGCGAAATGCCGACGCAAAGCTCGGCTTTCCGCTGTTGCGATCGATGCCAAGAACGAGAAGCAGCACGAGTGCTGCCATGCATGCACTCCAGACTTTTCCGGAAATGCTGGACTGGTTGAATGCCATCGAGTCCAGCCCCAGCATAAAGTAAGGCGCGATGGACGCATTGCCGAGATTGTGCAGCAACAGGGTGGCCGCAACCATCACCGCCATGATGCGGCCAAATATTCGGAGCGAGAGTCGTAGCTCCCGGTCGAGGGGCAGCGCATCGAGGTGGGAGGAGCGGTCGAATATCGCGAATACACGTCGGGCGACCGCCATGAAAGCCATCAGCACAGCGACCCATGTGCCGCACGCGGCCAGCAGATTCAACAGTGGTTTATCTTCGGGGCCGACGATCCGGCAGGTCAGTGCCAACATCAGCCAGGGCACCGCCTCGACGAAACGGAAGGGGCCGAACGAGGTGTCCGGCCACACCAGTCTCAGGGCCCGCGCGATCGCCATCGTCCTACGCGCCGCCGCTGCGGAGGTAGGACTGCTTCAGGCCCCAGGTCAGGATCAGCAAGGTGATCCAAAGCCGCAGCATCGCGAAGGAGAAGATGAAGACAAAGTAGATCAGGTTCTTGATGAACTGGCTGGAGGAAGATACCTGCCAGAAATTCCAGATCGCGCTGCGCACCCAGCCCTGGCCGAGACCAAGCCCGAGATAGACCGCGCCGAGCACGACCACCGCGGCTCCGACCCACAGGCCGCGCCGGGCGAATTCGGCGAGCGCCCTCACGAAGCTGACCTGGCCATGATTGCGCTCGGCATCGACGATCATCAGCAGGACGAGGGCGGCGACCATCGCACTCCAGAACTTGCCGATATTCGTCCACTGATCGAACGCCATGCCGTCGAGCCCGTTCATCATGTGCGGCGCGAACGATGTGAACCCTGCCGCCAGCAGGGCGCAGCCTGCCGCGAACATCAGCAGCGCGATCCGCCACAGCACCGCTCTCGACAGCCTGAACTGTTCGGTGAATTCGAGTTCGCCGAGGTTGGTCTGGCCGTCGTTGAGTTCGATCGAGCGTTGAGCCACGACGAGGAAGGCATGGAGCACCGCGATGCTGGCCACGACGATGGCCGGAAACGCCACCGCCCCGCCGCCGAACGCGATCACGCGCATCGCCGCGGCCATCACCAGCCAGGGCAACGCTTCGAGGAAGCGGAATGGCCCGAATGAAATTTCCGGGAGAGATTGCTGCCGGAGCTGCTTGCGGAGTGCGATGGTCATGGCGCGACCATGTCAGCCGAACCTGAAAACTCGGTGCGAGTGGTCGGTAAAATTGAAACTAAAACGGGAAGCTGCTATTCCTCGGGCTCGGTGGTGAACAGCAGCGGGTAGCCCTTGGCGCGGCCGGCGTCGGTGGCGCGCGTCGCCTTGGTTTCGGCGACGTCCCTGGTGAAGACGGCGACCACGCATACGCCGCGCCGGTGCGCCGTGATCATCACCTTGTGCGCCTGATCCTCGGTCATGTGGAATTCCGCCTTCAGGACGGTGACGACGAATTCGCGGGGCGTGTAGTCGTCGTTGACCAGGATGACCTTGTGCAGGCGCGGCCGTTCGGTCTTGGTCTTGACCTTGGTCTTCGGCTTGGTGACGGCGTCGATCATTCCGGCAGGCTCTCCCGACGGCGCCGTGCGCGGCGATCAGTTGGCGCGGCATTCCGACTGGCACTGCGTCATGGTCGGATCGCCGCGGCCCGCGGCCGTCCCGATCAGTTTACAGGCTCCCGGTCTTTCCTGGAACCGGGCATTGCAACAGAAACAGCGCGCCGGATTCGTTCCAATCCGTGTCGCTTGCGGCGGCGGGCGCCGGCTAACCTGATTGTGTAGGGACAACCGATGTTCCCGCTTTTCGGAGCCCGGTTTGCGTGTCACGATCACGTCATACGACGGGAGGGCCGCTGATGCGCTGGTGTGTCTCGATCGGGGCGGTGCTTGTCGCAGGCGCCATGGCTGGAGGCGACGTCGTGGGGATCGCCGCGCCGACCCCCGGCAACCAGCTCAGCCATCAACTCGCCAACAAGGAGGTCGACCCGTCCGTCGACGTCGAACTGGTGCTTGCGGTCGACGTTTCCTATTCGATGGACATGGACGAGCTCGCGCTTCAACGCGAGGGTTACGCGCAAGCCATCGTCTCCAGGGAATTTCTGCAGGCGCTGAAGACCGGCCCGAACGGCAAGATCGCGGTGACCTATTTCGAATGGGCGGCGTCGGGCGACCAGAAGATCATCATTCCCTGGCGGGTGATCGACGGCCCGGAGACGGCGGATGCCGTCGCCAACGAGATCATGAAGACGCCGATCCGCCGGGCCTCGCGCACCTCGATCTCGGGGGCGATCCATTTCGCGATGCCGCTGTTCGACGAGAACCCGCATCGCGGCTTGAGGCGCGTGATCGATATTTCCGGCGACGGACCCAACAACAACGGCTCGCCGGTCACGGCCGCGCGGGATGCCGCGCTGGAGAAGGGGATCGTCATCAACGGCCTGCCGATCATGGTGAAGGAGCCGTCCTATTCGACGATGGATATCGACCACCTCGATTTCTATTACGAGGACTGCGTGATCGGCGGCCCGGGTTCGTTCGTGGTGACGATCAAGGACCGCGACAAGTTCAAGGAGGCGATCCGGACCAAGCTCGTGCTCGAGGTCGCCGGCCGCACGCCCGAGCGCCCGATCGTCCCGGTGGCTTCGAAGGAGCCGCGGGTCAACTGCATGATCGGCGAGAAGATCTGGCAGGACAGGTGGGGAAGGTGATTTCTAGCGCGTGAACTTCAACGTGCGAACCGCGCCACCAGTTCGACATGCGAGGTATGGCGGAACTGGTCGACCGGCGTCACGCTCTGCATCTTGTAACCGCTATCGACCAGGATCCGGGCGTCGCGGGCAAACGTCGCGACATTGCAGGACACTGCGACCACGACCGGAATCTTGCTGGCGGCAAGCTGCCTGGCTTGCGCCTCGGCGCCCTGCCGCGGCGGATCGAACACGACGGCGTCGTAGTCGCGCAATTCCGGCGGCATCAGCGGCCGCCGGAACAGGTCGCGCGCCTCGGCCTTGACGGGCTTCAGGCCTGATGTCGAGGTCGCCGCCTTCTGCAGCGCGGTGACCGCGCCGGCATCGCTGTCGAAGGCCGTAACCCGGGCCTTCGCCGCCAGCCTCAGCGCGAACGGGCCAACCCCGCAAAACAGGTCGGCGACATGTTTGGCGCGTTTGCAGCGTTCCGCTACCAGCGCCGCCAGCGTTTCCTCGCCGGCAACGGTGGCCTGCAGGAACGAGCCCGGCGGCAAGGTGACCCGCGCGGACCCGATCGCGATCGTCGGCGGGGTGCGCATCAGCACCAGCTCGCCGTGGCGCGTCAGCCGTGCCAGCCGATGTTGCTCGGCGAGGCGCGACAGCGTGGCGATCATGGCCGGCGGCAGCGGCCCGGAGCCGCGCACGTCGACGTCGAGTCCGCTATCGGTCATGGTGATCTGGATGTCGAGCGGCTTTCCGACCGCGATCAATGGCTCGGCCAAGGCCCACGCCGCATCGAGCGCGCCGCTCAGGCCGGGATCGAGAATCGGGCAGTGGTCGATCGGAATGACGTCGTGCGAACCGGCCGCGGTGTAGCCCACCCTGAGCACTTCGTGCGTGCCCATCCGGGCATGCAGGGTGATCCGCCGGCGGCCGAGGCCATGGGCATCGATCAGCGGGTCTACCTCGCAGTCGAGCCTGGTGCGCGCCAGCGTCTCGACCACCATGTCGCGCTTCCAGGCGCGGTAGCGTTCGCCCTGCCAGTGCTGGATAGCGCAGCCGCCGCAGATGGCGAAATGCGGGCAGAACGGTGCGATCCGGTCCGGGCTCGCGACGTCGACCTGCAGCAGGCGGCGGCGGTCGGGGTGACCCGGCACCGGCGCCACCTCGATCGTCTCGCCGGGAAGCGCATACGGCACGTAGATCGACTGCCCGCCGACGATGGCGACGCCGTCGCCGTGATGGCCGACATGATCGATGGTGAGGTGCTCAACCACGGCGCGCGCCGATGAAGAATTCGAAGTTGCCGTCGCCGCCTGCGATCGATGACGGAAACACCTTGATGTCGGTGCAGCCGAGCGAGGCGGCAAACGCCGCGATGTCGTCGCAGACTTGCTGATGCACCGCGGCGTCGCGGATGATGCCGCGCTTGGAATGTTTTCGCGGCGCCTCGAATTGCGGCTTGATCAATGCCAAGAGATGCATCGGCGCTGCCGCCAGCGACAGCGCTACCGGCAGCACGGCCTTCAGGGAAATGAAACTGACGTCGATGACGACGATGTCCGGCCGCGCCGGCAGGCGCTTGCCTTCAAGATTGCGAATGTCGGTGGCTTCCATGGAGACGATTTTGGGATGGCCGTGCAGCGAAGGATGCAGCTGGCCGTGGCCGACATCGATCGAGAACACCAGGCTGGCGCCGTTGGCGAGCAACACCTCGGTGAAACCGCCGGTCGATGCGCCGACGTCGAGGCAGACGTGATCCTCGATTTCGATCGGATATTGCTCCAGCGCGCCCGCCAGCTTGACGCCGCCGCGCGAGACGAAGGGATGCGCGGGCTGCGCCGTTATTACCGCATCGGCCGGAATGGTTTCGGAGGGCTTGGCGACCTGCCTGTCATTGGCGGTGACGAGGCCGGCTTCGATCGCGGCCTGCGCCCGTGCCCGGCTCTCGAACAGGCCGCGCTCGACCAGCAGCATGTCGGCGCGCTTGCGGGCAGGGGGAAGGCTGCGGTCGTGCCTGGCCACGGTCAACTCGATGCCCGCACATGGGCCGGAGACAACCGCTCGGCCGCCATGCGCACGCAGGCCTCGAATGCGGTGAGATCGCGCCAGAGGTCTGCGGGCGCCTGCTGTGGCGTCACCAGCGTGCAGCCGTACAGATCGAGCGCATGGATCATCATCAGGTTGTCGGTCAGCCCGAAATCCTCGACGGTCAGGCCGTGCCGGTCGATCAGGCGTCCATCGCGCGAATTCACGCCGGTGAATTCGCGGACGCGGTCGGCGTAGGACGAGGGATGATTGGAGTAGCCCAGGCAGAGCTTGCCGCGCCCCGCCATGTAGCCGAGTTCGTAGACGGTCCCGGCATCCGCGCCCGGTCCGCGGAACGGCGTGAGGTTGGCGATCACGGCGTCGGCCTCGATCATCATGGCCTGGTTGCCCTTGAAGATATTGAGCGAGGCATCGGCTGCCGTCACGTCGACGGCATTATCCAGCGGATAGAGCCCGGTCAGGCCATGGCGCGCGCAAACTTCCGCCTTGCGCCGTCCTATATCAAGGGCGTCGGGCAGAAAAACGTCGGGACCGGCGAGGTAAATCTTCATTTCGATTGAAGCAGCAGATGGCTCGTGGTTCGAGACGCGCAGCGTCGCTGCGCTCCTCACCAAGAGGTTTGGGACCTCATCCAGAGGAGCCCGCTGTTGCGGGCGTCTCGAAGGATGTGGCCACCGGACCGTCAGGCCAGCTTCACCGTCTCGGCCTTGAAGTCCTTGCCGAGCGTCTCGAACACCTTGGCGACGATGCCCTTGGCGTCGAGGCCGGCGCGGCCATACATCGCGGCCGGCGTATCGTGGTCGAGGAACACGTCGGGCAGCACCATCGCCCGCATCCGCAAGCCGCCGTCGAGCATGCCGTTATCGGCCAGTAGCTGCATGACATGGGAGCCGAAGCCGCCGATCGAGCCTTCCTCGATGGTGAGCAGGACTTCGTGCTCGCGCGCGAGTTTCAGGATCATGTCGGTGTCGAGCGGCTTCATGAAGCGAGCATCGGCGATCGAGGTGGAGAGGCCATGGGCGGCGAGTTCGTCGGCGGCCTTTTCGCATTCGGCCAGACGGGTGCCGAACGACAGCAGCGCGATCTTGGTGCCCTCGCGGACGATGCGGCCCTTGCCGATCTCGAGGGGAATGCCGACTTCGGGCATCTCGACGCCGCGGCCTTCGCCGCGCGGATAGCGCAGCGCGCTCGGGCGGTCGTTGATCGCCACTTGCGTCGCGACCATGTGGACCATCTCGGCTTCGTCGGAAGCCGCCATGATGACGAAGTTGGGCAGGCAGCCCAGATAGGCGTTGTCGAACGAGCCGGCATGGGTGGCGCCGTCGGCGCCGACGAGGCCGGCGCGGTCGATCGCGAAGCGCACCGGCAGGCTCTGGATCGCCACGTCATGGACGACCTGGTCGTAGCCGCGCTGCAGGAAGGTCGAATAGATCGCGCAGAACGGCTTGTAGCCTTCGGTCGCAAGACCGGCGGCGAAGGTCACCGCGTGCTGCTCGGCGATGCCGACGTCGAAGGTGCGGGTCGGGAAAGCCTTGGCGAAAATATCGATCCCGGTGCCGGACGGCATCGCCGCGGTGATGCCGATGATCTTGTCGTCCTTCTGCGCTTCCTTGACGAGGCTCTGGCCGAACACGTTCTGGTAGGCGGGCGCGTTCGGTTTTGCTTTCGCCTGGGTGCCTGTCGCGACGTCGAACTTCACCACCGCATGGTATTTGTCGGCGGAGGCTTCCGCCGGGCCGTAGCCCTTGCCCTTCTGGGTCACGACATGGACCAGGATCGGGCCGGTCTCCATGTCGCGGACGTTCTTCAGCACCGGCAGCAGGTGGTCGAGGTTGTGGCCGTCGATCGGGCCGACATAGTAGAAGCCGAGCTCTTCGAACAGCGTGCCGCCGTCCATCATGAAGCCGCGGGAATATTCTTCGACACGATTGGCGCGGTTGGCGATTATTTTCGGCAGATGGTTGCCGAGCTGCTTGGCGGCCTCGCGCAGCGTGCGATAGGTCTTGCCGGAGTAAAGCCGCGACAGATAGGCCGACATCGCGCCGACCGGCGGCGCAATCGACATGTCGTTGTCGTTGAGGATGACGATCAGCCGGGAATTCATCGCGCCGGCATTGTTCATGGCCTCATAAGCCATGCCCGCGGACATCGCGCCGTCGCCGATCACGGCGATGACGTTGTTCTTGCCGCCGGAGAGGTCGCGCGCCACCGCCATGCCGAGGCCGGCGGAGATCGAGGTCGAGGAGTGGGCGGCGCCGAACGGATCGTAATCGCTCTCGGTGCGCTTGGTGAAACCGGACAGCCCGCCGCCGGTGCGCAGGGTACGGATGCGGTCCCTGCGGCCGGTCAGGATCTTGTGCGGATAGGCCTGATGGCCGACGTCCCAGATCAGGCGGTCGCGCGGGGTGTCGAAGATGTAATGAATCGCCGTGGTCAGCTCGACGACGCCGAGGCCGGCGCCGAAATGTCCGCCGGTGACCGAGACGGCATCGATGGTTTCCTGGCGCAGTTCGTCGGCGACCTGCCGCACCTGCTCGACCTTGAGCCGGCGCAGATCGTCCGGGGTGTGGATCGTGTCGAGGAGCGGTGTCTTGCTAAATGTCGTCACAGCGATATTCCAATTTTGCATGTCGGGACAAACCTCCCGACGTAAGATGGGTTGCGCAATATCAGCGCAGCGAAGACCCGGGCGCCGGGTGCCTTGACAGCCTAGACGCGCTCCGGATCGGTCAATGTGATATGCATCACCTTTGGCGGCTTCGCCCTTCCCAGTCAATTTTATCTGCTATTTGAAGCGCTTACCGTCGCCGGAAATCGAGGGCAGGCCGCCTTCAATAGCCCATAGCCCGCCAAGCTTTACACTAAAGCTGCGGCCAAAGCCAACCCGCCGAGGTCGTGAGGCGGGGCGGAACGGGTCCGGAAAGGGCCGAATTTCAACCCCGGCGGCGCGCCGGAGGTTCCCTCCCGCTCAAATCGGCGGCATCCGCGCTACCGGAGGCGGCGGATTCGAGCCTTTTCCACGCCTGTTCCCGGGCGGCGGCGTCGCCGGTAGCGACCGCCAGGGCCGCCTCGGGCAGCGCCATGCGCTCGCGCAAAGGGATCGGCCCGCAGACGATCATGAAGAAGTCGTAGGCGTGCGGCTGCTCGTTGGCCATCACGAACTGGAAATGGACCCGGAAGAACTTCCAGCGGAACGCGTTGTAGTGTTCCGGTTTGATGATTTCACGGAACCGGACCGCCACGATGGTGGGGTTGCGTCCGGCGGCGCCGACGTCGATGCCATGGCCGGCGACCGGATCGAACGGAAAGAAATTCATCACGTCCTTGCGCGACTGGCAGTCGATCCAGTCGATCGAAGGCTCGACCGCCAGTTGCCGCAGATGGTCGCGGAAATCCTGCGACGCCGCATGAAAACCGACGATCGGGAAATTGCCGCCGATGGTAAACAGGACGATGCGCGGGCCATGCCGGCCGAGGCCCGGGTCGAGCCTGAGCGCGCGCGCCAGGATCTCGGTTCCCAGGAACGATCCCGAACTGTGGCCGACGATCACGATTTCCTCGGCGTCGCTGGAGCGCGCGGTGTCGACGAGGTATTGCGCGAAGCGATCGATGCGCTGGTCCCATTCCGGCCGCTGGCGGTGCGAGAATTCCCAGGTCCAGATCGTGTCGGACAGCAGATAGAGCAAATAGGTGGCGTTTTCGGTGTATTTCAGCAGCGAGCCGAGCAGGGCGACGAACACGGTCGTCGCCGCTGCCATGCTGAACAGGTTGGGGACGCCGAGCGCTTGCAGGCCTTTCGCGCAGGCGTAGGCAATGCCGAGCGATCCCAGCGCCTCGAGCAGCAGCAGGAAATGCGGGTAGGTGATGAAGGTCGCGAACCGCCAGTTCGCCCGCCAGAATCGTGCAATCGTGCCGCGGAACACCAGCCGCCAGTAGATCCAGACCGCATGAAAAACCGTGCTCCAGATCGGCGCCGCGAGGTCGCGCTGGATCAGGTCTTCGAAACGCAGGAAATCGTAACTGGTGCGGGTCTGCCAGTCGCCGTCCCTGGTCTCGATGGTCCAGGACGCGGTCTCGCCGTCGGATGAACTCTGCGGGCGGCTGATGGTGGCGCTGAGCTGATACAGCCGGCCGAACTTCCGCAGCTCGGTCCTGAACATGCGGTAATACTGCGCGAGCCCGCGCGGATCGTATCCCTGCACATAGATGATATGACGGTGCTGAACGCGCACGAAAAAGTGGTCCCCGGACTGACGGCGGGACTATAACAGGCTAGGTAACGCGCCAAGAGCTATTTCGGGCCTCGCCGCCCCGGTCGGCGCCGAATTCGCCAAATATTCCCATCTGTTGCCGGGGAGCGACGTCAATCCGGTCCCGACCGCCTTCCGTCACTGAACGTCGAGCGGCTCGGTGCCGGTGACCTGGCCGCTGGCGTCGGTGGTGATCTTGTCGACCCGCGCCTCGGCCTGCCGCAGCAATTCCTCGCAGCGCCGTTTCAAGGCCTCGCCGCGCTCGTAGATGGCCACCGATTCCTCCAGCGGCACCTTGCCGTCCTCGAGCCGCTTGACGATCGATTCGAGTTCCTCGATCGCGCGTTCGAAGGAGAGCTTCTTGACGTCCGTTTGGGTGTTTTCGGCCATATCGCTTTCCCGGATGCGCCCTCACGGGGCGCAGACTCAAATCCATCTATGCGGACGCATTGTGGCGGGAAATCACGCGCCCATCAATGCGCTGACGTGCGCCGCCACCGACTCTTTCAGGCCCTGCAGATCGTAGCCGCCTTCCAGCACTGAGACGATCCGGCCGCCGGCGCTGGAGTAGGCGACGTCCATCAGCTGGCGCGTGACCCAGCCGAAATCCTCGGCGTGAAGATTGAGCGACGCCAAAGGATCGCGGAAGTGCGCGTCGAAGCCGGCGGAGACGATGATCAGTTCGGGCGAAAATTTCCGCAGTTGCGGCAGGATGACGTTTTCGAACGCGGCGCGGAACTTGGCGCCGCCGTCTTCGGAGGCGAGCGGCGCGTTGACGATGGTGTCGTGCTCGCCGCGCTCGCCGCTGGCGCCGGTGCCGGGAAACAGCGGCATCTGGTGCGTCGAGCAGTACATCACTGTCGGATCGGACCAGAAGATATCCTGGGTGCCGTTGCCGTGATGCACGTCGAAATCGACAATCGCCGCGCGGGCGATGCCGTATTTGCGCTGGGCGTGGCGTGCGGCGATCGCGGCGTTGTCGAAGAAGCAGAACCCCATCGGCTTGTTGATCTCGGCGTGATGGCCCGGCGGACGGATCGCGACGAACGCATTGTCGTGCGTGCCCGACATCACCGCATCGGTGGCGGTGACCGCGCCGCCGACGCCGCGCATCACCGCTTCCCAGGTCCCCGGCGACATCGAGGTGTCGCCGTCGAGATAGATCAGCCCGCTCGACGGCGCGATATGGCGGAGTTCTCCGACATAGTGCTCGTTGTGGCAGAGCGTGACCGAATCCAGGCTGCCCTCCGGCGCTTCGCCGCGCACCAGCCTGTTGAAGCGATCTTCGGCGAGCACCTCGCCGACCGCGCGCAGCCGGTCGGAGCGCTCCGGATGGCCCGGCGGCGTGGCGTGGTCGAGACAGGCCGGATGAGTGAGAAGCAGCGTGGTCATGCAGTACCCTGGCGCGGCAAGCGCTTATGAGAAGAGACTAATCTAGGGGGTCGGCGTAGCTTGGGAAAGAGCCAGTACCTGACTATGTAAGGTTGGTGAGTCGCTTGCTGCCCATGCTTCGAGACGCTCGCGCCGCTCGCTCCTCAGCATGAGGTTGCTGTGTTTCGACAAATTGAACCTCATCCTGAGGAGGCCACGAAGTGGCCGTCTCGAAGGATGGGCTGCAATACCGATTTGTGATTTCAGTACTAGCCTTGGGGATATCTCTGCCATTTCAGTTCATTCGCACGATGCGATTCCCCGTCGCGGGCGCGATCGGGCTGTTGGCCTGGAAGTGGGCATACAAAGCATCGACGTCGTAGACGCCGACCAGCGGCGCTGCTCCTTCCGTGAACACGGTAAATCCGTCGCCGCCGACCGCGAGAAAACTGTTCACCGTCACGCGGTAGCCCGTCGACGGATCGATGCGTTGTCCGTTCAGCGACAGGCTGTCGGCGGCCACGCGGTCGCCGATCGGCCTGGCGCCGTCCCAGGTGTAGCTGAAACCCTTTGAGACCTGCAGGATCCGCGGCCGCTTCGGGTCGAGCCATTGCTGCTCGAGCATGGTCTTGATCTGCGCCCCCGTGAGCGTCAGCGTCACCAGCTGGTTGCGGAACGGCTGGCTGGCGAACACGTCGGCATAGGTCACCGCGCCGCCGTCCTTCTTCGGGATATCGCTGCGGACGCCGCCCGGATTGGTGAAGGCGATCACGGCCCCGCCATTGGCCTCGAGGCGGGTCGCGGCCAGCTGGGCGTCGGCGACGATATCGCCGAGCACGCTCTCGCCGGCCTCGTTGGGCATGCGCGACAGCGTTTCGGTGATCGAGCCCGCCGGGCGGCCGGCGATCGGGGCGGCCAGTCGGTCGTAAGCCTCGAGCAACGCGGTCTGCTCGGGATCTTTGGCGAAGGCTTCGGTGCGGACGATGACGTTGTCGGCGCGGGCGCTGATGACGTCGCGGGTGACGGGATCGAGCTTCAGATCGATCGCGGTGACGACGGTGCTGTACTTGTCGGCTGAGGTGACCAGCCGTCCGTCGATTTCGCAGACATAGGCCTGGTGGGTGTGGCCGCTGACGACGAGATCGACTGCGTGATCGAATTTCCTGACGATGTCGACGATGGGACCGGAGATATCAGGGCACTCATTATAGTCGCCGCTCGGAAAGCCGCCTTCATGGATCAGCACGACGATGGCCTCGACGCCGCGCGCCTTCAGTTCCGGCACCAGCGCGTTCACGGTATCGGCCTCGTCCCTGAATTCCAGGTCGGCGACGCCGGTCGGCGCCACCAGCTTCGGCGTGCCCTTCAACGTCAGGCCGATGAAGGCGATGGGAACGCCGTCGAACTCCCTGATCGCGTAAGGCGGAAACAGCGTCTTGCCGGTGCTCTTCTCGAAGGTGCTGGCGGCCAGATAGCGGAATTTCGCGCCCTGGAAGGGATGCGGCCCCTGGCATCCGTCGATCGCGTGACAGCCGCCATTCTGCATCCGCAGCAGCTCGTCCTTGCCCTCGTCGAATTCGTGGTTGCCGACGGAGGCAACCGCCAGGCCCATCATGCCGAGCGATTCGATGGTGGGCTCGTCGTGAAACATCGCCGACAGGAACGGGCTGGCGCCGATCAGGTCGCCGGCGGCGACGAAGATGTTGTTCTTGCTGTCCTGACGGAGCTGCCGGATCGCCGTCGCCATGTGCTCGGCGCCGCCGGCCGCGACTGTAATCTTTTTGGATTTGTCGCCGGGATCGGCGATCCGGATGCCGCCCTGCGGCGGCTGCAGATAGCCGTGGAAGTCGTTGATGGCCAGAATGCGCAGCTCGACCGGCGCGGTTTGCGCCCCTGCGCGCGACATTGGGGCGAGCGCCAACGCCAGCAGGACGGCTGCAAGGATCTGACCAAACGAATGTCTCATGGCTTTACGGTTGGAGCGGAAGCACAACGACATCATCAGGTCGCCGCCTGCCGCGTGGCCGCGCGAGTGCCGTATCCGTCGGTAATGATCAGGTGCCCGGGCATGATGCTGTCCTTGAACAAGAGGCTGCGCCTAGCGAGCGCAAGTCCACCCTACATGATCTCCGCGGCGCCCCAAACCGGCCTGGGGCGGGGGGTATATTGACGGACTTTGGCAGTGACGTACCCGTCGTCATGGCCGGGCTTCGTCCCGGCCATCCGCGCCTTCTTGGCGGAATGCGTAGGGTGGGCTAGCGAAGCGTAGCCCACCACGCTCTTTCACCGTATCGTGCTCATGATGGCGGGTTACGCTTCGCTAACCCGCCCTACGGGACCTTGAATTTGATGGACCAGGACGACCCGATCGACGAGATTTCGCGGATCGAAGCGCGGCTCGAGGAGCTTGCCGAGGTCTCCGAGCGATGCCGAAAGATTATACTGGTTTCCAAGGCGGCAATCGCCGGCGGCGGCGCATTGCTGCTGGTTATGCTGCTGGGCCTGTTCGGATCCAATCAGGTCGCCGCCATCGGATCGATTGCCGCAGTGCTGGGCGGAATCGTGGCGCTCGGATCGAACGTCAGTACGTTGCGACAGACGATGGCCGCCATCAGTGCCGCCGAGGTGCTCCGTTCGGATCTGATCGGCAGGATCGACCTTCAGGTGGTTGGCGACAGGACGATGAGACGGATTTGACGCAGCGCGCGACGAAGAAACTCCCATCGGGCGGGGTGGTGCTGCGCAAGCCGGTAGCGCCCACAGTATTGCGATGGAGCCGCGCAATTTGATCCAGCAGATCACGATTGACTTCGCGCCCTTGCTCATCCTGCTGCGCCATGGCTGCGGCAAAATAACCCGACGGGCAAAACTTCGCTTAACCCGTCGGGCAAATCAGATTTATCAGTTCGCCCGTCTCACCCGGCAAGAGGGGCGTATCGCGATCGTCACGAACGCGGGATGGGATGCGGTGGACGCGGCAGCGTCAGGCGCGCAAGGTGATCGCAGGGCGAGAAAAAACTCGTGAGCGGTGAACGGCACGCAGGACGACGGCGTTTGTTGCGTACGGCAAAACCGTGTGGTCCCGACACCCGTTGCTGGTGCCAAGCTGTCGGTGGCGAAATCGCTTCCTACCGGAGACGATCAGCCGTCAAGCCGGCAGCGACGGTGACAAGACGAATCCGTCGCCGGGGAGCGCGCGGCATAAGCCGTAAAGCCATTGCGCAGGGAATGTCGGATTGCCTCCGCTGAACCTGCATGCTCGTGTGCGTTCTCTTTCGCACATATTTGCACACGAGACCGCGGGTGCAGCGCGCATCCGGCATTCCCTGCTCCCTCTTTTCTTGAGGGACAACGTCATGCAAAACTCGGACGCATTGCGCCGCGGGATCGTTAAATCATGTTCGCTCTTCTTCCCTTCTCCCCTTGTGGGAGAAGGGAAGAAGGATCGCCGTCAGGTTACCCCAGCAGCACCGCGTCCGCGCCGTTGACCGCTTCGGCGCTGTCCATCACCGTGCGCTCCAGCGCGCCCGCCTGCACCGTGATGTTCTCGGCGAAGAACCGCGCCAGCGTGACATAGCGCTGCGGATCGCCAGCGCCTTCGCCGAGATCGCGGGCGGCGAGCGCCTCATTGGCCAGCATGCAGCCGCCGAGCGTTGATCCGAACAGCCGCAAGTAAGGCGTCGCGCCCGCCAGCGCCTCGTTTGGCGCCGAGCTGACGCGCTCCAGCAGCCATTGGCTGGTGCGCTCGAGCGAGCCCAGCGCGTCGCGCAGTTTGGCGCCGGTGGTGCCGAACGCGGGATCGTTCGAGGCTTCGACTTGCTTGACGATGCCGGAGAGTTCGTCGAGCAGGGCCCACACCGATGCGCCGCCATTGGCGGCGAGTTTGCGGGTCACGAGGTCGATCGACTGGATGCCGTTGGTGCCTTCATAGATCGCGGTGATGCGCGCATCGCGATAGTGCTGCGCGGCGCCGGTTTCCTCGATGAAGCCCATGCCGCCGTGGATCTGCACGCCGAGCGAGGTGACCTCGTTGCCGATATCGGTGGAGAAGGCCTTGGCGATCGGCGTCAGCAGCGCGCCGCGCGCGGTGGCCGCACCGCGCACCTTGGCATCGGTCGCGCGCGCGGCGACATCGAGCGCGACCGCGGTGGCGTAGCAGATGGTGCGCGCGGCGGCGGTCAGCGCGCGCATCTGCATCAGCATCCGCTTGACGTCGGGATGCACGATGATGGGGTCGGACCCATTGCCGGCTTTGCCGGCGGCGCGGCCCTGGCGGCGTTCCTGCGCAAAGGCCAGCGCCTGCTGATAGGCGCGGTCGGCGATGCCGACGCCTTCGAGCCCGACGCCGAGCCGGGCCTGGTTCATCATGGTGAACATGCAGGCCATGCCGCGGTTTTCCTCGCCGATCAGGTAGCCGACGGCGCCGCCGTGATCGCCCATGGTCATGGTGCAGGTCGGCGAGGCATGCATGCCGAGCTTGTGCTCGACGCCGCTTGGAAAGATATCGTTGCGGCTGCCCAGCGAACCGTCGGCGTTGACCAGGAATTTCGGGACCAGGAACAGCGAAATGCCCTTGGTGCCATCAGGTGCATCGGGCAGCCGCGCCAGCACGAAATGCACGATGTTGTCGGTCATGTCGTGGTCGCCATAGGTGATGAAGATCTTGCTGCCCTTGATGCGATAGGTGCCGTCGGCGGCGCGTTCGGCGCGGGTTCGCAACGCACCGACGTCAGAGCCCGCCTGCGGCTCGGTGAGCTGCATGGTGCCGGTCCATGCGCCGGTCACCATCTTCTCCAGATAGATACTCTTTAACTCGTCGCTGCCATGCGCATCCAGCGCCTCGATCGCGCTCAGCGTGAGCAGCGGGCAGAGCCCGAACGCGATGTTCGACGCGCTCCAGATCTCGGTGCAGGCGGCATTGATCGCGAGCGGAAGGCCCTGGCCGCCGAACGCTTCCGGGCCCGACACCGCGTTCCACCCCGCCGCCGCCCAGCGCTGATAGGCATCGGGCCAGCCGGGGGCGGTGGTGACCTTGTCCGCCTCGAGCTTGATGCCGTGTTCGTCGCCGATGCGGTTGAGCGGCGCCAGCACGTCGGAGGCAAATTTGCCGGCTTCCTCCAGCACGGCGGCGGTGATGTCGCCGTCGAAATCGCCGTAATGGCCGGCTTTCACGGCGGCCGCGAGGCCCGCGCCGTGGTTGAGGGCCAGCAGCATATCGTTAACAGGCGCGCGGTAGGTCATGGCGGTGTCTCGCTCAGTACGGGAACGACAGGCCGCCGTATTCCCACGAAAACCGGCTGCTCTCAACTCTCCGGGGGACGAAATCGGGACGTTAAGGCACGGCGAAGGCGTGCGTTTCGGGCCGGAATTCATCCGGCTCACCTGACGCATTACTTTAAATGTGTGACGGGGGCGCGCCGGTTCCGATTCAGCCGGAAATTCGTCCCATAGGCTGTTGAAATGGCTCAACTCCCCCTATAGACCGGCGTGGCCTGAGGGAATCCGCGGGAGAGGTCATTCCCGCCGCATTCCGGACAGTCTGTTGGGGCGTAGCCAAGCGGTAAGGCAGGGGATTTTGATTCCCCCATTCGGAGGTTCGATCCCTCCCGCCCCAGCCAGGCAGTGTGGCGTCCAGTTGAATGCTTGCCAATGGTGGGCTTTTGCGAACCAGGCACCGGTCTCCAGGCTCCAATTTCCGGCATTCTCAGACCGAGATCGCCGAGAGTCTCCGGCGGGCGTTTGAAAAACTCCCATTCATCCCATTGGCAGGTCTCTCGGTGGCAGCAAGAGTCGACAGACCGAAGCTTTCGCAATCCAAGGTGGGGTAGGGCGCCATCATCTGGGCGATATTCCGCAAGTTAAATTTCTGTTCGATGGCGACGACCCATAGATGAGCGAGCTCTCCTGCGTGAGCGCCGCCGAGAATGGATGCGCCGAGGATATGTCCGTTGCCGTGCACGACGAGCTTGACGGTGCCCGCCGTTGCACCCTCGGTTTGAGCCCGGTCGCTGGCCGAGAATGGGAGCCTCACGACTCGCAACTTCTCGCCGTATTCCTTGCGTGCGGCTTCTTCGGTCATTCCGATCTGCGCAAGTCCGGGGTCGGTGTAGGTCACCCAGGGCGAGACCCGAACTCCGAAAGCGCCTCGTAGCCGGAGCGACGCGAGGATGAGCCTCGCCGCAGCGGTTCGAGCAGGAATAATGTTTCGATGACGACGGACGCAACGACGGAGAGTCGGCGATTGGCAGACCCCATGTCCGATGCAATCATGCAAGCGTTCCGCGGATCGGATAACTCCGTTCCTGAACGAATTTGAGACCCATTAGTACCGAATTCAGTTCCGGTCGTGCAAACGGGGCATTGGAAATATCAATGATCTGGAGTCTTCCCTCGGGATTGGTGATGAACAGTGCGGGCTCGGGAAACGGGCGGTCGGTTTCCTGCGGCGATCGAGGCTTCGAGATATAGAGGCCAAGGGTGCGCATCTGGTCCAGCGACAGATCGTAGCCGACGGGGAAGCGCCATTTTTCATTCCCAGCTTCGGTCTCTGCCTTTTCCCTTGGGTCCGCTGATACCGCGGCCACTTCGGTGCCGGCGTCCATGAACCGGTCAAGAAGTCCATCGAGTGTCTTCAGATAGGTGCGGCAAATGGGGCAGTGCTTGCCGCGGTAGCGACCAGCATCTTCCAACCCCCTGCGCCCCCGATCTGCAATTCGCCGCCTCCGACCTTGGGCAGCGAGATCGTCGGAAGGATTGAACCGGCTTCTAATTTTGGAGGCGACATTCGTATTCTCCGCGCAACGATGCAAAACCCTGATTCTGTGCTTATTCAGATGCCAGTTCGTCCAAAGTGTCTGTGATGTTACGCTACGCATCCAATTAATGTCTTCAGAGTGCGTGCTCGGGCCGCCGGGGTCATGCGCAGCAGTGGGAGGAGCGCCCGCGAGGCGTGCTTCCTGGATCGGAGGGCAAGGCCGATCGCCGTATGAACAAAATACACAACAGTCGCCTGCCTTGGGTTGGAGGCGAACGCCACATCCCGTGCAGTCATAGAAGAACTGGCACGCATTCGTTGGCATCGTTTCGAGCTTTGCCGTCCCGCAATGGGGACACGCAATCAGAGCGTCAAGCGTCACTATCCAGCTCCAGGCTGGGCCAAAGGCGGGGCCCGGGATCGAGGTTAAACGTGCGAACTAATGCGCTGCCAGATTGCGGCGAACCCTTGCGACCACAGGACGCCAATCCAGGAACAATCGGCCGGCCCATCCGCAAAGAATAGTCAGCATGAAGACAGTTCCCATCTGCCAGACCAGTACCATCAAACTCGCGTCTTGATTGTGGAAGAGACGAAGACCGAAGTTGCCCAATCCCGCCGCCGCCAAGCCCCCAAGCGCCGCCGAAGCATGCGGCCAAAGCGGCGCTCCTTTTCGCAGCATGAATACCATCGCCGCGGCCGGCAGCGTTCCCACCAGTGCAATCGCCGGAATACAGATGAAATCCGAGGCAAAATTCTGTAGAGCGTTTCCGCGCAACCACAGCTGAACACAGCCTTGCCCGAGGCTGACCAGCCAAACCGACAGCGGTACCAGCGGAAGCAACAGGAAGCGGCGGTTGTATCCGGGAACGATCGACTGAAAGGCGGCAACGGCGGCACCGATCGCCGTGCAAAGCGCAGCCACCTGCTCGAGAAGAAAACGAGGATCCGCGAACTTGACAGCGAGATCGTCACGCGGAGTCATCATCATGACGATGACCGCGACATAGGGGATCGCGATCGCAAGCCACGATGCAGTTCGAACCCAAGGCGACGGAAGCCGCTGGACGGGATCCGCTTTCTCGGTCAGACACGCTATCAGCTTGTCGGTATCCATGCCCATTACTCTCTGTTAAGAGCCTTCCGCAGGTTCAAGACCGCCCGGTGGATCGAAATCTTCAGCGCTCCAACAGTCGTTCCGCTCGCCGCTGCCGCCTCCTTGAGCGACATTTCGCGCAGTTTCAGCATTTCGATCGCCTTCCTCTGACCGTCCGGCAGGTTCTTGATAGCAATCGAAAGCTCTTCCGGGTCGCGATATTCCTCGTTCTCTACATTCGTCCAATCATCGGCAAAGGTTACGGGGAGTTCGTCCACTTGGACTTCATTTGATTTGCCCCGATAATACCGTCGTGCACTGTCGATTAGCCTGTTGTGGGCGATCGTAGATAGCCATGGCATGAACGGACGTTTTGGGTCGAAAGTCGCGCGTACGGCGTGGACCGATAGGAGGATCTCCTGAACCAGGTCCTCGACTTCCTCAGCCGTGAAAAATTGCCGACGCCTTCGCACGATCTGGCGCAACTTTGGCGTGATTTCCCTCAAGAGGCGCTCATAGGCGCGCATATCGCCGGCCTGTGCGGCCTGCATGAGCGCCTCCATGGTAGGCGAACTGGAATCCCGCTTCATGTCACCGTAACAGCCTCTGGGTCTCGCAAACCATCAAGCGTACATCCTAAATGAACCGATATCCGGAGGTCGAGGGCGCAGACTAGCAGAGATCCGTCGACGGCGCGGCAAGAGCCGTGAAGACCCCGACCGGAGGTGGATGCCGGCAGACTTATATTTTGCGGCGAGCGCGTAACTTCCGCCGGCTTCGAAGCGAAACTCCAGAGCTGGCCGTCTTGGCTTCCTCGGAGATACATCGCACATGTTATTGAAATCCTTAAAGACACTGATCGCATCGGCTTTCCTTGTCGGGGGCGCGCTGGTCGCCCAGGCCGCGCAACCGTTCGATACGAGCGCGTTCCAGCAAGCGCAGGCGGCCGGGAAGTCCATCCTTGTCGATGTGACCGCACCTTGGTGTCCGACGTGCAAGCAGCAGCGGCCGATCGTGCAGGAAATCGAAAAATCGACGCCAAATCTGGTTGTCTATGAAGTGGACTTCGATAACGCGAAGGACGTCCTGAAGCGCTTTCGGGTTCAAAATCAGAGCACCCTCATCGTGTTCAAGGGCGCCAACGAGGTTGGCAGGTCCGCGGGCGACACCAATCCTGCAAGCATCAGGGCTCTTGTCTCGAAAGGGCTTTGAGGTGCCCGAAATCGGCAATCTGGCGCTCAGCTACGCCGCGGGCGCGCTATCGACTCTCTCCCCATGCGTGCTTCCATTGCTGCCGATTGTACTATTCGGCGTGCTTGAGAGGCATGCCTGGGGACCGGTTGCCCTGGCTGCCGGCCTTGCGACATCGTTCGCCGTGTTGGGTACCACGATCGCCTCCGTCGGCTTCAATATAGGTCTGGATCCCGCGGCGCTCAGATACGCCATCGCGATGCTCATGCTCGCCATGGGCGTCGTACTGCTTATCCCCGCCCTGCAGGGAAGGCTGGCGGCCTTCGCAGCTCCCGTCGCAACCGGCGGACAAACATTGCTCGATCGCATTCAGCCATCCGGACTTGGCGGACAGTTCGTACTCGGTGGTCTGCTGGGCGCCATCTGGTCGCCCTGTTCCGGTCCAACTCTCGGAGCCGCGATCGGACTTGCGGCTCAGGGTGACACCGTCATCAAGGCGGCTGCCGTGATGGCGCTCTTCGGGCTCGGAGCGGCGACGCCGATCCTGGCACTCGCCTATGGTTCCAGGCAGGCGATCCTTACCCGCCGAGATCTGCTGGCAAAGACATCGCGCATCGCAAAGCCCGTCATGGGCGTGGCGTTTGCGTTCGTCGGCGCATTCGTACTTACCGGCATCGACAAGATTGTGGAAACGTCGTTGACGAATGCGCTGCCGGATTGGCTGACAGCTCTAACCACTCGGCTGTGAAACCATCGAACTACGCGGAAAGAAGCAAAGGAAAGCCATCGCAGCAGGCATGGCAATGATGGCCTGGCTCACGGCAGGGTAGCGACGAATGCGAGATGCACGCCCGTCAGATTTCGTCGTCCAAGCGAAAGGACAAACCATGGTACGATTGGCACTTTCGATGGCGGCAGTGTTCATCGGCCTTTCGGCAGCTTCCGCAGGCACCGTCAAGACGCGCGCAGGGTGGGCCGTCATCGACACACGGCAATCCTTCCAGGCGCTGGTCGAGCGGCTTGAGGCAACCGTAAAATCTGAGAAAATGGGTATCGTAACCTCGGCGAGCGCGTCCGAGGGGGCGAAGGCGGCAGGCGTCGCGATTCCGGGAAACAAGGTGTTCGGCGTGTTCCGAAACGACTTCGCGCGACGGATGCTGGGTTCGAGCGTGGCCGCCGGCATAGAGGCTCCCATTCGCATGTACGTCACGGAAAATCAGGACGGTACGGCGACGCTTTCCTACAAGAAGCCCAGCACTGTGTTTGCGCCCTATGCCGATGAAGGCGGAGATGCACTTAAATCGGTCGGCGCAGAGCTGGACGCGATATTCGCCAGAATCGCCGAGCGGACAACTTCCGATAAGTAACGTTCGACCAATGCCGGATCGGTGCAAGCATATGTTCCAGCCCATGCGGCATGTGAACTTCGAAGCAAAATCCCACGGAACAACGCGCCGATGCCGTCGGACTGGATGCCGATGGTCGGCGGGTATTGCTGGAAGACGGGCGTTCAGTGTCAGGCGATCTGATTTCCGTCGACGTCGGCGCGGTAACCGACACATCGAAGGCGCCGCGAAACAACGGGTTGCTTGTTTCCGTAAAGCCGATGGATGAATTCGAGAATTTCTGGCCGATGATCGAGCAACGGATGAAATCCGATTCGGGCATCCGGATCGCGGTGGTCGGCGCCGGCGCAGCGGGCGTCGAGCTTGCGCTCGCAATTCGATATCGGCTGGATCAGATGAACGCGGGGACCGACAAGCGTGCCGGGGTCGTCTTGGTGGAGAGGGACCGATTTGAGGACGGCAATTCCGGATAGACCACGCCGAGGCAAAGTTTCGACCGGCGCAGTCCAGGCAAGATATTCGTCGTTTGCCGTATTGCAGCAAGTAACAAATCCGGCTCCCGAAGCGAACCCAGAGGGACGGTCCAGGGTGGCGAATACCAGGGAGAGACCATGAAATCGATCGTATTTCTGTTAATAGCGCTGCCGGCGCAGATTGCTTCATATTTTCCGTGGATCGGACCGCTGATCATGCGGCTTGTCGTCGGTTACGTATTCATGCTCACCGGCTGGGCCAAGCTCAACAATCTTCCCCAGATGATCCAGAACTTCTCTGAATGGGGAATCCCGTTTCCCGCCATTCTGACGCCGTTCGTCTCCGCCGTGGAATGCTTCGGCGGCGCCATGCTGATCCTGGGATTGTTTACCCGTATCCCGGCGGCCATGCTGACGGTCGTTATGATCGTCGCGATCAAGGCGGCAAAATGGGAAAACGCGGATTCCCTGGAAACGTTGCTTGGATTTGAGGAGGCGACCTACCTGGCGGCCTTCCTTTGGCTCGCGATCGCGGGGCCAGGCGCAGCCTCCCTTGACCGGCTGCTACTGCGGCTGACCGGCCAGGAAAGTGAGCGATCGAAGCTCGTTTGAGCAGACCAGAGTCGGCTTGAGCAAGCGTCCGCAGAAAATGGTTTTGCACCTGCCCTCTGAGAAACGCACCTGAGCCGCTTTCGCTGATTGTGTGAATTCGCGTTGGTGAGGATCAGCGTCACGGGGTTTCGCCTGCCGGGGGCTAAGGAAAAAATAGCCGCGGGTAGGTGTAACAATCCGGACTGCTCAATCGAAACATATCGCAGGCAACCGGTGAAAGGATCGAGGCGCAAGCAAAACCCACCGGCCATGACGACTTGGTGTGTGTAGGGAAATTTGACTTCGATATCGATCACACGTCGGTTGCCGAAGACGTTGCTCGGGGTTCTTTGAAGGCCGGATCAGTCAGCCTGGCTCGATAACGACCCTTTTCATTACCAACCCAAGTCTGGAGGAAAATATCATGAAGCTTAGCTCAAAGTCCGGTGCCACTCTCGCTGCTGCTGCCGCTACTCTGTTCCTGGCCGGTGCCACCATGTCGACCGTGACTTACGCGGCGGGTGAAGGTCACTGCGTCGGCGCAAATGCCTGCAAGGGCCAGAGCGCCTGCAAGAGCGCTTCGAACGCCTGCAAGGGCCAGAATGCCTGTAAGGGCCAGGGGTTCTCGGAGTTGACCAAGGAAAAATGCGCCGCAGTGAAGGGCAAATTCAAGGCGGGCTAATCGCCTTCGTCCCGATCCAAGGGGCCCGGCTGCGCGCCGGGCCCTTTTTTTTTGGCTAAAAGCGCGCTTTGGCCAAATTACTTTCTTTGCGCAATTGTGGTGTCATCCCAGTCGTCGCCCGTTGGCGTTTCGAGTTGCGTTTTGCAGCGTTCGATCATTACTGATGATGCCTGGTCTTGATTTCGAAGGTTCACGACCTTCTCAAAATCGAGAATTGCGGCGGCAAAATCACGTGCCCGATAAGACACAAGGCCGGATTCGTAATGCTCCACCCAACTGGGAACGTCCGCGAATTCGTCGGCCATACCCAACAATTCATAAATCCGCAGCCCCCCAGACCGACCGTAGACGGCCAGCCGATCGAGCTCGCGAACGAGTATTTGATTGCCAGCCAGCCGGCGCGTTTCCGGTCCAATGATGATCCGGGATCCGTAGAGCTTGTTGGTGCCCTCGAGGCGGCTTGCGATATTTACCGCGTCACCAATGACCGTATAATTCAATCTGACTTCCGATCCGATGTTACCGACCAGCATTTCGCCGGAGTTGATACCGATACGAATCGTCACGGCTGCGCCCTCATCGTCGACGAGAGCGAGCTCTCCAACCGCCTGCTGGCACGCCAGCGCGGCCCGGCAGCAGTCGACGGCATGATCGGGGTTAAGCGCAGGCGCTCCCCAAAATGCCATCACGGCATCGCCAATGAACTTGTCGATGGTGCCGCCATGGCGCTGAACCTGCGCCGATACCGAGTCGAAATAGCGGGACAGCAAGGGGATGATCCGATCACCCATGCGTTCCGACATTCCGGTAAAGCCTGCCAGGTCGACGAACATCACGCTCATCGATCGCACGGCGCCGCCGAGGCGCGCACCGCCGCCGTCGCTTATTAGACGCTTAACCAGATCGGCAGGGATGTATTTTCTGAACGCAGCGAGCCCCTGCGCCATATCTCCGATAGCTCCGGACAGGTTCTCGATCTCGGTCAGCCGCGACGGATGCCGTTCGACCTTTTCGAGATCGAATCGTTCGACGTGCCTGATTTCGTTGACAACCTTGAGGAGCGGGCCTGCGATCAGACGCTGGGCGAACCAGGCTGAGAACAGGCCGGCGGCAATGATCAGAGCCGCAAGGCCTACGAGCAGTCTCTGGATCGTCATCCGGACCGGTCCCAGAAACTCTGATTCAGGAACAACCGTCACCAGTGACCAGCCCGGAAACGAAATCGGCGTCAGTACCGCTTCGTAGGCTTGATCACCTTGAAGAACCCGCGTGCGATAGGCGTCTCCCTGCTCGGGGTCATAGCTCAGTGCGGATTGCCGGGCTGCAATCACCGCGACCGGAAAGAGCGGATGGTTGGTCTTGAGCGCGTTGATCTCGTCGGCGTCTGGGTCCGGCGAGGCGATGGCCGCACCGCTACGATCGAGGATGAAGGCTCCCGCCGACTTTCCAACCGTGAGCTGCGACAGGAATCGCGACACCCGGGTCAGTTCGATGACGATGCTGAGCACGCCCTGGCGCTTCTGATCGATGTCGATCGGACCGGCAAGCGCCACGGCAAGCCGGTCGCTTCCGGGCTGGCTGGTGAGATTGAACCAGCGCGGTCCCACCGATTGCATCGCCTCGTCGAACCATTCCTGCTTGATGACGGAATACGACGTTTCTTCGGATCGGGTGTCCTTGAAGCGGAGATCGCCGTCGACCAGCTCATAGCGGTCGATCCGCAGCTTCAACTGACTGTCGGGAGCTTTCTCGGGAAGTTCCAGCATCTCGACAGCCGCGTCGCCGAGTTTGTGAACAGCAGAGAGCGATCCGTCCGGCCAGCCGAACACCACCCATGAAATGGTCGGCTGGGCCTGCAACTGCGAGAGGAAAACGAACCTGCGTTTCTCGGCTTCCCGCGGATCGAGGACGCCGCCCTGAAACAGGGTGCGGACGGCGGCATGGGCGGATCTGGCCTCCGTCGTGATCGACTGCAGCTCATCGCCGACGGCAGAGACGATCTGCTCGTTGATCGTGGTGGCAAGCGTCTGGCTGGTTTGTTCGGCGGTTCTCCACCACAGCAGATGAACGCCTACAGCGCTGACGATGATAGACGCCAGCACAAGTCCTGAAATAGCGCTGCGAATTCCGATGCGCATGCCGTCACCTTCGCTGCGGACTACCGCGACAGATTCGCGAGCATATCGTCAATGGCGGTCGGAAGCCTATCCGGCAACCAGTCTCGGAGCGCCAATCTGGGGAAGCGTATCCGTCCTGAACCCTCGAGAATTGGCCGATGATCCGGAATTCGGGGGTCCGGTCGAGGGGATCACCAAATAAATTCGAACTGCGGCGTAACCAACAGCAAACCTTGTGCGTACCTATGCTGGGTACAGGCCGGTCGGCTGGAGATCATTCGGCGGCCCAGGCCTGTCCTTGTCAGAACCCCATTTAGGAGGAATGCTCATGAAACTTACTTCCCGGTCCGGCGCCGCCATCGCCGCCGCAGCCGCAAGCCTGTTCCTGGCGGGAACGACGCTGTCGACGGTTGCCTATGCGGCCGGCGAAGGTCACTGCGTCGGCGCAAATGCCTGCAAGGGCCAGAGCGCCTGCAAGAGCGCTTCGAACGCCTGCAAGGGCCAGAATGCATGCAAGGGCCAGGGCTTCTCGGCGATGACCAAGGAAAAATGTGCCGCGGTGAAGGGCAAGTTCCAGCCGGGTTGATCTGTCCTGTTCGGGAGCTACAGGCCACAGGCTCATTTTCGTGGCAATCCGGACCGTTCCAAGGCGCCAGAGAGCGATATGGCCGGTGTCCATCGCCGGCCCGCCACCAGCAGAGGCCAAATGAACATTGCAGGCAAATCGTCGCAACCGACTTTGCAACCGATGACAGGTCGTCAGATCGATGCGGGCAAGCCGCCGTTTCTCGGCTTTGGGCTCGGGCTGCGTGCGCAGCACTATGATGAGATCCTCAGCGGAAATCCGCCGATCGACTGGTTCGAGATCATCAGCGAAAACTACATGCTGCCGGGTGGCCAACCGCTTCGGGTGCTGGACAAGATTCGTGCGCGCTACCCGGTGGTGATGCACGGCGTGTCGCTTTCGATCGCGTCGACGGCGCCGCCCAATTTCGAGTATTTGCGGGAGTTGCGTGATCTCGCGCGCCGGGTCGAACCGCAGTGGATATCGGACCATTTGTGCTGGACCGGTGTGCATGGCAAGAACCTGCACGATCTGCTGCCGATACCATACACCCGCGAGGCGCTCGATCACGTGGTGGACCGCGTTCAGCTGGTTCAGGACTATCTCGGCCGCGCCCTGGTGATCGAGAATGCCTCGACCTATGTGCAGTTCAACAATTCCGAAATGACGGAGTGGGAATTCATCTCGGAGCTCGCACGCCGCTCCGGATGCTGGCTGCTGTTCGATGTCAACAATGTCTATGTCAGCGGCTTCAACCACGGATTCGACCCCTATGCCTTCCTTGAAGGCATTCCGGCGGACCGGGTGGTCCAGTTTCACATGGCCGGGCATAGCCATATGGGCACCCACATCATCGATACCCACGATCATCCGGTGTGCGAAGATGTCTGGGACCTCTACGCCGCAGCCCTGAAGCGCTTCGGTCGCGTCTCGACCATGATCGAGCGCGACGACAATATCCCGCCACTCGACGAGCTCATTGTCGAAGTCAACCGGACCCGGGAGATCGCCGGGAAGGTCTTGGCGGATGGACAAACGGGATGAGCGATCTGGCGCGGCAACAGAGCGAGTTTCAGCGCTGCATATTGGCCGGTGAAGACTCTGTTCTCACGGAAATTCTCGATAGCCCGCGGGAAAGGCGCGACGTGCTGCTTGGGGTTTACAGGCATGCTTACGGTTCGCGGCTGGTCGAGGCCATGCGCAACGACCACAAGCTGCTGCACAGCTATCTCGGCGACGAGATGTTTGATGAGATGGGGTATGCCTATGTCGCGGCGAACCCCTCGCAGCATCCGAACCTGCGCTGGTTTGCGCAAGCTCTTCCGGAATTTCTGAAATCATCGGCACCCTACAGCAATTACCCCATCCTGTCCGATCTTGCCGCGCTTGAAAAAGCCCTCAACGATGCTTTCGATGCCAAGGATGCGCCGACGCTTGCCGTTGCCGATATGGCCGGTTTTGCTCCGGAGGTCTGGAACGATCTCGAATTCATGTCCCACCCCAGTGCCATCAGGCTCGACCTGAGCACCAATGTGTCCGCAGTCTGGCTGGCGCTCAAGAATGACGAGACCCCGCCGGATGCCGTGGCGCTGAAAGAGCCCAGCCGCCTCCTGATATGGCGCCAGGACGTGACGCCGATGTTCCGCGAGCTTTCCACCGAAGAAGCGATGATGTGGGACGAGGCCGCGCGCGGAATTCCGTTCGGGGTGCTTTGCTCGATGTTGGCGACCTATGACGACCCCGAAGGCGCTGCAGCCAGAGGTGCCGGCTACCTGCACGGCTGGGTGACGGCGGGACTTCTGGCGGATGTTTCCGGCGACAAGTGAAAGTCGGGTGCATGAGCGGAGGCAAGCTCAGGCTTCCATGTGTCTCCAGATGAGGGATATCGAAAGATCGAACGGTATCGTGCCGGCCGTGATCGCAGTGCTGGCGCTGCTCGTGCTGTGTCCGTTGCGCGCAGATGCGCAATCGGAATTCCTGCGCGGCGATCGAATGCCGTACGATGCATTCGACGGGCTCGACAAGATCGACCTCGATGTTTCCGGCGGCGTGATTCATGCCGCATTTGCCCCCGGCGACCTTTCGCTGCCAAAGGACAAGGTTCTGGATTGGGTGAGAGCGGCGGCCCGTGCCGTTTCGACCTATTACGGGCGGTTTCCCGTCAAATCGCTGAAGCTCCTGCTGGTGCCGGTCGACGGTCAGCGTGTCCGGGGCGGGACCACATGGGGCTATCGCGGCGCCGCCATTCGGGTGCTGCTCGGTCGCGATTCCACCGAGGAGGATCTCCGCCGCGACTGGATCATGGTCCACGAGATGGTGCATCTGGCTCTTCCCGACGTGCAGCGGCGCTATAGCTGGTTATCGGAAGGACTGGCGGTGTATATCGAGCCGATCGCGCGCGTACAGGCCGGAGACTTGGCCGCAAAATCCATCTGGCAAGCGATGATGCGGGACATGCCCAAGGGGTTGCCGCAGGCCGGCGATCAGGGACTCGACAATACCGATAGCTGGGGCCGGAAATACTGGGGTGGTGCCATGTTCTGCCTGCTGGCCGATATAGAAATTCGCAAGCGGACATCCAACCGGCTCGGCCTGCGAGATGCGATGCAAGGTGTCATCGCGGCCGGCGGCAGTCATGAGGTCAATTGGCCCATCGAGCGCATTCTCTCGACCGCCGACAAGGCGGTCGGCGTGGATGTGCTTACAGATCTCCACAAGCTGATGGGACCGAAGCCCACTGCACCCGATCTCGATAGCCTTTGGCTTGAACTGGGACTAACGATGCGTGGAGGTCATTTGAATTTTGATAATGTTGCACCGCTTGCAGCGATCCGAGAGTCTATCACCGAGTAATCCGTTTTCCGGAATGTCTCAAAAGGCGCCGGTTATGCATCAAATCTAATGTCACCAGCACGAGAAAGCCGAGACCGCTTGAGCGTGCGAACAATCTCTTCTGCTGATTTCTCTTTCGCAGCCGAACGCGGATCGGACTGTCTGCGTTTCCATGCTCTGACGTTATCTTGTTCCTTCTTGTCTCCAGAGCAATGAGATTCCCTGTTCTTGGTACTCAATTGCCTGTTCTGCAAAGAGTTTTACCTGATATCGCGGATAGGGAATCTTGCGAGAAAGCCCCTTAGCATCGGGATTTCTTGCCGTGCAAGAAGTTCCCTGTTTGCAGGGGATTTGGCTCGGAGACTGGTGCGATCAGCACCGCGTTGCCAGTCAGGCAGTGCGGCGCCCGGAGAACAAGACTTGTTACTCGCAGAAAGGCAACTTTATCGAAGTTCTTTGCCCGAGCTGCATATGCGCGTTAGTTCTTGTACGCCTGTCGACGGCCCTCTGTCCGAGTGGCAGGAGTGGCTCGATACACCGCAAGATCTCTTATAGTATCCTTTGCACCCGTTTTCGGTTTCGACTATCGGCGCCGAAGCGCGCGCGTGTCAAAACGCGAACGATTTGACCGCCTGTCCAAAATGACGACCATACGAGTCATACTGCCATGCGAATACTTGTCCTCAATGCCCATCCAGACCAAGGTAGCTTCAGTGATGCCGTAGCAGCAGCCTATGTGGAAGGTGCTGGCGAGATGGGTCACGAGGTGAAGAGCGTCATGCTCCGTGAGCTGCAGTTCGATTTAGTGTTGCGTGGCGGTTATCACAGCAACAAACCTCTCGAACCCGATATCGCGCAACAACAAGAACTTATTAGCTGGTGCCAGCATCTTGTCGTGATATCGCCGAACTGGTGGTGGGCAGCGCCTGCCCTTCTCAAGGGCTACGTCGACCGCGTTTTCCTGCCGGAGTTCGCGATGCGCTATCACGCCCGCTTTCCCTACGTGGAACCGCTCCTGCGCGGGCGGTCGGCGCGCGTCATTTACACCCAGAACTCGCCGAGGCTCGTCGGCTGGCTTTTTCGCGGGGACCTGTTCTGGCGGTGGATCTCTCACGCGGTGCTCGGGCATTGCGGATTTCACCCCGTGAGGCGTCTTGCGATGTATGGTGCAAAGGATGCATCGGCCGCATGCAAGTCTCACTTTCTGGACTCGGCGCGAAAACTGGGGCGCGGCGGAGCGTAGAAGGGAGGTCTGCGCACCCAAATCGTGAGACGAGTCCAGGTCCGAGCAACGGGTGCGTCGGATCGAGCGCCGTGATCTGCTCACCCGATGATTCGTCAGACTCTCGAGAGGAAATTTCGATGTGCCCTTGCTGGAAGGGATCGACTGGCGTGCACCATGGGTGCAGTGAAGCGAACGGCGCGACGCTTTCTGTTGCGTGCTGATGCAGCGGCAACACCGAGAGCCCGGGAACGAGGCCCGGTGCAGACGGCGCGCGCTGTGTCGATTATCACATGTTCGGTGTTATCTGGCCCGCCCCGTGGCCCGAGCTGGCGGTCTGTTGCATTGGAGGCCCTTAGGCTATTATAATCCGACCAGCCGTTCAAACAATTTCTGCATATGATTTGCATTTTTATTTTGGAGGGGCCCGGCGATTCTTGAAAAGATGATGGCGCGGAGGTCAGTCTGCGTCGAATGTGGGTGCGACAGGCCGATGAAGCGGTGCGGGAAATCGAGCCGAGACGACGAAGTCAGAAGGAATCGGAATGGCGCGAACACGCTCTGAAAATTACGACGGCATTCATCTCGGGATCCTGACCCAGGCGGCCGCGTTGTTTTCGGCGCAGGGGTACATGCGCAGTTCGATCGCCGACCTTGCCGACGCCTGCAAGCTGTCGCGCGGCGCGCTTTATCACTATTTCGACTCCAAGGAAGCGATCCTGTTTGCGATCCTCGATGCGCACATTCGGGAAATGATTGCGCATGTCGATGCCGCGATTGCCGAGGGCGGCCCGACACTGACGCAATTCAGGAACGTCATCCGCACGACCGTCGAGGTCAACGCCAAGTCGCCGCACGAGCAGCGCGTCCTGATTCACGATCTGTCGTTTCTGAACGAAGACGAGCAGCACACGATCAAGGATCTCGAGCGCCAGCTCGTCGATACCGTCACCGATCTGTTGGTCAGGCTCGACGCCGAAGGCAAGATCGTCAAGCGCACCAGGAAGATCTATACGATGATCCTGTTCGGGATCATCAACTATACCTACACTTGGTACGACCCGAAGGGCGGCATCGGCCCCAGGGAATTCGCCGACATCGCAGTCGATCTGTTCCTGAACGGGTTTGCGCCCGGCGATGCGGCCAGGCCTGCTCCGGCCGGCCGACGCGAGAAGGTCTAGCCCGATCGGAGTAGCGATTGGCCGTGCTCAGTCATCGATGGAGCGCTTGGTGGATGCTCCGGACGGATTTCGCCCGCGCCTATTCGCACTGATCCCTTCGTCCCGGGATCGGGATATCAAAACCACCTGTGGAGGCCCAAAACTCGGAACAAAGCATTCGTTATCGGTCGAACATTGCAAGTTCCGACTATTGTTCTGGCGGCCGGTCTTGCGACATAAATCATCGCAGGAACGACGCCGGAACAGCGATGTTGACCGAGAAATTCGACGCTTATGGTGAGGTGTTGACGGATGCCGCGGGCGGTAAGCCCGAGACGGCAAGGGCGGCGTCGGCGATGCCGGGCCGCGTCGGTCAATACCTGTTCTGGCTGCTCGTCGTCATTATCGTGTCTGTCCGGGTCATCTACTATCCGGCGGCGCCGGCTTTTGAAGTCGGCACCGCGACCGACGTGAAACCGGCGGTCACGCGCTAGCAGCCTGATTCAATCTTTCGGCGGGAAAAGCCGAACGATCGAGCAGCATTTTTTCAAAGGCGCGAGCCGAGGGCATGGCGACCCTGCCGGGCAGCTTCAATTGCCACAAGGTGCGTTCGATCGTCATGTCGCGCAGATCGAGCACTTTCAGGCGCCCGAGCTGCACCTGATCCTTCACCGTGACGGCCGATACGATCGCGATGCCGAGTCCGGCGGCAACGACCTGCTTGATCGCCGCGGTGCTGCCGATTTCCAGGGTCCGCAGCGGTTCGATGCCGCGGGCGGCAAGGGCCTGAGTCACCACCTCGCGGGACCCTGAGCCCGGTTCGCGGACGATCAACACTTCATTTTCCAGCTGCCTGGGATCGATCGGTCCAGCCTCTGCGGAGAATGCATGATCGGGCGCGGCGATCAGCTTCATGACGTCGGTAAGCCAGGGCTCCGCGATCAGATTTTTGTCGTCGACCGGCCCCTCCACCAGGCCGATGTCAATGTCCTGCGCAACCATCTGCTCGGCGATGTCGCGGGTGTTGGCGCTGATGAGATGGAGGTCGACGCCCGGATAGGCCCGGTGAAATGCACCGAGATATCGCGGGATTATGTAGGTGGCGATCGTCGTACTGGCGCCGATCCGCAGCGAGCCGTTGTGTAACCCCCGCACGGCGGACAGCTCATCCTCGGCCGCGCGCTCGATCGCGAACAGCGCCTCGGCGCGCTGGGACAGCGCGAGCCCTTCCGGGGTCGGCACCACGCCCTTGGGAGAGCGATTGAGCAATCGGCAGCCGACCTGAAGCTCGAAGTCGCGTACGCCCTTGGAGATCGCGGGTTGGCTGACATTGAGTATTTCAGCAGCCTTCGAAAAGCTTCCACTGCGAACGACGGCGGCGAACATGCGAAGCAGATGAAGGTTGAGGGACATAACCTCTTTCTATCCGGCTATTCTGAAACGATATTATCCATCCTGGCCGGCTTAGCGCATAATTCCTTCTCTTTGAAGGATTTCGCGTGTCAAATCGGATCGATTCTCCTGACGAAGTCAGGCTCCTTGCCGGAACGATCGGTAAAGCCGTCCCTCTGCTTTGGGGGATAGCACTTTGCGCCCTGGTCACGCTGGCGGCGGTGACGATTCAGGCGGTCGAAGAGAGCCTCGTTGGGCACCCCTACGTCGAAGCCATCGTGATCGCCATTCTGCTCGGCACCGCCATCCGCACGCTCTGGGAACCGGGCCGCCGCTGGCGCGCGGGGATCGCCTTCAGCGCCAAGCAATTGCTGGAGGTCGCCGTCGCGCTGCTCGGAGCCTCGTTGACCTTTGCCGCGATCGGCGCCTCGGGCTTTGCCCTGCTGGGCTCGGTCGTCGCGCTGGTGATCCTTTCGCTTGCGGTCTCCTTCGGCATCAGCCGGTCGCTCGGCCTGCCGGTTCGGCTTTCGATCCTGATCGCCTGCGGCAACTCGATTTGCGGCAATTCGGCGATTGCCGCGGTCGCGCCGGTGATCGGGGCCAGCACCGATGACGTCGCCTCCTCGATCTCCTTTACCGCGGTGCTCGGCGTCATCGTGGTGCTGGGCCTGCCGCTGCTGATCCCGCTGCTGCAGCTCTCGGAAACCCAGTACGGGATCCTGGCCGGAATGACCGTTTACGCGGTGCCGCAGGTGCTCGCGGCGACGGTCCCGGCAGGCCTCGTGAGCACGCAAGTCGGCACGCTGGTCAAGTTGATAAGGGTGATGATGCTCGGCCCGGTTGTCGCATGCATTGCGGTAGCGGCGCGAGGCCTCCGCGGCGATTGCGCGCCGGGCGGTTCGCGGCAGAACGGTTTCTTTCAGGCTGTGCCGTGGTTCATTGTGGCGTTTTTCTTGCTGGCGACATTCCGCTCGTTGTCCTGGATGCCGGATGCGGCGGTCTTCCCGATCCGGAAGACGGCCGGCATCCTGACCGTCATGTCGATGGCAGCGCTCGGCCTCGGCGTCGACCTGCGCGTCATCGGTCGCATCGGAGGCAAGGTCACCGCGGCGGTGACACTGTCCTTGTTGTTTCTTCTCGTCATCAGCCTTTGCCTGGTTCGCTTCGTTGCCGCGGCCTGATGCAAAGGTTTGAAGCGGTGCAACGCTCCTCCCGTCCGGGCACGGTTTACCGATCAACCTTACCAATGCGGTCGGGATCAATCGATAGGTCGAGCGTTAGCGACGAGCCGGGCGGACGTTCGCTTGCCTCCGCTTCCGCACTCTGGCATTTGCAGCAGGTGCATCGGTAGAGGAGACGGCGTTGGCGTCGAAAGCTGTTCTTGTCACGGGGGCTGCCGGTTTCATCGGCATGCAGGTCTGCGAGCGCCTGCTTGCGCGCGGCGAAGCGGTGGTCGGCATCGACTCGCTTACGCCTTATTACGATCCGGCCCTGAAACGAGCACGGCTGAATTATCTGAAGCAGCATGCGGGCTTCGGCTTCTACGAATCCGATCTCGCCGATCCCAGGGCCACCGAAGCCGTTTTCGATGCCGTCAGGCCGGATCGCGTGGTGCATCTGGCCGCGCAGCCGGGCGTGCGTGCCTCTATCGACGATCCCATCGCCTGCATTCGCGCCAATTGCGACGCCTTCGTCTGCGTACTCGAATACAGCCGTCGTCATGACGTCAAACACCTGGTCTATGCTTCATCGAGTTCGGTCTATGGCGCCAACCGCACTCTGCCTTATGCGACGCATCAACCGGTCGATCATCCCGTCAGTCTCTACGCGGCGAGCAAGAAGGCGAATGAGTTGATGGCGCACACCTATGCGCATGTTCACGGCCTGCCGGTCACGGGGCTTCGTTTCTTCACGGTCTATGGCCCCTGGGGCCGGCCCGACATGGCGGTCTATCTCTTTACGCGCGCGATCTTCGAGAACACGCCGATCCGGATCTTCAATAATGGAAACATGCGGCGCGATTTTACCTATGTCGACGATATCGCCGAAGGCGTGCTGCGCACGCTCGATCGGCCGGCGGCGCCCGACCCGACCTGGAATCCGGAGCAACCTGAGGCCGCCACCAGTTCGGCGCCATACCGCGTCTACAACATCGGCAACAATCAGCCGGTCAATCTGCTGGATTTCGTGGCGACGCTGGAAGGCATCATCGGCAAGCCGGCGATCCGCGATCTTCGTCCGATGCAGGCCGGCGACATGTTCGAGACCTGTGCCGATATTTCAGCACTCCAGCGCGATGTCGGATTCTCGCCATCGACGCCGCTGGCGGAGGGGCTGCGCCGATTTGTCGACTGGTACCGTGGCTATCACGGTGTCTGAACAAAATCTGGGCAACCGTGGCATGACTTGCCGCATGTCTGACCGCCATTCTGCAATCGCTACCTGCGCCTGAGCCTCAAAACGGATTGGTGACGATGCCGCCGTCCGCGCGCAGTGCGGCTCCATTGGTCGCGCTCGACGCCTTCGAGCAGACGTAGCAGATCAGGTTGGCCACTTCTTCCGGCGTGGCGTAGCGCTGCAGCAGCGACGCCGGCCGCCGCTCGGTGAAGGTTCTGGCGGCGAGATCGTCGATGGTGGTCCCCATGCCTTCGGCGCGCGCGGCAAGGCGGACCGGCGCCATCTCGACCCAGGTCGGGCCGGGCAATACCGAATTGACCGTGATGTTGGTGGCCTTGGTCTGCTCGGCGGCGCCGCGCGCGACGTAAAGCTGGGCGGCTTTCGAGAAGCCGTAATGAATCATCTCCTTCGGCACGAAGATCGCGGATTCTGAGGAGACGAACACGACGCGGCCCCAGTCCTTGTGCTCGAGCATGTGCTTCAGGTAGTGCCGGGTCAGCCGCACGCCGCTCATGACGTTGACTTCGAACATCCTGGTCCAGGCGTCGTCCTCGATGTCGAAAAATGCGCCCGGCTCGTAGATGCCGAGATTGTTGACGAGAATGTCGACTTCCGGAAATTGCGCCGTCAGCCCGGCGCAGCCCGCGGCGCCGCCGAGATCGAACGCCGCCGCATGCGCCTTGGCCGCCGGCACCGCCTGCTTGATTTTGGCGATCGCCCTCGCAACCGTGGCGGCTTCGCGCCCGTTGACGATGACTTCCGCCCCCATCTGCGCGAGCCCAGTGGCCGTGGCGAGCCCGATGCCGCGCGTCGATCCCGTGACCAGCGCGAGCTTCCCGGTGAGGTCGAGGTTCATGGTCGATACGTCCTTTCAGGCGATGGAACTGGACGGCAATTTGGAAGCCGGCAGGCGTATTTCGACGGGGTTCAGCGAGGCAATTCGTTCAGGGGCGGAGATGGCGTTGACCAGGATCAAGGTCGGCTATGATACTCATTCTAGACTTATAAAATGCAGGACGCCAATCTTTGGCAGCAGCGGCGAACGGTCCGCTTCCGGGAGTTATCGGCGGTCGTTGTCGCGGCGGCCAGCGGTGTCGCGGAGTGAGCGCGATGGGCTGGAGAAATGTCCTGCCTCGGCTCCTCGTGACGCTGGCGGCGCTGACGCTGTTCGGGCCGGCCTTTGCCGACCGGGAGAAGCTGTCGGATGCGTGGCCCGCGGGAAAATGGATATTCTCATTTTACCTTGCCGACGCGTACCTGCCCGAAGGATTCTATTACGACCCGGACGGCCGCCATTTCATCTTCAAGACCATCGATCCCGGCTGCAACGAGGCGCATTGCCGGCGTTATTTCATCGGTGCAGGCGGTTACTGCGCGAACTACAACCTCTCCGCCAAGCCCGGCGAGCCAACCGCGCCGATGGGTTACGGACCCAACACCATATTTACCCCGCGCAGCATAGGCGACGGCATTCAGGGATATTGGAACCAAGTCTACCAGTCCGACAGCGCGCTGCAGACAAATTTCGTCTTCAAAATCGGTTCCTGCGTGATGAACCTCTATGTCGACGCCAGCGAAGCGACTCCGAAGCGGGGCAATCGCAGATTTGCCCGTCCCAGCGAAGACGAGGTTCTGCAAACCTATCGGCAGTTTCACGCCGCGTTTGGCCGATATATCGCCGATCGCGGCTGGACCAACCTCGAGGCATCGCGAACGAAACCTGACTTCGACCGCAAGACACCACCGCCCGGCGATGTGAGCAACGACTCAGGGCAGCCACCATCCGATACGGAGACCGCGCCGGAACCGCCAGGTCTAACGGATCAGACGGAGTCCGACCTCACCCCCGCGGAGATCGCGGCGGTATCGGCGATTGCCGGCGGCGCGGCGTTGCTTGGATCGCTGATGATGCTGGGTGCGACCGGCGTGCGGCGCGAGGAGGCGTTGCAAGCGATCCGCGATCTCCTGCGCGGTCGTGTTCCGGAGGATCCGTTCGAGGCGTGGAAGCGGAAGTACGAGGCGCTGGGCTGGAAGTACAACGAGAAGAATGGGGTGGCGACCTTCGATCCGGTGGACGGCGCGCGCAACGAAGGCGGCGAGATCTATTCGGCGGAGCGCGGCGGCTTCGTGCGGCCTGCGGGCGAGACGCCGGTTGTGCCGCCGCGTCTGCCGCGCGACGGCGACGTCAACGAGCGCGGCGAGGTGTGGAGCTCGTTCTCCGGCGGCTATGTTGAGCGCAAGACCTATGACCAGGATATGGCGAGCCGGGCGACACTCGCCGAGAAGGATCGTAGCGACCTCGCCGACATGCAGCGGCCGGACGAAGACGTCGCCGAACTCCAGTGCAAGATCGCCGCGACCCGCCAGCAGGGCGCGGAGATGCGCACCTACTTCAAGGCGCGCGACGAACTGCTGGGCGCGCTCGGCGACCAGCGCAGCGGCGAAGGCGTCGATGCGCTGCTGGACGAGTCCCGCTCCGGCCTGTTCGACGAGCTCAGCGACCGCCTGCTTAAGGTCCCCGCCGACAACGACTACCGCAAGGGCCTGAAGGGCCTGCTGCCGCTGGCCGATGTGATCGGCAACCAGATGCGCCCGGGCTACACCCCGACCTATACCTACAAGGACGCAGCCCAGGACACCTTGCTGCAGTCTGGCGCGGCGGCGCTCGATGCGGTGCTGACCAAGGGCTGGGCGAGTTCGGCGGTCGGCAGTTCGCTGGCAATGCGCGACGCGGCGCGCGCCGGCGGCGGTATCGTCGAGATCGCGACCGCAGGGGTCAAGTCGGCGGTGACCGACTTCCTGTTCGGCAAGGTGATCCACTACGGCGCCGGTTATGCCGGCGAGGCCTGGCGCGCCGGCAAGAAGGCGGTCGCCGGGATCGCCGAGAGCGGTGCCGATCTCTTGGCGCAGGCGAGCCGGCGCTCCAAGGTCGCCACCGACCTGGTCGAGAAGCTGCGGAAGAATCTGGGCACGCTGGACCAGGGCGTGCATGTCGACGGCTCCGGGCGGCTGCGCGCTTCGCTCACCGACGTGCTGGAGGTACAGAAGAACCCGCATCAGGTGCGGGCGCTCAAGCAGAGCGGATCGCCGTCGACCCAGGAAGCCTTCAACAACACGCTGCGCAACGAGGTCTACAAGCCGCACGACCAGATGCTGCTAGAGCGGCTGAGGAAGTCGAGTCCGGAACTGGCCGACAAGAAACTTGTCGTCCACGAGTTCCGCACCCCGGGCAAAACCGCCAATCCCATCAACACCGACCGCGACTTCCGGGTGCTGATGCAGGACAGCAAGGGCCAATGGGTGGAGGTGCCGAAGACCAAGTGGGAGCATCACTCCAACGACGCCTTCGCCGAACTGACCTTCTTCGACAAGTCGAAATGCCCGAAGGGGATGGACCCGGCGCAGCAGAAGGCGTGGTGGGCGGAGCAGCACGGCCACACCCCGACCGACCGCACCTTCCGCGAGGCCGGGCGCGACTACTCCGACCAGATCGCCGACCTCAGGACCGGCGAGCGCGTCAACCTGCCGGGCGGCGAGGCGGCGGGCACCGGTAAAACCCGCATCGCCGAGCTGAAGGAGATCGCGTCAGGCAAGGCGCCGCCGCCGCAGCAGCCCGTAAAACTCGCCGATCCGCAGGGGCTGGCGCAGCAGTTCCACGAGAAGGTCACCGGCAATCTGCGGCGCGGCGATCCGTTCGAGGCGATCGCGCAGGCGCAGAAGGGCGTCGACACATTGGACACCGTGCGCACCGCCTATGGCGCGCAGAACATCCCGGCCGGCCAATTGCCCGGCAATCTGCGCCAGGCGATGGACCTCGTGAAGAGTTCGAACCTGCCCAGCCATCCCGACGCCGCGGTGCTGCACACGCTGGAGGGCAAACTGGAGCGGCTCGGCTTCAGCGATCTCGGCGACTTCAGCCACCAGCTTTCCAGCCAGTTCGAGAGCCTGAAATGGGCACAGTAATTATCGCGCCGACGCGCGCAGGAGGATTGCCATGATTGAAACCATTGCACCGGACCAGGTTCTGCTCGATCGCGCGGCAAAGACAGGGCCATTGCCGCCGGCGGTGCGCGCCGGGCTCGCTGATCCGATGGCGCGCATTTCGGTGACGACGGTGACGCGCGATGGCGGGCGGCGGCTCGATTGCTATGCGGTCGCAGGCGCAGGGAAACAACTGGCGGCGGTGACGCCGGACGCCAAGGGCGAGGCCGCGGTGTCATTCCCGGTCGATGGCATGTTGGCGGAAGCCCTGATCGTCGAAACCCTCGGCTTCGATCAACCGCTGGCGCAGATCGACCATCGCAGCGAGTTCGATATCGCGGCACTTTGGGCGCTGGCGGCCATGGCGGATGCGCACCGGCAAGCCGAGCTGGAAAGCCTGCTGGCGCGCACGCCGACGCGTCAGGTCGCGCTCAGCGAAGACAGCATCTATCTGCGTGCTCTCGACGGTGCGGCGCTGCCCGATCCGCGCTGGCTGTCGGGGATGCTGACGCAGGTCTTCGGTCCGGGCGACGTCACCGAGGCGCGGCTGCTCGAAGGCCTCGCCGCGCTGGCACGCGCCGGATTGATCGCGCGGGGACCGACCGGACTGTGGTCGCCGCAGCCGGCCTTCATCACTGCGTTCGCGCATCTCGAATTGCCGCTCGCCGCAGCGGTGTTGTCAATTGACCGCCGTCGAGCGGGCGGATTCGATTCGGCGATGCGAGTATTCCTGCGCAGCTTCGCTGCCATCTGGGTCATCGAACCGCGCGGGCCGGCCGGCGCGTCGACCGCCGTGCGCCTCGGCTCCGTCGGCGCCGCCGATGCCAGGACCTTCGTGCACGACGCCATTGCGCTGGCGCTGAAGCAGCCGGCCGCGCCGCCGCCAGCGCAGAAGGCGGCCGAAGCGCGGCGCTTCTGCCGGCAATGCGGTCATCCCGCGACGGCAGCCGATCGTTTCTGCGGCGAATGCGGCGCCGAACTGGCGTGAGAAATCACAAGGCCGCGCCGATCACCGCGGCAACTCGGGAAGCCCGCAGGCCTTGGCGAGGACGGGCCAATGCTGTTTCAGGCCGCTGCTGGTGATCGTGGCCCTGACCGCTCCGGTGTTGGTGCCTTCGATCCTGCCGTTGCTGCGGGCAAGTGCCAGCAGGGCCGCGACCGGCAATTCGCTGCGGCTTCCGGCATTGCCCACCTGCTCCAGGATGCTGTCGTCCCATGCGAACGACAGCGAAAATACTTCCTGGCCCACGGTAAGCTTGGCGATGCGGCCGTTTGCACCCAAGTCTGGATTGCCGAAGGGGCCGCCGCCGGGTGAAATATTGACGAGCTGCAGCTTGTTGCCGGGACATGCGATCGCGAAGCAGAAGTCGCGCTGATCGCATTGCATGACGAGAAAGCCGAGCGCCGCCGGAAGTGCGGGCCTGATCCATGCCGGCGCGGCGACGGCCTTGCCGCCGATGGCGCAGGCGAGGACGACGAGAAGGGCGCCCACCCGTCGGCGAAGCCAAGGCACCATCAATTGCACCCCATGCGCCGTTCGATCCGGGTGATCTCGGCGATGCGGGCGCGGATTTCGCGCGGCAGCGGCACTTGGGCCTCGATGTCATAGATGCAGCCGCCATTGCCGAAATAGGAAATCGCCCTCGATGTCTTGAAGCAATAGCCGGCTTCCTTGTAGTAGGAATTGCGCTCGACCCACAGCTCCTGACAGCTCTGGGCGCTTGCAGCCGAGATAGTACCGAAGCCGGAAGCCGCAATAACCAGTGCGGCAATCATGCACCGCTGAGTCCCGATCTTCATGGCAATCGCCTCTTTCTGTAACAAATGATGCGTTCATTTACGGGCCGCTCGCAAGGATCGCCTTGCGCTGAATCAATGAGGCAACCCGGCGCGGACAATCCGTCCGGAAACCGTCATGTTGCGGTTGGGCCGGACTGGTCGACCTGATCCAGCGCAAGCAGCAACGATGCGACGCGGTTCGCGGAGGCTGCCCAGTCCGCAATGCGCGTATAGTTGTCGGTGAACCAGTTGCATGCGCCCTGTACCACGACAAAGGCGGCGGCCGCCTGGACGACCTCGCCGAGCAGCATCGTTCCGGCGACATATTTCGGCATGCAGAGCAGCAAGCCGACAACGGGCGCCAGCAGCGAATTCGAGTGCGTGACCACGGTGAGGCGCATCAGTTGCCAGCAATATTCCAGCCAATTGTCGATCACCGCCTGCAGCGCTACGCCGACGGCGCGAAGCCCGCCTTTCGTCTCATCCGGCAACGCCTGGCCTTCGCCGCTCTCGCGGATGTGCGTCCCGATCGCCCTCAGCTCGGCTTCGGTCCGCTTGTTGTCCTCCAGCACATGCGTCAGGCGGCGGCCGATCAGCATCATCGCACCCGCGACGAGTATCGAGTAGACGATGACCGCAATGACGAGGTAGCCGGGAATTTCGATGCCGAACCCGTCGATGGCCAGATTGCCTCCCACCGTCCAGAGAATGCCGATAAAGGTGATTCCGGTGATGAACGAGGAGAACAGTCCGAGCACGAGGTCGACCGGCAGATCGGTTGCGACCCTGGCGTCCTCGGCGATGCGGTATTCCGGGGCCTGGTGCTCGCCCGGCATGAACCGCAGCCGGGCATAGCGGTCCTTTTCCAGCCAGTAGTCGTAGAGGCGGTGGCTCAGCCATTCCCGCCATTTCCGTTGCAGCGTCATGCGGCCCCAGACCGAGAATACCGCGAGCGCCAGGCTGGCCGCGGCCAACGGCGCGAACCGCAAGGCCTGCCTCAACAGCTCGGCGCTATCCTTCCGTTCCACCGCATTGAAAAAATCGCGGTTCCAGAAATTCAGCGAGTACTGGGTCAACAGTTGCAGCAGCACGATCGCGATCAGCAGCACCGTCAGCAGCCAGGCCCACGGCGCCGACGCGCCGCTCCAGAAGCCTCGTGCGCCTTGCCAGAAGCGGGAAAGCAGGCGCTCTTCGCTGGGCGCTATGTAGCTGACGTCGTTCATGAGGTAATCGGCCTTACCGTTACTTCCGCAGCCAGCCGATGCATGTCCTCCGGCTGGCACAGTTCCGTCCCGGGACTGAGCAGCGCGGCCGAGCCGCCGGCCACCCCGAAGCGCAGCGCGTTTTCCAGACTGCCATCGTTGACCAGGCTCCAGACCATGGCCCCCAAAAAGCTGTCGCCGGCGCCGGACACGCTGACCGGTTCGATCGGAAGACCGTTGGCGCGCATCGCCAGATCGCGGGTGATGAGAAGGGCGCCGTCCGGTCCCAGCGAGAGCGCAATCACCTCGACCTGGCCGCGAGCGATCAGGCGCCGCGCGGCCTCGATCAGCGCGGCATCGTCGGAAGCGGCGATCCCGGCCAGATCCTGAAACTCGTGAAGGTTGGGCTTGATCAGATAGACCCCCTGTTGCAGCGCCGCCTTCAGGAACGGGCCGGAAGTATCCACGATGACCTTGCTGTTCGCCTTCGAGGCCTGCGCGACCCGGCCGTAGAAATCATCCGGCACGCCGGCAGGCAGGCTGCCACTGGCGATGACGAAGGCCGGCGGCGGCTTGATGCGGGCGAGCGATGCCAGGCATTCCTTCCATTCGAGATCGTTGAGCGGTGCTCCCGGGAACACCAGGCGATATTGCTCGCGGGTGGCCTCGTCGAAAATCGTCAGGTCCTCACGCGTCTCGTTCTCCGCCGGGATCAGCACGCTTCGCACGCTTTCGCGCTCGACCAGGGTGCCCAGCAGTTTTCCGGTGGCGCCGCCGGCCGGGTAGATGGCCGAGGCCTCGATGCCCAGCCGCTTGAGAACCCGGGCGACGTTGATGCCGCCGCCGCCGGGATCGCGCTGCGCCTGCGCGCAGCGCATCTTGGTGAAAGGCACCATTTTCTTCACCGACGTCGAGACGTCGACGGCGGGATTGATGGTGAGGGTTACGATCCCTGTCGATGGGATTTCAGCCAATGCCTTCGACCTCCGCCAATGCACGCAGGCCGGTGAATGCGGCATCCCCATCCAGAATGAGCCAGGCCGGTATCGGTTCGAGATAGCTGCGAAGCCGGCCCTTGGCCTCGAAGCGCGCTCGGAACTGCGAGCGGGCAAGATAATCGGGCATGTGACGCAAGATGCCTCCGGCGATGAATACTCCGCCCCTTGCACCTAACGTCAGCGCGAGATTGCCGGCAACCGTCCCGAGCATCGCGCAGAACATGTCGACGGCGGCGCGGCTGGTCGCGCAGGTCCCTTCGATGCCGGCCCGGGTGATCTCAGCGGCGCGGCTCCTCGGCAGCGCGACGTTGTCCAGCGTAGCCAGCGCCTCGTGCAGATCTTCCAGGCCGGGCCCGGAAAGCACGTGTTCGGCCGAGACATGGCCCGATCGCTGCCGCAGCCAGGCAATGACGGCGTCCTCGCGCGGCGAGTTCGCGGCCATCGTCGAATGGCCGCCCTCGCTCGAAAGCACGAGGTGGCCGGTGGCGTGCGGTATGGTGGCGGCCATGCCGAGGCCGGTACCGGGGCCGAGCGCCGCCAGCGGAGCGCCCGCGATCGGTTGCCGGCCACCCAGCCGGAGCAGTTTTTCCGGGGAAAGGTGGGGCAGGGCCCACGCCACGGCCTCGAAATCATTGAGCAGGCGCACGCTGGAAAATCCGTAAGCCGCGCGCAACTCGGCGGCGTCGACCACCCAGGAATTGTTGGTGAGATCACAATGGCCGTCCCGGACCACGCCGGCAACGGCAAGAATGGCGGCGCGGATCGCATCATGCTGCGGCAAACCGCCGAGATACGCATCCAGCGCCTCGCGGAAGCTTCCGTACTTGCTGACCGCCATATGGGCAATCATGCCGACCGTTCCTCCGGCCAGCAGCGCGAAGCGCGCGTTGGTCCCGCCGATGTCGGCCAATAACACCTTTTCGCTGGTGGGTGTGGAGGCCGCTTTCATCGCCGCCGTGCCGTCCTGATCAAATCCGCGTACCAGTGGAACGATGATTTTGGAATGCGCCGCTGCGAGCCATAATCGACATAGGTGATTCCGAATCGTTCGCTGTATCCGGACATCCATTCGAAATTGTCGAGCAGCGACCAGACGAAGTAACCCCTGACATCGACGCCTGCGGCGGCGGTATCATTCATCGCGCCGATATAGCGGCGCAGAAACGCGACCCGGTCCGGATCGACGACTGCTCCCGTCTCGTCAGGCTTGTCGAAATTGCCCAGTCCGTTTTCGAGAACATAGATCGGCAGCCGATAGCTGCCATGAACGAGGCGCAGCGTCTCGCCAAAGGCTTCGGGATTGATCGGCCATCCGATCGGCGTCAGCGGAACGCCGGCCGGCTTGTCGCCGAAGTCGTAGCCCAGCATCGCGGTCGGGAGTGCCTTGGTGTAGACCGGGCTGTAGTGATTGAGGCCGAACCAATCGACGGGGCGGCAAATCCGCTTGAGATCGCCCGGCTGCATATGCGGCTCGATCGCAGACCGCATCGCCGGCGGATACTCGCCGCGGCATTGCACATCGGGGAAGGCGTTGTTCCAATAGAGATCGAGGCGCGCCGCCGCAGCCGCATCGGCTTCGCTGGCGCTGGAGGGCCAGCACGGCTGAAGATTGTGAATGCATCCGATCGTGGCGCCGGAAACCTGCTCGCGCAGCACGTCCACCGCCGCGCCATGGGCGAGGTTGACGTGGTGCGTCACCCGGTAGAGCGCGTCCTCGCTGCTACTGCGGTCCCGGTTGCGCAGCGAACGGTTGAACAGACTGAAGATCGATGGTTCGTTGAACGTCGCAAAGCGCTTGACGCGATCGCCGAGACGTGCGGCGATCAGCGCGGTGTAGTCGGCAAACCACTTTACCGACTCCCGGTTCTGCCAGCCGCCGAGATCCTCCAGCGCCTGCGGCAGATCCCAGTGATACAGGCACAGCCACGGCTCGATGCCGGCGGCGAGGAGTTCGTCGACCAGCCGGTCGTAGAAGGCGAGGCCCGGCTCGTTGACCGGCCCTCGGCCCTGCGGCAGCACGCGCGGCCAGGCTACCGAGAACCGGTAGGCCTGAACGCCCAGCCGCTGCATCAGCGCGACATCCTCCCGGTAGCGATGGTAGTGGTCGCAGGCGACGTCGCCGGTGTCGCGATTCCTGATTTCTCCGTTCTGGCAGTAGACGTCCCAGATACTCGGCCCGCGCCCGTCTTCCTTCGTGGCGCCCTCGATCTGGAAGCTCGAGGTGGAGACCCCCCAGACGAAATCCGGACGCAAGCTGGCTGTGGAAGGCAGGTCCAATGCCGGCGCAGGGTGGTTCGCTTGATCGCCGGTTGAATTTTCGTTCGAATTCACTGCTAACCCTTCCCTCCAGGCAGAGTGCGTCGCCTTGCAGCATTAGGCAGGCCGACGTCCGGACGATCTTGAGCTATATCAAGCGCTTTCGGCCTGCCGATGCGACAAATGATTCGCTGTTATTGTGCCGTTGGGGTGTCGGATTGCAAAGAACCAGATGGGGTGGAATCGCCGATGAATGCTTCCGCGGAAGCGGCTTCTTCCGCGTGGAGGAGCGTGACGGGGTGTTCTGGCTGGTCGATCCGGACGGCGGCCGCTTTCTGTCCAAGGGCGTGAACAATGTCCGTCTCGATGCGGACCATGTCGGCAGTACCGGCCGGATGCCCTACACCGATGCGTGCCGGAAGAAATACGGCAGCCAGCACGTCTGGCGCGGGGCGGTGGCCAACCGGCTGGCGAGCTGGAAATTCAACACACTCGGCTGCTGGTCCGATGAACTCGTCGCCCATGCAGGCTCAATGCCGCTTGCGACCGCGCCGACCAATGAGCTCGGCGCCTCGTTCAAGCGCCACCGGCGTGACCAGATCTTTCCCGATGTCTTTGATCCCGCGTTTTCAGCTCACATCCGGGAACGAGCGAACGATCATTGTTCAATGCGATGTCATGAAGCCGGGTTGCTCGGCACCTTCATCGACAATGAGTTGTACTGGTCGCCCGACTGGCGTGGCGGCGACGAGGTTCTGACGCTGTTCCTCAACCTGCAGTCGCACCGTCCCGGCCGCGTTGCGGCCATCGAGAGGTTACAGGAGCGCTATCGGGAATTCCCCCAGTTCAATGCAATCTGGCGGACGCCGGCACGATCATGGGAGGAACTCGCCACGATGGCACGCATCGAAGCGCCGTACACCAGATTGCCGGCCGGCGGGCTGAATAGCCTGCTGGAGGCCAAGGCCAACCTCGCCGATCCCCTCCGCGCGGCATTTTCCGCTGACTGCGACGCCTTCGTTGCCGTGGTCGCCGAGCAATATTTCGACGTCTGCGTCTCCGCCATCAAGGGCGCCGATCCCAATCATCTCGTGATCGGCTCCCGCTTCGGCTATCAGCCGCATTCACGCGTGATCGCGGCGGCCGGCCGTTACCTCGACGTGATCTCGTTCAATTGCTACGAGATCGAAGCGAGTGCGCTGATCGACGCCTATGCGGCCACCGGCAAGCCGTGCCTGATTTCCGAATTTTCCTTTCGCGGCGACGATGCCGGCCTGCCCAACAGCCGCGGCGCCGGTCCCCGGGTGGCCAGCCAGACCGAGCGCGCCAAGTGCTTCGAGCTCTACGTGACGACGGCGCTGCGCAAGCCGTCGGTGGTCGGCTATCACTGGTTCGAGCATGCCGATCAGCCGGCGGAAGGACGTTTTGACGGTGAAAATTCCAACTACGGCACCGTGACCATCGAAGACGACCCCTATGCCGAACTCACGGAAACCATGACCAGGGTCAATGCCGCGGCCGAACAAATCCACGCCGCAGGTGCCCTGCGCGATTAGGGAATATCCTCATGGCGAGAAGTGCGGGCAACGCCGCGCGTCTCGAGCCATGAAGGCCCAGATGTCAGACCCCGGCCTTCGCCGGACCGGCTTCGGCCTCGACCACCGCCGCCATGGTGCGAAACACGCTCGACGGATTGACGCTGATCGAATCGATGCCGAGCTGGGTCAGGTAACGCGCGATCTCGGGGTAATTCGCCGGCGCTTCGCCGCAGATGCCGACGTGCCGCCCGTTGCGCTTGGCGCCCGTCACCGCCAGTCTGAACATCTCCAGCATGCCGGGATCGCGTTCGTCGAAATCGAAGGCGACGATATCGGAATCGCGGTCGACCCCCAGCGTCAGCTGGGTGAGATCGTTGGAGCCGATCGAAAAGCCGTCGAATAATTGCGAGAACGCGTCGATCTGAATGACGTTGTTCGGGATCTCGCACATCACGTAGATCTCCAGCCCGTTCTCGCCGCGCTTGAGGCCATTGGCCGCCATCGTCGCGATCACGCGCTTGCCTTCCTCGACGGTCCGGCAGAACGGCACCATGATGCGCAGATTGGAAAGACCCATTTCCTCGCGCACCCGCCGCAGGGCAGCGCATTCCAGCGCAAAGCCTTCCGCATAGGCCGGGTGGCTGTAACGGGAAGCGCCCCGGAACCCCAGCATCGGGTTCTCTTCCTTGGGCTCGAAAGTCTCGCCGCCGAGCAGGCTGGCATATTCGTTGGTCTTGAAATCGGACAGCCGCACGATCACCGGCTTGGGATAGAACGCCGCGGCAATGGTGCCGACGCCTTCCGAGAGCCTTGCGATGAAGAAATCGGCCGGCGTCCTGTAGCCCTGGACCAGGCGGGCGATCGCGGCCTTTGCCTTGGCCGAGGCGATCTTCTTCGGCTTGAGCAGCGCCATCGGGTGCACGCCGATATGCTCGCTGATGATGAACTCCATGCGGGCGAGGCCGACGCCGCCCTGCGGCTGCATCGCGGTCCGGAACGCCATTTCGGGGGTGCCGACATTGACCATGATCGCGGTGCGCGGCTGCTTCAGTTCGCTCACCGGCGTGCGCGTGACGTCGAAAGCCACCGTCCCCTGATAGACGCTGCCGATGTCGCCTTCGGCGCAGGAGATCGTGACATTGGTTCCGGTCTTCAGCTTCTCGGTCGCATGCGTCGCGCCCACCACGGCGGGAATGCCGAGCTCGCGCGCCACGATGGCGGCGTGGCAGGTGCGGCCGCCCTTGTCGGTGATGATGCCGGCCGCGATCTTCATGACCGGTTCCCAGTCCGGGCTGGTCGCCGGTGCGACCAGGATCTCGCCCGGCTTGAAATTGGCGAGGTCCCGCGCGCCTGCAATGCGGCGCGTGCGGCCGACGGCGATCTTTTCGCCGACCGCGCGGCCGGTGACGACGACGGCGCCGCGCCCCTTCAGCGCATAGGTTTCGTAGACGTCAGGCGAACGCTGCGAGGCCACGGTCTCGGGCCGCGCCTGAATGATGTAGAGCTTGCCGTCGGCGCCGTCCTTGGCCCATTCGATATCCATCGGCATCGGCCTGCCGGCATGTTTCGAATAGTGCGCCTCGATCCGCATCGCAAAGTCGGCCAGATTCAGCACCTCCGCATCGGAGATGCAGAATTTCCGCCGCTCGGCGTCCGGCACTTTGCGGGTCAGCGTCGCATGGCTGCCGCCGCGCTTGCCGTAGATCATGCGGACCTGCTTGCCGCCGAGCCGTCGCCGCAGCACACGGCGAAAGCCCTGGGCCAGCGTCGGCTTGTGAACATAGAATTCGTCGGGATCGACCTGACCCTGGACGATGGTTTCGCCGAGGCCGTAACAGCCGGTGACGAACACCACATCGCGAAATCCGGATTCGGTATCGAGCGTGAAGATCACGCCGCTGGCTCCGATATCCGAGCGGACCATCTTCATGACGGCAACGGAGAGGAAAACTTTGAAGTGGTCGAAGCCGTTGTCGATGCGGTAGGAAATCGCGCGATCGGTGAAGATCGAGGCAAAGCAGCGCCGGCAGGCTTCGAACAGATCCTTCGCGCCGCGCACATTGAGGAAGCTTTCGTGCTGGCCGGCAAAGCTCGCGGTCGGCAGATCTTCCGCCGTCGCCGAACTTCGCACCGCGACGGCGATGCCTTTACCGGCCTCCTTTTCCAGCTGCCGGTACGCCTCCACGATCTGCTCGCGGATCAGCGCGGTATCCATCGCCCGGTAGATAACGGTGCGGGCCTTGGCGGCGGTGGCCGCAAGCTGCTTGATCTTGCGCTTGTCGAGGCCGTCGAGCAGGCGATGCAACTCCTCCGCGACGCCGGGCTGCAACAGTGCATCGCGATAGGCGTCAGCCGTGATCGCAAAGCCGTTGGGCACCGCGACGCCTTGCGAGGCGAGCGTCGAATAGAGTTCGCCGAGCGAGGCGGTCTTGCCGCCGACCAGCCCGACATCGTTCAATCCGATTTCGAGAAAGGACCTGATATAGTTTGCCATGGCGCCAGTAAATCAGCCCGGATTTGGTGGGCATTGAGCAAGGTCAAGCCGCTTCCTCACTCATAGCGCAGCGCCTCGATCGGATCGAGCCGGGCGGCCTTGCGCGCCGGATAATAGCCAAAGAAGATGCCGACGGCCGCCGAAAACAGGAATCCGCCGGCAATCGCCGTTATCGATATCGGCGCCGGCCATCCGGTGATGGCCGAAACGGCGACCGAAAGCGCCGCGCCGATGACAATTCCGACGATGCCGCCGCTGACGCTGATGAATACCGCCTCGGCCAGAAACTGCAGCAGCACGTGCAGCCGGCGGGCGCCGATCGCCATCCGCAGCCCGATTTCACGGGTTCGCTCCGTCACCGACACCAGCAGGATGTTCATGATGCCGATGCCGCCGACGACAAGCGATATCGACGCCACCGCCGCCAGCAGGAGCGCCATGATGCGGCTGCTGCCCTCGGCGGTCTCGGCGATCTGGCTGAGATTGCGGACCGAGAAATCATTCGGCGTGCCCGGCCGGACGCGGTGGCGGCGCGCCAGGATGTCGGTGGACTGGTTGATGGCTGTCTGAATGGCGTTCTGGTCCACCGCCTGGACGTAGATCTGATTCACAAATCCGGTCAGGCGCGGTTGCAGCCCGTATGGATTGGGCGGCGTCGGATAAATCCAGTTGATGGGCGTTTGCTGGCTCGGCGCCGCAACGCCGATGATCTTGCGCTCGGCGGTCGTGAACGGAACCATGATCAGATCGTCCTGGTCCTGTCCAAAGGATGTCTGTCCCTTTGATTCGAGAACCCCGATCACCCGCAGCGAGACGCCCCTGACCTGGACCAGGGCGCCGATCGGGTTCTGGGAGGCGCCGAACAATTCCCGGCGCACGGTCTCTCCAAGGACGACGACAAGCCCGGCGCTTCGCTCGTCCTCCGCCGTGATCGCCCGCCCGGAGGCGATCCGCCAGTTCGTCATCGGAGGATAGTTGAAGCTCACGCCCTGGATGCCGGTGGTCCAGTTCTGGCTGGCAAACCGGATCTGGCCGGACTGGCGGATCAGATAGCCCACCTCGCCGACGGCGGTCGCTTCCTGCAGGATCGCGCGGACGTCGGCAACCGTCAGTGTCGATGCGCTGCCGAAACCGCCGCGGGCACCTCCGCGGGTGGCGGCGCCCGGCACGATCACCACGAGGTTGGTCCCGAGCCGTGCGATCTCCTTGCGCACGGCCTCGTTGGCGCCCTGGCCGACCGACACCATCACGATCAGGGCGGCGACGCCGATGAAGACCCCGAGCATGGTCAGCGCCGAACGCATCTTGTTGCGCCAGATCGCCTCCGCCGCCGCCGTCATCACCATCCAGGCGAACGGCCAGGATGCGCCGGACGATCCGGCAAAGGATGGCGGCGCCGCGGCCGGGGAGGGCAGCGGCGGTTTCGCAGCGGCGGATCCGGCAGTGCTTTCCGGCGTCGTCACCGGCCTGGTCTTCTTTACGTCCGAGATGATCTGGCCGTCGCGCATGGTCAGCACGCGATCCGCAAAGGCCGCAACGTCAGACTCGTGGGTCACCACGATGATGGTGACGCCCTGTTCGCGGTTGAGCGAACTCAGCGTCTGCATGATCTCATGGGAGTTGCGGGTATCGAGATTGCCGGTCGGCTCGTCTGCCAGCAGCAGGCTCGGCCGGTTGATCAGCGCCCGCGCGATGGCGACGCGCTGCTGCTGCCCGCCGGAGAGCTGGCCGGGCGTGTTGCGCTCGCGGTCGCGCAGGCCGATTTGGTCCAGCACCGCGCGCGCCCGCTCGAAGCGCGCCCGCGCATGGCCCTGGCCGGACGTCGCGTACAGCAGCGGCAGGGCGACGTTGTCGATGGCGCTGGTGCGCGGCAGCAGGTTGAAGCTCTGGAATACGAAACCCAGCCGCTCGCTGCGCAGGCCCGCGAGGTCGGGCTCGGCAAGCTGCGCCACATCGATGCCTTCGAACCAGTAATGGCCGCCGCTCGGCCGGTCGAGGCAGCCGAGGATCGACATCAGCGTCGACTTGCCCGATCCGGAAGCGCCCATGATGGCGATGAACTCGCCGCGTTCGACCGTCAGGCTGACGTCGCGAAGCGCATGAACATCGATATCGCCGACATGATATGTCCGCGACACCCGTTCGATCCTGATGACCGGCTCCGCCATTTCAGTCCATCGCCGCTTTGTCGTCGCTGCACTCAGAGTCGCGGCCGCGGCACGCCGGAGCGCGCGTTGCCCGTCTGATTGCGCGCTTCGCCGACGATCACCTTGTCGCCCGGCTTGAGGTCGCCCTTGACCACCTCAGTCAATTCGTCGTCGTCGAGACCGGTGGTCACCTGAACCGGTGTCGGAACTCCGTCGCGGAGCACCCAGGCATGCGCCGGTCCCGTCTCGCGCAGAACGTTTCCGGCCGGAACATAGCGCAACGCCTGATTGGGAATGCGGAGCACGTCATGGCGCTGATCGACCAGGATCCGCGTTGCCGCGGTCAGGCCCGGCTTGAGCGCCAGATCCGAATTATTGACGCTGACCACGACGTCGTAGGTGACGACGTTCTGCACCGTTTGCGGGGATTGGCGGACCTGGGTCACGATGCCGTCGAACGCGCGTTTGGGATAGGCATCGACGGTGAAGGTCGCCTTGTTGCCGAGCTTGACGCCGCCGATATCGCTTTCGCTGACATTGGCGTCGACCTGCATTTTGGTCAGGTCGGTTGCGATCAGGAACAGCGTGGGAGTCTGGAAACTCGCCGCGACGGTCTGTCCGATCGTGACGTTGCGCGAAACCACGGTGCCGTCGACCGGCGAGATGATCTTGGTGTAATCGAGATTGATCTGCGCCGCGTCGACCACCGCCTGGCGCTGCTGGATCGTAGCCTCGTCGAAGGTGATCTGGGCGACGGCCTGATCGTATGTGCTGTGGGCGTTGTCGTAGGCATCCTTCGATACGGCATTGGTCTTGACCAGCGACGCCATGCGATCGAACGCCAGCTTGGCGTATTCCAGCGATGCCTTGTCCTTTTCCAGCTGCGCCCGTGCGACGGCGAGATTGGCCTTGGCCTGATCGAGGATGCTCTGGTACGGGCGCCCGTCGATCCTGGCGCAGATCTGTCCGCGCTTCACCTCGGTGTTGTAATCGCAGCTCAACTCCTGGATGACGCCGGACACATAGGTCCCGACGATGATCGTCAGTTCCGGATTGACCGTGCCGGTGGCATTGACGCCGCGGGCGATCCTGCCAGTCGTCACCGGCGCCGTCTCGTACCGGACCGTGTCGCCGCTGCCGATCGACCACCATGCGCCGCCGGCAGCCGCAAGCAGCAGCACCGCGATCGCAATGACGGTGCCGCGCCGGACCGCAAGGCGTTGCGGCGCTGGCACCGGGTGTTGACCCGGCGGAGGCTCGGTTGCAGCAGTGCCGAGCTGCTTGTTCATTCTGCGTTGGCTCCGGGGCTGATGGCTTCGAAAAAGAAAGCCTAGCCAATGACCGGGGCCGGATTGTTGATTGGGATCAAGGCCAGCGACGGGCCGTCATGCCCGCACGGCCCGGGATGCACCCAAATCGTAGAGCCGTGCGAGTGCATCGGTGACTGCCTTGCGCACGCGCGGATCGGCCCCCAGCGCGCCGAACACCGAGCTGACGTCCAGCAGCGCGGGGGCCAGCCGGTCTGCGACCGGACCGGCCATCTCTGCGGCGGCCGCCAGCTCCGGCGCAATCGGGTCGCGGACGTCGATCTCTCGCCCCAGTTCGTCCACGCCCGTGACGTAGCGCATCCAGCCCGCCACCGCGAGCGCATGCGTCTCGATCGGCAGGCCCAGCATCAAGCGGTCGCGCAGCGTTCCGAGCAACCGCTGCGGAAGCTTCTGCGAGCCGTCCATCGCGATCTGCCAGGTATGATGATGCAGGGCCGGGTTCGAAAAGCGCTTCAGGAGCGTTGCGCAGTAGGCCGAAAGATCGGTTCCGGCCGGTACCGTCAGCGTCACCGCCGCTTCGTCCATCAATTGCCGGGCATAGGCCGCGAAGCGGCTGTCGGCCATCGTGGCGGCGATGGTCTCGTAGCCGGCGAGATAGCCGAGATAGGCCAGCGCCGAGTGGCTGCCGTTGAGCAGCCGCAGCTTCATGTATTCGAATGGCGTGACGTCTGCGACGAGCTGCACGCCCGCGGCTGCGAAATCCGGCCGGCCGGCCGGAAAGCGGTCTTCGACGATCCATTGCGTAAAGGGCTCCGTGACCACCGGCCACGCGTCGATCATGCCAAGCGCAACGGAGACGTCGGCGCGGTCGGCGTCGGTGGTCTCGGGCACGATCCGGTCCACCATCGTTGACGGGAAAGCGACCTCGTCCGCGATCCATTTGCCGAGCTCCGGCGATTTCAAGCTGGCGAGCCGCTTCACAATTCGCCCCACCGTATGGCCGTTGGCCGGGAGGTTGTCGCAGCACAGCACGGTGAATGGCGCTGCACCTGAAGCCTTCCTGCGCGAAAGCGCGGCGACGATGAATCCGGCGGCTGACCGCGGCGCATCCGGATTTTCCAGGTCATGAACGATATCGGGATGCCGTTCGTTCAGTTCGCCGGTTTGCGGCGTGTGGCAGTATCCTTTCTCGGTGATGGTGAGCGACACGATCCGCGTCGCCGGATCGGCCATGTGTGCGATCAAGCGCGCGGGGTTCGTCCTGGCGACCTCGGTCTTGATGATCGAGCCGACGACCCGGTGCTCGGTGGCCGCGCCGGATTGGATGGCGACCGTGTAGAGGCCGTCCTGCGGGGCGAGCGCGTCGTGCGTGTCTGGATTTCTCAGGCTGGCGCCGACGATTCCCCAATTGGTGGTCCCGCCGGCAAGAAGGTCGTCGATGACGACAGCCTGGTGGGCCCGATGGAAGGCGCCCAGGCCCAGATGGACGATGCCAGGCGTGACCCGCGCGCGGTCATAGCCGGGGCGGCGGACATGGCCTGGAAGGCGATCGAGGCTGGCGTTCGAGAGGCGCAAAACTGCCTCCTGTCGGGGTTGAATGGGGGTTTTCGCCGTTGGCTTGACACAGAGGGCTTTTCTCGTCAATCTTTTGGTCAATTGGTAAGGCCAATATACCGAATTGGGCAGGCCGCGGTCCCAGCTGGAAGGCAGGATCGTCTCGATCTGCCGAGGGGACTCGTTTCAGGGAGACCAGCGTGCCGCTCGAAGCCGTGGAGGCGCGGCGCCTCTATCGCCAGGTTGCCGATCAACTGCGCGCCCTCATCGACAGCGGTGAATACGCCGTCGGGAGCCGGCTGCCGACGGAACGGGATCTCGCCGAACAGTTGAAGGTTTCGCGGCCGACGGTGCGCGAAGCGCTGATCGCGCTGGAAGTCGAGGGCAGGGTCCGCATCCGTGTCGGCTCGGGGATTTACGTCATCGAACCGGCGGCACTCGCTTCACCCTTGCCGGCGTCCGCCACGATCGAAGGGCCGTTCGAAGTATTGCGCGCCCGCGAATTCATCGAAGGCGCGATCGCCGAGCAGGCTGCGCGGGTCGTCAGACCTGAGGACATCGAGCGTATCGACGCTTCGCTGACGGCGATGGCGACGGTGCCGCATCCCGGCGAAGGATCGATGATCCATGATCGCGCTTTCCATGTTGCGGTCACGGGATGCCTCGACAACGCAGTGCTGGTCCGCGTCGTCGGCGAACTGTTCGACCAGCGCCTCAATCCCTACTTCGCCAAACTGGCGCACTATTTCGAGAATCCGGAGTCGTGGCGGGCCGCGCTCGCTGAGCATCACGCGATCCGCGACGCCATTGCGGCACACGATCCCGAGGCGGCGGGGATCGCGATGCGCCGCCATCTGGCTCGTTCGCAGGAACGATTTGCCCAGAGTTTTGGGGCGGAGACTGCCTCCCCATCGCGCGCTTCAATCGGGAGCGGCTGACAAATTGTGGCGGATGCGCGCCAGCAACGGCTGGCGCGTCGAAATACCCATTCGGGCGGTTCGGCGAAATCCCGAACCGGTTGAGTAACAAAGCAAATGCAACAAGGGAGGAAATTGTCGTGTTGAAGAGAGTAGTGACTGTATTGGCCGCGTCGGCAGCGGCGCTGGTGGCGGCGACCAATGTCGGCATGGCCCAGACCAAACTCAAATGGGCCCACGTCTACGAGACGTCGGAGCCGTTCCACACCGCTTCGGTATGGGCCGCGCAGGAGATCGGCAAGCGGACCAGCGGGCGCTATCAGATCGACGTCTATCCGGCCTCGCAGCTCGGCAAGGAAACCGACATCAATCAGGGTCTGTCGCTTGGCTCCGTCGATATCATCATTTCCGGCTCGAGCTTCGCTGCAAAGAGTTTCCCGCCGATCGGCGTCACCTATTATCCCTACACCTTCCGCGACGCGGATCATCTTCTGGCCTACACCAAGAGCGACGTCTTCAAGGAACTGACGAAAGGCTATGAAGACAAGAGCGGCCATCACATCGTGGCGGTCACCTATTACGGCGTGCGCCACACCTCGTCGAACCGCGCGATCAAGACCTGCGCCGACATGAAGGGTCTCAAGATGCGGGTGCCGGATGTTCCGGCCTATCTGGCGATGCCGCGCGCCTGCGGCGCCAACACCGCGCCGATCGCCTTTGCCGAGGTCTATCTCGCCCTGCAGAACGGCACCGTGGAAGCCCAGGAAAATCCGCTTACCACCATCGAGGCGAAGAAATTCTACGAAGTCCAGAAGCACATCGTGCTGACCGGCCATATCGTCGACCACCTCAATACCGTGGTTGCGGGCGGCCTCTGGAAGAAGCTCCCCGACGAGGACCGCAAGATCTTCACCGACGTGGCGCAGGAGGCGGCGGCGAAGGCAACGCAGGAGATCAAGGAGAAGGAAGCCAAACTGGTCGATTTCTTCAAGCAGAAAGGCCTCACCGTCACCGGGATCGACAAGAACGAGTTCCGCGACACGGTGATCAAGACGACGAGCTTCGAGAGCTTCGATTACCGCAAATCCGACTGGGATCGGATCCAAGCCATCAAGTAATCGCGGTATTCCGCTTCAGCCTCTTCCCGCAGTCTGCGGGGAGAGGCGTGAACGCGAGGCCGGGACGATGCGCGGCCGTGTCAGCTGAACTTCATCATATAAAGAGATCCCCATGTCGACGGCCGAAGTGCACAAGCAGATCACGGCAGACGAGATAGCCCACACCTTCGAGGAAGAGGCGGTACCCAAGGTCGATCTTGGGCAATATGCCATCGAGGACTGGCTGGCGCTGGCGATCTTCTGGATCATGGCGCTCTGCGTCTTTCTGCAGTTCTTCACCCGCTATGTCCTCAATGACAGCTACGCCTGGACCGAGGAGATCGCGACCTATTGCCTGATCGGCGTGGTCTTTCTCGGTTCCGCCATGTGCGTGCGCCTGTCGCGGCATATCCAGGTCGACCTCTTGTTCCGCTATTTGCCGCGGCTGCCGGCGCGCGCGCTCTCGACCGCCATCGACCTGATCCGGATCGCCTTCTTCGGGTATGCGATCAAGCTGGTCTGGCTGTTCATCCAGGTCGTAGCCGACGAGCGGATGACGACGATCAAGTTTCCGAAAGGCTTCGTCTACTACGTCGTGCTGTTCGGCTTCGTGATGATGTTCGCGCGATCGATCCAGATCGCCGTCGACAATTGGCGGCGCGGTTACTCGATCCTGGAGCGCCCCGGCGCGTTCGACGGAACGGAAGGGTGACGCGATGCTGCTTCTGCTTGGAGTGTTTTTGATATTGATGCTGGTCGGCCTTCCGGTCGCGTTGGCGATGGCGACGTCGTCGCTGCTGTACATTCTCGTTACCGGCATAACGCCCGATGTGACGCTGGCGCAGCGCATGATCGCCGGCGTCGAGAGTTTTCCGTTGCTCGCCGTGCCGTTCTTCATTCTTGCCGGCAACCTCATGAACATCGCCGGAGTAACCGGCCGGATCTACAAGTTTGCGGTTGCGCTGGTGGGCTGGATGCGCGGCGGTCTCGGCCACGTCAACATCATCGGCTCGGTGATCTTTTCAGGCATGTCGGGCACCGCGATCGCGGACGCCGCCGGCCTCGGCACCATCGAGATCAAGGCGATGAAGGATCACGGCTACTCCACGGAGTTTTCCGTCGGCGTGACGGCCGCCTCGGCGACGCTGGGACCGATCATTCCGCCGTCGCTGCCGTTCGTGATCTACGGCATGATGGCGAACGTCTCGATCGGCGCGTTGTTCCTCGGGGGCGTCATTCCCGGCGTCATGATGACGCTGTTCATGATGGTGACGGTTGCGTATTTCGCTCACAAGAACGGCTGGGGCAGCGACTCGCCGTTCTCGTGGCCGCAGCTCGGATCGGCGGCTATCGAGATCGCGATCGTCGTCAGCTTTCCGCTCGCGGTCTGGCTGCTGACCGTCGCCGGGGTTTCGACCAACGTTTCGATCGGTGTCGGGCTCGCGGTGTTGCTGCTGATCGACTGGTATTTCGATTTCTCCGCCGTGATGGCGCTGATGGCGCCGGTCATCCTGATCGGCGGCATGACGCTCGGCTGGTTCACGCCGACGGAGGCTGCGGTTGCGGCCGTGATCTGGTCGCTGTTTCTCGGGCTGGTGCGCTATCGCACCATGACCCTGCAGACGGTCGCCAAGGCCACGTTCGACACCATCGAGACGACGGCATCGGTCCTGTTCATCGTCACGGCGGCCTCGATTTTTGCCTGGCTTCTGACCGTCTCGCAGGCCGCGCAGATCATGACCGACGCGATACTCGGGCTGACGCAGAACAAATGGGTGTTCCTGCTGCTCGCCAACATTCTCATCCTGGTCGTCGGATGCTTCATCGACACCATCGCGGCGATCACCATCCTGGTGCCGATCCTGCTGCCGATCGTCCTCAAGCTCGGCATCGATCCGATTCATTTCGGTCTGATCATGACGCTGAACCTGATGATCGGCCTGCTGCATCCGCCGCTCGGCATGGTGTTGTTCGTGCTGGCGCGCGTCGCCAAGCTCTCGGTGGAGCGCACGACGATGGCGATCCTGCCGTGGCTGGTGCCGCTGCTGCTGGCGCTGGCCGCCATCACCTACATCCCGGACCTGACGCTTTGGTTGCCGAAATACATGGGGCTTGCAAAATGACATCGATGGCTTTGGCCGCAACTTTGTTCGGAGCGGAAGACCTGCGCATGGTCGAGCGGCCGCTCGACCGCCTTGCGCCCGGCATGGTGCGCATCCGGTTCGGCGCGGGCGGCATTTGCGGATCGGACATGCATTATTTCCGCCATGCCCGCACCGGAGACTTCGTCGTCACCTCGCCGCTCGTGCTCGGCCACGAAATCGCGGGCAAGGTCATCGAGATCGGGGGTGCCGCGCCCGGGCTGAAGATCGGCGACCGCGTCGCCGTCAACCCGTCGCGCTGGTGCGGCCGCTGCACGCCGTGCCGCGAGGGCCGGCTCAATCTTTGCGAAAACATCTTCTTCATGGGCTCGGCGTCGAAGACCCCGCACATGCAGGGCGGTTTCGCCACCACCTTCGATGCTGTTCCGGAGCAGTGCGTGAAGATCCCGGATCATGTGCCGTATCAGGCCGCGGCGCTTGCCGAGCCTCTGGCGGTCTGCCTGCACGCGGTCGCCCGCGCCGGCGATGTCAGCGGCAAGAGCGCGGTGCTGTTCGGCGCGGGCCCGATCGGCCTGCTCACCATGCTGGCGGCGCGTCGCGCCGGGATCGCTGAAGTCACCGTCGTCGATATTGCGGCGGCGCCGTTGGCATTTGCCAGCCGGCTCGGCGCCGATCGTGTCGTCGATGTCTCCGGCGGCGATGACGGATTGAAGGCGCAGGCCGCGGCGCGACCGTTTGACATCGCGTTCGAAGTCTCCGGGACGGCGGCGGGCCTTGCCAGCGCCATCGGCATTGTCCGGCGCGGCGGCATCGTGGTCCAGATCGGCAATCTGCCGGGCGGCCAGATCCCGGTGCCCGCGAATGCGGTGATGGCCAAGGAGATCGATCTCAGAGGCTCGTTCCGGTTCGGGGTCGAATTCATGACCGCGGTCGAGCTGATCTCCGACGGCAGCGTCGACGTGCTGGCATTGGTGACGGCCGAGCGTCCGCTGGCTGCCGCACCCGACGCCATGCGGCTGGCGCTCGATCGTTCGCAGAGCGTCAAGGTGGTGCTGACCGCGCATTGATTGCGCGGCCGAACCGCTGGAGAGATTGGAGGAGATTCGCGGATGATGCTGCAGGGATGGCGTTGGTACGGGCCTGACGATCCTGTTTCGTTGGATGACATCCGCCAGGCCGGTGCGACCGATGTGGTCACGGCGCTGCATCAGGTGCCGATCGGCGAAGCCTGGACGCGCGAGGCCGTGGCGGAGCGCAAGCAGATCATCGAGAACGGGCAGCCCGGCCGCACGCCGCTGGTCTGGTCGGTGGTGGAATCGATTCCGGTGCCTGATGACGTCAAGCGGCTTGGCGGCAGGGCAACACGCTCGATCGAGGCGTGGATCGCCAGCCTGGAGGCGGTGGCCGCAGCCGGCATCGGGATCGTCTGCTACAATTTCATGCCGGTGGTCGACTGGTGCCGCACCGACCTCGAATGGGAGCTGCCGAACGGCGCCCGCGCGCTGCGCTTCGACCAGAACCGGTTTGCGGCCTTCGATCTGCACATTCTGCAACGGCCGGGCGCGGCCGCGGATTATTCGCCGGCTGCGCAAGCCAGGGCGCAGCAGGTCTATGAGGCGATGAGCCAGGCGGACATCGATTACCTGGTGATGGTGATCGCCAGCGCCTTGCCCGGCTCGACCACCGATGCGCTCTCGATCCCGCAGTTCCGCGACCGGCTCGAACAATACAGCGGTATCACCTCGCCGGTGCTGCGCCGGCATCTGATCGAATTTCTGGCGCGCGTCGCGCCGGTTGCCGAAGCGCTCGGCGTGACGCTGACGCTGCATCCCGACGATCCGCCGCGCTCGCTGTTCGGCCTGCCGCGGATCGCTTCGACCACGGAAGACTATCAGGCGCTGTTCGATGCCGTGCCCTCGAAGGCGAACGGCATCTGCCTGTGCACCGGCTCGCTCGGCGTCCGCGCGGAAAACGACCTTCCCGCGATGGCGAAGCGGTTCGCTCCGCGCATCGGCTTTGCTCACCTGCGGGCGACGAAACGGGAAGCCGACGGCCTGTCGTTCTTCGAGGCCGATCATCTCGACGGCGACGTCGACATGATTGCGGTATTGAAGGCGCTGCTCGCGGAAAACCGGCGTCGCACGGCTGCCGACCAGATCGTGTTCCGGCCCGATCACGGCCATCGCATGCTCGACGATCTCGCCCCGTCGAAGCGGACCAATCCCGGTTACACCGCGATTGGCAGGCTGCGCGGCCTCGCCGAACTGCGCGGCGCCATCCGCGCGATCGAACACGCCGGTCGCGCCTGACCGTCGCCTGCAGATTGATCCCGAATTGGAAATATTTCGGCGGGCGGGATGAAGCCGCTGCCGCGGACGCTTGCGCGCGTCCGGCGGCCCGTGCGCGCTTGACTCATCTGGAGCCATCCTCTTCTCTTTGCGGGCCGCTTTGAGCGGATACCGGGGCTCGAGAACAACAAGAAAATGGCAGTCGAACGCAAGATGTCGCCGACGCACGAGACGCCTTATCGCGGCTTGCGGGTTCTGGACTTCGGGCAGGGCATCGCGTCGCCCTATTGCGCGATGCTGCTCGGCGTTTACGGGGCTGACGTCATCAAGATCGAGCCGCCCGAGGGCGACTGGTCGCGCTATCTCGGAACGACCTATGGCAGCCATACGGCGCTGTCGGCCGTCTATAACAGGGGCAAGCGCAGCCTGTGCCTCGACCTGAAGTCGGAGCAGGGGATCGCCATCGCCAAACAGCTCGCGCTTGATTGCGACGTCCTGATCGAGGGGTTCCGGCCCGGCGTCGCCGCCCGGCTCGGGATCGGCTATCAGGCGCTGGCAAAGGACAATCCCGGCCTGATCTATCTCTCGGTCTCCGGCTTCGGGCAGGACGGTCCCTATGCCAGGCGTCCGGGTTCGGATTCGGTGGCGCAGGCCTTTTCCGGCCTGGTCTCGGTCAATGTCGGCAACGACGGCATTCCGCACCGGGTCGGCACCACCATCTCCGACGTCGCGACAGGGGTCTACGCCTTCCAGGCCATCGCCACCGCGCTGTTCGCCCGCGCCAGCGTCGGCACCGGCCGCTGGATCGACGTCAATCTTGCGCAATCGACCGCCGCGCTGCTCGGCCACAAAGCCGCCGAATACGTTCTGGAAGGCGGCGCCCCGCGTGCGCTCAACGTGCCGGCGGGCTCCTATCGGACCGGCGACGGCTGGATGATGGTCACGCTGGTGAACGAGCCGCAGTACAAGCGCCTGTGCGCGGCGATCGGACGCGACGACCTCGCCAGCGATCCGCGCTTTGCGGATTTTGCCAGGCGCGCCGACTCGGCCGACGCGTTGATGGCGCAGCTGCGTGAAGTGTTCCTGTCGCAATCCACCGAGACCTGGCTCGGCCGGCTTCATGCGGCCGACGTCATCGCCGAGCGGATCCTCACCCCCGGCGACTGGCTGCACAATGTTCATGTCGAGGCCACCAGGGCCGCAGTCTGTCAGGACACCCCCGGCGTCGGGCCGGTCCACGCCGCGCGCACGCCGGGCATCGCTGGGCCGTCCGAGGATGAGTTGCGGCCCGCGCCGGACATCGGCGCGGACAGCCGCGAAGTGCTGCTCGAGGCCGGATTCGATTCAGCTGCCATCGACGGTTTGATCGAGGCCGGCATCGTGCGCACCTCGCGACGCTAGACCGGACCAAAGGGAGACAGGCGCCATGGGAGCCGAACTCGTTCGCTATGCCGTTTCGGATGCGATTGCGGAGATCACGCTCGACCGCGCCCCGGTCAATGCGCTCAGCATCGCCTTGATCGACGCGCTGCTGGAAGCGCTGCGGAAGGCGAGGGACGACGAGCAGGTGCGCGCGGTGGTCATCGCCAGCGCCCACAAGGTATTTTGTGCCGGACTCGATCTCGATATCGTCAGGGGCAAGCGCGCCACCGAAACCAAGGGCTTTCTCGAGCGGCTCTATTTCGCGCTCAACGACATCCAGTACCGGATGGGCAAGCCGACCATCGCGGCGGTCGACGGACCGGCGCGGGCCGGCGGCATGACGATCGCGATCTCCTGCGACATGGTGATCGCCGGCGACGGCGCGACCTTCGGTTACCCCGAAATCGATGTCGGGTTGATTCCGGCGCTGCATTTCGTGCAATTGCCGCGGCTGGTCGGCAAGCACCAGGCCTTCGGCCCGCTGTTTCTCGGCGATCCCTTCGATGCTGCGACCGCGTTTCGAATGGGGCTGGTCAGCGAGGTGGTGCCGAAGGGAACCGCGCTGGAGCGCGCGCGGGCGATTGCGTTACGCCTGGCCGCCAAGTCGCCGATCGTGATGAAGATCGGCCGCGACGCCTTCATGCGGGCGGTCGATGCCGACTACCGCCGTGCGGTCGAGAATGCGGCGGAGAGTTTTGCGCTTGTGGCGAGCACGGAAGATTGTCAGGAAGGGCTCAACGCCTTCGTCGAAAAGCGGCCGCCGAAATATACCGGCCGCTGACGCATTGGCGATTGACGAGAAACCAACCAACACCTGGAAAGGGGAGAGACCATGGCAGGATTATACTTCGAGGAGTTCGAGGTCGGCCGGGAATATCATCATGAATTCAGCCGGACCGTCACCGAGATGGACAACACCATGTTCAGCCTGCTGACGATGAATCCGCAGCCGCTGCATCTCGACGCCCATTTCTCCGAAACTACCGAATACGGCCAGCGGCTGTTCAACAGCCTCTACACGCTCGGCATCATGATCGGCATGAGCGTCTACGACACCACGCTCGGCACCACCGTCGGCAATCTCGGCATGACCGACGTCAAGTTTCCGAAGCCGGTATTTCACGGCGACACGCTGAAGGCGCATACCAAGATCATCTCCAAGCGCATCAGCCAATCGCGGCCGACCCAGGGTATCGTCGAGTTCGAGCATACCGCGACCAACCAGCGCGGCGAGGTGGTGGCAAGCTGCCGCCGCACCGGCCTGATGCACTGCAAACCAAAGGCTTGAACTGATGCGATCATTCCTGTTCGTTCCCGGCGACAGTGTCCGGAAATTCGAAAGCGCGAAGAAAACCGCCGCCGACGCGCTGATCCTCGATCTCGAGGATTCGATCGCGCCGGACCAGAAGGTGGCGGCGCGCGGCATCACCCGCGACATGCTGGATGCGCGCAGTCCGAACCAGAAGAACTACATCCGCGTCAACGCGCTCGACACCGGGCTGACGCTCGGCGACCTCGCCGCGGTCATGCCGGGCCGGCCCGACGGCATCGTGCTGCCGAAATGCGCCGGCGCCGCCGACGTCAACCACCTCGCCTTGTATCTCGACGCGTTCGAGGCGGCGTCCGGGATCGAGCAGGACACCACGCGGATCGTCGTGGTCGCGACCGAGACGGCGCGGGCGGTTACGAAACTGCTCGACTTCGAGGGCGCCAGTCCGCGGTTGTGGGGCATGATGTGGGGCGCCGAGGATCTCGCCGCCTCGCTCGGCGCCTCGCGCAACCGCACCAATGGCCGCTATCACGGGCCGTTCCTCCTGGCGCGCGATCTCTGCCTGATCAGCGCCGCGGCTGCCGGCGTGGTGGCGATCGACACCATCGCCACTGACATCGACGATCTGGCCGCGCTGCGGGAGGAGGCGATTGCTGCCCGCCACGACGGCTTCCTGTCGAAGGCCGTGATTCATCCGAAGCACGTCGATGTCGTCAACGCAGCCTTCATGCCGACGGAGGAGGAAATCGCCTGGTCGCGGAAGATCGTCAAGGCATTCGCTGACAATCCGGATTCCGGCGTGGTCAAGATCGACGGCAAGATGATCGACAAGCCGCACCTTCGCGCCGCCGAGAAGATTCTCGCTTTGGGCTCACGCAGGCGCTGAGCCCATCGCCGAGCGACGCCACACTCATTCCGGAGATCACGACATGCGACTGACATCCCCACGCATTGCGCCCGTCCCCCTCGAAGGCTGCACGGCAGAACAGCGCGAGATCGTGGAGCCCATGCTGGCGCGCGGTCCGGTGCTCAATATCTTCCGCACCCTCTTGACCCATCCCGCGGCAGCCAAGGCATTCCTGGTGTGGGGCGGCTATATCCTGAGCCGCAAGACCTCGCTGCCGCCGCGCGAGCGCGAGATCGTCATTCTGCGCACCGGTTTCCTGTGCCGCTCCGGCTACGAATGGACCCAGCATGTGCCGATCGGCCGACGCGCTGGCCTGACCGATGACGAGATCGCCCGGATCAAGCTCGGCGCCGACGCGCCGGGCTGGAGTGCGGCCGATGCGGCCTTGCTGCGGGCCGCCGACGATCTGCACCGCGAGCAGTTCATCACCGAGCCGGTGTGGGCGGAACTGTCGCGGCATTTCGAGGAACGCCAGCGCATGGATCTGGTGTTCACGGTGGGCCAGTACACCCAGGTCTCGATGCTGCTCAACAGTTTTGGCGTTCAGCTCGACGAAGGCCAGGTGCTCGATCCCGATCTGAGGGGGTTCAAGTGAGCGGGCGTCTGCAGGGCAAGATCGCGGTCATCACCGGTGCCGGCCAGTCTGCCGGCGAAACCATCGGCAATGGCCGGGCGATGGCGGTGCTGTTCGCCCGCGAGGGCGCGCAGGTGCTATGCGTCGACCGCCGGCTGGAAAGCGCGGCCGAGACGGTCGCGATGATCGCGGCGGAAGGCGGCAGTGCCGCGGCGTTTCAGGCCGACGTCTCGCGCGACGCCGAATGTGCGGCGCTTGTCGCCGAGGGGAAGTCGCGCTGGGGAAGGATCGATATCCTCGTCAACAATGTCGGCATTGGCGGTAGCGGCGATGGTCCCGCCCATCGTGCCGATGAGGCAGCCTGGGACCGCATCATGGCGGTCAATCTCAAATCGGCATGGATGACCATCAAGCACGCCGTACCCGTGATGCGCGAGCAGGGCGGCGGATCGATCGTCAATATCTCGTCGCTGGCCTCGCTGGCCGGCGGCAATCAGGTCGCCTATGAGGTTTCCAAGGCTGGCGTGAACCGGCTCACCACCAGTGTCGCCAACGCCAATGCGGCCTACGGCGTGCGCTGCAACGCCGTGCTGCCGGGCCTGATGGATACGCCGATGGCGGTTTCCGGGATCGCCGGGGCGACGGGCTCGACAACCGAGGCGGTGCGCGAAGCCCGCAACGCGCGGGTGCCGTTGCGCGGCAGGATGGGAACCGGCTGGGACACTGCGCATGCCGCGCTGTTCCTGGCGTCGGATGAAGCCAACTTCATCACCGGCGTGCTGCTGCCGGTCGACGGCGGCATGTCGGCGCGAGTCGGCTGAAGCGCGAGTTCACACCGCCCGTTTGGCAGGGTCATGGTTGTGTTCAGGATTTGCGCGATGTTGCAAAAGTGCCGGTGATTTGCCCGACGTGTCAATGGGTTTTCGGGGGGCGAAGCCTCCGTACCGGCAACCGCTCGTTACTTTGCATGGGGTTGTTTTCGATATTTTGGTTGGGAGCGAGTGCGCAGGGGTGGCAAAGGCGCCCCTTCGCGCGATCGGTTGCTTGGCTTACCCTACGAATCCTTGGGCGGATTGACCAACGCACCCTCGGTGACGAGGGCCTCGATCCCCTCATCGGAAAACCCCGCCTCGCGCAAGATCGTCTCGCCGTGTTCGCCGAGCCCGGGCGGATAGTGCCGGATCGACGGCGGCGTCCTGCTCCAGGTCGCGGCGGGACCGGCGACGCGCAAGGTGCCTTCGGTCGGGTGCTCGATCGATTGCAGGAGGCCAACCGCGGCCAGATGCGGGTCGTCGATCAGGCTGTCGAGGTCGTGCAGCGGGGCGTGGGGAATGTCGGCTTCTTCGAACAGCCGCATCCATTCGGCCGTGGTGCGGGTCTTCATGACCTCGGAGAACCAGCCATAGACGAAATCGTAGTTGCCGGTTCGCGAGGCGATGCTGTTCAGGCGCGGGTCGCGGTCTGCTTCGTTCTCGAGGCCGATCGCACGAAAGAACGCGGTCCATTGCTTGTCGTTGTAGACCAGCGCGCAGACATAGCCGTCGCTGGTCTGGTAGGGGCGGCGGTCCGGCGACAGCAGCCGCGAATAGCCCGGCGGTCCGATCGGCGGCTCGAAACTGCGGCCGGCCATGTGGTCGCCGAGCACGAATTGCGCCATGGTCTCGAACATCGGGATCTCGATCGACTGGCCCTCGCCGCTGCGGTTGCGATGAAACAGCGCGGCCAGGATCGCGTGTGCGGCGTTGAGCCCGACGATGCGGTCGGCCATCGTGGCCGGCGAGTAGCGCGGCTCGCCCGTGATCCTGCCGGTCAGCGCCGGCAATGCCGTCATGCCCTGGATCAGATCGTCATAGGCAGGCCGTCCGGCATAGGGGCCTTGCTCGCCAAAACCGTGCAGGCTGGCATAGACCAGCCGCGGATTGACCGCGAGCAAGTCGGAGGCCGCTAGCTTGAGCCGGCTCATCGCCGCCGGCCGCACATTGTGGACGAAGACGTCTGCGGAGGCCGCGAGTCGCAACAGCGCCGCGCGGCCGCCCGCCTTCTTCAGATCGAGCACGATCGAGCGCTTGTTGCGGTTGCCCTGCAGGTACATCGCGCCCATCTGCGGATGACGCATCGGCGCCGCATGCCGCATGACGTCGCCTTCGGGGCTCTCGACCTTGATGACGTCGGCGCCGTAGTCGCCGAGGATCATGGTGGCGTAGGGCCCCATCATCACGCTGGTCAGGTCGATGATCCTGATGCCGGCGAGAGGTCCCGCCGGTGTCGCCGTCTTTGTTTCCGTCACGGAGCGTTCGGTCAACGGCCTGCGGCCAGGGCCCCGGTGAAGGCCTTGAACACCTCGGTGCCGGGCTTGCCGCGCTTGTCCATGTCCTTCACCCAGTCTTCCGCGACATTCTTGAAGGCGGCGTCGAACACCTTCTTGTCCTCGGCGCCGAACTCGATCACCTTCATGCCCTGCGACTTGATCTTCTCCGCAGCGACCTTCTCGCCATCCTCGAAACGCTTGCAGCCCTCGCGGGTGGTCTGCTCGCCGGCCTCGACCAGCGCCTTGCGGACGTTCTCCGGCAGCGATTTGAATTTGGTCTCTCCGATCGAATAGGTGAAGATCGCGGTGCCGAAGTTCAGTCCCTCGGTGCCGGCTTTGAGGATCTTGCCGAAGTCGTAGGACACCGAGCTCTGATAGGAGAAGATCAGGCCGTCGAGCGTGCCACGGGTCAGCGATTCATAGATCTCGGGCGCTGCCATGCGAACCGGAACGCCGCCGATCGAACGCATCATCAGGTCCATCGCGCCGCCGGTGGTGCGGATCTTGAGGCCTTCCAGATCCTTCGCGGTCTTCACCGTGCGGCTGGTGGCGAGCTGGATCTGGTAGGCCGGCAGCGCAATCGTCACCAGCGGCCGAAGCTGGTTCGGCCCGAATTCCCTGGTCTCGAGGATGCCGCCATTGTGCGAGATCTTGTAGAAGGCAAGGGTTCCCTGGCATTCGGTATCGAAGATGCCGGGCAGTTCGGCGACCGCCGTGAGCGGATATTTTTCCGACGAATAGGACGGCACGACATAGGAAACGTCGGCAACGCCCGCGACCGTCAGCTGCGCCATGTCCTTGGCCTTGCCAAGCTGCTCGGCGGGATAGTGCTGGAATGTAACCTGACCGTTGGTCGCTTTCGTCACCAGCTCCATGAACGGCTTGGCTACCAACTCATGGATGACGTGACCGGCGGGAAGGCTTTCGGCGAGGCGCAGCGTGATCTTTTCCTGCGCGAGAGCGGGGCTCATGCCAGCTGCGAGCACTGTCGTCACGGCGACGATCCGCCTTTTCAAACCAGTGGTCATGAGGTTTCTCTCCCGTTGTTGTTGCTCTTTCAGTAACCCATCTTGATCGGCAGCCACAGAATGATCTGCGGCCATGCGACCAGAATCGCGATCGCAAACAGATGTGCGATGAAGTGCGGAAACACCCCGTGGAACACTTCGGCCACCGGGCGCCCCGAGTAGCGCGCCACCACGAAGCAGTTCAATCCGACCGGTGGGGTGATCATGCCGACCTCGGCGGTGACGATCTTGATGACGCCGAACCACAGCGGGTCGTAGCCGAGCGACTTGATCAGCGGCAGCACGATCGGAACCGTGAGCACCAGGATCGCAATCTGGTCCATGAATGAACCGAGCACGATGTAGCCGAACAGGATGATGGTCAGGATCACCCAGGGTGGCACGTGCAGCCCGCCGACAAGGGCCACCAGGTTCTGCGTCACCTGGGTCAGGGTGAAGAAGTAGCCGAACACCGATGCGCCGAACAGGATCATCGCGATCATGCAGGTGCCGTGCGCCGAGCGTAGCAGGGCGCTGCGCAGGCTCGTCAGGTTGATCTTGCGCTTCCAAATGGCGAGGCAAAAGGCGCCGAAGGCGCCGAGCGCGGAGGCTTCGGTCGGCGTGGCGATGCCGGAATAGATCACGCCGGTGACCATGCCGAACAGCAGCAGCATCGGCCCGACGACTTTCAGCATCCGGAATTTTTCGCGCAAGGTCACGGACGGGCCCGCGGGCGCCCGCGAAGGATCCTGCCAGGCCAGAAACCAGACCGTCGCCATGATGGTGATGGTGACGAGAATTCCGGGGATGACGCCGCCGATCAGCAGCGCCCCGATGTTCACTTCCGCGAGCAGGCCGTAGATCACCAGCGCCACCGAGGGCGGAATCAGCATCGCCAGCGTGCCCGAGATCGCCACCACGCCTGCGGCCATCTTCGGCTCGTAGCCCTGCTTCAGCATCGCGGGCAGGCTGGTCGCCGACAGCGTCGCCGCCGAAGCGGTGCTGGTGCCGCAGATCGCGCCGAAACCGGCGCCGGCCAGTGCGGTTGCCATGCCGAGCCCGCCCGGGACCCGGCCGACCCAGGCGGCGGTAGCCTTGAACAGGTCGTCGGCGATGCCGCTGACCAGAACGAATTCGGCCATCAGCAGGAACATCGGGATCGTGATCAGTTCGTAGGAGGTGACCGCCGACAGCGGCGCGGTCTGCAGGATGCCGGACATGATCGGCATGCCGCCGATCATATAAAGTCCGAGCACGCCGGAGCCCGCCATCGCAAAGCCGACCGGCGTGCCGATCGCCAGCAGCACGAACAGAACAACCATGACCAGGGTGAGGATCATTCGAAGGTTTCCTCGGTCGCGTGCGACGCCGGCAGGGCGATCACGTCGCGTCCGGTAGCAAGAGAAAGGACATGGGCGACCAAATGGAGCACGAGACGCAGCGTGATGAGCCCGGCGCCGAGCGGCACCAGCCCGATCGAGGGCCACATCGGCCATGGAATGGCGCCGGCCATGACGTCGCTGGACCTGAAGCTCTCGACCGCGCGCAGGAAGCCGAGCCAGGCGATCAGGGAGAACACCACGATGCCGACCAGGCAGGTGACGATTTCGGTGACGCGGATCATCGCCGGCGGGAATTTCTGCTGCAGGATGTCGACGCTGACATGGGCGTGACTGGCATAGGCTTCCGACAGGATCAGGAAGAAGATGCCGGCCATCAGATAGAGCGAGATCAGGTCGTAGGCCCAGGAGAACGGCCGGTTGAAACCGTAGCGCATGACGACGTCGCTGAAGACGATGATCATGATCGCAAACATGAAGAACGCGGCGATCGAGGACACCGCCTTCTCGACTGCCGAGAGCGTTCTCAATAATCCGTCGAGCACCTTGATCCCCTCCGAGCGTCTTGCCGCGGCGCGCCGGACACGAATTATTTGGCGGGAATGGCGGCGGCGGCGGCTTCGAATTCCTTCAGCGCGTCGCTGCCGTGCTTGCCGCGGGAGTCGAGCCCCTCGGCCCAGGTCTTGTTGACGCCTTTCATCAAGTCCTTGAATTTCTCGGGCTGCAGCGTCTCAAAGTGCACGCCTGCGGCTTCCAGCTTCTGCTTGGTGGTCGCGTCGGCCTTCTGCACTTCCTGGCAGGCGGAGGGAATGATCTCCTCGGCGACGTCGGTCATCGCCTTCTGGATTTCCGGCGTCAGCTTCTTCCAGGCGGTATCGCTGATCGAGTAGGACACCACGAAGCTGCCGAAGCCGAGCCCGTCGGTCGCATGCTTCACCAGCTTGTCGGCGCCGTAGGCGACCACGCTTTCCAGCGGAAACAGCAACCCGTCCATGGTGCCGCGCGACAGCGATTCATAGGCGTCGGGTGCGGCCATCCGGACCGGCACCGCGCCGATCGCGCGCAAGGTCAGATCCTGCGCGCCGCCGGTGGAACGCAGTTTCAGGCCGGCGACGTCGGCGACATCCTTGACCGGCTTGCTGACGGTGAAGATGCGGTATTGCGGCAGGCTCACCGCCAGCAGCAGCCGGATATTGTTGCTGGCATAGTCCTGCTGCGCGATGACGCCGCTGCGCGCCAGCTTCCAGTAGGCGAGGGTACCTTGGCAGGAATGCGCGAAGGCGCCGGGCAACATCGCGACTTCGGACACCGGCATCTTGTCGGAGGTATAGCCGGGGGCGACGTAGCCGATATCGGCGACGCCGGTCTGCGTCAGCTTCAGCATGTCCGCCGCCTTGCCGAGCTGCTGCGCGGGATAGTGTTCGAAGATCACCGCGCCGTTGGTGCGCTTCGTGACCCCCTCCATCCACGGCTCGAGGATCAGCTTGACGAGAAAGTGGCCCTTCGGAAATGAATCGGCGACCCGCAGTTTGATCGGATCGGCAGCTTGCGCGAAAATCGTCGACGCGATGAGAAAACTGCAACCAACCAACGCCTGCCGCACCGTTGTCATTGTATAACCCTCCCGCCGGACGCCCGAGATTTTTTTATAGCTGCACATAAACGCCATGCATCGTCAAGGATAACCCCGGCGACGCCGCCCGAGCGAGTGCAGCGAGCAATTCTGGTTCTTATCGAGGCAGGCAGATTTGCAGCACCTTCCGCGTCACGGAATTTTACCCGGACATCTGAATCGCTGTGTCGGAAACTTCCGATATTTGCGCGCGCTAACCGCGCGACCGCCACCGCGCCCATTGCGCCTCGAACAGCGGCAACAGCCCGCGCGGCGTCACCAGGATGACGGCGATCACGACAACTCCGTAGATGAAGTAGTGCAGTCCCGGCAGCGTGCCGCCGAGTTTGCCGCGCAGCACCTCGCCGAGCGGCACCAGCAGCAGCGCCCCGAGCGCCGGTCCGAAGGCCCGGCCAAGGCCGCCGACGGTGGCGAACAGCACGATTTCGATGGTGATCACCGGCGAGATCAGAAGGTAGGGATCGGCAAAGGTCAGATAGCGCACATAGGCGGTACCGACCACCGAGGCCAGCACCGCCGAGATCACCATCGCGGCGATCTTGTAGCGGAGAATGTTGACCCCGATCGCCTGCGCCGCCTTCTCATTGTCGCGGATGGTGCGCAAATAATATCCGAGCGGCGCATTGAGGATGGCGAGGTTGACGACGATGCAGACCGCCGCCAGCGCCAGCATTACCCAGAACGTGCCGTGCCCGCCGCCGAACTGGAACGCCAGGAAATTTCCGGTGTCGCGCGGCAGCATCAGGCCCGAGGCGCCGCCGAGGAAGTCCCAGCCCTCGACCACGATGGCGCCCATTTCGGCGAATGCCAGCGTGATCAGCACGAAGGAGAGATGGCCGAGCTGAAAGCGGAAGTCGATCCAGGCGATCACGGCACCCAATACGCCCGAGATCGCCGCCGAGATCAGCATGCCCAGCCACATGTTGACGCCGAGCTTCAGCAGCAGCGCGCTCGACAGCATGGCGCCGATACCGATGAACAGGCTGTGCGCCATCGAGATCTGGCCGGCCATGCCGCCGACGATGTTCCACGACGAGGCCAACGCCACATAGACCAGCGACAGAGTCACGATGTGCAGATAATAGCTCGACAGCACGAACGGCAGCAGCGCGGTCAGCGCCAGCGCACCCAGCCAGACCGGCGACATCAGGGTCTTGAAGAATTCCTCCCTCATCGCTGGGAACTCCAGGTCAGTCCCTGCGGGCGGAACAGCATGATCGCCACGAAGATGATGTAAGGCATCAACAGGCCGAGCGGGCCGGACAGATAGATCGTGCCGAAGGCCTCGGAAATGCCGATCACTAGCCCGCCGAGCATGATGCCGACGAAGTTCGTCATCCCGCCGAGCACCACCACCAGCAGCGTGATCACGGTATAACGAAGCCCCTGGCTCGGCTGGATCGGCGTGCCCGGCAGCAGCAGCGCGGCCGCCAGCGCCAGGATGCCGATGCCGAGCGCGAAGGTCAGGACCTGCACGCGGCCGACGTCGATCCCCATCAGGGAGGCTGCATGCGCGTTTTGATGGACCGCCCGGATCGAGCGTCCGAAATCGGTCGAGCGCAGCATCACGTACAGACCGATGGCGAGCGCGAACGATACGGCAAAGGCGATCAGATGCGGCACCCGCAGCACGACCTCGCCGAGAATGACCAGCTTGGATTCGACCATCGAGGGCGTCCGGGCGGGCTGGCCGCCGAACACCATCAGGATACCGTTCTGCAGCACCAGGCTCAAGCCGAGCGTCAGCTGCACGATCATCAGGAATTGATGCCCGACCATCGGCCGGATCAGGAAGCGGTAAACCACCGCGCCGATCGCGGTCATCACCGGAATGGTGATGACCGCCGACACGTAGGGATCGAGCGACAGCGCGGAATAGAGCGCGAGGCACATGAACATGCCGAGCGAAATGAAATCGCCGTGCGAGAAGTTGACCACGCCGCTCACGCCGTAAACCAGGCCCATGCCGAGCGCAAGCAGCCCGTAGGTGCTCCCGATCAACACGCCCTGCGCCAGCGCCTGCCAAAGTTCAGTCACGTGTCATGCTCCCGTCAAAGTCCGAGATAGGCGCTGCGCGTCCGCGGATCGTCCCGGACCACGTCGGCCGTTCCCTCGACCGCGATATGCCCGCGCTCGATCACGTAGCAGCGCTGCGCGTGGCGCAATGTCAGCATCAGGTTCTGCTCGACCAAGAGAATCGACAGTCCGTTGGCGTGCAACTTGTCGATGATCTCAAAGATGTATTGCACGAACAGCGGCGACAGGCCGAGCGAGGGTTCGTCCATCATCAGCAGCCTGGCTTCGGCCATCAGCCCGCGGCCGATCGCGAGCATCTGCTGCTCGCCTCCGGACAGCGTTCCCGCATGCTGCGCCAGCCGCTCCTGCAGCCGCGGAAACAATTCGAGCACCCGCTCCATCTGGCGCGGCCGGTGGGTCCGCGCCCGAGCATTGATGCCGCCGAGCAAGAGGTTTTCCCGCACACTCATCTCGGGAAAGACCATCCGCCCTTCCGGCACCTGGACGATTCCGAGTTCAACCCGCTGCCGCGGTGAAAGGTTGGTGATATCCTGGCCTTCGAAGCGGATGCGGCCGGACATCGCCGGCACCAGTCCCGACAGGCTGTTGATCAGCGTGGTCTTGCCGGCATTGTTGGCGCCGAGCAGGCCGACGAATTCGCCCGCCGAAAGCTTGATCGAGACCTCGTTCAGCACGGGCACGCCGCCATAGCCGGCGACCAGATGGTCGATCTCAAGCATCGAGGTGCTCCCCGAAGTAGGCATCGATGACCTTCTGGTCCTTGACGATTTCGTCTGGCGTGGCTTCGGCGATCTTCTCGCCGAAATTGACGACGACGATCCGGGTCGCGAGTCGCATGATGACAGGCATCACGTGCTCGACCATCACGATGGTGACGCCCTGATTGTTGAGCTCGCGGATGATCGCCATCGGCGCGGCGGTCTCTGCCATGGTCAGGCCGGCCATCACTTCGTCGAGCAGGATGCAGCGCGGATCGGTGGCGACGCATTTGGCGAGTTCGAGCAGCTTCTTGTCCTGCAGCGACAGCGTCGCGGGCGTCAGGTTCTCCTTGCCGCCGAGGCCGACGCGGTCAAGCACATGCGCGGCGTAATCGATGGCTTCGCGGATCGGCCGCCGCGCCAGTGCGGCCGTCGTCACCACGTCGAGCGTCGTCATGTCGGCAAAGGTCTGCACGATCTGGAAGCTGCGGATCAGGCCGCGGCGCACCAGCCTATCAGGCGAAATGCCTGTTATCGCGGCGCCGTCGAAATGAACGTCGCCCTCGCTCGGCGGCATGAAACCGGAGATGACGCTGAACAGCGTGGTCTTGCCGGCGCCGTTCGGGCCGATGATCCCCAGGATCTCGCCCTTGGCGACGGAAAAGCTAATCGCATTCAATGCCACCAGGCCGCCGAAGCGCTTGGTGACATTGGTTACTTCGAGAAATGCCACTGTCGTCTCAGGCCCGTGGTCGCGGCGCGGTCTGCGCGAACTCTTTCGGGAAGATCACCTGCTGTTCCTGCTCGGGCGTCCACTGGATGAACATCGCCGAACCGTCCTTGAGCAGGCGGTCGTCGGCGAATTGCAGGCCCTTCGGCTTCGAGATGTAGAGGTTGGGATCGCCGAAGGGAATATGGACGTTCTTGAACGAGTCGAGCAGCGCATCGCGCTCCAGCGAAGCGGCATTCTCCAGGGTCTGCTGCAGCACGCGTGCGGCCTGGGCGTACTGAATGGCGCCCTGGCCGATCTTGTCGAGCTTGGCGACGTCGCGCAGTTCGGCGATGATCTTCTGCATCGAGTCGATCTTGGCGCCCGGGCTGAAACCGGTCATGCCGTACAGATTCTTGGTCAGCACCGCCTTGCCGATTTCAGGGCCGAGATCCTTCCATAGCGACAGGTCCGAATAGCCCCCGGTGCCGCCGCAGAAGATGCTGCCGTGATAGTTGAGATTGTAGCGCGCCTGGTGCAGCAGGATGCCGTCGCGCGGCGTCACCAGCCCGACGACGATGTCGGGCTTCAGCGAGCGAATACGGATCATCGCCGCGGTCTGGTCCTGCGCCCGGGTGTCGAGCGGCGCTTCGCCTGTTATTTCGATGCCGCTGGCTTTCAGCCGTTGCGTCAGGAACTGGTTGACCTGCTGTCCGGCCTCATAGTTCGAATAGCCCATGACGGCCGTCTTGATGTTGAATTTGTTCGCGTCGCGAAGAAAAACAACGAAGTCATGGATGGTCTGCGCATAGCCGCGATCGTAGGGGTAGCCCAGGGTGAACATGTAGTTCGAATGCGAGCCGCCGGCCCAGACCGACAGCGTCGGCATCTTGAGTTCATCCAGCACCGGCGTCAGCGCCAGCATCTGTGCGCTGAGGATTGTGCCGGTCAGCAGGTGAACCTTCTCTTCGGTGATCAGCCTGCGGGCTTCCGCTGCCGTCCGCGCCGGCTGGCTGGTGTCGTCGGCCTGGATGAGCTCGATCTTGGCGCCGCCCTTGCTCTTGATGCCGCCCGCGTCATTGATCTTCTTGATGACGTATTCGAAGGCGGGCTGGCCTTCCTGGGCGTAGGCGGCGAGACCGCCGCTCATCGAGTTGACGACGCCGATTCGGATTGTCGAACCTGCCGCACTCGCCTTGCGGATGTAGGGCGCGGCAATCGGGCCGAGCAATATTCCGGCGGCCGCAATTCCAAAGGTCCGGCGAGTAACGGTCATTGTTGTTTCTCCCTGCTTTTGGAAAGCAGCAAAGCAGCGTTGTGCGCGGCTTGTAAATAGGCATTTGGCGGAGCATTGCGCTGGACGCATCGCAGAAGCGGCATTTGTGCACGAAATGACCGCGTGTGACCGCTATTGCCGATGGCGCGGTGTTGCGCTTTGGTGATGGAAATTCGCAGGTGAATCAGACTGGGTGTTTTCCGATGGGCGGCGTCGCGTTCGATCTTCCCGAAGATGTCGTGGACGTGCGCGACGGCGTGCTGCGTTTCGTCGAGGCGCAGGTGGCGCCGCGGATCGAGCGGAGCCGGGCACTGCTGGACGACCAGCGGCGGCTGTATGACGAAAGCGGGCGTTACTCGCCCGACGCACGCAAGCTGATCCGCGACATCAGGATGCTGTCGGCGCAGGCCGGATTCTACGCGATGTGCGCGCCGGTCGAAATCGGCGGCGGCGGCCTCGGGCATCTCGCCTATTACGTTTCCTGGGAGGCGATCTATCGCCGGCTCGGCGGCCAGGGCGTCATTATTCCATGGGTGATCGCGCATTGGGCGTTCGGTCCGAGCCGGCTCTTGACGCAGGCGACCGAGCAAGCCCGCTCACGATGTCTGGCGGGAATGATATCGGGCGAAACCTCGATGTGCTTCGGCCTGTCCGAACCCGGCGCCGGTTCCGACGCCAGCATGATCAAGACCCGCGCCGTCAAGACCGCCCGGGGCTGGAAGATCTCGGGCCGCAAGCTCTGGACCACCAATGCACCGACGGCGGAATGGTGCATCGTCTTTGCCATCACCGACGCCGAAAAGGCCGCCCGCAAGGCCGGCGGCATCAGCGCGTTTCTGGTGTCGACCGATGCCCCCGGCTTCACCGTGGAAAGCGTGGTTCGCCTGTTCGGCCACGCCGGCGGCCACGAGGGCGCGCTGGTGCTGGAAGACGTCGAGGTCGAGCCGTGGCAGCTCGTCGGCGAACTCGATCAGGGCTTCAAGATCGCGCTGTACGGCGTGTCGCTCGGGCGGGTCTATAATTCTGCGCGCGCGGTCGGGCAGGGCCGGTGGGCGCTCGAAATGGCGATCGGTTATGCCAAGCAGCGCGAGGCGTTCGGCGCGAAAATTTCCGAATATCAGGGCGTCTCGTTCCCGTTGGCCGAGTCTGCGACCGAACTGCATGCGGCGCATCTGATGGGGTTGAATGCCGCGACCCTGCTCGATCGCGGCGACAAGGCCCTGAAAGAGCTTTCGATGGCCAAGGCCTATTCGGTGCAGGCCGGATTCCGCGCGGTCGACCGCGCCATCCAGACCCATGGCGGCATGGGCCTGACCAACGAAGTCGGCCTCGTTCATGCGTGGCAGGACTTGCGGATCGTCAACATCGCCGACGGCACCAACGAAATCCTGACCCGGATGATCGCCCAGCGGCTCCTGGCCGGCGATCTCGATTTGTGACGCAAGGGATTTCTATATGGAGGGATTTCTCTATAAGAAGAGCCGGCCGGCCGGGGTTTGCGCGGCGGTGAAGCGGATGGAGCGGCGGTGGTGGCAGTTTCGATGCGTATCGGCACGCGCAAGAGCACCATGGCGCTTGCCCAGACCGAGGAGATTGCGCGGCGTCTGACGGCGGCGGCGTCCGATCTCGACGTCGAAATCGTCAAGTTCGAGACTGTCGGCGATACCGACCAGACCAGCAAACTGTTGATGCATGGCGGCAAGGGCGGCGCCTTCGTCGCCGAAATCCGCGCCGCGGTCAGGGCCGGCCGTCTGCACGCCGCGATGCATTCGCTCAAGGACATGCCGGGCAACGAGGACACGCCGGGGCTGGTGATCGGCGCGACGTTGTCGCGCGACCGGCCGACCGATGCGCTGGTGCTGCGCGAAGGCGTATCATTGGAGGACATCAGGCGTTCGCGCGGCAAGGGTTTCAAGATCGGCACCAACGCGGTGCGCCGCGCCGCCTATGCGCGGCGGCTGTTTCCGGACATCGAGGTCGTGCACTTTCGCGGCGCCGCCGACACCCGCGTCCGCAAGCTGGATAACCGCGAGATGCAGCGGTTGCCTGGCGGCGGCGAGGCCGGCCCCGCCGACGCCCTGATCATGGCGCGCTCCGGGCTGGAGCGCGTCGGGCTTTCAAATCGGATCGCCCATGATTTCACGCCGCAGGAAATGCTGCCGGCGGTGGGGCAGGGCATCGTCGCTGTGGAATGCGCAGCGAGCGACTGGCAGACGCGGCGCTACCTTGCCCTGATCGACGATGCCGCGGCGCATCTTTGCTGCGATGCCGAGCGCGAGGTGCTGTGGGTGCTCAACGGCCACTGCAATTCGCCGATCGCGGGCTTCTCCTCGATCGACGGCGCGCAGATGTCGCTGACCGCCTCGGTGCTGGACGAAGCCGGCGGGCGGTTCATCGAGGTCACGCGTCAAGGCCCGGCCGATCGCCCGCGTGAACTCGGCCGCGCCGTCGGGCTCGAACTGCTGGCCAAGGGAGCTGCCGACATCATCGAGCGCAGCCGGCCCGTGTGATTGACCGACGCTCGTTTCCGCAAACAAAGCTGTCATCATCCGCGAAAGCGGATGATCCAGTATTCCAGAGACGCCTGCGGTAAATCGAGAAGCTGCAGCGTACTGGATCCCGCTTTCGCGGGGATGACAACCGGGTGAAGGCGAGACCCGTTGGCGGGTATGCGCCTCTTGACTCACCCCTTATACGCCCGCACCCGCTTCACCATCTGCTCGACATGCGCGATCGGGGTTTCCGGCTGGATGCCGTGGCCGAGATTGAAGATCAGCCTGCCGCCGGCGAAATTCGCCAGCACGTCGTCGACCGCGCGGTCGAGCGCGTCGCCGCCGGCGATCAGCACCAGCGGATCGAGATTGCCCTGCACCGCGACTTTGGTTTGCACGCGCTCGCGGATCAGCGACGGCTCGGCCGTCCAGTCGATGCTGACGGCATCGACGCCGGTCGCCTCGACATAGCCGGGCAGCAGCGCGCCGGCGCCGCGGGGAAAGCCGATGATCTTCGCATCGGGCACCTGTCTGCGGACGCCTTCGACGATGCGCCTGGTCGGCTCGACCGACCAGCGCTGGAACTCGTGCGGCGGCAGCACCCCGGCCCAGGTGTCGAAGATCTGCAGCACGTCGGCGCCAGCCTTGAGCTGTCCGAGCAGGTACTGAACTGAATTCTCCACCAGCACGTCGATGATTTTCGCGAACGCCTCGGGATGGCGATAGGCCATCATCCGCGCCGGCGCCTGGTCCGGCGTGCCTTGCCCCGCGACCATGTAGGTCGCGACCGTCCACGGCGCGCCGCAGAAACCGATCAGCGCGACTTTGGAATCGAGTTCGCAGCGCACGCGGCGCAGCGCCTCGAATACAGGCTCCAGCTTGGTGAAGTCGCCCTTTGAAGCCAGCGTGCCGACCTTGTCCGGCGTATCCAGCGGATCGAGCCGCGGACCCTCGCCGGCCTCGAACCGCACGTCGCGGCCGAGCGCGTAGGGGATCACCAGAATATCCGAGAAGATGATCGCGGCGTCGAAGTTGAAGCGGCGGATCGGCTGCAGCGACACCTCGGCGGCATATTCCGGCGTGAAGCAGAGGTCGAGAAAGCCGCCGGCCTTGGCGCGCAATTCGCGGTACTCCGGCAGATAGCGGCCGGCCTGCCGCATCATCCAGATCGGCGGAACCGGCTGCCTGCGCCCGGAAAGCACTTCGAGGAAGGGTTTGATGGTCGGGTTCTGGGTCAAGCCGCTTATCCGTGGGGTTCGACGGTGCAATTTGCCGCCCCTGATACACTGCCGCTGCGGTCTTGGCCACGGCAACCGCGCGGACGATTTCTCCGCCCCCGGCCGCGAGCTGAACCGCCCATCTGATTTTCCCGTCGGGTCGTTTTTCAAACACCCTGTCCAGCCCCATCTAGAAAAATAAATCGCTTCGCCGTCAGGTAGAAACACCATTATTGATTCCGTCATCCCGGCCCACTCGAGGGGCGTATCCGGATCGTCAGAGACGCGGGGCGGGATGCGGTGGACGCGGCAGCGTCGGGCGCGCAGGTGATCGCAGGGCGGGCTCGCTGAGTCTGTGAGCGAAGCACGGCGTGCAGACGAACGATGCTATCGCGTACGGTGAAGCCGTGTGGTCCTGGCACCCGGCATTCCCCACGCCCTCATTGGGTGGAAAATTCTTCAAAGCCTCGGGCGCCTCGCGCCGCGGGAGATAAACGCGTATCTGGAGATAGGGCGCCGTCGTTGTGAGGAGCACTTGCGACGAAGCAATCCAGCTTCCATCTTTTTTCATTGCGCGGCGAGATGGATTGCGTCGCTTCGCTCGCAATGACGGTGGTAATGTCGACGGTTGGATTGCTTTCGCGGAGCCTGTCATCGGGCACGCGACCCGCCGGCCCGCAATGACATCACATGCGTGGCTGTCACAGCCACAGAATCTTCTTGCGGTAATCCAGATCGATCAGCAGCGGGGTGGCCGGCCCCTCGTGAAACACCGCACCGCGCTCCAGCGCGAAGACGCGGTCGGCCAGCGCCAGCACCAGGTCGAGATTGTGCTCGACGATCACGATCGAGGTGTGCCGGCGCAACAGGTCGAACACTTTGAACAGTTCGAGGATCACGGTCGGCGCCAGGCCCTCGAACGGCTCGTCCAGCAGCAGCAGTTTGACGTTGCCCGACATCGCGCGCGCCACCGCCACCATCTGTTGCTCGCCGCCGGACAGGTAATCCGCCGCGACATCGAGCCGCTCCTTCAGGCGCGGGAAATAATCGAGGATCTGCTCCTCGCTCCACACCACGCCATGGCTGCCGTCGGTCTTGCGCGCCAGGCGGCCGAGCGAGAGATTTTCCCGCACGGTCATGCCGGCAAACAATCCGCGCCCCTGCGGCACGTAGCCGATTCCAGCGCGCGCGATATCCGGAGCGGGGAGGCCAGCGATATTGCGGCCCTCGAATTCCATCGTGCCGGACGCCAATGGCACCAGCCCGGCGATGGTCTTCAGGAGCGTGGACTTGCCGGCGCCGTTGCGCCCGAGCAGCGCGACGATCTCGCCTCCGCGAACGTCGAGCGTGGCGTCGTGAAGGATATGGCTCTTGCCGTAGAAGGTGTTGACGCCCTCGAAGCGCAGAACATGCGCCGCGCCTTCGCGGGCCTCGTCGCTGCGGCTGTGCTCGACCTCGGGAATGCCGGTGCCGGTATAGATCTCCTGCACCCGGCGGTTGGTGCGCACCGCTTCGGGCGTGCCGGTCATCAGCACTTCGCCCTGATTCATCACGGTGACTTGTTGCGAGAAACCGAGCACGCGATCGATGTCGTGCTCGACGATCAGGACCGGAATGTTGGCGGCCACGTTCTTGACCAGGTTGGAGACGCGTTCGCGCTCGGCGGCGGCAAGGCCCGCCAGCGGCTCGTCGAGCAACAGCACCTGCGGCTTGGAGCCGAGTGCGATGCCGAGATCGACCAGCCGTTGCCCGCCATAGGACAGCTCGCCGCCCTGGATTTCCTCGATGCCTTCCAGTCCAAGGAATTTTATGAGTGCGGCGGTCTCGGAATGAATCTGCGGATAGCTGTCGATGTCGCGCCAGATGTTGAAGCCGATTCTGTGCTGCGCCTGCAGCGACAGTCGCAAATTCTCGTAGATCGACAGTTCCTTGAACAGGTTTGTGATCTGAAACGAGCGTGCCAGACCCTGGTGGCAGATCAGGTCGGACGGCACGCCCTGGATCTCGCGGCCGTTGAGGCGCACGGTGCCCTGATCGGCCGGGTAGAGACCCGAGACCAGATTGAACAAGGTGGTCTTGCCGGCGCCGTTTGGGCCGATCAGCGCGTGGATTTCGCCGGCGCCGACCTCGAGGCTGGCGTTGGAGACGGCGCGGATACCGCCGAAATGTTTGGCGATGCCTTTGACCTCGAGCACGGTGCCCTTGAGGCTTTCCGGCCTCAGGAAATCCGGCAGCGGCAGGCCCTCGTAGATCTTGCGCCGGCTCATGGCCGCGGATTCTTCCGGCACCGGCCACCAGCGCCGGCTCAGCGTGGCCCAGATACCGACGAGGCCACCCGGCGAATACAGCACGAAGGCAACGAAGATCAGCCCGAACCAGAGTAGCCAGTCCGTGGTCCAGATAGAAAATAGCTCGCGGAACAGAAAGAAGAACAGCGCGCCGAGCGCGGGCCCGAGCATGCTGCGCATGCCGCCGATCACGACGATCGCGAGCAGCTCGCCGGAAAACGGCACCGAGACCGCTTCGGCCGAAACCAGGTAGTTCTGGAATCCGACCAGCGCGCCGGCGAGGCCGGTCACCACAGCCGATATCACGAACACGGCGAGCTTGTAGCGCTCGACCGGATAGCCTTGGAAGGTGGCGCGCAACTGGTTCTCGCGGATCGCGACCAGCACATGGCCGAACGGCGATCGCACCAGGCGCAGCAGCAGATAGAGCACGCCGAGCCCGATCAGCGCGACGACGATGTAATAGGTGAGCGCATTGTCGAGACTGAATGGCCCGATGCTGCCGCGCTTGAGGCCACCGAGACCATCCTCGCCGCCGGTGACGGCGGTCCAGCGGAACGCGGTGGTGTAGGTCAACGCGGCGAGCGCCAGCGTCAGCAGCGAGAAGTAGACGCCGCGCCGGCGCAGGATGATGACGCCGACGATGGTCGAGGAGATCGCGACCGCGACCATCGACAGCAGTAGCGGCAACCAGATCTGGCCGCCGAACCAGTGGAGCTGGATCAGGCCCGCGGCATAGGCGCCGATGCCGAACCAGGTGCCGTGGCCGAACGAGACGAGGCCGGTATAGCCGACGCAGAGGTTGAGCCCCATGGTGGCGATCGCCACCGCCACCACCATGATGCCGGTGTTGAGCGACAGGCCGAGCGCCTGCAGGCCGAACGGCAGCACGATCAGCGCGAGGGTTGCCAGTAGCAATGGCCGGTATTTCGACATCGGCGATGCGGTGGTCATTCGAATTTCTCGATACGCTCGCCAAGCAGACCACGTGGCCGCACCAGCAGGATCAGGAACATCAGGATGTAGATCGATGCTTCGCCGGCGGCGGGTGCAAAATGGATGGTGATGCCGCGCACGACGCCGACCAGCATGGCGGCGAGCACCACGCCCCAGAAGCTGCCGAGACCGCCGATCACGACCACGACAAAGGCGACTGTGATGATCTCGGCGCCCATCGCCGGGTGCACGATGGTGATCGGCGCAAAGAACGCGCCGCCCATCGCGGCCATGCCGACGCCGAGCATGACGATGGCGGTCATGTAGGGCTGCAGCCGGATGCCCAGCGCGGCCACCATGTCCGGCCGCTGGATGCCGGCGCGCACCACGCGGCCGAATGAAGTCTTGTGCAGCAGCAGCCAGACCGCGAGCAGTATCGCCGCGACCACGGCGAGGATCAGCAGGCGATAGCGCGAGAACAGGAAGTCACCGAGGATGACGGAGCCGCGAAACACCGGCGGGATCGACGCCGACAGCGGCGGCGCGCCCCAGACGATGCGGATCGCCTGCTCGGCGACCATGGCAAGGCCGAAGGTCACCAGCAGGCTGAGGATCGGATCGGCGGTATAGAAACGGCGCAGGATGAACCGCTCGAACAGGATGCCCAGCATCGCAACGGCGATCGGCGACAGCACCACGGCGGGGCCGAAGCCGAGATATTTGGTGATTTCGACCGAGGCATAGGCGCCGAGCGCATAGAACGCGCCATGCGCCAGGTTGACCACGCCGCCGACGCTGAAGATCAGCGACAGCCCGAGCGCAATCAGCAGATAATAGCCTCCGAGCACGAGGCCATTCACCACCTGCTCCAGCAAAAACCCGAACTGCATATGTGTTCCGCTGCCTTAGAGCGTTTTCCAGCGAAGCGGACACCGGCTCGCGTGAAGAAAACGCGTCATACAAGAGATAGAGCCTCGTTTCGATTCATTCGTCGGAACGGAAATGGCTCCAGAAAAAGCGGCGCCGGCCTTTCGGTGCCGGCGCCGTCGACGCCAACGAAGTCAGGCGTGCGAAGCGGAGCGCTATGCCTTCATCTCGCAGGGGTTCTGCACCTTGGTCGGGTAGATCTTTTCCAGGGGCTCGCTCGGCACCGGTACGGCGTTGCCGAGCACAAGCATGTCCCACTTGTCCTTCATTTCGTTCTTCGGCTTCACCGTGAACGGATAGGCCTCCTGAACCAGCTGATGGTCCCAGTTGCGGAAATAGCCCTTGCGCGCCTTCATGATGTCGAACTGCGTCTGCTTCTCGAAATGCGCGATCAGCGCTTCGCTGTCGGTCGACTTGAGCTCGTTCATCGCCTGCGCCAGCAGTTTGAGCGTGATGTAGTCGATCCAGGCGTGGTTTTCCGGTGGCTTGCCGTACTTCTTGCTGAAGGCGGCGACGAAGGCCTTGGAGGCGGGATTGTCGAGCGTGTGATACCAGACGGTCGGCCAGGTGCCGCTGAGATTGCCCTCGCCGGCGGCCCAGGCATCGCCGGTGTTGAGATTGAAGCCGACCAGCGGGTAGGGGAATCCGAACTCGGCATATTGCTTGACCAGGTTGGTCACCTGATTGCCGGCAAGGTTGCAGCACACCACGTCCGGTTTGGCCTGCCGGATCTTCAGGAGATAGGGGCTGAAGTCGGTGACGTCGGTCGCGATCAATTCGTCGCCGATCAGGTTGGCATTGTTGGCGGCGAAGAAGGTCTTGGCCGCCTTCAGCAGGTCGTGGCCAAAAATGTAGTCGGCGGTCAGCGTGAAGAACTTCTTGTCCTTCACCATGCCTTTTTGCAGCAGCGCGGTGCCGACGGCATTGACCATCACCGTGTTCGGAATGTCGCAGTGGAAGGAGTAGCGGTTGCAGCTCTTGCCGCGCAAAGCGTCGGAGCGCGCGCCTGTCGAGAAGAACACCTTCTTATTGCGTTCGGCGACCTGCATGATGGTGAGCGAGGATGCCGACGAGATTTCGCCAAGCAGCACCACGGCGCCGTCCTGCTCCAGCATGCGCTGTGCCTTGGTGGCGGCGGTGGCGGGATTGACCGAGTCTTCCGACATCAGGTCGATCTGCTTGCCCATGATGCCGCCGACCTGATTGATCTCTTCCGCAGCCAGTTTCACGCCCAACTGGGCATAGCTACCGATCGCGCCGAGAAATCCGGTCAGCGGCGTCACATGGCCGATCTTGATCGTGCTGGCCTGGGCGCGGACGATCGCCGGAAATCCGAGTGCCGATGCGCCGGCAAAGGCGGCGCCCCCCTTCAAAAGTGTACGTCGGCTGTAGCGGGTCATCGTTGGTCTCCTCCCAAAGGGCGTTTTCCGCGATGTCCCCCTTCAATCCGCATATGCGAGAATGTGAGAGACGTTTTTCTATTGTCGGATGATAGTTCCGGACGCGGAGGTTCCTGTCAACGCCAAATGCGGGCGCCGGCTTCGTCCTCAGGTGGATTTCGCGATATCCTTGGCGCCAAATTCGGCGGACAGCCGATTGGCCGCAGCCCGTATCGTCTTGGCATGATTTTGCAGCGCCTGAATCGAGAGCCGCCAGATCGGGCCGGATATGCCAAGCGCCCCGACGGTCTGGCCGGTAAAATCCATCACCGGTACGGCGATGCACCGCACTTCCGGATTGAACTCGCCATCGTCGAAGGCGATGCCGCTGTGCTTGATCTCGGCGATTTCGCGCATTAGCGCCGGAACGTCGGTGATCGATTTCTCGGTCGATGGTTTCAGGTCGACGCGTTCGAGAAACCGTTTCAACTGCTCCGGACGCAACGACGCCAGGATGATCTTGCCGAGTGCGGTGCAATGGGCCGGCCGTACCACGCCGACGCGGTCGGTCAGTTGAAATGCTCCGGGGCCGCTGGTGCGGGCGATCACCACCACGGCATCGCCCATTCGCACTGCAAAATGGCCACTTTCGCCGGTTTCCCGCGACAGATCCTCAAGCACCGGCGTCGCGACATTCACCATCTCGATCTCGTCGAGCGCGCTCGCCGCCAGTGCAAACAGCGGCCGGCCGACGCGGTATCGCTTGGAATCCTTTTCCTGGCGGATATAGCCGAGCGACACCATGGTCTTGGCAAGATGAAACGTGGTGGAGTTGTGCAGGCCGACCAGCTTGCTCAGGTCTGCCAGCCCGATCCCGTCACGATGACGCGCAACTTCCTCGAGGATGGCGAAGGCACGGCCGAGCGACTGAACGCCACCGCCGCGCTGGCGGTCGTCCGCGTCGTCATCGATATCAGCCTGTGGAGTTTTCACCAGCTTGGCGATCGCTGACTTGCGCGGGCTTGCCGGCTTCTCATTGGCCTTTGGCTTGGTACGCGGTCTCACAGATCTCATCTCCACGCGACGGTGCCGCACTCTATCAGGCCATCGGAACGGCTGAACAGCGCCCTGATCTTCCTCTTCAGCGTCGATGTTGAGCATACCACAATATCAATTGACGTACAGTATTATGAGAAATAGGTTTCGCGCGCCGGGCGGCAATGTCACAGACGAGCCGCAGACTTGGGTAGTTGAGCGAGCAGGAGAGTAAGGCAATGGTGGCAGGTAATACGCTCAATGGCGCCCAGGTTATCGTCGATTATCTGATCCAGGAGAAGGTGCCGCAGGTGTTCGGCCTGTGCGGTCACGGCAATATCCAGTTCATCGACGCGCTCTATGAGCGCTCCGACGAACTCAAGACCATCTCGGTGCATCACGAGAGCGTCGCCGGCTTCATGGCGGACGTCTATTACCGTGTTTCGGGCCGGCCGACCGCCACCTTCACCTCCTGCGGCCCCGGCTCGGCGAACCTGCCGATCTCGCTCGGCAATGCGTTTCTCGATTCGGTGCCGTTCCTGGCGGTGACCGGCAACGTGCCGACCAGCCAGTTCAACCGCGGTGCGTTCCAGGAACTGTACCGGCATTATCAGGCCGACTTTCCCTCCACGGTACGGTCCTATTGCAAGAAGGTGTTCCAGCCGACGCGCGGCGAGATGGTGCCGCTTGCGATGCGGCAGGCCTGGAAGACCATGACGACGGGCCGTCCGGGGCCGGTGGTGCTGGATGTCCCCTTCGACGTCTTCATGGAATCGGCCGCCGAGGAGGCGCCGAATGCGAAGGCCTGGAACGGCAATATTTCGAGCCGCTGCGGCGCTGATCCCGAAGGCGTGGTGAAGGCAGTCGACATGCTGCTCGGTGCCGAGCGGCCGGTCATGATCGTCGGCCAGGGCGTGCGCTATGGCGGCGCGGCCGAGGAATTACTGAGTCTCGCGGAGCGACTGCAGATTCCTGTGGCGGCGTCCGCCTCGGGCCTCGGCGCCATCGACTGCAATCATCCGCTGGCGCTCGGTCTCGTCGCGCGCGCCGGCCATTACCAGGCCAATCATGCCACGCGCCAGGCCGACGTGCTGCTGGCGATAGGGATGCGCTTCGACGATCGCACCTCGAGTTCGTGGATTCCAGGCTATTCCTTCAACATTCCGCCAACGCAGCTCATTCACGTCGACATCGATCCGGACGAGATCGGCCGCAACTATCCGGTCGCGCTCGGCCTGATGGCCGATGTGCGCACCTTCCTGCGGCAGGTTCATGCCGAACTCGACCGCCGCGCCGACCTCACCAAGCGCGCCGATGCCCGCAAGAAATGGCTGGCGCAGATCGACACCTATCGCCAGGAATGGGACAAGTTCGTCGCCCCCGGTTTTTCCGACGACACCACGCCGATCAACCCGCAGCGCGCCGCGCTCGAGATCGACAAGGCGCTGCCGGAAGACGCGATCCTGGTCTCCGACATCGGCGTGCACCACAACTGGCTCTTGAGTTTCTGCAAGCCGAAGCGGCCGGACTCGCTGATCGGTTCGATGGGGTTCGGTCCGATGGGATTCGGCGTCGCCGGCGTGATGGGTGCGAAGTTTGCGGCCCCCGACCGGCCCTGCGTGTCGGTGTGCGGCGACGGCGCGTTTTTCATGCATGCCAATGTGCTGGGAACGGCGGTCGAATATAATCTGCCGGTGGTCTGGGTGGTCTGGAACAACTACGCCTATGCTTCGATCCGCGGCCTGCAGCGCGGCTATCTCGGCGGCCGCGAACTCGCCACCGACTTCCACGATCCGACCACCGGCGCGCGTTACAATCCGGATTTCGCCGCCATGGCGCGCTCCTGCGGCGTCGAAGGCGTCCGCGTCGATCGCGCCGGCGATATCGGCGAAGCCATCCGCACGGGCATCGCCGCCAACAAGCCCTATCTGATCGACGTCGATATCGCCGCCGACATCAACCCCGCCGGCGCCGGCATCTGGGAGCTTCCGGGTCTCGGCCGAAGCAAGCCGGGCATCGGGACGCGATTCGATCCGACCTGATCAAGTTCGCACCGATGCGGTTCTCTATTCCGCCAACAACATAACATCGAGGAAACAGCATGTTGCTTGCAGGCAAGAAGGTCGTCGTCGTCGGAGGTTCGTCCGGTATCGGTCTTGCGACCGCCGAACTCGCCAAGCGGGAAGGCGCCGATGTCGTCATTGCCTCCCGCAATGCCGAGCGCCTCAATGCGGTTGCGGAGAAATCGGGGGTGAAGGCGATCCCGGCGGATGTCACCAGTGACGAGAGCGTCGCCAGCCTTTTCCGCGCCTGCGGCCAAGTCGACCATGTCGTCGTCACGGCAGCGCAACTGCGCACCGGCCCGTTCAAGACGGTCGCGATGGAAGACGTGCGTGCCACCATGGAAGGCAAGTTCTGGGGCGCCTGGCGCGTGGCCCGATCGGCCGACATCCGCCCCGGCGGATCGCTGACGCTGGTCTCGGGATTCCTGAGTGTCCGTCCGCGGCCGAACTCCGCCATTGTCGGCGCCGCCAATGGCGCGATCGAATCGCTGGCCCGAAGCCTCGCGCTCGAGCTCGCGCCGGTGCGGGTCAATGCCGTGTCGCCGGGGATCATCGATACGCCGATCCGCGCCGCGATGCCGGAAGAAGCGCGCCGCGACATGCTGGCCAAGACGGCGGCCGGCCTTCCCGTCGGACGCGTCGGCGTCGGCGAGGATATTGCGCGCCAGATCCTGGCGTTCATGACGATCGGCTTTGCGACGGGGTCGATCGTCTATATCGATGGGGGCGCGCTGATCGCCTGATCCTGGAAAAGGAATTACGACCATGGCCTCAGAAAGTAACGGCGCCTTCATCCGCAACATCGCCGAAGTACCCTGGCGCGAATTCCCCAATCATTTCGGCGGCGCCCTGTCGAAGCCTCTGGTGATGCCGGAGACGGCGGGCTCGCGTCACCTCGATTACCGGATCTCGATGTATCAGCCGATGGCGCATGTCGCGAGGCACAAGCATCAGGTTCAGGAGCAGATCTATCACGTGCTCGAAGGCGAAGGGCTGATGGAGATCGCCGGCAAGAACCACGTCGTGCGCAAGCACGATTTCATCTTCCTGCCGCCCGGCGTCGAGCATGCCATCTCGAATTCGGGCCTGGTCGATCTGGTGTTTCTGGTGATCACTTCGCCGGTTACCGATGAAGGCAAAGCCGTCTAGCTGCATCTTCAACTGCGCGGTCCAAGCATGATGCCGGCTTCCGACGCTTACGATGTCATCGTTATTGGCGCCGGTGCCGGTGGCATGACGGCCGCTGCGGTCGCCGCCGCGGAGGGGCTGAGCGTTCTCCTGATCGAGAAGACCGAATTTGTCGGGGGAACGACGGCGTGGTCGGGCGGGATGATCTGGATCCCTGATAATGCCCTGATGATGCGGGCGGGCTTGCCCGACAGTCCGTCCGATGCCGCCAAATATCTCGCCAGCACCGTCCCCGAAATCGAAAACGCCGAGCTGCGGGAGACCTTTCTTTCGCGCGGCCCCGAGGCGATCGAGTATCTCGAAGCGAACACCGAAATCCGGCTGCAGCCGGTGAAGGTCTATCCCGACTATTATCCGGACAAGCCGGGCGCCACGGCCGGTGGCCGCGTGCTTGAGCCCGTCAGCTTCGACGGCGCAAGGCTCAGGGAGAAGTTTGGGCGGCTGCGTCCGCCGTTGCCGGAATTCACGCTGTTCGGCGGCATGATGGTCAATCGGCTCGACATTCCGCACCTGCGCAGGATCGGGCGTTCGCTGCGCTCCACCCTGCGTTCGCTGCGCCTGATTTCGCAATATGCGATGCAGCGGCTTCACTCGCCCCGAGGAACCACGCTGCATCTGGGCAATGCGCTGGCGGCGCGTCTCTATGCTTCGCTGCTCGCGCGAAACGTCGACATCCTGTTCGGTACAGATGTCGAGCAGCTCTCGATCGACGGCGATGCCGTTCGCGGCGTGCGGATCAAAGGTGCGTCTGGCGCCCGGTCGATCGCCGCGCACAGGGGCGTCGTGCTGGCAACTGGGGGATTCTCCCATGATGCGGAGCTTCGCAGACGTTTCTTTCCTGATGCCGCAGGTTTCATTTCCGCGACGTCGCCGGCCGGGACCGGCGACGGTTTGCGTCTTGCCATGGCCGGCGGCGCTGACATCGGCACCAGCGTTGCGGATCCGGCCTATTGGGTGCCAGCGTCGCTGTTCCGGCGCGCGGACGGCAGTTGGGGCGTTTTCCCGCATACCGTTACCGACCGGGCGAAGCCCGGCGTGATTGCGGTCAATGCGTCGGGCAGGCGCTTCGTCAACGAAGCGCTGTCCTATCACGAGTTCGTCCGCGCCATGCTCTCCGACGGCAACGACCCCACGGGGCGGCCGTTCCACCTCATCTGCGACCGCCAGTTTCTCTGGACCTACGGACTTGGCCGTATCAGGCCCTTCAGCTGGCGGATCCGGCGATACATCGGAACTGGCGAGTTGATCGAAGCGTCGAGCATTGAGGCGCTTGCCGACTTGATCGGCGTCGAGAAATCGGCACTCTCGGGAACCGTGGACAAGTACAACGCGGGTGCGCGGCAGGGGCTCGACCCGGAATTCGGGCGCGGCAGCACCATCTATCAGCGCCATCTCGGCGACGCCGGCCATCTGCCCAATCCCTGCGTCGCGCCGATCGAGCAAGCGCCATTCTACGCGCTGCGCATCTATCCGGCGGATCTCGGCACCGCCGTTGGCCTCAAGACGGATATTCATGCGAGAGTCCTGGGCAAGAATGACGCTCCGATCGCTGGCCTTTATGCTTGCGGCAACGACATGGGATCGATCATGAACGGAAACTATCCGGGGCCCGGCATCACGCTCGGGCCGGCTCTGACATTCGGCTACGTCGTCGGGCGTCACCTCGCACAGACCGATGCAACGCCGTCCATGCGGCAAGGAGGACAAGCATGACCAGCATGGCCGCGGGCTTTGGCGTGAACACATACTCCTACATCTTTAGCGGCAGTGCCGCCGATGCTGTCGCGCGACTCGCGGATCAGGGTTACGGTGGCGTCGAACTGATGTTTTTTCCGGGCCATCTATGGCCGGCGGAACTCGACGCCGCTTCGCTCCGCAACTTGCGCAATCTCTGCGAAGCGCGGCTACGGCTGGTGTCCGTCAACATGCCGAACGTCGACATGAATATAGCCGCGGCCGCGGAGGAAATGCGGGCCCATACCCTCGGTCTCCTGGTTCAGTTCGTCCGCTGCGCCGGTGAGCTCGGCGCCGGCGGGATCATTATCGGCCCCGGCAAGCCCAATCCGTTGTTTCCGATGCCGCGTGACCGCATGGTCTCCCATTTCTATCGCGCGCTGGACCGGCTTGCGCCGCTGGCGCGGGAGGTCGGCACGAAGCTCCTGATCGAGAACATGCCGTTTGCGTTCCTGCCCGACGCGGAGTCGTTGATGAACATCGTCGATGGTTACGGGGACGACAGCATCCGCGCCATCTACGACGTTGCGAATGCTCATTTCATCGGCGAATCGCCCGTGGAAGGATTGCAGCGTGTCTGTGACCGCGTCAGCCTCGTGCATTTCTCCGATACGACCCGGCAAAGCTACAAGCACGATCCCCTCGGATGCGGCGACGTTCCGCTGACGGGCATCGCCGATGTCATGAAGGAGATCGGCTGCACCGAGCTGCCGATGCTGGAAGTGATCTCGCACACACCGGATGCCGATATTGCCGATAGCTGCAGGCGGCTCCGGCAGGCGGGATTTGGCGCCAACGCATGAGACCCGGCATGTCAGGCCGCCACGTCCCAAAGCTGCGGTGAACCTCGCAGCAGCACGCTGCGGCCTTTGGGCGTGATGACCGGGCAATCGCCGTTGATGGCCGCAAGCTGCAGCGCGATGAGGCTCTCGATGACCCGGCGGTTTACAATTTGGCGTTCCGCCGCAGGCAGGCGAATCGCCTTCAGCGCTTCCCATTGATCCCGCGTCAGGTCGTAGTCGAGTTCCGCGTTCATGATCGCCTCAAAGAGGATTATTCTGCGCGTGTCGTACAGAGACACCATGAACGGGATGCGACGACATTGAGTCCGGATTTCGATCAAGCCGCTGTTTGGAATCGTTGTGGATTGAAATGGACGGTAACGCAGCGGTCACAATAAATTGTCTAGGGAGACAGATCATCCTGATCCAACTCGCGACACTCATCCTGGGTGTCCATTGTGACGCCGTCGCTGATCTTTCCGCCGGTCTGCGGATTCGCGGTCACGGCAGCGACCGGGCTATCGTCGAAATTCTGCAAGCGAATGTCGCTTTTGTCCCCGCAGTGGCTCATCAGGCGTTGAGATCGCCCGGCAACAACGGTCGGCTCATGTGGTAAACGCTCATTTAATTGTCGGTTCCGATAAAATTTGATCGACCTGCGAGGCCGTAGCTTTACGGCTTTGCCTTAACGTGCGGCTCCAGGATTGGGGGCTACATGTTTTCTGCCATGAAATTTGGCCGTCGGGCCGGCCCTGTTCCGGATGCGGTGTATTCGGAGATCATCGCCACGCTCTATGGCACGCTGGTCCCGATCGTGTTCGCAGGCGTGGCACAGGCCATTGTCGGAATGATCACCGCGCGGGAGACCGGAGACATCGTTACCGCGGCACTGGCGGCCGTTGGCGTGATGGCTGCCGCCGTACGCACCCTTGACGTCCTCGCCTACCGGCGGCGCATCGGCGAAGCGCCTTCAATTGATCGGGCCGAAGCGGTCAGGTGGGAGTGGCGCTATGCCGCCGGAAGCGTCGTCACGGCGCTGATCGTCGGGCTTGCCGCCGCGCGCGGCCTGATGCTCGATGATGCCATTTGTTCGGTGATGGCGATCGGCGTCGCCTTTGGATTTGGCGCCGGCGTCGTCGCGCGCCTTTCGCTTCGTCCGGCTGTCGCCATTGCCGATCTGCTCGCGACCGGTCTGCCCGTCATCATCGTGACCCTGACGGTGCCGGATCTTCGTCACTTCGGACTTGGAGTCCTGCTGGCGATCTATCTGGGGTGCAGCCTGGAAATGGTCCGGCTAAGCTATAGATCCACCATCAGCCAGATCACGCTGAAGCAGCAATTCGAACAGCTCGCGCGGCTCGATCCGATGACCGGCGTTTTCAACCGCTCCGTGCTGGACACGGAGCTGGTCGAAATGGCTGCCGGGCGAGAGACAGGCGTCGCAGTCCATGCCATCGATCTCGATCACTTCAAGGCCGCCAACGACCGCTTCGGCCATCCCGTAGGCGATGCCTTGCTCAAACAGAACGGCTGAAGTCGATTGCCCAGCCGGGCGATCTTATCGTTCGCATGGGCGGTGACGAATTCATTCTTGTGCAGAAATATGTTCCCAGCCGCCAGGATGCGGAAGCGATGGCGCGGCGAATCTTCGAGTCAGTTTGCGCGCCTTATCGTGTCGGCGGCCATGAAATCGTGATCGGCGCCAGCATCGGCGTGGCGCTGTCGCCCGACGACGGCCAGTCGGTCGAGGCATTGCTGGTGAGTTCCGACGCGGCCCTCTACCAGGCCAAGGAAAACCGCGGCGGCTATGTCTTTGCTGACAAGCTGCTTGCCGAGGTCAGGGCGAGGGCTGGATCGGCCAAAGCCGCCGATCGCGAGCTTGCCGCCTGAGGCGGCCCGCGCGGTGCGATGACATCGTGACATCGTCTCATTGCGGCGTCATGCCGGAGGCCTTGACGACGGAAGTCAGCTTGTCGTAGTCGGCCTTCATCAGGGCAGCGAGTTCCTTCAGCGACGTCGGCTTGCCCGGGATGTCGGCCACCGCGAGCTGGCGCTGAACGTCGGGATTGACCAGCGCCTTGTTGATGGCCTGATTGATTTGCTCGGCGAGCGCGTCCGGCGTCGCCGAAGGCACATAGATCCCGTACCAGGAGACGTAGTGGGCCCCGGGGTAGCCTGCCTCGGCGATCGTCGGCACATCGGGCAAGTCGGCGATGCGTTTCTCCGTGAACACCGCGAGCGGCTTGATGGTGCCTTGCCTGATATGCGGCAGCGCGAGCGCCAGCGATACGATCTCGAAATGCATCAGGTTGGTGATGAGATCGATCAGCGCCGGCGGCTGGCCCTTGTAGCCGACATTGGTCAGCTTGATGCCGGTGGTCTGGAACAGTTTCTGCGCGGTCAGGTCGATCGACGAGCCGGTGCCGGGATTGCCGAAATTGTAGTGGCCAGGTTTGCTTCGCGCCAGTTCCACGAACTCGCCGAGGGTCTTGACCGGCAGCGATGAGTTCACGACGGCCACGCTCTGATTCCAGATCGCCAGACCGACGCATTTGAAACCCTGCATCGCATCCCAGCCGGCATCCTTGTACAGGGTGGGATTGACCAGCACCGCCGGTCCCGTGACCAGCCAGGTGTAGCCGTCAGGCTCGCTGCGCGCGACCGATGCGGTGCCGATGTTGCTGTTGCCGCCGGGCCTTGCCTCCACGACGATCGCCTGCTTCAGGTCGCGACCGATCTGCTCGGTCACGGTGCGGGCGACGATGTCGACGATGCCGCCGGCGGGGTAGGGCACCACGATGTGGATCGGCCGGTTCGGATAATTGCCCTGCGCCTGCGCGTCAGCGCCGATGCCCAGCAGCACGCCGGCTGCGCCGGCGGCAAGGCCGAAGGCCCGGATTCCTCTCATTCTCCCCTCCCATCGTTTCATTTCATTCCGGCCGTTGTGGCGCGATTGTCCCGCGCTCTGGACCGATGCGGCGTTTCCTCAAACGTTGGTGACAAGCGACCTGATGCTGCGGGCGAGGCCGAGGATGCGCGGCCCGCATTCGCGCTCGATCTGCTCGGCGCTGAAACGAAACGAGGGAATGCCGCAATTCACGGACAGACAATCGCCGGCCGGCGTGCGGTAGAGCGGTGCGGCGACGCCGAAGATTTCACGCCGCCATTCGCCGAGCGAAACCGCGAAACCCCGCTCCTTGCAGAGCTCCATGTCGGGCAAGGTCCGCGACTGCACGTATTTCAACTCCTCCGGACGTTCTGCCTTCACGGCTTGCAAATAGGCCTGCAATTCATCCTTGGTGTACAGCGACAGCAGCGCGCGGCCGACCGCGGTGGTCGCCATCGTTCCGGTAAAGCCGACATCGGGAACGTGCGGCACGGCGTCGGTGGTGCGCAGCGTCTCGACATAGATGAAGTCGAGCCCGAACGGCATCGCGATCGAAACCGTGCCGCCGGTGTAGGCCGCAAAATCGCGCATCAGCGGGCGCGCCAGCTGCCGGACTTTGAGTGCCGAAAGCACGGGGTAGGCGGCGGCCAGGATGCCGAGGCCGAGCTCGAAGCGTCCCTTGGCGTCGCGCTTGAGGTAGCCGAGCTGCGCCAGCGTGTGCGTCAGCCGCGACACGGTCGGCCGCGACAGGCCGGTGCTGGCAGCGAGATCCGCATTCGACAGCGAGCCGGTGCTGTTGCGGAAGGCGGCGAGCACGTCGAGCCCATGCGCCAGCGTCGTCGCAAACGACGGATCGTTTTGATCTGCCTCGGCTTTCGGCCGGGTAGCCGCGGATCGGCTCAAGGACGATGTCGATGCCATGCGAAATATTGGACACAATATACAGTATTGTCAATATATCGAAACAAATTTGCAATTCATTTCGACATACGTTTAGATGCCCTGGGAGGCAGTATGGATTTCGATCTATCGGAGCGGTCGGAGCAGTGGCGGAAACGGCTTTCCGCGTTCTTCGATTCCGAAGTGCTGCCGCGCCATCGCGTCTGGCTCGAACACACCGCAGCCAGCCGCGAAACTCCGCCGTTCATCGCCGAGCTGCAGCAGAAGGCGCGCGCGGCGGGATTGTGGAACCTCGGCCTGCCCGAGCTGGCGCCCGACGAGCCGGGGACACGGCTTTCAAATCTCGAATATGCGCCGCTCGCCGAGATCATGGGACGGCTGTTCTGGGCTTCCGAGGTCTTCAACTGTCAGGCGCCCGACGTGCCCAACATGATCGCGCTGCAGAACTGCGCGACGCCGGAACAGAAGGCGCGCTGGCTGCGGCCGCTGCTCGAGGCCAGGACCCGCTCTGCCTTCGGCATGACCGAGCCCGATGTGGCCTCGTCGGATGCGACCAATATCGCCACCCGCATGGTGCGCGACGGCGACGACTACGTCATCAACGGCCGCAAATGGTTCATCACCGGTGCTGCGCATCCGCGCTGCAGCTTCCTGATCGTGATGGGGGTGACCAATTCCGACGCCGAGCGTACCCGCCGCCATTCCTGCATCATCGTGCCGATGGACGCGCCCGGCCTCCGCCTGGTGCGACCGCTGCGCTGGATGGGCTGCGAGGATCACACCGCTCCGATCGGCGAGCTCGCCTTCGACAATGTCCGCGTTTCCGCGGCGAACCTGCTCGGCGCCGAAGGCGAGGGCTTCAAGGTGGCGCAGATCCGCCTCGGGCCGGCGCGAATTCATCATTGCATGCGCTCGATCGGGCTGTGCGAACTGCTGATCGAGCTGATGATGGTGCGCTCGGCCGAGCGCTCCGCATTCGGACGCAGCGTCATTCAGTACGACACCGTGCAGCGCTGGATCGCCGAGTCCCGCGTCGAACTCGAGCAGGCGCGGCTGCTGGCCTATCGCTGCGCGTGGCGGCTTGACCAGGCCGGCCACCACGGCGCAAGTTCTTCAACTAAGAATTGGCGCGACGTCTCGCTGATCAAGGTCGCGGTCCCCGCGATGCTGCAGCGGATCGCCGACCGCGCCCTGCAGGTGTTCGGCGCGATGGGCGGATCCGATGATGCGCCGATCCACCAGGCGCTGGCCTGGGGACGGCTGCTCCGGATCGGTGATGGGCCGGATGAAGTGCACCTGCGGCAGATTTTCCGGATGGAGGCGATGCCGCCCTGGTCGATCGCGGACTCGCCCTATCTCGCGGCGCATCCATCGCAAAGAAACCAACTCTGATTTTCGCTACGCGAGGGAGGGCAATAACATGACCCAGACGGCAACCATCGAAACACCCAGGGAAACACCGAAGGAAGCCTCGGCACCGGTCGTGGCGCAGCATGCGGCGACGCTGAAAGCACTTCCATTTTCGGATACGCGCGATTTCGATGAAGCGGCCCGCGGCTTTCTCGGCACGGTGGAAAATGCGCGGATTGCTTCGGCGCAGGGCAGGGTGATCTGGAGCCTCGAGCCCTATGCTTTCCTCTCGGGCGAACAAAATCCCCCGACGGTCGACCCGAGCCTGTGGCGGCAGTCGCGCCTCAACATGCATCACGGACTGTTCGAGGTGGTGCCCGGCGTCTATCAGGTGCGCGGCCTCGACATCGCCAACATGACCCTGATCGAGGGCGACAGGGGCGTGATCGTGGTGGATACCTTGACCTCGATCGAAGGCGCGCGCGCCGCGATGGAGCTGTATTTCAAGCACCGCGGCCTGCGGCCGGTGGTGGCCGTCATCTTCACCCACACCCATACCGACCACTGGGGCGGCGCGCGCGGCGTGCTCGAAGAGGACGTACTGGCGAGCGGCAGCGTCCCGATCATCGCGCCGAATCTGTTCATGGAACATGCGGTTTCGGAAAACATCATCGCCGGCCCGGCGATGCTGCGGCGGGCGCAATATCAGTTCGGGCCGCTGCTGGCCAAGGGTCCGCGCGGGCAGATCGATTGCGGCCTCGGCAAGTCGATGGCGGCAGGCTCGGTCGCGCTGTTGCGCCCCTCGGATCTGATCATGGCGACCGGCGACAGGCGCACCATCGACGGGGTCGAATTCGAATTCCAGATGGCGCCGAACTCCGAGGCGCCGGCGGAAATGCATTTCTTCATTCCGCGCTACAAGCTCCTGAACCTGGCCGAGAACTGCACGCATAATTTCCACAATCTGCTGCCGTTCCGCGGCGCCGATGTGCGCGACGCGCTCGCCTGGTCGAAATATCTCGGCGAAGCCCTGCAGATGTGGGGCGGCAAGGCGGATGCGATGTGCGGCCAGCACCACTGGCCGGTCTGGGGCCGGGAACGCATCGACACCATGATCCGGCAGCAGCGCGACCTCTATAAATTCGCGCATGACCAGACCATCCGCCTGATGAACCATGGCCTCACCGCCACCGAGATCGCCGAGACCATCAAGCTGCCGGCGAGCCTCGACGGCGCCTGGCATGCGCGGGGTTACTACGGCCACATCCGGCATAATGTGAAGGCGATCTACCAGAAATATCTCGGCTGGTACGACGCCAATCCGGTCAACCTCGATCCGCTGCCGCCGGTCGAGGCCGGCAGGAAATATGTCGAATACATGGGCGGCGCCGACGCGATCCTGGCGCGCGCGGCCAAGGACTTCGCCAAGGGCGAATTTCGCTTCGTCGCGCAGGCGCTGAGCCATCTGGTGTTTGCGGACCCCGACAATCAGACGGCCCGCGCGTTGCTCGCCGACACCTTCGAGCAACTCGGCTATGCCGCGGAGAGCGCGACCTGGCGCAACGCCTATCTGTTCGGGGCGCAGGAGCTGCGGCAGGGCATGCCGAAGGTGCCGCCGCGCGCGCCGATGCCGCGCGAAACGCTGGCGGCCTTGCGGTCAGAGCAATTGTGGGACGTGCTGGGGGTCCGGCTCAACGGCCCCAAGGCCGAAGGCAAGCACATCGTGCTCAACTGGAACTTCAGCGATACCGGCGAGACCTTCGTTCTCACCCTGGAGAACAGCGCGCTGACCTACGTTGCGGGCGCGCAGGCAGCTGTTGCGGACGCCGGATTCACGCTGCCGCGCGGCGTGCTCGACGAGGTGATTGCCAAGCTGACGTCGTTCCCGGAAGCAGTGGCTGCCGGCAAGATCAAGGTCAGCGGCAATCCGATGCGGCTGGCGGAACTGATGGGGCTGATGGACGAATTCCCGCGGATGTTCGAGATCGTCGAACCGAAGCGGACGCCGGTAAGCTAGGCTGCGAGCCGATACGCACGGGTGCGTTCAATGCACCGGTATCAATCCTCGGCGCGGGCCCGAGGGGAGAGCGAAACAAACATGCCCAGAGATATCGTCTCTGGGCATGTCTTTTTGGGGAGAGGGAGGAGCAGATGCTCAGGCGTCCATATTGTGCAGGCGCTGGCGGTTGCGCAGCACGATCTGGCGGGCGCCGGAAAATCCGAGCACGCCCTGGGCGTGGAGCTGCGAAAGTGCGCGCGAGACCGTTTCCAGCGTCAGGCCGAGATAATCGCCGATATCGCGGCGGCACATCGGCAGTGCCATCATGCCTGCGACGGCCAGCCGGCGGTCCATTTCCAGAAGGAAGGTGGCGACCCGCTCCATCGCGGTCTTGCGTCCGAGCAGCAGCATGTGATCTTCGGCGTGGCGGAGGTCGCCGGCGGTCATGGTCCAGAGGTTGCGCGCGACCTTGACGTCAACGCCCGCGGCCTGTTCCAGGCTGCGGCGCTTCACCAGCCGCACGGTGGTGTCGATAATGGCTTCCGCGGCGAGCCGATGGGAGGCTCCCGATTCGAGCCCGAAAACGTCGCCCGGCAGATGGAATGCGCCGATCTGACGGCGTCCGTCGGAAAGCAGCTTGTAGCTGCGGACCGCGCCGGAAATCACCTGATAGACGTATTCCGCAGGTTCATCCTCACCGTAGATTTCCTCATCCTTCTTGTAGCTGAATTCGGTGGCGATCAGGCCGGCATGTCCGGTGACCGCGCCAAACTGGTCGAGAGCGGGGTAGGGGAGCGGGCTTACTCGGCTGGCGACTGCGGAAGTGGTGAGGGACTGGGTGAGCATTGGTCATCTCCTTGCGGCGGATGGCCAATTGCTACGGGGAATGATCGAGTCTGAAAATTTCGTGCGATATCTTAAGGGGGTTTACCTACGTATATTCCCGTAGGTCACAGCCCGGTTCCGGGGCCGGCGGTGGGGCCGCCGTCCTGTATTGCCCCTCGAATCCGCGTCACCAGGCTCTCTTCGAGCAGGGGTTTCAGCAGCACATCGCGCACGCCTGCCGCCGCAGCCCTGGCCGAGATGTTCTCGTCGGGGTAGCCGGTAATGAGAATGATCGGCGCCATCATGTCCCGGTTGCGCAGGCGCCTGGCCAGATCGATGCCGTTGATATCGGGCATCTTGTAGTCGATCACAAAGCAGTCCACGCCGGTCGAACGGACGGCACTCAGCAGCGCCGCGCCGTTCCTGAAGGTGCGGACGTTGAAGCCGTCCGTTTCAAGGAGAAAGCGCAGCGAGCCGAGGACATCGGCGTCGTCGTCGACCACGTAGACAGTAGGTTTTGCGGGTGCCGACATCCTGGAATCCCCGCCCCCCGAGTGCAAATCTGATTGATGCATGGAATAAGCTAACACCCATTCCGGGCAACATGGCTTGATTTAGCTCAATGATCTTCAGTCCTTGAGCAGGCCGGCCCGCATCGCCAGCCGCACCAACTCCGAGAGGCTATTGGCCTGCATCTTGGTCATCACGTTGGCCCGGTAGACCTCGATGGTGCGGGGACTGATGTCGTAGTCGCGGGCGATCAGCTTGTTGGAAAGCCCTGCGATCAGGCCTTCCATGACCTGACGTTCGCGCGGGCTGAGCGTCGCGACCCGCGCTGCGATGTCGTGGGTGACCGCCTCGTCCTTGGCCGCCGGCTCCGCCTGGCGGATGGCTGCCTCGATCATGCCGACCAGGCGGTCGTCCTCGAACGGCTTCTCGAGAAAGTCGACCGCTCCCAGTTTCATCGCCTCGACCGCCAGCGGGACATCGCCATGCCCGGTCATGATCAGAATCGGAAACGTGCTGTGGGTTGCCTTCAAGCGCTTGAGAAGCTCGATGCCGTCGATGCCCGGCATGCGCACGTCGGAGACCACGCATCCAAACTCGAGGCCCGGCAGCATATCGAGAAAATTCCGGGCGGTTTCGAACAGCGTGACGCTGAAGCCGGCCGAGTCGAGCAGGAAGTTCAGCGAATCCCGCATCGCCTCGTCGTCGTCGATGACATAAACTCTTCCCTTGTTCGGCATGTTCAGCTCTCGTTTGGCGCTACGGGCAGCGTGAAGCGGAACGTTGCGCCCCCCGCAGCGTTGCTTTCGGCCAACATCCGGCCGCCATGGGCTTCGATGATCGAGCGGCTGATGGAGAGTCCCACCCCCATCCCGGTCTCCTTTGTCGTAAAGAACGTCTGGAACAGGTTGGGCTTGACGTCATCCTGGAATCCGGACCCGGTATCGGACACTTCGACTTCGACCATGTCGTCCGCCGCCTTGGCGTTGGTTACGGTCAGTTCCCGTCGCGGCGATTGCGCCATCGCCTCCAGCGCGTTGCGGAACAGGTTTACGAGCACCTGCTGAATCTGCACCCGATCCGCCAGCACCTGATCGCACTCCGGATCGAGATTGAAGCGAAGCTGGACGCTCTGTTCGCGGGCGCCCGCCAGGCCGAGCGCGCCGGCCTCTTCGATCAGTTTCGACAGGCTTTCGACGCGCTTCTCGGATTCCCCTCGCGAAACGAAGTCGCGCAGACGGCGTATGATCTGGCCGGCGCGAAGCGCCTGCTCGGCGGCGCGGTCCATGGCCGTTTCGATCTTCGGCGCATTTGGATCGGTGCTGCCGGCGAGCAGCCTGCGCGAGCCCTTCATGTAGTTGCTGATAGCGGCGAGGGGCTGATTGAGCTCATGGGCGAGCGCAGAGGCCATTTCTCCCATCGCGGTCAGCCGCGAGACGTGGACCAGTTCGGACTGCAATTCCTGCAGCCGTGCCTGGGTTTGCTGATGCTCGGTCAGGTCGCGCACGAAACCGGTAAAGTAGGGCTCGCCGCCGGACTGCATTTCGCCGATCGACAGGTGCATCGGAAAAGTCGTGCCGTCCTTGCGTTTGCCCGTCACGATCCGCCCGATGCCGACGATGTGTCGCTCGCCTGTCGACCGGTAGCGCGCGAGATAGCTGTCGTGACGCGCGCTGTCCGGGTGGGGCATCAGCAAGCTGACATTTTGGCCAACGGCTTCCTGCTCGGAATATCCGAACTGGCGCTCGGCCGCGGCAGAGAAGAACTGGATGATGCCACGTCCGTCGATCACGATCATGGCGTCCGGGACCGTATCGAGGATCGAGCGGAGGTGGCTTTCCCGCGTCTTCAGCGCCTCTTCGAGCTGCTTCTCCTCGTCGAGATCGAGAACCAGTCCGCTGAGATGACGTGCGACCCCGGCCGCGTCCTTGACGAGGCCGCCGCGGATGCGAAGCCAGTGGCCGGGTTCGGCCGTTCCGCCGATCTTGAAGGAGACGTCCAGATTGCCGCCGGTCTCGACAACCCTCTTTATTGCCTGTTCGGTGCGCTCGCGGTCTTTCGGCTGGAGCAGCGAAAGGAACAGCTGGTAGGTCACTGGCGTGCCGCGGGCGATGCCGAACAGGCTCCGCGTGGTGTCGGACCAGTCCAAATCTCGGGTCGCGAGCTCAAGATCCCAGGTTCCGACCCCGAATCCCTCGATTTTGAGCCTGAAATGTTCATTTCCGGCGGAGTGGTCTGGCGACGATTGCGTTGTGCCGGTCACGTCCAAGCCTTCACTTCAAGCCTTCACTTCCGCTATCCGGTCTCCCGCCAGCATGAACCGGCAAGATTCGGGTGTGGCGATCCTATACGAGATTGACGCCCGTGAGGGCGCCGACGGCCGCAACTGCGGCGCCGAACCGGCAATTTCGCCCGACGGCGACGCGGACGCAAGGCCTGCCCGGAGCCCCTTCCGAAAGACGGCCGGGTCGGCCGCCGCGCAAAATTCACTGCGGTTGGAGGCAGTTTGATCTATCTCATCCTGGCCCCCGATTCCGGGCCTACAATTATTTGTAATGGAGAAATTGAATGAGTTATGCGACCGTCATGGTCAATCTGGCGCTTGACCAGCCCAACGAGGCTCGTCTCGAAGCTGCCGGCCAGATCGCTGAGAAATTTGACGCAGGGATTGTCGGGATTGCGGCGTCGCAGTTCAGCCCGCCGCTCTATTTCACCTCGGGAGAGCAGGCCCAAAATCTGATCGACCAGGGTCAGGCGGCGCTGAAAAAGCGCATCTCGGAGCTGGAAGCGCAATTCCGCGGGTCGGTCAAGAATCGGGCCAAATTTGTCGAATGGCGCAGTGCTCTCGACTTTCCGGCGCGTTTCATCCTGCAGCAGGCGCGTTGCGCCGACCTCATCGTCAGCGGCGGGCACAGCGATGCGCTTTCCGATCCATTTGCGATGGCCAGCCCGAAGGATCTGGTGATGCAGGCGGGCCGCCCGCTGCTGGTGGTCCCCGACACCGCCAACTGGCTCGATTTGCGCAGCGTGCTGGTGGCGTGGAAGGACACCACCGAGGCACGGCGGGCGATCGCCGATTCGCTGCCGTTGCTGCGCAAGGCCAAATACGTCACCGTCGCGGAGGTCGTGGAAGCGGGGGACAGCCGTCCGGCCGCCGTCTTGCGGGTTCGCGATGTCGTGGCATGGCTGGTGCGCCACGGTGTCACCGCCACCGAACTGGTGCCGGAGAAGCACGGCGCCGCCACCGATCGGCTCGACGAAATAGCCGCCGATGTCGGCGCCGGTGTTGTCGTCGCGGGTGCCTATGGCCATTCGCGATTCCGCGAACTGATTCTCGGCGGCATGACGCAGCATCTCATTACCCAGACCACCCGTTGCGTGCTGCTGTCGCACTAGGGCGATAGCGCAACGGCCAGAACCGACAGGATTGCGCCTTGTACAAATTTCTCGAGGAAACCGTCGCCGGCCACATGACGCGCGATGTCAGGACGGTGACGCGCGACCTCGGCGTGCGTGAACTGGGCGATCTGTTCGAGCGCGACGATTTCAACGCCTATCCGGTCGAGGAGGACGGGCAGATTATCGGCATCGTCACCAAGTTCGATTTCCTGAAGTGCTTTGCATTCACGCCGAACCAGATGGTTCCGCGCTACGACGATTTGATGAAGCGAACCGTCGCCGACATCATGACGTCGGAGTTCATCTATGTGCGCTCCGACACCAAACTGACGCGGGTGCTGCAGCTGATGGTCGAGCATCGCTTCAGGAGCGTCCCCGCGATCGACAGCGGCCATCGATTGGCTGGCATTATTTCCCGTGAGGATATTCTCAGGGCGCTCGAGGCCTGCTCCGGCGGCGGCGCTTGAGTGAGCGGACGCTCAGGGCTCGCAGAGTCCTTGATACTTAGACCAAAGGCGACTGCCGTGCGTCGCTGGACTCGATGAAGATCACCAAACTTAACGAAATTGATCTCGATCAAATCGCCGCCGGCGCGATTGTGGTTGTTAGATTCGTGTCCTCAAGAGAGATTCCACATGAGCCAAGCCGCTAGTTTGAAGAAGATGACCATTGGTGAAAGTGGCTTGACGGTCGTATTCGCAGCGACCGCCTTTCTGTGCATGATCGGCGCAGCGAAAGCCCTTGATGCTCCCTTCGCATTCCATGCCTCGCTCGGTGCCGCCGCCAGTCTCGCGGCGGTCTTTGCGATTCTGAACCGCTATTTCGATCGCCCGGCGACGCTGCCGCCGCAGGAAATCAACGGCAAGCCCAATTACAATCTGGGCCCGATCAAGTTCGCCTCCTTCATGGCGGTATTCTGGGGCATTGCCGGATTCACCGTCGGGTTGCTGATCGCTTCCCAGCTGGCGTGGCCGGCGCTCAATTTCGATCTGCCGTGGACGAGCTTCGGCCGGCTGCGGCCGCTGCATACCTCGGCCGTGATCTTCGCATTCGGCGGCAACGTCCTGCTCGCGACATCGTTCTATGTGGTGCAGAAGAGTTCGCGCGTGCGGCTGGCCGGCTACATCGCGCCGTGGTTCGTGGTGCTCGGCTACAACTTCTTCATCGTGATCGCCGGGACCGGCTATCTGCTCGGCGTAACGCAGGGCAAGGAGTACGCGGAGCCGGAGTGGTATGCCGACCTCTGGCTGACCATCGTCTGGGTCGTGTACTTGCTGGTGTTCCTGGTGACGCTGATCAAGCGCAAGGAACCGCATATCTTCGTCGCCAACTGGTTCTACCTGGCGTTCATCGTGACGATCGCCGTGCTCCACCTCGGCAACAATCCGCCGCTGCCGGTGTCGGTGTTCGGCTCCAAGTCGTACATCGCCTGGGGCGGCGTGCAGGATGCGATGTTCCAGTGGTGGTATGGCCATAATGCGGTCGGCTTCTTCCTGACCGCCGGCTTCCTCGCCATCATGTACTACTTCGTTCCGAAACGCGCCGAGCGGCCGATCTACTCGTACCGGCTGTCGATCATTCACTTCTGGGCGCTGATCTTCCTCTACATCTGGGCCGGTCCCCATCATCTGCACTACACCGCGCTGCCCGACTGGGCCCAGACCCTGGGCATGACCTTCTCGATCATGCTCTGGATGCCCTCCTGGGGCGGCATGATCAACGGCCTGATGACGCTGTCGGGTGCCTGGGACAAGCTTCGCACCGATCCAGTGCTGCGCATGCTCGTGGTGTCGGTCGCCTTCTACGGCATGTCGACGTTCGAAGGTCCGATGATGTCGATCAAGGTCGTGAACTCGCTCAGCCATTATACTGATTGGACTATCGGTCACGTCCATTCGGGTGCGCTGGGCTGGGTTGGGTTCGTCTCGTTCGGCGCGCTCTACTGCTTGGTTCCGTGGCTATGGGATCGCAAGCTGTACAGTCTCAAGCTCGTGAACTGGCACTTCTGGGTCGCGACCATCGGTATCGTCCTCTACATCTCCGCGATGTGGGTATCCGGGATCTTGCAGGGTCTGATGTGGCGTGCCTACACGTCGCTGGGCTTCCTCGAATACTCCTTCATCGAGACCGTGGAAGCGATGCATCCATTCTACATCATCCGCGCCGCTGGAGGAGCGTTGTTCCTGGTCGGGTCACTGATCATGGCGTACAATCTCTGGATGACGGTGCGCGCCGGCGAGGCGGAAGTGCAATCGCCCGTCGCTCTTCAGCCGGCGGAATGAGGAGCGGTTAAATGTCTTTCTGGACTCGACACCAAATTTTCGAAAAGAATTCGATCATTCTGATCGGAGGCATCCTTGCCATGATCGCGGTTGGCGGTCTGGTCGAGATTACCCCGCTCTTCTACCTGAAGAGCACGATCGAGGTGGTCGATGGCGTCAGGCCGTACACTCCGCTGGAGCTCGCGGGGCGCAACATCTACGTCCGCGAGGGCTGTTATCTCTGCCACTCGCAGATGGTCCGCCCGCTGCGCGATGAGGTCGAGCGTTACGGTCACTTCTCGCTGGCGGCCGAGAGCATGTACGACCATCCGTTCCAGTGGGGATCGAAGCGGACCGGCCCCGATCTGGCCCGGGTCGGCGCAAAATATTCCGACGACTGGCATGTGACGCATCTGGTCAATCCGCGTGCCATCGTGCCGCAGTCGGTGATGCCCGGATATCCCTATCTGGCCGCGACTGAAGTCGACGCCACCGGTATTGCAGACCATCTGCGGACCAACCGCATCATCGGCGTGCCCTATTCGGATGACCAGGTTGCCAACGCCGCCGCCGATATGAAGGCGCAGGCCGATCCCGACAACGCCGGGGTGGAAGCATTCACCAAGCGCTATCCGAAGGCCGTCGCTCGCAACTTCGACGGCAAGGGCGGTGCTCCGACCGAGATGGACGCGCTGGTCGCGTACCTGCAGATGCTCGGCACCCTCGTCGACTTCAAGCTTTACAACGAAAAAGCAAATCTTCGCTGAGAAGGCTCAAACGATGAAAGCAATCCTAACGGTCCAGAATATCACCTCGGATTTCGTCACGACCTTCTGGACGCCGATGTTCGTCGGGATATTTCTCGCAATCGTGACTTACGCACTCTGGCCCCGCAACAAGGCAACTTTCGACGAGGCGGCGAGAATGCCGTTGCGGGAGGAATAGAACATGGCTGAGCACAATGAAATCGACCAAGTCACCGGTACCGCGACCACGGGTCATCAGTGGGACGGCATCAAGGAACTGAACACCCCGCTGCCGCGCTGGTGGGTCATCACCTTCTACATCACGATCGTCTGGGCGATCGGTTACTGGATCGTCTATCCGGCGTGGCCGCTGGTGGCGAGCCACACCACCGGTCTGTTCGGGTACTCGTCCCGGGCCGATGTCGCCGTCGAACTCGCCAACCTGGAAAAGATCCGCGGCGACAAGATGGTGAAGCTCGGGGCGGCGTCGCTGGTCGAAATCGAGAAGGATCCGGCGTTGCTCGCGCTCGCCCGCGCCCGCGGCAAGACGGTGTTTGGCGACAATTGCGCGCCGTGCCACGGCAGCGGCGGCGCCGGCGCCAAGGGCTATCCCAACCTGAACGACGACGAGTGGATCTGGGGCGGCTCGCTCGACAAGATCCTGGAGACGATTCAGTACGGCGCGCGCTCCGGGCACGCCAAAGCTCACGAAGGCGCCATGCTCGCCTTTGGCAAGGACGGCGTCCTGAAAAAGGAAGAGATCGTCACCGTCGCCAACTACGTCCGCTCGCTGTCCGGGCTGTCCACCGGCAAGGGATATGACGCCAAAGCAGGCGCCAAGATCTTCGCGGACAACTGCGTCTCCTGTCACGGCGACGCCGGCAAGGGCAACCAGGAACTCGGTGCGCCGAATCTCACCGACAAGATCTGGCTCTATGGGTCCGACGAGGCCACCCTGGTCGAAACCATCAGCAACGGCCGTGCCGGCGTCATGCCCGCATGGGTGGGGCGTCTCGACCCCTCCACGATCAAGGCCTTGGCGGTGTACGTCCACTCGCTTGGCGGGGGCCAATAAGCCAGGATTCGGCTGGGAAATCCTGGATATCGTTTGAGCTGGATCAACTCCGCACGCGGAGTTGAGTCTAGGTTCAAACGACAATGCGAGATAAATCCCTGCGATGAACAAACCTGTTCCACCGACCGAGTTGCAACAATACGAAGACGACGCGCCGCTCTATGCGGCGCGCAAGAAGGTCTACCCGCAAAAGGTCTCCGGCACCTTCCGCCGCATCAAATGGGGCCTGATGGCGTTCTGCCTCGGGGTCTATTACCTGCTGCCGTTCGTGCGATGGAACCGCGGCCTCGGCGCGCCGGATCAGGCGGTACTGGTCGATCTTCCCAACAGCCGCTTCTACTTCTTCTTCATCGAGCTGTGGCCGCAGGAGGTATACTATTTTACCGGGCTGCTGATCGTCGCTGCCATTACCCTGTTCCTGATGAACTCGGTGGGCGGCCGGATCTGGTGCGGATATCTCTGCCCGCAGACGGTGTGGACTGATCTGTTCTACGCCGTCGAACGCCTGGTCGAGGGGGACCGGCGCGAGCGCATGCGCAAGGACGCCGCGGGCGGCACCATGAAGCTGCAGCGTTTCGCCGAGATCGGGCTGAAGCACGCAATCTGGCTGATGATCGCCTGGTGGACCGGCGGCGCCTGGGTTCTCTATTTCAACGACGCGCCGACGCTGGTGAAGCAACTCGTCTTCTTCCAGGCGCCGATGCTGGCCTATATCTGGATCGCGATCCTGACGGCGACGACCTATGTGCTGGCCGGTTTCATGCGCGAACAGGTCTGCGTCTACATGTGCCCGTGGCCGCGGATCCAGGCCGCGCTGACCGACGAATGGGCGCTGAACGTCACCTACAAATACGACCGGGGCGAAAAGCGGACCTCACTGAAGAAGGCAAAGGATTTGCGGGCGCTCGGTCAGCCGGTCGGCGACTGCATCGACTGCTATCAATGCGTCGCCGTCTGCCCCACCGGTATCGATATCCGCGACGGCGCGCAGCTCGAGTGCATCCAGTGCGGCCTGTGCATCGATGCCTGCGATACCGTGATGAAGAAGATAGGCAGGGAAACCCGTCTGATCGGATACGACAACGACATCAACATCCACCGGCGCCAGGCCGGCAAACCGCCGATCTACCGCTTCGTCCGGCCGCGCACCATCGTCTACAGCGCCATGATCGCTACCGTCGGTGCGATCATGCTGTACGCCATGTTGACGCGGTCGCTGCTCGACATCAACGTATTGCACGACCGCAATCCGGTCGCGATAAAACTGAGCGACGGATCGATCCGCAACGCCTATACCGTTCGGCTCTTGAACAAGCGCGGCTTCGACCGGGTGATTGCGATCGACATCGACGGCCCGACCAATGCCACCGTTCATGTCGTCGGCGCCGATTCCGTGACTCCAGACCGTCCCATGATCATCCTCGGACGGGATCAGACCACCGAACTGCGGCTGCTGGTTACCGCACCCGCCGAGAACAACCCCGAGAAATCGATTCCGGTTCGGTTCCGGGTCACCGATATCGGGCTCGGCGAGGTGACGTCGGCGACCGATAATTTCGTCTCTCCGTGATGGCAAGGAAGTTTACCATGAGCAGACCGCCCGTTTCGCCGAAGCCGCTGACCGGGGGCAAGGTGCTCGTCATGCTCCTTGCATTCTTCGGCGTGGTGATCGGGGCCAACATGATCATGATGCGGCTCGCGATCCAGACGCTGCCCGGCACCGAGGTCGACAGCGCCTACAGTGCGAGCCTCGCCTACGAGAAGGAGATCATGGCCGCCCACGATCAGAACGCGCGCAACTGGAAGGTCGACGCCCGGATCCAGCGCGGTCCGAACGGCGGCGCGATGCTGCTGGTGGAGGCGCGGGACAACAATGGCCGGCCGATGACCGGGTTGAAATTCCTCGGGCGCTTCGAGCGGCCGACCGACCGCCGCGCCGATCAGCCGGTGGAACTCGCCGAAACCGGGATCGGCATCTATCGCGGCAACGCGGCGGCGATTGCGCCCGGTCAATGGGATCTGGTGCTCGAAGGCGACGCGGCGGGACGGCGGATGTTCCTTTCGAAGAACCGCGTATTGCTGAACTAACGGAGACCGCATCATGCAGGCGACGCGGGATTTTTCGCATTATGTGAAGGACGCCGGTTCGGGTCTCTCACATATCGATTTGGCTGTGGAAGGCGTCAGCTGTGCCGGATGCATGTCGAAGATCGAACGCGGGCTTTCGGCGTTACCCGATGTCACGCTGGCGCGCGTCAATCTGACCGACCGCCGCGTGGCGCTGGAATGGAAGCAGGGCGCGCTCGATCCCGCCCGTTTCATCGACCGGCTCGCCGAACTCGGATACAAAGCCTATCCGTTCGAAACCGCAGGCGCGGAAGCGGCCGAAGCCGAACAGTCGCGCTTTCTGCTGCGCTGCCTCGGTGTCGCGGCGTTCGCCACCATGAACGTAATGATGCTGTCGATTCCGGTGTGGTCCGGCAACGTCAGCGACATGATCCCCGAACAGCGCGATTTCTTCCATTGGCTGTCGGCGCTGATCGCGCTGCCAGCCGCGGCCTATGCCGGCCAGCCCTTCTTCAAATCGGCCTGGAGCGCACTGCGCACGGGCAACGTCAATATGGACGTGCCGATCTCGATCGGCGTTATCCTCGCGCTCGGCATGTCACTGGTGGAGACGGCAAACCACGCCGAGCATGCCTATTTCGATGCGGCGATCATGCTGCTGACCTTCCTGCTGGTGGGGCGCTATCTCGACCAGAGCATGCGGCGGCGGACCCGGGCGGTGGCGGGAAACCTCGCCGCGCTGAAGGCCGAGACCGCGACCAAGTTCGTCGGTGCCGACGAGATCACCGTCGTGCCTGTAGCGGCGATCGATCCCGGCGATATCGTGCTGCTGCGGCCGGGCGAGCGCTGCGCGGTCGACGGCACGGTCATCGAGGGCCGGTCCGAAATCGACCAGAGCCTGATTACCGGAGAGACCCGCCACGTCGATGCGGAGCAGGGCACCTCGGTCTATGCGGGTTCCCTCAACATGACAGGAACCTTGCGGGTTCGCGTTTCGGCCGCGTCGGAAGGCACGCTGCTGGCGGAGATCACCCGGCTGCTCGACAACGCGCTGCAGGCCCGCTCGCGCTACGTGCGCCTCGCCGACCGGGCATCGCGGCTTTACGCGCCGGTGGTGCATGCCACCGCGCTGCTGACGATCCTCGGTTGGGTTCTGGCGGGTGCGAGCTGGCACGACGCTATCGTCACCGGGGTCGCGGTTCTCATCATTACCTGTCCGTGTGCGCTTGGCCTTGCCATTCCCACCGTGCAGACAGTGGCGTCCGGCGCCATGTTCCGGGCCGGCGTGCTGCTCAATTCCGGCGATTCCATCGAACGGCTCGCCGATGTCGACCATGTCATCTTTGACAAGACGGGAACGCTGACGCTGCCCGATCTCGAAGTCGTCAACGCATCAGGCATTCCCGATGACGTGTTCCGCCTTGCTGGGCAGCTTGCACTTGCGAGCCACCATCCGGTCGCAGCTGCCGTGGCGCGGGCCTCGGAGGCGAAAGCGCCGCTTGCCGGTGCAGTCGAGGAATCCGGCCAGGGTGTGCGCGCACTGCTCAACGGCAAGGAGCTCAGGCTCGGACGGCCGTCGTTCTGTGGGGCCGAGCAGCTGGCAGAGGACAGCCTGCGCCTCGATCCGGAAGCCTCCGCCGTGGCGTTCAGCAACGGCGATGCAAAATACGTGTTCTGCGTCCGGCAGGGCCTGCGCCCCGATGCGCAAGCCGTGATCTCCGGGCTGCAGAAGCGCCACGTCAAGGTTGAAATTCTTTCGGGCGACCGCGAGCCCGCGGTTCGGGCGGCGGCGCGCGCGCTTGGCGTCAGCGACTGGCGGGCGGGCGTGACGCCGGCCGACAAGATCGCACGCATCGAAGAACTGAAGGGGCAGGGCTCCAGGGTGATGATGGTCGGTGACGGGCTGAACGATGCGCCGGCGCTGGCGGCAGCGCACGTCTCGATGTCGCCGATCAGTGCCGCGCATCTCAGTCAGGCGACCGCCGATCTGGTTTTTCTCGGCAAGCCGCTGGCCCCCGTGGTCGCGGCCATCGACTTCTCGCGCAAGGCGCTGCTGTTGATGCGGCAGAACCTCTGGCTCGCGGTCGGTTACAATTTCCTGGCGGTGCCGATTGCCATCAGCGGGGTGGTGACACCGCTGATTGCGGCGGCGGCGATGTCCGGCTCCTCGATCCTGGTCATGCTGAACGCGCTCCGCGCGCGCAGCGTCGCGAACGGGAGGTCATGATGGAAGTGCTCGTGATTCTGGTGCCGCTGGCACTGGCGCTTGGGCTGGTCGGCCTGCTCGCCTTTCTCTGGTCGCTGAAGAGCGGACAGTATGACGATCTCGACGGCGCCGCCTGGCGTGCCATCGCGGATGACGAGCCGGCGCGGGAGCCGCCGCCGGCCGAGGCGAAGCCTTCGAAGGCCTGAAGCCGGTTGCCCAGCCGCCACTTGGTCTCCGCGACCGTCATGCCGTTCCATTCCTGCCAGCAGCGGCGCGGAATGACGGCTAAGGCGACAACGCCTTCCGGTACAGCGCGTCGTAGCAGGCGGCCGAAATATCCCAGCTGAACGACCGCGACATCGCGCTGCGGCGCATCGCATCGAGGCGGTCCTTCGCCATGAAGGCCGCGAACGCGCGCCTGATGCCGCCGAGAAAGGATTCGGTCGAGGGCCGGTCGAACAGAAATCCGGTCTCGCCGTCCCTGATGGTTTCGGCGAGGCCGCCGGTCTGGTGGCCGATCGGCAGCGATCCGAACCGCTGTGCATACATCTGGCTCAGGCCGCAGGGTTCGAACCGCGACGGCATCAGGGTGAAATCGCTGCCGGCGAAAATCCGCCGGGCCTGTCCGTCGTTGAAACCGATGGCGACGCCGATCGCATCCGGCCGGCGGCGATGCGCATCGACCAGCGCCTGCTCGATATCGGGTTCGCCGCTGCCGGTGACGATGATCTGGCCGCCGGCCTCGATGATCTCGTCCGCTGCCGCCAGCACGAGGTCGACGCCCTTCTGGTGCACGAGGCGGGCGACGAGGCCGAAGATCGGACCGCGCGACAGCGCCAGGCCGAACTGCTGGCGGACGTAATCGGCATTCGCCTGCTTGCCGTCCCAATCGCCGGCGCCGAACGGCTGCGCCAGTTGCGCGCAAACCCTGGGATCCCAGCTTTCGTCGATGCCGTTCAATATCCCCGTCAATTGCGCGGCCTCAGAACGCCGCCGAAGCAGGCCCTCGAGCCCGCAGCCGAGTTCCGAAGTGGTGATCTCCTTCGCATAGGTCTCGCTTACGGTCGTCAGATGGGACGCGTAGACCAGACCGCCCTTGAGGAAGGAGAGCTTGTCGTAGAATTCGAGGCCATCGATATGGAAGGAGTCTGCGGGAGCGCCGATCCGGCGCAACGACTCCTTCGGGAACAGTCCCTGATAGGCCAGATTGTGGATGGTCAGAATGGTCGGGATCTTGACCGCGTTCCAGGCAAGATAGGCCGGCACCAGCGCGGCCTGCCAGTCATTGGCGTGAACCAGGTCAGCTGCCCAATTCTTGTCCAGCGTGCCTGCCGCCAATTGCGCAGCGGCGGAGGCAAGTCGCCCGAACCGCACGTCGTTGTCCGGCCAATCCCGGCCCGAAATATCGCCATAGGGATTGCCGGGGCGGTCATAAAGTTGCGGGCAGAGCAGGACGTAGACCGGCAGCCCATCCCGGGTGGAAGTCAGCCCCAGCGAGCAGGCCGGCATGTCCGCCAGCGCGGCGCACTGACCGACGATCTGGATGTGCAGGAATTGTTCGACGACGTCCCGGTAACCGGGGAGGATGATCCGGACGTCGCTGAGGGAGCGCAAGGCCCGCGGCAGGGCCGCCGAAACGGCCGCGAGCCCGCCCACCCGGACGAAGTCATCCATCTCCGTGGTAGCGAACAGGACTCTCAAGAAACGCCCTCGTACCAGCGCTAACTTGGACTATGCAAGAACGGTTCCAGTTTTTCGGCAGCGGCTCGCATTTGTAGGTGCCGGGAGAAACGCTTCCCAGGCCGGGCGGCGCAATTTAGGGTCTCGCCGCGCCGGGCAGCGCCTGGGAGGAATTTGCTATGACAGTAGCTGAGCGCGATGAGGGTAATTTGACAAAGAGCTTCCATGGCCTGCGCGTACTCGATTTTTCGACCACCATTGCCGGCCCGCATTGCACGCGGATGCTGGCCGACATGGGGGCGGAGGTCATCAAGATCGAGACCGCCGAGGGCGAGACGATGCGTACCCGTCCGCCGGTCCGCAACATGTGCAGCACCGCCTTCGGCCAGCTCAATATCGGCAAGAACAGCCTCGTGCTCGATCTGAAGTCGCCTGAAGGGATCGAGGTCGTTCGCCGGCTGATCGCGAGCACCGACGTGCTCGTCGAGAACTTTCGTCCCGGTGTGATGCGGCGGCTGAAGCTGGATTACGACTCGCTGCAATCGCTCAATCCGAAGCTGATCTATTGTTCGATCTCCGGATACGGCCAGACCGGGCCGTCGGCCGAACTGCCGGCCTACGCGCCGGTGATCCATGCCGCCTCGGGTTACGACATGGCCCACCTGGCCTATCAACCCGGACGAAGCCGGCCGGACTATTGCGGGATCTATCACGCCGACGTGCTCACCGGCGTCTATGCCTTCGGCGCCATTTCGGCGGCATTGTATCAGCGCCACCTCACGCAGCACGGCCAGCACATCGACGTCTCGATGCTGGAATCGATGTTGAGCCTGACGCTCAATGAATTGCAGTGGTCGCAATTCGAGGTGAAGCCGACCCAGCGTCCGATGTTCGGGCCGATCGCCACCGCGGACGGCTACGTGATGGTGGCCGTCGCCAGCGAGAAGACCTTTCAGGGCCTGATGAAGGTGATCGGCCATCCGGAGTGGGTCACCGATCCGCGTTTCGCCGTCTATGCCGATCGCCGCGACAACTGGGCGGACCTGATCAACGGCGTCGAAGCCTGGTCGCAGTCGGTGACGACCGAAAAATGCCTCGCCGCGCTGAACGGCGAGGGCGTTCCCAGTTCGGCCTACCGCACGGTGAACGAAGCCCTGAGCGATCCGCAGATCGCGCATCGCGGCGCTTTGGCCGAGGTGCAGGATGGCGGCGGCACGTTCAAGGTTCTCAACCTGCCGTTCCGCATGTCCGGAGCCAAGGTCTCGGCGGCGAAGCGGATGGCGACCCTGGGCGAACACACGGTCGCCTATCTCCGCGAGACCGGTCTGTCGGAAGATGAAATTGCGGCCTTCACGGGGAAGCGGCGGATGGCTGTACCGGGCTGACGCAACGCGTCGCCCCAAGGACCTGCGGCTTTTCATCCAGCGCCCATGATGCGGACTTGCCGCCGCCTGCGATTCCAGCCAATCTGCCGCGCAGTCATCGACGATCCGGAATACCGGACGTTCGGCATCTTGGAGGGAGCACCAATGACAGCGGCAATCCGCGTGCGCACGCTTGCGCAGATATTTCATGTGGCGGCATTTGGCATTGCCTTGGCTGCAAGCCCCGCCAGCGCCCAGAAGCAGGGCGGCAGCATCACCATGGGGCTCGAGCTCGATATTCCCGGTTTCGATCCGCTGAAGGTCGGCGTGTTCGATACGGCCGCGGGATCGGCGGCCGCGGCGATCTTCGACACGCTCACCTATCTCGACGACAAGGGCGTGGCGCAGCCGAAGCTGGCGCTGTCCTGGACGCACTCGGACGATTTCAAGACCTGGACGTTCAAGCTGCGGCCCGGCGTCAAGTTCCATGATGGCACGCCGTTCAATGCCCAGGCGGTCAAGGAGAATTACGACCGGCAGAAGGATCCGGCCAACAAGTGCCGATGCGCGTTCTACGTCGCGTTCATCAACAATGTGCAGGCGCCTGACGAGCTGACTGTCGTATTCAATCTGAACGATCCGTCGGTAAATCTGCCCGCGATCGTTTCGCCTCCCGGTGCGAACTTCGTGGTCCAGTCGCCGACGGCGTGGAAGACCAAGGGCGCCGACTACAACCGCAATCCCGTCGGTACCGGTCCCTATATCCCGAAGTCATGGATCGCTGGCGACCGCATGGTGCTGGAAAGGAATCCGGACTACTGGGACAAGGGCCGTATCTATCTTGACCGGATCATTCTGAAGCCGCTGCCGGATGCGCAGTCGCGCTTTGCCAGTCTGCAGTCGGGTGAGGCCGATATCGTCTGGGATGATGAGTACGACGCCGACAATATTCAGCGGGCGGAAAAGGATCCGAAGCTGAAGGTGCATACCTATGCGGGCTCCGGCGCCGCGGTCGCCGCTTTCAACACCAAGGTCGCGCCGTTGGACGATGTCCGCGTGCGCCAGGCGCTGGTGATGGCGCTTGATCGCAAGAAGATGTCGCAGGCGCTCACCAATGGCCTCGCCCGGCCGGCCTCCAACCCCTATGGCGACGGCTCGTGGGTGAAGTGCAAGGATGACGGCGCGCTGCCCTACGACCTTGAAAAGGCCAAGGCGCTGATCAAGGACTACGGCAAGCCGGTCGATTTCAAGATGCTCTTCACCGCAACGCCGCGCGGACGTGCCGGCGGTCAGGTTTTGCAGCAATTCTGGAAGCAGGCCGGCGCCAATATGGAGATCGAACAGGTCGACCAGGCCACGTTCCCTCCACGCGCCTTCATGCGCCAGTTCCAGGTGATAGGGTGGCGGATCATCGATCTCGCTGATCCCGACGTCCAGATGTATGCCAATTTCCACACCGGCAGCCCGGTCGCGCTGGCCAACTACTCGAATCCGGAGCTCGACAAACTGCTCGAGCATGCGCGGGTCACTGCCGATCAGGACAAGCGGATCGAGGATTACTGCGCGATCAGCCGGCACATCAACCAGCAGGCGCTCTGGTTCTGGACCTTCCAGAACACCTATTACGCGATGTCGAGTGCGAAGGTGAAAGGCCTGCCGAAGATGTACAGCGGAGTGATCGACGTATCCCGCGTCTGGCTGGATTAACTCCGTATGCTGTTCTTTGTCGCGCGAAAGTTCCTGTACCTGGTACCGGTCCTGATCGCGGTGTCGCTGCTGACATTCCTGATCGCCTCGCTTCTGCCGGGCGATCTCGCCTACACGATCCTCGGCGATCAGGCGACACCGGAAACGGTCGCGGCGTTGCGCCGCGACATGGGGTTGGATCAACCGATCTGGATCCGCTATTTCGGCTGGCTCGGTCACGTCCTGCAGGGTGACTTCGGCCGGTCGTTCCGCACCGGGCAAACCGTGTTGCAGGCGGTGTCCGAGCGGCTTCCGATCTCGTTCGAACTGATGATCCTGGCCGAGATCATGTGCCTCGCGATCGGCATTCCGCTGGCGATTGTTTGCGCGGCGCGCAGCGGCGGCCCCTTCGATCGCTTCATGACCGGCACCGCCTTCGGCATGCTGTCGGTGCCGACCTTCCTGTCGGCGATCCTGCTGATCTATCTGTTCGCGGTCGAGCTTCGCTGGCTGCCGGCGACCGGATATGTCCCGTTCGGCGAGGATCCGGCCGCGAATCTGCGCTTCATGGTGTTGCCGGCCTTGACGCTGGCGCTCGCCGAGTGGCCGGGGATCATGCGTGTGCTGCGTTCCGACATGATCGCGACCCTGCAGGAGGACTATATCGCGCTGGCCAAGGCCAAGGGATTGAAGGCGTCGCGCATCCTGTTCGTGCATGCGCTCAAGCCCTCGTCGCTCACGCTGGTCACGATCACCGGAATCAACATTGGACGATTGATCGGTGGCGCCGTGATCGTGGAGACGATTTTTGCGCTGCCGGGAATCGGCCGGCTTCTCGTCGGCGCGATCGCCACCCGCGACCTCATCATCCTGCAGGGCGTGGTGTTGCTGGTTGGAGCAGGATTCGTGCTGCTGAACTTCATCGTCGATATGCTCTACGCCGCTCTCGATCCAAGGATCCGTCATGGCCACGCTTGAACTCAGCATCGACCAGGATGTTGCACAAGCGCCGACGCGGCGGGGCCGCCGGCTCGGACCGCTATTCTGGATCGCGATCGGCTGGGTGATCTTCGTGTTTGCAGTGGCGATATTCGCCGATGTGCTGCCGTTGCCGAGCCCGACCGACATGGACATGCTGGAGAAGCGCGCGCCGTTCTCGATGGCCCACTGGTTGGGCACCGACGGCCTTGGCCGGGATGAATTGTCCCGGGTGATCCATGGAGCGCGGATATCGCTGGTCGTAGGGATTTGTGCACCGATCATCGGGCTCACGCTCGGCGGCGCGCTCGGAATGCTGGCGGGCTATTTCCGCGGCCGGTTCGAGTCGCTGGTGGTCGGCAGCATGGACGTGCTGCTGGCGTTTCCGCCGTTGATCCTGGCGCTGGCCGTGACCGCCTATCTCGGACAATCAATCCTGAACCTCACCTTTATTCTGGGCGTGCTCGGTATTCCTGCCTTCATGCGGGTGGCGCGCGCCACCACGCTCACGCTGGCGCGGCGCGAATTCGTGATCGCGGCGCAGGCGCTCGGCGCGACGCATGCGCGCATCCTGCTGCGCGAGCTGTTGCCCAATGTCATGCTGCCGCTGCTGGCGTTCTTTCTGCTCGGTGTCGCCGTCACCATCGTGGTGGAAGGGGCGCTGTCGTTCCTCGGCCTCGGCGTGCCGCCGCCGATATCGAGCTGGGGCAGCATGATCGGGGAGGGGCGCCAAAGTCTCGAGATGGCGCCCAGGCTCGCCTTCATTCCTGCGATCGCGATGTTCCTGACCGTGCTTGCCTTCAACCTGATCGGCGACACGCTGCGCGCCCTGACCGATCCGCGGCAGGGCGCGCTGTGACCGGATCCGTGCTGCTTTCGGTCGAGGGGGTTGCGGTCGATCTGCCGACGCCGCGCGGCAATCTTCGCGCCGTGGATCAGGTCGACCTCGTGGTCGGCGCCGGGCGGACGCTGGGTATCGTCGGCGAATCCGGTTGCGGCAAGACCATGCTGTCGCGCGCTATCCTGCAACTGCTGCCGAAGAAGGCAAAGCTTTCCGGCCGCGTGATGTTCGACGGGCAGAACCTCGTGGGCATGGATCCCGAACGCCTGCGCAAGCTGCGTGGACGGTCGCTCGCGGTGGTCTTCCAGGACCCGATGACCTCGCTCAATCCGGTGCTGACCATCGGCACGCAACTGATCGAGACGCTGCAGGAGCATCTCGAACTCGATGGCCAGGCCGCGAAAATGCGCAGCATCGAGTTGCTCGCGGCGGTCGGCATCCCCGCGCCGGAACAGCGACTGATGCAATACCCGCATCAGCTCTCCGGCGGCATGCGGCAGCGGGTGGCGATTGCGATCGCGCTGTCCTGCGAACCGAAGCTGTTGATCGCCGACGAGCCGACCACCGCGCTCGACGTCACCATCCAGGCGCAGATCCTCGATCTCCTGGCGCGCGAGCAGCGCCGCCGCCACATGGCGATGATCATCATCACCCATGACCTCGGCGTGGTGGCCGGCCGCACCGACGAGGTCGCGGTGATGTATGCCGGCCGCGTCGTCGAGCGCGCGCCGACGCCCGACCTGTTCAAGAAGATGCACATGCCCTACACCGAGGCGCTGCTGGCGGCGATCCCGAAGCTCGATACCGCGCCGCATACGCCGCTGCCGGCGATTTCCGGACGTCCGCCGGACCCGACCCGGCCGATCAAGGGCTGCTCGTTCTCGCCGCGTTGCCGCTATGCCGCCGGGCTCTGTCATCAGGAGAAACCCCGGCTCACGGTTGCGGAAACTCCCGACCACCAATTCGCCTGCTTCCACCCGATTCTGGCGCCGGCAGGAGCTGGCGTGTGATGCAGGAAAGCAAGGAGTCCCTTTCGCGCGATCCGCTGCTCAAGGTCGAGCATCTGGTCGTCGAATATGCGGTCGGCGGCCACGTCGTCCACGCGGTGTCGGACGTCAGTCTCGAAGTCGCGCGCGGAGAGACGCTTGGCCTGGTCGGCGAATCCGGCTGCGGCAAGTCGACGCTCGGCCGCGCGGTGCTGCAGTTGCGCAGGGCTCAATCCGGCCGCGTCCTGTTCGACGGCCATGATCTCACCGCGATGCATGGCGATGCCTTGCGCAAGATGCGCCAGCGCGTGCAACTGATCTTCCAGGATCCGATCGCCTCGCTCAATCCGCGGCGGCGGATCGGCGATATCGTCGCCGAGCCGCTGGTGATCGCGGGCGTTAAGGATCCGGAGAAGCGCCACCAGATGGTGTGCGACGTGCTCGGCGCGGTCGGCCTCGATCCCAATCTGGTGATGGGACGGCTGCCGCACGAATTTTCCGGCGGACAATGCCAGCGCATCTGCATCGCGCGTGCACTGGTGCTCAATCCCGAATTCATCATCTGCGACGAGCCGGTGTCGGCGCTCGACGTGTCGATCCGTGCCCAGATCCTGAATCTGCTGGAAGACATGAAGGCGCGGTTCGGGCTGACGCTGCTGTTCATCGCCCACGATCTCGCGGTCGTGAAAGCGGTCAGCGACCGGGTGGCGGTGATGTATCTCGGCCGGCTCTGCGAGGTCGGCCCGTCCGAGCAGTTGTTCGCCCAGCCCGCGCATCCCTATACCGCGCTGCTGCTCGAAGCGATCCCGGTGCCGGATCCCGACGTCCGCCCGGCCGAAAGCGTGGCGGTCGGCGAGCCGCCGTCGCCGATTGCGCCGCCTTCCGGCTGCCGTTTTCGCACCCGTTGCCCGCGGGCGGACCAGCGCTGCAGCATTGAGGTCCCGGAACTTCGCGAGGTGGCCGCACGCCAGTTCGTGGCCTGCCATCATCCATTGATCGGGGCGGACTAAGCGTCTAACAACGGTCGAAGCATTTTGTTTTGATGCGTTTTCCCAGCGCGAACCGGTGCCCACTTCGCTCGAAAACGCCATGCTATCAGGCCAAAAGCAAGAACCATCGGGAGAGACGCGATGAAGAGTTTCCAGGTTGCCGATTTCAACGCCCCCTTGAAGGAAGTGGACCAGCCGACGCCGCAACCATCCGGCACGCAGGTCCTGGTCAAGGTGAAGGCGGCCGGCGTCTGCCACAGCGACCTGCACATCTGGGAAGGCGGCTACGATCTCGGCCACGGCCGCAAGCCGCTGTCGCTCAGGGATCGCGGCGTGTCGCTGCCGCGCACGATGGGACATGAGACCGTCGGCGAGGTGGTGGCGTTCGGGCCGGATGCCAAGGCCGACACCGCAGGCCTCAAGGTAGGCGATGTCGCGCTGGTCTATCCCTGGCTCGGCTGCGGCAAATGCGAAACCTGCCTCGCCGGCGACGAGAATATGTGCCTGAAGCCGAATTCGCTCGGCGTCTACTGCGACGGCGGCTATGCCGATCACATGACGGTGCCGCATCCGAAATATCTGCTCAATTTGAAGGGGCTCGATCCCGTCACCGCGGCGCCTTACGCCTGCTCGGGCGTCACCACCTACAGCGCGCTGAAGAAGGTGGAGAAGGATTTCAACACGCCGATCGTCATCATCGGCGCCGGCGGTCTCGGCCTGATGGCGCTGTCGCTGTTGAAGGCGATGGGCGGCAAGGGCGCCATCGTCGTCGACATCGATGCGCGCAAGCGCGAAGCCGCCGAGAAGGCCGGCGCGCTCGCGACCGTCGATGGTGGCGCGCCCGACGCGCTGGAGCAGCTCGCGCAAAAGGCCGGCGGCCCGATCCGGGCGGTGATTGATCTCGTCGGCAACGCCAAGACCACGCAGCTCGGCTTCGACTGCCTGAGCAAGGGCGGCAAGCTCGTCATCGTCGGCCTGTTCGGCGGCGGCGCCACCTTTGCGCTGCCGCTGATTCCGATCAAGGCGATCACCATCCAGGGCAGTTATGTCGGTAACCTCCGCGAGACCCAGGAACTGCTCGATCTCGTACGCGACAAGAAAGTGCCGCCGATCCCGGTGACCCCGATGCCGCTCGCCAGGGCCAATGATGCGCTGGTCGACCTGCAGAAGGGCCGGCTGGTCGGCCGCGCGGTATTGACGCCGTAGGGGACATTTCAAGTACGGTGGCTTCATCCTTCGAGACGCGGCCAAATGGTCGCTCCTCAGGATGAGGTCCATCACCCTCATGGTGAGGAGCGCGGCAACGGCGCGTGTCTCGAACCATGAGGCCACCGACACTCGTAATTCTGAGGAAACCCCATGTCCGCCAACGACGCGCTCCACATCGCCGTGCTTGCCGGCGACGGTATCGGCCCTGAAGTGATGGCTCCGGCGCTGGAAGTGCTGCGCAAGATCGAGTCGAAGTCGGATCTCAAATTCCGCTTCACCGACGCGCCGGCCGGCGCCAACCATTATCGCGAGACCGGCAAGTCGATGCCGGACTCTACCGTGCGGCTGTGCGACGAGGCCGACGCCGTCCTGCTCGGCGCCTGCGGCCTGCCGTCGGTGCGCTACCCCGACAACACCGAGATAGCGCCGCAGATCGAGCTGCGCGTTCATTTCGATCTCTATGCCGGGGTGCGGCCGGCACGGCTCGTTCCCGGCGTGCCGAGCCCGATCGTCGGCGCGGATACGCGCGGCATCGATCTCATCGTGATCCGGGAATCCACCGAGGGGCTGTTCGCCTCGATGGGCAAGGGCGTCGTCACCGACAGCGAGGCGCGCGAGACGCTGGTGATCACGCGAAAAACCTCGGAGCGGCTGTTCGAGTTCTCCTTCCGCTTCGCCGAACGCCGCAAGGCGCGCGGCAAGCCCGGCGCACTGGCCTGCGTCGACAAGGCCAACGTGTTCAAGGCGTTCGCCTTCTTCCGCGGGATGTTCGACGAAGCCGCCAAGCGTCACCCCGGGGTCAAGGCCGATCGCATGTATGTCGACGCCTGCTCGGCGCTGCTGGTGAAGCGGCCCTGGGACTTCGACGTCATGGTGACGGAAAACATGTTCGGCGACATTCTCTCCGACCTGACCGCCGGCCTGATCGGTGGCATGGGCATGGCGCCGTCGGCCGACATCGGCGACCGCCACGCCGTGTTCCAGCCCTGCCACGGCACCGCGCCCGACATCATGGGGCAGGGCAAAGCCAACCCCACCGGGATGATCCTGTCCACCGCGATGATGCTGGACTGGCTCGCCGACAAGCACGGCATCGAGGCCGCCGCCGAGGCCGCTGAAAGCATCGAGCGCGCCGTCGACAAGGTCTATGCGGGAGGAATCAAGCCGATGGAATTCGGCGGCAGCAACGGCACCGCGGAAATCGCGAAGGCGGTGATCGAGGCGCTGTAGGCGGGGGCCCACATAGCCGGCAAACGATCCCGTGCCTGGAAAAGAAAAAAGATGAGTGAGGGGCGTCGCCTCGCCACAGCCCGTCTTCGCCCGGCTCGACCGGGCGATCCAGTACGCCGCGGCTTCTCGATTGAACATGACCGTCTCTGGAATGCTGGGTCGCCCGGTCGAGCCGGGCGATGACAACGGAGAGTGTGGTGCGCCATCGCCGGCAGGTTCACGCTCGAACACACAGCTTCACGATCTCGCGGCGCAAGGCGCCCGAGCTTTGCCATCGATTTCCTTACCCCCCATTTAGAGGGCGCAGGGAATGCCGGGCGCCCGATGCGCCCGATAGCCGCGCGTGCAATGGTAGTAGGTAGAACGCACACGCGTTAGTCAGGTCACACCGGAATCACCCGGCATTCCCCACGCAATGGTTTACGGCTTATACGTGATCTCCCCGGCGACCGGGCTTTCTTGCCACCGTCGCCCCTGAGAAGCTTGCTTCTCAAGAACTTGACACCAGCGTCGGGGTGTCAGGACCACACGACTTCGCCGTCCGCTTCAAGCGCCCTCGTCAGGAGCGCCATCCGCGTCCACCGCATCCCCTTCCGCGTCGTTGACGTTGCGCAACGCCCCTCTGTGGACGGGACGGGCGACTCTGTAAAAGTGATTTGCCCGACGGGTTAAGCGAAATCTTTTTCGCAAAGGGACTGGACACGCCGCAATCGCAAGGCGAACTGATTTGCCCGTCGGGTAGTCACACAGCTGCAGCCGATCGCAGGATGGGTCGAGCGCTTCGCGAAACGCTTCGCGTCGTCAAGGGCCAGAAGGTGACATGCTGGTAACGAAGCATGAGTGGATGCCTCCAACTCAAAACAGGTCTAATTGCAGTTGGTTTGGTGATCGTTGGATTAGCTTGGGGCGCGAGAGTCTCTTGGTCGTGTCCCTGATAAGTTGAACAAACACTCCGGTGTCTAGGAAATAGTTCGGATACGCCTTACGAACTGCGTCCAGTGAGTCGACTGAAACAAGAACTGCCTCGGCTCCCGCAGTATTTTTTAGCTTCTTTTCGACCTCCAAGTACTTTTGATTGGCAATCGTAGATTCGCTAAATTTGAAAGTGGTCACCTGGATGGACATCTGGGCAGGATTCATCTCCAGCAAGAAGTAATGATTATCGCTTCGCCCATGCTGAGGGTTAGAAAGAAATCTCATTGCATGGCCATAAGCCTGCAGCCGCTTCTCCAAGTCCAAGCTTCTTGCGAAATCGCGAAGTTCAGCGATCAAATCGCGATAACGAACGGGCGTTCCAGGCACGGGAGCTGTTCCTTCGCGAAATGCGAAGGCGCTGCTTGCAAGTGCAAAAAATCTTAGCCAGTCTCTTTCGCCTTGGCTGGATTTGAGTGCTTGCTGTTGAAGGGTTCCAACCGTCTCCACGGCGGTCGCCCACGCATGTTGGAGCTGCGACCGAATCTGGATTTCAATCTTTAACGTATTGTAATCGGTCTTTCTGTCGGAGAAATACTTATAGACAAGGTGTGTTCCTCGGTAACCAGATTCTTTCGGGGATGCGATATAATCATCATTCGCTGCTAGTTCGTGCTTTATTTCGCTTGAGGCATAGGCTTCGCAGAGTTGTTTGACGCTTGCTGCTGAGCGCATAATTGCCCGGCATCCGCCTATATCCTGCATCTGCGATAGGGTCATTGTTTTGAAGCGCGACAATTTTGCTTCTATAGAAGATAGGCGCTTGATCCGCTGTGCTGTTATTATGCCCCTGTCGATCAGCTTGCCTCGCCGCTTGAGTCCTACGTGAAACGTATTCAATGGGAAGTTATGAGAAGATCTCCAATTGTTCACGATGTCGAGGGCGTCTAGATACGCCAAGTGGTCGTCGAAGCTTCCGCTAGAGTAATCAGCGATTACCGAGCCAGCATCGTTGACCCAGCGTTTTGGATATTCAGGCGTAGCCCAGACCATAATGGCCTACTTGTTGGAGGTGTGCTTATTCTGTCGCTATCAGGGAAATGAAGCTCTAAATTGTACGGTCTGCAAGGATTATCGACTTAAGCAGCGTATGGGTATCACCCACCGATCAAGCAGTTTTGTTGACATGCTGGCCCGCAGCACAGCGCCCGCTACCTTCCCTTGAACTGCGGCTTGCGCTTCTCCATGAACGCCTGCCTTCCTTCGCGGAAATCTTCCGAGTCCATGCAGGCGTTGCCGATCTTCTTGATCGCGTTCATGTCGCGCTTGCTTTCGTCTTTCAAGACCTGCGCGATGGTGATCTTGGCGGCCTGAATGGCGAGCGGGGCGTTGGCCGAGATGGTGCGGGCGATCTCCAGCGTCGCGTCCCACAGCTCGATGTCCGATATCACGCGGTCGACCAGCCCGATCCGCAGCGCCTCTGCGGAATCGATCCGCATCCCCGTATACATCAACAGCCGCGCCCAGGACGGGCCGACCAGCGACACCAGATGCTTCAGGCCGTCATAGCCATAGGCGATGCCGAGCCTGGCGGCGGGAATGCCGAACTGGCTGTAGTCGGAAGCGATGCGGATATCGGCGAGCATCGCCACCTGCATGCCGCCGCCGAGGCAGAAGCCGCGGATGCAGGCGATCGTCGGCTTCGGATAATCCGCCAGCAGCGCGCGCTGCGCGGCGCTCTTCTTGGCATATTCTTCCCCTGCCTCGGCGTTGTGGCGGGTCTTCTCGAACTGGCTGATATCGGCGCCGGAGACGAACGCCTTGTCGCCGGCGCCGACCATGATCACCACGCGCACCTCGGGATCGTCGCGCAATTCGACCAGCGCGTGGCCGAGCCCTTCCCACATGTCGAGCGACATGGCGTTGCGCTTTTCCGGATTGTTGAAGGTGATGACGCCGACGCCGTCGCTGACGCTCTGCAGGATCTTGCCGTCGGCAAAGGATTTTTCTGTTGTCTTGGGGGCGTCCAGCATCGGTGCGCTTTCGTGAAGTATCGAGGTGGTCCGGCCTCAGGACGTGAGGAAAGGGCCGGTCGTCGCCCGCGTGGAAGCCGGACGCGCCGGTAATTTAGCCGAGCATTCGGCCGCAGTGTCTCTCCCCGGCCGGACCGGGGAGAGCGGCTCCAGCGCGCAATCGTCAGAGCGCAATCATCGTCAGCTTGTCACGCTTCGCCGGATCGGCAATCGGCTTGCTCGAGGCTGCGGCCCGCAACAGCGCCGCTTGCCATGGCGTCGGGCTCGTCCTGTCGCGCCCGGACCCGCATGCGGCCTGGCGCGTCGATGGTTTGCCGGCCGATCCGCTTGCGCCGATCGAACGTATCCGCAGTGCTGCGAATCGAAAGCTCGCGCTGCAAACCCCAGGGAGAACTCCAAGGGAACCCCGAGGGGTCGCAACGGCTCTAGTCTTCGTTCGCGGCGATCGATTCCATCAAGGACACCAGCTGACGCTGCACGGTCTGGTCCTTGATCTTGCTGTAAGCCCGGAGCAACCGGAGGCTGAACGCGCTGTCGAGGAACAGCAGGCTTTCGACCTCCCGCGCCTTGCCGTCGCCGTCATAGAAGAAGGTGACGGGGACATCGAGCGCAGTGGCGATGGCTTGAAGACGGGCGGCGCCGACACGATTGACGCCCTTCTCGTACTTCTGCACCTGTTGGAAGCTGACGCCGAGTTTGTCGCCAAGTTCCGCCTGCGAGATCTTCTGCTCAACGCGCCGCAGCCGGATTCGTTTGCCCAATTCGATGTCGGGTTTTCCAGCACTGCGCTGCTTCATTTTCTTCGCTGCTGATTTCATCATCCTGCCTTTACCGTCCTTCGTCGGTCGAGAAGCCCCCGAATAAATGGGTCAGGGATTCACCCTTGTATACCGCGTTGAATTCGCATGGATGGACGAACTCGTCCTTGAACCACGGGAATCTCACGGGATTGAAAGCCTCCACCAGCCAGTCGATCATCCGCCGCACCCGGGGGATGCGGCCGCTGCCGGGATGGTAGGAGAGCCAGATGTCGAACGGCTGGCGCAACGGAATCTCGAGCGGCACGATCTTGCCGCCGAGTGCGTAGCCGTAGGTCGGAAACACGCCGATCCCCGCGCCGTTGGCGACGGCCCAGTAGTGGGCGCTGCTGACGTTGGTTTTCATCACCAGCAAGTCCCGCTGCGAATAGCCGGGAAACCAGCTTTCGAACGTCTCCTTGGCGGCGATCTCATCGGCGACCTGCATCACCAGCCGGTGCTTGACCAGCTCTTCCGTGGTCTTCGGCGCGCCGAATCTCTCGATGTATTTCTCGCCGGCAAAGAACATCAGGTGCATGCGGCCGAGCCGGACCAGCTTGACGTCGAGCGCGGCCGGCCGCGACAAATGGATCGCAATGTCGGCCTCATGCCGCGACACGTCGGCGGATCGCATCGCGCAGTGCAGATCGACCCGGATGTTCGGGAACGATTGCTGGAATTCGACCAGGCGCGGGGCCAGCCAGAAGGTGCCGAGTCCCTCGGTGACGGCAACGCGGACTTCGCCCGACAGTGTATTGGTGACGGAATTGCCGGCGCGCAGCAGGTCGAACGACGCGGCCTCCATGCGTTCCACCGCGGAGACGACCAGCGAGCCTTCGTCGGTCAGCCTTGTGCCGTGAACGTCGCGCGTGAACAGGGTGGCGCCGACCTGGCGCTCGAAATCGTCGATGCGCCGGCGCACGACGTTGATGGACAGGTCGAGCCGCTCGGCCGCGGACCTGAAGCTGCCGCAGCGGACCACCTCCAGGAAAACCCTGGCGGCGTCCCAGTCGGTGAGACTGCCTATCGCGACCTTTTGGCGTTCCTCCTGCGGAACGCCCCTTTCCACGACCAGACGCATACATCGTCCTTTCTGCGCGCTAAACTTGGCAGAATATGCCCGAAAGTACAACCACTGCGGGTTTCAGTCTCCGGATTCCGACGCCTATGCTTACCCCGCAGGCCCCCCTCCGGACCCCGCAGGCCCCCCCTCCGGAACCCCCTGATACCGTCAGGCTGGCGTTCGGACCTGAAAAGGGGCCCCAAATGACGTCAGCGGTCAGCCTGCGGACCTTAGCCAACTGCTCCAGCGCCCCAATCGTCGTCTTTGTGGATATGCTGCAGGAGTACCTGGCGAAGCCGCGGCGGCTGGCCTTCCACCACAACCACGAGGTTACTTTTCTGTGGGCCGCGTCGGCCGGCCATGCTCTCGACGACATGTCGGCGGATGACGTCCATCGGGCCGTATCGCGAATATCGGGACTTTATGGAGAGGTGTATGAAACGACCGACTGGATCGCCTCCGCTCTACCTCGCAAGCTCGGTTACGGAAAGAACGCTGGTGGCTAATTCGGAAGAACGACTGCATTCGATTCTTGCAACGCTGGAGCAGTGCCGGGCGGCGCTGGTCAAGGGCGGCCGTCCGGAGACGGCCAAGCTGGTGTCGCTGGCGATTCTCGACCTCCGGATCGACCTCAGCAAGATTCCGGATTCGGATCTGAAAGCCCTGTGCGATGCGATGACGCCGGATGACGACGCGGCGGAACGGTCGAACGATCCGAAATCGACCGCCGGCCAGCGCCGGCGGGCCGTGCTGAAGCTGGTGAAATAGCCGCGCGCTTTCGAAGCCTCACCCGGATTTTTCGACGCTGCGCCCGGGACGGCGTTGTCTTCGGCATTTGCCGCGACAAAAATAATCTTGCCTGATGGCGCGGTGGCTGCAATCTGATCCCCACCTCGAGGAGCACTGATCCTCACCTCGAGGAGCAGGAAAGCCATCCCATGAGCCAACTCATTGTCCGCGCCGGCGACTTCACGTTCGACGCGCGTTTCGAGGAACAACTGGCGCCGAAGACCTGCGCCGCGTTCCGCCGCGCGATGCCGTTCGAAAGCCGGATGGTGCATGTGCGCTGGAGCGGCGAGGCGGTGTGGCTTCCGCTCGGCGATCTCGACTTCGGCGTCGGCTATGAAAACCACACCAGCTATCCCGCGCCGGGCCAGATCATCCTCTATCCCGGCGGCATCAGCGAGACCGAGATCCTGCTGGCCTATGGCGGGGTGCACTTCGCCAGCAAGATGGGTCAGCTCGCCGGCAACCATTTCATCACCCTGACCTCGGGGCTCGACCGGCTGCCGGAGCTCGGCAAGACCGTGCTGTGGAAGGGCGCGCAGAAGGTCCGGTTCGAGGCGGCTTGAATGGCTGACGCCTCCTATCCCCGCGATCCCGCCTCGGAAGCCTTTTTGTCCGATGTGCTCGGCGCGCAGCCCTGGCTGGGACGGCGCCACGCCGATATCGAATCGATGTTCGAATACGGATCGCCGTGATGGCGCAGGCAACCGACGGCGCCGGCGATCTCGGGCGGGAAATCGTCCGCCGCATCGACGCGCTCGGCGCGATCTCCGAGACTTCCGGTCATCTGACGCGGATCTTTCTCACCCCCGAGCACCGCGCCGCGGCCGATCTGCTGTTGGCGTGGATGCAGGACGCCGGCATGGCCGCGCAGCTCGACGCCATCGGCAATGTCTGCGGCCGCTACGAAGGCGGGCAGGCGGGGTTGCCCTGCCTGATGCTGGGCTCGCATTACGACACCGTGCGCGACGCCGGCAAATGGGACGGGCCGCTCGGGCTCGTCACCGCGATTTCCTGCGTCGGAGATCTCAACCGGCGCGGCAAGCGATTGCCCTTCGCGGTCGAGGTGACCGGCTTTGCCGATGAGGAAGGTGTCCGCTTCGCATCGACCCTGCTCGGCAGCCGCGCCGTGGCCGGCACCTTCGACGATCGTGTGCTTGAGGCCAGGGACACGGGCGGCATCACGATGCGCGACGCCCTGCTGCGGTTCGGCCTCGATCCCGGCCGCATTTGTGCCGCGGCGCGGAGGCGAGGCGAGCTGCACGGCTATCTCGAACTGCATATCGAGCAGGGGCCGGTTTTGGAAAACCAGGGCCTGCCGGTCGGGGTGGTGACGGCGATCTCGGGCGCGACCCGGCTTTCGGTCGCGCTGTCGGGCATGGCCGGCCACGCCGGCACGGTGCCGATGGCGCTGCGGCGCGATGCGCTGGCGGGCGCCTCCGAATGCATTCTCGCCGTCGAGGCCCGTTGCCGGGCCGAGCCCGGGCTGGTCGGCACCGTCGGCTCCATCAGCGCGATGCCGGGAGCGACCAATGTCGTTCCCGGAAAGGCCGTGTTTACGATCGACGTCCGCGCCGCATCGGACCAGCAGCGCACAGGCGCGGTCGCCGAAATCACCGATCGGATCAGGACGATCGCCGGGCGGCGAAATCTGGTTGCCGCGATCGATGTGACCCATGAGAACCGCACCGTACCCTGCGCCCCCTGGCTCAGGCAGCAGGTGGCCGGGGCCATCGCAGGCGAGGGCTATCGGGTGTTCGAACTGCCGAGCGGGGCCGGCCACGACGGCATGGCGATGATCGATATCGCCGATGTGGCCATGCTGTTCGTGCGCTGCCGCGGCGGCGTCAGCCATCATCCGGCCGAGCACGTCGATCCGGCCGACGCCGACGCCGGCGCGCGCGTCCTGCTGCGCCTGATCGAGGATTTTCGCCCGCGGCAGCCGGGCGATCCGGACCTGAACGAAAAGTGAGCGATAGAGCGGCTTTCGTGCGGTTCCGGCGGTCACGGAGATGCTAGACATGGGCCGGCCTCCCGATCGAATCCACCAGCCGGACAGCAACGATGGCAATGACTGCATGATTCAAGATGTCACGATCCCCGCGGCGCTGATTGCCGGTCTGGTCAGCTTCATGTCGCCCTGCGTGCTGCCTCTGGTGCCGCCCTATCTGATCTACCTCACCGGCGCGACCATCGAGCATGTCGCCAATGACGAGACGGAAACGGCCTCGAAGCGTGCGGTGATGATTTCGGCCGGCATGTTCGTGCTCGGCTTCTCCACCGTGTTCGTGGCGCTCGGCGCCAGCGCCTCCCTGATCGGCGGCCTGATCCGCGCCTGGTCGGCGGAGCTTTCCATCGTCGCCGGCATCGTCATCATGGTCATGGGCCTGCACTTTCTCGGCCTGACGCGGATTGGATTTTTGATGCGGGAGGGGCGGCTGCCGATTCCGAAGCCGGTAGGTCTGTGGGGCGCCTATGCGATGGGGCTCGCCTTTGCGTTCGGCTGGACGCCCTGCATCGGCCCGATCCTCGCCGCCATCCTGTCGGTCGCCGCCACCGAGGCGACGGTGACCAAGGGGGCGGGCCTGCTCGCGATCTATTCGGCGGGGCTCGGAATTCCCTTCCTGATCGCGGCTTTCATGGTCGAGCAATTCTCCTCGCTGTTTGCGCGGATGAAGCGGCATCTTCCCGCGGTCGAGCGCGCGATGGGCGTGCTGATGGTCGTCACCGGCATCGGTTTTCTCACCGGCGCGGTATCCGGCGTCAGCATCTGGCTGCTGGAGGCGTTTCCGGCGCTGCAGAGCTTTGGCTAGAGATGCGGTGACCAAAGGCGTCCACCTGCGGCGGGCTCACATCGAGGGTCGCCGCAGGCATGGTCTTTGCCTTGTCCGGGTCGTCTCTCAGAGGTGGAATATGCTGAGAATACCGCGCCGGTTCAGCCATTTCGTTTATGGCGTGATTCAATCCGGGCTTACATGCGCAATTGCGGCGGGGATCGCGAGTTTCCCCTTCATTGCGACCGGCACTTTCGTCACCCATTGGGCCCGATCGTGGGTTTTCGCCTGGGTCATCATGCTGCCGGTCGTGCTTTTCGCAGCCCCGGCGATCCGGAGGCTGTCGTACCTCCTGACGCGAGGTGAGGACGATCCCGGCCAGATCAACAAGGCCGCGAACTGATGGGGCCGGTAATTTTTCCGGCTATGCCTGGCCGACATCCTCCAGCGTGCAGGTCACGGTGTAGACCACGCCATGGGGCAGGAACTCGACGGTAGCTTCGCCGCCGAGCTGGTCGCGGGCGCTGCGCTCGATCAGCCGCGATCCGAAGCCGCGCTGTTCCGGCTTGGTGACATGAGGACCGCCGGACTCGGTCCAGATCAGCCGCAGCTGCGGTTTGACGTCTTCCGTGATCACTTCCCAGTCCAGCTCGACCTTGCCGGTGTCGTTGGACAGCGCGCCATACTTCGCGGCGTTGGTCGCAATCTCGTGCAGGATCATCGACAGCACCACCGACAGCCGCGGCGACAGCGGCACGTCCGGTCCGGACATTCGCAGCCGCTCCGGCGTGTTGAACAGATAGGGCTGCACCACACGGCCGATGACGTCCCTGAGTTCTGAACTCTGCCACTTCTCCTGGCTCAGCAGATTGTGTGCCTCCGCCAGCGCGCCGAGCCGGCCCTCGAATTTTTCGCGCTCGGCCCGGCTTGCGCTGCGAAACGTCTGCGTGGCGATCGACTGCAGGATGGCCAGCGTGTTCTTGACGCGGTGATTGAGTTCCTCGATCAGGAGATCATGCAGCATCTCGCCGCGGGCGATCGCGGTTGCCATCCGCACCGCGAAGGCGAGGCCGATCAGGAGCAGAATGCCGCCGATCAGGCTGGTGATGGCGAGGTTGCGCCAGAGCGGTCCGACCAGCGAGCTTTCCGCGATCCCGGCGGCCACGGTCCAGCTGGTCAGCGAGGACCGCGCATAGCTCGTGATCAGCTGTGCCCCTTCGCGCGATACGGTCTGCAAGGTGGCTTCCGGTGCGCGGGACATCGCGTCGTACAGCGTCGGCGAGGCGCGCTTGCCGAGCGTCTCCTGCGGGTTCGGCACCTGCGCGAAATTGATGCCGTCGCCGTCGAAGATCGAGATCGTCCAGTCCTGGCTCGGACGCTGTTTTTCGATGATGGCCTGGAAAATCTCGGCCGGCGGGCTGAAGGAAATATCGTACAGCACCTCGCCGTCGCGAACCATCGGCACCTCGACCGTCACGATCAGTTGCTGCTTCACCGCACCGAAGAACAGGTTGGAGTATTGCGGGCTCCTGGTTGCGAACACCTTGTCCACGATGGCAAGATTGTTACGCGGCGGCAGATTGGCGGTGTCCGCGGTGATCGAGGAAAACACCTGGCGGCCCTTGCGGTCGGCCACCAGCACGACGCCGTCCTTGCCATACTGCTCGAGAAAACCGGCGGCGATGCGGCGGAAGCCCTCGAAGTCGCGGTCCCGCAGCGCGTCGGTCAGCGACAGCACCTGAAGCCCGCCGGTCATCCGCTGCATCTCGGCATCGAGAACGAGGCGGATGCTGCGCACGGTCTCGACCACGCGCTGCTTGGCATCCCTGCGGTGCTGCTCGTAATTGTTGAAAACGATCCCGGCCGCGAAAATGATCAGCGGCAGCGTGGTTCCCGCAACCAGCAGGGCGAGACGCACTGGCAGTGAGAGTTTTCGCACGGGGATCCCGGCTCGTGGCATCCGGCGGTAACGCCGAATGCCGGGAGCATAGGAGAAGCGCTTGAAATTCGCCAAGGATTTCGGCTGCGGCCGGGTTCCATTGCGGCTGGCGGGGCCGTGGAACCCGGCCCGTTCTCAGAGATTGCTGTCGGTAATCGCCGAATACACCATGGTGCGAAGTTCGCGCCGCACCGGATAGGCGCTCGACGGCAGCACCTGGGTCATGAAAATGGCGATCAGGTCTTCCGCCGGATCGATCCAGAACGACGTCGTGGCGGCGCCGCCCCAGGCATACTCGCCGGCACTGCCCGGAATCAGCGTCAGCGCCGGGTTCATCGTGACCGAGAAGCCGAGGCCGAAGCCGATGCCGTTATAGGTCGCCTCCGAGAACATCGACCGCGACATCGCCGGCAGGTCGCATCCGCCGGGCAGATGATTTGACGTCATCAGCGCCAGCGTCTTCGGGCCGATCAGCCGGACGCCGCCGAGTTCGCCGCCATTGAGCAGCGCGCGGCAGAAGGTCAGATAGTCGGCCGCGGTCGAGCACAATCCGCCGCCGCCGGAAATGAACGACGGTGGCGACAGGTACGAGCTGGTGGCCGGGTCGTCCTGCAGCGTCAGGCCGCCCTTGCGGTCGGTGGCGTGGAAGGTCATGCCGCCCTTCGGGTCGGCCGAGTAGCACGCCGCGAATCGGTGGGCCTTGTCGGCCGGCACGAAGAAGTCGGTGTCGTTCATGCCGAGCGGATTGAGGATGCGTTGCTTCAAGAACTGTTCGAACGGCATGCCGCTGATCTTGCCGACGAGGTAGCCGATCACGTCGGTGGAGACCGAATAGTTCCAGGCCTCGCCGGGGGAGAATTCAAGCGGAATCCCGGCGAGCTCGTCGATCATCGATTGCAGCGTACCCGCTGTCACGACCTCGCCGATCTTCTTTTCACGGTAGGCGGCGTCGACATTGGAGCGCTGCTGGAAGCCGTAGGTCAGTCCGGAAGTGTGCCGGAGCAGGTCGACGACCAGCATCGGCCGTGTCGGTGGCCTGGTCAGGAACGCCGGCGCGACGCCGGCCTGGAATACGCCGAGGTTCTTCCATTCCGGGATGTATTTGTGGACAGGCTCGTCGAGCGCGACGCGGCCTTCCTCCACCAGCATCATGAAGGCCACCGATGTGATCGGCTTGGTCATCGAATAGATGCGGAAGATGGTGTCGTCCTTGACCGGCACCTTGCGCTCGAGGTCGGCAAAGCCCTGCACCGTCGAGTGGACGATCTTGCCGCGGCGGTAGACCAGAAGCTGCGTGCCCGGAAAACGGCCGGCATCGACATAGCGGTGCTTCAGGTGCGCTTCGACACGGTCGAAGGCGGCCTTGGACATGCCGGCGGATTCGGGGGAGGCGGGGGTGGGGGCTAGCATCGGGGCGGGTCTCCGGGAGGCGGTCGCGGTCCGCCTTGATAGCCGAAAAGGGCGCCCCGTTCCAACCGCCCGCATGCTTACCCCGGGCGATCGGCTGGTGTAGGCTCACCCGCCATCGCGTAGCCCCCGCAGGACAGCCCAAATGCCTCAATTCAACGACACCGAACTGACCGCCGCCGTGATCAAGAGTTTTGAGGGCACGCCGAATCCGCGCGCCAAATTCCTGCTGCAGGAGCTGGTGAAATCGCTGCACGAATATGTGCGCAAGACCGATCTCACCTTCGAGGAGTGGGACTATGCGATCGATTTCCTGACCCGCACCGGCCAGAAATGCACCCCGATCCGGCAGGAGTTCATCCTGCTGTCGGACGTGCTCGGGGTTTCCATGCTGGTCGATGCCGTCAACCATCGCGAGCGCGACGGCGCCACCGAGACCACCGTGCTCGGCCCGTTCTATGTCGGCGAGCACAAGGAGACGCCGCACGGCACCGATATTTCCGCCACCCTGGAAGGAGAGCGGATGTTCGTGCAGAGCCGCGTCACCGACCTCAAGGGCAAGCCGCTGGCGGGTGTCCCGGTCGACGTCTGGCACGCCGACGATGACGGCTTCTACGATTCGCAAAAGCCGACCTATGCGACGCAGGGCCCGTCATCGCGGGCGCGGTTCATCACCGACGCCGACGGCCGGTTCTTCTTTCGCACCATCCTGCCGTGCAGCTATCCGATCCCGACCGATGGTCCTGCCGGGGAAATGATCCTGCAGGTCGGCCGCCACGCGATGCGGCCGGCCCATGTGCATTTCCTGGTCAATGCACCCGGCTACGAGCCGCTGATCACCCACGTCTTCATCGAGGGCGACAAATATCTGGATTCCGACGTGGTGTTCGGGGTCAAGGACGAACTCGTCGCCCATATCGAAAAGCGGACAGATCCGGTGATGCCGGACGGCAAGCCGGCGCCCGCGCCCTGGCACCTGATGACCTATGAATTCCGCATCAAGCCGGGCCAGGGAATGGCGCCGAAGCCGTTGATGGCGGCGACCGAGAACGCCTGAAACACGTCCTCCGAGGCGCCTGCTTATTTCTTGTGCGGCGCACAAGAAATGGGCCACGCGCAAATTTCGGATGCAATATTGGGCATGCATATAAATTATGCAATTTCTGTAACTATCTAAAAAATATACGATTTTTGTAATCTGGCCGCTTGGCACGAAGCTTGAATAGTTCGTGCCGACGCCATTGAAGCCGTCCCTCGAGACCAATCATCCGAATTGTGACACCGCCGGACTGGGGCCTCCCCAGGACGTGCCTCTATGCGCTCAGCGCGGTGACACCGGACGGACGGCCATACACACAAAGGACGCCTGCACCCATGACGACGCGCATTGACCAGACTTCCCGCAACGGCCTCAGCCGCCGTCAGATCCTCAAGGCCACCGCGGGATCGGCCGCGCTGCTCGCCGCCGCCAGGCTGAGTTTCCCTGCCGGCGCCTTTGCGCAAGGAGCGGGCCCGGAAGTGAAGGGCGCCAAGCTCGGCTTCATCGCGCTCAGCGATGCCGGCCCGCTGTTCGTTGCCAAGGACAAGGGCTTCTTCGCCAAGCACGGCATGCCCGATGTCGAAGTGCAGAAGCAGGCGTCATGGGGCACCACGCGCGACAACCTCGTGCTCGGCTCGGAAGGCAACGGCATCGACGGCGCGCATATCCTGACCCCGATGCCGTATTTGATCTCGTCCGGCAAGGTGACGCAGAACAACGTGCCGACGCCGATGTACATCCTGGCGCGGCTCAATCTCGATGCGCAGTGCATCTCGGTCGCCAAGGAATACGCCGACCTCAAGGTCGGGATCGACGTCAAGTCGTTCAAGGAAGCGCTGGAAAAGAAGAAGGCCGCCGGCAAATCGATCAAGGCCGCAATGACATTTCCCGGCGGCACCCACGATCTGTGGCTGCGCTACTGGCTCGCCGCCGGCGGCATCGACCCCGACAAGGACATTGAAACCATTACGGTGCCGCCGCCGCAGATGGTCGCCAACATGAAGGTTGGCACCATGGACTGCTTCTGCGTCGGCGAGCCGTGGCCCGGCCAGCTCGTGCATCAGGGCATCGGCTACACGGCGGTCAACACCGGCGAGATCTGGAGCAAGCACCCCGAGAAATCCCTGGCCATGCGCGCCGCCTGGGTCGACAAGAATCCGAAGGCTGCGCAGGCCATCACCATGGCGGTCCAGGAAGCCCAGCAGTGGGCCGACAAGGCCGAGAACAAGGAAGAACTCGCCACCATCATGGGCAAGCGGCAGTGGATCAACTGCCCGGTCGAGGACATTCTCGATCGCGCCAAGGGCAAGTTCGACTACGGCACCGGCAAGGTGGTCGAGAACAGCCCTCACATCATGAAGTACTGGCGCGACTTCGCCTCCTATCCGTTCCAGAGCCACGATCTCTGGTTCATGACCGAGGATATCCGCTGGGGCAAGTTCGAGCCCGGGTTCGATTCCAAGGCGCTGATCGCCAAGGTCAACCGCGAGGATATCTGGCGCGACGCCGCCAAGGCCCTCGGCGTCGCCGCCTCCGATATCCCCACCTCGAAGTCGCGCGGCAAGGAAACCTTCTTCGACGGCAAGGTGTTCGATCCGGAAAATCCGGCGGCCTACCTGAAGTCGCTGTCCATCAAGCGTGCTGACGTCTGATCCAAACCGGGCCGCACGCTTGCGTGCGGCCCGCCCATCGAACCCGGAGACACACTCCCGATGAATATGCATGCCATGAAAGCCGAACCCGATGCCGTGGCAATTCCGGTTACCGCCGCGCCGGTCACCGCGGCGCCGGTCGTCGCGATGACGCCGAAGCAGCCGCCGCGCGCCGAGAAATACATCAAGATGGCGAAGGAGACCGCGGTGCGCGTGGTGCCGCCGCTGATCGTGCTGGCACTCGGCATGCTGTTCTGGGAATTGGTGTGCCGGCGCGCCGGCTCGACCCTGCCACCGCCGTCGCGGGTGTTCAAGGAAACCAAGGAACTGATCTTCGATCCGTTCTTCGATCGCGGCGGCATCGACAAGGGGTTGTTCTGGCATCTCTCCGCCAGTCTGCAGCGCGTCGCGCTCGGCTATTCGCTGGCGGCAGTCGCCGGCATCGCGCTCGGCACCCTGGTCGGACAATCGGTCTGGGCGATGCGCGGGCTCGACCCGATCTTCCAGGTGCTTCGCACCATCCCGCCGCTGGCCTGGCTGCCGCTGTCGCTGGCGGCATTCCGGGACGGCCAGCCCTCGGCGATCTTCGTGATCTTCATCACCTCGATCTGGCCGATCATCATCAACACCGCGGTCGGCATCCGCAACATCCCGCAGGACTACCGCAACGTCGCAGCCGTGGTTCAGCTCAACCCGCTGGAGTTCTTCTGGAAGATCATGATCCCGGCGGCGGCGCCCTACATCTTCACCGGCCTGCGCATCGGCATCGGCCTGTCCTGGCTTGCCATCGTGGCGGCGGAGATGCTGATCGGCGGCGTCGGCATCGGCTTCTTCATCTGGGATGCGTGGAATTCCTCGCATATCAGCGAAATCGTCCTGGCGCTGTTCTACGTCGGCATCATCGGCTTCGTGCTCGACCGCATGATCGCGGGGATGGCGAAGATTGTGACCCGCGGCACCGCGCTGAACTGAAGGGAACCGTCATGACCTATCTGAAGCTCGATCACATCGACAAGGTCTTCACCCGCGGCAATGCCTCGACCGAGGTGCTGAAGGACATCAACCTGACGATCGACAAGGGCGAATATGTCTCGATCATCGGACATTCCGGCTGCGGCAAGTCGACCCTGCTCAACATCGTGGCAGGCCTGACCTCGGCCACGATGGGCGGCGTGCTGCTGGAAAACCGCGAGGTCAACTCGCCGGGTCCGGATCGCGCGGTGGTGTTCCAGAACCACAGCCTGCTGCCCTGGCTCACGGTCTATGAAAACGTCAGGCTCGGCGTCGACAAGGTGTTCGCATCGAGCAAGACCCGCGAGGAGCGTGACGCCTGGACCATGCACAATCTCAATCTGGTGCAGATGACGCACGCCAAGGACAAGCGGCCTGCGGAAATTTCCGGCGGCATGAAGCAGCGCGTCGGCATCGCGCGGGCGCTGGCGATGGAGCCGAAGGTGCTGCTGCTCGACGAGCCGTTCGGCGCGCTCGACGCGCTGACCCGTGCGCATCTGCAGGATTCGGTGATGGCGCTGCACCAGAAGCTCGGCAACACCATCCTGATGATCACGCACGATGTCGACGAGGCGGTGCTGCTGTCGGACCGCATCGTGATGATGACCAACGGGCCGAGCGCGCGGATCGGCGAGGTGCTCGAGGTGCCGCTGGCGCGGCCGCGCAAGCGGCTCGAACTCGCCACCAATGCCGGCTACCTGAAATGCCGGCAGCGCGTGCTCGAATTCCTCTACGAGCGGCATCGGTTTGTCGAGGCGGCGTAGTTTTCGAGTGAGGATACCTCGTGAGCGAACCGCTGGTCATCGTCGGCAATGGAATGGCCGCCGCGCGTCTGGTCGACGAACTGACGAAGGCCGCACTCGGGCGTTACGCCATTGCCGTGATCGGCGACGAACCGCGGCTCGCCTATAACCGCGTGCTGCTGTCGTCGGTGCTCGCGGGCGAGATCGCCTCCCACGACATCGAACTCCGGCCGGCTTCGTGGTGGCGCGACCGCGGCGTCACCCTGAAATATGGCTGCGTCGCCACCGGGATCGACGTCGGCCGCCGCGAACTCAAGATCGCGGGCGACGAGAGCATCACGTTTTCGAAGCTGGTGCTCGCCACCGGCTCGACGCCGCTGCGGCTCAACGTGCCCGGCGCCGAACTCGCCGGCGTCCATACCTTTCGCGACAGCCGCGACGTCGATCTGTTGTTGACGCTGGCGGCCCGCAGGAAACGCGTCGTCGTGGTCGGCGGCGGATTGCTCGGACTCGAGGCGGCCTACGGCCTCGCCAAGGCCGGCGCCCCGGTGACCCTGGTTCATCTGATGGACCGGCTGATGGAGCGGCAGCTCGATGCGCCGGCGGCGGAGCTGTTGAAGTCGCTGGTCGAACGCAAGGGCATCGAGATCCTGCTCAATGCCAATACCGCGCGCATCCACGGCGAGACCCATGTCGAGGGCGTCGAACTGGCGGACGGCCGCCGGATCGATGCCGACGCGGTGATCTTCGCGGCCGGCATTCGGCCGAACACCGCGCTGGCGAAGGAGGCCGGCATATCGGTCAATCGCGGCGTCGTCGTCGACGACCATCTGCAGACCGGCGCGGCGGATGTGTTCGCGATCGGCGAATGCGCCGAGCATCGCGGCATTTGCTATGGCCTGGTCGAGCCGGCCTACGAGCAGGCCCGCGTGCTGGCGCAGCATCTTGCGGGCCGGGCGGCCGGCTATCGCGGCAGCGTGGTGGCGACCAATCTCAAGGTCTCCGGCGTCAGCGTGTTCTCGGCCGGCGACTTCATGGGCGCCGACGGCAGCGAAGCCATCGTGCTCAAGGACCTCAGGCGCGGCACCTACAAGAAGCTGGTGATCTCGGCTGGCCGGCTCACCGGCGCGGTGCTGGTCGGCGATGTCGCCGGCGCACTCTGGTATCTCGAACTGATCCGGGACCGCAAATCCATTGCGGGCATCCGTGCCGACATGATGTTCGGGCGCTCGCTGGCGCTTGCCTCGGAGGCGGCGTGACCCGGTTGCTGACATGACGGCCGTCGATCCCGCATGGAGTTTATCATCGGGCCGCGCTCCGCGCGGACCCGTTGGCGCCATCAGCACCACCTGCGCCTATTGCGGCGTCGGCTGCGGCGTGCTGGCGACGCCCGATGGCCGCGGCGGTGCGGCGATCTCGGGCGATCCCGAACATCCCGCCAATTTCGGCCGGCTGTGCTCGAAGGGCTCGGCGCTCGGCGAAACCCTCGGGCTCGAAGACCGGCTGCTCTATCCGATGATCCGCTGCAGCAAGGGCACCATGGAGCAGGTGGCCTGGAGCGACGCGCTCGACCATGTCGCCAATCGTTTCGCGCACATCGTCAAGCGTGACGGCCCCGGCGCGGTCGCGTTCTATCTCTCCGGGCAACTCCTGACCGAGGATTACTACGTCGCCAACAAGCTGATGAAGGGATTCATCGGCAGCGCCAATGTCGATACCAATTCGCGGCTGTGCATGTCCTCCTCGGTCGCCGGTCACCGCCGCGCGTTCGGCGCCGATACCGTGCCCGGCTGCTATGAGGATCTCGAGCAGGCCGACCTGCTGGTGCTGGTCGGCTCCAACGCGGCATGGTGCCATCCGGTTCTGTACCAGCGCATGCTCGCCAACAAGCAGAAGCGCGGCGCCCGCATGGTTGTGATCGACCCGCGGCGGACCGATACCGCCGGTGATGCCGAGCTGTTTCTGGGCCTGAAGCCCGGCACCGACACCGCGCTGTTCTCGGGCCTGCTGGTGCATCTTGCCGACAGCGGCGCGCTCGATTCAGATTACATCGAACGATACACCGGCGGTTTCGACGAGGCGCTGGCGCGGGCGCGCTGCATCGCCGGCAGCGTCGGCGCGACCGCGCTGGCGACCGGCCTTTCCGAACAGGACGTGGCGGACTTCTTCCGGATCTTCGCCGCGACCCCGCGCGTGGTGACGCTGTACTCGCAGGGCGTCAACCAGTCGGCGCAGGGCACCGACAAGGTCAATGCCATCATCAACTGCCATCTCGCGACCGGGCGGATCGGCAAGCCGGGCGCGTCGCCGTTCTCGCTGACCGGGCAACCCAATGCGATGGGCGGCCGCGAGGTCGGCGGACTCGCCAACCAACTCGCTGCCCATATGGGCTTTTCGCCGCCCGACATCGACCGCGTGCGCCGGTTCTGGAAGGCCCCGCGCATCGCCACCCATGAGGGACTGAAGGCGGTCCAGATGTTCGAGGCGATCGCGCGCGGCGAGATCAAGGCGCTGTGGGTGATCGGCACCAATCCGGCGGTGTCGTTGCCGGACGCCGACGCCGCCCGCGCCGCGCTGAAGAAACTCGAGCTGTTCGTGGTCTCGGAGAATGTGCGTTCCAACGACACCGTGAACGCCGGAGCGCATGTGCTGCTGCCGGCGCAGGCCTGGGGCGAGAAGTCCGGCACGGTGACCAATTCGGAACGCCGGATATCGCGGCAGCGCGCCTTCCTCGCGCCGGCGGGCGAGGCCAGGCCGGACTGGTGGATCCTCAGTGAAGTGGCGAAACGGCTCGGCTTCGGCGCGGCGTTCGATTTCAACTCCGCCGCCGAAATATTCCGCGAGCACGCCGCCTTGTCTGCGTTCGAGAACAACGGCGGCCGCGATTTCGACATCGGCGCCCTGCAGTCGCTGTCGGATCAGGCCTTCGATGCGCTGACGCCGGTGCAGTGGCCGACGCGCCAGGACAACAGCCAGCCGCAGCCGCGCTTTTTTGCCAATGGCGGCTTCTTTTCAAGCGACTTCAAGGCGCGTTTCATCGCGCCGGAGATCCCCGCGCTGCGCACGGAGACCACCGCCGGCCGGCCGCTGCGGCTGAATACCGGCCGCATCAGGGATCAATGGCACACCATGACCCGCAGCGGCCTCAGTCCGCGGCTGGGCCAGCATCTGCCGGAGCCGTTCGTCGAGGTTCATCCCGACGACGCGCTGAAATTCGGCGTGACCGACGGCAGCTTCGCGCGCGTCACCACCGATCACGGACAATGCACGCTCAAGGTCGTGGTCAGCGAACGGCAGCAGCGCGGCATGCTGTTCGCGCCGATCCACTGGAGCGAGGCGACCGCGACCGGCTCGCGCGTCGGCGCGCTGGTGGCGCCGTTCACCGACCCATTCTCCGGCCAGCCCGAGAACAAGGCGACGCCGGCGTCGATCACGCCTTACGAATTCGTGTTCCGGGGCTTTGCGCTGTCGCGCGCCCCGCTCGCCTTGCCCGACCATGCCTGGTGGGCGCGCGTGGCGGTGCCCGGCGGCTACGGCTATCTCTTGGCCGACAATGCCGATCTCAGGGGATGGCAGTCCTGGCTGCGTTCGGTGGCCGGCGAGGATCTTGCCGAATACAAGGATTTCGGCGGTGGCGTTTACCGCGCCGCGTGCTTTGCCGCCGACCGTATCGAGGCCTGCCTGTTCATCGGGCCGGCGCAGGACGCCGGCGACTGGAACGTCGTCAAGCAGTTGTTCGCGGCCGACAGGCTCGACGACGAGCAGCGCCGCATGCTGCTGTCGGGCAAATCGACCGACGGGCTGGCCAGCGCCGGACCGATCGTCTGCGCCTGTTTCGGCGTCGGCCGCACCACCATCTGCGACAGCATCGCCGGCGGGGCGCGCACCGCCGCCGAGATCGGCGCCAGGCTGAAAGCCGGCACCAATTGCGGCTCGTGCATTCCGGAACTGAAACGGCTGATCGCGCAGGCCGGCTCCACCGATCCCGAACAACGGCAGCTGGCGGCGGCCAATTAGACCGTAGCCCCGTCAGGCACTCACGATTTTCGGTGCGTCGCGTTGACGGCGATGGCGGCGGCCGCGGTGCGGTTCTCGACGCCGAGTTTCGAGTAGATCTGTTCGAGGTGCTTGTCGACCGTTCGCGGGCTCAGGCCCAGGATCTGCGCGATGTCGCGGTTGGTCTTGCCCTTGCTGAGCCATGACAGCACTTCGCCCTCCCGGGTAGTCAGGCCCAAATCCTTGCTGAACTCCTGCGGCAGGCCGGCGCCGTTGTCCTTGGCAAGGCGCAACAGGAATTCATTGGGGCCGAGCTTGCCCATATATTGCAGCCGCAGCGCCTCGTTGTTCGGGAACGAGGCGAGCGCAGGGGTCTTCGCCCCGGCCTTGCCCTTTTGCGCAGCATCGAGCCACTGCAGCATCGGTTGCGGCAATTCCAGTTCATCGCCGGCCCCGAGATTGTCTGACAGCAGCTTCTGCGCCTGCGGCGTCGCCCACATGATCTTGCCCTGGCGGCTCACCGCCATCAGGAAGCGGCCGGAGACGTCGAGCGCAGTCTGCGCGCTCTGCGTCATCCTGGCGTTGGCGAGGTGAACCCTGATCCGGGCCAGCATTTCCTCGATCACGATCGGCTTGGTCACGTAATCGACGCCGCCGGCCTCCAGGCCGCGCACGATGTGCTCGGTTTCGGCGAGCCCGGTCATGAAGATCACCGGCACGTTGGCGAGGCCGGCGTCCCGCTTCAGCCGCCGGCAGGTTTCAAAACCGTCCATGCCGGGCATCACGGCGTCGAGCAGGACGATGTCCGGCGTGATCTGATCGACGATCCGCATCGCGGCGGCGCCGTCCATCGCCACCATCACGGTCATCCCCGCGCCATCGAGCGCGTCGGTCAGGAGCCGTAGCGTCTCCGGGGAATCGTCGACGACGAGCGCGACGTCGCGTTTGCTGGGGTCAGTGGTCATAGCTGTGCAATGTCTTCAATGTGGCCATGAACTGATCGAGGTCGAAGCGATCGATCAGCGCGCGCATCTGGGTGACGAAATCGGCATGCTCGGGGTGGTCGGCGCCGATTTCGGCGAGCTTGACCTGAATGGCCCGGATGTAGCCCATCTGTCCGAGGCTGATGAGTTCCTCGATGTGCCGCAGCGGCGGTCGCGATCCCGAGTCCGGCTGCCAGCAGGAAGCCGGAACCTGGTCGGTCTCATATTGCCATTCGATCTTGAGCAACTGCCGGATCAATTCCAGCAGCTTTGGAATATCGATCGGCTTCATCAGATAGCCGTCATGAAATGGCTGCGCCAGGGGGGTGCCGTGCGCCTCCAGCGCGCTGGCGGAAACCATGAGGATGCGGGCCTGGTGATGGCCGGTGGCGCGCAGCGTTTCCGCTACCGTCCAGCCGTCCATGCCGGCCATCGAGATATCCAGCAGGAACAGATCGGGCCGGCAATGCTGGGCGAGCGTCAGACAGGCGGGTCCGTCCGGCGCGCTCAGCAGGATGAAGCCAAGCGGCGTCAGCACCTCGCGCAACAGATCGCGCTGGGTCGGATCGTCGTCGGTGATCAGAATGGTCTTGCGCGGGCCGTGATAGCCGAAGATCGGCGCGTCGACCGGCGCGATCCGGGTCGGGTTGGTGACTTCCGACAACAAGAGCTTGACGCGGAAGGTAGAGCCCTTGCCGACCGTGCTCACGACCTGGATGTCGCCGCCCATCACGCCTGCGAGCAGGCGGCTGATCGTCAAGCCCAGACCGGTGCCGGTCTGCGGCTGCGATACGCCGAGCGCGCCGCGTTCGAACGGCGCAAAGATGCGCTCGAGGTCGGAAGCCTGGATGCCGGGGCCGGTGTCGATCACTTCGAACTCGGCGACCGGGCTGCGGTAATGCACGATGAACTGCACGCTGCCCACTTGCGTGAACTTGATGGCGTTCGACAACAGGTTGATCAGAATCTGGCGCAGGCGCTTCTCGTCGGCGAACACCACGAAGGGCAGCACCGTCGGTCGCTTGAACACGAAGTCGATGCCCTTGGCGGCGGCCTGCAGGCGGAACATGCCGACCAGCTGGTCGAGAAATTCGCTGAGGCGAACCTCGTCCCGCGACAGATACAGCCGGCCGGCCTCGATCTTGGAGATATCGAGAATGCCGTCGATCAGCCCGGACAGGTGATCGGCGCTGCGGCGGACCACGCGCACCTGATCGCGCGGCTTGGGCAAGAGGCTCGAATCCTGCTCCAGCAGCTGGGCGTAGCCGGAGATCGCGTTCAGCGGCGAGCGCAGTTCGTGGCTGAGGCCGACGACATAGCGGCTTTTCGCAAGGTTGGCCGATTCGGCGACCTCCTTGGCGCGCTGCAGTTCGGCGTCGGTTCGCTTGTGTGCGTCGATCTCCTGGATCAGGAGCGCGGTCTGCCGTCTCGTTTCGGCTTCCGCCGCGCTCCGGCTCTGCTGCGCCAGTACGAACAGCCAGGCGACCACGCCGATGATGATGGTCAGCGCGAAGAACACTTTCCACAACACGTCCGATAGCTGCAGATTGTCGGCGTGCACCGTCGCCGAGGTCTGCAGATAGATCAGGGCGAGCGTCAGCCCGACCAATCCGGCGGAGACCGCGAACACGCCGAGATAGTGTCCGAGCTGCGAATTGATCCGGGCATAGATCGGCTGCGGCAGCAGCTTGCCCAGCGTCTCCGACACCTGTGCCTGGATCCGCGCATGCGGCTTGCAGAGATCATGGCAGCGGGCGTCGAGCGAGCAGCACAGCGAGCAGATCGGGCCGGCATAGGCGGGGCAGGAGGCCATATCCTCCGGCTCGAAGGTATGCTCGCAAATACAGCACTGGATCGCCTCGATATTCTGCCAGCTCCGCTTCGGCTTCCGCGCGATGTAGTACTTGCCGTCGGTGGCCCAGGCGATCAGGGGTGCTGTGACGAAGGCCACCGCCAGCGCAACGAACGGCGCCAGCGCCTTCGCGGTCGGTCCGAACAGGCCGTAGAACGCGCTGATCGAGACGATGGTGGCGATGCTCATGGCGCCGACGCCGACCGGATTGATGTCGTAGAGATGCGCGCGCTTGAACTCCATCTGCTGCGGGCGCAGGCCGAACGGCTTGTTGACCACGAGATCGGCGACCAGTGCGCCGACCCAGGCGATGGCGACGTTGGAGTACAGCGCCAGCGTCTGCTCCAGCGCCTTGTAGACGCCGATCTCCATCAAGAGCAGCGCGACCAGCACGTTGAACACCAGCCAGACCACGCGGCCGGGATGGCTGTGGGTGAGGCGGGAGAAGAAATTCGACCAGGCGATCGAACCGGCATAGGCGTTGGTGACGTTGATCTTGATTTGCGCCAGCACCACGAACGTTCCGGTCAGGGCCAGCGCGAGGTCCGGCTGCGACAGCACGTAGTGAAAGGCCTCGAGATACATGTGCGCCGGCTCGGCGGCATGTTCGGCCGATACGCCGTGGCTGAGTGCGAAAAAGGCGAGGAACGATCCCGCCAGCAACTTGATGGCTCCGACGACGATCCAGCCGGGACCGGCGCTGAGCATCGCGATCCACCACGATGTCCTGGAACTTCGCCGGTCGCGCGGCAGGAAGCGCAGGAAGTCGACCTGCTCGCCGATCTGCGCGATCAGCGAGAACACGACCGAGGCCGCGGTTCCAAACAACAGCAGGTCGAGATGGCCGTTGGGATCGCCGTGCTCGCCGGGAAATTTGGTCCACTCCACGAAGGAATGCCGGCTGGCAAGCGCGATGGCGGCGAACGGCAGGATGTTGAGCACGAACCAGATCGGCTGCGTCCACAGCTGGAAGCGGCTGATCAGGGTGATGCCGTATGTGACCAGGGGGATGATGACGATCGCACTGATGAGATAGCCGACGGGCCGCGGGATTCCGAGACAAAGTTCGAGCGCGGTGGCGAGGATGACGGCTTCGATCGCGAAGAAGATGAAGGTGAAGGAGGCGTAGATCAGCGAGGTGATGGTCGAGCCGATGTAACCGAAGCCGGCGCCGCGCGTCAGCAGGTCGATGTCGATGCCGCATTTGGCGGCGTGGTAGGCGATCGGCAGGCCGCAGCAGAAGATGATGACGCTGACCACCAGGATCGCGGCAGTGGCGTTGGTGACGCCGTAATTGAGGGTGATGGTGCCGCCGATCGCTTCCAGCGCCAGGAACGAAATCGCGCCCAGCGCGGTGTTGGCGACCCGGGCCGCGGACCAGCGCCGCGCGCTCTTGGCCGTGAAGCGCAGCGCGTAGTCTTCCAGCGTCTGGTTGGCAACCCACTGATTATATTGGCGCCTGACGCGGTCTATCCGCTGCCGCCCTGCCACTTCTGCACTCCTGACCCGAAGCCCGTGCACATGCAAGGCCCGGTCCAAAACCTACGTCGCTATTTTGCGGTGCAATATACGCGATCTTGCGTATCTGTGCACCGCACAAATTCAGCAATCCTCGCCTGACCAAAAAGCGCGTTCTCAAACAAAATGGGGTGCTCATGTCAGACGAGATCAAACGGGGCCTGCAGTCTCCGCTTCGCCGCAAACTGCTGATGGGAGCGGCCGCTCTGCCAGCCATGGCGCTGCTGCCGCGGGTATCATTCGGTGCCGGGCCGGCGACTTCGGCCGTCAACACCACGGGACTTGCGGTGACCGACACCGAAGTCACGGTCGGCATCCTGCATTCCGCGACCGGCACGATGGCGATCTCCGAAACCGGCTCGATCCAGGCCGAAAAGCTGGCCATCGAGCAGATCAACGCCATGGGTGGTGTGCTTGGCCGCAAGATAAAGATCATTCAGGAAGACGGCGCCTCTGACTGGCCGACTTTCGCGGAGAAGGCCAAGAAGTTGCTGGTTAACGACAAGGTGGCCTCGATCATGGGCTGCTGGACCTCGGCGTCGCGCAAGGCGGTGCTGCCGGTGATGGAGCAGTACAACGGCATGCTCTATTACCCTACCTTCTATGAAGGGCTCGAGCAGTCCAAGAACGTGATCTACACCGGCCAGGAAGCGACTCAGCAAATTCTCGCCGGCATCGACTGGATCACCAAGGAGAAGAACGCCAAATCGTTCTACTTCATTGGTTCCGACTACATCTGGCCGCGTACCTCGAACAAGATCGCGCGCAAGCACATCGAGAACTTCCTGAAGCTGAAGGTCGTCGGCGAGGAATACTTCCCGCTCGGCCACACCCAGTTCAACTCGGTGATCAACAAGCTGAAGCTGACCAAGCCCGATGTGATCTTCACCGACGTTGTCGGCGGTTCCAACGTCGCGTTCTACAAGCAGCTCAAGGCGGCCGGCATCGACCTGTCGAAGCAGACCCTTCTGACCATCTCGGTCACCGAGGACGAGATCGACGGCATCGGCGGCGAGAACATTGCCGGCGCCTACGCCTGCATGAAGTACTTCCAGTCGCTGAAGAACGAGAACAACGAAAAGTTTGTTGCCGCGTTCAAGAAGATGTGGGGCGAGAAGACGGTGATCGGCGACGTGACGCAGGCCGCTTATCTCGGCCCGTGGCTGTGGAAGGCCACCGTCGAGAAGGCGGGTTCCTTCGACGTCGACAAGGTTGCGGCGGCTTCGCCCGGCATCGAGTTCAAGGGTGCGCCGGAAGGCTATGTCCGGATCCACGAAAACCACCATCTGTGGTCGAAGACCCGCGTGGGCAAAGCCAAGCTGGACGGGCAATTCGAGGTGGTGTTCGAGACCGCCGACCTGATCCAGCCGGATCCGTTCCCCAAGGGCTATCAATAAGGGCTCGCGCACAAATCCTGCGCTTTCCCAGCCTCTCCCTGGCGTGGACCGTCAATCCGCGCCCAACACCCCCGCGTCGCGAACCTGCTCGCGACGCGGGACTTCCCCGACGGAGAAACATCGATGTTCGGCGACTATTCGATTGGCGATCTGGGCTCCATTTTCGTCATGCAGGGCTTCGCGGGCCTGATCCTGTTTTCCGTCTACGTGCTGATGGCGCTCGGGCTTGCGATCATCTTCGGCCAGATGGGCGTCATCAACATGGCGCATGGCGAGTTCATGATCCTAGGCGCCTACGTCACCTGGCTCACCTCCAGCGCTTTTCAGCACTACTTGCCGTCGCTGTTTTCCGGATACTTCTTTATCGCGATGGCGCTGGCCTTCGTCGCCTCCGGTTCGCTCGGCATGCTGGTCGAATGGGCGCTGATCCGGCATCTCTACAAGCGCCCGCTGGATACGCTGCTCGCCACCTGGGGGTTGAGCCTTATCCTGCAGCAGGCCTATCGATCGATTTTCGGTGCCCGTGAAGTCGGCGTCGAGCTGCCGCAATGGATGCTGGGTTCGCTGCACGTCACCGAAAGCATCGAGGTCCCGATCAACGGCGTGTTCGTGATGGCTTTGACAGTGCTGATCACGGTCGCCGTGGCTTACGTCATGTACAAATCGCGCTGGGGCCGCCAGGTCCGCGCCGTGGTGCAGAACCGCATCATGGCCGGCGCGGTCGGCATCAACACCGAGAAGGTCGATCGCTACACCTTTGGCCTCGGCTGCGGCATCGCCGGTGTCGCCGGCAGCGCCTTCACGATGATCGGCTCAACGGGGCCGACTTCCGGCCAGCTCTACATCGTCGATACCTTCCTGGTGGTGGTGTTCGGCGGCGCAGCCAGCCTGATCGGCACCATCGCCTCGGCATTCAGCATCTCGCAGACACAATCCACGCTCGAATTCTTCATGTCCGGGTCGATGGCGAAGGTGCTGACGCTGCTCGCCGTTGTCGGAATTCTGATGCTGCGGCCGCAGGGTCTGTTCGCCCTCAAGGTCCGCAAATAACAAGAGAGCTGAAGCCATGACCGACAACCGCTTTATCAATCGATCGGAGCTTATCGGGATCCTGGTGCTCGCCGCCTTGCTGGTGGTGATCCTGCCGCTCTTTCTCGATGTCTTCAGGCTCAACCTGGTCGCGAAATATCTCACCTACGCCTTCGTGGCGCTGGGTCTGGTGATCTGCTGGGGATATGGCGGCATTCTCAGCCTGGGGCAGGGGGTGTTCTTCGGCCTCGGCGGTTATTGCATGGCGATGTTTCTCAAGCTCGAAGCCTCCAGCCCGGAAAACACCAAGATCCAGTCCACCCCCGGCATTCCCGATTTCATGGATTGGAATCAGATCACCGAATTGCCCTTCTTCTGGCAGCCATTCCACAGCCTGACCCTGACCATCATCGCCATCATCGTGGTGCCGTCTTTCTTCGCCTTCGTGATCGGCGCTGCGATGTTCAAGCGGCGAGTCGGCGGCACATATTTTGCCATCATCACGCAAGCGATCGCGGCAATCCTCACCATCCTTATCGTCGGCCAGCAGGGCTACACCGGTGGCATCAACGGCATGACCGACCTGCGGACCCTGAAGGGCTGGGACATCCGGCCGGATCACGCCAAGATCGTGCTCTACTTCTTCGAAGTCGCGTGCCTGTTCGGCTGTATCTTCATCGCGCAATTCATCCGCCACTCGAAGCTCGGGCGCATCCTGGTCGCGATGCGCGAAAAGGAAGATCGCGTCAGATTCTCCGGCTACAGCGTTGCGAATTTCAAGATCTTCGCCTTCTGCATCGCCGCGATATTCTCCGCGATCGGCGGCGCGATGTTCGCACTCAATGTGGGCTTCATGTCGCCGTCCTTCGTCGGCATCGTGCCATCGATCGAGATGGTGATCTATACCGCGGTGGGCGGCCGGCTCTCTATCCTGGGCGCGGTGTACGGCACGCTGCTGGTCAACTTCGCCAAAACCAGCCTGTCGGAATCCTTTCCCGAATTGTGGCTGTTCGGGCTCGGCGGATTGTTCATCGCCGTCGTTCTCGCCTTCCCGAACGGTCTGGCTGGAATCTGGGGCGACTATGTGCAGCCCCGCATCGATCGGCTGATCAACTCGCGCAAGCCGAGATCCGGCAACGGCTGGACCGACAGTTCGGTCGCCGACGGCGCCCCGGCGGAATGAGGAGATAGATCATGCTCATAGGTCACCAGCCCAAGGATTTCCTGCTCGCGGTGGAGGGACTGACGGTTTCCTTCGACGGTTTCAAGGCGGTCAACGACCTGTCGTTCTATGTCGATGAAAACGAGATCCGCGTCATCATCGGCCCGAACGGCGCCGGCAAGACCACGGTGCTCGACCTGATCTGCGGCAAGACCAAGGCCACGTCGGGATCGATTCATTTTCGCGACAAGGACCTCACGAAGATGAAGGAGAACCAGATCGTGCAGGCCGGGGTGGGACGCAAGTTCCAGACACCGTCGATCTATGACGACCTCACTGTGTTCGAGAATCTCGAGATCTCTTTTCCGCGCGGCCGCACGGTGTTCGGCGCACTGACCTTCACGCGCGACGCCATCGTGCGCGACCGCGTCCATGAGGTCGCCGAGATGATCTTCCTGAAGGACCGCCTCCACATGAGCGCCGAGCTGCTCAGCCATGGCCAGAAGCAATGGCTCGAGATCGGCATGCTGCTGATCCAGGATCCCGAACTGCTGATGCTCGACGAACCGGTCGCCGGCATGAGCGTCAGCGAGCGCGTCAAGACCGCCGAACTGCTCAACCGCATCATCAAGGGCAGGTCGGTGCTGGTGATCGAGCACGACATGAAGTTCGTCGAGGACATCGCCCACAAGGTCACGGTGCTGCATCAGGGCCAGATCCTGTCGGAAGGCACCATGGAGCACGTCAAGAACGATCCCAAGGTCATCGAAGTCTATCTCGGGCACTAGCGCGCAAGACTAAGGAGCATTTTGATGCTGGCTATCTCCGATCTGCATGTCGCCTACGGCCAGAGTGAAGTGCTGCACGGCCTCAACGTCTCGGTGGCGCCCAACGAGATTGTCGCGATCATGGGCCGCAACGGCATGGGCAAGACTACGCTGATGAAGTCGTTGATGGGCATCGTGCCGACCAGGAGCGGCTCCGTGAACATGGAAGGCGCCGAACTCAGCAAGCTGAAAAGCTATGAGCGAGTTGCGAAGGGACTGGCCTATGTACCGCAGGGCCGCATGATCTTCTCGGCCATGACGGTCAGGGAAAACATCGAGACCGGCCTCGTTGCTTCCGGCGAAAAGGAGGTGCCGGGCGACCTCTATGAGCTGTTCCCGGTGCTGCTGGAAATGAAAGATCGCCGCGGCGGCAATCTGTCCGGCGGCCAGCAGCAGCAGCTCGCGATCGCGCGGGCGCTGGCAACCAAACCCAAGGTGTTGCTGCTGGACGAACCGACCGAGGGCATACAGCCGTCGATCATCAAGGAGATGGCTCGCACCCTGAAGCGGATTCGTGACACCCGCGGCCTTTCGATCATCGTCTCCGAACAGGTGTTGAGCTTCGCGCTCGACGTCGCCGATCGGGTGCTCGTCATCGAGAACGGCGAGATCGTCCGCGACGAGGCGCGCGACGGCATCGATGCCGGGCAGATCGCGAAATTTTTGTCAGTCTAACCACGCAAGACTTGTAACCAGGAGAGCTTCTGATGCCAGAGACACTGATCAAGGTCGATCTAACGCAGTCGGCCTACGACAACGACATGATCCATAATCGCTGGCATCCCGACGTCCCGATGGTGGCATGGGTCAATCCGGGCGACGATTTCATCGTCGAGACCTACGACTGGACCGGTGGTTTCATCAAGAACAACGACTCCGCCGACGACGTGCGGGACATCGATCTGTCGATCGTGCACTTCCTGTCCGGGCCGATCGGGGTCAAGGGCGCCGAGCCCGGCGATCTGCTGGTGGTCGATTTGCTCGACGTCGGCCCGATGAAGGAAAGCCTGTGGGGATTCAACGGCTTCTTTTCCAAGCAGAACGGCGGCGGCTTCCTGACCGACCATTTCCCGCTGGCGCAGAAGTCGATCTGGGATTTCAAGGGGATGTACACCTCATCCCGGCACGTTCCCGGCGTGAATTTCGCCGGTCTCATCCATCCCGGCCTGATCGGCTGCCTGCCCGATCCGAAACTGCTGGCGACCTGGAACGAGCGCGAGACCGCGCTGATCGCCACCAATCCGACGCGGGTGCCGGGACTGGCCAATCCGCCGTTCGGTCCGACCGCGCATATGGGCCGGCTGAAAGGCGATGCCAAGGCGAAGGCGGCGGCGGAAGGCGCGCGCACGGTGCCGCCGCGCGAGCATGGCGGCAACTGCGACATCAAGGACCTGTCGCGCGGATCGAAGGTCTACTTCCCGGTCTATGTACCCGGCGGCGGGCTCTCGATGGGCGATCTGCATTTCAGCCAGGGCGACGGCGAGATCACCTTCTGCGGCGCCATCGAGATGGCGGGCTGGCTGCACATCAAGGTCGACGTCATCAAGGACGGCGTCTCGAAATACGGCATCAAGAACCCCGTGTTCAAGCCGTCGCCGGTGACGCCGAACTACAAGGACTACCTGATCTTCGAGGGCATCTCGGTCGACGAGGCTGGCAAGCAGCATTACCTCGACGTCCACATCGCCTACCGGCAGGCCTGCCTGAACGCGATCGAGTACCTCAAGAAGTTCGGCTATTCCGGCGCGCAGGCCTATTCCATCCTGGGCACCGCGCCGTGCCAGGGCCACATCTCCGGCGTGGTCGACGTGCCCAACGCCTGCGCGACGCTGTGGCTGCCGACGGAGATCTTCGACTTCGACGTCATGCCGTCGGCGGCGGGGCCGATCAAGCACATCAAGGGCGACATCCAGATGCCGCTGTCACCGGACAAATGATCCCTGCGCGATGGGGTGCGGGACGGCCAAGTTTCTGCCGCCCCGCATCCGCCGTCGCGGAATTCCTGCTGAACGCGCGAGGGAATGCGATGCCTGTATATGAATATCTCTGCAACGATTGCGGCCCGTTCACCGACATGCGGCCGATGGCCGAATGCGACGCGCCGCAGGATTGCCCGCACTGCGAGAGCTCTTCGCCGCGCGTCATCCTGACGGCGCCGAATTTCTTCTGCATGCCCTCCGACAAGCGCAAGGCCCACGCCACCAACGAGCGCAGCCGCAACGCGCCGAAGACCGTCGGCGAATACAAGGCCTCGCACGGCCCGGGCTGCGGCTGCTGTTCGACCAGGCCGTCGCGGCTGGTGAAACAGACCAGGAGCGGCGCGAAAAGTTTTCCGACCGCGCGTCCCTGGATGATCAGCCACTGATCGACGGCAAACTCAAACCAAAAACAGAAGGCCATCCCATGCTTCACGGTGACATTTCCAGCAGCAACGACACGGTCGGCGTAGCCGTCGTCAACTACAAGATGCCGCGCCTGCACACCAGGGCCGAGGTGCTCGACAACGCCCGCAAGATCGCCGACATGGTGGTGGGCATGAAGAGCGGCCTGCCGGGCATGGACCTGGTGATCTTCCCGGAATACTCCACCCACGGCATCATGTACGACTCGAAAGAGATGTACGAGACCGCCTCGCAGGTCCCGGGTCCCGAGACCGACGTCTTCGCCGAAGCCTGCCGCAAGGCCAAGGTCTGGGGCGTGTTCTCGCTCACCGGCGAACGCCACGAGGAGCACCCGCACAAGGCGCCTTACAACACCTTGATCCTGATGAATGACAAGGGCGAGATCGTTCAGAAATACCGCAAGATCATGCCGTGGGTACCGATCGAAGGCTGGTATCCCGGCAATTGCACCTATGTTTCCGAAGGCCCGAAAGGCCTGAAGGTCAGCCTGATCATCTGCGACGACGGCAACTTTCCGGAAATCTGGCGTGACTGCGCCATGAAGGGCGCCGAGCTTATCGTGCGCTGCCAGGGCTACATGTATCCGGCCAAGGAACAGCAGGTCCTGATTTCCAAGGCGATGGCCTGGGCCAACAATGTCTATGTCGCTGTCGCCAATGCTGCCGGCTTTGACGGCGTCTATTCCTATTTCGGCCACTCCGCGATCATCGGCTTCGACGGCCGCACCCTGGGCGAGACCGGCGAGGAGGAATACGGCATCCAGTATGCGGCCCTGTCGAAGAATCTGATCCGCGATTTCCGCCGCAACGGCCAGTCGCAGAACCACCTCTATAAACTGGTGCATCGCGGCTATACCGGCATGATCAATTCCGGCGAAAGCGCGCGCGGCGTCGCGGTCTGCCCGTACGATTTCTACAAGAAGTGGATCGCCGATCCGGATGGCACGCGCGAAATGGTCGAGGCGATGACCCGCCCGACCGCGGGGACTGACGAATGCCCGATCGACGGCATTCCGAATGAGAAGTCCGCCAGCAATTTCTAAGCCATTGAGCGCGAGTCGGTTTTCGGCTTGCCGGCGATCGTGAGTTGCCGGCGCGCGCCCTGCAACACATTCGGCGCCGATGCCGTGGCTACGCGGCAGGAAAGGTGTTCGATCTCAGACGTGTCTGCTGCCGCCATGGTGAGGGACTCTGGCCGACGAGTGCCTTGAATGCGCGGCTGAAGGCGGCGGTATCTTGATAGCCGATCTCCGCGGCAATCTCGGGAAGCGCGAGTTCCGTCTCCCGCAGCAGCCGACAGGCGACGCTCATCCGCCAGCGCGTGACGTAAGCCATCGCGCTCTGCCTGGTGGTCTCCCGAAACCGCGCGGCAAAGCGCGATGGCGACATCGCGACGGCCTCTGCAAGCAATGCCACAGTCCACGGCGCCCCCGGGTTCTGATGTATTCGGGCCATCGCGCTGCCGATCTTCGGGTCGTCGAGCGCCTTGAACCATCCGGGCAAATGCTGCCCTTCGGCACGTCGGTGCTGGCTGATGGCGGCCGCGCAGAATACTTCCAGAAGGCGCAGCGCCGTGAAACTGCTGCGGTGCCCCAGCGCCAATTCCTCTCCCAGGCTTTCCGCGACGCGCATGAGTAAAGGCGAAGCATCGTCGCCCGCGGTCCGTAGCTTCAGGACGGGCGGAAGCGCGGCCAGCATCGGATTGAGCGGCACGCTCCTCAGCAGGAATACGCCGCAGATCAACTCGGTAGTTCTCTTGTCTCTGGCGACTGACGCGACCTCGCGCCGGTCGGCCTCGCCGCTCAGAATGTCGGCCAGCGAAACCGCTTCCGACTTCGCGCCGAACGCCATGCGATGCCGCTTGCCGCCCGTGCAGATGACGACATCGTTGGTTTCGACGTCGATGGGCTCAAGACCGTCGTGATGCAGGACGAAGGAGCCGTGACGGACGAGATGGAACGGCAAGACGCGGACGTCGGACTTTGCGCCGAGCAGCTTCTGCAACTGCCTTTCGTCCGGCACCTCGATTGCCCAGGGCGGCCGATAGCATTCATGCAGCAACACGCTTCCTGAAATCCGCAAGGCGGCCAGGGCGTCCTCGAAAGGCGAAGTTACAGGTGAAAGCATCGTCTCGGACGATAGGGCGGAATGATCGTATCTGCAATGAAAATGGTCGGGACCGACATTGATACAACCGATGTTGGCACTCATTGTGAACTCAGGCGTCGCGATCGGCTGCGCCGCCTCGAGGCGAGGCTTGAGAAGGAACGACCATGAAGATCACACCCGAACTCTACTACACCGCCCTGACGTCCGCCTTCACGGGGATCATCTGGGTGCCGATCATCCTCAACCGGCTTGTCGAGATGGGGCCCTGGAAGGCCCTCACCAATCCGCAGCCGGATGTTCGTCCTCACGCTGACTGGGCGTACCGCGCCGCGAGCGCTCACCGCAACGCGATCGAAAACCTCATTGTCTTCGCGCCGCTGGCCATCATCGTCCATGTGCTGGAGTCTGGGTCGCCGCTGACCGCCAGGGCCGCGTTGATATTCTTCGTCGCGCGAATTGCCCACGCGCTCATCTACACATTCGGCATACCGCTTCTCAGGACTATTGCCTTCGTGATCGGGTTCGCCTGCCAGATGATTTTGTTCGGGCGGATCGTTGGCGTAATGTAGGCGCGAACCGGGTTCAGTATCATGGCGCTGATATTCTACTGCCTGTCCGGTTCGCCCTTCTCGTGGAAGGTCTGGCTTTCGCTGGAAAGCAAGAATCTGGCTTATGGCCTCAAGCTTCTTTCAGCCGATGCAGGGGACCTGCGATCGCCGGCGTTCGAGGAGATCAGTCCCCGCGGAAAGGTGCCGGTCATTGTCGATGATGGGTTCGTCCTGGCCGAGTCTTCGGCGATCGTCGAGTATCTCGAAGACCGGTACTCCAGATCGGGCGCCACATTGTGGCCCCGGGATGTGAAGGCGCGCGCCATCGCGCGCCGCATCGCCGCCGAGTCGGATAACTACGTCTACCCGCATGTCCGCAGGTTGGTCGTCGAACTCTTGATGCGGCGCGGCCAGTCCGATGCGGACGTGGTCGCGGAAGCGAAATCTGCGCTCGTGTCCGAGCTTGCGGCGATGGAGATGGCCGTCATCGGGCCCTTCGCCGCGGGGGCCGAGCCATGCGCTGCTGATTTCGCACTTTATCCCCTGATGGCGATCCTGCGCCGCATCGGCGCGATGCGGCCGGCGAGCGACATCGGATCGGCGATGCCCGCAGGCGTCCGTGACTGGATGTCCCGTATGGAAAAGCTTCCCTATTTCGGCAAAACGATTCCGCCGCACTGGCGGCAATCGTGACCGAATTCCACGCAAGGCCGCCTTGGCTGAACGGAGTATCGCCATGAACGGACGCGACCGATTGCCTGTGTGCGCCATCGTCGGCGTCGGGCCAGGAAACGGAACGGCATTGGCCCGCCGCTTTGCGTCCGAAGGCTATGCGGTGGCCATGCTGGCGCGAACGACCGCGCTGACGGAGCCTCTGGCGGCCGAGTTGCCGCGGGCACGGAGCTATCCATGCGACGTGACCGACGCCGCCGCCGTGCAGGAGACGTTCGCGCGCGTTGCCCGCGAACTCGGCGTGGTCGATGTCCTGATCTACAACGCGGGAAAAGGCGTTTGGGGCGCTGCGGCGGATGTCTCGCCGGAAGACTTCGAGGAATGTTGGCGAGTCAACGGGTTTGGAGCCTTTCTTGCAGCCCGCGCTGTCATTCCGGCGATGATGTTCTCCGCTTCGGGCAACATCATCTTCATTGGAGCTACGGCGTCGCGGCGTGGCGCCGCGCGGGCGGCGGCCTTTGCTTCGGCGAAAGCCGGCCAGCGCGTACTCGCTGAATCGCTCGCGCGTGCCTACGGTCCACTAGGCGTGCATGTCTCGGTCATCGTCGTCGACGGAATTGTCGGCGAGCCGCTGATGCGCGCTCGCTTCAGTGACAAGCCCGACAGTTTTTTCGTCAAGCCGGACGACGTTTCCGATATTGCGATGATGCTGACGCGCCAGCGTCGCTCGGCGTGGAGCTTTGAACTCGAAGCCAGGCCATTCGGCGAGGCCTGGTGAAGCCTCGACCGGTTCGAATAAATTTGCTCTCGGGACATTGATCGGCGGTTCGGCTAAGGTCCCGATGTGAGGGGCACGAGCGGCGATCGAGGCAATCTTGCGAACGGAAAAATTCGGCGGCAACGGCCCTGAGGTGCCCGTGATCGGGCAGGGCACCTGGTACATCGACCAAGGCGATCGCAAGCGCGCGGTCGTCGCCCTGCGCCGTGGTCTCGATCTCGGCATGACCCACATCGACACCGCCGAGATGTATGGCGACGCCGAACCCGTCGTTGCCGAGGCGATCGCCGGACGGCGCGACGAGGTCTTCCTGGTCTCGAAGGTTCTGCCGAGCAACGCCTCGAGGCGCGGCACCATCGCCGCATGCGAGCGTTCGCTGGCTCGGCTGAAGACCGACCGGCTCGATTGCTACCTGCTGCATTGGCGCGGCGCGTATCCGCTCGATGAGACCGTCGCGGCGTTCGACGGATTGATGCGCGCCGGCAAGATCCGCTCCTGGGGCGTCAGCAATTTCGACACCGGCGACCTCAATGAGCTGCTCGCGGTCGCCGGCAAGGGAAAGATCGCCTGCAACCAGGTGCTCTATCATTTGCAGGAGCGCGCCATCGAGCACGCGGTGATCCCGTGGTGCGAGGAGCACGGCGTTGCGGTGGTGGCGTATTCGCCGTTCGGTCACAATGATTTCCCGTCGCCGCGCAGCCCGGCGGGCGAACTGCTGCAATCGGTCGCGGCTGCGCATGGCGCCTCACCGCGCCAGGTCGCGCTGGTGTTCCTGGCGCGGCGGCCGTCGGTGTTTGTAATTCCCAAGGCCGGATCGCCTGAGCACGCCGCCGACAACGCCGCGGCGGGTAAGCTCGAGCTCAGCGACGGCGAGATCGCCGCGCTCGACAAGGCCTTCCCGCGCGGGCCGAAGCCGCGCGGCCTGCCGATGCTGTAGGTTATGCCTCATGGCGAGGAGGCGCTCTGCGCCGGCGCGAACCATGAGGCCCGTGGGTCCGGGGCGGCGGCGGGCGGCCGCGTGCAATCGCGCATATCGGCTGCCTGTTTTCGGACCTTGTCGTTTCAGGCCAATTGTCGTTTTTTTGATCGCTCGCCCGATTCGATAATTTCACGCCGAGTTTCATCGTGACCCCGCCACCCGCCGCAGCCGCCAGGCTGGACAGCGCAGCGTTGCCATTGCCCAAAGAAAAGAAGCCGGCCGCGCGCAAGGCGCCGGCGCGCGCCGATCATCCCTTCAAGGGCATCGCGCTGATCCTCGCCTCGACGGTATTTCTCGGCGCCTCGGATGTGACCGCGAAATACCTGTCGGCGACGCTGCCGTCGATCGAGATCGCCTGGATCCGGTTCCTGACGTTCGCGCTGATCATGTCGCCGGCGATGCTGCCGGGATCGCCGCTGTTCGCGCTACGCACCGGCCGGCTCGGCCTGCAACTGCTGCGCGGCGCCGCGCTGCTGGGATCGTCGCTGTTCTTCATCTCCGGCCTGCGGTTCCTGCCCATCGCGGAAGCCTCCGCCACCGGCTTCGTCGCGCCGTTGTTCGTCACTGCGCTGTCGATCGTCTTTCTCAGCGAGAAGGTCGGCGTGCGGCGCTGGATCGCGACCGCGGTCGGCTTGGCCGGCGTGCTGATCATCCTGCGGCCGGGCACATCGGCGTTTCATCCCGCCGCCTTTTTCCCGATCGTCTCGGCGCTGGCCTGGGCCTGCACCCTGATCATGACGCGCATGATGGCGGGGCGGGAACATGTCCTCACCACCATGACCTATTCGTCTATCGCAGGCGTCTGCATTCTCTCGCTGCTGGTGCCGTTCGTATGGGTTACCCCGAGCTGGCACGATATTATGTTCGGGATCTTCATCGGCGTGGCCTCGACGGCCGGGCAGTGGATCGTGGTGCTGGCGTTCCGCTACGCCGACGCCTCGGTGCTGGCGCCGTTCTCCTACACGCAATTGCTGTGGGTCAGCATCCTCGGCTTCCTGGTGTTCGGCGAAGTGCCCGACATCTGGACCGTGGTCGGTGCGACCTTCATCGTCGGCAGCGGGCTCTACACCGCGCACCGCGAGCGGGTGCGGCGGTCGCAGCTTCTGGCGATGCCGGGCGAGCCGTCCCCGAACGCCTGATCGCTGACGCACTGCCGCATGCGTAGGCCGGTCGGGCCGCAAGCGTTGCGCGTGTGCAACAGTGGAACCGGAAAACATCCTTTTCAGGTGACGAATCAAGGGATTCGGAGCGATCCGTAAAATTACGGGACGTTGGTCATGCTAGCCTGACCCGGGCGGCGCCGCAGAGCGCTGGACACAGGGCTGTGGGGTTGGCGTTGCGTTTTCTCTTGCAATTGCTGGTGCAAGACCGGCCGCGCGGTTGCGTGTCTGCGCTACGCTATGGCGCGGCGCTGGCGGTTGCGATCCTGTCGCCGTTGTCGGCCGCGCAGGCCCAGGGTTTCATCTGGGGCGGCACCGGTAGTTCGACCGCCACGACGGACTACAATCTCGGCACTAACTGGGCCAATCCGCCCGCCGGCGCGCCGCCGGTCACCGGCGGCCAATCGGCGATTTTCGATTCCGTGGGTTCGATTGCCGTCACCGTGACGGCCGGCCCCATTGCGCCTGACGCCTGGACCTTCAATGCCGCCTCGCAATCCTATGTCATCAATGGCGCGGACGTTAATTTCAGCCTGGCAGGGCCCACCGGCGGCATCATCAACAACGCTAATGCCGGTCAGGCGATCTCGATTTCGAACAATATCGGGGGAACGGTCGCCGGCGTTCAGGTGCAGCAGCTCGGTAACAGCCTGCTGACGCTGTCGGGCATCAACACCTATTCGGGCGGCACCATCATCTCGGGCGGCACGCTGCAGGTGACCAACAACAGCTCGGTCGGCACCGGGGCGGTGACGATCAACGGCGGCACGTTCCAGGCCGACGGATCCGGCGATCTGACCTTCAGCAACAATTTCACGCTCAACGCGCCTGCGTTCGGCAGCGCGATCGATACCAACGGCATCGCACTGACCATCTCCGGTGTGGTCAGCGGCCCGGGCGCGCTGACGGTGTTGGATACTTTCGGCGGCGGCCCCCTGATCCTCACCGCCACCAACACCTATACCGGCGGCACCACGATCTGCACCTGCGCGACGCTGCAACTCGGCGACGCCACCCATACCGCCACCATCGTGGGCGCGGTGTTCAACGAGGGCCTCTTCGACATCGTCAACGCCAACACCTCCGGCATCACCTCGATCACCACCGATGGCGGCTTTACCTCGTTTTTCGGCGGCAATACCGCGGGCACGGCGACGCTCGTCAACCAGAATGTCGGCGCGACCGCATTTTTCGGCAATAGCAGCGCCGGCAGCGCCAACATCACGAACACCTCGGGCGGCGTCACCCTGTTCGGCGCGCCGAGCGGCACGGATACCAGCACGGCCGGGAACGCCACCATCGACAACGATGACGGTGGAACCATATTCAATGCGCTGACCAATGCCGGCACCGCCCGTATCACCAACCAGAATACTGGCGGAACGCTATTCAACGATTCGGCATCCGCTGGATCCGCGACCATCATCAACAATTTCGACGGCATTACCGAATTCAATGCCGTTTCCACGGCCGGCAACGCGATCATCATCAACAACAACGGCGGCAATACCGATTTCTTCGATTTCAGCACCGCCGGCAACGCCACGATCATCACCAATAACGGCGGCAGCACGTACTTCTTTGACAACGCCAGCGGCGGCAACGCTGCCTTCATCACCATCGGCGCCGGCTTCGTCGATTTCTCCGGCAGCCTCGGTCCGAACGGCGACGGCCGGATCCCGGCAGGCTCGATCGCCGGATCCGGCACCTACTACATCGGCGCCGGCAACACGCTGGTCGTCGGCGGCAACAATCTGTCGACCGAAGTCAGCGGCGTGATTGCCGATGATTGCGGCTGTTCACCGGGACCCGGCTCGCTGGAAAAGGTCGGCACCGGCAACCTGATCCTGTCGGGCGTCAACACCTATACCGGCACGACGGTGATCAACGGCGGCACGCTCAGCGTCAATGGCTCCATCGTGTCGTCAAGCAGCGTCACCGTGAATGCCGGCGGCACGCTCGGCGGCAACGGCATCGTCGGCGACACCCTGATCAATGGCGGAACGCTGGCGCCCGGCAATTCGGTCGGCTTGCTGACGGTGCAGGGCAGTCTGGCGTTCACCGCTGCGTCCAGCTACCTGGTGGAAATATCGGGCGCGAACAGCGATCGCACCAATATCACCGGCGTCGCGACGCCCGGGGGCGCGACGGTCAATGCAGTGCTGCTGGCCGGCACCATCCTCAAGCAATACATCGTCCTCAACGCCACCGGCGGCGTCGCCGGCACCTTCAATCCGCTGGTCAGCGTCAATGTGCCGAACTTCGCGCCCAGCCTGAGCTATGACGCCAACAATGTTTACCTGAATTTCGCGCTGAATTTTAATCCGCCCGGCGGTCTCAACGTCAACCAGCAGAACGTCGCCAATGTGCTGACCAATTTCTTCAACGCGACCGGCGGCATCCCGCTGGCGTTCGGTGCGCTGACGCCGGCCGGCCTGACGCAAGTGTCGGGTGAGCTGGGCACCGGATCGCAGCAGGCCACCTTCGATGCGATGAACATGTTCCTCAGCCTGCTCACCGATCCTTTTGTCGCCGGCCGCGGCGATGGCGTGACCGCGGGCGCCGGCGCGCCGGCGTTCGCCGATGAAACCGTCGGCGTCCATGCCTATGCGCGAAAGAACAATGCCGCGCGCGGCGCCTTCGCCAGATTCCCGACCAAGGCCGAGGTAGCGCGCAACAATTTGTTCGATCCGCACTGGAGCGTGTGGGGCGCGGCCTATGGCGGCAGCAGCTCTACCGACGGCAATGCGGCACTGGGATCGAACGATGCCACGGCGCGCGCGTTCGGTTTTTCCGCCGGCGCGGACTACCGGATCTCGCCGGCGACGCTGGCCGGCTTTGCCTTGGCCGGCGGCGGCACCAGTTTTGCCGTCAACGGTTTCGGCTCCGGACGTTCGGACCTGTTCCAGGCCGGCGTCTTCGTGCGCCACACGGCCGGCCGGGCCTATGTGACGGGTGCGCTGGCCTATGGCTGGCAGGATGTGACGACGGATCGCACCGTCACCGTTGCCGGCGTCGATCGGCTGCACGCGCAGTTCAACGCCAATGCCTGGTCTGGCCGCGTCGAAGGTGGCTACCGTTTTGTCACCCCGTGGATGGGCGTTACGCCCTATGCCGCCGGCCAGTTCACCACCTATCAGCTGCCGGCCTATGCCGAGCAGGTGCTGTCGGGCGCCAACACCTTTGCGCTGAATTACGCCGCCAGGGACGTCACGGCGGCGCGCAGCGAACTCGGCGTCCGCGCCGACCGGTCGTTCGCGATGCGGAACGGAATTCTCACGCTGCGCGGCCGCGCCGCCTGGGCGCATAATTTCAACACCGACCGCAGCATCACCCCGGTGTTCCAGACGCTGCCGGGCACAGCCTTCGTCGTCAACGGTGCGGCGCAGGTCCCCGATGCCGCGTTGACCACGGCGTCGGCCGAAATGAAGTGGCTGAACGGCTGGTCCGCCGTCGCCACCTTCGAGGGCGAGTTCTCCGACGTCACCAAATCCTACGCCGGCAAGGGCGTCGCGCGATATACGTGGTAAGAGGGTTCGTCACGCGAGTTGACGAACGGTGCGGCGACGCGGCCGGATAGAGAACAAAAATAACAAGGGGGAGTTATGCGCGCTGCGGTTTTCAGGAACGGCGAGATCGTCGTCGATACGCTGCCCGAGCCCAAACCGGCGGCGGGGCAGGTGCTGGTCAAGACGCTGGCCTGCGGCATCTGCGGCTCCGACCTGCACGCCCGCAAGCACGCCCATCGCATGGTCGAACTGGCAAGACACTTCCCCGGCCGCAAGCCGATGGACCTTTCCCGCGATGTCGTGTTCGGCCACGAATTCTGCTGTGAGGTCATCGAGTACGGACCGGGCACGGCGCGCAAGCTGAAGCCCGGCGCCCGCGTCTGTTCGCTGCCGGCGCTGCTGACCGCGCAAGGTCCGCAGGGCATCGGCTATTCCAACGACAATGTCGGCGGCTATGCCGAGCGCATGCTGCTCAGCGAGGCGCTCTTGCTGGAGGTGCCGAACGGCCTCGCGGCGGAACACGCGGCCTTGACCGAGCCGCTCGCGGTCGGCGTTCACGCGGTCGCAAAAGCCAATATTCGTGGCGACGAGGTGCCGCTGGTGATCGGCTGCGGCCCGGTGGGGCTCGCGGTAATCGCGGCGCTGAAGCTGAGAGGGTTGCACCCGATCGTCGCCGCCGACTATTCGCCGGCGCGCCGCGCTTTGGCCGAGAAGCTCGGCGCCGACATCGTCGTCGATCCCGCGCGTTCGCAGCCCTACGCGACCTGGGCCGAGCACGCCGCGATGTCGCCGGAGGAAAAGGCCAGGCGGCCGCCGCTGCAGGCATTGCTGCCGGCGCTTAAGCCTGCGCTGATCTTCGAATGCGTCGGCATTCCCGGTCTGATCCAGCAGGTGTTCGAAGGCGCGCCGCGCGACGCCCGCATCGTGGTGGTCGGCGTCTGCATGGAAACCGACCGCTCCGAGCCGATGCTCGGGATCATGAAGGAACTCAACGTTCAATATGTGCTGGGCTACACGCCGGATGAATTCGCCCATTCGCTGCGCCTGATCGCGGAAGGCGAGGTCGACGCCGCGTCGCTGGTGACCGCGACCGTCGGCATCGACGGCGTCGCACAGGCATTCGCCGACCTCGCCAATCCGGAGCGGCACACCAAGATGATCGTCGAGCCGTGGCGGTAGATTGTCAGATTCTCAGGGCGAGGCGGCAGCGCTATGATGCGCCATGGCCTCTGATGATTCCGATCGTCCGCCCGTGCTCGCGCATCAGCGCTTCCTTGCGGCGAAGGACTCCTTCGCCGGCCTCGATCTGGCACAGCGCTTTCAGCGTATCCATGAAACCAATTTGTGGGGTGCGGCGGCGTCCACGTCCGGGCTCGGCTCGGAATTGGACGCAACCTCGGTGCTGCGCGCCGAACTGCCGCGGTTTCTCGAAAAAATAGGCGTGACCTCGCTGCTCGATGCGCCCTGCGGCGATGCCGGCTGGATCAACCACGCCGATCTCGACGTGCGCTATGCGGGGATCGACGTCGTGCCCGCGCTGATCGGGGGCCTGCAGGCCCGCGCCGCCGCAGGCGATATCAAGGGCGAATACCATCTCGCCGATATCACCGCGGATGCGCTGCCCCGCTGCGACGCCATCCTGTGCCGCGACTGCCTGGTGCATCTGTCCTTTGCCAACATCGCGCGCGCGGTTGCGAACTTCCGCCGCTCCGGTGCGGCGTGGCTGATTGTGACCACGTTTCCGCAATGGCAGACCAACGCCGATTGCGAGGACGGCGACTGGCGCGCGCTGAATTTCGAGCGCGCGCCGTTCGATTGGGGGCCGCCGGTTGAATTGCTCAATGAAAATTGCACGGAGGCGGGCGGCGGCTGGCGCGACAAGAGTCTTGGCGCGTGGCGGCTGGCGGAGATCGGAAGGTGAAACGGTTGGCTTTGCCGCGCGAGCTATGGCCCGGCCAGCCACGCTTCCCGGCCGCAGGCCGGACGCGGTTCCCGCTTCCCACCAAAATATCGAAAACGACCCCATGCAAAGTAACAAGGAGCCGCCGGCATGGAGGCTGGCGGCAACGCCGCAGAACGGCCCGGCGCGTCCAGTTTCCGGCCGGCATTGGTGACCACTCTGGTCCGCGCCCCCTTCTCCCACAGGGGAGAAGGGAAGGAAGAACCCGCACCGCCATGCCTCCTCACACCGGCAGCGCGATCGAATACTTCACCTGGCTGAGCGCAAAACTCGATTCGATCGAGGCGATGCCGTCGAGGCGCGTGAGCTTGTTCTTCAGGAACGCCTCATAGGACGACAGATCGGCGGCGACGACGCGGAGCAGATAGTCGCGGTTGCCGGTCATCAAATAGCACTCCAGCACCTCGTCCCATTTCGAGATTGCCTTCGCAAACCGGTTGAGGTCCTCCTCCTTCTGCCGCGCCAGCTTGATCGAGATGAAGACGCTGACATGCAGGCCGAGCGATTTCTGGTCGACGGTGGCGATATAGCGGGTGATGACGCCGCGCTCTTCCAGGAGCTTGACCCGCCGATGGCACGGCGACACCGACAGGCCGACCTGGTCGGCGAGTTCCTGCATGGTGGTGCGGCTGTCGGTCTGCAGAATGGCGAGGATCTTGCGGTCGATGGCATCCAGGGTGTGCATTGGGATAAACTCGGTCTGATGGGCGTCTGATTGGGATATTATCCCAATAATGCCTGACATGTCGCGAGAATTTGAGATTTTTGCCGAAGGCCGAAGCGTTAACATCCCCGGATAATCACTGTGCCGGGAATCCCGCCATGCCGATCGAACCCGCACGTCTCGAACTGCTGTCCGCGCTGGCCCGCAAGGTGCTGTGGCTGTCGTCGTGGACCATCCATCACGCCAACCACATCAGGCCCAACGCCGACGGCCTGAAAGTCGGCGGCCACCAGGCCTCCTCGGCCTCGCTCGCCACCATCATGTCGGCGCTGTATTTCTCGGTGCTGAAACCGGAGGATCGCGTCGCGGTGAAACCGCATGCCAGCCCGGTGTTCCACGCCATCCAGTATCTGTTCGGCCGGCAGACCCGCGACAAGCTGGAAAATTTCCGCGGTTTCAAGGGCGCACAGTCCTATCCGTCGCGCACCAAGGACACCGACGATGTGGATTTTTCCACCGGATCGGTCGGCCTCGGCGTGGCGCAGACGCTGTTCTCCTCGCTGGTGCAGGACTACGTCAAGGCGCATGGCTGGATGAAGGACCGGCCCGAGGGACGGATGATCGCGCTGGTCGGCGACGCCGAGATGGACGAGGGCAACATCTTCGAGGCGCTGCTCGAGGGCTGGAAGCACGGCCTGCGCAACACCTGGTGGGTGGTCGACTACAACCGCCAGAGCCTCGACGCCGTGGTGCGCGAGGGGCTGTGGGAAAAATTCGAATCCATGTTCCGCAATTTCGGCTGGGACGTGGTGATCGTCAAATACGGCCGGCTGATGCAGGCGGCGTTCGCCGAACCCGGCGGCGAGGCGCTCAAGCGCTGGATCGACGCCTGCCCGAACGCGATGTATGCGGCGCTGTGTTTCCAGGGCGGCGCGGCGTTCCGCAAGCATATCGAGGACGAGATCGGCGATCAGGGTGCGGTGTCGCAACTGATCGGGCGGCGCAGCGACGACGAGCTGCTGGCGCTGATGTCCAATCTCGGCGGACACGACATGGCCAGCATGGTCGAGGCGTTCGAGGCGATCGATCACGATCGCCCAGTCTGCTTCATCGCCTACACCATCAAGGGCATCGGCCTGCCGTTCCAGGGCCACAAGGACAACCATGCCGGCCTGATGACGGTGGCGCAGATGGAGAAGTGGCGCGCCGCGCAGAACATCCGCCCCGGGCATGAATGGGAAAAGTTCGAAGGGCTTTCGCAAGCGCCCGCCGAGCTGGAAGCCTTTCTGGCGGCTGTGCCGTTCAACCGCGACGGCCGCCGCCGTCTGACCGCTGATGTGATCGAGGTGCCCGGGCGGCTTTCGTTCAAGCCGTCGCCCGTGATGTCGACGCAGCAGGGTTTTGGGCTGGTGCTCAATGAACTGGCGCGCGGCGACAGCGAACTCGCCTCGCGCATCGTTACCGCGTCGCCCGACGTCACGGTGTCGACCAATCTCGGCGCCTGGGTCAACCGGCGCGGCCTGTTCGCGCGCGCCGAGAAGGCCGATCTGTTCCGCAGCGAGAAGATTCCTTCGACCTTCAACTGGGAGTTTTCGCCGAAGGGGCAGCATATCGAACTCGGCATCGCCGAGATGAACCTGTTCATCCTGATGTCGGCGCTCGGGCTGTCGCATGCCATCAACGGCGAACGGCTGCTGCCGGTCGCCACGCTGTACGATCCCTTCATCCAGCGCGGCCTCGATGCCCTGAACTACGCCTGCTACCAGGATGCGCGCTTCATGGTGGCAGCGACGCCGTCGGGCATAACCTTGGCGCCGGAGGGTGGCGCGCATCAGTCGATCGCGACGCCCCTGATCGGCATGGCGCAGGACGGGTTGGCCTCGTTCGAGCCGGCCTTTGTCGATGAACTCTCCGTGATCATGGGCTGGGGATTTCGGCACATGCAGCGCGAAGGCGGCGAGGGCGGTTCGGTGTATCTGCGGCTTTCGACTCGCACGCTGGAGCAGCCGCAGCGGATCATGACGCCCGACCTGCAGAAAGCCATCACCGACGGCGCCTATTGGCTGCGCAGGCCCGGCGAGAACTGTGAAGTGGTGATCGCCTATACCGGCGCGGTGGCGCCGGAGGCGATCGAGGCGGTCGGGCTGTCAGGCGAGAGCCGAAGGGATGTCGGCCTGCTCGCGGTCACTTCGGCGGACCGGCTGCATGCCGGCTGGACCGCCGCGCGCCAACTGCGCCGCGACCGCCGCGGCATGCAGTATCTCAGCCATGTCGAACAATTGCTGGCGCCGCTGCCGCGCGACTGCGGCATCGTCACCGTGATCGACGGCCACCCGGCGACGCTCAGCTGGCTCGGCAGCGTGCGCGGCCACCGGGTCGAGGCGCTCGGCGTCGAGCAGTTCGGCCAGACCGGTTCCATCGGCGACCTCTACCGCCACCACGGCATCGACGCCAACGCCATCATCGATGCGGCCGAAACCCTCACCTCGGGCGCGCCGGTCCGGCACCGCAAGACGGCGGTGTAGTTTCGAAGCCGTCGCCCCGGCGAACGCCGGGGCCCATACTCCGCGGCGGTTATTGCTTTGGACGGTGGCTGACCGTTTGCCCACCAATTGCCGCCGGTGGCTATGGATCCCGGCTCGCGCTCGCTTCGCTCGCTTGGCCGGGATGACGCTAAATATTGATCGCCGCCTTGCTTCCTTCACCGCACTGATTTTATATGCCGCCCCTGCCGCATCGCGGCGTCCCGCATATGGCGGGTTCAATTCCCCCGGCTTTCGTGCAAGGATGCCTGCCGAACGCTCCGTTCCCCCTCCATTTGTTCCGAAATAAAGAGGTTTACGATGGTCAACCGCATGCAATTCTACATCGATGGCGCCTGGGTCGATCCCGTCGTCAAGAAATCCACGCCCGTCGTCAACCCGGCGACCGAGGAGGCGATGTATGAGGTTGCGCTCGGCTCCAAGGCCGATGTCGACAAGGCGGTGGCCGCCGCCAGGCGCGCCTTCGAAACCTATTCGCAGACCAGCCGCGAGGAGCGCGTCGCGCTGCTCACCAAGATCGTGGAAGTCTACAAGACCCGCATGAAGGACATCGGCGCCGCCGTTTCCGACGAGATGGGCGCGCCGCTGCCGATGGCGGAGAGGCTGCAGGCCGGCGCCGGCCTCGGCCATATCGCTTCCACGCTGGAAGTGCTCAAGAACTATCCCTTCGAGGAGCCGATGGGCTCCGCCATGGTGGTGCGCGAGCCGGTCGGCGTCATCGGCATGATCACGCCGTGGAACTGGCCGCTGAACCAGATCGCCTGCAAGGTCGCGCCTGCGCTCGCCGCCGGCTGCACCATGATCCTGAAGCCGAGCGAGTTCACCCCGTCGTCGGCGCTGATTTTCGCGGAAATCCTCCATGAAGCCGGCGTGCCGAAGGGCGTGTTCAACCTGATCAACGGCCTCGGCCCCGAAGTCGGCGCCGCCATGAGCGAGCATCCGGACATCGACATGATCTCGTTCACCGGCTCGACCCGCGCCGGCGTCGATGTCGCCAAGCGCGCCGCGCCGACCGTGAAACGCGTCAGCCAGGAACTGGGCGGCAAGTCGCCGAACGTCATCTTGGAAGGCGCCGATCTCGCCAAGGCCGTCACCGGCGGCGTGATGCACATGTTCAACAACTCCGGGCAATCCTGCAACGCCCCGTCGCGGATGATCGTGCCGCTGTCGAAGATGAAGGAAGTCGCCGCCATCGCCAAGGCCGTGGCCGACAAGACCAAGGCCGGCGATCCCCGCGCCGAAGGCACCACCATCGGCCCGGTCGTGTCCCGCATCCAGTGGGACAAGATCCAGAAGCTGATCCAGAAGGGCATCGAGGAAGGCGCCACCCTGGTTGCCGGCGGCCCCGGCCTGCCGGAAGGCGTCAACAAGGGCTTCTATGTGCGCCCGACCATCTTCGCCGACGTCACCAACGACATGACGATTGCGCGCGAGGAGATCTTCGGACCGGTGCTGACCATTATCGGCGCCAAGGATGAAGAGGATGCGGTCAAGATCGCCAACGACACGCCGTATGGGCTGGCCGGTTACGTCTCAGCCGATACCGTGGAGAGCGCCCGCCGGGTCGGCCGCCGCATCCGCGCCGGCAACGTCAACCTGCAGGGCGTGCCGAACGAACGCACCGCGCCGTTCGGCGGCTACAAGCAGTCCGGCAACGGCCGCGAGTGGGGAAAGTTCGGCCTGGAAGAATATCTCGAGGTCAAGGCAGTCGCCGGCTACAACGCCGCGTAAGTCTTACGCGAGACGAGATTGCAGCGCCGGGGCGGATTTCCGCTCCGGCGTTTTTGCGTTTTGGGAGAGCGCAGCAACAAACTCGATGTCGTCCCTGCGAACGCAGGGACCCATAACCACAGGCGTTTGTGGTTACGACAAGTCGTCATGCAGCTTTCTTGAATCGATGGATCGCGCGGTATGGGTCCCTGCGTTCGTTCGCAGGGACGACGGCGAAGGATTTCGCGCGTCAATCGGGAGGCCGCGGAAAACTATCCCCCCGGCGCGCCCTGCGTGTTGACGTACAGCGCGTAGATCGACTGGCTCGCGGCCATGAACAGCCGGTTGCGCTTCAATCCGCCAAAGCAGAGATTGGCGCAGCGCTCGGGGAGCGCAATGCGGCCGATCATTTTGCCGTCGGGAGCGAAGACCACGACGCCGTCGAGTTCGGGGTCGCCCATGCCCCAGCCGCACCACAGATTGCCGTCGATGTCGGCGCGCATGCCGTCGGGGGTGCCGGGACCGGCGTCGACGAACACGCGCTTGTTGGAGATCCTGTCGCCGCCGGATGAAACGTCGTAGGCCAGAATCTTGCGGGTCGGCACGCCGCGCGATTCGATGATGTAGAGAATTTTTTCGTCCGGCGAGAAACAGAGTCCGTTGGGTCCCAAAATGCCTTGGGCGACGATGCCGGCCTTTTGGGTGGCGTCGTCGATCCGGTAGACGTTCATGTCGAGCTCGGGCTCGGCCTTGTAGCCTTCGTAATTGCCGAGCAGCCCGAACACCGGATCGGTGAACCAGATCGAGCCATCGGATTTCACCACCACGTCGTTCGGCGAGTTCAGCCGCTTGCCGTCGAAGGAGTCCATCAGCACGGTGATGGAGCCGTCATATTCGGTGCGGGTGACGCGGCGGCCGCCGTGTTCGCAGGTGACCAGGCGGCCCTGGCGGTCGCGGGTGTTGCCGTTGGCGAAGTTCGACGGCTTGCGGAAGATCGAGACCGCGCCGGTTTCCTCTTCCCATTTGATGATGCGCTGGTTGGGAATGTCGCTGCACAGGAGATAGCGGCCGTCGCCGATCCACACCGGGCCCTCGGCCCAGCGCAATCCCGTGGTCAGCCGTTCCACCGCCGACAGTTTCAGCCAGTATTTTTCGAAGCGGGGATCGAGCGCGTGAATGGCGGGATCGGGATAATGCGTCGCCGGCTGCCAGCCGGCTCGGGGTTTGGCCTCGGACATTTGCTGTTCTCGTTGTTGCGTTTCCTCGCGTTCTGGTTTGCTATCACTGCCAGTCAACGACCGCAAATCGGCCGCAGCATCGAGAGAATGAAATGCCACGCATATTGATGACCGGCGCCGCCGGCGGAATCGGCGCCAGCCTTCGCAAACTGCTGCCGCCGGTCTATCCCGACCTGTTGCTGAGCGACATCAAGACACCCGCCGATCTCGGCGCAGACGAAAAATTCAGGGCGGCCGACTTGTCCGACCTCGCGCAGGTCGAGACGATCTGCGAAGGCGTCGACGGCATCCTGCATTTCGGCGGGTTTTCGGTCGAGGGCCCCTGGGACGAGATCCTGCAGTCCAACATCATCGGCTGCTACAATCTGTTCGAGGCGGCGCGGAGGAGGGGTGTCAAGCGCGTGGTGTTCGCGTCGTCGAACCATGCGGTCGGCTTCTATCCGCGCCATCACTGCATCGGCACCGACGTGACGGCGCGCCCCGACAGCCGCTACGGCGTCAGCAAGGTGTTTGGCGAGGCGGTGGGCGCGCTCTATGCCGACAAGCACGGGCTCGGCGTGACGTGCCTGCGGATCGGCAATTTCGGCGACAAGCCGCTCGATCACCGCCGGCTCTCGATCTGGCTCAAGCCGGAAGATCTGGTGCAGCTGTGCCGGATCGGGCTCGACCATCCCGACATCCATTTCGAAATCTTCTACGGCGCGTCCTACAACGAGCGGGCGTGGTGGGACAACCACCGCGCTTACGATCTCGGCTATCGTCCGACCGGCCGGGCTGAGGATTTTCGCGAACACGCGATGGCCGAGCAGGCGAAGCTTCCGCCCGATCCGGTCAGCGATTTCTACCAGGGCGGCGCGTTCTGCGGCATGGAGTTCAGCGGCGACAAGAGCCGGGTTATCGACTGGAAATAGCTACCGTTTGCCCTCGTCCTTGGCGATACGTCCGAGATAATCCGACTTGCTCAACTGCATGTGATCGACGCAGAGCTGCGCGAACGCCCAGTTGTCGCGGCCCTTGAGCAGCTCGATCATCAACTCGTGCTGGCGCCGCGACTGCGCCAGCCCTTCACTGTCGGCGAGGTTCTTGGCCCGCATCGGCAGGGTCAGGTTCATGTAGTCCTGCAGCGAGCGCACCAGATAGGGATTGCCGCAGGCGGAGAACAGCGCGACGTGAAACGCGTCGTTGGCTTCATGAATGCCGCGCAGATCCTGCGCGTCGGCCCTGGCGCAATATTGCCGCTGCAGCTCGGTCAGTTGTTCGATCAGGCTCGAGGGCGCGGGCAGGGCGATCATCAACGCCGCCTGCCGCGTCAGCATTTCCCGCACCTCGTAGATTTTCCGGACCTCTTCGCTGGAATAGAACCGCACCGTGGCGCCGATGTTCTTTTCGCGCAGCACGATGCCGCGCCGCTCCAGCTGGAACAGCGCCTGGCGCACGAAATGCCGGCTGGCGCCGTAGCGCGCCATCAGCGTGTCCTCGACCAGCCGCGCGCCGGGCGCGAAACGGCCGAAGATGATGTCCTCCTCCAGCCGGCGGATGACCTCGGCCTGCTCTTCCTCGCGCGAAAGCGGGATGATTTCCGGTGATGCAGCCTGTGCTTTCATGGGCGCTCGCTTCGGATCGCCGCTGAAGTCAGCACGGCACGGCGTCCATTGTCAATAATGAGGCCGCCGGCTTTCCGTTTTCGGCGAGGTCGCGGCCGCGATTATCAAATATTGACAATAATTCTGCGGACTTCATAAGGGAGGAGGCGAGGCGACAGGGAATGAGCACGATGGCGGACGGGCTGCGCAAGGGTTTGACCAGTTACGGCGACGCCGGGTTTTCGCTGTTCCTGCGCAAGGCCTTCATCAAGGCGATGGGTTATTCCGACGACGCGCTCAACCGTCCGATCGTCGGCATCACCAACACCTACAGCGACTACAATCCCTGTCACGGCAACGTCCCAGAGATCATCGAGGCGGTGAAACGCGGCGTGATGCTGTCGGGCGCCATGCCGATGGTGTTTCCGACCATCTCGATCGCCGAGAGTTTTGCGCATCCGACCTCGATGTATCTGCGTAACCTGATGGCGATGGATACCGAGGAGATGATCCGGGCGCAGCCGATGGATGCCGTCGTGGTGATCGGCGGCTGCGACAAGACACTGCCTGCGCAGATCATGGCCGCGGTCTCAGCCGATCTGCCGACGGTGGTGATCCCGGTGGGTCCGATGGTGGTCGGCCATCACAAGGGCGAGGTGCTCGGCGCCTGCACCGATTGCCGCAGGCTGTGGGCGAAGCACCGCGCCGGCGAAATCGACGAGGTGGAAATCGAGGCGGTCAACGGCCGGCTCGCGCCTTCCGTCGGCACCTGCATGGTGATGGGCACCGCCTCCACCATGGCCTGCATCACCGAGGCCCTCGGCTTGTCGCTGCCGATGAGCGCGACGATCCCGGCGCCGCATGCCGAGCGCTTCCGTTCCGCGGAAGCCAGCGGCAGGGTGGCCGCCGGAATGGCCAAATCGAAAGGGCCGAAGCCGAGCGAGTTGCTGACGGCCTCTTCGTTCAAGAACGCGCTAGTGGTGCTGCAGGCGATCGGCGGTTCGACCAACGGGCTGATCCATCTCACCGCGATCGCCAACCGCACCTCGCATCGCATCGATCTCGAAGCTTTCGACAAGCTCGGCCGCGAGGTGCCGGTGCTGATCGACCTGAAGCCGTCGGGCGAGCATTACATGGAGCATTTCCATCATGCCGGCGGCCTGCCGAAACTGATGGCGCAGCTCGGCGATCTCATCGACCTTGATGCGAAGACGATCACAGGCGCTACCTTGCGCGACATCGTCGCCGGCGCAGAAGACGTGCCGGGGCAGGACGCCATTCGTCCACGCAACAACCCGATCAAGCCGGAGGGCGCGATGGCGGTGCTGCACGGCAATCTCGCGCCGCGCGGCGCCGTGATCAAGCATTCCGCCGCGAGCCCGAAACTGCTGCAGCACACCGGTCGCGCCGTGGTGTTCGAATCCGTCGAGGACATGACGCTGCGGGTCGATGATCCCGACCTCGACGTCAACGCCGACGACGTGCTGGTGCTGCGTAACGCCGGCCCCAAGGGCGCGCCGGGTATGCCCGAAGCGGGCTACCTGCCGATCCCCAGAAAGCTCGCGCGTGGCGGCGTCAAGGACATGGTGCGGATCTCGGACGCGCGGATGAGCGGTACCGCGTTCGGCACCATCGTGCTGCATATCACGCCGGAATCCGCCGTCGGCGGCCCGCTGGCGCTGGTGAGGAATGGCGACATGATCCGGCTCGATGTCGCCAGGCGCCGCATCGATCTTTTGGTCGACGCCGCAGAACTCGAAAAGCGCCGCGCGGCGCTGGCGCTTCCGGCCACGCCGGACTGGGCGAAGCGCGGCTACGCCCATCTGTTCAACGAAACCATCCTGCAAGCCGACGAAGGCTGCGATTTCGATTTCATGCGCGGTGGGGGCAAGGAGTAGGGGGCTCATGGTGAGGAGCGCGGCATCGCCGCGCGTCTCGAACCATGAGATTCAGGCTGCACATCCTTCGACGCCGCGCAAAGGCGCGGCTCCTCAGGATGAGGATCGAGTTCGCGGCGGTGAATTGAACCGACTAGCCGCGGCGTACTGGATCATCCGCTTTCGCGGATGATGACAGCTGACTATTGGATCGACTCCGCTGACTTACTTCGACTTGCTCGTGAACTTCTTCACCGCGGCCCGGAAATCTTCCGTATGCATGGCGTCGATGATCTTCGCTTCTTCGGCGTCGAGCTGCTGTTTGGTCGGGGTCACCGCGGCTTGGTAGATCAGCGATTTGGTGCCGGCGATGGCGGCCGGCGGATTCTGCGCCAGGCGATGCGCCAACTCGCGGGTCGCGGCCTTCAGTTCGACTGCCGGCACCACCCTGGCGACCAGACCCCAGTCATAGGCCTGCTGGGCGGTGAAGCTGTCCTCGGCCAGAAATATCTGCAGGGAGCGGCGGGTGCCGACGGTGCCGACCATGCCGACGGTAGAGCCGCCGTCCGGCGACACGCCGATCTTGGCGTAGGCCGGCGTGAAGCGGGCGGTATCGGCCGATATGCAGAGATCGGTGACGAAGGCCAGCCCCATGCCGGCGCCGGCCGCGGAGCCGTGGACGCTCGACAGCACGATCTTGGGCATTCGCCGCAGCGTCTCGATGAAGGCGTGATAGTGCTTGAGCAGTTCGCCGACCACGGGCGCGATGGTGTCGGCCTCGGCCGCGGCCCCGATGGTCTGCAGATCGCCGCCTGCGCTGAAGGCGCGGCCTTCGCCCTCGATCACCAGCACCCGGATGTCGTCATTGGCCTCGACCTCGGCGCCGAGCTGTTCGAGCTTCTTCGCGATCGAAAGGTTGATCGAGTTGAAGGCGTCAGGCCGGTTGAGCGTGATGGTGGCGATCGGGCCTTCGATCCTGAGCAGTGCCGGTTCGTCGGAAGGGGTGGCGGTAGCCGGATCGGGGGTCGTCATCGGAAGGGGCCTCGGGGGTTGGAACGGCGCGGGGCATTTAAATCGCAGAAGGGGACAGGTGACAATCCCGGCGAAGTCTGCAAGACTTAAATCCTTATCCCTCATGGTTGGGCGACGCGCTTGCGCGGGCCCGGGCGATGGGGCCAAGTGATGCTCCCATCCCGCAAGATGCGGCCACGAGCGCCGTTATTCTGGATGAGGCGAGCAAGCACCAAAATCGGCGAAGAGAGGAGATGACATGGGTAATCCCTGTGTTCTTCCAGTTGGGCTGTACCGATGACGCAAGGACCGGTCCTCATTGTCGGCGCGGGTCATGCGGGTTTTCAGGTCGCGGCATCGTTGCGGCAGCATGGCTTCGGCGAGCGCGTCTGCCTGATCAACGACGAGGCGCACCTGCCGTATCAGCGTCCGCCTCTGTCCAAGGCCTATCTGAAGGGCGAGGGACGGCCGGACAGCCTGATGTTCCGGCCGGATAAGTTCTATCGCGACCAGAACATCGAGCTGATCGCCGATCGCGCCGTTTCGATCGACCGGACCGCGCGCAAGCTGAAGCTCGCCTCCGGTTCCGCGCTCGATTACGGGCACCTGGTGCTGGCGACCGGCGCGCGCAATCGCCTGCTCGATATTCCCAACGCGCGTCTCGAAGACGTGCGCTATTTGCGAATCCTTGATGAAAGCGAGGCGCTGCGAAAGCGGATCGGCTCCGGCCAGCGCGTCGTCGTGATCGGCGCCGGCTTCATCGGGCTGGAATTCGCCGCCACTGCGCGGGCCAAGGGTCTGGAAGTGGATGTGGTCGAACTCGGCACGCGCGTGATGGCCCGTGCGGTGACTGCCGAAATCTCGGATTACTTTCAGGCGCGGCACACTGCGGCGGGCATCCGCATTCATCTCGGCGTGCAGGCGACCTCCATCGAGGCCAACGGCACCGACGTCTCCGGGGTCAGCCTCAGCGACGGCCGCCATATACCGGCAGACTTCGTCGTGGTCGGCGTCGGCGTCCTGCCCAATGTCGAACTGGCTGCGGAAGCCGGCCTGCCGGTGGCTTCGGGCATCATCGTCGACGAGCAATTACTGACATCGGATCCCGATATTTCGGCGATCGGCGACTGCGCGCTGTTCGCAAGCCCGCGCTTCGGCGGGTCGCTGCGGCTGGAGTCCGTGCAGAACGCCACCGACCAGGCGCGCTGCGTTGCGGCGCGGCTGACCGGCGACGCCAAAACCTACGACGGTCTGCCGTGGTTCTGGAGCGATCAGGGCGACGACAAGCTGCAGATCGCGGGTCTGACCACTGGATACGATCAAGTCGTGGTGCGCGGCGACCCGGCGCAGCGATCGTTCTCGGCGTTCTGCTACAAATCCGGGCAGCTCGTCGGCATCGAGTCCGTCAATCGTGCGTCGGATCACGTGTTCGGACGCCGCATCCTGGCTGTGAAGGGATCGATCGCGCCGGAGCAGGCAGCGGATACCGCCTTCGACCTCAAGGCGGCCCTGACTTAAGTCGATTCCCGGGCCACTTGCATCCGCACTTCATATCGGCGACGTTGTCGGACGGGGACCCGTCAACGAGGTCTCGGGAAATAATTCAAGGGGAGAGAAACATGTCCGTCTGGACACGCCGCCTGGCGCTTTCATCGGTATTCATCGTCGCAGCAGCCATTGCGGGACCGGCCTCGGCCCAGACCAAGCTGAAATGGGCGCATGTCTACGAGATCGCCGAACCCTATCACGCCCAGGCGCTGTGGGCCGCCGAGGAAATCAAGAAGCGGACCTCGGGCCGGTATGAAATCCAGGTGTTTCCGGCGTCCCAGCTCGGCAACGAGAACCAGATCAATGAGGGGCTCGGCCTCGGCACCGTCGATATCATCTACACCGGCACTTCATTCGCCGGCTCGATCCACAAGCCGCTGGCGATCTCCGGCGCGCCGTTCATGGTGCGCGACTTCAATCACTGGAAATCCTACCGCGACAGCAAGCTGTTCCGCGACATCGCCAAGGGCTACGAGGACAAGACCAAGCACAAGATCATGGCGCTGACCTATTACGGCGAGCGCATGGTGACCGCCAACAAGGAAATCAAGAAGCCCGAGGACATGAAGGGCATGAAGCTGCGCGTGCCGCCGGCGCCGCTCTATCTGATGCTGGCGAAATCGGTCGGCGCCAACGCCACGCCGATCGCTTTTGCCGAGGTGTATCTCGCCTTGCAGCAGGGTACCGTGGACGGCCAGGAGAACCCGCTGCCCACCATCATGGCCAAGAAGTTCTACGAGGTGCAGAGCCATGTCATGCTGACCGGTCACATCATCGAATCGTTGTTGACGATCACGGGCTCACATGTCTGGTCGAAATTGTCGGACGCCGACAAGAAGGTGTTCGAGGAGGTGCTGGTGCAGGCAGCCGCCAAGTCGTCGGATCAAATTCGTGAGTCCGAGCAGAAGATCGCGGATCAGTTGCGCAAGCTCGGCAAGACCGTGGTCGAGGTCGACCGCGAGGCGTTCCGCAAGGCGGCGATCCCGCTGCACAACGACGCCTCCGCCGGCGCCGGCTGGAGCCGCGCGGAATACGACGCGCTGCAGGCGCTGAAGTAAACCACGCTGTCGTCCCCGCCTAGTGCGCAATTGCGCACGGGGGCGGGGACCCATACGCCCGTGTCTTTTCAATAAGGCAATCTGGCAGACACCTTTTGCCACCATGAATGCCGGTGGTTATGGGTCCCCGCTTTCGAGGGGACGACGATAGATAGTGGATCACTGTTCATGAACACCAGCCCCAAATCCGCCAACGCTGCTCCGTCGGATGACGTTCGCCTGATCGTCGCCAAGGACGAAGAGGTCGTCATCGAGCACCACCCGGAGGACTGGATCGCCTTCGTGTTGTTCTGGGCGCTGGCCTTCATCGTCTTCCTGCAGTTCTTCACCCGCTATATCCTGAACGACAGCCTGTCCTGGACCGAGGAGATCGCGCGCTACGGGCTGATGTCGCTGGCGTTCATCGGCGGCGCGGTGGTGACGCGCAAGAAGGCGCATATCGCGGTCGAACTGGTGTCGAACCTGATGGGGCCCGGGCCCCTGAGGTCGGCGCTGCTGGCGCTGGTCGATTTCATCACGCTCGGTTTCGTGGGGCTGCTGGCGTATTTCTCGGTGACCATCGTCGAACGCATGCATTCGCAGCGCATGACCGTGTTCGACCTGCCGATGAGCCTGGTTTACGGCGTCGTCGGTCTCGGCTGCTTCATGATGCTGGTGCGCCAGGCCCAGGTGGTCTGGAAGAATGCGCGCGAAGGCTGGCGACGGGCGCCCAAAGTAACCGAACAGATTCACGCCGACTGAAAGCTGGGCTGACCGATGCCGATCCTGATTTTCGTCTTCTTTGCAACACTGCTGGCCGGCATTCCCGTGTTCATTGCGCTGGCGTTCTCGTCGCTGCTCTACACCCACTTCATTGCGGGGATTCCGGATTTCGTGATCCTGCACCGCATGGCCGGCGGGCTCGACAGCTTCCCGCTGCTGGCGGTGCCGTTCTTCATTCTCGCCGGCAATCTGATGAACTCCGCCGGGATCACCAACCGGATCTACGATTTCGCGGTGGCGACCTGCGGCTGGATGAAGGGCGGCCTCGCCCACGTCAACATCTTCGGTTCGGTGATCTTCGCCGGCATGTCCGGCACCGCGATTGCGGACGCCGCCGGCCTCGGCACCATCGAGATCAAGGCCATGCAGGACCATGGCTACAGCACCGAGTTTTCGGTCGGCGTCACCGCGGCGTCCGCCACGCTCGGTCCGATCATTCCGCCGTCGCTGCCGTTCGTGATCTACGGCATGATGGGCAACGTCTCGATCGGCGCGCTGTTTCTCGGCGGCTTCATCCCCGGAGCCGTCATGACCCTCTTCATGATGCTGTATGTGAGCTATGTCGCGCGCCGCTACGGCATGGGCCGCGACCAGGCATTCCGCTGGAGCACGCTCGGCCGCACCTTCATTGCGGCGTTGCCGCCGCTGATGACGCCCGCGATCATCATCGGCGGCATGACCTTCGGCTGGTTCACGCCGACGGAAGCCGCCATCGCGGCCTGCGCATGGGCGCTGATACTCGGCATTTTCCTGTACCGCTCGCTGTCGCTGAAGCAGTTCTACAAGGTCACGATGGACACCATCGAGACCACGGCGGGCGTGCTCTTGATCGTCGCCGCGGCCTCGTTGTTCGGCTGGGTGCTGACGACGACGCGGCTGACGGAAGCGGGCGCGGAAGCGCTGCTGCAACTGACCGACAACAAGTACATCATTCTTCTGTTGATCAACGTGCTGTTGCTGGTGATCGGTTGTTTCCTCGAGCCGATCGCCTCGATCAGCATTCTGGTGCCGGTACTGATGCCGATCATCCTCAAGGTCGGCATTCACCCCGTTCATTTCGGCGTGGTGATGACGCTCAACCTGATGATCGGATTGTTGCACCCGCCGCTCGGCATGGTGCTGTTCGTATTGTCGAGAATCGCGAAACTGTCCATTGAGCGCACCACCATGGCGATCCTGCCGTGGCTGATTCCACTCCTGATGTCGCTGATCGCGATTACCCTGATCCCCGAACTGACGCTGTGGCTGCCGCGCACCATGGGGATGTTGAAGTAATTCAACGGGAGCTGACCACGGCGACCTCCGCCGCCGTCGGCATCGACGGCGCGGCGCCCATCCGTTGCACGCAGAGCGAGGCGGCGGCGTTGCCGTAAGACAGCGCCTCGCGGATAGAGTGGCCGCCGGCGAGTTGGGCCGCGACCGCGCCGACAAAGCAGTCGCCGGCGCCGGTGGTGTCGACGGCTTTGACAGGGCGGCCCGGAACGATCAGCGGTTCGCCGTCCACTAGCGCCAGCACGCCGCGCTTGCCGAGCGTCACGCAGACGACGCCGTCTTTGCCGATCCGCAGCGAGCGCGCGGCTTCGACGAAGCGGGCGGGATCGTCGGTGTCGCGAAGCTCGGTCTTCGCCAGCAAGCCGAGTTCGGTCTCGTTGAGGATGAGGATATCGACGAGGCCGAGGAGATCGGCGCCGCATTCGAGCGCGGGCGCGGGATTGAGGATGGTGGTGGCGCCGGCGGCGCGGGCGCGGCGGAAGAAGGCCTCGATCGCGGGCAGGGGTATCTCGAACTGGCTGACCGCGACATCGCCTTTCGCCAGCGCTGGTGCGACGACATCGTCATCGCTCACCAGCGCATTGGCGCCGGGAATGACGACAATGGTGTTGTCGGTATTGGCGATGGTGATGACGGCGGTTCCGCTGTGGGCGCCCGCGGTTTCCCGTACCAAGCTCAGGTCGATCCCCTGCGCCGCAAGGAACGTCCTCAATTCATGGCCGAAGGCGTCGCCGCCGAGCCGGCCGATCAGCGTCGTCGGCGCGCCCAGTTTCGCCGCCGACACCGCCTGGTTGGCGCCCTTGCCGCCGGGAAAATAGAGCACGGCATGGCCTGCGACGGTCTCGCCGATGCGGGGATGCCGGTCGGCCGTCGCCACCACATCCATATTGATGCTGCCGGCGACGAAGACGCGCCCCATGCTCTATTCCCAACAGAATTGTTCAGACCCGGACGCCAAACTCCTGCCTGACGGCTTCGATGTCAGACAGCGTCGGCAAGCCGGCCTCGTTGCCGAGCCGCTGGATCTTGAATGTCGATGCCGCTCGCGCGAAATCGAAATGATCGTGCCAGCTTTTGCCGGGATTGGAGAGGTAGGAATAGACGTAGGCGCCATGGAAGACGTCGCCGGCGCCGTTGGTGTCGAGCACGCGTTCGCGCGGGATCGGCAACGCCGGCAGCGTATGCGTGGTGCCGGTCTCGTCATACCAGAGCAGGCCCCTTTCGCCCATGGTGACGCCGGCGACCCGGCACCCCCTGCTCTTGAGATACTCCAGCATCTTTTCCGGCGTCAGGTCCATCTGCTCGCATAGCCGCTCGGCGACGATGGCGACGTCGATCAATTCCAGGAGCTCATGGGTGTTGGCGCGCAGGCCGCCGCCGTCGAGCGAGGTCAGGATGCCGGCCTCGCGGCACAGTTTGGCATAGTGGATCGCGGCGTCCGGCTGGTGGCCGTCGACATGCAGTGCGCGGCAGCCGCCGAGGTTCAGAAGTGGGAAGGGGTGGATATGCTCATCGTCGCGGCAGCGCACGATCGCCCGCTTGCCGTCCTTCGGCATGATGAACGACAGCGACGAGGAGTTGACCTTGCGCGGATGGATCGAGATTCCGTACTTCGCGCTCATGTCCTGGAACATCCGCCCCAGCCAGTCATTGGCCACGGTGGCGATCAGGTCCGGCACGATGCCGAGCTTGGCGCAGCAGAATGCCGCGGTGACGGCGTTGCCGCCGAACGAAACGGCGTAGGCCTTTGCGACATGCTTCTCGTCGCCGGTCGGCATATGGTCGGTAATGAAGGTAACGTCGATATAGGTCTGTCCGATGAAGAGCGCCTGCATAAATCTGTCCGTCGTGGCTTGGGGGTGGTCCCGGCCGGCATCGACACATTAGCACCGCTTATTGCGGATTATTCGCTGAAATTATTCGCAAGCTTGCCGCCTTAATCGCTTGAGATAACCATATGGCCGGACTACGACCGTCCCCAAGCGTCGTCGGCGTGCAGTCTGGCTAACGGCCCGCGCCGGCTCCGGGTTCCCGGTGGCAAGACAAAAGGGGTGGGAAACGATGTCCGTCTATTCCGGTCCGGTGTTCGACATGGCGGCCGAGCAGTTCGGGGTGATCGCCAATCATCTGTCGATCCCTTTTGACGAGCGCGACCGGCTGCTGCTGCCGAAACGCGCGGTCATCATCTCCTGTCCGATCCACCGCGACGACGGCTCGATTACGGTGTTCGAGGGCTATCGGGTGCAGCATCACCTCACCCTCGGCCCGACCAAGGGCGGCACCCGGTTTGCCCCCAGCGTCGATATCGGCGAGGTGGCGGCGCTGGCGATCTGGATGAGCTGGAAGTGCGCGCTGGTGGGCTTGCCCTACGGCGGCGCCAAGGGCGGCGTCCGGGTCGATCTGACGACGCTTTCCAAGCGCGAACTGGAGGGATTGTCGCGCCGCTACATGCAGGAAATGATCCCGTTCGTCGGCCCGCACACCGACGTGATGGCGCCCGACATGGGCACCAACGAGCAGGTGATGGCCTGGTTCATGGACACCTATTCGATGTATCAGGGCCGCACCGTCACCGAGATCGTCACCGGCAAGCCGGTGTCGTCGGGCGGCACGCTGGGACGGCGGGAAGCCACCGGGCGCGGCGTCGCTCACATCGCCAAGCGCGTGTTGAACGAGCTCTCGATCAACCTCGGCACCGCCACCGCGGTGATCCAGGGTTTCGGCAATGTCGGGTCCTATGCGGCGCTGGAGTTGCACCGGTTCGGCCTCAAGGTAATAGCGGTCAGCGATCACACCGGCGCGCTGCACGATCCCTCCGGACTCGATATTCCCGCGCTGATCCGGCATGCCGGAACGCATGGCAGCATCGCCGGCTTTTCCAACCAGTTGCAGTTCGATCCTGAGCAAATCTTCGCGCTGTCCTGCGATGTGCTGGTGCCGGCGGCGATGGAACGGGTGATCGACGCGCAGGTGGCGGCAAACCTGAAATGTCGGGTGCTGGCGGAAGGCGCCAATGGTCCGACCACGCCCGACGCCGACCTCGTGCTGGAAAAGCGTCAGGACGAAGTCTTTGTGATTCCGGATATCCTCTGCAACGCCGGCGGCGTCATCGTCAGCTATTTCGAATGGGTGCAGGATCTGCAGCAATTGTTCTGGGAGGAGGAGGAGGTGACGCGGCGCGAATACCAGATCCTCGACCGTGCCTTCGACCAGATGGTGACGCGCGCCAGGGTCGACAAGATTTCGCATCGCACCGCCGCGATGGCGATCGGCGTCGAGAAGGTCCGCGCCGGCAAGAACATCAGAGGACTGTTTCCGTGATTACCGGCCTCGACCACATCGTCGTTCTGCTTTCCGATATCAAGGCCGGTGCCAAAGCCTATGAACTGCTGCTCGGGCGCGCGCCTTCCTGGCGAAGCCAGACCGATGGCGCCGAAACCGTGCTGTTTACCCTCGACAACATGTCGCTGGAACTGATGGCCCCGGCGGGCAGCTCGGAGACCGCCGAGCGCATCCGCACCGTGATCAGGATCTGGGGCGAGGGGCTTGCCAGCATCTGCTTCCGCGTCGGCGACATCGGGAAGATGTACCGCCGGCTCGATCGTCTGGCGCTGAAGCCGGATCCGGTGGCCGAGGTCGATAGCCGCGACCTGGAAACGGGCGGGACGTTGCGCTGGAAGCGGACCCGCGCGGCGACCGACCTGACGCGGGGCGTCCGCATGTTCTTCCTCGAACTCGCCCAGGACCGCCCGCACTCGGCCGCGATAGCGGAGGCGCCGATCCTGGGGCTCGACCATGTCGTGGTCTCGACCGAGGATCCCGAACGCGCCGCGGCGCTCTATGGCGCGCGGCTGGGTCTCGACATGGCGCTCGACCGCTCGCATCAGGACTGGGGACAGCTGATGTTCTTCCGCTGCGGCGATCTCACCGTCGAAGTGGTGCGCCGGCCGGTCGCAGGCGCCGACCAGACCCACGATAAATTGTGGGGCCTGAGCTGGCGCGTCGCCGACATCGACGCGGTGCGCGCGCGGCTCCTGGCATCGGGCGTCGACGTATCGGAGGTGCGCACCGGCCGCCGGCCCGGCACCAGGGTGGTGAGCGTGCGCAACGGTACCTGCGGCATTCACACGCTGCTGATCGAACGGGCTCCGGTACGGCAGCCCGTCTGATGCGCCGCGCCGCAACATCGTCGGGAACCGGATTGGCGCTCTCTGTTAATATTACGCCTTAACCAATAATTAATTATGCGTTTGTGGGCACCAGAGGTCCGGCCTAGCGTAGCTTGAGGGGCTGCTCAGTAACCAACGAATTGGTGCGTGCCATGACGTATAGAATGTATCGGGCATTTATCGCTCCTCTCAGCATCGTCGTGCTGATGCTTGCGGCGGACGAGACGTTCGCCCGGTCGGGAGCCGCGCCTCGTGGAGGGGCTACTTCGGCGCATTCGTTTTCCCGTCCGCCAGTCGGGCATCACCGCAGACACAATGTAGCGCCCCTCTGGCCGGCGACAGGCGGCTTCTTCTACGGGCCGTCGAATGGCGAAGCCATGGTAGGTGCTGCGCCACCGATATCGGGCGATATCCGTTACACTTACACCTATGATGTTCCCTGGGATTGGTCGCATCGATTTCCGCCGGCTGTCACGCCTTCTGAGCGACCCTATGTGCAGAGCTGCTCCGCGGAGACCGTAACGGTTCCGGGGCGCAGCGGCAAAGAGCAGACCGTCAACATCATGCGATGCTATTAGGCCAGGTGCCGGCGGCGTGCGCGCTGGGCGCCCTCGTCGAAATACCCGATCGCGGCGATGACGACTTTGAGAACAAAGCTGCGCGCTGCGGCACAGCAACCGGCCCGATCTCCGTCGTCCTCGCGAACGCGAGGACGCACGCCACGAGCGCTGCCGTTGCGGCTACCCCCTTCCTAGCCCCCGCAAGGGGAGTAAGGTTTCATTTCCCACGATCGATATTTCTGGATAATTTATAGGCAAATTTTACGGTCGCCCGCTACGACACGGCCAGGCATTTTTCGGTCGAGGCCCTGGCGCCATGAATTTTTCCTCTTTGCTATTGTCCGCACGACGAGCTTCCGCCCGGTTCCTTGAATCCGACAAGGGCAACATCGCGGTGATCTTTGCCATCTCGCTGGTACCCCTGCTCAGCTTCATGGGTGCTGCGATCGACTATACCCGCGCCAACAACGCGCGCTCGTCGATGCAGGCAGCCCTCGATTCGACGGCGCTGATGCTGGCGAAAGATCTGTCCGACGGAAGAATCACAACCAGCGAGATCAATGCGAAGGCGCAGACCTATTTCGCCGCGCTCTTCACCAATACCGACGCCAGGTCCGTCGCGATCAGTGCGACCTATACGGCCAGCTCCAGCCAGGGTTCGACCATCCAGGTCAACGGATCCGGCGCCGTGATTACCGAATTCATGAAGGTGGCCGGCTTCCCGAATATCAACTTCAACACCAGTTCGACTTCCGCCTGGGGCAGTGTGCGGATGCGGGTGGCGATGGCGCTCGACAACACCGGATCGATGGCGTGGGACGGAAAGATGCCGGCGATGCAGACAGCGGCCAAGGGCCTGATCGATCAGCTCGGTGCGCTCGCCAAGACCAACGGCGATATCTATATCTCCATCGTCCCGTTCGCCAAGGACGTCAATGTCGATGCCAAGAGCTATGCGGGAGACTGGATCGACTGGGCCGACTGGGAGGCGGTCAACGGCAGTTGCAACAGCCCGTACTACAATTCACGAAGCTCGTGTGTATCCCACGGCAAGACTTGGAACCCGTCGAACCACAATACCTGGTCCGGCTGCGTCACCGACCGCGATCAGAATTACGATACGATGAATACCACGCCGGTGATTTCGAACAGCGCAACGCTCTTCCCCGCGGAGGAATACATTTCCGGCGGCGAGAAGTACTGCAAGAAGGGCAATCGTCCCTACCTGCAGCCGGTCATGCCGCTGAGTTACGACTGGACGACGCTGAAGAAGCTGATCGACGACATGGAGCCGACCGGCATGACCAATCAGGGCATCGGCATGGCGTGGGCCTGGATGACGCTGGGCACGGGAGCCCCGTTCAATGCCCCCGCCAAGGATCCCAATTATACCTACAAGGATGCCATCATCCTGTTGTCCGACGGCCTCAACACGCAGAACCGCTGGTACAACAACGCCTCGCAGATCGACGCCCGTCAGAAGATTTTGTGTGACAACGCCAAGGCCGCGGGAATCACGGTCTACACCGTACAGGTCAATACCGGCGGCGATCCGACCTCGGCGGTTCTGCAATACTGCGCCAGCACGTCTGACAAATTCTTCCTCGTCACGTCGGCCAGTCAGACTGTCTCGGCCTTCAACTCGATCGGGACATCGCTGTCGAAGCTGCGCGTCGCCAGATAATCGCGACGAGCACTTCCGGGGAGCTGGCGCGCGCACCGCATGGTGGTCTTGAGCCAGCCTTCTTCTGCATTCCGGTATTGTCTCCATGGGCCTCATCCGGCCCTTGCGATATCAACCCCAACCCTGTGATATCGGTTGCGCTGACGACCACGTCCGCCACCCGGAGCCAATCGCATGACCGACCCCGCCGTCTATACGCCGCCGAAAGTCTGGACCTGGAACAAGGAGAGCGGGGGCAGGTTCGCGAGCATCAACCGTCCGGTCGCCGGGCCGACCCACGACAAGGAGCTGCCGGTCGGCCGTCATCCGCTCCAGCTTTATTCGCTGGCGACGCCGAACGGCGTCAAGGTCACGGTGATGCTGGAAGAGCTGCTGGCGCTCGGCCACAAGGGCGCGGAATACGACGCCTGGCTGATCAAGATCGACGGCAACCAGTTCGGCAGCGGATTCGTCGCGGTCAATCCGAACTCCAAGATACCGGCGCTGATGGACCGCAGCGGCCCCAAACCGATCCGGGTGTTCGAATCCGGCGCCATCCTGATGCATCTCGCGGAGAAGTTCGGGGCGTTACTGCCGACCGATACGGCTGCCCGCGCCGAATGCCTGTCGTGGCTGTTCTGGCAGATGGGCAGTGCGCCCTATCTCGGCGGCGGGTTCGGGCACTTCTACGCCTACGCGCCGACCAAGATCGAATACGCCATCGACCGTTTCGCGATGGAGGTGAAGCGCCAGCTCGACGTGCTCGACCGGCGGCTGGCGGACAACGAGTATGTGGCAGGCTGCGACTATACCATCGCGGACATCGCCATCTGGCCGTGGTACGGCGCTTTGGTGAAGGGCGTGCTCTACGGCGCGGGCGAATTCCTGGCCGTGCAGGAGTACAAGAACGTGCAGCGCTGGACCGACGCCATCGCCAAACGCCCAGCGGTGCAGCGCGGCCGCATGGTCAACCGCACCTGGGGCGAGCCCTCGAGCCAGTTGCACGAACGCCACGACGCCGGCGATTTCGAAACCAGGACGCAGGACAAGCTCGAGGCCGGCCAGACCGCGGCGGGGGCGTGACGGCGTCACCGCCCGGCGGTCTGAGGGGGCTTGCCCTTGCAGGAAGGTTCGCTTTCCGGATTAAATGTATTCGATAGATAGACGCCCGCCGCCCCCGCCTAACGCAGGAATACCCCGAAATGGATTTTGAAGAGCTCGTCAACACGCGCCGGAGCGTGCGCGGTTTCAGGGATCAGCCGGTGCCGCGCGCCGTGATCGAGGAGATCATCGAGGTCGCCAAGCGCGCGCCGTCGTCGATGAACACCCAGCCCTGGCACGTGCATGTCCTGACCGGAGACCCGCTGGAAGAAGTCCGCCGGCGCAACATGGAAGAGATGCTGGCCGGCGCCCAGCCGAAGCGCGACATCGTTTCGCACGGCGAATATCAGGGCGTGCACCGCGGCAGGCAGGTCGACATCGCCAAGAAGCTGTTCGGCGCGATGGGAATTGCGCGCGACGACAAGCCGATGCGGCAGGACTGGGTGTTGCGCGGATTCCGCCAGTTCGATGCGCCGGTCTCGCTGGTTTTGACCTACGACAAAATCCTCGATCCCGGCGCGGTGTGCCACTTCGACCTCGGCGCGCTCTGCTACGGCATCGTGCTGGCCGCCTGGGACCGCGGCCTCGGCTCGGTCATCAACGGCCAGGGCATCATGCGCTCGGATATCGTGCGCGAGGTCGCCGATATTCCCGAGGATGAAGTCATCATGACCTGCGTCGCGATGGGATATCCCGACGACAATTTCGCGGCCAACGCAGTCAGGTCCGACCGCGAGCCGAACCGCGATTTCGTCCGCTATGTCGGGTTTCAGGACTAGGCACGGACGCCACAAAATGCCGCGGGTGCGCGACCCGCGGCCTTCGTGCTCACGCCCTTAGGGCTGGGGCGCTGCCAGCCGGAGCCTAGAAATGATAGTTGAGGCCGGCGCGGAGAATATTCGCGGTCAGCTTGCTCGAGGTGTTCACGGTCAAGCCAAAGCCGGGGGCCGTGTTGCTGTCGGAAAAGACATTCACGGAGCCAAGGTCGACATAGAGATATTCGGCCTTCGCCGTCCAGTTGCCCGTGAGCTTGGCTTCGACACCGCCGCCGACCGTCCAACCGGTCTTCGTTGAATTGACGGATCCTGCGTTGGTGTTGAAATTTCCCGCATTGAAGATGGTCTGAGAGAATTCATGGCGCCCGACGGCCAAGCCGCCGGTCGCGTAGATCAGAAAATTCTGCGCAGCATATCCGAGCCGGCCACGGAAAGTAGCGAGCCATCGAAGCCGATCGGATTCATTGAACGCGCGATTGTCTATCAGCGCACCTGGCGGCGGCGCTATGAAGCCTGTCGTTCGCCCGCCGTCGATGCCGGCAAACGAAAAGTCGGCCTCGGCACCGAGAACGACGTTGTTAAGCTGGAAGTTGTAACCGACCTGGGCACCGCCCAATGCGCCTCGAAGTTTGAGATTGGGAGAGCCGTTGGCGACAAGATAGCCCGGATCAGTAGCGGGATTACCAAAGGCAGCCCAACCGGGCCCCGGAACCAGTGAGAGGTCGCCATTTCCCCAGCCATACCCGACGTTGCCGCCGATGTAGAAACCGGTCCAGCTCCACACCGCGGCCATCGGTGCCTTAACGGGCATGTCGGCGGCGGAAGCGATATGCGCCCCACCCAGGCTGAGCGCTATCGTCAGCAAGCTGGTCAATTTGAGGCGCATTTCCAAGACTCCATTTCGTTAATCTGATGACGTACCCATCGTCAATTTGCAATGCGCGGGGGGTCGAAAACACGCTGCAGTCCCTGGCGCATTGACGAAACGCGAGGTTGTGTGATGGATTGGCAACATTCACCGCGTGCCATTCGCGATTTTGTTCGCCGTGATTGTTTCCGACCGGGAAGACAGCCGCGAGAGGAATCTCATCGTCAGCTTTCACAAGTTGATCGGGGGCAATCCTACGGTGTCAGATGAATTCACCTTCTGCGGCGCGGGAGGCGCTTCTGCCCACCCTGCGTTTTCAAACCTCGCACGGCACGCTGAGGAACCCGCGAAACCGCGCGCGGCCGCCGCGCACCGGCTCGCCGTTCAATTCGTAGTCCGGAAACCGCGCCAGGAATCGCGAAATCGCGATCGCGCCTTCGAGCCGCGCCAGCGCCATCCCGGCGCATTGATGCGCGCCGGTGCCGAACGCGAGATGCCGGTTCGGGGTGCGGCCGATGTCGAAGGTTTCGGGATTGGCGAACTGCGCGGGGTCGCGGTTGGCGGCCCCGATGCACAGCGTCACCGAGGTGCCGGGGGCGAGCGTGACGCCGCCGAGTTCGACCGCTTCGGTGGTCATGCGGTTGCCGAGCTGATTCGAGCTTTCGAACCGCAGGATTTCCTCGACCGCGGTTTTGATCAGATCGGGATTGTCGATCAGCCGCTTCTTCTCGCCCGCATGGCCTGACAGCGCCACCAGCCCGTTGCCGATCAGATTGGTGGTGGTCTCGTGTCCGGCGTTGAGCAGGAAGATGCAGTTGTGCAGCAGCTCCTTCTCGGTCAGGCGCTCGCCATTGTCCTCGCCCTGGATCAGGCGGGTCAGCACGTCTCGCTCGGGATTGCCGGGTTTCGAGCGCCGCCGCGCGACCAGGCCCTCGAGATAGCCAAGAAAATCCTTCACCGCCGTGTTGCCGCGGGCAAAGGCCTCGGGTCCGATCACCGGCTCCAGCGCGCCGAGGATCGCCAGCGACCATTCGCGTAACGGTCCGCGCTCGTCCTGCGGCACGTCGAGCAGATTGCCGATCACTTCGATGGGAATCGCCGAGGCAAAGTCGTCGATCAGATCGACGCTGCCCTTGGCGGCCATCGCATCGAGCAACCGGTTCACCAGCGCGATCAGGTCCGGCTCCATGGAGGCGATGGCGCGCGGCGACAGCGCGCCCATGATCAGCCGCCGCACCCGGGTGTGCGCGGGCGGGTCGTTGAAGACGAGGCTGGTGGTGTGGTGCTCGTAGAGCAGCGAATCGCCGTATTTCGGCAAGAACTCCTTCTTCTTGTCGGAGGAGAAAACCCTGGTGCTCTTGTAGGCGCTGACAAGGTCGTCATAGCGGGTCAGGAACCAGGAGCCGTTCGGCATGCGCTTGATCGGCTCGTGCTCCCGCAGCGCGCGATAGATCGGGTAGGGGTTTTCGTAGAATTCGGGCGTCAGCTTCTCGATATCGAAACTTGCCGCCAGCTCCCGCGCGTCCGCGTTCATGTTGCCATCCCTTTTGGTGGAGCCCGTTATGCCGTTTTCGCTCTATCGCAAAATCCGGTGGCCTCTATTGTCCCGCCCGCGCGCCTTGCCAGCGTCAAGATCGACAGCACCAATCCGGAGCGGGTGCTGTCAAGCCGCGACGGTGCCTTCATCGCCAACCGCATCCGCGGCGCTCTCGGATCCAGCCCGATCTGAAGCCGAGGCTGAAATGGAACCTCACACTCACGTGTGCAGCGCAGCAAATGCTTGACTTTCGCGAGGGTGAGTGCTTACTCACAACCATGGGTACTCCATTGCGCACCCCCCTTCGCATGACAAGCGACCTGCGGCGGCAGCTGATCCTCAGCGCCGCCAAGCGTTGCTTTGCTCGCCATGGCTTTGCCGGAACCACGACCAAGAGCGTCGCCGCCGCCGCCTCAATTTCGGAGGGTTTGCTGTTCAAGCACTTCCCGACCAAGTCGGCCCTCTATGCGGAGATCCTGGCTGAAGAGTGCGAAGCCGATCCGGCCTTCGCCGAACTGCTCGGGCTGGAGCCGTCGACGGAAACGCTGGTCGTTCTGATCCGCGGCATGGTCCACCACTTCCTGCACGCGTCGGACCTTCCCGACCAGGAGGAAGCCCAGCGTCTCAGGCTGATGATGACCAGCCAACTCGACGACGGAGAATTCGCGCGGCTGCTGTATGAGAAGATCGGAGATTTGATCGGACCCGTGTTCACCGCGTCGCTGGAGCGGGCGGTTGCGGCGGGGGACGCGACACGGATCGGGCGCGAGCCGCTCAACCTGTTCTGGTTCGCGCACCACACCGTGTTGATGGCGGCGCTGTCGCGGCTGCCGACGGTTCCCTGCCTGACCTACGCCAACGCCGCCGATCTCGAGCGTCAGGTCTGCGAATTCATTCTCCGTGGAATTGGACTGAACGAAACCGCTATTGCCTTTCATCTGGACCGCGAGCTGTCGCTCCTTCCGGGGCAGAAGGTAACCGCAGAAGGTGCATGAAATGAACGTTGTGACCGAAGCCAATATTTCCGGCAAGCCGATTGTTGAGAAGTCGCACAAGCGTCCGGTACGAATGCTGCGCTGGTCCATCATCGTCGGGCTGCTGCTGACGTTGCTGGTCGGCGGCTTCGTCGGCTTCAACGCCTTCCGCAGCAAGATGATCGCGCAGTTCTTCGCCAACAACAAGCCGCCGCCGGTTGCGGTCAGCGTTGCGGAAGCGAAGTCGGAAGTCATTCCGAACCTGCTGACGGCGGTCGGCGATCTCGCCGCCGTGCATCAGGTCAACGTCACCTCCGACGTCAACGGCCGCATTACCGACATCCTGTTCACCGCCGGCTCGACCGTGACATCAGGCACGCCGCTGGTGCAATTGTTCGACGGCCCCGATCAGGGCGATCTGGCAAGCTTCAAGGCGCAGGCGACGGTGGCGCAGCTGACGCTGGAACGCGCCAAGCAGCTGGCCTCGCGCCAGTTCAGCCCGCAGGCGACGGTGGATGCCGCGCAGGCGGCCTTTGACCAGGCCAACGCCGGCATCGCCAAGACCCAGGCGATCATCTCGCAGAAGCTGGTGCGCGCGCCGTTCGACGGTGAACTCGGCGTCCGCAAGGTCGAAGTCGGACAGTTCCTCACCGCGGGCACCCAGATCGTGTCGCTGACCGATCTGTCCACGCTGTATGCGAACTTCACCGTGACCGAGAAGGACAGCGCCCAGTTGCAGGTCGGCCAGACCGTTCGTATCGCGGTCGATGCCTATCCGGGCCGCAAGTTCGAAGGCAAGATCACGACCATCGAACCGCAGATCGCCACCGACACGCGCAACATCCGCGTTCAGGCGACGATCGCCAATCCCGACCGCATCCTGAAGCCCGGCATGTTCGCGACCACCACCATCGTATTGCCGGACAAGCCGGCGGTCGTCACCGTTCCTGAAACGGCGGTCGACTACACGCTGTACGGAGATTCCGTGTACCTGCTGACCGAGAAGAAAGCGGACGACGGCAAGACCAGCCTGAGCGCGGTGCGCACCTTCGTCCAGGTCGGCAACCGGATCGACGGACGGGCCGAGATCCTGAGGGGATTGAAGGCCGGAGATCGCGTCGTCGCGGTCGGCCAGCTCAAGCTGCAGTCCGGATCGGCCGTCGCCATCTCCACCGATCCGGTGCCCCCGATGCCCGCGCAGCCGCCGCGCTACTGACAAGCGAGACCTTCGCAATGGCCTTAACCGATATCTTCATCAAGCGGCCGGTCCTGTCGGTCGTCGTCAGCCTGCTGATCCTCCTGATCGGCTTCCGCGCGGCGACCAGCCTGCCGATCCGCCAGTATCCGAAGCTGTCGAATACGGTGGTCAACATCACGACCGTCTATCCCGGCGCGTCGGCGGATCTGATTCAGGGCTTCATCACCACGCCGATCGAGCAGGCGGTGGCCTCCGCCGAAGGCGTCGACTACATGACCTCGTCCTCGGTGCAGGGCACCAGCACGATTCAGGTCTTCATCAAGCTGAATTTCGACCCGAACCAGGCACTGACCGAAGTGCTCGCCAAGGTGAACTCGGTCAAATACCTGATCCCGAAGGAATCGAACGACCCGATCGTCACCAAGACCACGGGCCAGACCACAGCCGTGATGTATCTCGGCTTCTCCAGCGAGGAACTGACGGGATCGGCGATCTCGGACTACCTCACGCGCGTCGTGCAGCCCGTGCTGTCGACGGTCGACGGTGTGGCGTCCGCCGATATCCTCGGCGGCCAGACCTTTGCGATGCGGCTGTGGCTCGATCCGGTCAAGATGGCGGGCCGCAACATTTCGCCGAGCGACGTTTCGCTGGCGATCGCCGCCAACAACTTCCAGGCCGCGGCCGGACAGGCCAAGGGTTACTTCATCGTATCCAACGTGACGACCAATACCGATCTGCGCAGCCTCGATCAGTTCAAGAACATGATCGTCAAGTCGAGGGACGGCGGTATCGTGCGGCTGGAGGATATTGCGACCGTCGAACTGGCGGCGCAGAGCTCGGATGCGAGCGTCGCCTTCAACGGCGAACACGCGATCTTCATCGGCGTACAGGCAACCCCGCAAGGCAACCCGCTGACGCTGGTCAAGGGCGTCCGCGCGCTGTTTCCGGAACTCGAGCGCAACCTGCCGCCATCGATGAAGATGAAGGTGGCCTACGATTCCACCCGGTTCATCCAGTCGTCGATCGACGAAGTCGAGAAGACGCTGGGCGAGGCGGTGCTGATCGTCGTCGTGGTGATCTTCCTGTTCCTGGCTTCGTTCCGCTCGGTCGTGATTCCGGTGGTGACGATCCCGCTGTCGCTGGTCGGCGTCTGCAGCCTGATGCTGGTGATGGGCTTCAGCATCAATCTTCTGACGCTGCTGGCGATGGTGCTGGCGATCGGACTCGTGGTCGACGACGCCATCGTGGTGGTGGAGAATATCCATCGCCATCTCGAGGAGGGCAAGACGCCGGTGCAGGCGTCGCTGCAGGGCGCGCGCGAAATCGTCGGCCCCGTGATCTCGATGACGATCACGCTGGCGGCGGTCTATGCGCCGATCGGATTCCTCGGCGGTCTCACCGGTTCGCTGTTCCGCGAATTCGCCTTCACCCTGGCGGGCTCGGTGATCGTGTCCGGCGTGATCGCGCTGACGCTGTCGCCGATGATGTGCTCGGTGTTCCTGAAGAGCGCCGAAGAGGGACGCTTCGCCAAGCAGGTGAACCGGGTGTTCGGCGCGATGACGCGCTGGTACGGCCGCAAGCTCGACCGTTCGCTCGACTATCGCCCGATCACCGGGCTGTTCGCGCTGACGATCCTCGGGCTGGTCGGCTTCCTTTATGCGAATACATCGAAGGAACTGGCGCCCGAGGAGGATCAGGGCATCGTGTTCGCGGTGACCAAGGCGCCGAAATACGCCAACATCGACTATACCGATTTCTACGGCGAGAAGCTCGACAAGGTATTCGCGAGCTTCCCGGAGACCGATCTTCGCTTCGTGCTGAACGGCATCAACGGCCCGCAAGGCGGCATCGCCGGCATGCTCTTGAAGCCGTGGGACGAGCGCGAGCGCTCCTCGATCAAGCTGAAGCCGCTGGTGCAGGCCCAATTGAGCAAGATCGAAGGCGTCAACGCCTTTGCGTTCAACCTGCCGCCGTTGCCGGGCGGACCGGGCGGCCTGCCGATCCAGATGGTGATCAATTCGACCGTCGGTTTCCAGACCATCTATGAGCAGATGGCGAAGCTGAAGGACGCCGCGCGCAAGAGCGGCCTGTTCATCGTCTCCGACAGCGATCTCGACTTCAATCAGCCGACGGTGCGGATCAAGATCGACCGCTCGAAGGCGAGCAATCTTGGCATCAACATGCAGCAGGTCGGCAATACGCTGTCGACCCTGCTCGGCGGCAACTACGTCAACCGCTTCAATCTCGAAGGGCGTTCCTATCAGGTGATCCCGCAGGTGCCGCGCGGCCTGCGGCTCTCGCCGGAATCGCTCGGCGGTTTTTACGTGCCGACCAACACCGGCCAGCTGGTCCCGCTGTCGACCATCGTGTCGATCGAGACCGCCACCGCGCCGAACTCGCTGACGCATTACAACCAGCTGAACTCCTCGACCTTCCAGGCGGTGCCGATGCCGGGGGTGACGGTCGGCCAGGCCGTGGACTTCCTCGAGGGTGAGGCGAAGAAGCTGCCGGCCGGCTTCAGCCACGCCTTCCTCGCCGATAGCCGCCAGTATGTGCAGGAAGGCAACCAGCTTGCGATCACCTTCGGCTTCGCGCTGATCATCATCTTCCTGGTGCTGGCGGCGCAGTTCGAGAGCCTGCGGGATCCGCTGGTGATCATGATCAGCGTGCCGATGGCGATCGTCGGCGCGCTGATCCCGCTGTTCTTCGGGATGGCGACCATGAACATCTACACCCAGGTCGGATTGCTCACCCTGGTCGGCCTGATCACCAAGCACGGCATCCTGATGGTCGAGTTCGCCAACGAGCTGCAGCTCAATGAGGGCCTCGACCGGCGCTCCGCCATTGAAATGTCGGCCCGCATCCGGCTGCGGCCGATCCTGATGACGACGGCGGCGATGGTGACCGGCCTGATCCCGCTGTTGACTGCAACCGGCGCGGGGGCGGCGAGCCGGTTCTCGATCGGTCTGGTGGTCGTCGCGGGCATGTCGATCGGCACGCTGTTCACGCTGTTCGTGCTGCCGGCGGTCTATGTGTCGCTCGCCACCGACCATAGGGCCAAGGCCGGCTCGCGGCGGACCAAGGAGATCGCGGATTTCGATCTCGGTTCGAAGGCGCTGAAGGCGACTTGAGCGAAGGTCATAGGTTGTTAGAGCGACAGCGGACCTGACGGCCGCTGTCGCTTTCGTTTTGCCTCGTGCTATCTTCCCCCGTTCAACGGCGCCAGGGGCGTCCGCAGGCAACCAGAATAAGAAGATCAGGGGGCGGACATGACGCGTGACTTTTCGGCCGGCAATTACCGGTTCATTCCGGCGGTATTTCAATATTCCAGCGGCGCCGCCGCCAACCTCGGCTATGAAGTCGAGCGGGTGCGCTTCGACAAGATGCCGCCGCTGGCCGAAGGCTTTGCGCTGATCAGGAAATATATCGAGGCCGCGGGAAGGCCGCTGACGTCGTTCTGCGCCTGCGAGTTGCGCTCGCCGGCGGCGTTTACCGAAGACGGCTTCCTGAAATTCAACCAGCACTACGTCAAGACGCTGGCCGAGTGGGGCCTGTTCGACGGGTCGACCAATCCGGTGGCGCGCAGCAATGTCTGCCCGGAAATCGATCCGCCGGCCGAGCCGTCATTCTATGCCTTCTCCTTCACGCGCCCGAGCAACACAACCACGCCGACCTTCGTCATCGCCGGCGGCGCCGAATCGCGCGACGGGCCCGGAACCTATTCCGAACGCACCGTGCGCTACCGCGACCTCAGCCCGGAGGGCTTGAAGGAAAAGGTCCGCTTCACCGTGGGATCGATGGAAAGCCGTCTCGCCGCCTTCGGGTTCGGCTGGAAGGACACCACTGCCGCGCAGGCCTACACCGTGCACGACTTCCATCCTGTCATCGCCGACGAACTGGTCCGCCGCGGCGTGATGCGGTCCGGCTTGATCTGGCACTTTGCCCGGCCGCCGGTGGTCGACCTCGAATACGAGATGGATTGCCGCCGCGTGATGCGGGAACTCGTGATCTAGGAGGCGAGCCAGAGATCGACCTGGCATTGTTTCGTCATCGCGAGGAGCGAAGCGACGAAGCTATCCGCTCTTCCTTGTGGGCTTATGGATTGCATTCCTCGCAATGACGGCCCATCAGCGCTCGCGCGGGTCGAGGGCGTCGCGCAGGCCGTCGCCGACCAGGTTGAACGACAGCACCACGAGAAAGATCGCAAGTCCCGGCCACAGCGCCATCCACGGCGCGCCGGTCAGGAAGCGCTGCGCCGCGTTCAGCATGCTGCCCCAGGACGGCGAGGGCGGTTGCTGGCCGAGGCCCAGGAACGACAGCGCCGCCTCGGCGATGATGGCGGCGGCGATCGACAGGGTTGCCTGCACCAGCAGCGCCGGCATGATGTTCGGCAGGATATGGAACAGCGCGATCCGCCAGCGCGGATTGCCGATGGCCCGCGCAGCCTCGACATAGTCCTCGACCTTGACGCTTATCACCTGGCCGCGCGTCAGCCGCACGAAGATCGGCGTCGCGGAGATGCCGATCGCGATCATGGCGTTGCCGAGACTCGGGCCGAGAAACGCCGCCAGCGCAATGGCGAGGATCAGGAACGGGCAGGCCAGCATGGCGTCGGTGATCCGGCTGATCAGCCCATCGATGAAGCCGCCGCGATAACCCGACAGTAGCCCGAAGGGAACACCGATGCCAAGCGCGATGCCGACCGAGATCGCGCCGGCCAGCAGCGAAGCCCGTGCGCCATAGATCACTCGGGCCAGAATATCGCGGCCGAGGTCGTCGGTGCCGAACCAGTGCTGCGCCGATGGGGCTTTGCGCACGGCCGTCCAGCTGGTCGCGATCGGATCATAGGGCACGATCCATGGCGCAAACAGCGCCAGCACGATGAAGGCCGCGATCACGGCGAGCCCGACCACCGCGCCCTTGCGCTGGAACAGTCGCCGCAACGCGCGCCGCGACGGACTTTCCAGCTCGTCGGAGGCGGCAACAGGGAGGGCGGCGAGCGCTGCGTCGGTCATGTGGCCTACGCCCTCAGTCGCGGGTTGACGAGGATATAGGCGATGTCGGCGATCAGGTTCAGCGTGATGTAGATGGTCGCCGTCACCAGCACGACGCCCTGCACCACGGCATAATCGCGGTTGAACACGGCATCGACGATCAGCTTGCCGAAGCCCGGAATCGAGAAAATCTGTTCGGTCAGCACCGCGCCCGACAGCAGGGTACCGAGTTCCAGCGCGCCTAGCGTGATCACCGGCGTCAGCGCGTTTCGCATCGCATGCTTGAGGATCACCGAGCGTTCGAACAGGCCCTTGGCGCGGGCGGTGCGGACATAGTCGCTTTCCAGCACCTGCAGCATGGCGCTCCGGGTGTGCCGCATCAGGATCGCGGCGATGGCGTTGCCGAGCACGAAGGCCGGCATGATGGTCGAGGCGAGGCTGGCGCGCCAGTTTTCGGAGAGCGGCACATAGCCCGAGGCCGGCAGCCAGCCGAGCTCGATCGAGAACAGGAAAATCAGCATGATGCCGAGCCAGAAATTCGGCGTCGAGATGCCCCACAGCGCGAACAGGTTGGCGCCGTAGTCCCAGGCCGTGCCCTTCTTCACCGCCGATACGATCCCGGCGGGAATCCCGATCAGAAACGCAATCACGATCGCCATCGAAGCCAGCTGCAGCGTCACCGGCAGCTTCTGCGCGATGAGGTCGCGTACCGGTACCTTGATGCGGAGCGACTCGCCGAAGTCGCCCGACAGCACGCCCTTGACCCAGTAGACATATTGCACCGGGACCGGCTGATCGAGCCGGTACTGCGCGCGGATCTGCGCGATCACGTTAGGATCGCGCTCTTCGCCAGCCATCACCAGCGCCGGATCCCCCGGCAGCAATTGCTGCAGCGAGAAGATCAGGACCGACACGAAGAATAGCGTCGGGATCAGCTGCAGAATGCGTTTGCCGAGGAAGTTCAGCATGGGCTTTGTTTTCCGGGCGCGGTTGCTCTCACTTCAGCTTCAGCCCGATCACGCGCACCAGACCGTCCGGCATCTGCTTGTAGCCCTCAAGCTTGGTGGTATGCGCGATCAATATCCTGCGGTGATAGATATAAAGCAGCGGCTTTTCGTCGAGCGCGAGTTTTGCCAGCTTTTCATAGATTACCTTGCGCTGGGCCTGATCGGTGACGAGCCGGGCATCGTCGAGCGCCTTGTCGGCATCGGGGCTTGACCAGGCACTGTAGTTCTGCGGCGCTCCGGTCCTCAGGAAGACGTAGGAATTGCCGTCCGGATCGATCCGCCCGCTCCACGCCAGCATGAAGGCCTGGTATTCGCCGGCCTCGGCCTGCTTCAGCGAGGTCGCGAATTCGGTGACCCTGATCTTCATGTCGAAGCCGGCTTCCGCCGCCATCGACTGGATCACCTGCGCGACAGCTTCGGTTTCGGCGCCCTTCGGCACCATGAAATCGACGGGGATCGGCACGGCGACGCCGGCTTCCTTGATCAGCGCCTTGGCCTTGGCGATGTCGCGGGGCTGGACCGGAAAAGCCTTCTGATAATAGGGATGATCCGGATTGACCCACTGGTTGCCGGGTTTGAACTCGCCGTTGAACACGACCTGGTTGATCGCCTCGCGATCGATCGAGAGGTCTAGTGCCTGGCGCACCTTGGCGGATTGGCTGAGCGGCCCCTTGGCCTTGTCCTTGCCGATGTTCAGCGTCACGCCCTGATAGCCGAGCTCGATCGCGGTCGACAGCTTCAGCCTGGGGTCCGCCTGCACCTCCTTGAGGTCGGTGGCCAGCAGGCGTTCGATCAGGTCGAGACCGCCGGACTTGAGGTTGGCGAGGCGGACCGTGGCATCGACCAGCGGCAGATAGACGATGCGGTCGATGAAGACCTTGTCCTTGTTCCAGTAGTCGGCGAACTTCTCGAACACGATGCGGTCCTGTTGCACGCGTTCGACGAATCTGTAGGGACCGCTGCAGACTGGCTTCAATCCGAACTTGTCGCCGGCTTCCCTGGCCGCCTTGGGCGACACCATCATTCCGGCGCGATCGGTAAGTTGCGCGATCAACGGCGAGAACGGCGCCTTCAGCACAAGCTTGATGGTGAGGGGATCGACGACGTCGACATGGTCGAGTGCGGCGAGTTCCGGTTTGCGGAACGAGCCCTGCATTGTCAGGTGGCGGTCGAGCGAGAATTTTGCCGCCTCGGCATTGAACGGCTCACCATCGTGGAATTTGACGCCCGGCCGCAGTTTGATCGTGACTTCCTTGCCATCGGCGGAAGTCTCGTGGGACAGCGCGAGCTGGGGCACGATGTTGATCTTCTCGTCGATGTCGAACAGCTTGTCGCAGAATGAGGCGAACACGATGCGGCCGACATAGGTCCGCGCCAGTGTCGGATCGAGAATATCGGGATCCTCGGCCAGCCCGATGCGCAGCGTGGTCTGGGCCTGGGCACCAGCCGCCAACGATAGCAACAGCGCCGCCGAGGCGGCCGCCAAACGCAGGATTTTCATCGCACTGATCTCCATGTTCACGAACTCAATCGGCCGGCGGCGCGGCCCCGACTATACCAACCCCGCGGACGCCTGCACCTTCCGTGCCGCCGCTGAACGCCGCCACCAATCGTTCCAGCGCCGGCGAAAACCCGCCGTCGGCGGGAACCACGGCGTCGGCCGGCGGCAGTTCCGCGGTGCGGTGGCAGGCGGTGAAGTGGCCGTCGCCGAGCAGTTGCGGTCGCTCGACCCGGCAACGTTCGACCACATGGGGACAGCGGGTGTGGAAGCGGCAGCCCGAGGGCGGATTGAGCGCGCTCGGCATTTCGCCCTGCAGCAGAATGCGGCTGCGCTTGGCCCGCGGTTTGGGCACCGGGATCGCCGACAAAAGCGCCCGGCTGTAGGGGTGGCGGGGCCCCGCGAACAGCGCCTGCGCCTCCGCGGTCTCGACGATCACGCCGAGATTCATCACGGCGACACGGTCGGCGATGTGCTTGACCACCGCCAGGTCGTGGGAAACGAAGATATAGGCGAGGCCGAGCCGGTCCTGCAGGTCGCGGAGCAAATTGAGGATTTGCGAGCGGATCGAGACATCCAGCGCCGAAACCGGCTCGTCGCAGATGATCAGTTTGGGTTCAACCGCCAGCGCCCGCGCGATCGCGATGCGCTGGCGCTGGCCGCCGGAAAATTCGTGGGGGTAGCGGCGGGCGAAGCGCGGCTCCAGTCCCACCAGCCGCAGCAATTCCTCGACCCGTTCGCGGCGGCGCGCTGGTGGCACCAGATCATGCAGCGCCAGCGGCTCGGTCAGGATCTGGCTGACGGTCATGCGCGGATTGAGCGACGCGTAGGGGTCCTGGAAGATGATCTGCGCATCCTTGCGGAAGGCGCGCAACTGGTTGGCGTCCAGCGCGAGCAGGTCGCGGCCCTCGAAGCGGATGCTGCCGGCATCCGGCTCGATCAGCCGCAACACCAGCCGGCTCACGGTGGACTTGCCGCAACCGGATTCGCCGACCAGTGCCAGCGTCTTGCCGGCCTCGACGCTGAAGCTGACACCGTCGACGGCCTTGATGTAGGCGGTCGGCCGCCCGAGCAGCGACCGATCGGCGACGAAGTATCTTGCGAGATTTTCGACCTCGAGCAGGGCGGTCATGACACCAGCCCCTCCAGCGGCGTCCGGATGCAGCGCGACCAGTGCGAGGGGGTGACCGCGACCATTGGCGGCGGCGCGGCGGTGCAGGCTTCGCGGACGAACGGACACCGCGCAGAGAAGCGGCAGCCGGTCGGCAGCGCGCTCATGTTCGGAACCATACCCTCGATGGTGGCGAGATGCGAGGCGCGGCGGTCGAGCCGCGGGATCGAGCCAAGCAGGCCGACGGTGTAGGGATGCTGCGGATTGCCGAACAATTCATCGACCGGTGCGCGCTCGACGATCTCGCCGGCATACATGACAGCGACTTCGTCGCAGACTTCGGCGACCACGCCGAGATCGTGGGTGATCAGGATGATCGCAGCCCCGCTCGCCGCCTTCAACTCCCGCATCAGGTCGAGGATCTGCGCCTGCAGGGTGACGTCGAGCGCGGTGGTCGGCTCGTCGGCGATCAGGAGTCGGGGATCGCAGGCCAGTGCCATCGCGATCATGACGCGCTGGCGCATGCCGCCGGAAAGCTTGTGCGGATATTCGTCGATGCGCCGCTCCGGCGAGGGGATGTGCACCCGGCGCAGCAGCTCGATGGCGCGCTCCCGTGCCGCGCGCCGCGATCCGCCGCGATGACGAAGGATGGTCTCCATGATCTGGTCGCCGATGGTGAAGCTCGGATTGAGCGAGGTCATCGGCTCCTGAAAAATCATCGCGAGGCGATTGCCGCGCAGGTCGCGCAGGGTCTGATCGGGCACGTCGAGCAGATCGAAGCCGTCGAAGCGGATCGAGCCCGACACCTCGGCCGAGTGCTTCGACAGCAGCCCCATGATGGCGAGCGAGGTGACGCTCTTGCCGCAGCCGGATTCTCCGACCAGGCCGAGCGTTGCGCCATTGGCGACGCTAAGGTCGACGCGGTCGACCGCGTGGGTGATGCGGCCGCCGTCGCCATGGAAGATGACCCGCAGGTCCTTGATCTCGATCAGCGGGCCATCGGTCATTTCTGGCTCGCGATGGCTGCTTCGATCCCGGCGTCGATGGTTGCGCGATCGGTGATCCCGGCGGGATTGCCGCGGGTCGGAAGGAACGGGCGGAAATGCACCCAGCGCTCGCGGCTGACCGCCTCCAGGCGAGCGAGTTCGGCGAGCGGATCGGCATGGTCGTCGACGCGCAGGTCGAGTGCGGACCATTCTTCCTCGCCGTGGATCAGAAGCGCTGCCGATTGCCTGCCGCGCTTGTCGCCGCCCGCAGCTTCGCCGGATCGCATCGCCGCGATCAGGCGTTGCGCGAACGGCAGGTCTCTGCCCGCGAGATAAGCCTGCGCGGTGTCGTCCAGCACGCTTGAGCCCGCCAGCATGTTGCCGGCAATCGAAAAACCGTCGCCCTCGATGTGCCCGCACCAGTCGACGCATTCGCTTCCCGTATGCGAGGCAATGCGGCCCTTCGCATCCATGATGTGGAGCTGCCGGCTCTCGAATCCGCTATCGCCGGCAATCAGGGTGTCGACGACATCGCGCGGCGAGCGTCCCTCGCGCAGCAACCTCACACCGTCGATGCCGAAATAGGGATTGACCAGCGCCTGGGTTGCGACGCCGCCGATCCCGGCAGCGATATGCGGCACGAGCGCGCCGACCGCAAAGAATTTTGTCGCGACCGCGATGCCGAACTGGCCGGTGGCTTGGTCTCGGGCGATAATCGACCAGGTCATATCGAGCTTACCGTCCGGCCGCGTAGCCCTGCATACCCCGGGGGTTGGCGGCAGCGCGGCGGCGGCGCCCGACCTTCGAGGCGGCGGTGAGGCGGCCCTCCGACCAGTCGGGGCCGGTCTCCACGATATGGCCGCGGCTCTCCAGGATATCGATGGTCGATTTCGGCACGCGGTTCTCGACTACCAGCACGCCGGGCCGCGAGGTGCGCGGCCAGAACGAAATCGGGAAATGCTCGGAATGCCAGGCCGGCGCGTCGATCGCTTCCTGCAGGTTCATGTTGGCATGAACGTGCCGCAGGAAGAATTGCGTGGTCCACTGGTCCTGCTGATCGCCGCCGGGCGAGCCCCAGGCCATGTACGGCTCGCCGTCGCGCAAGCACATGGTGGGCGAGAGCGTGGTGCGCGGGCGCTTGCCCGGCGCCAATGCGGCCGGGTGATCTTCCTCGAGCCAGAACATCTGGGCACGGCTGCCGAGGCAGAAGCCGAGTTCGGGAACGACCGGCGACGACTGCAGCCAGCCGCCGGACGGCGTCGCCGAGATCATGTTGCCGGCCTGGTCGATGATGTCGAAATGCACGGTGTCGCCGCGCACTTCGCCGAAGCGGCCGACGGTCGGCTCGCCCGCGCCCATGGCGCCGACCGCCTCGCGATGGCCTTCGGCACGGCGCAGCTTGACGACCGAACCAAAGCCTTCGACCGAGCCGGGAACGAAGTCGAGCGAGGCCTTGTCCCTCGAGATCAGCTTGCGGCGCTCGTCGTTATAGGCGTCCGACAGCAGCGTGCTGATCGGGATTTCGCTGAAGTCCGGATCGCCGTAGAATTTCTCGCGGTCGGCAAAAGCCAGCTTGGCAGCTTCGACCTGCAGGTGGATGAATTCCGGCCCTGCGGGATCGAGCCCGTCGAGTTCGAATCCCTTCAGCAGCGCGAGTTGCTGCAGCATCACCGGACCCTGGCTCCAGACGCCGGCCTTGCAGACGGTGTAGCGGCCATAGTCGTAGGTCAGCGGCGCTTCGACCGTTGCCTGCCAGCGCGCCATGTCGTCGGCGCGCAGGACGCCGCGATGCGGCGAGCCGCTGACGTCCATGATGTCCTGTGTGCGGCAGAATTTGTCGATCGCTTCGGCGACGAAGCCATGCGACCATGCCTTGCGCGCACGCTCGATCTGGGCGACGCGGTCGGAGCCGGCGCTTTCGGCCTCCTTCAGGATGCGGGCGTAGGTTTCCGAGAGCGTCTTGTTGGTGAAGAGCGTGCCGGGGACCGGCACTTCGTTGTTGGGCAGATAGACCGCGGCGGATGTGGTCCAATGCGTCCTGAACAATTGCTCGACCGTCTTGATCGTCGCCGACGCCCGCTCCACCAGCGGGTAGCCGTCACGGGCATAGGCGATGGCGGGCTCCAGCACGTCGCGCAGCCGCAACGTGCCGTAATCACGCAGCAGCAGCATCCAGGATTCGAAGGTGCCGGGCACGCAGGCGGCCAAAAGACCGGTGCCGGGCACCATTTCGAGGCCTTCGCTGCGGTAATGCGCGATGGTGGCGCCGGCCGGGGCAGGACCCTGGCCGCAGATCACCTCGGTGCGGCCGCGCCTGGTATCGTGCACGATAACAGGAACGTCGCCGCCCGGACCGTTCAGATGCGGTTCCACCACCTGCAGCGTGAACGCGGTGGCGACGCCGGCGTCGAACGCGTTGCCGCCCTTCTCCAGCGTGGCCATCCCGACCGCAGTGGCGATCCAGTGGGTGGAGGTCACGACCCCGAACGTGCCTTCGATTTCCGGCCGGGTGGTGAAGGGATCGGGATTGATTTTGCTCATGGGAACCTGTCGGCCGGGTTGGTATTTGGTACGCCACTTGACCACAGCCGGGCCTGCCTGCCAACCGGCACCAACGCAGTGCTGCCGCCCGCGATTAGGCCGATACGGCGACGTCAGCCGGCTTGTTGACGGCGTGGCAGGCGACGCCGCCGATCAGCGCGGGGGCCTGTTTGCGGCAGAGATCGAACGCCAGCGGACAGCGCGGGTTGAAGGCGCAGCCGGGCGGCGGATCGATCGGGTTGGGGATTTCGCCCTGGACCGGAATGCGCTGGCGGCCGGACATCGCCAGATCCGGCACCGCGCCCAGCAGCATTCTGGTGTAGGGCATGCGCGGGTTGCTGAACAGTTCGCGGCCTTCCGCGATTTCGACGATGCGGCCGAGATACATCACGCCGATGCGGCTCGCCATGTGCCGGACCACGGCGAGGTTGTGGCTGATGAAGAGGTAGGTGAGGCCGAATTTGTCCTGCAGGTCGCGCATCAGGTTGAGGATCTGCGCCTGCACGGAGACGTCGAGCGCGGAGGTCGGCTCGTCGCAGACGATGAATTCGGCCTCCGACGCCAGTGCGCGCGCGATCGCGATCCGCTGCCGCTGCCCGCCGGAAAATTCGTGCGGATATTTCCAGCCATCGTCGGCGTGCAGGCCGACCAGACTTAACAACTCGCCGACGCGCGCCTGGATATTGCGCTCGCCCTGGATCAGGTCGAAGGCGCGGATCGGCTCGGCGACGATGGCGTCGACCCGGAAACGCGGGTTCAGGCTGGCATATGGGTCCTGGAAGATCATCTGGATGCGCCGGCGCAGCTGCTGGCGCGCCTGCAATTGCCTGGCGTCGCTCATCGAGACGCCGTCGATGATCACTTCACCGGAACTCGGCGACAGCAGCCCGACCACCATCCGGGCGACCGTGGTCTTGCCGGAGCCGGATTCGCCGACCAGGGCAAAAGTCTCGCCGCGCTTGATGTCGAAGGTCACACCGTCGACCGCCTTCAGGAATTCCAGCCGGCCGCCTTCGAGCACCCGGTTGAGCCATGGTTTCGAGACGTCGAAGGTGCGGCGCAGATTCCTGACATCGACGAAGGGCGCTGAGGTCATGCCGCGGAATCCTTCGCGGCGGCGTCGTAGAGATGGCAGGCCACGGCCTGCGTGCCGTGCTTGATCGGTTCCGGCCGCTCGATCCGGCAGCGATCGAACGCGAACGCGCAGCGCGGGTTGAACGAGCAGCCCGCCGGGATCGCCGACAGCCGCGGCATCGAGCCGGGGATCTGCACCAGCCGCTTGTCTTCGCCCGCGAGCGTCGGGATCGCGCCCATCAGGCCCTTGGCGTAGGGATGCAGCGGGTTCTGCACGACATCGCGCACCGGACCGATCTCGGCGACGCGGCCGGAATACATTACCGCGACGCGGTCGGAGGTTTCGGCGATCACGCCCATGTCGTGGGTCACCAGCATCACCGCGGTGCCGTGGTCGCGGCCGAGGCGTTTGATCAGGGAGATGATCTGGGCCTGCACCGAGACGTCGAGCGCCGTGGTCGGCTCGTCGGCGATGATCAGTTCCGGTTCGGCGCAGATCGCCAGCGCAATCACCACGCGCTGGCGCATGCCGCCGGAAAATTCGTGCGGATAGGCATCGATGCGTTTTTCCGGGGCGGGAATGCCGACCTCGGCCAACAGGTCGATGGCGCGCTTGCGCGCGGCCTGTTCCGACAGGTTGGTATGGGTCCTGATGGTCTCGACGATCTGGTCGCCGATCCGGTACAGCGGGTTGAGGCTGGTGAGGGGGTCCTGAAAGATCATGCCGATCCGCTTGCCGCGGATCCGGCGCATTTCTTCCGGCGGCAGGTTGTCGATCCGCATGCCCGACAGATAGATCTCGCCGCCACTGATGCGGCCGGGAGGATCGATCAGGCCGATCACCGCAAGACCGGTGACGGATTTTCCGGCGCCGGATTCGCCGACCACGCCCAGCACCTCGCCCTTGGCGATGTCGAACGACACCCCGTCGATGGCGCGCAACGTGCTGCGGCGGGTGACGAATTCCACCTGAAGGTTACGCACGGAGAGAACGGGTTCGGTCATGGAAACGAATGCGTGGGTGTTGCCGCGCCAATCATCGGAGTTTCGGATTGAGCGCGTCGCGCAGCCAGTCGCCCAGCAGGTTGATCGAGAGGATCAGCGACGCCAGCGCGAGACCCGGAAAGGCCACGATCCACCATTCGCCGGCAAACAGATAATTGTTGCCGATCCGGATCAGGGTGCCGAGCGAGGGCATGGTGTCGGGCATGCCGGCGCCCAGAAACGACAACGTCGCCTCGGTGATCACGGCGAGCGCGAGGTTGATGGTGGCGATCACCAGGATCGGTCCCATCGCGTTGGGCAGCACGTGGCGCAGCATGATCACGGGCGCGGGCAGCCCGATCAGCTGCGCCGCTGCGACGTAATCCTTGTTCTTCTCCACCATCACCGAGCCGCGCACGGTGCGCGCATATTGCACCCAGAAGCTCAGTCCGATCGCGAATACCAATACCGCCAGCGTGCTCATGGCGTCGAGGCGATTGCCGAACACCGATTTGACGACGCCGTTGATCAGGAGCGCGATCAGGATCGCCGGGAAGGTGAGCTGCACATCCGCGATCCGCATGATCAGGCCGTCGACGGCGCCGCCGACATAGCCGGCGATCAGTCCGAGGACGATGCCGAGCGTGCCGGAGAACAGCACGCCGAGAATCCCGACCGTGAGCGAAATGCGCAGGCCGTAGAGAATGGCGGAGAACACGTCGCGGCCCTGTTCGTCGGTACCGAGCAGGAACGGGCTTTGGCCGTCCGCGGTCCACAGCGGCGAAATCCGCGAATTCATCAGTTGAAGCTGTGCCGGGTCGAACGGGTTCTGCACGGCCAGCAGCGGCGCCAGGATCGCCAGCAGGAAGAACAGCACGGTGACGGCGGCCGCCACCATCGTCATCCTGGAACGCCGGAACGAATAGAACACGTCGCTTTCGAGGGCGCGTCGAAGCCATCCGCTGCCGGAATGCGAGCGCGGAGCGCTCGGTTCGGCCTGGTGCGGGATGACGGCGTCGGACATCGGGGGATCTCGTTCAGGCCGGACGGCTGATGGTGGAGCGCAGCCGCGGATCGACGACCGTGTAGAGAATATCCACCACCAGATTGATGGTGACGAAGATCAGGGACACCATCAGCAAATACGCGGCCATGATCGGGATGTCGACGTTCTGCACCGCTTGCACGAACAACAGTCCCATGCCCGGCCACTGGAATACGGTTTCGGTAATGATCGCAAAAGCAATTACCGAGCCAAATTGCAGGCCGGCGACGGTGATCACGGGCACCAGCGTGTTCTTCAGCGCGTGCCCGAAATGGATCGCCCGCGTCGTCAGCCCTCGCGCCCGCGCAAAGCGGATGTAGTCGGTACGCAGCACCTCGAGCATTTCAGCCCGCACCAGCCGCATGATCAATGTCATCTGGAACAGGCCGAGCGTGACCGAAGGCATGATCAGGGCCTTGAGGCCGGACACCGTGAGCAGGCCGGTGGTCCACCAGCCGATCCGCACCACGTCGCCGCGGCCGAACGACGGCAGCCAGCCCAGCACCACGGCGAACAGATAGATCAGGAGGATGCCGATCAGGAAGGTCGGCAGCGAGATTCCGATCAGCGACACCGCCTGGAATATCTTGGCCAGGAACGTGTCGCGTTTCAGCGCCGAATAGACTCCCATCAGGATGCCGAACACCATCGCGAAAATGGTGGCGCAGATAGCGAGTTCCAGCGTCGCCGGCATCCGCTCTTTCAGCAGGCTCGCGACCGGCTGGCGAAACTGATAGGAGACGCCGAATTTGAACTGCGCGGCGTTGGCGAAATAGCGGGCGAACTGCAGCGGCACCGGATCGTCGAGCCCGAGCGACTTTCGCACGGCCGCGCGTTCGGCGGCCGGCGTATCCAGCGAGACGATCTGGTTGACCGGATCGCCCGCGAACCGGAACATCGAGAACGAGATGATCCCGACCGCGATCATGACGCCGATGGCCTGGATGGCGCGACGAAGAGTGAAAGCGAGCATGTGATCCTTTCACTTCTGTTCTGATGTGGACGTCGCTGTCGGGCGGAAACGAAAAGTCCCGGGAGCGTGAAGCCACCGGGACCTGGATGCTGCGACCGACTTATTCCTGTTTGGTCATCCAGTAGGGCAGAACCGCGTTGTCGGCGCGCTGCACCACCTTGAGCTTTTTCGATACGCCCCATGCCAGCGCCTGCTGGTGCAGCGGGATATAGCCGAAATCCTTGGCCATGATCTCGAACGCCTGCTTGATCAGCTGATCGCGTTTGGTCGTATCCGATTCAACCAGCACCTTGTCGGCGAGCTCATCAAGCGTCTTGTTGCAGTAGCCGCCGAGATTGGCGTTACCGCGCGAGGATTTCGGATTGCCGCGGCAGCCCATGATGTCGTAGAGCACGTTGTGGGCGTCGGAGGTGCCGGGAGTCCAGCCGAGCAAATAGAACGAGGTCTGGTAACCGCCGGCTTCCAGGACCTTGGCGAAATACTGCGCCTTGGGCTGCGCCAGCAAGTTGATCTTGACGCCGATGCGGGCCATCATGCCGACGATTGCCTGGCAGATCGCGGCGTCATTGACGTAGCGGTCGTTGGGGCAATCCATCGTGACTTCGAAACCGTCGGGATAGCCGGCCTCCGTCAGCAGCTTCTTGGCGCCGTCGGGATCAAATTTCGGACGGGTGAAGTCGCCCGACAGCTTGAACAGTTGCGGTGCGATCATCAGCGCGGACGGCGTCGACAGGCCGCGCATCACGCGGGTCTTGATCAGCTCGACGTCCACTGCCTTGAAGAACGCTTCGCGGACGCGGACATCCTTGAACGGGTTCTTGCCCTTGACGTTGGAATACAGCAGTTCGTCGCGGGTCTGGTCCATGCCGAGGAAGATGGTGCGCAACTCGGGGCCCTTCAGTACCTGGGCGTTCGCACTGGAGTCGACGCGGGCGATATCCTGGGTCGGAACCGGCTCGATGATGTCCACCTCGCCCGAGAGCAGCGCCGCCACACGCGTGGCGTCGGAGCCGATCGGCGTGAAGATGATCTCCTTGAGATTGTGCTGCGGCTTCTGCCACCAGTTCGGGTTGGCCTTGAACACCGTCTTGACGCCGGGCTGGTGGCTTTCGATGGTGAAGGCGCCGGTGCCGTTGGCGTTGAGCGAGGCAAAACTCGGCGAGGTCGCGGCGGCCGGCGTCGGGGCTACCGCGTTGTTCGCCTCGGCCCATTTCTTGTCCATGATGTACCAGGTATCCCACTGCGAATGCAGAATGGGATTGGGCGACGTCAGGATGAAGTCCACAGTGTAGTCATCGACCTTGACTACCTTGGCGTCCGCCGCAATGCGGGTTTGCAGGTTCGAGCCCTTGGCGCGAACGCGGTCGGCCGAGAACACCACGTCGTCGGCGGTGAGGGGATCGCCGTTCTGGAATTTGACGTTCTTGCGCAGGTGGAAGCGCCAGCGGGTCGGTTCCGGGGTTTCCCAGCTTTCGGCAAGCCCGGGAATGATCTTCAGATCCTTGTCGCGCGCGATCAGGCCTTCATAGACCTGCCCGAGATGTGCATGGGTGGTGGTCTCGTTGAGGGTGTAGGGGTCGAGCGATTTGAGGTCGCCCTGGTTGGCGTAGCGCAGGGTCTGGGCCGATGCCGGGGTCATCGCGAAAGCGACGATCGAGAATGTGGTCGCTGCTGCGAACAAGGTTTGACGTACCGACATTTGTTAAGGTTCTCCGCTGTGGCGCGAGGTTCATCGCTGCAATGACGGCAGCCATGGCCAATCCATTGTTGCCAGAGTTTGGCCGCTGCGCAAGGGCGATTTCAGCGAGGGCAGGTCGGTTTGCGCGCCGCTACCGCAACGGCCAGCTTCGCTGTAAGCAACGGGAACAAGAACGTAACATTCAACTTTCGGAGTGCCGGGATGGCGGATCTCAAGGCCGATGTTCTCGTATTGGGTGCGGGCATGGTCGGCGTCGGCGCTGCCCTGCACCTGCAGCAGCGGGGACGCGACGTCATCCTGGTCGACCGGAACGAACTGGCCGGCGAAGAGACCAGTTTCGGCAATGCCGGACTGATCGAGTGTGCGTCGGTCTTTCCCTACATGTTTCCCCGGGATTTCGGCCAGATCCTGCGATACGCCATGAACCGCGCGCCGCAGGTGCGCTACAGCCTCGCCGACCTGCCGGCCTTCCTGCCGTGGATCCTGCGCTATTATCTGGCGTCCTCGCCGGAGCGGGCGCTGCACAGCGCGATGGCCGAATTGCCCCTGATCCGGGCCAGTCTCATCGAACATGAGGCCCTGATTGCCGAGGCCGGGGTTCCGGAATTGTTGCGGCGCGACGGCTGGATCAAGCTGTATCGCTCGGATGCGACGCTGGCCGATGCGTTGAGCGATTTCGAACGGGCCAGGCAGTATGGCGTCGCAGGCCATGTTCTCGACGGCAAGGCCATCGCGGCGCGCGAGCCCAATCTGAGCGGGGAGTTTTCAGGCGCGATCCATTTTCCTGCGCCCGGATTCGTTCCCGATCCGGGCGGACTGGCCAAGGCCTATGCGGCGCTGTTGGTACGCAAGGGCGGCCGCTTTCTCGTCGGCGATGCCAGGACCCTCGAACAGTCCGCCGGCGGATGGCGCATTGGCGGCTCCAGCGGTGCTGCGGTCGCGCGCGAAGTCGTGGTGGCGATGGGACCGTGGTCCGATCTGGTGTTTCGCCCGCTCGGTTATGCGATCCCGCTCAGCGTCAAGCGCGGCTATCATTTGCATGTGGCGGCGCGCGGCAATGCCGTGCTCAATCATCCCGTGCTCGATGCGGACCAGGGTTTCGTGCTGGCGCCGATGAACCGCGGCATCCGGCTCACCACCGGGGTGGAGTTCGCCCGCCGCGACGCACCGCCGACCCCCGTTCAGCTGCAGCGCGCGCTGCCGCAGGCCCATGCGCTGTTTCCGCTGGGGGAGGCGGTCGACGCGAAACCCTGGATCGGCGCGCGGCCGTGTTTGCCGGACATGCTGCCGGTGATCGGGAGGGCGCCTCGCCACGCCGGGCTGTGGTTCGATTTCGGACACCAGCACCACGGCCTGACGCTCGGCCCCGCGACCGGCCGCCTGCTGGCTGAGATGATGACCGGCGAGACCCCGTTCGCCGATCCCACCCCCTTTGCGGTCGAGCGGTTCGGTTGACCATATCTGGCGAATGAAGGCTCGAGGCCCGGTTTCCTCCGGTCAGGCCGCTTGCTTCGCCCAGCCTGTCGCGGCGATACTGCGACTAGCTGTCAAGAAGCAGTCAGGAGCCGACATGAAGATAAACGTTGAAATAGACTGCACGCCGCTCGAAGCCCGGCAGTTTTTCGGGCTTCCGGACGTGCAGCCGATGCAGACGGCCGTCATGGAGAATCTCCAGAAGCAGATGATGGCCAACATCGAAAAGGTTTCGCCGGAAGCGCTGGTGCAGAGCTGGTTCACCTTCGATCCGAAAATCGCCGAGCGGTTTCAGGACATGTTCGTGACCATGGCCGGCCTCGGCGGTGTGCGCGGCGCCGACAAGAAGTCCGGCGACAAGTAGTAGCGATGCCAGCCGACCGCAGCGAACCGCAGCCCACCGGCCGGCTTCGTCCGCCGTCGCTCGGCCTGCTGCTGGCCGAGGCGAGAGGGATCTTCGAACTCAACGCCAGCCTGATGCTGTCGCCGCTGTTGATGCGCGCACCGCGCGGCGACGGCCATCCGGTGCTGCTGCTGCCGGGGTTCCTCGCCAGCGACCTGTCGATGGCGCCGATGCGGCGATATCTCAGGGAACTCGGCTACGACGCCCATGCATGGCGGATGGGCCGCAACCTCGGCGGCGTGTCGCGGATGCGAACCGCGCTGCGCGGCCGGCTTGCCGAAATTCATGCCGCCACCGGCCGCAAGGTCAGCATCGTCGGGTGGAGCCTCGGCGGCGTCTATGCGCGCGACCTGGCGCTGCAGGTCCCTGACATGGTGCGATCGGTGGTCACGTTGGGAAGCCCGTTCGCAAACGACGTGACGGCGACCAACGCCACGCGGCTCTATGAGGCGTTGTCAGGGGAGGGGGTCGAGGACGACCCGGAGCTTCGCGCCGCGATATCGGGCGATCTGCCGGTTCCGGCTACGTCGATCTATTCGCGCACCGACGGCATCGTGAACTGGCGAACCTGCCTGCTGCGTCCCTCCGATATCGCCGAGAACATCGAGGTCCGTTTTGCCAGCCATATCGGGCTCGGCGTCAATCCGGCCGCGCTGTGGGCGGTTGTGGATCGTCTGGCCCAGGCCGAGGGCGAATTTAAGCAATTTGACCGATCGGGGCCGTTTGCCATTGCATATGCGGCTCCGGAAAATGCACAATTGTGACTAGCGTCCCGGCAACAGGGACCGCCTGAACGGCAAGAAGCGCCAAAAAAAGGCGCCGCGTGATCTGCGGGAGGGAAAACATGAGTGACGCCAAGAAACTGTCGTCGATGGACGCGTCGTTTCTGTATCTGGAAACGCCGGAAATGCCGATGCATGTCGGGAGCATGGCGATCTTCCGCCTGCCCGACGACTACAAGGGCGACTTCTTCGAGGACTTCAAGGCGATGATCGCCTCGCGGCTGCATATCGCGCCGATCCTCAAGGCCCGCCTGGAAAAGGCGCCGCTCGACATCGATCACCCCTCCTGGGTCGAGGACGACCAGTTCGACATCGACCGCCACATCTTCCGCGGCAGCCTGCCGGCGCCGCACGATCGCGCGACGCTGGAACGGATCGTCGGCTGGATGCATGCCAAGTTGCTCAACCGCGCCCGCCCGCTCTGGGAGTTCTATGTCTTCGAAGGCATGAAGGACAACGAGATCGGCCTTTATTCCAAGATGCATCACGCCTGCATCGACGGCGGCGCCGGCGCGGCGCTGACCAACATGATCTACGACGTGACGCCGATCCCGCGGACGATCGAGCCGCCGACGGCGCGCGCCAAGGTCGGGCAGGAGCCGCGCGACATCGCCGCCAACCTGATCGATTCCTATCAGCAGCTCTGGCGCCAGCCGTTCGACGGCGCCACTGCGCCGAAGAGCATCGACCTGCCGCGCTCGGGAAAGAGCGATCTCGGGTCGATCCTGTTCGACAACGCGATGTTCCAGATCGAAAGCGCGGTAAAGTTCGCTGGCAGTATTCCCACCATGCTGAAGAGCGTCTCCGACGTGGTCGGCAAGATTTCCGATCCGAAATCGCGCGACAGCATCGCCAGCATGGTGTCGCCGTCGACCGTCCTGAACAAGGCGATTTCGTCGGAGCGCAGCTTTGCCGGCGTTTCAATCTCGCTCTCGCGCGCCAAGGCGCTGGCCAAGCAGTCCGGCGGCAAGCTCAACGACGTGGTGCTGGCGCTCGCCTCCGGCGTGGTCCGGCGCTATCTGCTCGAGCAGGGCGCGTTGCCGACCAAATCGATGACGGCCGCGGTGCCGATCTCGCTGCGCGAGGAGGGCAATACCGACGCCAACAACCAGGTGTTCGGCATGATCTGCTCGATCGCCACCAATATCGAGGATCCCAAGGCGCGGCTGGAGGCTATCATCGCGCAATCCACCAAGTCGAAGGAGATGTCGCATCCGCTGCGGGCCCTGATGCCGCAGGTCTCCAACGTCTCGATGCTGGGCGCGCCGATCCTGGTCCAGATCCTGGCGCTGCTGTACAGCCGCTCCAACCTGTCGGACGTGCTGCCGCCGGCGGCGAACGTCACGGTGTCCAACGTGCCGGGGCCGCGGCAGACGCTGTATGCGGCAGGTGCCGAGTTGCTGCACATCTTCCCGGTGTCGATCTCGACCCACGGCATGGCGCTCAACATCACCGTGCAGAGTTATCGCGACCAGCTCGATTTCGGCTTCATCGCCGGCGCCAACATCATCCCGCATGTGCAGGTTCTGTGCGACATGCTGCCGGGGGAATTCGCAGCACTGGAAGCGGCCTACGCGCCTCCGGCCGATCTGACCAGCGCCGCAAGCTGAAGCCCAGAACGAGAGTGAGATATCAGCGATGATCGAAATGCCGCCGCTGCAATTCGCCCAGACCAACGGCATTCGCATGGGCTACTACGAAGCCGGTCCCAAGACCGACAAGCCGCCGGTGATCCTGTGCCACGGCTGGCCGGAGATCGCGTTTTCCTGGCGTCACCAGATCAAGGCTTTGAGCGAGGCCGGCATCCGGGTGATCGCGCCGGATCAACGCGGCTATGGCGCCACCGACCGGCCTGAACCGGTCGAAGACTACGACATCGAGCACCTCACCGGCGATCTCGTCGGCCTGCTCGACCATCTCAAGATCGACAAGGCGATCTTCGTCGGTCACGATTGGGGCGGCTTCGTCGTCTGGCAGATGCCGCTGCGTCACATCGATCGCGTCGCCGGGGTGGTCGGGATCAACACACCGCACACCAATCGTGCGCCGGCCGATCCGATCGAGCTGTTCCGGCAGCGCTTCGGCGAGCACATGTATATCGTGCAGTTCCAGGACCCGGCGCGCGAGCCCGACAGGATATTCGGCAGCCGTGTCGAGCAGACCTTTGATGCCTTCATGCGCAAGCCGGTGCCGCGCAGCGATACCGCGCCGGCGGAGCAGGTGGTCGCCGGCGTCGGAGCTTCACCGCGGCTCAATCTGGCATTTCCGCAAATGATTGCCGCTTACGACGCCAGGCATGACCCGCGGACGCCGATCCTGTCGCCGGAAGAGAAAAAGGTTTTCGTCGACACGTTCACAAGATCCGGCTTCACCGGCGGCATCAACTGGTACCGCAACATGTCGCGCAACTGGCGGCGCTCGGCCGGGATCGACCACACCGTGCGGGTGCCGTCGCTGATGATCATGGCCGAAAACGACCACGTGCTGCCGCCGTCCGCGGCCGACGGCATGGAGAAGATCGTCCCCGATCTCGAGAAGTATCTGGTCCGGGACAGCGGCCATTGGACGCAGCAGGAAAAACCGGACGAGGTCAGCGCCAAGCTGATCGAATGGCGTAGAAAGCGATTTGGGTGACGAACGTGCACCGTCGTCATTGCGAGCGAAGCGAAGCAATCCATCTGGCCATAGCGAAGACTGGATTGCTTCGTCGCAAGGGCTCCTCGCAATGACGAGGTAAGAGCAGGGCTCGTTGCTAGGATTAAGACAAGGCAGGGGTAATATCGCGATGGCGTCCACGAATCGACTGAGCCCGATCCCGCATCCGCCCACCAAGCCGGTGGTCGGCAACATGCTGTCGCTGGATTCCTCCGCGCCGGTGCAGAATCTGGCGCGGCTCGCCAAGGAGCTGGGGCCGATCTTCTGGCTCGACATGATGGGCGCGCCGATCGTCATCGTTTCCGGCCACGCTCTGGTCAATGAGCTCAGCAACGAAAAACGCTTCGACAAGGCGGTGCGCGGACCCTTGCGCCGGGTGCGCGCGATCGGCGGCGACGGACTGTTCACCGCCGACACCACGGAGCCGAACTGGAGCAAGGCCCACAACATCCTGCTGCAGCCGTTCGGCAACCGCGCCATGCAGTCCTACCACACCAGCATGGTCGATATCGCCGAACAGCTGGTGAAGAAGTGGGAGCGGTTGAACGCCGACGAGGAAATCGACGTCGTGCACGACATGACGGCGCTGACGCTCGACACCATCGGGCTGTGCGGCTTCGACTACCGGTTCAACTCGTTCTACCGGCGCGACTACCATCCGTTCGTGGCGTCGCTGGTGCGCTCGCTCGAGACCATCATGATGATCCGCGGCCTGCCGCTGGAAAATCTCTGGATGCAGAAGCGCCGGCGCGACCTCGCCGGCGACGTCGCCTTCATGAACAAGATGGTCGACGAAATCGTCGCCGAGCGCCGCGGCAACGCCGTGGCCGCCGAGGGCAAGAAGGACATGCTCGGCGCCATGATGACCGGCGTCGACCGCTCGACCGGCGAGCAGCTCGACGACGTCAACATCCGCTACCAGATCAACACCTTCCTGATCGCGGGGCACGAGACCACCAGCGGCCTGTTGTCATGCACGCTGTATGCGCTGCTGAAGCATCCCGAGGTTCTCAAGAAGGCGTATGAGGAGGTCGACCGGGTGCTCGGGCCGGACATCGACGCCAGGCCGACTTATCAGCAGGTCACCCAGCTCACCTACATCACGCAAATATTGAAGGAAGCGTTGCGGCTGTGGCCGCCTGCGCCGGCCTATGGCATCTCGCCGCTCCAGGACGAGACCATCGGCGGCAAGTACAAGCTGAAGAAGAACACTTTCATCACCGTGCTGGTGCTGGCCCTGCATCGCGATCCCAGCGTCTGGGGGCCGAACCCCGATGCCTTCGATCCGGAAAATTTCAGCCGTGAGGCCGAGGCGGCGCGTCCCGTCAACGCCTGGAAGCCGTTCGGCAACGGCCAACGCGCCTGCATCGGCCGCGGCTTTGCCATGCATGAGGCGGCGCTCGCGATTGGGATGATCCTGCAGCGCTTCAAGCTGGTCGACCACCACCGCTACCAGATGCATCTGAAGGAAACGCTGACCATCAAGCCGGACGGTTTCAAGATCAAGGTTCGGCCGCGGACCGACAAGGAGCGCGGCGCCTTTGGCGGCCGTGCAATGACGACGGCGGCGGCTTCGACCGCGGCGCCGCGGCCGGCGCGGACGCGCCCAGGGCACAACACGCCGCTTCTGGTGCTCTACGGATCGAACCTCGGCACCGCCGAGGAACTGGCGACCCGCGTCGCCGACCTCGCCGAGGTCAACGGGTTTGCGACCAAACTCGCGCCGCTCGACGAGTACGTCGGCAAACTGCCGGAGCAGGGCGGGGTGCTGATCTTCTCCGCCTCGTATAATGGCGCGCCGCCGGACAACGCCACCCAATTCGTCAAATGGCTGGGCCGTGGTCTGCCGAAGGATGCCTTTGCCAAGCTGCGCTATGCGGTGTTCGGCTGCGGCAACAGCGACTGGTCCGCGACCTATCAGTCGATCCCGCGCCTGATTGACGAGCAACTGGCGGCGCACGGCGCGAAGAGCGTCTATGCGCGCGGCGAGGGCGATGCCCGCAGCGATCTCGACGGCGAATTCGAAAGCTGGTTTGCAAAGCTCGCGCCAGCGGCGATGAAGGAGTTCGGCGTCGATTCCAGTTTCAGCCGCGCCGACGATACCCCGCTTTACACGATCGAGCCGGTGGCGCCGACCACGGTGAATGCGGTCGTCGCACTGGGCGGCGCCGCGCCGATGAAGGTGCTGGCCAACTACGAATTGCAGAACAAGGCGGGCGCCAATCCGTCCGACAGGTCGACCCGGCATATTGAGGTCGAGCTGCCTGCCGGCATCAGCTACCGGGTCGGCGATCACTTGAGCGTGGTGCCGCGCAACGATCCGGCGCTGGTCGATTCCATCGCCCGCCGCTTCGGCTTTCTCCCTGCCGATCAGATCCGGCTGCAGGTCGCGGAGGGACGGCGCGCGCAGTTGCCGGCCGGCGACGTCGTGTCGGTCGGCCGGCTGTTGACCGATTTCGTCGAATTGCAGCAGGTCGCGACCCGCAAGCAGATCCAGCTCATGGCCGAGCACACGCGCTGCCCGGTGACCAAGCCGAAATTGCTGGCCTATGTCGGCGACGACGACGGCGCCACCGAGCGCTATCGTTCCGATGTGCTCGGCAAGCGCAAATCGGTGTTCGATCTGCTGGAGGAACATCCGGCCTGCGAATTGCCGTTCCACGCCTATCTCGAAATGCTGTCGCTGCTGGCGCCGCGCTATTATTCGATTTCGTCGTCGCCCTCGGTCGATCCGGCGCGCTGCAGCGTCACCGTCGGCGTGGTCGAAGGCCCCGCGAGTTCGGGGCGCGGCGTCTACAAGGGCATCTGCTCGAATTACCTCGCCAGCCGCCGCGCCGGCGAGACCGTTCACGCCACGGTGCGCGAGACCAAGGCCGGATTCCGGTTGCCCGACGACCCCGGCGTGCCGATCATCATGATCGGGCCGGGAACGGGTCTGGCGCCGTTCCGCGGCTTCCTGCAGGAGCGCGAGGCGCGGAAAGCGCGGGGCGCCAGCCTCGGCCCGGCGATGCTGTTCTTCGGCTGCCGGCATCCCGACCAGGACTATCTCTACGCCGACGAACTGAAGGCGTGCGCTGCTGCCGGGATCGCCGAGCTGCACACCGCCTTCTCGCGCGCCGATGGTCCGAAGACCTATGTGCAGCACCTGGTGGCGGCGCAGAAGGACCGCGTCTGGAGCCTGATCGAGCAGGGCGCGATCATTTACGTCTGCGGCGACGGCGGCAAGATGGAGCCGGACGTCAAGGCCGCGCTGGTGGCGATCTATCGCGAGCGCAAGGGCGTCGACGCCGATGCGGGGCTGCGCTGGATCGACGAGCTCGGCACGAAGAATCGCTACGTGCTGGACGTCTGGGCGGGCGGCTAGCGCGAATTTTCAACCTGCCGTTCCGGCGAACGCCGGGACGACGACAACCAAGGCGCTACGCCGCCTTCGCCGCCGCGCCATGGGCATGCTTGTCGATCGCGTCGATGATCTGCGGCCACATCGGGATCGGCAGCGCGTGGCCCATGCCCTCGATCATCAGGAGCCTGGCGCCGTGGATCGAGGCCGCGGTGTCCTTGCCGCCCTCGGGGCGCACCAGCGGATCGACGGTGCCGTGAATGACCAGCGTCGGCGCCTTCACAGCATGCAGCCGTTCCTTGCGGCTGCCGGAGGCGAGGATGGCGCGGAGCTGCCGGCCGACGCCGTTGGGATTGAGGCCGCGGGCGAAGGTGCGTTCGGCGCGTTCGAGGTCCTTGGCTTCGTCGAGCGGGAAGCTGCCGACGCGCAGCACCTTCCAGGTCTGGGCGAAGCGCTTGAGATATTCTTCCCTGGTGGTCGGGGGTGGCGCCATCAGCATCGCTGCGGCCTCGCGGGTCGGCGGCGGCACTTTCGGATTGCCGGTCGTCGACATGATCGAGGTGAGCGAGCGGACCCGGTGCGGAAACGAGATCGCGACTTCCTGGGCGATCATGCCGCCCATCGACGCGCCGACCAGGTGGGCCGACTTGATGCCGAGCGCATCCATCAGCCCGGTGGTGTCCTCGGCCATGTCGCGGAGCTTGTAGGGCGCCTGGACCGGGATCTTCAGGAACCGCAGCTTGAGCAATTCGAGCGGGGTCAGGCGCTTGCCGCCCGACAGGTGACTGGACTTGCCGATGTCACGGTTGTCGAAGCGGATGACGCGGAATCCGCGGCCTGCAAGCTCGCGGCAGAATTCGTCGTCCCACAGGATCATCTGGGCGCCCAGCCCCATGATCAGTAGCATCGGCTCGGCCCCGGCGTCGCCGAAGCTCTCGTAGCAAATATCGATGCCGTTGGCGCGGGCGATCTGCGGCGGCTGGTGGGCGAGTGAAGTCACCTGCGTAATCCTCGAATGGCAATGCAATGGGAAACCTATGGCACGGTTTTTCGCGCTGCAGAAGGCTCCGGTGCGGCAGAAAGACTGACAAATCGGCCGGCGATGTTGACCGTGCTGTCGCAACAGTGTGGTATGCCAAAAACAGGCGAGGCGCAAAAGGCCCGCGAGATGATGCTGGAGGGCGCCAATGGCAGACAAGAGCAACGATCCGGTCGCGATCTGGCAGAACATGATCGGCGAGATGGAGAAGGGATTCAATTCCTTCGCCAATCAGGCGATGGCGTCGCCGGAGTTTTCCAAGGTCGTCAATCAGGTCGGCGGGGTCACGGCGGGCGCGCAGAAGCAGCTCGGCGACCTCATGGAGAAATATCTCGTCAGCATGAACCTGCCGAGCCGGGCGCAGATGGCCAGTATGGCCGAGCGGCTGCAGTCGATCGAAGGCCAGCTCAACGAGATCAAGGCGCTCTTGCACCAGGTCCACAACAATTCCGGCGCGCCGGACAGCGGATATCCGGCGGCGCCGAAGCCGCCGCGGACCAAACGACCGCCTTCATCAGGCGGAGAGCAGAAATGAACGCCAGTGCCGGCTTGAATGCCGCGGGCCTCGATCTGGCCTCGATCCCGGACCGGATCCAGTCCGAGGTGCAGCGCGCGATCCAGCGCAGCATCAAGGGCGTCGAATACATTTCCTCCTCGGGGCCGTCGCTCGGCTCGACGCCGAAGGACATCCTGGCCGTCCGCGGCACCATGAACCTCTATCACTATCGCCCCGTCGCGGACGAGATCTACCGGGTGCCGATCCTGATCGTGATGGCGACCACCAACCGCGGCTACATCCTCGACATGGTGCCGGGCCAGAGCTTCATCGAGTTTCTCCTGAAGCGCGGCTACGACGTCTACATGCTGGATTGGACCGCACCGAAGCCGGAAGAGAAGAACCTGCGGATGGAGGACTACGTCCTCGACTTCATTCCGGACTGCGTCCGCCGCGTGCAGCAGGATTCCGGCGAGACCGACGTCACCGTGATCGGCTATTGCTTCGGCGGCGTGCTGTCGCTGCTGTACGGATCGATCTTCAACGAAGGACCGATGAAGAACCTGATCTGCTTCACCACGCCGGTCGATTTCCGCGAGATGAAGTTGTTCCAGAATTTCTCCGACAAGCGCTATTTCGACGTCGACCGCCTGATCGACAGCGTCGGCAACGTCCCGCCCGAGATGATCCTGTCGTCGTTCGAGATGCTGCGACCGGCGTCGCGCGCCGCCAGCCAAGTGCAGTTGTGGGAAAACATCTGGAACGACGAATATGTCAAGTCGTACCGCATGTTCGACCGCTGGGCGACCGATACGCTGCCACTGGCCGGCGAATATTTCCGCACCATTGCCAGGGACCTGATGTGGGACAACAAGCTCTACAACGACGCGATGTCGGTCGGCGGGCGCAAAGCGGATATTTCGAAAATCAAGGTGCCGATCCTGCACGCGGTCGCCGAGCACGATCACATCGTGCCTTATGACGCGGCCAAGCCCCTGATTCAGAAGATCGGCTCGACCGACAAGGAAGAGGTGATCCTGAAGGGCGGCCATGTCAGCCTGGTCGCCGGCGCCAACGCCATCAAGCGGCTATGGCCGAAACTCGATTCATGGTTATGCGAGAGATCGATATGAGCAGCGATATCAGAACCTATCCGCGCCGCGTGCAGACCGAGGCCGGCGAGATCGAATTCCGCCTGATGTCGCAGGCGGACGAAGCCGCCGTGCTCGACTTTGCGCAGAAGCTGCCGGTGCACGATCTGTTGTTCCTGCCGCGCAACATCAGCGAGCCCAAGGTGCTGTCAGCCTGGATCAAGGAGATCGAGCGCGGCGCCATCACCAGCATCCTCGCGGTGAAGGCGGGCAGGGTGGTCGGATGCGGCACCTTGGTGCGCGATCCCTGGTCGTGGTCGCCGCATGTCGGCGAAATCCGCAACGTGGTCTCCTCGGAGGTGCGCGGCCAAGGGGTCGGCCGGGCGCTGTCGCAGGAGACCTTTGCGCTGGCGCTGAGCGCCGGCCTGGAGAAGCTGGTGGTGCAGATGACGGTGGATCAATCCGGCGCCATCGCGATCTTCGAGGGCCTGGGCTTCAAGGCCGAGGCGCTGCTGCGCGACCATGTGAAGGACAAGGATGGCAAGACCCACGATATCGTGGTGCTCGGCCACAACGTGGCCCAGGTCCGGGCCCAGCTGGAAGCCTACGGGCTGCCGGGCGCCGTGCAGCACTAAATACCGTTGCCGGGCGCTTTACCGGGCAAAACGCCCAATCCCGAGGCCGATCACGAGTTCGTGATATCGCACCGCAACATTGATGTTGCGACGCACCATTAACCGTGTCATATAGACCTTGCCCCGGGCCAAATCCGGACGGGGTGAGCCCATAGCTCAAACCCTGAGGATGGAGAAACCCCATGACCACCGAAACCAATTCCGTGCTGAACACCGTCAAGGAAGCCTTCGCGCCCGTCACCGAGGCGTTCACCAAGCTCCAGAACATGGAAGTTCCGGAAGCCGCCCGTGAGTTCGTGAAGAAGCAGACCGAGACCGCCAAGGAACGCGCTGCCGACCTTCATGCCGGCTCCGAGAAGGTGACCGCCGCGATCGAGACCGCCGTTGCCGGTTCGGTTTCCGAGGCCGCCAAGATCAGCCGCAACATCCAGGACGCGATCTACCAGGACGCCCAGGAGTTCTTCGCCGGCATCGACAAGCTGGCTTCCGCCAAGTCGCTCAACGAAGCGGTCCAGATCCAGTCCGACATGGTCCGTGCGCGCGGCGAAGTGCTGGTGTCGCGGGCGAAGGCCTCGACCGAATATCTCGGCAAGCTCGTCGCCGACGGCGCCAAGACCGCTCAGGACAACTTCGCCAAGGTCTACAACAAGACCGCCTGATCGATATCGAGTCAGTAGCGTCAGTTCGAAGGCCCGCTTAGGCGGGCCTTCTTTTTGACGGGCACGTCAATAGATCATCATTGCATCCTCCGTCATTGCGAGGAGCGTAAGCGACGAAGCAATCCAGTTTTGCTCGGCGAGATGGATTGCTTCGCTTCGCTCGCAATGACGGATGCTGCTATCGTCGGGCCCCGACACCGCGAAAGCCATCATGATCGTCCCCGGCACCTTCTCTTTCGACGCACCCGGCGACGCCGCGCGCGCGGCCGAGCTGCGGCGCGTCAAGGCGCTGGCGACGCTGGTGCTGGCGGCCACGCTGGCGCTGTTCATTACGGCGAAGTCGCTGCTGCACGTGCATCCGGCGTTCGGCTTCGTCGCCGCGTTCGCGGAGGCCGCCACTATCGGCGGCCTCGCCGACTGGTACGCGGTGGTGGCGTTGTTCAAGAGGCCGCTGGGACTGCCGATCCCGCACACCGCGATCATCCAGAGCAACCAGCACCGCATCGCCGACAAGCTCGGCGAATTCATCGAGGTGCACTTCCTCGAAGCCGCACCCGTCGAAGCCAAGCTGCGCCAGATCGATTTCGGCTCGTTCATCGCCGACTGGCTGCGCGACCGCAAGCGCAGCGACGATCTCGCCCGCTTTGCGCTGCGGCTGTTGCCGGAAGCGGTGTCGGCGACCGAGACCTCGGGCCTGATGACGTTCATCACCCGGCGCATCGCCACCCAGTTGCAGGGGATCGATCTGGCGCCGCTCGCCGCCGGCACGCTGCGCGGCTTCGTGCAGGAGGGCAGGCATCAGGGCCTGCTCGACGACATCCTGCGCGTGGTGCATCAGTCGCTGACCCAACCGGAAACCATGGCTGTGATCCGTGAGAAGATCCGCGACGAATTGCCGACGCTGTTGAAGCTCTACCGCGCCGACAAGTTCCTGGTGAAACGTATAGTGGCGTCCGCGACCACGTTTTTCGAGGAAGTGCGCGACGATCCGCAGCATCCGTTCCGCGGCGAATTCAATCGCATGCTGCTGTCGTTCGTTGACCGGCTCGGCAGCGACAAGGCCTTCGCCGATCGCCTCGACGGATTGAAGCGCGACCTCCTGGCGCGCCCCGAACTCGGCGACCTCGCGCGCAACATCTGGTCGAACGCGCGATCCTTCATCGAACGCAGCGCCAGCGGCGAAACCCAGGTGCTGCAGCAGCATCTTGCCGGAATGTTCGTGAAAGCGGGCGAGGCGCTCGCGGCCGATGCCGAGCTGCGCGCTGAGATCAACCAGGGTCTCGTCGCCGTGCTCAGGAGTTTCATCGCCGATCAGAAGAGCGGCGTGTCGAGCTTCATCTCCGATCAGGTCAAGGCCTGGGATATGGGGCAGCTGATAGCGCTGATCGAAATCAACATCGGCAAGGACCTGCAATACATCCGTTTCAATGGCGCGCTGATCGGCGGATTGGCCGGGCTGGGGCTGTACACCGTGGAATTACTGCTGCGCCTGCTGTGACTTTTAGATCACGGCGCCCGCATTAAGTGCGGGCACCTATTGTCCCATCGGCAGGCAGCCGCTTGAATGAAGGAATCGGTGCCATAGCTTCCTTCAAGAGATTGCTGCACTGCGAAACGAATGTGCGTGAGCCGCGTTTTCAATTGACCGATTGGGTCGATGCCGACCCTGAAGAGGAAACCTGATGTCCGCCACTGCCCAGACACTGCGCCCGCCGTCCAGAACCCTGATGTTTCTGGAAGGGCGCGCCCTTCACGAGTTCGGCGCATTTCTCGGCGCATTGCCGCTGCTCAGCCTCGCGCCGAAGGGCGACGGCCATGCCGTGCTGGTGTTGCCCGGCCTCGTCGCCTCGGACACCTCGACGCGGCCGTTGCGCAGCTTCCTGAAGAACCGTGGCTACGCCGTCAGCGGCTGGCGGCAAGGCCGCAATCTCGGCCTGCGCCATGGCGTGCAGCACGCGATGGTCGACCTCGTGCATGAATTGAACGATACCCATGGCCGCAAGATCAGCCTGGTCGGCTGGAGCCTCGGCGGTCTCTATGCGCGCCAGCTCGCCAAGATGATGCCCGATCGCGTGCGCTCGGTGATCACGCTCGGCAGTCCGTTCGCGGGCAGCCCGAAGGCGACCAACGCGTGGCGGGTCTACGAGATGGCGAGCGGCCGCAGCGCCGAGGAAGAGGATCACCGCTTCGGCGGGGCGCTTTCCGAAACGCCGCCGGTGCCGACCACCGCGATCTTCAGCCGTACCGACGGCATCTGCGCGTGGCAGGGCTGCATGGAAAAGACCTCCGCGACCTCCGAAAGCATCGAGGTCGAAAGCAGCCATTGCGGCATGGGCCATCATCCCGCGGTGGTCTACGCCGTGGCCGATCGCCTGGCCCAGCCCGAAGGCACATGGGCGCCGTTCGACCGCAACGGCTGGCGCAGCCTCGTCTATCCCGATCCGCACCGCTAGGCGCGTGGTGGCTTCATCCTTCGAGACGCATCGCCGTTGGCGATGCTCCTCAGGATGAGGTCTCAGACCCTCATGGTGAGGAGCGTGGCACTGCCACGCGTCTCGAACCATGAGAGTCCGGGTCGTGAGCGTTGTCGCGACTCCCGAAAACGCGGTATGCGTGGCACATGCCGCAGCCGCTTGCCCGCATCATCTCTCAGCTCAAGCGTGAACCGTCGCGCACCGGCTCCATCGTCATCACGGTGTTCGGCGACGCCATCGTGCCGCGCGGCGGCTCGGTCTGGCTCGGCACGCTGCTGAAATTCTTCGAGGTGCTCGACATCGACAGCGGCGTGGTGCGCACCGCGATGTCGCGGCTCGCTGCCGATGGCTGGCTCGAGCGCCACAAGGTCGGCCGCAACAGCTTCTACCGGCTGGCGCGGAAAGGGCGTCAGACCTTCGACGCCGCGACCCGGCACATCTACGATCCGCAGCCGTCCGACTGGACCGGACGCTTCGAGCTGCTCTTGATCGGCAATGGTGAGGATCGCGACGCCTCGCGCGAGGCGCTGAAGAATGCCGGCTTCGGCAGTCCGCTGCCGGGCGTCTGGGTCGCGCCGTCGGGCGTTCCCATTCCAGAGGAAGCCGCAACCGCGATTCGCCTGGAAGTCTCCGCCGAGGATGACAGCGGCCGCCGCCTGCTGACCGAAAGCTGGCCGCTCGAGCGCACCGCCGACGCCTATCTGAAGTTCATCAAGACCTTCGAGCCGCTGCGGGGCTGGGCCGGCCGCCGCGAACGCTTGTCGGAGGCTGACGCCTTCACCGCGCGGATCCTGCTGATCCATCATTACCGGCGGGTGGTGCTGCGCGACCCGCTATTGCCGACGGCGCTGCTCCCTGTGGACTGGCCGGGCCGGGCCGCCCGAACGCTCTGCGGCGAGATCTATCGGGGGGTGCTTGCCGCGTCCGAACAATGGCTTGAGCGGAACGGAACCTGCGAGACCGGACCGCTGCCCGGCGCCGCCAAGGACCTGGCGCGCCGCTTTACCGGCGTGTAATTATGTTACAAGAATTGCTTGAGTTACGTTTATTCTGATATATGTTAATTATCTTCCGGGAGACGGCCATGTACACGCAGGCGCTCAACACGTCCGACGCTGATGACCGCAATATCGAGGACGCCGCGCACGCGACGGCGTTTCAGGCGCGCATCGATGCCGAGGAGCGCATCGAGCCGAACGACTGGATGCCGGCGGCCTATCGCAAGACGCTGACGCGGCAGATCTCGCAGCACGCCCATTCCGAAATCGTCGGCATGCTGCCGGAAGGCAACTGGATCACGCGCGCGCCGTCGCTGCGCCGCAAGGCGGCGCTGCTCGCCAAGGTGCAGGACGAGTGCGGCCACGGTCTCTATCTCTATGCCGCGGCGGAGACATTAGGGGCCTCGCGCGAGGAACTGGTCGATCAGATGCTGGCCGGCAAGGCCAAGTATTCCTCGATCTTCAACTATCCGACCCTGACCTGGGCCGACATCGGCGTGATCGGCTGGCTGGTCGATGGCGCGGCGATCATGAACCAGATCCCGCTGTGCCGCTGCTCCTATGGTCCCTATGCGCGCGCGATGATCCGCGTCTGCAAGGAGGAATCCTTTCACCAGCGGCAGGGTTACGAGATCATGCTGACGCTGGCGCGCGGCTCCGAGGAGCAGAAGGCGATGGCGCAGGACGCGCTGAACCGCTGGTGGTGGCCGGTGCTGATGATGTTCGGGCCGCCCGACCAGGTGAGCCAGCACAGCGACACCTCGACCAGATGGAAGATCAAGCGCTTCTCCAATGACGAACTGCGCCAGAAATTCGTCGATGCCACGGTGCCGCAGGCGCAGTATCTCGGCCTGACCATTCCCGATCCCGGCATGAAGCAGAACGCGGCGACCGGGCATTGGGAATACAGCGCGATCGACTGGGAAGAATTCAAGCAGGTGCTGGCCGGCAACGGCCCCTGCAACCGCGACCGGATGGCGGCGCGGCGCAAGGCGCATGACGACGGCGCCTGGGTCCGAGAGACGGCCCAGGCCTATGCCGAGAAACGCAAGCGCCGGCAAGTCGCGCAAGCTGCCGAATAGAGTTGAGGGAGATCGTCATGTCCACGCCCAATACCCCGCTGTGGGAAGTCTTCATTCGCAGCCGCAACGGGCTCGCGCACAAGCATGTCGGCTCGCTGCATGCTTCAGATGCGACCATGGCGGTGCAGGCCGCGCGCGACCTCTACACCCGTCGCGGCGAGGGGCTGTCGATCTGGGTGGTGCCGTCGAGCGCGATCACTGCGTCCGATCCGGCCGACAAGGCCATGATGTTCGAGCCGGCTGAATCCAAGATCTACCGCCATCCGACGTTTTACGAGGTGCCCGAGGAAGTCGGGCATATGTGATGCTCTCCCTGAGAGCTCACTAATACGGACCTCATCCTGAGGAGCTTGCGAAGCGAGCGTCTCGAAGGATGGGAGCAACACCGAATTCGCGGCCATCCTTCGAGACGCGCGCAAGGGCGCGCTCCTCAGGATAAGGCTGGAGATTGATGAGCGAGTGGAAAGAATGGCTGTCGCGTCCATAACCGTCTCCGAAACCCCGCTGCTGCTGTACACGCTGCGCCGCGCCGACGATGCGTTGATTCTCGGGCACCGGCTGTCGGAATGGTGCGGCCATGCGCCGATCCTCGAGGAAGACATGGCGCTCGCGAATATGGCGCTCGATCTGCTCGGCCAGGCGCGCGAACTCTATACCTATGCGGCCGAGGTCGAGGGCAGGGGTAACGACGAAGACAAGCTGGCCTATCTGCGCGACGTCAGGCAGTACCGCAACCTGCTGCTGCTGGAGCAGCCCAACGGCGATTTCGCGCGCAGCATGGTGCGGCAGCTGTTCTACTCGGCCTTCGCCGACCTCTATTGGCGCGCGATGATGATATCGAGCGACGCCACGCTGGCGGCGATCGCGGCAAAGTCCGAGAAGGAAAGCGCCTATCATTTGCGGCATTCGTCGGAATGGATCGTCCGGCTCGGCGACGGCACCGAGGAGAGCCACGCCCGCGCGCAAGGCGCGATCGATGACCTCTGGGCCTTCACCGGCGAGATGTTCGAGGTGGATGCCGGCGAGCGCGCCTTGATTGATGCCGGCATTGCCGTCGATCCCGCGGGCCTGCGTTCGCAATGGCTCGACACGGTCTCCGGTGTCGTGGGTGAGGCGACGCTGGTTCTGCCCAGCAACGACTGGATGCAGCAGGGCGGCCGCGACGGCAGGCACAGTGAGCATCTCGGGCATTTGCTCAGCGAGCTGCAATCGATGCAGCGGACCTTTCCGGGGGTCGCATGGTGAGCACTGTATTCAGCGATGCCGGGTTGCGGCAACACGCGTGGGATACCGCGGCGACCGTGGTCGATCCTGAAATTCCCGTGCTGACCATCGCCGATCTCGGCGTGCTCCGCGATGTCGCGATCAACGATGGCCGGGTCGAAGTCGCGATCACGCCGACCTATTCCGGTTGTCCCGCGATGAACATGATCACGCTCGAAATCGAGATGGCGCTGGAACGCGAAGGCTTCCGCAATACGAAGGTGCGCACCGTGCTTTCGCCGGCCTGGACCACCGACTGGATGAGCGAGGACGGCCGCCGCAAGCTCAGGGAATACGGCATCGCGCCGCCACAAGCCGCAGGCTCCCGTCGCGCGCTGTTCGGGGTGCAGCAGGTGGCGTGCCCGCAATGCGGCTCCGGCGATACCGAAGTGCTGTCCGAATTCGGCTCGACCTCCTGCAAGGCGCTGTGGCGCTGCAAGAGCTGCCGCGAACCGTTCGACTATTTCAAATGTCACTGATCGTTGAGGCGTCATTGTCCCACACACCCCGTTTTCACCGTCTCGCCGTCAACGATCTGCGCCGCGAATCGTCCGACGCGGTGTCGCTGACCTTTGCGATCCCGAAGGAGTTTGCCGGCGACTATCATTTTTCACCGGGCCAGTATCTGACCTTGCGCACGATGATGGATGGCGAGGAAGTGCGCCGCTCCTATTCGATCTGCTCGGGGCCCGACGATGGCGAATTGCGCATTGCGGTGAAGAAGGTCGACGGCGGCGCGTTCTCGAGCTGGGCCGCCGACGAATTGAAGACCGGTGATGAACTCGACGTCATGACCCCGACCGGCCGCTTCGGCGTTGCGCCCGCGCCCGGCGAGGCAAGGGTCTATGTCGGCTTCGCCGCCGGCTCCGGCATCACGCCGATCCTGTCCATCGTCAAGGGCGTGCTGGCGCGCGAGCCGGACAGCCGCTTTTTTCTGTTCTACGGCAATCGCTCCACCGGCGGCATGCTGTTTCGCGAGGCGCTGGAGGAACTGAAGGATCGCTATCTGCAGCGGCTCTCGGTGTTCCATGTGATCTCGGGCGAAGAGCAGGATATCCCGATCCTGCATGGCCGGCTCGACGGCGACAAGGTGAGGGTGCTGCTGCGCTCGCTGGTCCCGGCCGCCTCGGTCGATCACGTCTTCATCTGCGGTCCGACCGGCATGAGCGAGGATGTCGAGGCGACCTGCCGCGACATCGGCATTTCAGCCGACCGCATCCATGTCGAGCGTTTCGTCTCCGGACTCGGCGGCAAACCACGCCCCAAGACGGCGGTGCCGGCAAGCGCGCCGCCGAAGGCGCATGCCGCGCTCATCATCGACGGCAAGCGCCGCGAGGTGCCGGTCGCCGAAGGCGAGGCTATTCTCGACGCCGCCTTGCGCGGCGGCGTGGACCTGCCGTTCGCCTGCAAGGGCGGCATGTGTTCGACCTGCCGCGCCAAGCTGGTCGAGGGCAAGGCCGAGATGGAAGTGAATTACTCGCTGGAGCCGTGGGAGCTCGAGGCGGGCTTCATCCTCACCTGCCAGGCGCGGCCGACCACGGACAAGGTCGTGGTGGATTACGATCACGTTTAGCGTGTGCTCATCCCCGTCATTCCGGGGCGCGCGTTAGCGCGAACCCGGAATCCGGAAGTTATTGCCGCGAGATTCCGGGTTCAGCCCTGCGGGCTGCCCCGGAATGACGGCGGTGGGTGGACTAATCCTTCGGCCGCTTGTCGAATATGCGCCTGGCCTTGCCGAGCGAGCGCTCCAGCGTTTCCGGCGCCACGGCGCGGATCCGGGCGGTGATGCCGATGGTGTTCTTGATATAGGCGGTGACCCGCTCGGTATGCTCGACCAATCCGCTCTCGTCCCAGTGTTCGGGGCGGGCTTCCGCCACCACCGTCATCTCGTCCATCCGTCCCTCGCGGGTCAGTTCGATGATGAAGTGGCCGCCGCACCAGTCGGCGCCGAGCAGCACTTCCTCGATCTGGGTCGGGAACACGTTGACGCCGCGCAGGATGATCATGTCATCGGAGCGCCCGGTGACCTTCTCCATCCGCCGCATGCCCGGCCGCGCCGTGCCCGGCAACAGCCGGGTCAGGTCACGGGTGCGATAGCGGATGATCGGGAACGCTTGCTTGGTCAGCGAGGTGAAAACCAGTTCACCCTTTTCGCCGGCGGGCAATACCGCGCCGGTCTCGGGGTCGATCACTTCGGGATAGAAATGATCCTCCCAGATGTGCAGGCCGTCCTTGGTCTCGATGCATTCCTGCGCCACGCCGGGGCCGATTACCTCGGACAGTCCGTAAATGTCGGTGGCGTCCATGTCGAACGACTGCTCGATCTCGGTGCGCATCGCATTGGTCCAGGGTTCGGCGCCGAAGATGCCGACCTTTAGGGATGACTTGCGCGGGTCGAGGCCCTGGCGCTTGAACTCGTCCAGGATCGCCAGCATGTAGCTCGGCGTCACCGTGATGATGTCGGGCCGGAAGTCGTTGATCAGCTGCACCTGCCGTTCGGTCATGCCGCCGGACACCGGCACCACGGTGCAGCCGAGCTTTTCGGCGCCGTAATGCACGCCGAGGCCGCCGGTGAACAGGCCATAGCCGTAGGCGTTGTGGATGATCATGCCGCTGCGGCCGCCTGCGGCGCGGATCGAGCGCGCCATCACGTCCGCCCACATGTCGATGTCGGCCTGGGTATAGCCGACCACGATCGGCTTGCCCGTGGTGCCGGAGGAGGCGTGGACCCGGACCAGTTTCTCGCGCGGTACCGCAAACATGTTGAACGGGTAATTGTCGCGCAGGTCGGTCTTCACCGTGAACGGGAAGTTCGCAAGATCCGACAATTGCCGGAAATCCGCCGGCTTCACCCCGGCCTGGTCGAAGGCCTTTTTGTAATGCGGGACATTGTCGTAGGCATGCGCCAGCGTCCACGCCATGCGCCTGGTCTGCAGCGCCGTCATCTCGTCGCGCGATGCCCGCTCGGCCTGGTCCAGCTCGGCGCTGTAACCGCTGCTGTTGGATTGAGTATTGGTCGAAGCCATCGCAAGTTTCCTGGCAGGTTTCCTGAAATCGGCGCTCTATCGCGCCTTGGCGTCCGTTCCGGCGGCCGGCACCCAGGCGCCGCCGATGGTGCGGGAATGGCCGCGCAACTCGGCAATCGCTGTGTCATCGACGGTGACGCGCACGTCGTAGATTCCGGAACGGCCGGTTCGCGAGATTTCCCGCGCCGTCGCCACCAGCCGGTCGCCGAGCTTGCCCGGCCGGATGAAGGTGATGTTGCACTGCGCCGCCACGGCGCGCTCGTTGTGGGAGTTGCAGGCAAAGGCGAAGGTCGAATCCGCCAGCAGGAAAATGAAACCGCCATGGGCGATGCCGTGGCCGTTGACCATATGCGGCTTGACCGTCATCGACATGACGGCTTCGCCGGCCCTGATCTGCAGGATCTCCATGCCGAGACCCTGGCTGGCGTCGTCTTCCTTCCACATCGCGTCGGCGCAGGCGCGAGCGAGATCGTCCGCCGACAGCGTGGCCTTGACGTTCACTGCGGGTTCCCCGCGAGCAGGATCGGATGCAAGAGCGTTCTCCCCAAGACCGGTTCAGGCCGCTGTGGGCCTGTTGTAACAAGCCTCTTGAACTCAGCGATCAGTCGGTTAGTCATGATGCGAAGCCACCATGGTGTCAACGATCCCTGCGGGCGTCAAATCGCTGGAAACCGCCACAAATCGGGAAGACCCATGATACCCGCCCCTCCAAAACCAAATGGCCCGCCGGTTGCCGTCGAGGCGCGCTGCGTGCGCCTGCTGGCGAAGGCTGTCGATCCGGCCTCGCTGGCGCCGGTGGTCGAGCGGCGCACGCTGTCGCGGGCCTTGAACGAGCTGCTGATCGAGGTCAAGGCGGCGGCGGTCAATCCGTCCGACGTGAAGGCCGCCACCGGCCTGATGGCTTATGCGGTGTTTCCGCGCACGCCCGGCCGTGACTATGCCGGCGTCGTGATCGACGGGCCGGCCGACTGGATCGGGCGCGAAGTGTTCGGCTCCTCGGGCGACCTCGGGATCCGGCGCGACGGCAGCCATGCCACGCATCTCCAGGTGGAAACCGAGGCCGTGGTCGACAAACCCCGCAATATCTCGTGGGAGGAGGCGGCCGGGATCGGCGTGCCCTTCGTCACCGCGATCGAAGGATTCCGCCGCGCCGGCATGCCGAAGCAGGGCGACACCGTGCTGGTGATGGGCGTCAACGGCAAGGTCGGCCAGGCCGCGGTGCAGATCGCCAGCTGGAACGGCGCCCGCGTGATCGGCGTGGTGCGCAAGAGCGAGCCGTATGAAGGCCATGCCAACGGCAAGGTCGAAGTGATCGACGCCTCGGTGAGCGATGTTGCCGCGCGCGTCCGCGAGCTGACGGACGGCAAGGGCGCCGACATCGTCTTCAACACCGTCGGCGATCCCTATTTTCAGGCGGCGCACAAATCGCTGGCGTTGCGCGGACGTCAAATCCTGATCGCCGCAGTCGACCGCATCGTGCAGTTCAACATCCTCGAATTCTATCGCGGACAGCACACTTATGTCGGCATCGATACGCTGGCGCTGTCATCGATCGCGACCGGGACGGTGCTCCGGGAACTCGGTCCCGGTTTCGCCAGCGGGCATCTGAAGCCGTTCCCGATTCTGGCGAGTGCGATCTATCCGCTGGAGCAGGCCAAGGCAGCCTATATTGCGGTGGCCGGCTCCTCGCGCGACCGCGTCATCCTGCGGCCGGTATAAGCCATTCGATCCCTTCATTTCGCGCTTCCGCAGCGGGAACGAAACCATTCGCATTTCGATCGGGAGCGAAGGTTTTATTCTCTCTGCGCGGCGGCGCGCGATAGCTTCATTCTTTGCTGTCGCAGACCGTGGACGGTCCCATGCGGGAAACGTTATAGCTGTGCTGATTTTGCAGCATATTTGAGCCGTGCCGGCCGTCGTTGGCCGAGAAAGCCAAGGGAAAAACCAGTGCAGGGCGTGGACAATATTGTCGTGGTGAGCGGACTTCTGATCGGCCTCGCCTATGGCGCGGTCGGCCTGTTGAGCGGCTTCTGTCTGCTCAGTAGCCTGCGCGGCTGGTGGGCCGACGGCGACAGCCGGCTGGTCCGGACCTACGCGCTGGCGCTCGGCGTCGCGATCGCGGCAACGCAGCTGCTCGCCGCCGGCGGCCTCGTCGATCTCGGCAAGACGATCTATCTGCAGCCGTCGTTTTCCGCACCGCTGATGTTCGCCGGCGGATTGCTGTTCGGTTACGGCATGGTGCTGTCGAACGGCTGCGGCTCGCGCGCGCTGGTGCTGCTCGGGCGCGGCAATCTGCGTTCGTTCGTCGTGGTGATCGTGCTCGGCATCGCCGCGCAGATGACGCTGAAAGGCCTGATCGCGCCGCCGCGCGTCGCGGCGCTGCAGCTGTCGCAGACGGCGCCGAAGATCATCTCGTTGCCGGCGCTGCTGTCGGCGTTCGGCCTCAGTGAGACGTTCGCCCGCATGCTGGCGGCGTCCGCCATCTCGGGCGCCCTCATCATCTTCGCGTTCGCGCATGCCCCGTTCCAGCGCGCCTGGGGGCAGATCGCCGCGGGGCTCGCGGTCGGCCTGCTGGCCACCGCGGGATGGTTCGCGACCGGCTTTCTCGGCGCCGACGATTTCAATCCCGCCGCGGTGACGTCGCTGACCTTCATCGCGCCGATCGCCGATGGCGTGCAGTACGTCATGCTGTCGACCGGGCTGACGCTGAATTTCGGCGTCGTCATGGTGGCCGGCGTGTTCGCCGGAAGCCTGCTGACGGCGTTGGCGACGCGTCGCTTCCAGTGGGAAGGCTTCAACTCGCCGCGCCACATGCTGCGCTCGATCGCCGGCGCGGCGCTGATGGGCGCGGGCGGCGCGATGGCCTATGGCTGCTCGATCGGGCAGGGCCTGACCGGCCTGTCGACACTGGCGCTGGCGTCATTCGTCGCGGTCGCCGGGATTCTGTTAGGGACGGCAGCAGGCCTGCGCGGCGCGCTTCGCGTGCAGCCGCTGGTGCCGGCGCAGGAATCAGCCCCGCGGACCTGAGGTCGCCAGCCGCATCACGTCGAGATAACCGGGGCGCACTTCCATCCGCTTGATCAGGCCTTTCTCGGCCAATAGCCGATGTGCTTCCGGCAGCCGGTAGCACGGCAGGTACATGAACAGATGGTGCTCGGCGTGATAGTTCACCCAATAGGGCGCGATCAGTAGCCGCTCGATCGGACCCGCGAGCGTGGTGCGGGCGTGGCTGAACGGGTCTTCGCCGGTCGAGGTGCAGGCGTGCTCGGCGATGTTGCGGATCCGCGTCACCAGCGGCAGCCAGGTCGCCATCCCGACCACCCAGACGGCCCAGTACCAGATGCCGGCGCCCGCCAGCCAGAACAGTGCGAACATCACCGCGTTGACGCCGAGAAATCTTGCCATCTTGTCGGCGCCGCTGGAGACGAAGCTCTCGTGCGACACCTTGCCGTCGCCGTCCTTGCGCCGGAACAGCGACAGGAACAGCGGCAGCCGCTGCTTGACGAAAGTTTGCCCTGTGAGATCCCGGATCGCCTTGCGGGTGTAGCTCTCCTTGGTGATAGGAAACGGTGCCGACAGCGACAGGTCGGGGTCCTCCGGCTGCTGGGTGAATTTGTGATGCTGCAAATGGTACGAGCGATAGCTGGCGAGGTCGGCACCGACAGGCACCGCGCACAGCCATTGCCCGACCCATTCATTGACCGCCTTGTTGCTGTGCAGTCCGCCATGCGCGGCTTCATGCATCAGGATCGCCAATCCCAGCTGGCGCGTGCCGACCACCATCACCGCGATCAGCCAGGTCAGCGGATTGGGCCACAGCATCACCAGCGCGATGGCGGCTGCGATGGTGCCCCAGGCGTGAAGCACCAGCCACATGCCGCGCAGCGAACTGCGCGACGTCAGCCGGCTCCACTCCTCCGGCGTAAAGACCGTCTTGGGGTCGACACGGGCCACCATCGGCATGGGCAGTTCTCTCAATGCAATTTTCGGCTCGGGGGCTTCATCCTTCGAGACGGCTTCGCGTCGCGCCTCCTCTGGATGAGGTTTGAAACCCTCGTGGTGGGGAGCGCGGCAACGCCGCGCGTCTCGAACCATGAGGCCATCGATGATACGCCCGCTCGACTGTTCGTCAATCGGCCGCTGATGTCACGATATGGATCTCCGAGGTGAGGGTGCGGTGCACCGGGCACTTGTCGGCGATTTCCATCAATTTTCTGCGCTGTTCGGCGTCGAGCGCGCCTTCCATTGAAATCACCCGGTCGAACCGGTCGAGCATGCCGGCCCTGGTCTCGCACTCGGCGCAATCTTCCGCATGAATCTTGCTGTGGTTCAGCGTCACCGTGACGCGTTCCAGCGGCAGCGATTTGCGGTCGGCATACATCCGCAGGGTCATCGAGGTGCAGGCGCCGAGGCCGGCCAGCACGAGATCGTAGGGTCCCGGTCCGGTGTCGTCGCCGCCGGCGGCAATGGGTTCGTCGGCGATCATCCGATGCGGCCCGACCGAAATGGTCTGCTGGAACTTGCCGCTGCCGGTCTCGCGCACCACCACGCTGCGCGGCGCGTCGCCTGAAACGGACGGCTGCTCGGGCAGGGCAAGATCGACATAGCGTTCCGCCCAGGCGGCGATGACGCCGGCGACATAGGAGGCGTCGCGCTTGCCGGAAAGCAGGTGATCGGCGCCCGCCAGCGAAACGAAACTCTTGGGATGCCTGGCCGCCACGAAGATATGCGTGGCGTTGTCGATGCCGACGGTGTCGTCGGTCGGCGAATGCATGATCAAGAGCGCCTTGTGCAAATTCGTCACCTCCGCCATCAGGCTGTGCCCGGCGATATCGTCGAGAAATTCGCTGGTGATGTGGAATGGCCGCCCGGCGAGCTGGACTTCCACCTTGCCGTGCTTGCGGATGTCCTCGATGCGTTCCCTGAACAGGCCGGTGACGTGGGCGGGATCGGACGGCGCCGCAATGGTGACGACCGCTTTCGCGTCGGGAATTTGCCCGGCGGCGGCGAGGATGGCGGCGCCGCCGAGGCTGTGGCCGATCAGGATCGTCGGCGCTTTTCGTGTTTCGCGCAGATGGTCGGCGGCCCGCACCAGGTCGGCAACGTTCGAGGAGAAGTTCGAGTTGGCAAAATCGCCTTCGCTGGAACCGAGGCCGGTGAAGTCGAAGCGCAACACCGCGATGCCCCTGGCGGCCAGCGCCGCCGCGATGCGCCTGGCCGCGAGCACGTCCTTGCCGCAGGTGAAGCAATGCGCGAACAGCGCATAGGCGAGCGGAGTGCCTTCCGGCAAATCCAGCGATGCCGCCAACTGGTGGCCCCCCTCACTGGTGAATTGGAAGCGTTCAGTGGGCACGTTCAAGCTCCATGGTTCGGATCGGCCAAAGCATCAACCCCTGGAATAGCGCTCTTCCTTCCACGGGTCGCCGCGATTGTGATAGCCGCGGACTTCCCAGTAGCCCGGCTTGTCTTCGGCCAGGAATTCGATGCTCTGCAGCCACTTCGCGCTCTTCCAGAAATAGAGATGCGGCACCACCAGCCGCACCGGGCCGCCATGCTCCTGCTCCAGCGGCGCGCCGGACCAGCCATGCGCGAGCAGGGCATCTTCGGCGGCGAAATCTTCCAGCGTTAGATTGGTGGTGTAGCCGTCATGACAATGCAGCACCACGAAGCGCGCCTCCGCGCGCGGCCGGCAGGCGTCGAGCAGATCGCGGGTTGAAAGCCCCTCCCACCGGTTGTCGTAGCGCGACCAGGTGGTGACGCAATGGATGTCGGATATGAAATTGACCTGCGGCTGCGCGGTGAACTGCGCAAAATTCCAGAACAGCGGCTCCTCGACTGCGCCGTAGACATCGAGGCGCCAGCGCTCGCGGGAAATATTCGGGGTGACGCCGAGGTCGAGCGTCGGCCAGTCCCTTGTGAGATGCTGCCCGGGCGGCAGGCGCTGCTCCGCGGGACGGGACGTCCTGCCGGTAAGGAAGCGGCCCTGCTGCGCCCAGCGCTGCTTGCTGCGCGTCAGCTTTGAGTCCGGAGGCGGTTCGTCCTGTTCGGCCATTCCAGACCTTCGGTTCCGACTTGATCAGAACCGAAAGTCTAGCATGGAGCCATCACGAGAAGCGAACGCCTCAGGCCGATTTCCCGAACAGCACCGGAAGCTGCCGCGGCCCGCGCACGGTGCCTTCCGACCATTTGACCTGACCGGCCGGGTCGAGCTTGAAGTCCGGAATCCGCTTCAGCCATTCCTCGATCGCGACCGTCATTTCCATGCGTGCGAGGTTGGAGCCGACGCAGCGGTGAATGCCGAGTCCGAAGGCGACATGGCGATTCTCCTTGCGGTCGATCACGACCTTGTCGGCATCGGGGAACACGGCCGGATCGCGGTTGGCGGCGGGAAACGACAGCAGCACCATGTTGTCGTGCTTCACCGGGCAGCCGCTGATCACGGTGTCCTTCATCACCTCGCGCGCCATCGTCACCGGCGCATAGGCGCGCAGCAATTCCTCGATCGCGGTCGGCATCAGTTCCGGCTCGGCGATCAGGCGGTCGCGATCCGCGGGCGTCTTCGCCAGATGCCACAATGAGGCGCCGATCGCGCTCCAGGTGGTGTCGATGCCGGCGATCAATAACAGCCGCAGCGAACCCAGCACGTGTCCGTCGGCCAGCGGCTGGCCGTTCTTGTCGCGGGCGTTCATCATCGTCATGATCAGGTCGTCGGTCGGGTTCTTCTTGCGCGCCTCGATATGACCATGGAAGTAGCCGGTCATCTCCTGGACCGCGCGCATCATGGTGGCGTCGTCCTTGATGCCGAGCTCGAGAATTTCGTGGATCCACTTGATGAATTGGTCGCTGTCCTTTTCGGGGATGCCGAGCATGTGGGCGATGGCGCGGACCGGAATGTGCTTGGTGTAGCGCGCCGCGGCGTCGCATTTGCCGTCGGCGATGAACTCGTCGATCAGCTCGTTGCAGATCGCGCGAACCCGGGGCTCGAGCTTCTTCATCGCGTCGGGCGTGAACGGCGGCAGCAACAGCTGCTTGGCGGGCTTGTGCTCGGGCGGATCGGAGGTGATCGGCGGCGCGGTGTTGGTAATCGGCGGCCGCACGTCGCGCACGATGACACGGCGCGAGGAGAAATGCGTGGTGTCGTAGGCGATTTCCTTCACTGCCTCATAGGTGGTCGGCATGTAGCAGCCGAGAAAGCGGTCGGTATGAACCACCGGCGATGCCGCCCGCAATTCGTCCCAGATTGGATACGGATTTTCCGTCCAGTGCGGATCGGTATGGTCGAAATCGTGCACCCAATCTTTCACGGGAGGATGCTCGGGCATCGCGGGGGCGGCGTCGGGAATGGCGCGGGCGGGATCGGACATCAGGGTAAATTCCTCTGGTTCGTTCGCTGGATCTACGATTGCGCTAAAAGAAATCGGTCAGCAGATTCGAATCGGCGGCACAGGGGTGACGCGGTTACTCTTCGGTGACTTCGATCGCGATCTCAGGGCAATTGGCCCGGGCGAGCCAGGCCTTTTCCTCCATCCCTGCAGGCACGGAGCCGTCGCCGACCTCGTGCGCATTGCCGAACTCGTCGAGCTCGAACAGTTCGGGCGCCAGCGCTTTGCAGCGGGCGTGTCCCTGACACTTGTCCTGATCGACGTGGATCTTGAGTTTTCCGGCCATCTGACGCGCTTCTCCCCGAACTCACCTGCAGCCTTGCTGCCGTGTTGCGTTTCCACTTGCTGTCTTATTATTCTAACGGCGCTGACCGTATTGGCTGCGTCGTTAAATTATAGCATATTACATTCGTGCCGCGGTTGTGGTGTCAAGTGAAAAGTCAGGGATCAGGACGCAGATGCCGCCTCGGTTAGCCCGCAAACCGCTCAATACCTACCACCATGGCGATCTCCGCGACGCCCTGGTTCGGGCCGCATTGGCCGAGGCGGAGCAGGGCGGCCCGGAAGCCATCAGCCTCAAGGCGCTGGCAAAAAAGCTCGGCGTCTCGCAACCGGCGCCGTACCGGCATTTCGCCGACCGCGAGGCCTTGCTGGCGGCGGTCACGGCGGAGGCCTTCCGGCAATTTTCCGCCATGCTGCGGGAGTCGATCAGCGGACCGTCGAAACAATCGAAGCTGTCGCGCCTCGCGCAGGCCACGCTTTCTTTCGGTCTTCGCCGCAACGGGATCTACCGCCTGATGTTCGCGTCGCGAACCATGGCCTGCGCATCGAAAGGCAGCGAGCTGCACAACGCGGCCTTTGAGACGTTCGGCCTCGTGCTGGAAGCGCTGGAAGCGCCCGCCGTCGGATTGTTGCGCGAGCGGCAGGCCCTGCAAATCTGGGCCGCGCTGCACGGCGTGGTGATGCTGGCCGAGCAGGGACTGCTCACCGGCCAGGTTGCCCAGATCAGCCGGGAAGAACTGGTCGAGGAGATCGTGGAGCAGAGCAAGCTGGCGCTCTCGGTCGCTATCAAGGCCGCCGGTACCGGCGCGCGCGTGGCGGGCTAGGACTAGACATGGGGGCTTCATCCTTCGAGACGCGCGCGAGTGCGCGCTCCTCCAGCGATAACGGCTTTGCCGTTACGCGGGGATGAGGTCTCAGACCCTCATGGTGAGGAGCGCGTCGCGCGTCTCGAGCCATGAGGCTGCGGGCGAGCCGCGGCGTTACTTCGGCGGCCTCGGATCGATCGGCGTGGTGCCGCGTACACCGAGAATATCCTCCAGCACTTTGGCGCCGGCGAGAAGCCTTGCCTCGCCGCGCGGCGGCGCCACCATCTGCAGGCCGACCGGCAAGCCGGACGCGGTGAACCCGCACGGCAGCGACAGCGCCGGGCAGCACACCAGCGTGATCGCATAGACGATGCCGAGCCATTCGACGTAGTTGTCGAATTTCTTGCCGGCGCATTCGGCGACATAGCGGTTCTCGACCGGAAACGGTGCGACGATGGTCGCCGGCGTCAGCAGCAGATCGTAGCTGTTGAAAAATTCCAGCGTGCGCGCGGTCATCGCCACCCGCTGGGCCTCGGCGCGCTCGAGCTGCTCGACCGTGAGCTTGAGACCTTCCTCGATGTTCCAGATCACCTCGGGCTTGAGCTGATCGCGCTTCTCGCGCAGCAGCGCCGCCTTGCTGAGCGCGAAGTCGAAGGCGCGCAGCACGTGGAAGCATTCATGGGCCTCGCGCAGGTCCGGATGCGCGTCCTCGACGATGGCGCCGGCCTCGGCGAAACGCTGCGCCGCCTTGCGGGTGATGGCGGCAACCTCGGGATCGACCGGGGTGATGCCGAGATCCGGCGAATAGGCGATGCGCTTCGGCTTGTTGCCGGAACGTGCGGCGGACAGGAACGAGGTCGGCAGCGCCGGCAGCGACAGCGGATCGGCCGCATGCTCGCCGCTCATGGCGTCGAGCAGCAGCGCGAGATCCTCGACATTGCGCGCCATCGGGCCCTGCACGCCGAGATTGCGGTCGATCGCGGCGGCCGGCGTATGCGCGACGCGGCCGATGCTCGGGCGCAGACCGACGATGCCGCAGAAGCTGGCGGGATTACGCAGCGAGCCGCCCATGTCGGAACCATGCGCCAGCCAGGCCATGCCGGTGGCGAGCGCCACCGCAGCTCCCCCGGAGGAGCCGGCGGCCGAGCGCGACGTATCCCAGGGATTGCGGGTCGCGCCGAACACCTCGTTGAACGTGTTGGCGCCGGCGCCGAATTCCGGCGTGTTGGATTTGGCGTAGATCACGCCGCCATTGCTTTCGAGATGTTCGACCAGGATATCGGAACGTGCGGGGATATTGTCCTTGTAGATCGGGGAGCCCTGCGTCGTCAGTACACCCGCGACATTGGTGAGGTCCTTGATCGGAACCGGCATGCCCGCCAGCAGGCCGCGGCTCCCGGCCGGCTTCTTCATCAGTTCTTTGGCATGCGCCCGGGCGCGGTCGAAGCACAGCGTCGGCAGCGCGTTCACCTTGCCGTCGACCTCGGCGATGCGCTTCTCCAGCACGTCGAGCAGATCGAGCGGGGTGACTTCGCCCTTGTTCAGTTTGTCGACGATGGCGCACGCCGTCGCATTTACCAGTCCCTGATCAGCCACTCGTATTTCTCCCGTTCATTCCGGCTCGAAGCCACGGATTGCCTAGTGCTGTAAAACATTTTCCGGCAAAGTGGAAATACCCGCCGCCGTCCCGGAGATTCCCGCATGTTGACGCCTTCAGATACGCCCGACTGGCGCAAGATGAGCCAGGAGGAGCGCGACCTCGGCCTCAACAACGGCGTTGCGGTTGCCGGCAGCGCCGAGATGGTCGCCGGCTGGGAGCAGCGCTCCGCCGAAATACGCAAGCGGCACCCCACGCATCTCGACCTCCGCTACGGCCCGCGCGACCGCAACCGGATCGATTTCCTCAAGGCCGCGGAGAAGGTGCCGACGCTGCTGTTCATCCACGGCGGCTACTGGCAGAACCGGGCGAAGGAAGTCTTTGCGCTGTTTGCCGAAGGCCCGATGGCGCATGGCATTAATGTCGCGCTGATCGGCTACACGCTGGCGCCGGATGCGACGCTCGACCAGATCGTAGGTGAAATTCATCAGGGGATCGACTACCTCGCCGGGCAATTGCCCGCGCTCGGCGCCGACGCGCGCGGGATCGTGGTGTCGGGCTGGTCGGCGGGCGGCCACCTCACCGCGATGGCGCTGTCGAATCCGAATGTGCGGGCAGGCATGGCGATCTCGGGCGTCTATGATCTCGAGCCGATCCGGCACTCCTATCTCAACGTCAAGCTCGGGCTGGATGAAGCGATGTCGCGCCGTAACTCGCCCATGATGCAGGCCGGCGGCGCGCCAAAACCGCTGTCGCTGGTGGTGGGCGACGCCGAATTGCCGCTGCTGCGCCGGCAGACTTCGGATTTTGCCGGGCACCGCGCCAAATATGGATTGCCGGTGACCTATGAAGAGATCCCGGGCGCCAATCACTTTACGATCATGAACGAAATGCTGTCGCCGGCGGGGCGGGTAACGACGCTGATACGGCAGCTGTTCGAGAGGACGGCTATTTGACCTCTTCCTGAGGAGCGGCGTCTTCGCCGCGTCTCGAAGGATGAGGGAGCGAGGTGCCAGCGTCCCATCCTTCGAGACGCCACTTCGCGGCTCCTCAGGATGAGGTTGAGCTTGCGTCTATACCACTACCCCCAGCCCGACGTGTGCCCGCCATCGACCGTAAAGATCACGCCCGAGGTATAGCCGGAGCGGTCGGAGGCGAGGAACGCCATCAGATCGCCGATCTCGCGGGTATGGGCGGGGCGGCCGAGCGGCATGCCCTTCTGAAATTCCTTGTAGCGGTTTTCGTCGCCGAACTGGTTCCTGGCGCGGGTCTTCAAGAGCGTGACGTGGCGATCGGTACCGACCGGCCCGGGATTGATGCCGACCACGCGGATGTTGTCGGCAAGGCTTTTTCCCCCGAGCGCGCGGGTCAACGCCATCAGCGCGGCGTTGCCGGCGCTGCCGCAGATATAATTGGCGTCGAACTTCTCGCCGGCGGCGCCGATGTCGTTGATGATGACGCCGTGGCCGCGCGCCTTCATCTGCGCGTAGATGGCGCGGGTGAGGTTGATGTAGCCGAACACTTTCAGCTCCCAGGCATGACGCCAGGTCGCCTCGTCGATCTTGTCGATCGAGCCGCCGGGAATGTCGCCGGCATTGTTGACGAGGATGTCGATATCGGCGGCGTCCTTCACCAGTTTCGCAATGTCCGCAGGGTTGCGCAGGTCGACGAGGGCAGTGGCGGCGTCGATCTGGTGCGCCGAGCGCAGCCGCTCGGCCAGCGCCTTCAACTGATCGCCGCTGCGGGCCGCAAGCAGCAGGTGGCAGCCCTCTTCGGCGAAGGCTTCGGCGGCGGCCGCGCCGATGCCCTTCGATGCGCCCGTGATCAGGACGCGCTTGCCGCGCAAATGCAGGTCCATGGCGATTTCTCTCTGTGATTGGGGGCCGGTCATCGGGTGGGACCGGATTGTTAGGCCGCCGCCGCTGAGACGGTCAACATTGCACTGCAGCGTTGCACCGCAGCCGACTTTGGTCCATTGCAATCCGATCCAGCAAACGGCGTTAGCGGCCCTTCAAGACCATAAGGAAATCCCCGATGAGCAACGAAAAAAAGCAATACCGGATCGCGGTCATTCCCGGCGACGGCATCGGCAAGGAAGTGGCGCCGGAAGGGTTGCGGGTGCTGGAACAGGCCGCGAAAAAGCACGGAGTATCGGTGCATTTCGATCATTTCGATTTCGCCTCCTGGGACTATTACGAGAAGCACGGCGAGATGATGCCGGAGGACTGGAAGGCGAAGATCGGCAAGCATGACGCGATCTATTTCGGCGCGGTCGGCTGGCCCGCGAAGATCCCCGATCATGTTTCCCTGTGGGGATCGCTGATCAAGTTCCGCCGGGAGTTCGACCAGTACGTCAATTTGCGTCCGGTGCGGCTGATGCCGGGGGTGCCGTCGCCGCTCGCCAACCGCAAGCCCGGCGACATCGATTTCTGGGTGGTGCGCGAGAACACCGAGGGCGAATATTCATCGGTCGGCGGGCGGATGTTCCCGGATACCGACCGCGAATTCGTCACCCAGCAGACCGTGATGACCCGGATCGGCGTCGACCGCATCCTGAAATTCGCATTCGAGCTGGCGCAGTCGCGGCCGAAGAAGCACCTGACCTCGGCGACCAAATCCAACGGCATCTCCATCACCATGCCGTATTGGGACGAGCGCGTGGAGGCGATGGCGAAAAACTATCCCAAGGTGAAGTGGGACAAGTACCACATCGACATTCTCACCGCGAACTTCGTGCTGCATCCGGATTGGTTCGACGTCGTGGTCGGTTCCAATTTGTTCGGCGACATCCTGTCCGATCTCGGTCCGGCCTGCACCGGCACCATCGGCATCGCGCCATCGGGCAACATCAACCCGGAAGGCCATTTCCCGTCGGTGTTCGAGCCGGTGCACGGCTCGGCGCCCGACATCGCGGGGCAGGGCATCGCCAACCCGATCGGCATGATCTGGTCGGGTGCGATGATGCTGGAGCACCTCGGCGAGAAGCAGGCGGCGGCCTCGATCGTGGCTGCGATCGAACGCACGCTCGGCGAACGGACGCTGCGGACCCGCGATCTCGGCGGCAATGCCGATACGGTCGCGTGCGGCAAGGCGGTCGCGGAGATGGTGGAGTAGGGAAGCCGGACCCTCATGGTGAGGAGGCGCGATAGCGCCGTCTCGAACCATGAGGCCGGGCAATATCCACATCATCCACATCCTTCATCCTCATCCCTCGAGACGCGGCCAAGTGGCCGCTCCTCGGGATGAGGCGCCATGTGCGGCGGTTCAGGTTGTCGCCGCGATCCGTTTGCAATACTTCCACGCAGCCGCGATCTGGTTCTAGCTCGCTTCGTCGGAGCACAACGCCGAATGCGCCAACTGCGTTGACTATGCAGAATAGTTCCCACTCGAACGCGGTCCTCTGCAGATAGCAATCATTCGCGGACGTGCGATTCAGTTGCATTCGTGAGTTCCGTGTCGGCGCGGCAACAGTCGCGCGCGGTTTGTGCGGAGCACACACGAATTGACGCAGATCAATTTTTCGGATCGCGCGAAGGCATTTGTGAAGGTCAGTCGATGCGGAATCATTCGTACCGGCAAATATTGGGGATTTTCATGAAGACAAGAACAAGAACTGCGATCCCGTCGCTCGCTTTGGCTGCCGGGATCTTTGGACTCGCGACAGCCGCTTCAGCCGCTGATTTGCCGGTCTACACCAAGGCGCCGGCGGTCGAAGCCTGGAATCCCTGGATGATCCGCCTGCGCGCGCTCGGCGTCGTCACCCGTGATTCGGGCTGGGTCGACCAGGTGCCGGGATCGGGCCTGAAGACCTCGGATGCGATCATTCCGGAGCTCGACATCTCCTACTTCTTCACCCGCAACATCGCGGCCGAACTCATTCTCGGCGTCACCCGTCACGAAGTGACCGGTACCGGCGTCCCCGCCACGGCCGGCCTCGACGTGGGCAGGGCCTGGCTGCTGCCGCCGACGCTGACGCTGCAGTATCACTTCACCGATCTCGGCGCGTTCAAGCCCTATATCGGCGCCGGCGTGAACTATACGGTGTTCTTCAATCAGTCGGCCGGCAACACCTTCAACAATGCGGGCGTGATCGTCACCAACAGCCACCTGCAGAATACGTGGGCACCGGCCGCGCAGATCGGATTCGACTACATGATCAACAAGCATGTCGGCCTGAACGTCGACGTCAAGAAGATCTGGCTGCGTCCGAACTGGGACGGCACGCTCGGCGGCGGTGTGCCGGTCACCGGCAAGGTCAATCTCGATCCGTGGCTGATCGGAACCGGTCTGACCTACAAGTTCTGATATCCGACCGGATCTCGGTGGGGGCCGATGCGGCGGGGAGACCGGGCGAAGCCGCTCAGGTTCCCGCCGCGATCCTTCGGCAATGCTCCCACGCGGCGCCAATCAGGTTCTCGCTCGCCTCCGGCGTGCGGAACGCCGAATGCGCCGACAGCGTCACGTTGCGCAGCTTGTTCAGCGGGTGATCCTTCGGCAGCGGCTCGATGTTGAAGACGTCGAGGCCGGCGTGCCGGATCTGGCCCGACTTCAGCGCGTCGATCATCGCTTGCTCATCCACCATCGCTCCGCGCGCGGTGTTGACGAGGATCACGCCCGGCTTCATCGCCGCGATGCGTTCTGCCGAGAGAAAGCCGCGGGTTTCGTCGTTCAGCAACAGGTGAAGCGAGACCACGTCGCTTTCGGCCAGCAATTTTTCCAGCGTCACGAAGTCGACGCCGGCAGAACTCTTCGGCGACCGGTTCCAGGCGATCACGCGCATGCCGCTGCCGCGCGCGATCCGCGCCACTTCCGCGGCGATGCCGCCGAAGCCGATCAGGCCGAGCGTCTTGCCGGTCAGCTGCATGCCGTCCTCGCGCAGCCAGTTGCCGGCGCGCATTTCGCGGTCCATCTCGGCGATGCCGCGCGCTGCCGCCCACATCAGCGCGATGGCGCATTCGGCCACCGCGGTATCGCCATAGCCCTTGATCAGGTGCACTTCGATGCCGAGCCCGGCGAGTTCCTCCGGATTCATGTAGCTGCGCGCGCCGGTGCCCAGAAACACCACGTGCTTCAGGCCGGTGCATTTTTTCGCGATTTCGGTCGGCAGCGCGGTGTGATCGACGATGGCGATCTCGGCGCCGCCGAGCACCTCGGGGTACTGCTCCGGGGTGATATCGGGGTCGCGATGGATGCGGACCTTGGGATCGCCCGGTTTTTCCAGCCGCTCGAAGATGACGGCGAGCGATTCGTTGGCGTCGACAAAAACTCCGCGCACTGAATTCTCCGGTGGTTGGCTGACGATCAGGAAGCGACGCCGGCAAGCGCCAGCACGGTATGCATCAACACATTGGCGCCCGCGGCGCAATCGGCCTGCGTGGCGTCCTCGAGTTCGTTGTGGCTGACGCCATCCTTGCAGGGCACGAACACCATCGCGGTGGGAATGCGGGTGTTGAGGTTGCAGGCATCATGGCCCGCGCCCGAGGTGATGCGCCGGTTGGAATAGCCGAGCGCCTGGGCCGCGTTCTCCACCGCATCGACCAGTTTGGGGTCGAAATGGGTCGGAGGCTTGCGCCAGACCAGATCGAGCTTGACGTTGACCTTGCGCCGCGCGGCGATCTCGGCCACCGCCACGCGCAAATCCCTGTCGAGCGCGTCCATGATCGCGGCGTCGGCGCTGCGGCAATCCACGGTGAAGGCGATTTCGCCGGGAATGACATTGCGCGAGGGGTTGGCAATCACGGCTTCGCCGATGGTGCCGACTGCCTTGGGTCCGTGCTTCCTCGCGATGCTCTCCATCGCCAGCACGATTTCCGACAGAGTGGCGAGCGCGTCGCGGCGCAGCGGCATCGGCGTCGAGCCGGCATGGCTTTCGAAGCCGGTGATCTTGCCGTCGTACCACAGCACGCCCTGGCCGGAATCGACCACGCCGATGGTCTTGTGCTCGGCTTCCAGAATCGGACCCTGTTCGATGTGCAGCTCGACAAAGCTTGCGAATTTCTGCGTGCCGACCGGGGCTTCGCCGCGATAGCCGATGCTGTCCAGCGCCTCAGCCACGGTGACACCGTCGGCGTCCTTGCGCGACAGGATATCGTCGGTGGTGAAGTCGCCGACATACGCCGCCGAGGCCATCATCGCCGGGGCAAAGCGCGAGCCTTCCTCATTGGTCCAGTTGACGATGCAGATCGGCGCCTCGGTCTCGATCCCGGCATCGTTGAGCGTACGCACCACTTCGAGCGCCGCCAGCGTGCCGAGCACGCCGTCGAACTTGCCCCCCGTGGGCTGGGTATCGAGATGCGAGCCCAAGCCGACCGGCGGCTTCGACATGTCGCGGCCCTTGCGCAGGCCGAACATCGAGCCGAGCGCGTCGACGTGCACGTCGAGGCCCGCGGCCTCGCACGCCCGGCGGAACCAGTCGCGCACCTGCTTGTCTTCGGGGCCCAGCGTCAGCCGCCGCACCCCGCCTTTGGGGGTGCCGCCGAATTTCGCGGTTTCGTGAATCGTATCCCAGAGCCGGGCGGAGTCGATCTGCAGGTTGGAAGCGATCTTGGTCATGGAGCCATTTCCGGAAATTCAGGAGCCGCGCGCATTCGAGGGTTTTCAATGACGCGCCTGCAGCGGCGCGTCAATGACAGTGCTGCCCTGCGCGAGGTTGGCGGCGAGTTCGGCCACGCGTTCGACCGCGACGGTGTCGGGGGAAGTGAGCCAGCTTGCCGCAAATGTCAGCAGCGGCATCTGCAGATTGGTCGACAGCAGTTGCAGCCGCCCATCCGCCATTTCGCTTTCGACGATCGCGGTTGGAATGACCGCAATGCCGAGGCCTTCGATGGCCATGTGTACGACGGTGGCGATCGAAGCGCTGGCGTGCAGGCGCATCGGCGGCAAGTCCGGGCGATTGAACAGCGAGCGCACCAGTTCATAGGGTGGGGTCTTGCGCGGAAACGTGATCATGGGGAATTTCGCCAGATCGTGCACCGTCAGCCTGCGCTGGCCCAGCCCAAGCGAAGGGCTGGCGAGAAAGCCTACGGGATAGTCGCACAGCACCCGGTTGCTGACGGTCGGCGCCGTTATCGGCCCGAGCAGGAAGGCGAGCTCGATTTCCTGCGCCAAGAGCCGCGTCCGCAAGTTCGAGGTGATGTCGACCTCGATTTCGAGCGAGAGATTGGGATAGGTGCGATTGACGCTCTTGACCAGTTGCGACAGCCAGGTGTGGACGATGGTTTCGGCGACGCCGAGCCGCAGCACGCCACGCATCGCCGAGCGATCGCCGACCGCGGCCAGCATCTCCGAGCGCAGCCCGATCAGCTTCTCGGCATACACCATCATCTGCCGCCCGCTCGGTGTCGGCAGCACCATGCGCCGGTCGCGCTGCAGGAGCCTGACCCCGACCTCGTGCTCGAGCTGCGCGATCCGCTGCGAGATCGCAGGCTGGGTGGTGTTGAGCTTTTGCGCGGCGCCGCGAAAGCTGCCGAGCGTCACCACCCACATGAAGGTCTCGATTGCCTTGAAATCGACCATGCTTCCAAAGCTCCCAGTTCGATAAATTCAATTTATCGATTTTGATCAAAAACAACGATTAGACATTATGCTAGCTCTATGGCCCATTGGCTGTCGAGCTAATTTGGGCGGGATCGACGATGACCGGCTTGGCAAGAACGGAACGGCTGTTGGACGACAAGGCGGCCGATCTGTCGCCAAGCGTGGCGGCCCGGCGGGCCTGCCGCACCGGCGCCGTCACCAGCACCGCCGGCATGGCCAATGGTTTCGTGCAGGGCAATCTGGTGATCCTGCCGGAGAATCTCGCAGCTTCGTTTCACCGGTTCTGCCAGCTCAATCCCAAACCCTGCCCGATCATCGGCATGTCCGACGTCGGCGACCCCCATATTCCCTCGCTCGGGATCGATCTCGACATCCGCACCGATCTGCCGCGCTACCGGGTCTGGCGCGACGGCGAGGTGGTGGAAGAGCCGACCGAGATCATGGCGCATTGGCGCGACGATCTGGTCGCCTTCGTGATCGGCTGCTCATTCTCGTTCGAAGAGGCGCTGATGGCGGACGATCTGCCGATCCGTCACATCGAGCGCAAGGTGCGCGTGCCGATGTATCGCACCAACATTGCATGCAACCCGGCAGGGCCGTTCGCGGGTCCGATGGTGGTGTCGATGCGGCCGTTCAAGCCGGCGGATGCGATCCGCGCGGTGCAGATCACCTCGCGGTTTCCTTCCGTGCATGGCGCGCCGGTTCATCTTGGCCATCCGCATTCGATCGGGATCGCCGATATCGCCAAGCCCGACTACGGCGATCCGGTGCCGGTGGAAGCCGATGAAATTCCGGTGTTCTGGGCCTGCGGCGTGACACCGCAAGCGGTGATCGCAGCGGCGAAGCTGCCGTTCGCGATCACGCATGCGCCGGGATTGATGCTGGTGACCGATCTCAAGAACAAGCAATTGGCGGTGCTTTGATGGGCAGCCTTTGCCGCTCATTGAGGCTTTACCGCAACGTTCTGCCGTTTCATCGATAACTGCGATCAACAGGGGGTATCTGCAATGACCATCACTCGCCGCAATGTATTGCTCGGAGCCACCGCTGCCGCAGCCTTCTCGCCGATCGCGAGTCGCGCGCAAACGTCCGAAGTGGTGATCGGTGTCACCTATCCGCTGTCCGGCTCCAACGCGCAGATCGGCGTCGACGCGCAGCATGCCTACGGAACGGCGGCGGACGTCATCAACAGCAAACATGATTTCGATCTGCCGCTGGCAAAGGACGTTGGGCTGCCCGGCCTCGGCGGCGCCAAGGTTCGGCTCGTATTCGCCGACCACCAGGGCGATCCCCAGAAGGGCCGCGCCGAGGCCGAGCGCCTGATCACGCAGGAAAAGGTCTGCGCCGTCATCGGCACCTACCAGAGTTCTGTGGCTGTCACCGTCAGCCAGATCTGCGAGCGCTACCAGGTTCCGTTCATTTCGGCCGACAATTCGTCGCCTAGCCTGCATCGCCGCGGCCTCAAATTCTACTTCCGCCCCGCGGCCCACGACGAAATGTTCTCGGCTGCGATGTTCGACTTCTTCGACGCCCTGAAGAAGAAGGGCACCAAGATCGAGACCTTGTCGCTGTTCCACGAAGACACCATTTTCGGCACCGATTCCGGCAACGCCCAGCTCAAGCTCGCCAAGGAGCGCGGCTACAAGATCGTCGCCGACATCAAATACCGCTCCAATTCGCCGTCGCTGTCCGCGGAAGTTCAGCAGCTCAAAGCCGCCAACGCCGACGTGCTGATGCCCTCGAGCTACACCACCGACGGCATTCTCCTGGTGAAGACCATGGCGGAGCTCGGCTACAAGCCGAAGGCGATCGTCGCACAGGACGCCGGCTTCTCCGAGAAGGCGCTGTACGACGCGGTCGGCGACAAGCTCGAAGGCGTGATCTCGCGCGGCAGCTTCTCGCTCGACCTCGCAAAGAAGCGGCCGGTCGTCGGCACCATCAACGCCATGTACAAGGCAAAGTCGGGTAAGGATTTCAACGATCTGACGTCGCGGCAGTTCATGGGCCTGATCGTGATGGCCGACGCCATCAACCGTGCCAAGTCCACCGATGGCGAAAAGATTCGTGCGGCGCTGGCGACCACCGACATGCCGGGCGAGCAGACCATCATGCCGTGGAAGCGCGTCAAGTTCGACGACATGGGCCAGAACAACGACGCCGATCCGGTGCTGCTGCAATATGTCGGCGGCAAGTTCGTCACCGTCTTCCCGGCGCAGGCGGCCATCGCCGAAGCGCTCTGGCCGATGAAGTAAGCGGCAGGACAGGGGCGGGGGCCGTGACAGCCGAAACCATCATCCAGAGTCTTGCCAGCGGCCTGCTGATGGGGTTGCTCTACGGCCTGATCGCCGTGGGGCTGGCGCTGATCTTCGGCCTGATGGACGTGGTGAACTTCGCCCACGGCGAGTTCCTCATGATCGCGATGTACGCGACGTTCTTCCTGTTCGCCTTCTTCGCGATAGACCCCTTGCTGTCGGCGCCGCTGGTCGCGGCCGCGCTGTTCGTATTCGGGGCGGTGGTCTATCTCGTGATCGTCCGCTTTGCGGTCAGGGCCAAAGCCAATGCCGGCATGGTGCAGATTTTCTCCACCTTCGGCCTCGCCATCGTCATGCGCGGCCTGGCGCAGTTCTTCTTCACGCCGGACTATCGCAGCGTCACCCATTCATGGTTCGGCGGCAAAACCATATCGGTCGGCGGCATCTTCCTGCCTCAGCCGCAACTGATTGGCGCCTTGGTGGCGATCACAGCGTTCGTCGCGCTGTATTTCTTCATCAACCGCACCGATTTCGGCCGCGCGCTCGAGGCGACGCGCGAGGACGCCGGCGCGGTGGCGCTGGTCGGCATCGACAAGAACAGGGTGTTCGCGCTGGGCTGGGGCCTCGGCGCGGCGCTGGTCGGCCTGGCCGGTGCCATCATGGCAATGTTCTTCTACATCTATCCCGACGTCGGCGCCTCGTTCGCGCTGATCGCCTATGTCACGGTGGCGTTGGGCGGTTTCGGCAGCGTGTTCGGCGCCTTCGCCGGCGGCATCATCGTCGGTCTCGTTGAAGCCACCACCGCATTGATCATGCCGCCGTCGCTGAAATCGGTCGGCATCTACGCGGTCTACCTGCTGGTGGTCTTTGTCCGGCCGCGCGGCCTGTTCGGATCGATGTGATGGATACCGCCTTCGCCCAGCGCCGCCGCCGCGACCTGATCGTCGCCGCCTGTCTCGCCTTCGTCGCGGCGCTGGTGCCGCTGTTCGTAAAGGACGTCTACGTCCAGAACATCATGGTTCTGACGCTGATGTATGCGGCGCTGTCGCAGAGCTGGAATATCCTTTCCGGCTATTGCGGGCAGATCTCGCTCGGCCACGCGCTGTATTTCGGGCTCGGCGCCTACACGACCGCGATCCTCTTCACCAAATTCGGCGTGCTGCCGTGGTTCGGCATGGTCGGCGGCGGGTTGATATCGGCCGTGATCGCGATGGCGCTCGGCTATCCCTGTTTCCGCCTGCGTGGCCATTACTTCGTCATCGCCACCATCGTGATCGCCGAGATCGCGCTGTTGCTGATTCAGAACTGGGATTGGGCCGGCGCCGCGCTCGGCATCGATATTCCCGTCCGCACCGACAGCTGGCTGACGTTCCAGTTCACCCGCAGCAAGCTGCCTTACTTCTACTTCGCGCTGGCGCTGGCCTGCATCGCCTGGTTCGTCACCTGGTGGCTGGAAGATTCCAAATGGGGCTACTGGTGGCGCGCGGTGAAGGACAATCCGGACGCCGCCGAAAGCCTCGGCGTGGTGGTGTTCAATTCCAAGATGGGCGCCGCGGCGGTCTCGGCATTCCTCACCGCGGTCGGCGGCAGCTTCTATGCGCAGTTCGTTTCCTACATCGATCCCGAGAGCGTGATGGGTTTCCAGTACTCGCTGCTGATGGCGCTACCCGCCGTGCTCGGCGGCATCGGAACGCTGTGGGGACCGGCGCTCGGCGCCGTGATCCTGATCCCGCTCACCGAACTGACGCGGTCCTTCATCGGCGGCTCCGGCCGCGGCGTCGATCTGATCGTCTACGGCACCCTGATCGTGCTGATCTCGCTGGCGCGGCCGGAGGGCCTGGTCGGACTGTTCTCGCGCCGTCGCAAGGGAGCGACCCGATGACAGCCTTGCTGGAAACCCGCGGCGTCTGGCAACGATTCAGCGGCCTGATCGCCAACAGCGACATCTCTATTTCCGTCGGGCGCGGCGAGATCGTCGGACTGATCGGTCCCAACGGCGCCGGCAAGTCGACGCTGTTCAACCTGATCGCGGGCGTGCTGCCGCCCACCCAGGGCTCGATCTGGTTTGACGGCGAGGACGTCACCAGGCTGCCGGCAGCCGAGCGCTGCGTGCGCGGAATCGGCCGCACCTTCCAGGTCGTCAAGAGCTTCGAGACCATGACCGTGATCGACAACGTCATCGTCGGCGCGCTGGTCCGCACCACGGTGATGCGCGAGGCGCGCCGCAAGGCCCATGAGGTATTGGAATTCGCCGGCCTCGCCGCCCGCGCCGATGTGATGGCCAGCGAGTTGATCCCGTCGGAAAAACGCCGGCTCGAGGTCGCGCGTGCGCTGGCGACCGAGCCCAAATTGCTGCTGCTGGATGAAGTGCTCACGGGCCTGACCCCGATCGAGGCGCAAACCGGAGTGGAACTGGTGCGCCAGGTACGCGACACCGGCGTCACCGTGTTGATGGTCGAGCATGTCATGGAGATCGTGATGCCGCTGGTCGACCGCGCCATCGTGCTCGACCTCGGCAAGGTGCTGGTCGAGGGTAAGCCTGCCGACATCGTTCGCGATCCGAAAGTCATCAGCGCCTACCTTGGGGATCGTCATGCTGTCGGTGCATGAAGTCACCACCGCCTATCAGGGCCTCGTCGCCATCTCGGCCGTCAGCCTCGATGTCGCCAAGGGCGAAATCGTCTGCGTCGCCGGCGCCAACGGTGCCGGCAAATCGACGCTGCTGAAATCCATCGCCGGCGCCGAACGTCCGCGCTCCGGCGCCGTCACCTTCGATGGTGCGCGTATCGACGGCCTGGCGCAGCATGCGATCACCGCGCGCGGCATCGCCTATGTGCCGGAAAACCGCCGGCTGTTTCCGCGGCTGTCGGTGCGCGACAATTTGCGGCTCGGCAGCTATCTCTATCGCCACGAGGCGGATCGCGACCAACCGCTGGCGCTGGTGTTCCAGCTGTTTCCGCGGCTGTCGGAGCGCCTGGAGCAGCGCGCCGAAACGCTCTCCGGCGGCGAGCAGCAGATGCTGGCGATCGGCCGCGCGCTGATGACGCGGCCGCGGCTGTTGATGCTGGATGAACCGTCGCAGGGCATCATGCCGAAACTGGTCGACGAAATCTTTGCCGCGGTGAAGCGAATCCGCGACGCCGGCATGACCGTGCTGATCGTCGAGCAGCGTATGGCCGAATGCCTCGACATCGCCGACCGCGCCTACATCCTGCAGACCGGCCGCGTGTTGATGCAGGGCCTTGCGGCCGACATCAAGGGCAATCCCGACGTGCGCAAGGCGTATCTGGGGCTATGACCACTACGGTTTCTCCGCGCGTGTACCCCTCATCCCGAGGAGCCGCGAAGCAGCGTCTCCAAGGATGTGTCGCAAGTTCTTTCCTTGTGCGCAGCATAGACGTGGATGGCCGGGACAAGCCCGGCTAGGACAAGCAGAGTTACTCGTGCTCGTGTTCCGGCAGCGTCAGGCCGAAGGTCTTTGACAGGTCGGCGATCTGCGCTGGCGTCAGGAAACGCGGGTTCAGCCCGCGCAGCAGCAGATAGAGCTTTGCGGTTTCTTCCAGTTCTTCCATCGCATAGACCGCGGCTTCCAGCGTTTCGCCCGCGACCACCGGGCCGTGATTGGCTAGAAGCACTGACGAATACTTTCCGGCGAGACCCTTGATTGCGTCCGCCACGGCCGGATCGCCGGGCCGATAATACGGCACCAGTGCGGTCAAGCCGCATTTCATCAAGTAATAGGCCGTCATCGGCGGCAGCGCGGCGCGCGGATCGATCTCCGGCAGCATCGACATCGCCACCGAATGGGTCGAATGCAGGTGCACCACCGCGCGTGCGGTGCGGCGGGTCTGGTACAGCGCGGTATGCAGCGGCACTTCCTTGGTCGGGGCATCGCCGGAGGCGAGCCGACCGTCGGCATCGAGCCGCGACAACCGCGCCGGGTCCAGCGAGCCGAGCGACGCATTGGTCGGCGACACCAGCCAGCCGCCGTCGTCAAGCCGCACGCTGATATTGCCAGAAGAGCCCGGCGTCAGCCCGCGCTCGAACAGCGAGCGCCCGAGGCGGCAGATTTCCTCGCGAACCCTGGTTTCGGTCATGGCAGCACCTCTCTGCCGCCTTGTCTCATGCTTTGGCAGCGCGGCCAAGCCGTGATACCCAGAGGCAAAGCTGGCCATCGATGCCGGCCAAAGAGGAAGCCGAGGGGACTGCCGCATGCCTGAAACCGCAAAACCGCGTATCGCCGTCATCGGGCTCGGCTCGATGGGTTTTGGCATGGCGACCTCGCTGCGGCGCGCGGGCTTTGACGTGACCGGCTGCGACGTCTCGGCGGACAGCGTGGCGAGGTTCGTCGCCGACGGCGGCAAGGGCGCGAAGACGCCGGCCGAGGCCGCCAGGGGCGCCGATATCGCCGTCAGCGTTGTCGTCAACGCCGCCCAGACCGAGACCATCCTGTTCGGCAAGGACGGGGTGGCCGAAACGCTGGCCAAGGGTGGCGTGTTCATCTCCTCCGCTACCATGGATCCGGATGTCGCGCGGCGGCTGGCCAAGCAGCTGGAAGCCGGCGGCCGGCATTATCTCGATGCGCCGATCTCGGGCGGCGCGCAGCGCGCGGCGCAGGGCGAACTCACCATTCTGGCCTCGGGCAGTCCCGCCGCCTTCGCCAAGGCAAGGCCGGCGCTCGATGCGATGGCAGCCAAGCTCTACGAACTCGGCGATGCCGCCGGCCAGGGCGCAGCGTTCAAGATGATCAACCAGTTGCTGGCCGGCGTGCATATCGCCGCCGCCTCGGAAGCGATGGCGTTCGCCGCCAAGCAGGGGCTCGATATCCGCAAGGTCTATGAAGTCATCACGGCGTCGGCCGGCAATTCCTGGATGTTCGAGAACCGCATGCCGCATGTGCTTGACGGCGATTACACCCCGCGCAGTGCGGTCGACATCTTCGTCAAGGACCTCGGCATCATCCAGGACATGGCGCGCACGGCGAAGTTTCCGGTGCCGGTGTCGGCCGCGGCGCTGCAGATGTTCCTGATGACATCGGCTTCCGGCATGGGCCGCGACGACGACGCCTCGGTGGCGCGGATGTATGCCCGGGTCACCGGCACGCATTTGCCGGGCGAGCCGAAGTAGAATTCAAGGAACCAGAGGACAGTCGATGCCCCGCTTCGCCGCCAATCTCTCGATGATGTTCAACGAGGTCCCGTTCCTCGACCGCTTCGAGGCGGCGGCGAAAGCGGGATTTACCGCCGTCGAATTCCTGTTCCCCTATGACCATCCGGCCGAAGAGGTCGGCAAGCGGCTGCGTGCCAATGGCCTGACCCAAGCGCTGTTCAACCTGCCGCCGGGCAATTGGGATGCCGGCGAAAAAGGATTTGCGGCGCTGCCCGAGCGCTTCGCCGATCTGCAGCAGAGCCTGCGCACCGCACTTCCCTACGCCCAGGCGACCGGCGTCAACCGGCTGCATCTGATGGCGGGCATTGCCAGCCGCAGCAATGCCAAGGCGGTGGAGGCGTTCTACAAATCGGTGGCCTGGACGGCCGAGTTCTTCGCGCCGCATGGCCTCGATGTGGTGATCGAGCCGATCAATTCGCGCAACGTGCCCGGCTATTTCCTCAACGATTTCTCGTTCGCGCGCGACCTGATCAATGAGCTGAAAATCCCCAATCTGAAACTGCAGTTCGATATCTATCACTGCCAGATCATCCATGGCGACGTCACCATGCGGCTGCGCGAGATGATGCCGATCATCGGTCATGTCCAGATTGCCAGCATCCCGTCGCGCAACGAGCCTGATGGCGAGGAACTGAATTATCCGTTCCTGTTCGCCGAGCTCGACCGGCTCGGCTATAGCGGTTTTGTCGGCTGCGAATACAACCCGCGGGCCAGGACGACCGATGGCCTCGGCTGGTTCAAGCCTTACGCCGGAGCAAAGCCGTGACCCTGGCGCTGGGCTGCATTGCCGACGACTACACCGGCGCTTCCGATCTCGCCAACACGCTGACCCGCTGCGGTCTGCGTACGGTGCAGACCATCGGCGTCCCGTCCAACGATCTGGCATTGCCCGAGGTCGACGCGGTGGTGGTGTCGCTGAAGAGCCGCTCGATCGAGGCCGGGCTTGCGGTGTCGCGCTCGCGCGCCGCCGAAAAATGGCTGCGTGACCGGGGCGCTGGTCATGTGCTGTTCAAGATCTGCTCGACCTTCGATTCCACCGACGCCGGCAACATCGGCCCGGTCATGGACGCGCTGCGTGCCGATTCCGGCGACGCGATCGTGCTGGTGACGCCGGCCTTTCCCGAGACCGGCCGCACCGTCTATCAGGGCAATCTGTTCGTGGGCTCCGTGCCGCTGAACGAAAGCCCGCTCAAGGACCATCCGCTCAACCCGATGCATGATTCCAACCTGGTGCGGGTGCTGGCGCGGCAGAGCAGGACCAGGATCGGCCTGGTCGAACTGGCGGTGCTGACGCGTGGTCCCGATGCGGTCCGGGCGCGGCTGGCCGATCTTGCCGGCAAGGGCTTTGGGGCTGCCATCGTCGATGCCGTATTCGACCGCGACCTCGAAACCATCGGCGCGGTGGCGCTGGATCACCGGCTCTCCGTCGGCGCCTCCGGCATCGGGCTTGGTCTCGCCCGTGCGCTGGTCGCCTCGGGCCGCGTCAAGTCGAGCGCGTCGAATGCGGTTGCCGGCGCGCCGGTCGGCGGACCGGCGGCGTGCCTTGCCGGCAGTTGTTCGCAGGCGACCCTGCAGCAGATCGCAAGCGCCGAAGCTGTCATGCCGGTGCTGCGCCTCGATCCCGCTCAGGTGGTTGCGGGCAAGGATGAAGTCCGGCGCGCGCTGGCCTGGGCCGGCGAGCGTCTCGCTCGTGGCCCGATCCTCATTGCCAGCAGTTCGACGCCGGATCAGGTTGCGGCTCTGCAGTCTCGTCATGGCCGCGATGCAACTGGACATGCCATCGAGCAGGCGATGGCCGACATTGCGGAAGGATTGGTCCAGTCCGGCGTGCGGCGACTGGTCGTTGCCGGTGGCGAAACTTCAGGCGCCGTGGTCGATCGCTTGCGGATTCCCGGCTTCCTGGTTGGCGAGGAAATTGCTGCAGGAGTGCCGGTTTTGCGCGCTGTCGGTGCCGCGGGCGGCGACATGCTGCTTGCGCTCAAATCGGGCAATTTCGGCGGTACGGAATTTTTCTCCGACGCGCTCAAGCTGATGCGTTAGGCGCTGACATGAAGCTCTGCGCGCGGTTCGCCCCGATCAGGCGAGGCTCGATCGGATGGTCCCTAGTTTCACGGAAATTTAAACTAACCGAACCTAACAACCTTGAGCGGTATTCGCGTCACAGCGCCGGCCGCGCGCGGGATTTGATTCGCCAGGGCAAATCCCGATTCCAAGAAGAAAAAGAAGGTTGGATGAAATGATCAAGCTCAATCGCATCGGCAACAAGCTCGGTCTCGCCGGCGCTATCGGCGTTTTGCTGGCGATCGGCATGGTCGCCAATCAGATGGTGACGGAGTCCACGGTGGCCGGAGCGAGCGATCGCGCTGATCGATCCCAACGCGTGGCCGAAAGCACCCTCACGGCGCACCTCAACATGCGGCAGGTGCAACTCGCCGCCCGCGGCATCAGGTTGGCAAGCACCCGGTCCGAAGTGGACAGGGGCGTCGCCGAGATGCGCCAGTTTGGCGCGGTCGAAATGAAGGAGATCGAAGCCGCATTGGCGAGCGCGCAAAGGCCCGAGACCAGGCAGCGGTTACAGAACATCAAGTCGCTGATGACCGACTACGCCGCCGGCACCGAGGAGCTTGCGAAAGCCCAAGGTGATCTGCTGGCGCAGATCGGCAAGCGGTCGGTGATCTCCGATGAGTGGACCAAGGCCATCGAATCCGAATTGGCATCGCCGGCGCTGGCTGACTTGCCGAACCGTCCGGAAATAGAAAAGCTGCTGTACCAGGCGGACGGCGGCGTGAACGCGATACGGGCGGCGGCATGGCGGTTCGGGGGCACTGGTGACGTCGAACAGCTGGGGGCGATCGCGATTGCCGAAGGGACGGTCAAGGATGCCTTGAAATCCGCGCGCAAGCAGACCGATGACAAGGAATTCCACGGCAGGATCGACTCGCTGGAATCCATTATCAAGAAATTTCTCGTTGCCAATGGCGATGTCGTCAGGTCCGAGGAATTGAAGGCCGAGATCACGACCAATCGGACGATCAAGGTCGTCAACGAGGCCGGCGAATTGATGGAAGCGGCCGTTGCGAGCGCGCAGAAGGATATGAACACCTCGAAGGAGGAGGTCGTGGCCGCGACTGCGCAGGCCAACCGGATCAGCATGGCGATGGCAGTCGTGGTGGTGATTTCGCTGATCGGGTCGGTGATCTTCTCTTTCCTCGGCATTGCGCGTCCGATGACCCGGCTGAACGGTGCGCTGGGTGAGATGGCCGGTGGCAATCTCGACATCGAGATTCCAGGTGCCAACCGCGGCGACGAGATCGGCGACCTCGCCAAGACCGTGACCGTCATCCGCGAGAACGCCGAGCAGAAGGCCCGCGACGAAGCGGAAGCCAAGATCGAGCAGGATCAGATCGCGGCCCAACGGCGCAAGGCCGACATGATCAAGCTCGCCGACGACTTCGAAGGCGCCGTCGGCGAGATCGTCGAGACCGTGTCTTCGGCTTCATCCGAACTCGAAACCTCTGCCGGCACGCTGACCTCGACTGCGGAACGGGCGCAGGAGCTGACCACGGCGGTCGCGGCGGCCTCCGAGGAAGCCTCCACCAACGTTCAGTCGGTGGCTTCCGCGACCGAGGAAATGGCGTCGTCCGTCAACGAGATCAGCCGTCAGGTCCAGGAATCGGCGCGGATGGCCAATGAGGCCGTCGACCAGACGCGCAGGACCAACGATCGCGTCAGCGCGTTGTCGAAGGCCGCGGCCCGCATCGGCGACGTGGTCGAACTGATCAATACCATCGCGGAACAGACCAACCTGCTGGCGCTCAACGCCACCATCGAGGCGGCGCGCGCCGGCGAAGCCGGCCGCGGCTTCGCGGTGGTGGCTTCCGAGGTCAAGGCACTGGCCGAACAGACCGCGAAGGCGACCGGCGAGATCGGCCAGCAGATCGCCGGCATTCAGGCGGCGACCCAGGAGTCGGTCGGCGCCATCCAGGAAATCAGCAGCACCATCGAGAAGCTGTCGGAGATCTCGTCGACCATCGCGGCGGCGGTGGAAGAGCAGGGTGCGGCGACGCAGGAGATTTCCCGCAACGTGCAGCAGGCGGCGCACGGCACCCAGCAGGTCTCGTCGAACATCACCGACGTGCAGCGCGGCGCCAGCGAGACCGGATCGGCGTCCTCGCAGGTTCTTTCCGCTGCGCAGTCGCTGTCCGGCGATAGCAACCGCCTCAAGCTCGAGGTCAGCAAATTCCTGAGTTCGGTACGGGCGGCCTGACGATAACCGCTGACGGCAATCGAACAGCCCGGCCCCCAAGAGGGACCGGGCTTCTTGTGTTGGGCAAGTTTGCCCGGCCAATCGGTGTGACTCCGAAGTTCCACGAAACCCGGAATTAACCAGCCCCAGGTTAAGGCTCGGGTCGCTGGTTTCTGTTTGCCATCGCCAATTGCAGATTTGGGCACACTGGAGGGATCCCTGACATGATCAAGCTCAATCGCATCGGAAACAAGCTGGGTCTGGCCGGTGTCGTCGGCGTACTGCTGGCGGTCGGCATGGCGGCCAACCAGATGATGACCGAATCGGTTGTAGCCGGATCAACCGAACGCGCCGACCGGTCGCAACGGGTGGCCGACAATGCGCTCGGGGCGAATCTGGATCTGCGCAAGATGCAGCTCACCGCCCGCGAGGTCAGATTGGCAAGGACCCCCGCAGACGTCGAAAAGATCGTCGCCGACCTGCAACGCTTCAAGGCATCCGAAGCCCAGGAACTGGATGCCGCGCTGACGAGCGCGCAGAAGCCGGAGACCAGGGAACGACTTGGGAAGATCAAGTCCTTGATGGACAGCTTCGCGTCCGCCGTGGAAGATCTGGCGAAAACCCAAACCACGCTGCTCGCGCAGATCGACAAGCGCTCGGAGATATCCGTTGAATGGACCAAGGCCATCGATGCCGAACTGGCTTCACCGGCGCTGGCCAAGCTGGACAATCGCACCGAGATCGAAAAGCTGCTGCATAAGGCCGACGCCAAGGTGAACGCGCTGCAGGCCATGGTCTGGCGGCTGGGCGCGACCGGCGATTCAAGCTTGAGCGCCTTAATTGCGAAGACCCAGGCCGCGCTCAAGGCCAATTTCAATGAGTTGCGGGGCGAGGCTGACGACAGGGACTTGCTGGTCGTGATCAGCTCCATGGACAAGATCGTGAAACGCTTCCTGGCCGCCAATGACGAGGTCGTCAAGAGCGAGGAATTGAAGGCCGATATCATTACAAATCGCACGGTCAAGGTTGTCGCCGACGCTGCCGAGTTGATGGAATTGACGGTCGCCAACGCGCAAAAGAATGCGAAAGCTTCCAAGGACGAGGTCGTTGCCGAAACGGTGCAGGCCAACCGGATCAACCTGATCATGACCGTCGTCGTTGTCCTGTCGCTGATCGTGTCGGTGATGTTCTCCTTCCTGGGGATTGCGCGTCCGATGATGCGGCTGAACGGTGCGCTGGGCGAGATGGCCGGCGGCAATCTCGACATCGAGATTCCAGGTGCCAACCGCGGCGACGAGATCGGCGACCTCGCCAAGACCGTGACCGTCATCCGCGAGAACGCCGAGCAGAAGGCGCGCGACGAAGCGGAAGCCAAGATCGAGCAGGATCAGATCGCAGCCCAACGGCGCAAGGCCGACATGATCAAGCTCGCAGACGACTTTGAAGGCGCGGTCGGTGAGATCGTCGAGACCGTGTCTTCGGCTTCAACCGAACTCGAAGCTTCCGCCGGCACGCTGACCTCGACCGCGGAACGGGCGCAGGAGCTGACCACGGCGGTCGCGGCCGCCTCCGAGGAAGCCTCCACCAATGTGCAGTCGGTGGCATCCGCGACCGAGGAAATGGCGTCGTCCGTCAACGAGATCAGCCGTCAGGTCCAGGAATCGGCGCGGATGGCCAATGAGGCGGTCGGCCAGGCCCGCACCACGACCGATCGGGTCAGCGAATTGTCGAAGGCGGCCGCGCGGATCGGCGACGTGGTCGAACTGATCAATACCATCGCCGGGCAGACCAATCTGCTGGCGCTCAACGCTACCATCGAAGCGGCACGCGCCGGCGAAGCCGGCCGCGGATTCGCGGTGGTGGCCTCCGAGGTCAAGGCACTGGCCGAGCAGACCGCGAAGGCGACCGGCGAGATCGGCCAGCAGATCACCGGCATTCAGGCGGCGACCCAGGACTCGGTCAACGCCATCAAGGAAATCAGCGGCACCATCGAGAAGCTGTCGGAGATCTCGTCGACCATCGCGGCGGCGGTGGAAGAGCAGGGCGCGGCGACGCAGGAGATTTCCCGCAACGTGCAGCAGGCGGCGCACGGGACCCAGCAGGTCTCGTCGAACATCACCGACGTGCAGCGCGGCGCCAGCGAGACCGGATCGGCCTCTTCGCAGGTTCTTTCAGCGGCGCAGTCGCTGTCTGGTGACAGCAACCGCCTCAAGCTCGAGGTCGGAAGATTCCTCGACTCGGTGCGGGCGGCCTGACGAGGCCGGCGGCAGCGGGATACGGCGGACTCTGTTACGTCACTCGCCACTCCAGCACGCCGTCTTCGGCCGTGGCGATATCGCCAAGCGAGCCCACCGGCGTGCGGTCCATGTTCGTTAGATGCGCCAGCGTCGCGCCGTCGTTGGCGGGCACCCGCGCCAGCGCGCGGCAATCATTGGCCGTCCGCATCATCACCACGCCGTGCTCGACCTCGCCGCTGCGGCCATAGAGCACGGTAAAGCTTTCGACCTTGCCCTTGCCGCTGGCCTCGGTGACGAATTCGGGCACCTTGCCGCGATGCCGGTCGGCTTCCGCCTGCACGCTGGTATCCTGCGCCAGCGCGTGCCCAGGCGCCTGCCGCGACAACACCAGTCCGTGATGCTTGGTGACGAAGCCGCCCTGGCCGTAGAGCAGGCCGAGCTTCGCGCCGCCGCGCAAGCGGCGCACCATCGCGCAGGCCGCATGCGTCATGTAGGTGTTGAGCGGCGCGCCGAAGAAGGTGAGACCGCCGGTCACCGTCGGCTGCACCTCGGGGCCGAGGCCCAGCGTCCGCCGCGCCATTTTCGGCACGCAGGGAAAGCAGCTGTAGAGTTCGATCGCGTCGAACTTCCTGCCGTCGCCGCCGGCCAGCTCCATCACCGACTTGAGCACGGCATTCTGGGGATGGCTCTCGTAGAACTGGTCGCGGATGAGATAATCCCGCGGCTCCTCCGCCGAAGCGCCGCCCCAGACGTGAACGATGCGATCCTCGGGCACGCCCGAGGCCCGCGCCTTGGCAAGGCTGGTCAGGAGAACGGCCCCGCCCATATTGACGGTCGGATTGGCCACCATCAGCTTGTTGTAGGGCCACGCGATCAGACGGTTGTCCGGCGTCGGCGTCGTGATCTCCTCAGGGCTGAAGCGCCGCTTCAGCCAGGCATTGGGGTTTTCCGACGCCACCTTTGAATAGACCGACCAGAGCGCGCCCGATTCCGCCATCGCCTCGCGCGGAGTCTGGCCCCAATGCGCCGAGGTCGCGGTCTCGTAGAGCGGATAGACGGTGATCGGCCTGAACACGCCGAGCTTCACGGCCATCGGTTTCTGGAACGCGGCGCCGCGCTTCGGCTCTTCCACGTCATGGGCGAAGGGCGTCCATGGCAGTTCGATCTTGGCGCGCTCGGCCTTGGTTGCGGTCGACTGCGCTTCGGCGCCGCAGACCGCGGCGACGCTGCATTCGCCGCGCGCGATGCGTTGCGCGGCCTCGTGTAGATAGCGGATCGGGCTTTCGCCGCCGACCGGGCCGTAATAGAGGTGTGCCGGCTTGATGCCGAGACGGCCGGCAAGCTGTTTCTCCGGATCGCGGTAGCGCCAGCTCAGGAAATTGACGACGTCGAGCGAGCCGATGTCACCGAGCATTTTGCCGCCTGAGTCAGCTTCCGCGCGCTTCAGCGCTTGTTCCAGCAAGGCGAGCGGCTCGAGGCCATCGGCGATTTCCTTCGGTCGATCGGTGATTTCGCCGACGCCGACAATGACGGGGATGCGGTCGTCGGATTGCGCTGCGTTTGCCATTGTTCTTCTTGATACCTTCCTAAAACGCGGAACTCATCGGAGGGGCGGCTTGGGCGCGTCTTGAGCAACGCTGTTCATCCCAGGTTTGGATGGGTGCATGTTCCGGCGACGCTAGCGCATCGGGGGCATCGAAGCCAAGCGGGTCGGTCCGGTCTTGCGTCGAGGCGCCGGGCAGAGCCGATGCGGCGAAGGCCGTTTGTCGCGTATTCCGTGAGGCAAAATATGCAGCCCGGAACGGCGGTTTTGGCTCTTGCGCTTTCGCGCCGCGGGTAGAATGCTGATTCCAACATAAAGAAAATCTCGAGGGAGTTCGCACCAATGTCCGCCGTGCAATCCATTTCAGGCAAAGGCCAGCCCGCAGGCACCGAGGTTTACGACGTCGTCGTGGTCGGCGCGGGTTTTGCCGGCATGTACGCGCTGCATAAGCTGCGCGGGCAGGGATTGTCGGTTCGGGTCTATGAGCAGGGCGGCGACGTCGGCGGCACCTGGTACTGGAACCGTTACCCCGGGGCGCGCTGCGATGTCGAAAGCATGCAGTATTCCTATTCGTTCTCGGACGAACTGCAGCAGGAATGGAACTGGAGCGAGCGCTACGCGCCGCAGCCCGAGATTCTGAAATACGCCAACCATGTCGCCGACCGTTTCAAGCTGCGCAGCGACATTCAGCTGAATACCCGCGTCGATTGGGCGGCCTTCCACGAAAGTTCAAACACATGGTCGGTGACGACCTCCGACGGCAAGACGGTAATGGCGAAACACGTCGTGCTCGCCACCGGCTGCCTGTCGAACGCGCGCGTGCCCGATATCAAGGGTCTGTCGGATTTCAAGGGCAAGGTTTACCACACCGGCAACTGGCCGCATGAACGGATAGATTTCACCGGCCTGCGCGTCGGCGTCATCGGCACGGGATCGTCGGCGATCCAGTCGGTGCCCATCATTGCCGAGCAGGCGAACCAGCTCACGGTGTTCCAGCGCACGGCCAACTTCAGCGTGCCCGCCCGCAACGCCGCGCTGACGGCGGAGGAGCGCGAGGCGTTTCGCGCAAAATACCCGGAAATCAGGCGCTTTGCGCGGGAAGAGGCGCGTAACGGCATCTATACCGAGATGCCTGACAAGGGCGCGCTCGACGACGGCGATAACGAGCGGCGCTCGAAATACGAATCGCGCTGGAGCCGCGGCGGCCTGACCTTCATGATGGCCTACAACAATCTGGCGCTCGACAAGGCCGCCAACGACACCGCCGCCGATTTCGTCCGCGACAAGATCGCCGAGATCGTCAAGGATCCGAAAACCGCAAAGTTGCTGCAGCCCGACAACCATCCGATCGGGTCGAAGCGCATCTGCGTCGATACTGATTACTACGCGACCTTCAATCGTCCGAACGTGACGCTGGTCGACATCAGGTCGAATCCGATTCAGGAGATCCTGCCCAACGCGGTGCGGACCGCGGATAAGGATTACGAAGTCGACGCGCTGGTCCTCGCAACCGGCTTCGACGCCATGACGGGTTCAGTTGCAAAGATCGACATCCGCGGACGTAACGGGCAGACGCTGAATCAGAAATGGGCCGAGGGCCCCAAGACCTATCTCGGCCTGATGAGCGCTGGCTTCCCCAATCTGTTCATCATCACCGGTCCCGGCAGTCCGTCGGTACTCTCCAACATGATCGTTTCGATCGAGCAGCATGTCGACTGGATCACCGACTGCATCGCCCATATGCGCGACCGCGGCATCGACACCATCGAAGCTAACAAGGCCGCCGAGGACAAGTGGGTGGCGCACGTCAACGAAGTCGCCCAGGGCACGCTCTATCCGCAGGCCAATTCCTGGTATATGGGCGCCAACATCCCCGGCAAGCCACAGGTCTTCATGCCCTATATCGGCGGCGTCGGGGTTTACAGGCAGATTTGCAGCGACGTCGCGGCCAGGGGCTATGAAGGCTTTACGATGACGGCGGCAGAGCAGCCGCAAAGAGCGGTGGCGCTATCGTAGCGTGCGGTCGGCGCTCCTCACGCGGCAGGTCCCCCTTCGGCCGGCGGGAACACGATTCGGTCGTCGGTGCGGCAGTAGCGGTCGGCGAACATACGGCCGACCGGGTGATAGCGGTCCATGTTAACCCGCATCGAGGCGGCATCCCACAATTCGTCGCGGATGTGGAAATGGATGCCTTCGCCCATGATCAGCTGCCGGTTTCCGTTCACATCGATCGTCTTCCAGGTCCTGCACTCCATCGCCCACGGCGCGCCGGCCAGTCGCGGCACACCGACTTTTGTCGATGGCGCGAGTTTCAGGCCGAGGTAATCGGGCTCGCCGATTTCAGGCGGAAAGTCGCCGCTGGAATCGTGCATCGCGCGCGCCAGCGGTTCATCCGTGAGGTTGACCACGAACTCGCCGGTGCGCTGGATGTTGACCACCGTGTCCTTGACGCGACCGTCGGGCCGCGGGTTGGCGGCGAACATGCAGAGCGGCGGATCCTCGCAGAACACGTTGAAGAAGCTGAACGGCGCGGCGTTGACCACGCCTGTCGGTCCGATCGTCGTTACCCAGGCGATCGGCCGCGGCAGGACGAACCCCGTCAGCACCTTGTAGCGTTCACGGGACGTCAGATCCTCTGGGGCGTATTCCATCCCGCATTCCCTGTTTGGCGGAATTTTACCGGTTTAGGCACCCTCTCCCCGCAAGCGGAGAGAGGGCGAAGGTTGAGCCTACGGCATGCTCAACTCGTGGCGGCCGACCACCATCCAGTGCACTTCGTCGGGACCGTCGGCGAAGCGGAGGTGGCGCACGTCGGTGTACATTTCGGCCAGCGGCGTCCATTGCGAAATGCCGGTGGCGCCGTGCATCTGGATCGCCTGGTCGATGATCCTGGCGGCGCGCTCGGGCACCATGGCCTTGACCATGCTGACCCAGATGCGCGCGTCCTTGTTGCCGAGCACGTCCATCGCCTTGGCGGCCTTCAGCACCATCAGCCGCATCGCCTCGATTTCGCAACGCGCCTGCGCGATAATCTGCAGATTGCCGCCGAGATGCGCGATCTTCTTGCCGAAGGCCTCGCGCGTCAGGCCGCGTGAAACCATCAGGTCGAGCGCCTTTTCCGCCTTGCCGATCGTCCGCATGCAGTGATGGATCCGGCCCGGCCCGAGGCGGACCTGCGAGATCTCGAAACCGCGGCCTTCGCCGAGCAGCATGTTGTCCTTGGGAACCCTGACATTGTTGAAGCGCAGATGCATGTGACCGCGCGGGGCATGGTCGTGGCCGAACACGTGCATCGGCCCAATGATCTCGACGCCGGGCGTGTCCTTCGGCACCAGAATCTGCGACTGTTGCTTGCTCGGCGGCGCGTCCGGATTGGTCTTCACCATCACGATCATGATCTTGCAGCGGGGGTCGCCGAGACCGGAGATGTAGTATTTTTCACCGTTGATCACCCATTCGTCGCCGACGAGCTTTGCCGTGGTCGAGATGTTCTTGGCGTCGGACGACGCGACGTTCGGCTCGGTCATCGCATAGGCGGAGCGGATTTCACCGTTCAACAGCGGCTTCAGCCACTTCTCCTTCTGCGCCTTGGTGCCGACGCGCTCAAGCACTTCCATGTTGCCGGTGTCCGGCGCCGAGCAGTTCATGGTCTCCGAGGCCAGCGGGCTCTTGCCCAGTTCGGCGGCGATATAGGCGTAGTCGAGATTCTTCAGGCCTTCGCCGGTCTCCGCATCGGGCAGGAAGAAGTTCCACAGTCCGACTTCCTTGGCCTTGTCCTTGGCTTTTCCCAACACCTCGAGCTGCTGGGGCGTGAAGCTCCAGCGATCGGTTTTCTTCTCGCCATGCCGATAAAACTCGACCGACATCGGCTCGACCGTTTCCCGGATGAACTTTCGCACATGATCGTAAAGAGGCCGGACCCGATCCGACATTCTGAGATCGTTGAGTTCGTCCTCCGGATTGAGGGTGTAGGACGTCATTCGGGGCACGTAGTCATGTTTCATCTGGTGATCCTCCCATTCGTGCAGATCGTTGCTGCCCCATTGCCGGGCGATCTGTCTGAAGCGCTCTTGCTGGATAGTCTAGACGCCCGCCCGGCCTTTACAAGCAGGCGGAGCAGGCGAGTTCTTCAGGTGCCGGGTTTGTCCGCGTCGCGGAAAATCAGAACGCGGTATAGCCGCCGTCGATCACGAAACAGTCGGCGGTGTGGTAGGACGACGCCTTGCTCATCAGATAGACGGCAATGCCGCCGAAATCCGAGGGCTCGCCGAACCGCCGCACCGGGATCCGCGGCATCACATTGGCGACGAACTTGTCGTTGGCCATGATGCCCGCGGTCATGTCGCTCTTGATCCAGCCGGGCAGGATGGCGTTGGCGGTGACGCCGTAGCGGGCCAGTTCGACCGCGAGCGCGCGGCATAGCGCGTTGATGCCGGCCTTGGTCGCGGCGTAGTGCTCGTTGCGCGCGGTGCCGAACAGCGAGGCGAGGCTCGAGGTCGCGACCAGCCGGCCGAAGGCATCGCCCGATGCGGCGCGCTCGGTCATGTGCCGGGCGGCGGCCTGAAACACGTGGAATACGCCGTCGAGGTTGGTGGCGAACATCGTGCGCCATTCTTCCTCACTGCGATCGATGAAGGCCCGCCTGCCGCCGCCGCCGATGCCGGCATTGGCGAAGCAGCCGTCGACCCGGCCGAAGCTGTCCAGCGTCGCGGCCATGGCAGCCTTGACCGAAGCGGCGTCGCTGACATCGCAGACACGGGTATCGATCTTGCCCTTCGCACCCGCCATGGTCGCCGCAGCGGCCTTGTTCTTGTCGGCGTTGCGGCCCCAGATCGAGACGTTGCAGCCGGCGGCGGCCAGCGCCTGCGCGATGCCAAGTCCGATGCCGCCGTTACCGCCGGTGATGACGGCGACGCGGCCGGTGAGGTCGAAAATGCTCATGAGAGTTTCCTTTGGGGTGTTTTCATTTGGTCTGGCGCGCTTTAGATGTGCGTCCGATGGCGGGCAGGTGTTCTGGTCCAACCATGGACAAGGCCGCACAGAAAATCAAATATGGCCCGAGAGTTCAGATCCGGCCCACCGCGGCTTACAACGCGGGCTACAACGCACGAGGAAACAATGCAATTCAAGCACGTCACGCTCGATTTCGATGGACCGGTCGCGGTTCTCAAGCTCGACCATCAGGAGGTCATGAACGCGGTCTCCATCGATATGCTGGGCGGTCTCGGCGAGGCGCTCGACGCCATCGACGAGAAGAAGGCGGAGGTGCGTTGCCTCGTTCTGACCGGCGCGGGCCGCGCATTCTGCACCGGCGCCAATCTGCAGGGCCGCAACAACCAGAAGCCGGGCAGGAGCAATGCGGGTTCTTCGCTCGAAACCGCATTCCATCCGTTCCTGCGCCGTCTGCGCAACCTGCATTGCCCGATCGTCACCTCGGTCAACGGTCCGGCCGCCGGCGCCGGCATGAGCTTCGCGCTGATGGGCGACATCATCCTGTGCGCGCGCTCGTCGTATTTCCTGCAGGCGTTCCGCCGCATCGGCCTGGTGCCGGATTGCGGCTCGACCTGGCTGTTGCCGCGGCTGATCGGCAAGGCGCGCTCGGTGGAGCTGTCGCTGCTCGGCGAACGGCTGCCGGCCGAGAAGGCGCTGGAATGGGGGCTGGTCAACCGGGTCTGTGACGACGCGGCCCTGACGGAAGAGACCATGAAGCTCGCCCATGAGCTGGCGAACGGCCCGACTATCGCGCTGTCGCTGATCCGCAAGATGTACTGGGAGAGCCCCGACAACTCGTTCGAGGAGCAGCTCAACCTCGAATTCGAATCGCAGCGGCTGGCGGGTTCGGCGGAAGATTTCAAGGAGGGCGTCACCGCGTTCCTCGAGAAGCGCCCCGCAAAGTTCAAGGGCAAATGATGGAGCAAGCGCTCGGGCGTTGCGTCACGACGTGGTGTGCGGGCGCGACCGGCGTGATCAACGCGGCCCGGCTCTCCGGCGGCGCCAGCCAGGAGACCTGGTCGTTCGACATCGTCCATCCCGGCGGCAACATCGGCGCGATCCTGCGCCGCGCGCCGCCGGGCTATGGGGCGGCGCCCTCGCGTGCGGCCGGGCTCGATGCCGAGGCCATCCTGATGCAGCGCGCCTACGACGCGGGCGTGCCGTCGCCGCGGGTGCTGCATGTGCTGCAGCCGCAGGACGAACTCGGCACCGGCTTCATCATGGCGCGGGTCGAGGGCGAAACCATCCCGCGCAAGATTTTGCGCGACACCGAGTTTGCATCGGCACGTCCGATCCTGGCGCGCCAGATCGGCAAGGTGCTGGCCGGCATCCACGGCCTGGGGCTGGCGCAACTGCCGGAACTGCGCCGCATGACGGCGGCCAGGGAAATCGACGAGTTCGAACGCGACTACCGCAGCCTCGATTGGCCGCGGCCGGTGTTCGAACTGGCGCTGCGCTGGCTGCGCGACCACGATCCCGGACCATCCGGGGAAGTGACGCTGGTGCACGGCGATTTCCGCCACGGCAATCTCATCATCGGCCCCGACGGCGTGCGAGCGGTGCTGGACTGGGAGCTTGCGCATTTCGGCGATCCGATGGAGGACCTCGGCTGGGTCTGCGTCAATTCGTGGCGCTTCGGCGAGATCGACAAGCCCGTCGGCGGTTTCGGCACGCGCGAGGAACTGTTTGCCGGCTACGAACAGGCCGGTCACCGCGTCGATCCCGATCGCGTCAAATTCTGGGAAGTGATGGGCACGCTGCGCTGGGGCATCATGTGCTGCGGCATGATGCAGCGCTTTCGCCTCTCGCCCGAGCACTCCATCGAGCGCGCCATGATCGGCCGCCGCTCCTCGGAAACCGAGATCGATTTGTTGCGGTTGCTTGCGCCGAGAGAGCGAGGCTGAGATGCAGGACGAACCGACACCGGAAGAACTTGTCAAGGCGGTTGCGGATTTTCTGCGCAACGACATCTCGCCGCTGATCAGCGGACACAACGCGTTCAAGCTGCGGGTTTCGATCAACGCGCTGGATCTGGTGACGCGGCAACTCGAGCTGGAAGCGGGCAGCGATACGGCGGAACTCGCCCGGCTCTCGCAACTGCTCGGCCAGCAGGGCTTGCTCGGCGAACTCAACCGCATGCTTGCCGATCGCATCGCCAGCGGCGAGGCCGATCTGCAAACGCCGGGGTTAGCCGAGCACCTCTGGCAGACCACGATGGACAAGCTCGCGGTCGACCAGCCGAACTACGGCTCGTACAAGCGGGAGTTGGGGACGAAGTAGTGCACACTCTCCGTCGTCATGGCCGGGCTTGACCCGGCCATCCACGCCTTTGCGACGCAAGGAAGACGTGGATGCCCGGCACAAGGCTGGGCATGACGGAGAAAATTACTTCCCCACCCATTTCGGCGGGCGTTTCTCCGAAAACGCCTTCGGGCCCTCGATGTAATCCTGCGACGCCGCCATCGCCTTCACCGCGGGATACTCGCGCTGCTCCGATATCGCCTGTTCCAGCGACACCTCGAGGCCGCGCTGGATCGCCTGCTTGGAGGCACGGATCGACATCGGCGAGTTCTTGCAGATCGTCTCCGCCCAGCGCTCGGCCGCCGCCAGCGCTTCGCCCGGCGGCACCACCTCGTTGACGAAGCCGAGTTCGAGGCCTTCCCTGGCGCCGACATGGCGCGCGCTCAGGATCATGCCCATGGCGCGCTTCAGCCCGATCTGGCGCGGCAGCCGGTGCACGCCGCCGGCAAGCGCAGCTAAGCCGACACGCGGCTCGGGCAGCGCGAAGGTGGCATTCTCGGAAGCGATGATGAGGTCGCAGGCGAGTGCGATTTCAAAACCACCGCCCATCGCGACGCCGTTGACGGCGGCGATGATCGGCTTGTCGCAGTCGAAGCGCGAGGTGAGGCCGGCAAAGCCGCCCTTGTCCCAGCCGCGTTTGCCGCCCGCCGCCTGCCATTTCAGGTCGTTGCCGGCGCAGAACGCCTTGTCGCCGGCGCCGGTGACGATCGCCACCCATTGTTCCGGATCGGCAGAGAAATCGTCGAACACCTTCTGCAGCTCGAAATGGGCGTCGGTATGCAGCGCGTTGTACACTTCGGGGCGAGACAGCGTCACGATCGTGACTGGGCCTTTGCGCGTCACCTTGGAGAATTTCAGGTCCATGTTTGCTCCCATTTCGATTTTCTGCGGCGAAGAATATTGCCGGCATAGTAACGTGTGCCCGCCATCCGATACCATCCAATTACGCAAGCGGGGTGCGCGTGCCAAGCCCCATGCGGTTGCTTGACTTGGACGCCGTCTTCTCACCTTAATCGATCCGGGCAGCGGCGCCTCGTAGCGCCTAAACGCAAATCGACAATAACGATATCTCCGGGAGAGACCGCCTTGGATTTCAATCTGCCGGCCGATCTGGTCGCCTATCTCGACGAACTCGACCGCTTCATCGCTCGCGAGATCAAGCCGTTGGAAGAGGCCGACGACAACATCCGCTTCTTCGACCATCGCCGCGAATGGGCGCGCACCGACTTCGACAATGGCGGCCTGCCGCGGCATGATTGGGAAGTGCTGCTGCGCAAGGCCAAGAATCTCGCCGATGCCGCCGGCCATCTGCGCTTCGCGATCCCAAAGCGCTATGGCGGCAAGGACGGCTCCAATCTCTGGATGGCCGTGATCCGCGAGCATTTTGCGGCCAAGGGGCTTGGCCTGCACAACGACCTGCAGAACGAGCATTCCATCGTCGGCAACCTGCCGATCGTCACCATGCTCGACCGCTACGGCCGCGACGACCAGAAGGCCATGATCGACGGTTCGATATCAGGCAAATATCGCATCACCTTCGGTCTTACCGAGCCCGAGCACGGTTCGGACGCCACCCACATGGAGACCCGCGCGGTCGAGGCGACCCGCGATGGCGTCAAGGGCTGGGTGATCAACGGCGAGAAGATGTGGACCACCGGCATGCATGTCGCCACCCACTGCGCGCTGTTTGCCCGCACGTCAGGCAATGACGGCGATGCCCGCGGCATCACCTGTTTCCTGGTGCCGGCCAAAGCCAAGGGCGTGAAGGTCGAGGAGTATATGTGGACCTTCAACATGCCGACCGATCACCCGCGCGTCAGCTTTACCGACGTGTTCGTGCCCGACGACGCGCTGTTCGGCGAAATCGGCCGCGGCCTGTCGCTGGCGCAATGTTTTGTCCATGAGAACCGCATCCGGCAGGCGGCGAGCTCGCTGGGCGCTGCGGTCTACTGCATCAACGAAAGCGTGAAATACGCGCGCGAGCGTAAGCCGTTCGGCAAGGCGCTGGCCGAGAACCAGGCGATCCAGTGGCCTTTGGTGGAGCTCGCGACGCAGGCGGAGATGCTGCGGCTTCTGATCCGCAAGACCGCTTGGGAGATGGACCAGTTGACCCAGGCCCAGGTCGAGCACACGCTGTCCGATCGGGTGTCGATGTGTAATTTCTGGGCGAACCGGCTGTGCTGCGAGGCCGCCGACCGCGCCATGCAGGTGCATGGTGGCATGGGCTATTCACGCCACAAGCCGTTCGAACACATCTACCGCCACCACCGCCGCTACCGCATCACCGAAGGCAGCGAGGAAATCCAGAAGCGGAAGGTCGCGGGATTCTTGTTCGGCTATATGGGCGCGGGGAAGCACTAGAGGGGTGCGTTCGGCTCTCTCAACGCGTCGTCCCGGCCTCCGATGGCAGATTTCGCGAAGCAATCGCCACAAGCAAGACTGTCGTCGCCCGGCTTGACCGGGCGATCCAGTACGCCGCGGCCTCTCGAATTATCTCAAACTCCTCTGGAATACTGGGTCGCCCGGTCAAGCCGGGCGACGACAGCGGTGCCGCCGCCTTCCGATTCGAATTTCAAACAGCAGATACACGTCCGCATTCTCGCGGCACGATTTTGCCCGAGGTTTGCGTGTCGTTGTCCCTCATGAAAAGAGGGAGCAGGGAATGCCGGATGCGCGCTGCACCCGCGGTCTCGTGTGCAAAATGCACGAGTAAAAAACGCACACGAGCATACAGGGCAGCGGAGAGCAATCCGACATTCCCTGCGCAATGGCTTTACGGCTTATATCGCGCTCACCCCGGGGTATCGGGCTTTCTTGCCCCCGTCGCCTCACGGAATTTGGCGCTCTGGCCCGGTTGGGCTTTCGCGCCTCCGAAAGACTTGACGCCAACCACTGAGGCGTCGGATCCACACGACTTTGCCGTACGCTTCGGCATCGTACGTCCTGCGCGCCGCTGTCCGCTCACGGAAGACCGCCCTGCGAACAAACCCCACGCCCCGACGCCGCCGCGTCCACCGCATCCCATCCCAACGTTCGGTGACGATGGCCAACGCCCCTTCCTCGGGGACAGGATGGCGGGAGTCCTAAAAGTGATTTGCCCGACGGTGAAAGCGAAATTTTGCCCGTCGGGTTGATTTGTCGCAGACTGGCACGGGGAGGCATTGAGAGGGGGCGCGCTCAACTCTCTCATCACGTCGTCCCCGCGTTCGCGGGGACGACGCTGTGGGTGTGCCTCAATTCACCTGCCGGTCCTTCCCCGCCCAATAGGGATCGCGCAAATGGCGCCGCAGGATCTTGCCGGAGGGGTTGCGCGGCAGCGCGTCGAGGAAGTCGACCGATTTCGGCGTCTTGAAACCGGCGATGCGTTCGCGGGTGAAGTTGATGATGTCGGATGAGGTTGCGCTCTTGCCAGGCTTCATCACCACGACCGCCTTGACCGCTTCGCCCCACTTGTCGTCGGGGATGCCGATGACAGCGGCTTCGGCGACGTCGGGGTGGTCGCAGATCGCGCTCTCGACCTCGGCGGGGTAGATGTTCTCGCCGCCCGAGATGATCATGTCCTTGATGCGGTCGTGGATGTAGAGGTAGCCGTCACTGTCCATGTAGCCGGCATCGCCGGTGCGCAGCCAGCCGTCGCTGCCGAGCGTCTTGGCGGTGGCCTCCGGCAGATTCCAGTAGCCGGCCATGTTGGAGCCGGAACGCGTCGCGATCTCGCCGACTTCGCCCGGCGGCAGCTGGTTGCCGTTGGCATCGAGGATTGCAAGTTCAATGCCGGGCAGCGCCTTGCCGGCCGAGCGCATCCGGTCCAGTCCCTCAACATGATCTTCCGGCGGCAGCGCCACGATGGTGCCGGTGGTCTCGGTCATGCCGTACATCTGCACGAAGCCGCACTTGAAGACCTCGATGCATTCCTTCAACAGCGCCGCCGGGATCGGCGAGGCGCCGTAGAGCATGTATTTCAGCCTGGAGAAGTCGACCTGGCGCGCGCGGGGTTGCCGCACCACGAACTGCATCGCGGCCGGCACCATGAACAGCTTTGTAATGCCGGACTGTTCGAAGAAATCCAGCACCTTGGTCGGATCGAACTCGCGCGCGATCACACCCCTGGCGCCGTGATAGAGGCCCATCACGCCCCAGCCGGAGCCGCCGATATGGAAGATCGGCATCGCCACCAGCGAGACGTCGTCGACAGACCATTTGTTCCAGTCGGGCTTCTGGTCGCGGCCGGTTTCCACCAGATTGAGAAAATTGGCATGCGACAGCATCGCGCCTTTGGGCTTGCCCGTGGTGCCTGACGTGTAGAGCTGGATTGCGATGTCCTTGCGGTCGATCGGAACCTTCGGGTCGTCGCTGCTCTGGGCGTCGCGCCACGCCGTGAAATCCTGCCATTCCGCCGCGCCGCCTTCGGTGGTGATGACGTGGCGAACGCTCGGCAGCTGCGGCAGGATATTGCGGACCTGGGTGATGAATTCGGGGCCGACGAACAGCACCGGCGCCTTGCAGTCATCGACGATGAAGGCGACTTCCGGCCCGGCCAGCCGCCAGTTGACCGGCGCCATCACCACATTGGCCTTGATCGCGCCCAGCAGCAGTTCGAAATAGATGTCGCTGTTCTTGCCTAGATAGGCGATGCGTTCATGCGGCTTGACGCCGAGCGCGATCAGCGCATTGGCAACGCGGTTGGTCTTGATGTCGAACTCGGCGAACGAGGTCTGGCGTCCCTCGAATTCATAGGCAATGGCATCGCCGCGGGCCTTCGCCCGCGCCCGTACCATATCGGCGAGGTTGGCCGGTTCCTGGGTCTCGGACATGTTTCTCCCGTGGGTTTTGTTCTTATTGTCGCGATAGTGGCGTCGTTGCGCGGCAAAGACAATATGGGCGATATCCCTGATTATTTCTCGGCGATGTCGTCCTCGCGAACGCGAGGACCCATACGCCGCGGCCCATCAATTCAGGCAATGTCGCAAGTTGCCTTTGTAACAACTGCCGGCGGTGGTTATGGGTCCCTGCGTGTGCAGGGACGACATCAAGGCGAAATCACCCCCTTGCCGCGCGGTCCTTTTCGTTCTGCGCCTTGATCGACTCGCGGGCCTGGTTCCAGTCGGCGTCCGACCAGTCGCGCAACTGGTAGAAGTTGCCGCCCATCGCCAGCGCCTGGGCACCGTCCATTGCGATGGTCTCGCCATTGATCCAGTCGCAGCCGCCGGAAATCAGGAACACCGCAAGATTCTGCAGTTCCTCCATGGTGCCGACGCGGCCCATCGGGTTCTGCGCCTTGGTGCGGGCGCCGGCCTCGTCGCCGGGCTTGATGCGCTTGCTCATGCCCTCGGTCGGGATTTCGCCGGGCGCGATGGTGTTGAGGCGGATGCCGTATTTGCCCCATTCCACGGCGAGCGACATGGTCATGGCGTGGATCGCGGATTTGCTCATCGCCGACGGCACCACATAGGGCGAGCCGTTGCGCACCCAGGTCACGGTGATCGAGACCACATTGCCGCGCTGCCTGGCGGCAATCCAGCGGCGGCCCACTGCATGGGTTACATAGAAGGTGCCGTGCATCACGATATTGGCGACCGCATCGAAGCCGCGCGGGGTCAGGTCTTCCGATCGCGAGATGAAATTGCCGGCGGCGTTGTTGATGAGGTCGGTGAGGGGGCCGCTGGTCCAGATCGCCTCGATCATCTCGTCGACGGCCATGGCGTTGCGGATATCGACGCCGTGGCTGACCACACGTCCACCGTGCAGGTCCATCAATTCGGTTGCTGTTTCGTCGCAGACGCTCTTGCGGCGGCCGCAGATATGGACTTCGGCGCCCAATTGAAGAAAGCGCCCGGCCATGGATTTGCCGAGCCCGGTGCCGCCTCCGGTGACGAGGATGCGCCGGCCGGCGAGGAGTTGTTCGCTGAACATGTCTGGTTTCCGCCCAAGGGGATTGTCAGTTAATTGGTTGATTGACTAAATCCGCCCAACGCCTTTCTGTAAAGCGGCAACAAAGAGAAGTGCAAGAAAGACTGCAAAGGGAGAAATTTGATGGAAGATCGCGTCAAGGTCACGATTTCGGAGGGCGTCGCCGACGTCCGCCTGGTACGGGCGGACAAGATGAACGCGCTCGATGCCGCGATGTTCGAGGCGCTGGTTGCCACTTCCTCCCGGCTCGCCCAGGAAAAAGGCGTGCGAGCGGTAGTATTGTCCGGCGAGGGGCGGGCGTTTTGCGCCGGTCTCGACATGGGACGCTTTGCCGCCATGAAGGAGAAAGGCGGCAACGGGATCGCGGGCGGCGAAAAACGCGACCTTTCCACGCGCACCCATGGCAAGGCCAATTTCCCACAAGCTGCGGTCTGGGGCTGGCGGCAGCTGCCGGTGCCGGTGATCGCTGCGATCCAGGGCGTGGCGTTCGGCGGCGGATTTCAGCTCGCGCTCGGCGCCGACATGCGTTTCCTAGCCCCCGACGCCCGGATGTCGATCATGGAGATCAAATGGGGGCTGGTGCCAGACATGGCGGGGACACCGATCCTGGCCAGCCTGGTCCGCGACGATATCCTGCGCGAACTCACCTATACCGGGCGGATTTTCTCGGCGCAGGAGGCCCTGAGTTATGGCCTCGCCACCCGCATCTGCGACGACCCGCGCGCCGCCGCCTTCGAACTCGCGCGCGAGATCGCGGGCAAGAGCCCGGATGCGATCCGCGCCTGCAAGCGCATGCTCAACAATCTGTCCGTCGATCCCGGCCCGGCGCTGCTCGCCGAATCCGTCGAGCAGATGAAACTGATGGGCAGCCCCAACCAGCTCGAGGCTGTCAGCGCCAACATCGACAAGCGCGCGCCGCGGTTTGCGGACGTTGGATAGCGCTCGGACCTCGTCCTGAGGAGCGCGCTCTTGCGCGCGTCTCGAAGGACGGGCGTACCCATCCCTCATGGTTCGAGACGCGCGAAGACGCGCTCCTCACCATGAGGGCTTTGTAACCCGGCTTCAGATCGGAAAGAGACAATGACAACCCAACAGCTTTTCCTCGGCGTCATCAGCGGTCAACGTAAGCGCAGCCACGCCGAGGTCGCCGATCGCGCCGATCGCATCGCCAGCGGATTGCGGAAGCTCGGCGTTAGGCAGGGCGACAGCGTCTGCATCCTGATGCGCAACGACATCGCCTTCATCGAGGCCGCCTATGCCGCGATGCGGTTAGGGGCCTATGGCGTGCCGGTGAACTGGCACTTCAAGCCGGAGGAAATCAACTACATCCTGAAGGATTCCGCGACGCCGGTCTTGATCGGCCATGCCGACATGCTGCATCAACTGCGCGATGCGATTCCCCCGGGGGTCACCGTGCTCAGCGTGCCGACGCCGCCGGAAATCCTCGGCAATTACAAGATCGACCCCGCGCATCTCGCCACGCCCGATTTCGCGACCGATCTGGAATCCTGGCTGAAGCAGCAGGCGCCCTACGACGGACCGGCGCTGCCGCAGCCACAGAACATGATCTACACCTCGGGCACCACGGGTCATCCCAAGGGGGTAAAGCGCAACGCGCCGACGCCGGAGCAGACCGCGAACGCGGAAGCCATGCGGGCGATGATCTATGGCCTGAAGCCGGGCGCGCGGGCGCTGCTGCCGGGTCCGCTGTACCATTCCGCGCCGAACTCGTTCGGCCTGCGCGCCGGCCGTCTCGGCGGCGCGCTGGTGCTGATGCCGCGGTTCGATCCCGAGGAATTCCTGCGGCTGGTCGAGCGCGAGAAGATCGACACCATCTTCATGGTGCCGACCATGTTCATCCGGCTGATGAAACTGCCGGAGGAGGTGCGCCGGAAATACGACGTGTCTTCGCTGCGCCACATCATCCATGCCGCCGCGCCTTGTCCGGCCGACGTCAAGCGCGCGATGATCGAATGGTGGGGGCCGGTGATCTATGAATTCTACGGCTCCACCGAGTCAGGCGCGGTCACCTTCGCCAATTCCGAGGATGCGCTGAAGAAGCCCGGCACTGTCGGCAGGATCGCGCCCGGCGCCGAACTCCGCTTCGTCGGGGAGGACGGCAAGATCCTGCCGCAGGGCGAGATCGGCGAGATCTATTCGAAGATCGCGGGCAATCCGGATTTCACCTATCACAACAAGCCGGAGAAGCGCGCCGAGATCGATCTCGACGGCTTCATCACCTCGGGCGACGTCGGCTATATCGACCAGGACGGCTATGTCTTCATCTGCGACCGCAAGCGCGACATGGTGATCTCGGGCGGGGTCAACATCTATCCCGCCGAGATCGAGGCGGCGCTGCATGCGGTACCGGGGGTGCACGACTGCGCGGTGTTCGGCATTCCCGACGCGGAATTTGGCGAGGCACTGATGGCGGTGGTGGAACCGCAGCCGGGCGTCACGCTCGATGCCGGCTCGATCCGCGCGCAGCTCAAGGCCTCGCTGGCCGACTACAAGGTGCCGAAACACGTCGAAATCCACGGCAGCCTGCCGCGCGAGGATTCCGGCAAGATCTTCAAGCGCCGCCTGCGCGATCCCTATTGGGAGCGGGCGGGACGGAAGATTTAGCTCGCTGTTGCGGGAAAACCAGCAGTTCCTCATGGTGAGGAGCGCGTCTTCCCGGCAGCGCCCTTGCGCTGTCCGGCGCGCGTCTCGAACCATGAAAGGCCCGTGTGGCCCATCCTTCGAGACGGCCGCGTCGCGGCCTCCTCAGGATGAGGTCGGCAGTTCTGGTTGGCATCGCCTCCATCTTTATCTTGCGCTGCGACAAAAAAATTGCGACTCAATGGCGGCCGGGCAATTTCTGGAGCAGCGTCATGTCGTCCCAGACCATGCCTTCAGAGTCTGACGTGCGTACCAGCCGCGGCGAGGATGTCGCCGCCATCGAGGCGGATGCGCGGCTCCGCGAAGACATCCGGCTGCTCGGCCGCATCCTCGGCGACACCGTGCGCGATCAGGAGGGCGCCGACGTGTTCGACCTGGTCGAACGCATCCGGCAGACCTCGATCCGGTTCCATCGCGACGACGACAAGCCGGCGCGGCACGAACTCGAACTAATCCTCGACAGCATGTCGACCAGCCAGACCGTGCGCATCGTCCGCGCCTTCAGCTATTTTTCGCATCTCGCCAACATCGCCGAGGATCAGAACAACATCCGGCAGATGCGGGTACGCGCAACTGCCGGCGGCACCCCGCGGCCGGGAACGCTGGCGCTGACATTGGCGCATGCCCGCGCCGCCGGCTTCAGCGCAGCCGACCTGCGCAAGTTCTATACCGAAGCGCTGGTCAGTCCGGTTCTGACCGCGCACCCCACCGAAGTCCGCCGCAAGAGCACGATCGACCGCGAGATGGAGATCGCCGCCGTGCTCGACCGGCGGGAACGGGTGCAGCTCACTCCGGAAGAAAACGAGGCGAGCGACGAACAGCTGCGCCGCGCGGTGCTGACGCTGTGGAAGACCAATCTGTTGCGCCGCACCAAGCTCACCGTGCTCGACGAAGTCACCAACGGTCTTTCCTTCTACGATTACACCTTCCTGCGCGAGGTGCCGCGGCTGCATTGCGCGCTGGAGGACCGGTTGAACGAGGGCGACAGCGCCGCGCGGGGCGAACTGGCGTCGTTCCTAAGGATGGGAAGCTGGATCGGCGGCGACCGCGACGGCAACCCGTTCGTGACGGCGGAAGTGATGCGGGGAACGCTCGGGCTGCAGTCGAGCCGCGTACTGCGCTTCTATCTCGAGGAGCTGCACGTACTCGGCTCCGAACTGTCGCTGGCGGCGCATCTTACCGATGTCTCGAAGGATTTGCGCGCGCTCGCCGAGCGCTCGCCCGACAAGTCGCCGCATCGAAGCGGCGAGCCGTATCGGCTGGCGGTGTCAGGCATCTACGCGCGGCTCACCGCGACTGCGCTGCGGCTGGATGTGGGAATTACCCGGCGGCCGGTCGGCGAAGCCGCGCCTTATGACGGCGTGAAGGAGTTCAAGGCCGATCTCGATATTCTCTATCGCTCGCTGATTTCGAACAATGCCGGCGTGATCGCGCGCGGGCGGCTGCGGCTGCTGCGCCGCGCCGTGGATTGTTTCGGTTTTCACCTCGCCAGCCTCGATATCCGGCAGAACTCCGCCGTGCACGAGCGCACGGTCGCCGAGCTGATCGACGCAGCGATGCCCGGCATGTCGTATCTGGCCTTGAGCGAGGAGGCGCGGATAGCGCTGCTTGCCAGCGAACTGCGTAACGCGCGGCCATTGACCTCGGCCTTCGTGAAATACAGCGAGGAAACGCTGGGCGAACTGGCCGTCTTCCACGCGGCGGCCGAGGCCCATGCCAAGTTCGGCAGCGATGCCATTCCCCAATGCATCATCTCCATGTGCAAGGGGGTATCCGACATGCTGGAGGTCGCGCTGCTCCTGAAGGAGGCCGGCCTCGTCCATCCCTCCGGGCGTAGCGCGATCAACATCGTGCCGTTGTTCGAGACCATCGAGGATTTGCAGGCTTCCAGCGGCATCATGGACCGGATGCTGTCGATTCACGACTATCGCAAGCTGGTCGACAGCCGCGGCGCGGTCCAGGAAGTGATGCTGGGTTACTCCGACAGCAACAAGGACGGCGGCTTCGTCACCTCCGGCTGGGAGCTCTACAAGGCCGAGATCGGCCTGATCGAGGTGTTCGAACGCCACCACGTCCGCCTGCGGCTGTTTCACGGCCGCGGCGGCTCGGTCGGCCGCGGCGGCGGGCCGAGTTACGACGCCATCATTGCGCAGCCCGGGGGTGCTGTGAACGGCCAGATCCGCATCACGGAGCAGGGCGAAATCATCTCCAGCAAATATTCCAACGCCGAAGTCGGCCGCAGCAACCTGGAAATCCTCGCCGCGGCGACGCTGGAGGCAAGCCTGCTGCAGCCCAAGCACAGCGCGCCGCGCGCCGAATATCTGCAGGCGATGGAAGAGCTGTCGTCGCTGGCCTTCAAAGCCTATCGCGGGCTGGTCTATGAGACCGAGGGCTTTGCCGACTATTTCTGGTCCTCCACCGTCATCACCGAAATCGCCACGCTGAACATCGGCAGCCGTCCGGCTTCGCGCAAGAAGACCCGCGAGATCGAGGATCTCCGCGCGATCCCATGGGTGTTCAGCTGGGCGCAGTGCCGGCTGATGCTGCCGGGCTGGTACGGCTTCGGCAGCGCGGTCGAGGCCTGGATCGCGGAGCATCCCGACAAGGGCATGCCGTTCCTGAAGGAACTCTACCGCGAGTGGCCGTTCTTCCGCACGCTGTTGTCGAACATGGACATGGTGCTGGCAAAAAGCTCGATCGCGATCGCCTCGCGCTATGCCGAACTGGTGCCGGATGCGGAGCTGCGCGAAAAGATCTTCAGCCGGATCCGGCGCGAATGGCACTCTTCGATCGAGATGCTGCTCGACATCATGGGCCAGGAGCGCCTGCTGCAAAGCAACCCGCTGCTGGAGCGCTCGATCCGCAACCGCTTTCCCTATCTCGACCCGCTCAACCACGTGCAGGTGGAACTGTTGAAGGAACACCGCGCGCAAAACCCCGACGAAGCGGTGCTGCGCGGCATCCAGATTACCATCAACGGGATTTCGGCGGGGTTGCGGAATAGCGGGTAGGGAAGATGCGAATGACGAATGGCGAGTAGCGAATGGAACGCCTCTATTCGCTATTCGCCACTCCCCATTCGCCCTTCAGATCGCATCCCAGTTGAAGATATCCGCCGAGCGGTCGAGCTTGTAGAACGACGACTTCAAGGCCGGGATGGCGTGCTCGGCGATGGTCTGGGTGGTCCAGCCCTCGCCGCGATGCACCGAGCGCAGCGGGCGCGACTGGCTCATCAGGAAGATCTCGTTCATGCGCACCGCGAAGATCTGCCCGGTGACGTCCTTGGCGGCGTCGCTGAGCAGGAAGGCGCAGATCGGCGCGATCTTCTCCGGGCCCATCTGCTGGATCTTCTTGACGCGCGCCTTCTCTTCCTCGGTCTCGGTCGGAATGGTCCCGATCAGCCGGCTCCAGGCGAAGGGCGAGACGCAATTCGAGCGCACGTTGAAGCGGTTCATGTCGAGCGCGATCGACTTCGACAGGCCGACGATGCCGAGCTTGGCCGCGGCGTAGTTGGCCTGGCCGAAATTGCCGACCAGGCCCGAGGTCGAGGTGAAGTGGACGAACGAGCCGCTTTCCTGCTCGCGGAACAGCCGGGCCGCGGCATGCGAGACGTAGAACGAACCCATCAAATGCACCTTGATGACGGATTCGAAGGCTTCCACGCTCATGCGGTGGAAAATCATGTCGCGCAGGATGCCGGCGTTGTTGACGACGCCGTCGAGCTTGCCGAAGTGATCGGTGGCCATCTTGACGATCTTGCTGGCCGGAATCGCTTCCGCCACCGACTCGAAATTGGCGATCGCCGTGCCGCCGCGCTTCTTGATCTCCTCGACCACTTCCTCGGCCGGTGCGGCGCTGGTGCCCGAGCCGTCGGCGGCGACGCCGGGATCGTTGACCACGACCTTGGCGCCTTCCGCCGCACAGAGCAGCGCGATTTCGCGGCCGATGCCGCGTCCCGCGCCGGTGACGATGATGACTTTATCCTGCAGTGATTTGGTGGTCATGGGGTTCTGTCCTGTTTTCCGCGGTTGGAGGAAGTCCCGACTCGTCATGCGCGGGCTTGACCCGCGCATCCATCGCTCTTCATGAGAGGATGGATTGCCGGGTCAAGCCCGGCAATGACAGACCGGTTATTCCTATTTCTCGTTCGTAAAGATGATGGTGCCGGATGCCGCGAACATGCCGCCGACGCCGTGGCAGACCGAGATCCTGGCGTCCTTGACCTGCGCCGGGGCGATGCCGCGCATCTGCCGCACGCTCTCCTGCAGCGCGTACATGCCGTACATGCCCGAATGCATGTAGCTGAGGCCGCCGCCGTTGGTGTTGAGCGGCAGCTTGCCGCCGGGGCGGGTGTTGCCGTCGGCGATGAACTTGCCGGTCTCCTCGTGCGGCATGAAGCCGAGATCGCCGAGGCCGAACAGCGGCAGATGCGCAAAGGCGTCGTAGATCATCAGGTGATCGACGTCCTTGTGGCTGATGCCGGCTTCCTTGAACGCGAGGGGACCTGCGGTCCGGAAGGCGCGCGAGCTGTCGAAAGTCTGCATCTGGCTGACCATCGGGGTTTCCACGCTCTCACCGGTGCCGAGGATGTAGACCGGCTTCCTCGGAAAGTCCTTGGCGCGGTCGGCCGAGGTCAGGATCAGCGCGCCGCCGCCGTCGGTGACGAGGCAGCACTGCAGGATGCGGAACGGATAGGCGATCATCTTCGAGTTCAAGACGTCCTCGACCGTGATCGGCGCCTTCATCATGGCGCGCGGATTCTTCGCGGCCCATTCGCGCTGCACCACCGCGACCATGGCGATCTGCTCATGGGTGATGCCGTGGGTCTTCATGTAGCGCAGCACCGGGATCGGAAACATGCTCGGCGGCCCGAACACGCCGAACGGAGATTCGAACTGGCCGTTCAGGCTGTCCGGTGCGGTGAAGCGCGGCTGCTTGCCGATCATCGACTTGCCGCTTTCGGCGTGCGTGATCAGCACGGTCTTGCACAGCCCTGCCTCGATCGCGGCCGCGGCGTGGCGGACATGCAGCATGAACGAACAGCCGCCGACCGAGGTGCCGTCGACCCAGGTCGGCGTAATGCCGAGGTAATGTGCGATTTGCTGCGGCGTTTCCACCGCGGTGGCGATGCCGTCGATGTCGGACAGCTTCAGTCCGGCGTCGGCAATGGCGTTCAGCGCCGCGTCGGCGTGGAGCTGGATCTGCGACATGTTGGGAATAACGCCGAGCTCGGTGGTCTCGGCGGCGCCGACCACGGCGACCTGATTCTTTCGCATGTTGCTCAGCCCTTCGCCGGACGGAATTGGGGAAGGGTGATCTTGTCGTCGAGCTTCTCGAACGCAACTTCCAGCTTCATGTCGAGTTCGAGCGCCTCCGGCGTTTGCGGGCAGTCGATGATGTTGCTCATCATCCGCGGGCCTTCGTCCAGTTCGACGACGGCAATCGCGTAAGGCGGCGTAAAGCCGGGCGCGGCGGGCCGGTGATTGATGACGTAGCTGTAGAGCTTGGCCTTGCCGCTGGCCTTGAAGATGCTGACCTTGCGAGAGGCGCAGGACGGGCAGAACGGGCGCGGCGGGAAATAGACATTGGCGCAGGCGTCGCAGCGTTGCAGGCGCAGTTCGCCGGCGGCAGTGCCATCCCAGAAATGCTGGGTTTCCGGTGTCGGTTTCGGTCGCGCGCGCGCTGGCTCTGCCATTCTGTCATTTCCTCCGTTTCGGGATCGGGCCGCACGGCCCGCTTGTTGCGATCTTGATGCGACAATTGACCATCCGGCGTCAACGGTCCAGCCGCAATGCTGCATAGCCTCATTCCTGCAGCCCAGAGCGCTTGTATGCCAACGATCTCCCGCGCTAGGGTCCCGGGCGTTGCGAGCAGTGCAGCGACGAAGCAATCCGTTCGCATCGAGCCTGCGGTTGAGTTCGCCGACAAGGGCGCGGCGATGACGGAGGGAAAGAATTAGCGATGCCGAACACCCCGACACTTGCCACCCTGGCCGACGATCTCGAATGCGGCCGTACCTGCGCCCGCAAGCTGGTCGATGAATGTCTGGCCAAGATCGCCGATGCTTCGGGCGAGGGCGCGCGTGCCTTCGTCCACGTCGATGCGGAGGCCGCGATCGAGGCCGCCGAAGCGATGGACCGGCTGCGCGAGGTCAAGGCCGCGCCGTCGCGCTTTGCCGGCATTCCCGTCTCGATCAAGGATCTGTTCGACATCAGGGGGCAGGTGACCCGCGCCGGTTCGCGCGCGCTCGACGATTCGCCGCCGGCGGAAGCCGACGCGCCCGCGGTGGCGCGATTGCGCCGCGCCGGCTTCGTCGTGATCGGCCGCACCAACATGACCGAGTTCGCCTATTCCGGGATCGGCATCAATCCGCATTACGGCACGCCCAAGGGCGCGTGGAATCGCAAGGCCGGCCACGTGCCCGGCGGGTCATCGTCGGGGGCTGCGGTTTCCGTCGCCGACCGCATGGCGCATGGCGGGCTCGGCACCGACACCGGCGGCTCCTGCCGGATTCCGGCGGCCTATAACGGCATCGTCGGCTTCAAGCCGACGCAGCGCCGGGTGCCGCTCGATGGCGCGGTGCCGCTCTCGTTCACGCTCGACAGCATCGGTCCGCTGGCGCGTAGCGTCGCCTGCTGCGCGGCGCTCGACGCCGTGCTCGCCGATGAAACCCTCGTTTCGTTGCAGCCGCGCCCGATCAAGGGCATGCGGCTGGCGGTGCCGACCACGGTGGCGCTCGACGATCTCGACGAGGCCGTCGCGAAAGCATTCGAGCGCGCGCTGGAGACGCTGTCGCGCCAGGGCGCGCTGATCGAGCGGATCGAGGTGCCGGAATTCCTCGATGTCGGGGTGATGAACGCCAAGGGCGGTTTCGCCGCCGCGGAAAGTTATGCCTGGCATCGCTACCTGATTGCCGGCAAGGGCAATGTCTACGATCCCCGGGTGTCGATGCGGATCATGCGCGGCGAAAGCCTGAGCGCGGCCGATTATGTCGATCTTGTCGGCGCCCGTAAGTCGCTGATCGCGCGCGCCGCCGTTCGCCTTGCGCCGTATGACGCGGTGATCATGCCGACCACTGCCAATACGCCGCCGCGCATCGCCGATCTCGCCGACGACAAGGATTTCGCCAGGGAGAATTTGCGGTCGCTGCGCAATTGCACGCTGATCAACATGATCGACGGCTGCGCGATCTCGCTGCCCGCGCATCGCGAAGGCGAGGTGCCGGTCGGTCTGATGCTGGCGGCAGCGGGTGGATCGGACCGCCGCATCTTCGAACTCGCCGCCGGCATGGAGGAGGCGATCCGTGGTTGATCTCACATTCACCGTCGATGCCCAGGGCAAGACAACGCCGCTGACCTTGCCGATCGGCAAGGCCGTGATTGCGGGCTGGACCGGTCGCGATCCGGTGGCGCGCGACAAGCACATCGCCGAACTCGAAGCGATCGGCATTGCCCGGCCGGCCTCGACGCCGATCTATTACCGGGTTTCCGCCCGGCGGCTGACGACCACCGACTGCATCGAGGTCTGCGGGCCGAATTCCAGCGGCGAGGTCGAGTTCGTGCTGATCGGCTGGCAGGGCCGTATCCTTGTCGGCCTCGGCTCCGATCACACCGACCGCAAGGTCGAGGCCTACAGCGTCACGGTGTCGAAACAGATGTGCGACAAGGTGATGGCGCCGGTGCTGTGGGAACTGGAGGATGTCATCGGCCACTGGGACCAGATGATCCTGCGCTCATGGGCGTGGATCGATGGCGAACGCGTGCTGTATCAGGAAGGCACGCTCGACGGCATGTTGCCGGTCAAGGACCTCGTTGAGCGCGGTTTCGGCGGCAAGGGGCTGCCGGACGGCTGCGCCATGTTCGGCGGCACCTTTGCGGCCAAGGGCGGCATCCGCCCCGCCGACCGCTTCGAGTATGAACTCGAGGACCCCGTGCTCAAGCGCAGCATCCGGCACGCCTATGATGTGATCGTGCTGCCGGTGCTGGGATAGCGTCGTCCCCGCGCACGCGGGGACCCATAGCCACCGTCGTTTGTTGTTGCGACAAGATGGGACCGCAGCGGGGCCAACCACGGAGAATTGTGGTTATGGGTCCCTGCTTTCGCAGGGACGACAGCCCGATAGTTCGGAAATCGGGTGGCGCGAGTTGGGTCAATTTGCGAAACTGCCGTCCATGAAATCAACCGCAAAAGCCATCATCCATCCCGCGCCATCTTCTGGCATCCCCGCGCGTGTCGATGCCATCGACTGGGCGCAGGCGACTGCGGATCTCGACGCCCAGGGCTGCGCCGTCCTGAAGAGCTTGCTCTCGCCGCAAGAATGCCGCGCGCTGGCCGCGCTCTATCCGGACGACAGCCAATTCCGCAGCCGGGTGGTGATGGGACGCCACGGCTTCGGGCGAGGCGAGTACAAGTATTTTTCCTATCCGTTGCCCCCTGTGATCGCGGCGCTGCGCCCGGCGCTCTATGCCCGGCTTCGTGGCGTCGCCAATCGCTGGAACGAGGCGATGGGCATCGATATCCGTTACCCCGAAATCCACGACGCGTTCCTGAAGCGTTGCCACGACGCCGGCCAGGTCAGGCCGACGCCGCTGCTGCTGCGATACGAAACCGGCGACTACAATTGCCTGCATCAGGATCTCTACGGCGAACATGTGTTTCCGCTGCAGGTCGCGATCCTGTTGTCGGAACCGGGCCGCGATTTCACCGGCGGCGAGTTCGTGCTGACCGAGCAGCGGCCGCGGATGCAGTCGCGGCCCGAAGTGGTGCCGCTGGCGCAGGGCGATGCGGTGGCTTTTGCCGTGCATGTCAGGCCGGTGCAGGGGACGCGCGGGGTGTACCGGGTTAATCTCCGCCACGGTGTGAGCCGGATCCGCTCCGGTCACCGCCACACCGTCGGTGTGATCTTTCACGATGCGAAGTGAGCGCGGGTTTATTGACAGCTGATCTGTTCGAAGGTGTTCCCGATGTCCGCCCGTCGCGGGAGGCGATGGCGGAGGGCGCCGTGCTGCTGCGCGGCTTCGCCAGGCCGTTCGAAGTCGAATTGATCGCCGACGTCGGAGGGATCGTCGAGCAGGCGCCGTTTCGCCACATGATGACGCCGGGCGGCCATCAGATGTCGGTGGCGATGACCAATTGCGGCAGCGCCGGCTGGGTGACCGATCGCGCCGGCTACCGTTACGACGGTGTCGACCCGGAATCCCGCAAGCCATGGCCTTCGATGCCGCCATCGCTTCACGCGTTGGCCGCGCAGGCGGCGGCCGCGGCCGGATTCGTCGGCTTCTTGCCGGATGCCTGCCTGATCAACCGCTACCAGCCGGGCGCGCGGATGTCGCTGCATCAGGACAAGGACGAGCAGGATTTCGGCGCGCCGATCGTCTCGGTGTCGCTGGGCCTGCCCGCGATCTTTCTGTTCGGGGGCCTGCAGCGCAGCGACAAACCACGCCGGTTTCGGCTGGAGCATGGCGACGTCGTGGTATGGGGCGGGCCGGCGCGGCTGGCGTTTCACGGCATAGCGCCGCTCGCCGACGGCGAGCACGCCGTGCTGGGGCGGCAACGCATCAACCTGACCTTCCGCAAGGCGCGCTAAGGCTGCTTTCCATCAAAGCCTCCTCCGGTCTATGCTTCCCGCGCTGGGAGGCGACCATGAGCGATACCGCAATGACGGCCGACGCGACCACCAACCGGACCGGCGTCTATCTCGCGGTCCTGCAGCTGGTATTCACGCTGGGCTGGACCACCTACGTGATCTATCTGCCGAAGCTCGCCGCGCAGGTCGGGATCGCGCCGACGGCCGTGATCCTCATCCTGATGCTGGATCAGGCGATCTTCACCATCACCGATACCGCGATGGGGATCGCCGCCGACAGGATCGCGCCCTTCGTCGGCCGGCTCGGTGCGTTCGTCGGCATCGTCACGGCGGTCTCCTGTGCGGCCTTCGTGGCGCTGCCGTTCGTCGCCGGCACCGGCCCGGGCGCGCAGGTCTGGTTCATCACGCTGATCGTGGTCTGGGTCGTCACTTCGTCGGCGCTGCGCGCGCCGCCGCTTACCTTGCTCGGCAAGCACCGCGCCAAGCCGGCGATTCCGTTTCTGTCGGCGCTGGCGATGCTCGGTTACGGTTTGGCCGGCGCGGTGTCGCCCTATCTCGGCGTGGTGCTGCGCAATCACGACGCGCGGCTTCCCTTCGTGATTTCCGCCGTGGTGTTGCTGCTCACCGCGCTGGCCTTGTCCAGGGTCGAGCGCGATCTGTCGCAGCAGCCTTTGTCTGCGCAAAAGCCGGCCGAGCCCGCAAAGCCGCTCGGCCAGATGCCGATGTTCTTCATCGCATCGATGGTGCTTCTCTCGCTGGGCTATCAACTGCATTTCAGCATCAACAGCGCGCCGTTCTTCCTGCGTTTCGCCAAGCCGGACGACCTGCAGTGGCTGCTGCCGGTGTTCTGGATCGGCTTCAACATCGCGATGTTTCCGGCCAGCGTGGTGGTCAAGCATCGCGGCGGCTTGATCGTGATGGGCGCCGCCGGCCTGCTCGGCGCCCTGGCGGTGCTCGGCGCGGAGCTCGCGGGCAATCTCAACATGCTGATTGCGGCGCAGTTCGTCGCCGGTGCGGCCTGGGGCTGCATGCTGATGAGCGCGGTCGCCGCCGCGCTGGCGATCGGGGATACCGGCGCCGAGGGCAAGGTGGTGGGGCTGGTGTTTTCAGCGCTGGCGCTCGCCACCTTCGCGCGGATGGCGGCGGTCGCGGGCGGCCTGCAGAAGCTGCCGGAATACGCCCCGCTGCTGCAGTGGGCGCCGGTGGCGTGCTGGTCGGTCGCCGGCGCGGGGTTGCTGGTGATCGCGGCGTCGCGGGTGCAGCAGGGTATGCAGGTGCGGAGGGTGTAGGGCCCTCATCCTGAGGAGCCGCGCACTTGCGCGGCGTCTCGAAGGATGGATGTATCATGGCTCTCATGGTTCGAGACGGCGCTGAAGAAGCGCCTCCTCACCATGAGGGATCTCACGGCTTCGCCGGGTGAATGAACGTCCACGGCGTGGTTTCCGAATCTCTGGGCACTTCGACGTCGATCAGATAGGGCCCGCCATGCGCCAGCGCCTTTTCAAGTGCTGAGCGGAAATGATCCGGCGAGGTGACGCGGGCCGCGCCGACGCCGAAGGATTCAGCGAGCTTGACGAAATCCGGATTGACCAGGTCGGATGCCACCACGCGCCCCTCGAAACGCTCGCGCTGGTCGCGCCGCACATTGCCATAGGCATTGTTGTTGAACACAAGCGTCACCACGCCGATGTTGAACTGCACGGCGGTGGCGAGTTCCTGCACGCCGAACATGAAGCCGCCGTCGCCCGTGATCGCGACCACGGGAGTATTTGGATTCGCGACCTTGGCGCCGAGCGCGGTTGGGAAACCTGAGCCGAGCGTGCCCTGATAGCCCGAGGTGATGAAGGTGCGCGGCTCGTAGACCGGGAAACCGTACCAGGAGGCAAAGCCGACTTGCGACAGTTCGTCGGTGACGATGGCGTTCGACGGCAGCACCTCGCGCAGGATGTTCAGGTAGGCCATCTGCGGCTGTACCGACTGGATCTCACGCAGCGCCGCCGCCGAGGCCTCGCGGATCGTGGCGCGGCGGCCGCTGGTCCTGGTGTAACCGGCCTTTCTCACCGCCGCGAGCAGTTCGCGCGTGCCGGCCTGGGCGTCGGCGACCACGGCGGCGTCCGGCGTCAAGCGGCGCATCTCCGACGGATCGATATCGATACGAATGGATTTCAGGCCGGCCGGCTGAAACGGCCATCGGAACGTTGAGGCCGGCAGTTCCATGCGGGTGCCGATCCCGATCATCAGGTCGGTCTTTGGCCACAGCCGATAGGCCGCCGCCATCGTCAATCCCAGTTCATGGGCGTTGGAGACGATGCCGCGGCCGCTGCGGAATGCCACCACGGGCGCGTCGATCAGCTCGGCCAGTTCCAGGATTTCATCGCGAGCGTGAATGGCGCCGCTGCCGACGAAGATCATCGGCGTCTTGCTGCCGGCGATCAGCGCCGCGGCGGCCTTGATGCGGTCCGGATCGGGCAGTGGCGCCGGCAACGGATCGAGCGGCTTTGACGGGCCGGTTGCCGCGCGCTGGGTGAAGACGTCCCAGGGCATTTCCAGCGCGGCGGGCCCGGGCCGGCCCGACCGCATTTCCTGGAAGGCGCGGCTGACCAGCGCCGGCGCGTTATCGGGGTATTCGATGCGGTCGGCCCATTTCACGAAGGTGCGGAGCGTGGCCAGCTGGTCCGGCATCTCGTGCAGATGGCCGCGGCCCTTGCCGAGGAATTGCGTCGGCACCTGTCCGGTGAGACACAGCACCGGTTCGTTGCATCCGAGCGCGGTGAGTAGCGCGGCGCCGGCGTTGAGCACGCCCGGGCCGGGCACCACGCTGAACACGCCGGGCCGGCCCGACGATCGCGCATAGCCAAAGGCCATGTAGCCGCAAGCCTGCTCATGCCGCGCGCCGATCACCTTGAGCTGCGCCCGATGAAACCCGTCGAACAGGCCGTAGATCTGCGCGCCGGGCAGGCCGAACACGGTATCGACGCCGTGCGCGACCAGGCCGCTGACAATCGCTTCGCCGCCGGAACTCACCGTCATTGTCTTGTCCAATCGCTCGCAGGAAAAATCATGGGGCCTCGTCGATCACGCCGTTGCGCAGCACGCCGATGTTTTCGGCCTCGACCTCGACGACGTCGCCGGGCTTGAGATAGCGCGGCGGATCGAACCGCGCGCCGGCGCCGGTCGGCGTGCCCGTGACGATGACGTCGCCGGGCACCAGCGTCGTAAAGGTCGAGAGATAGTTGATGAGATAGCGGAAGCCGAAGATCAAGCGGCCGGTGCGGTCGTCCTGCCGCGTCTCGCCGTTGACCCGTGTCGTCAGCCGGATATCCGCGATCTGCCTTTCATCGGTGTAAGGCACCAGCCAGGGGCCGAGGCTGCCGGTAGAGTCGAAGTTCTTGCCTTGCGTGACATTGAACTTGGCGTGCCGGACCCAGTCGCGGATGGTGCCCTCGTTGCACAGCGTGACGGCGGCAATGTAATCGAGCGCCGCGCTTTCCGGAATGTGGCGGCCGGCCTTGCCGATCACGAGCACCAGTTCGCCTTCGTAATCGAGCTGTGTCGAGGCGCGCGGCCGCACCAGCGGCGTGTTGTGGCCGACAAAGGAGCGAGGCGTGCGCATGAACATGCTCGGATATTTCGGCGCATCCTGGCCGTCCTTATATTCGGCGTTACGATCCGGGTAATTTACGCCGATGCAGATGATTTTTTCCGGCGCGGGAATCGGCGGCAGCCAGGTGATGGCGTCCAGCGCATGGTCAGGCTGATGCCGCGCGGCTTCCTCGGCCAGCCTCGTCAGCGCGCCTGCGGCGATCACCTCGCGCAGCGTCGGGTATTGCCTGGCGAATTTCGCGGAGAGATTGACGATGCCGCCATCGACGACCGCGCCGTACTTTGTCGATCCGTCGGTGGAGTAGGTGGCGAGGCGGGGAAAAGTCATCAGCTATCCGATACGATCGGGAAATCAGTCGGCAATGGTGACGTCGGCGACGAACAGCGGCTCGCGGACCGCCTGTCCGGTAAACGGCGATCCCTGCTCGAACCAGGAGCGCGGCGCCGGCGCGCCCCACAGCGTCTGCCGCCGCGGGTCCTTCAGCGACCAGCGCATCGGTTCGTGGTCGTGATCCCCGGTGAAGTAGTCGCTGGTGTAGAGTTCCAGGCGATGGCCGTCGGGGTCGCGGACATAGAGAAAGAAGGCGTTGGAAATGCCGTGACGGCCGGGTCCGCGCTCGATGTTCTTGAGGAAGCCGCTCGAGGCCATCACGTCGCACAGGTGCAGGATGTTCATCGCGGTCGGCACCCAGAAGGCGAAATGGTGCAGGCGAGGGCCCTTGCCGTTGGTGATGGCGAAGTCGTGTACGTTGCCCTTGCGATGCATCCAGGCCGCGGCGATGCGCCCGTTCGGCCCGTCTTCCTCGCCATACTCGGTGAGGCGGAAGCCCAATCGCGCGTAAAAATCGACGGTGTCCTGAACCTCGGCGGCGAACACGTTGAAGTGGTCGAGCCGCTGCGGGTGGCAGCCCTTGTAGAGGTCGTAGCGTCGCAGCAAATGCGGGCGCTTTTCCATCGAGGCGTAGAGTTCGATCTGGAAGCCGAAGGGGTCGGTGAAGTGCAGCGTGCGGCCCTGGAACGGCTGCTCGGTGAACCCGTAAGTGACGCCGTTCTCGGAAAAGAAGGCGGCCGCCTTGTCGAGATCGTTTTCGTTGCCGACCTTGAACCCCAGCCGGTTGCAGGCGGCGGCAGGCGCCTTGCGCAGCACCAGCGAGTGATGCTGATGCTCCTCGCTGCCGCGCAGGTAAACCGCTCTGTCGTCGCGATCCTCGACATGCAGCCCGACGGTGGTTGCATAGAACGCGCTGGAGGCGTTGAGGTCCGTCACATCGAGCACGACGTGGCTGCAGCGGATGATGTTGAACGGCGGATCGAAGACGTGTGTCGGTATCGGCATATGTTTGTCCCAGTTCGCAGATTTGTCCGTCCTCATGGTGAGGAGGCGCTTCTTCAGCGCCGTCTCGAACCATGAGGCCCGCGGTCCATCCTTCGAGACGCGCGCAGGCGCGCGCTCCTCAGGATGAAGGCGAGCCCAGCTTCTGAATCTTGTGCGTGCCCCGCGCCAGCGAGACGTGCTTGGTCTCCATGTAGAAGTCGAAGGAGTAGTCGCCGCCGTCGCGGCCGATGCCGGACGATTTCATGCCGCCGAACGGCGTCGGCAGATGACGGACGTTTTCGGAATTCAGCCAGATCATGCCGGCCTCCAGCGCGTCGGCGACGCGCAGCGCGCGTCCCATGTCGCCGGTCCAGACATAGCCGGTGAGGCCGTACTGCACGCCGTTGGCGATCTCGACGGCGTCCTTCTCGTCGCGGAACGGGATCACGGTGAGGAACGGCCCGAACACTTCTTCTTGCGCCACCCGCATCTTGGCGTGCGCGCCGGTGACCAGCGTCGGCTGCACGTAATGCCCGCCGCCGGGGCCGTCATGAGCCTTGCCGCCGGCCGCGATCACGGCGCCGTCCTTCCGGGCGATGTCGAAGTACGAGCAGACCTTGGCGAGATGGCGCTCGTGGATCAGCGGCCCGATTTCGGTTGCGGGATCGAGCGGATGGCCGACCTTCAGCGCCTTGACGCGCGCGGTGAGCTTTTCGATGAACTTCCCGGCGATACTGTCCTGGACCAGCAGCCGGCTCGACGAGGTGCAGCGCTCGCCGTTGAGCGAGTAGATCATGAACACGACCGCATCGAGCGCGCGGTCGAGATCGGCGTCGTCGAACACGATCACCGGGTTCTTGCCGCCGAGTTCGAAATGCACGCGCTTCAAGGTCGGCGCGCCCTGCGCCATGATCGCAGATCCCGTCGCGCTTTCGCCGACGAAGCCGATCGCCTTGATTGCGGGATGCTCGGTCAGCGCCTTGCCGGCTTCCTCGCCGATGCCGTGCACGGTGTTGAGGACGCCGTCGGGCACGCCGGCCTGCTTCACCAGTTTCGCCAACAGGTCGGCCGTGATCGGCGACCATTCCGCCGGCTTGTGCACCACCGTGCAGCCGGCCGCCAGCGCCGGCGCAATCTTCCATGTCGACAGCATGAACGGCGTATTCCACGGCGTGATCACGCCGACCGGCCCGATCGGAACGCGTGTGGAGATGTTCCAGTGCTCCTCGCTCGGCGTGTTGAGGCCATCGCGGGCCTCGGCGCATTTGTCGGCGAAGAATCGGAAATTCTCCGCAGCCCGAATCGCGGCCTTGGCCATGAACCTGTGGGCCTGGCCGGTATCGATGCATTCCAGCACCGCAATGTCGTCGGCGCGTTCCTCGATGGCGTCGGCGACCCGGTGCAGCAGCTTCTTGCGCATGTTCGCGGGCATGTCGCGCCAGGACTTGAACGCCAGCGCGGCCGCGGTGGCGGCGCGGTCGATGTCCTCAGCCCCGCCGCGGGCGACGGTCGTGAGCACCGCGTCATCGACCGGCGATCTGGTCTCGAAGCTGTCGCCCGAGAAAGACGGCACGGTCTTGCCGTCGATCATGTGTCCGATGCCGTCGGCCCGCAGTTGCTTGAGCAAGGGTGCGGCGCGGTCGCGATTGGCCTGGAACAGATCGTTCGGCGTGGCTTTATCCATTGGCGATCTCCACTTTCAGGGCGTCGTGGATGTTGTTGCGCTTCCAGCTGGTTTCCTTGTCGTTGACCTGCATGTCGAACGACAGCGCGAATTTGCTCCCCGCGAATACCGGATCGAGATAGGCGGAAAGCACTTTGAAAATATGTTCGCCGGCCGCCTTTCGGGTGGCGAGATCGCGGCCCTCGCCGAGCCGCAGTACCATGGCGAGAAAGCCGAGCTGCGGGTTGCCGTCGGCGATGGCGTAGTGCTCGCACCTGATGGCGCGGACGCGAATCCCCCCGAGCGGAAAGATCCCGGTCTCCACCGCGGCCTTGCGGATCACCTCGACGACTTCGGCCATCTCGACGCGGCCGTCGAGATTGGCGGAATATTCGATGGTGAAATGCGGCATGTCCTGTTTACTCCAGCGATTGTGCTGATTGCTTCAAGCGAAGTAGCAGCTCACCGTGCCATAGGGACCATAGTCGGCCTGAATGGTGTCGCCTTTGCGGGTCTCGATCGGACGGATGAACGATCCCGCCAGCACCACTTGCCCCGCTTCGAGCGCAAGCCCATTCGGCGCGATCTTGTTGGCGAGCCAGGCCACGCTGGTGGCGGGATGATTGAGCACGCCGGCGGCAAGGCCGGTCTCTTCCAATTGGCCGTTCCGATAGCACAAGGCGCCGATCCAGCGCAGGTCGGCATCCAGCGGGCGCAACGGGCGGCCGCCGAGCACGATGCCGGCGTTGGCCGCGTTGTCGGCGATGGTGTCGAAAATTTTTCGCGTCGACTTGGTCACGGGATCGACCCGCTCGATTCGGGTATCGAGGATTTCGAGCGCTGGGACGACGAAATCCGTCGCATTGAGGACGTCGAACATGGTGCAGTCCGGCCCGCTGAGCCGCTGCTTCATGACGAAGGCGAGTTCGGCCTCGACCCGCGTGCCGATGAAGCGGTCCGAGGGCACGAGGCCGCCATCGGCAAAGAACATGTCGTCGAGCAGGATGCCGGAATCCGGCTCGTCGATATTGAGTGCGCTCTGCATCGCCTTCGAGGTCAGGCCGATCTTGTGGCCTTTGACGACGCGGCCCTGCGCGACCTTGATCGCGACCCACGCCTTCTGGATCGCATAGGCGTCGGCGATGGTGATGCCGGGATGGTCCAGCGAGAGCTGCCGGATCTGCTGCTTGGTCTTCTCCGCCTGATCGAGCCGTTCGGCGGCGCTGCGGATTTCGTCTGCGGAAAGGGCCATGCGGGACCGGCGAAAAAGAGGATGCCGGAATATGATTAACATGTTAAATGTATCGGCGCAAACCGAATGAGACTTTGTTGCAGCGCAAACTGAAGGACGCCCGATCGGCCATGGCTCGGAAGAAATCCTCAGGAAACAACGGCTCCGATCCGGCCGGCGCACCCGCCGTGCGGCGGGTGCCGATGCGTGACTTCTCCCGTTCGCTGCCGATGTCGCTGTTGCGCGCCCGTGAGGCCGTGATGCGGCAGTTTCGCCCGTCGCTGCGCCATCACGGGCTCACCGAACAACAATGGCGGATCCTGCGTGCGCTGGCGGCGGTCGAGACCATCGAGGTCACCGAGCTCGCGCGCACAGCCTTTCTGCTGGGGCCGAGCCTGTCGCGGATTCTGCGCGACCTCGAAGCGCGGCACCTGATCGAGCGCGAGGCCGCGAAGTCGGATCTGCGCCGCGCCGTGGTGTCGATCTCGGCGAAAGGCCTCAAGCTGATCGAGGCGGTGGCGCCGTCGTCGGAAGCGATCTATGCCGCCATCACCAAACGTTACGGCGCCCGCAAGCTCGCCGAGCTACAGGACATGCTCGGGGTGCTGGAGGGTAGCCTCTCGGGAATGGAAGCAGCGGATGAAGCGAGCGCGGAGACGGACGAGTGAGCGCAAATTTGCATGATGCCACATCATGCTATCGGCACCATGCATAGCGGCCGGGCAAATGATCGTAATCATGCTGCGATCACGGCCGAAGCCATAGACACGCACGCGATTTTTCGTTCAAAGTGGCCGCAAGCCGGTCATGAAAACCGGCGTGGGAGTTTGAGGGTTCGCCGTCAACGGTGCGGCCGGCCCCGGTACGAGGACAGGCGAAAATCCGCACATGGTCACTATCCAGGTTCCAAATCTCATCAATTTCGTTGCTGAAGTTTTCACCCATTCGGAATCTTCGCCTGAAGAAGCCAGGCGCATCGCGACCTATCTGACGACGGCCAATCTCACCGGACACGACAGCCACGGCGTCATCCGGGTGCCGGTCTACATCAGATGGAAGAAGATGGGCTCTGTGGTGCCGAACCAGACCGCCGAGGTCGTGGTCGATACGCCGTCGCTGGCGGTGGTCGACGGCAAATTCGGTTACGGGCAGACCGTCACGCCGCAGGCGGTCAGGATCGGCATCGAGAAATGCAGGAAGGCGGGCCTCGCAGCGGTGGCGTTGCGCAATGCCGGACATATCGGCCGGGTCGGCGACTGGGCGGAAATGGCGGCGGCCGAAGGACTGGTCTCGGTCCACTTCGTCAACGCCGCGGGCTCGCTGCTGGTCGCGCCTTACGGCGGCGTCGAGAAGCGGCTGTCGACCGCGCCTTACTGCGTCGGCATTCCGCGCCAGGGCCAGGACCCGATCGTGCTCGATTTCGCCACCTCGATCGTCGCCGAAGGCAAGGTGCTGGTCGCCAGCCGCGGCGGCAAGAAGTTGCCGAAGGGCGCGCTGATCGACGCCGACGGCATGCTGAGTGAAGATCCGGCCGTGCTGTACGGGCCGCACACGGCCGAGGGGCCGCGCGACCATACCAAAGGGACCGGCGCGATCCGCGCGTTCGGCGAGCACAAGGGCTCGGGGCTGGCCTTCATCTGCGAGCTGCTCGGCGGCGCCTTGACCGGCACCGGCGCCACCGCGCCGGACCGGCGCTTTGCCAACGGCATGCTCGCGATCTATATCGATCCCAAGGTGGTCGACACCGGCAATTTCTTCGACGGCGAAATCTCGCGCTATGCCGACTTCATCCGGGCGACCAAGCCGGTCGCCGGCGTCGATGCCGTGCTGATCCCCGGCGACCCCGAGCGGAAGATGCGCGCCGACCGCACCAGGAACGGCGTGCCCTTGCCTGATGATACCTGGGCGGCGATCGTCAATACCGCCCGTGAGGTCGGCGTCAGCGAAGTCAGCATCCAGAGGGCCGTGAGTTAGGCGGCTCCAGGAATCTCAATCCGATTGCAACGATCACAAAAGGAAACGCGATCAATGACAACCAACAACGTCAAGAAAGTCTGGGCCTCGGGCAAGGCGGTGGTGAACGCCTGGCTGGCGATCCCATCGGGTTTTTCTGCCGAAGTGATCGCGCAATGCGGCTTCGACAGCGTCACCGTCGACATGCAGCACGGAGTGCAGGACTATCAGTCGATGGTGCAATGCTTTCAGGCGATGAACGGTCATCCGGTGACGCCGATGGTCCGCGTGCCCTGGAACGAGCCCGGCATCATCGGCAAGGTGCTCGACGGCGGCGCCTATGGCGTGATCTGTCCGATGGTCAACACCAGGCAGGAGGCGGAGAACCTCGTCTCATACGCCAAATATCCGCCGCGCGGCACGCGTTCGAACGGCCCGATCCGTTCCGGCATGTACGGTTCGGCCGGCGCCTATCAGCAGACCGCCAACGACGAGATCGTGCTGCTGCCGATGATGGAAACCAAGACCGCGGTCGGGAACATGGAATCGATCCTCGATGTCGAGGGTATCGACGGCGTCTATATCGGTCCGTCCGATCTCGGCTTCTCCTACGGGCTGGTGCCGAAGCTCGACCGCGACGAGCCGGAAATTCTCAAGATCTACGAGAAGATCGTAAAGGAGTGCGGCAAGCGCGGCCTCCATCCGGGCATTCACTGCTCGGGCGCCGAGGGCGCGGTGCGCGCGATCAATATGGGCTTCAAGCTCGTGACGCTGTCGAACGAGAGCGGGCTGATGATGACCTATGCCAAGATGCAGGTGGCGCAGACCCGCAAGGATTCCGGCGGCAAGGCGTAAGGTAAGACTGTGCTACAATGCCCTCATGCTGAGGAGGCCTGAAAGGCCGTCTCGAAGCACGAGGGCATTGAGCATTTTTGTGGCCATCCTTCGAGACGCAGGCTGCGCCTGCTCCTCAGGATGAGGTCCGTCTGTTAGGCACGAGGAGAAATTCATATGGCCCCGGCTCCCGTTATCCGCCTGCATCCCGATGATGGCGTGCTGATCGCGCGCGCGAGCCTGCCGCCCGGCATGGTGGTGGCCGACGGCGTCACCACGCTCGAGCGGATTCCGGCCGGCCACAAGGTGGCGATCCGCGGAATCGCAGTGGGCGAGCCGATCCGCCGCTACGGCCAGATCATCGGTTTTGCCACCGCGCCGATCGCGCCGGGCCAGCATGTTCACACCCAGAATTGCGGCATGGGCGATTTCTCCAAGGACTACGCCTTCGGGGTGGACGTGAAGCCTGTGCCGAACTTCGATCTGCCCGCGACCTTCGAGGGTATCCGCCGTCCCGACGGGCGGGTGGCGACCCGCAACTACATCGGCATCCTCACCTCGGTGAACTGCAGCGCGCATGTCGCCGGCATGGTCGCCGACGTTTTCAAGAAGAATCCGTTCACCGGCGACAATCCGCTGGCCGACTTTCCCAATGTCGACGGCGTGGTCGCGCTGACCCACAAGACCGGTTGCGGCATGACGCAGGACGAGCCGCTGACGCTGCTGCGGCGCACGCTCGGCGGCTATGCGCGGCATGCGAATTTTTCCGCCGTGATCGTGCTGGGGCTGGGCTGCGAGGTCAACCAGATCGGCGGGCTGATGCAGGAGCAGAAACTCGCCGGCCGTTTGCGCGCGATGGACATTCAGGAAGTCGGCGGCACCCGCAAGACCGTGGAAGCCGGCGTTGCCTTCGTGCGCGAGGCGCTCACCGACGCCAACAAAGTGAAGCGCGAACCCGTACCCGCCAGCGAATTGACGGTGGCGCTGCAATGCGGCGGCTCCGACGGATACTCCGGCGTCTCCGCCAATCCGGCGCTGGGCGCAGCGAGCGATCTTCTGGTGCGACACGGCGGCACCGTGATCCTGTCGGAAACGCCGGAGACCTACGGCGCCGAACATCTGCTCACACGCCGCGCGGTGAGCCGCGAGGTCGGCGAGAAGCTGGTCGGGCTGATGCGCTGGTGGGAGGAATACACCGCGCGCGAGGGCGCTGAGATGAACGCCAATCCGAGCCCCGGCAACAAGGCCGGCGGGCTCACCACGATCCTGGAAAAATCGCTCGGCGCGATGGCGAAAGCCGGCACCACCAATCTGGTCGACGTTCTGAATTACGCCGAAGCCGTCACCAAGAAGGGCTTCGTCTTCATGGACACGCCGGGCTACGACCCGGTCGCGGCCACCGGGCAAGTGGCCGGCGGCGCCAACCTCGTCTGCTTCACCACCGGCCGGGGCAGCGTGTTCGGCTGCAAGCCCGCGCCCTCGATCAAGCTCGCCACCAACTCGGCGATGTACAAGCGGATGGAAGACGACATGGACGTCAATTGCGGCACCATCCTCGATGGCGAGGAGACGGTGCAGCAATGCGGCCAGCGCATCTTTGATCTCATGCTCAAGACTGCCTCGGGCCAGCCGACCAAGAGCGAGAGTTTTGATTTCGGCGGCGCGGAGTTCGCGCCCTGGGTGTTGGGAGCGACGATGTAGGTAAGCGAATGGCGAATAGGGAGTGGCGAATAGGGAATAGTTCCATTCACCACTCGCTATTCGCCCTTAGCCAAGCACGTCCCATAGGCACCCGCTGCCCGTTGTTAATGCTTGATCCACACCGGAACCAGTGTTCTGCTTAAAAAAGCTGCTGGAGTAGCCCGCCTGTGTCGATCTTCGTCGCACTACATCACGTCACGCACTACAAATATGATCGACCGATCGACCTCGGCCCGCAAACCATACGCCTGCGCCCGGCGCCGCACACCCGCACGCCGATCCTGAGCTATTCGCTCAAGGTCACGCCCTCAAATCATTTCGTGAACTGGCAGCAGGACCCGCAAGGCAACTGGCTGGCCCGCTTCGTGTTTCCGGAGAAGGCCAGCGAGCTGAAGATCGAGGTCGATTTCACGGCGCAGATGACCGTGATCAATCCGTTCGATTTCTTCGTCGAGCCCTATGCCGACAGTTTTCCGTTCACCTATCCCAACGATCTCAAGACCGAGCTGGCGCCATATCTGGCGACCATCGAGCCCGGCCCGCTGTTTGCGAAATACCTGGCGGGCATTCCGCGCGAGGCGGCTAGCACGGTCAATTTCCTGGTCGATCTCAATTCGAAATTGCGCGACCAGGTCCGCTACATCATCCGCATGGAGCCGGGCATCCAGACCCCGGAAGAGACGCTGGCGTCCGGCGCGGGATCGTGCCGCGACTCGGCGTGGCTGCTGATTCAAACGCTGCGCCATCTCGGGCTCGCCGCGCGCTTCGTCTCCGGCTACCTCATTCAGTTGCGCCCCGACATCGATCCGGTCGAGGGACCGCGCGAGGTCGAGAACGACTTTACCGACTTGCACGCCTGGGCCGAGGTCTATCTGCCCGGTGCGGGATGGATCGGCTTCGACGTCACCTCGGGCATGCTGACCGGCGAGGGGCACATTCCCGTTGCGGCCACGCCGCATTATCGTTCGGCCGCGCCGATCTCGGGCGCGGTCGGATTCGCCAATGTCGAATTCGGCTTCGAGATGAACGTCAGGCGGATCCGCGAAGCGCCGCGGATCACCCGGCCGTTTTCGGATGAATCATGGGCGCGTCTCGACGCGCTCGGCGAAAAGGTCGATGCCGACCTGAAGGCCGGCGACGTGCGCCTGACCATGGGCGGCGAGCCGACCTTCGTGTCGGTCGACGACCTGGAATCGCCGGAATGGAATATTGCCGCGGTCGGCCCAACCAAGCGAGGGCTTGCCGACGACCTGATACGCAAGTTGCGGACGCGTTTCGCGCCGGGCGGATTGCTGCATTACGGGCAGGGCAAATGGTATCCCGGCGAAAGCCTGCCGCGCTGGGCGTTCGGGCTCTATTGGCGCAAGGACGGCGTACCGATCTGGAAGAATCCGGATCTGATCGCGACCATCGAACGCCCGCACCGGGCCCGGATCCAGGACGCCGAGCGCTTCGCGGAAGGCACGGCGAAGAAACTCGGCATCGACCCCGAATACATCCTGCCGGCGTTTGAGGATCCCTCGCACTGGCTGCAGAAGGAAGCGGCACTGCCGCCAAACGTCGATCCCGGCGATTCCAAACTTTCCGATCCGGAAGAGCGCTCGCGCATGGCGCGGGTGTTCGATCAGGGACTGAACACCCCGAAGGGATTCGTGCTGCCGATCCAGCGCTGGAACGCCGAGGCAAGCAAGGCCTCGCGCTGGAAGAGCGAGCGCTGGAAACTTCGCCGCGGCAACCTGTTCCTGACCCCTGGCGATTCCCCGCTCGGATTGCGGCTGCCGATCGCGTCATTGCCGCATATCCCGGCCGATGAATATCCCTATATCGTCGAGCAGGATCCGCTGGAGCCGCGCGACGCACTGCCGGCGTATGACGTCACCGCATCGGCCGGGAGCGCGCCGCATCAGGAGGTGCACGAGCAGCAACTCAAGGGCGTCGGCGGCGGCGTGCGCACCGCGATGTCAATCGAGATCCGCGACGGCATTCTCTGCGCCTTCATGCCGCCGGTGGAGAAGCTCGAGGATTATCTCGAGCTGGTGACGGCGGTGGAGGCCACAGCAGAAGAAATGCAGATGCAGGTCCATGTCGAGGGCTATCCGCCGCCGTTCGACCCGCGCGTCGAGGTGATCAAGGTAACGCCCGATCCCGGCGTGATCGAAGTCAATATCCAGCCGGCGTCGAGCTGGCGCGAGGCCGTCGATATCACCTTCGGTCTCTATGAAGACGCGGCCCAGGTCCGGCTCGGGGCCAACAAGTACCTCGTCGACGGCCGCCACACCGGTACCGGCGGCGGCAATCATGTGGTGGTCGGCGGCAGCAAGCCTGCGGACTCGCCGTTCCTGCGTCGCCCCGATTTGCTGAAGAGCCTGGTGTTGTACTGGCAGCGGCATCCGTCGCTGTCCTATCTGTTCTCGGGCATGTTCATCGGCCCCACCAGCCAGGCGCCGCGCATCGACGAGGCCCGGCATGACGGCCTCTATGAACTGGAGATCGCGCTTTCCCACGTGCCGCCGCCCGGGACCGCGGCGCCGCTATGGCTGGTCGATCGCCTGTTCCGGCACATCCTGGTCGATATCACCGGCAACACCCACCGCGCGGAAATCTGCATCGACAAGCTCTATTCGCCCGACGGTCCCACCGGCCGGCTCGGGCTGGTCGAATTCCGCGCATTGGAAATGCCGCCCGACCCGCGCATGTCGCTGGCCCAGCAACTGCTGATCCGGGCGCTGATCGCAAAGCTCTGGCGCGAACCGCAGACGGGCAAGTTCGTGCGCTGGGGCACCACACTGCATGATCGCTTCATGCTGCCGCATTTTCTCTGGGAAGACTTTCTGGACGTGCTCACGGAGTTGAAGCAGTCCGGCTACGACTTTTCACCGGACTGGTATGCCGCGCAGCTCGAATTCCGCTTTCCCGTGTTCGGTCGGGTTCATCACGGCGGCGTCGCGCTGGAAGTGCGTCAGGCGCTGGAGCCCTGGCACGTTCTCGGCGAAGAGGGATCAGCTGGCGGCACCGTGCGCTATGTCGATTCGTCGGTCGAGCGGCTGCAGGTCAAGGCATCGGGCTTTGTCGAGGGCCGCCACGTCGTCACCTGCAATGGCCGGCGGCTGCCGATGACCGAAACCGGCCGCTCCGGCGAGGCGGTGGCGGGCGTCCGCTTCAAGGCCTGGCAGCCGGCCTCCGGGCTGCACCCGACCATCCCGGTTCACGCCCCGCTGACATTTGATTTAATTGATACCTGGAACGGCCGCTCGCTGGGCGGCTGCGTCTATCACGTGGCGCACCCCGGCGGGCGAAACTACGAGACCAAGCCGGTCAATTCCTACGAGGCCGAGGCGCGGCGGCTGGCCCGGTTTCAGGACCATGGCCATACGCCCGGCAAGATCGATCCGCCGCGCGAGGAACGCACAATTGAGTTTCCTTTGACACTCGACTTGAGGACGCCGCTCCTGCATTGAATAGCCGTAAGGGGCGGGAGAGTTGGGATGGCGGGACAGGACGGCCAGGAGAACAGCCGGGCAAACAGTCAGGGAAGCAAGGCCCGCCCGGCCGATCGGCGCGTGGCGCAGTGGATGCGCGACTATGCCCGCCTGCCGGGAATTCCCGATGAGTATATCGGGCCGGACGGGGCGCCGCGCGCGGTCTGGACCCGGTTCTTCGATGCCTTCGCTGCGCTGACGCCGGGCGATATCGAGCGGCGTTTCGGTTCCGCCGACCGGCATCTGCGGGAAGCCGGCGTGACCTATCGCGCGCCCGGCGAAACCGCCGACCGGCTGTGGCCGCTGAGCCATCTGCCGCTTCTGGTCGACGATGCCGATTGGCAACAACTGAGCGCCGGCATCGCGCAGCGCGCGCAATTGCTGGAGCTGGTGCTGAGCGATCTCTACGGCGAGGGCCGCCTGGTGGCGGAGGGCGCGATACCTGCGGCGGCCATTGCCGGCAGCAACGAATATCTGCGCGCGGTCTGCGGCATCAAACCGCCGGGCGGCCGATACCTCAGCCTGTACGCCGCCGATGTCGGCCGCGGTCCCGACGGCCGCTGGTGGGTGCTGGGCGACCGCACCCAGGCGCCGTCCGGCGCCGGCTACGCGCTGGAAAACCGGCTGGTGCTGTCGCGCGCTTTTGCCTCGCTCTACAAGTCGATGAACGTCGAAAGGGTGGCGCCGTTCTTCGAAGCCTTCCGCGACTCGCTGCGCGCCAGCGCCGACCGCGACGAGCCGCGTATCGGGCTTCTGACGCCCGGCCAGTTCAGCGAAACCTATTTCGAACACGCGACGCTGGCGCGCTATCTCGGATTCCTGCTGGTGGAGGGCGACGACCTCGCCGTCAGCGGCGACCGCGTTCATATCCGCACCGTCGCCGGATTGAAGCGGCTCGACGTGCTGCTGCGTCGGGTCGATTCCAATTCGCTCGATCCGCTGGAGCTCGATGCCTCCTCGCAGCTCGGCGTACCCGGCCTGATCGACGTGCTGCGCAAGGACGGCGTCGTGGTCGCCAACATGCCGGGCTCGGGCGTGATGGAGGCGCGGGCGCTGCTGGGCTTCCTGCCGAGTCTCAGCCGGCGCTTCTTCGGCGAAGATCTGAAGATGCCGCATATCGCGACCTGGTGGTGCGGCCAGAAATCCGCGCGCGAGGAAGTATTGTCGCGGCTCGACGAGTTTGCGATCGAGGGAGCCTATGGCCGCGGCGTTCCCGGTTTCCCGGGCAACGGGCCCGTGCTCGCCAACGAGCTCTCGCCGAGCGAGCGCGAACGGCTGAAGAGCGCGATCGCCGATCGCGGCATCGACTATGTCGGCCAGGAGCTGGTCCGGCTATCGACGACGCCGGTGTGGGACAACGGCCGCCTGACGCCGCGCCCGTTCGTGCTGCGGGTGTTCGCGGCCGCGACGCCCAACGGCTGGGTCATCATGCCCGGCGGCTTCTGCCGGATCGCCGACCAACCTGATGCCCGCGCGGTTTCGATGGGCGACGGCGCGCGGGCGGCGGACGTCTGGGTAGTGTCCGACAAGGCGGTCTCGCCGTCCACCTTGCTGCCGGCGGTCGATACGGTGCGAATCCGGCGCATTGCCGGCGTGGTGCCGAGCCGCGCCGCCGACAATCTGTTCTGGCTCGGCCGCTATCTGGAGCGCGCCGAGGCCACGCTGCGGCTGATACGCGCGCTCGGAACCTCGCAGCGCGATCCGGGCAAGGGGTCGTCGACTGCCCTTCATTCGGTCGAGCGGATTCAGCGGCTGCTGGTGACATGGGGCGCGACGTCGCAGACCGCGCGGTCGCAGTCGGCGAAGATCGCAGCCGAAGCCCTGCAGAGCGAAGAAAGATTCGGTTCGGCCCTGTCGCTGGTGCGATCGGCCCAGCGAACCGCGACGTCACTGCGCGAGCGGCTGTCGCCGGATGCCTGGCAGGTCATCACCGAAATGGCGGAACGCCTCGCCCAAGAGGTTGAAGACGACGACGGCATCGTCAGCGCCGCCGAACTGACGCTGCAGGAACTGGCGAGCTTCGCCGGTCTCGCGCAGGAAAACATGAACCGCGCCGCCGGTTGGCGTTTTCTCGAAATGGGCCGCCGCGCCGAGCGCGCCATCAACACCATGCGTTTCGCGCGCCAGTTCGCCTACGATGAAGCCAGCGGCGAGGACCTCGACGTCCTGCTGACGCTGGTGGACTGCCAGATCACCTATCGCTCGCGCTACCTGGTCGGTCCGCTGCTGGCGCCGGTGCGCGACCTCGTGGTGCTCGATCCCTACAATCCCCGCTCGGTCGCGTTTCAGGTCGCCGCGCTGAACGAGCACATTGCGAGCCTGCCGACCCTGAAGGAGGGAGGATTGATCGAACGGCCGCAGCGGCTCGCCGTCGCCCTGCAGGCGACGCTGACGACGGCGGAGGCCTCCAGCCTCGATACCAAGACGCTGTTCGCGCTGGAGCAGGATCTGCTGACGCTGGCCGATGCCATCGGATTGCATTATTTCCCGCACGGGCCCAATGCGAGCCGGCCCGAAAAGCTGACGGGCCTCGCGTGATCTACGATATCCGTCACGTCACCACCTACTCTTACGAAAGCCCCGTCAGTTTCGCGCGGTGCTCGCTGCGGCTGGAGCCGAGGAACGGCGACGGGCAGGAACTGGTCTCGCACTCCGTCGAGATCAGGCCGCGGCCGGTGGATCGCAACGTGCGGCGCGATTTCTTCGGCACTCATACCGAGAGCATCCTGATCGAAGCCCCGCATCGCACTTTGCGCATCGACTCGCGGTCGCGGGTATCGGTTTCCCGCCAGGCGCCCGGCCGCGCCGCGCCAAGCCCGTCCTGGGAAAGCGTGCGCGATCTCGCATTCGAGTCCACCAGCCTCGGGCCGGCGTCGCCGATCGGTTACGTCTTTGCCAGTTCGCTGGTGCCGGTGCAGCAGCCGGTCACTTCCTACGCGTCACGAAGCTTCCGGGCGGGAAGCGGGATCCTGGCCGGCGCGGTCGACCTGATGCACCGGATCCGCACCGAGTTCAGATACGATTCGAAAGCCACCGTGATCTCGACGCCGCTCAAGGAGGTGTTCGAGAAGCGCCACGGCGTCTGCCAGGATTTCGCCCATGTGATGATCGCCGGGCTGCGCGGCCTCGGCCTGCCGGCCGCTTATGTCAGCGGCTACCTGCGCACCATCCCGCCGCCGGGCAAACCGCGCCTGCAGGGCGCGGACGCGACCCATGCCTGGGTTTCGCTGTGGTGCGGCGAGGGCCTGGGGTGGATCGGCCTCGATCCGACCAACGACATCCTGGTCGAAAACGACCACATCGAACTCGCCATGGGGCGGGATTTTTCCGACGTCTCGCCGGTCGATGGCATCATCGTGGGATCGCGCAAGCAGAAGCTCGCGGTCGCCGTCGATGTGCTGCTGGTGGAATGACACAAGCCCGCCATCCGCACCCGATCGTCCATGACGTCATCATATTGGGGGCGGGCGCCGCGGGCCTGATGTGCGCCGGCGTCGCCGGCCGGCGCGGGCGTTCGGTGCTGGTGCTCGAGCAGGCGCGGCACCCCGGCGAGAAGATCCGCATTTCCGGCGGCGGCCGTTGCAATTTCACCAACCTGCACACAAGCCCGGCCAATTTCCTGTCGGACAATCCGCGCTTTTGCCGTTCGGCGCTGAGCGGCTACACCCAGCACGATTTCATCGCGCTGGTCGAGAGTTACGGCATCGCCTGGCACGAGAAGACCCGCGGCCAATTGTTCTGCGACGGCTCGTCGCGGCAGATTATCGACATGCTCCTGGAGGAGTGCCGCAAGGCCCGTGCGCAGCTGCGGCTGGGAGTGCGGATCTCCGAGGTCTCGAAAGGCGAAGACGGCTTTGCCGTCGTTACCGATCAGGGTGAGTTTCGCTGCCGGTCGCTGGTGGTGGCCACCGGCGGTCCCTCGATTCCGAAAATGGGATCGAGCGGATTCGGCTACAAAATCGCGGAGCAGTTCGGGCTGAAGATCGTGCCGCCGCGACCGGCGCTGGTGCCGTTGACGTTCGATCCGGCGTTGCTGGCGAAATTCAAGGATCTGTCCGGCGTCTCGGTCGACGCCGTCGTCAGTTGCGGCAAGGTGAGCTTCGACGAGGCGCTGCTGTTCACCCATCGCGGGCTGAGCGGGCCGGCGATCCTGCAGATCTCTTCCTATTGGCGCGAAGGCCAGGACATCGTAGTCGACATGGCGCCGGAGATCGATGTGCTGGCCGCGCTGAAAGAGCTGCGCCGCGATCATCCGAAGCAGGAAATGGCCACCGCGCTTTCAGGCTTTGTTCCCAGGCGCCTCGCATCGGTCATTGCCGGCGGGGTCGGAGGCCCGGACCGCCTCGCCGATTTCTCCGACAGGCTTCTCACCGGCGTCGCCGCGGCGGTGCAACGCTGGCACGTCAGGCCTGCGGGCACCGAGGGCTACCGCACCGCGGAGGTGACGCTGGGCGGTGTCGACACGTCAGGACTTTCCTCGAAAACCCTCGAATCCAGATCCGTCCCCGGGCTTTATTTCATCGGCGAGGTCGTCGACGTCACCGGCCATCTCGGCGGCTTCAATTTTCAATGGGCGTGGTCGTCGGGAGTGGCGGCCGGGCGGCACGTCTAGTGGCCGACCCCCGTTGCTCTACTAATAGGCATTTTAACGGATGATTCGCTCTTTTGTGACAATCATTCCGTGTGCGGTGCTTTGACCGCGTCCCAAATCAGTCGATCCGGAGAGATAACGTGAACAATTGGTCAACCAAGTCGCTCGTTACTGGCGTGGCTGCCATGCTCATTTTCGCGGGCGCTGCCGCGGCTGCCGATGGCGCCAACAAGGACGAAGCCGTCGCGATGGTCAAGAAAGCCGTGACCTTCATCAAAGGGCAGGGTGCTGAAAAGGCCTACGCGGAATTCACCGGCAAGGCCGCCGACTTCATCGATCGCGATCTGTACGTCGTCGTCTATCAGCTCGACGGCAAGGTGCTGGCCCACGGTTCCAACGCCAAGTTCGTCGGCAAGGACCTGATCGATGCGCAGGACGTTGACGGCAAGCTCTATGTCAAGGAGCGGGTCGAAATGGCCGCCAAGCAGCCCTCGTTCTGGCAGGACTACAAATTCGTCAATCCGGTGACCAAGAAGGTCGAGCCGAAGCAGATGTACTGCGAGAAGGTGGATAACACGGCTGTGTGTGCGGGTATCTACAAGCTCTGACACGCAACGACCGGCGTTGCCCGGCAATCGTCGCATCGAAGGATTGATATGCTCGGCTGGATCAAGAATATCGGGCTGTCCTGGAAAGTTCAGCTCGCGCCGGCGTTCCTGATCCTGGTCCTGATCGGCGTTGGCGCCTATGCCCTGCAGGCGCTGCGGTCGAACCAGACCGCGGTCGATGCGCTGGTCTCGGGGCCGATGCGGCAATCCGAGCTGGCCAACGAACTCACCACCACGACCTGGATGGCGCATGCCAAGCTGTACCGGCTGGCGGCGACCGCGGCCAATGAAACCGACACCAAGAAGGTTACGGCGATCGCCAAGGAAGCCTCGACTGCCGCCGCGAAGATCTCGGAGGCCTTGAAGGCGGTCGAAAGCGCTCAGGGCGGCGTCAAGTCGGATGGCCTGGAAAAACTGAAAGCCGCCGTCGCGGGCTATCTCAAGCAATCGAAGAACGCCATCGAGATGGCCGACGGCGATGCCGGATCGGCGCTGTTGTTCATCAAGGGCGCCGAGCGGAATTTCGCCGAGATCGAGAAATTGACCGACGATCTGATCACGCGCAGCAGCGACAGCAAGGACCGCGAAATTGCCCGCGCCGGGATGCGGCTCGAGCAGCAGCAGTTGACGCTGATGGCCGTGCTTCTGGTCGTGGCGTTCGCGGGCATCGTCGTTTCGTTCTTCATCGGCCGGAACATTTCCCGCCCGGTGGTCGCGATGTCGAAGGCGATGCGCGAACTCGCGGTCGGCAACTTCGAAGTCCAGTTGCCGGGGCTGGACCGCAGCGACGAAGTCGGGCAGATGGCCCGCGCAGTTGAGGAATTCAAGGTGCAGGCCATTGCCAAGGCCGAACGCGAGACCGCCGAGCGCGAGGAAAAAACCCGCGAACTGGCGGCGGCCCGCCGCGCCGAGCTGCATAACCTGGCCGATCGTTTCGAGACCGCGGTCGGCAATATCATCGAGAACGTCGGTGCCGCATCGAGCGAACTGGAAAATTCCGCCGTCATCCTGACCAAGAGTAGCACCGCAACCCAGGAGCTCTCGACCGTGGTCGCCGCGGCTTCGGAAGAGACCTCGACCAACGTGCAGTCGGTGGCGTCGGCGACCGAGGAAATGGCCAGTTCCGTCAACGAAATCGGACGCCAGGTGACGGATTCCAACCGGATCGCCAACGAGGCGGTCGAGCAGGCGCAGAAGACCGACGCGCGGATCGCGGAATTGTCGCTCGCTGCGAGCCGTATCGGCGACGTCACCCAATTGATCACCACGATCGCGGAGCAGACCAACCTCCTGGCGCTCAACGCCACCATCGAGGCCGCCCGCGCCGGCGAGGCCGGTCGCGGCTTTGCGGTGGTGGCGCAGGAGGTCAAGGCGCTCGCTTCCCAGACCGCCAAGGCCACCAGCGAGATCTCCACCCAGATTGCCGGGATGCAGGCGGCGACGCAGGATTCGGTGGTCGCCATCAAGGAGATCAGCGGCACCATCGGCCGGGTTTCCGAGATTGCCGCGGCGATCGCTGCCGCGATCGAAGAGCAGGGCGCCGCGACCCAGGAAATCGCCCGCAACGTGCAGCAGGCGGCGATCGGCTCCACCCAGGTCGCAACCTCCATTGCCGACGTCAACCGCGGCGCCGGCGATACCGGTTCGGCGTCGGCGCAGGTGCTGGCATCGGCGCAATTGCTTTCCGACGAGAACAAGCGCCTCAAGGCCGAGGTGGTCAAATTCCTCGCCACCGTCCGGGCTGCGTAGAATCCCTTCAGGTGATAGTCTGGTGCGAGGCCGTCCGCGCATTTAGCGGTGATGGCCGGGAGCCGCCATGGTCTATCGCCACGCCATTGATGCCACCAGTTATGTGTTCGAAGACTTGCGCGATCTCCTGGCCAAGGCCACGCCGCCGCGCTCCGGCGACCGCCTCGCGGGGTTGGCCGCCGGCAGCGCCGAGCAGATGATCGCAGCGCGGATCGCGCTGGCAGACGTTCCCCTGAGGCAATTCCTGCAGGAGACCGTCGTTCCCTACGAGGACGATGAAGTCACCCGCCTGATCGTCGATACCCACGATGATGAGGCCTTTGCGGCGATCTCGTCGCTGACGGTCGGCGCGTTGCGCGATTGGCTGCTCTCCGACGCGGCCACCCCCGACGTTCTCGGGAAATTGTCGCGCGGTGTCACGCCGGAGATGGCCGCGGCGGTTTCGAAACTGATGCGCAACCAGGACCTGATCCTGGTGGCGAAGAAATGCGCGGTGACATCGGCCTTCCGCAACACCATCGGCCTGCGCGGACGGATGAGCGTGCGGCTGCAGCCCAATCATCCCTTCGACGACGCCAAGGGCATCACCGCCTCGATCCTCGACGGCCTCCTGCTCGGATCCGGCGACGCCTGTATCGGCATCAACCCGGCCAGCGACGATCCCGCCGTGATCGGCGGGCTGCTACGGTTGCTCGACGACATCATCGCCCGGCTGCAGATTCCCACGCAGGGCTGTGTTCTGACCCACGTGACGACAACGCTCGGATTGATGGAGCAGGGCTTGCCGGTCGATCTGGTGTTCCAGTCGATCGCGGGCACAGAGGCGGCGAACCGGAGTTTTGGCATCGATCTCGCGCTTTTGAGGCAGGCTCACCAGGCGGGACTGTCGCTGCGGCGCGGAACCGTCGGCAACAATTTGATGTATTTTGAAACCGGGCAAGGCTCGGCGCTGTCGGCCAACGCCCATCGCGGCGTCGACCAGCAGACCTGCGAGGCGCGCGCCTACGCGGTGGCCCGCGCCTTCGATCCGCTGCTGGTGAACAGCGTGGTCGGCTTCATCGGCCCGGAATATCTCTATGACGGCAAGGAGATCATCCGCGCCGGGCTCGAGGATCATTTCTGCGGCAAGCTGCTCGGCCTGCCGCTCGGCGTCGACGTCTGTTACACCAACCACGCCGAGGCCGATCAGGACGATATGGACAATCTCCTGACCCTGCTCGCCGCCGCCGGCGTCACCTTCATCATGGGGGTGCCCGGGGCTGACGACGTCATGCTGAACTACCAGTCCACCTCATTCCATGACGCGCTGTATATCCGCGACTTGTTCGGCCTGAAGCGGGCGCCGGAATTCGACGACTGGCTGTTCCGCGCAGGCCTTGCCGATGCCGGCTTTCGGCTGGCCGGCAACACGGGGTCGCTGCCCGATTTTGCGTCGCGCTTGCTGGTCTGAGGCGCCGGAAGCGCCGCCGCCGGGGCCTTTCCCGGCGATCATCAGTCTATCAACAGCTTGAAATGGCTGCCATAATCTTGAGGAAATTGTAGCCCAGCCTCGGTTCGCGTGATTAAACTTGGCGGCCGGCAGGTTTTACGAGCGTTCCCAGAGGAAGTTTGATGAGAGCTCAGGGCATCGAGACGGTTCGGCGCATCCTGTGCGTCTTTCCGCGCTACACGTCTTCTTTCGGCACCTTCGAACACGCCTATCCGCTGACCGACGGCGTCAGCGCCTTCATGCCGCCGCAGGGGCTGCTCCTGATCGCAGCCTACCTCCCGGAGCATTGGCCGGTCCGCTTCATCGACGAGAACATCCGCCCGGCCACCCGGGAAGACTTCGAATGGGCGGAGGCGGTGTTCGTCAGCGGCATGCACATCCAGCGCCAGCAGATGAACGACATCTGCCGCCGGGCCCACGCGTTCGATCTTGCCGTTGCCATCGGCGGACCGTCGGTGAGCGCCTGCCCGGATTACTATCCGTCCTTCGATTATCTCCATGTCGGCGAATTGGGTGATGCGACCAACGAGCTGCTGGCGCGGCTGGCGCGCGATCCGTCGCGCCCCGAACAGCAGGTGGTCCTGAAGACCGCCGATCGCATCGACATGAGCGAGTTTCCGATACCGGCCTATGAGCTTGCCGAGACCCGGAAGTATTTCCTGGGCAGTATCCAGTATTCGAGCGGCTGTCCGTATCAGTGCGAATTCTGCGACATCCCGGGTCTCTACGGCCGCAATCCGCGCCTCAAGACGCCGCAGCAGATTATCGCCGAGCTCGACAAGTTGCGCGAATGCGGAATGACCGACACGGTGTATTTCGTCGATGACAATTTCATCGGCAACCGCAAGGCGGCGCTGGATCTCTTGCCGCATCTGGTCGAGTGGCAGAAGAAGACCGGCTACATCACGCGGCTTGCCTGCGAGGCGACGCTCAACATCGCCAAGCGGCCGGAGATCCTCGAGCTGATGCGCGAGGCTTTCTTCGTCACCGTGTTTTGCGGCATCGAGACTCCCGATCCCGACGCGCTGAAGGCGATGCACAAGGACCACAACATGATGGTCCCGATCCTGGAGGGCATCCGTACCATCAACTCCTACGGCATCGAGGTCGTCTCCGGCATCATCATGGGTCTCGATACCGACAAGCCCGAGACCCCCGATGCGCTGCTCGCTTTCGTCGAGGAATCTCGGATTCCGCTCTTGACCATCAATCTGTTGCAGGCATTGCCGAAGACGCCGCTGTGGGATCGGCTGGAGCGTGAAAACCGGCTGATCGATGATGACAGCCGCGACTCCAATGTCGATTTCCTGTTGCCTTACGAGCAAGTGGTCAGTTCGTGGCGCCGGTGCATGGAAGTGGCCTATGAGCCCGAGAGGCTGTTCGCGCGCTACCAGCATCAATGCGATTACACCTATGCCAACCGGCTGAAGGTGCCGGTCAGCCCGGAGATGAGGAGCTGGGCCAATATCAGGCGCGGCCTGATCATGCTGCGCAATCTGTTCTGGAAAGTCGGCGTGCTCGGCGACTACAGGAAGGTGTTCTGGAAATTTGCGCTGGGCCGGCTGCGGCGCGGCGATTTCGAGGGCCTGATCGGTTCGGCGATGATCGCCCATCACCTGATCAAGTTCGCGCGCGCGGCGTCGGTCGGTCAGCAGAACGCGTCGAATTATTCGATCCGCCTGCGCGAGGCGTCGGTCCCTGCCGAGTAACCGGAGATGACAACGCCGCCGCCGTCCCGCTCGCTGCAGCGTCTGCGCGACCTTACTCCCGCGCGGGTCGGGCTTGGCCGGGCCGGCGCCAGCCTGCCCACCGGGGCTCTGCTTGAATTCACGCTTGCTCACGCCCGAGCCCGCGACGCCGTCCATGCCGCTTTCGATGGGTCCGCTCTGATCTCGGGCCTCGACGGCCTCGGCCTCCAGGCCCTCGCCGTATCCAGCTGCGCACGCGAGCGCACGGACTATCTCCGCCGTCCGGACCTCGGGCGAAAGCTCGATCAGGCCTCGAGGCAACTGCTGGCGGGCCGCAATGCCGGGCCGTGCCGGCTTGCCATCGTGGTTGGCGATGGCCTGTCGCCAGCGGCCGTCAATGCGCATGCGGTCGCGCTGGTCCGCAACCTCATGCCGCGGCTGGCCGGGGAGCGGATCGAGATCGGTCATGCCGTGGTCGCCTCCGGTGCGCGGGTTGCCCTGGGCGATGAGATCGGCGCCATGCTCGGGGCGCGCATGGTAGCCGTGCTGATCGGCGAGCGGCCGGGCCTGTCCGCGCCCGACAGTCTCGGGGTCTATCTGACCTTCGCGCCGCGACCTGGCATTACCGATGCCGAGCGCAACTGCGTCTCCAACATCCACGGCGCAGGGCTCGGTTACGACGAGGCCGCGTTCAGGATTGCGTGGCTGATCCGCGAGGGCCTGGCGCGAGGGGTAACCGGCGTCGCATTGAAGGATGAGAGCGGCGGCCCGATACCTCAGCGCATCGCGACCGATTGATCCGGCATGGCGAATCCGGGTGTCGCGGGGCAATATCCGCGGCATCCGCGTCGATTCGGCGTTTTTTTGTGTGCGCTTGCGAGGGGCGGGCAAGACCTGCTACACCTCGCGCGGCTAATTTATCGCATGTTTTCAAGGGCTAGCGCCGATCGGACGTGGCCGATCCAGTCTCATTCGCACCTCACGAATTTCCGCTATAGCGTTTTCGGGCGAAGTGGGCACCGGTTCGCGCAAAGAAAACGCGTCAAAATATAAGAGACCAGAGCCCGGTTCTGATTCAATCAGAATCGGGCTCTAGACAGATTGAGCCGATGTGAGAACTGGACAGGGCATGCTCGAACGAAACACTGTCGACCCGGATGCGAAGAAATCGGAGCAGCGGCCGATGAGCATCGCCTTCGGGCTGGAGCGTCTCGGCCTGATTGCCATCCGCACGCCCGTGCTGTCCTGCATCATTCTGTTCGCGATGGTGATCGGCGCGGTGTTCGGCATCGAGCGCATCAAGATCGACGATTCGCTCAGCCAGCTGTTCCGTTCCAACACCAGGGAATACCGGCAATACGAGGAAGTCACCAAGCGCTTCCCCTCGACCGAATTCGACGTGCTGGTCGTGGTCGAGGGCAAGACCCTGCTCAAGCGCGACAACCTGGAAAAGATCCGCGACCTGGTCACGGATCTGCAACTCGTCGACGGCACCCGCGGCCTGATCTCGCTGTTCTCGGCGCGCCAGGCGCCGGCGCCGGGCAAGCTGCCCGCGGCGCTGTTCCCGTCCGATCTGCCGCAGGGCGCCGACTACGACAAGTTCATCGAAACCGTCAAGACCAACGAGATCATTCGCGGCAAACTGTTGTCGGAAGACGGCACGCTGGCGCTGATCGTGCTCTCGCTGGAGCCTTCGATCGTCGGCAACAACAAGCTGAAGACCACGGTCGGCGAAATCCGCAAGATCATGGCCGACGATCTCGCGGATTCCGGGCTCAGCAAGGAGCTGTCGGGCGTCCCGGTCATGCAACTCGAAATCCGCAACGCGGTGGAACGCGACGGCCTGATCTACAACGTCGCCGGCATCCTGGCGGGCTGCCTGATCGCGATCCTGTTCTTCCGCAAGGTGTCGTTCATGATCGTTGCGGCGTTCCCGCCGCTGCTCGCCATTCTGTTGTCGCTCGGCATCCTCGGCTGGGCCGGCTTCAGCCTCAATATGTTCCTCAACGTGATGACCCCGCTCATCATGGTGATCAGTTTCTCCGATTCGATGCAGCTGACATTCGCCGCGCGCGACCGGCTGCTGGCCGGCGAAGACCGCTTCTCCGCATTCCGCAACGCCGTCCTGGTGGTCGGGCCGGCCTGCGTGCTGACGCATGCGACCGCCGGAATCTCGTTCCTGGCGCTGCAGTTCTCGGATTCGGATTTGATCCGCACCTTCGGCGAAGCCGGCCTTGCGGCGACGATCATCGCGCTGCTCGCGGTGCTGTCGCTGGTGCCGGTGTTCGGGGTGCTGCTGGTCCGCAACGAGCAGGTGTTTGCCGCCAAGTTCCAGTCGGCCGACGCCGGCGTCAACGCGCTACGCGCTTTCTGCTACTGGATCGCGGTGCGCATGGTCGGCCGGCCCGGGCTGTTCAGCCTGATCGCGGTGATCTTTGTCGGCGGCCTGGCCGTGATCTATGCCAACCTCGAACCGCGCTACCGGCTGGCTGATCAGGTGCCGGACAAGCAGCAGGCGGTGGCGGCCAGCGGGCGCCTCGACGCCAAGCTGACCGGCGCCAATCCGATCGACGTCCTGATCGAATTCCCCAAGGGCGCGTCGCTGTATGCGCCGGAGACCTTGCAGACCATCGCGGACGTTCATTCGATGGTGGAAACGCAGGCCGGTGTCGGCAACGTCTGGTCGCTGGAGACATTGCGCCGCTGGCTCGCCGAGAAGGCCGGCAGTTCCGACGTTGCGACGCTGAAGGAATATGTCAGCGTGATTCCCGAGCACCTGGTCCGCCGCTTCATTTCGGCCGATCAGGATGCGGTGGTGGTCTCGGGCAGGGTGCCGGACCTCGATTCCAGCGCGATCCTGCCGGTGGTCGAGAAGCTCGACGGCGCCCTGGATGCCGTCCGCAAGAAGCATCCGGGCTACGAGGTCGCCGTCACCGGCCTGTCCGCGATCGCCGCGCGCAACAGCGCCAATATGATCGACAAGCTCAACCGCGGGCTGACCATCGAATTCGTGCTGGTCGCCGTCTTCATCGGTCTTGCGTTCCGGTCGTGGGTCGTGATGTTTGCCTGCATCCTGCCCGGCATCTTTCCGGTGGTGCTGTCCGGCACGGTGCTGTGGGCGCTGGGGGAGGGGCTGCAATTCGCCAGCGTGGTGGCGCTGACGGTGTCGTTCGGCCTCGGCCTCAGCGCCACGATTCACTTCCTCAACCGGCTGCGGCTCGAGACCACGCCGGATGTCGACCCGGCGTTCGCGGTCGAGCGGGCGACCGTGCTGGTCGGTCCGGCGCTGATCCTGACCACGGTGGTGCTGGCCTGCGGACTGGTGGTGACGGTGTTTTCCGATCTGCCGTCGCTGCGCCTGTTCGGCTGGCTCAGCGCTTTCGCGATGGTCGCGGCGCTGGTCGCGGATCTCTTCATCCTGCGGCCGACGGCGATGTGGCTGATCAACATGTCGCAGCGGCTTCGCCGCACTTCTTGACGTTTTCGAGCGAAAGCCGGCCCCGCACTTGATGCGGGGAAGAAACTGCGTCGGAGCAAAAGACCAGAGCCCGGTTCTGATTCAATCAGAACCGGGCTCCTGGTCGCGTGAACCGGCAGAGCGAACGGGAAAAGAGTCGGCGTCAGCCGCCCTTCGCCATCGTGATGTTGACGCCCCTGATCTCGCCCTTGGAACTGATCTGCACCGTCTGCCTGTTGCCGCGAGTTCGCAATGTCACGGTGGCGGCAAATCCCGAAGCCTCGACGAACACCTCGATCTCGCCACCGCCCGCCGTGCCCTGCAGATTGCCGAAAATATTCCGGCTGGCTTCGCTCCAGTTACCGGAAATGCGGTCACCCTGGCTCGTCACGTCGGTACTCAAGTCGAATTTGTAGCTATCGCTGGCGCAACGGAGAGTCTGCTTCAGACCGAGTCCGGTGCCGTTGACATTGTAGCTGGCCTTGCATCGGATGCGCTCGGTCGTTCCGTCGGAAAGTGCTACGGTGCCGTTGCCGGACCACGATCCGGTAAAACCGGTAAATGGCCCCGACTGAGCATGGCCCGCCGACACCGACAGCATGAGCGCGGCGCCTACACCGGCGGCCTTGAGCGCCTGCCCGAATAACCTGGAACCAAACAGCTTCATATCAAGTTTTCCCATTCAAATTGACGTTCTCATATCAGAGCCGTCTCGCCGCATCGAAGACTTAGTGTCGCCGCAGTGTGTTAGGTTCAAATGACGGACCTGCCGCTGCGATTGGCCGGCCGCCATCGTGGGTCGGCGCCGGCAAAATACACAAACCTGATAACGCTGCGAACCGCATTTTGCGTTCGGCGAAATCAAAAAGCTGCAGATATCGCCGGGATTCGCAGCGAAACATGTAGCTATCCGCCGCACTCTCCTGCAACAGTCAATAGCGAAAAATGCGAGTCGATAAATAGTCTTTAGATATCAAATGGTTAAGTAAATGGCCGGTTTCCTTGCGGGGAACCGTGTCAGGAATCGGGGCGCCGCAAATTTGGCCGCATTTACCAGTGCTTCTGCGCGCTCGATGCTGCAGTTCGCTGCGCCTGCAATCCGCATCCCGAAAAGCCGTGCGCCATCCGGGATCGGAATCCCTACTGCCAGAATGAAGGAAGATGATGCGTAAATTTTTCTTTGCACTCACGCTCTTGTCGGTATCGGTTTCCACCGGCGCCATCGCCCAGCAGCAGCGCAGCGGCACGGCGGAAGAACAGGCGGCCTGTTCGCGCGACGTGCAGCGCTACTGCCGTCCGGTGATCGACCAGGGCGATTTCACCATCCTGGCGTGCCTTCAGCAGAACCGTCCCAAGCTGACCGCGGCGTGCAATCAGGTGCTGAAAAACCACGGCCAATGAAGCGGCGCTCGACGGCGGCAATCGCCGCCGCAGGCGGTTAACGGGCCTCATTCCGAAGTGTCAGGAATCTGCGAGAAATCGCAGACAGCATTGGTTTTAGCGTCGTATTCCCCTATATGGGGTTCGCGATCACTGCGCATGAGCCGGGCCAGCCGGCGCGTGCGTCGTCACCATGCCCAGATGAATGTAGCCAGTTCTTGATGACCAGCGCGAGCGAACTGCGATCCGGCAAGACACACCGCGATGAGAACTTTCCGGTGGCGTCGTGGATCATTCACCCGCGTCACCGGGCGCTGATCCTTGCGTACTACAATTTCGTCCGGACCGCCGACGACATCGCCGATCATGCAACCCTCGAGGACGGCGAGAAGCTCAGGCTTCTCGATCTGCTGGAGGCCGAATTGCTCGGCAACGGCGACACCCAGCCCGAGGCCGTCAATCTGCGGCGCGCGCTCGCCGAACGTTCGATGCCGCCGCGTCACGCGCTCGACGTGCTGATCGCGTTCCGGATGGATGTGACCAAGCTGCGTTACGAGAACTGGGACGAAGTGATCCACTACTGCCGTTACTCGGCGATGCCGGTCGGCCGCTTCATGCTCGACGTTCATGGCGAGAGCACCTCGACCTGGGCCGCTTCGGACGCGCTCTGCGCCGGCCTGCAAATCAACAATCATCTGCAGGATTGCGGCAAGGATTTTCGCCAGCTCAATCGCGTCTATCTGCCGCGCGATGCGCTCGCCGCCAGTGGCGCCTCGGTCGAGGCGCTCGGCGCGGAGCGGTCGTCGGCGCCGCTGCTGCAGTGCCTGCATGGGCTCGCGGTGCGGACCGAGGCGCTGCTCGACGAGAGCAAGTCGCTCAGCGCCGAAGTCAGGGATGTCAGACTCGGCTGCGAGATATCGGTGATCCAGGCCTTTGCCGACAAGATCGTGCAGATGCTGAAGGTGCGCGATCCCCTCAGCGAGCGGGTGCATCTCAACCCGCTCGAACTGCTCGGCCACAGTCTCGGCGGGATCGCCGGCGAGCTGACCCGCCGCGCCATCGGACGGCGGCCCGTCTCCAAACCGGCGGCCGGCGCATGACGCTCGAGACGGCGGCAGGCAACGCAGGCTACGGGGCATCAGCCTCCGGCAGCTCGTTTTACGCGGCGATGCGGATTCTGCCGCACGAGCAGCGCGAGGCGATGTTCCAGATCTACAGCTTTTGCCGGCAGGTCGACGATATCGCGGATTCCGACGGCCCGCGGCCCGAGCGGCTGGCCGCGCTCCAGCAATGGCGCGACGATATCGACGCGCTGTACCAGGGCCATCCGCCGGCGCGGCTGCGCGACTACGTCGCCTCGGTGCGGCGCTTCGACCTCAAGCGCGAGGATTTTCTGGCGATCGTCGACGGCATGGAGATGGACGTGCCGCAGGATATCCGGGCGCCCGATCTTGCCACGCTCGACCTGTATTGCGACCGCGTCGCCAGCGCGGTCGGACGGCTGTCGGTGCGGGTGTTCGGTCTCGCCGAGGACGACGGCATCCTGCTCGCGCATCATCTCGGCCGCGCGCTGCAATTGACCAACATCCTGCGCGATATCGACGAGGACGCCGGCATCGGCCGGCTGTATCTGCCGCTCGAGGGTTTGCTGCATGCCGGCATCACTTCCACCGATCCGCACAAGGTGATATCGGAACCGGCGCTGCCGAAGGTCTGCGTGCCGCTGGTGGCGCGGGCGCGGGCGCATTTCGAGAAAGCCGACGAGATCATGCGCCGCAATCCGCGCCGGACGGTGCGGGCGCCGCGGATCATGTCGAAATATTATCGTGCGATCCTCGAATTGCTGGTCGCCAGGGGCTTCGCCGCGCCGCGCGCGCCGGTCCGCCTCAACAAGCTCGCCCGCCTCTTCATCATCCTCCGCTACGCGTTCATCTGATGCAAAATACCGTCCATATCATCGGCGCCGGAATTTCGGGCCTCTCGGCAGCCGTTCGGCTGGCGAACGCGAATTTCAAGGTGCATGTCCACGAAGCCACGCAGCAGGCCGGCGGCCGCTGCCGGTCCTATTTCGACGCCGCGACCAACCTGACCATCGACAACGGCAATCATCTGTTGCTCTCGGGCAACCGTGCCGCGGTCGCCTACGCAAGGTCGATCGGCACCGAGGCCGGACTGGTCGGGCCGAAGCGCGCGCTGTTTCCGTTCGTCGATCTCGCCACCGGCCAGCGCTGGCAGCTCGATCTCGGCGAAAGCCGGTTGCCGTTGTGGGTGTTCGACGAGGCGCGCCGCGTCCCCGACACCCGGCTGCGCGATTATCTGGCGCTGATGCCGCTGATCTGGGCGGCCGAGAGCAAACTCGTCGGCGATGCGATCCCCTGCGACGGGACGCTGTACCAGCGGCTGGTGCAGCCGCTGCTGCTGGCGGCGTTGAACGTCGATCCGCCGGAGGGCTCCGCAGGGCTTGCCGGAGCGGTGGTGCGGGAAACCCTGCTGGCGGGAGGACAGGCCTGCCGGCCGCTGATCGCGCGCGATGGCCTCAGCGCGGTGCTGGTCGAACCCGCCATCAAGCTGCTGCAGGACAAGGGCGCCAGCATCCAGTTCGGGCACGAGCTGCGCGAATTCGCGATGGCGGCGGGTGGCGTCGGCGAACTCAGGTTCGGCGGCGATACCGTCTCGATCGGACCCGGCGATGCGGTGGTGATGGCGGTGCCGCCGCGCCCCGCCGCGGCGTTGCTGCCGGGACTGAAGACACCGAACAAATTCCGCGCCATCGTGAATGCGCACTTCCGCTTCGATCCGCCGAAGGGACAGCCGGCCATCCTCGGCGTCGTCGGCGGGCTGGTCGAATGGCTGTTCGCGTTTCCGCAGCGGCTGTCGGTCACCATCAGCAATGGCGACCGGCTGGTGGAGTTGCCGCGCGAGGAGCTCGCGCAGGCGATCTGGGATGACATCTGCAAGGCGGCGGGCGTTCAGGGCGACCTGCCGCCCTGGCAGATCGTGCGCGAGCGCCGCGCCACCTTCGAGGCCACGCCGGAGCAGAACGCCCTGCGGCCGGGCGCGGTCACGAACTGGAAAAACCTGTTTCTTGCCGGCGACTGGACTGATACGGGGTTACCGGCAACCATCGAGGGATCGGTACGGTCGGGCAACCGCGCGGCCGATCTCGTTCTCGCGATGCGCAAGAGCTGATCGAAGGCCTGATCCGGGGCGGCAAGCCTTGCGGTTCCCGGCACGACCGGGGCAGGGCCAATATTGGGGATGTCGAGCAAGATGCATTCCGGTAGCAAATCAGTTGGACTTGAAAGCGGCGCCCTGGAGGGGAGCATCGCGTCGGCGACGCGCGGCCTGCTCGGCTACCGACAGCCGGACGGACACTGGGTGTTCGAGCTGGAAGCCGATTGCACTATCCCTGCGGAATATGTGCTGCTCCGCCATTATCTCGGCGAACCCCGCGACGCCGCGCTCGAAGCCAAGATCGCCAATTACCTGCGCCGGGTGCAGGGTGCCCATGGCGGCTGGGCGCTGGTGCATGACGGCGATTTCGACATGAGCGCCAGCGTGAAGGCCTATTTCGCGCTGAAGATGATCGGCGATTCCGTTGACGCCCCGCACATGGTGCGGGCGCGCGAGGCGATCCGCATCCGCGGCGGCGCCATCCACTGCAATGTCTTCACCCGCTTCATGCTGTCGATGTTCGGCGTGCTGACATGGCGGAGCGTGCCGGTGTTGCCGGTCGAGATCATGCTGCTGCCGATGTGGTCGCCGTTTCATCTCAACAAGATTTCCTACTGGGCGCGCACCACGATCGTGCCGTTGATGGTGCTGGCGGCGCTGAAGCCGCGCGCCAAGAATGTCAGCGGGGTCGGCATCGATGAACTGTTCCTGCAGAAGCCGCATTCGATCGGGATGACGGCCAAGGCGCCGCACCAAAGTGCGGGCTGGTTCTATCTGTTCCGCGGGCTCGATGCGATATTGCGGACGATCGAGCCGCTGTTTCCGAAGAAATTGCGTGCCCGTGCGATCGATGCCGCGGTTGCCTTCGTCGAGGAACGGCTGAACGGCGAAGACGGACTTGGCGCGATCTATCCGCCGATGGCCAACACCGTGATGATGTACGAAGTGCTCGGCAAGCCGGCGGATTATCCGCCGCGCGCCATCACGCGGCGAGGCATCGACAAGCTCCTGGTGATCGGCGAGCACGAGGCCTATTGCCAGCCCTGCGTCTCGCCGGTGTGGGACACCGCGCTGACCTGCCATGCCCTGATCGAAGCCGGCAGTGAAGTGGCGTTGTCCCCGGCCAAACAGGGGCTGGACTGGCTGAAGCCGAAGCAGGTGCTGGATCTCAAGGGCGACTGGGCCGTGAAGCGGCCGGACGTTCGCCCCGGCGGCTGGGCGTTCCAGTACAACAATGCCTATTACCCTGACCTCGACGACACTGCTGTCGTGGTGATGGCGATGGACCGCGCCCGTCGCGCCAGCCACGACCCGGAATACGATGTCGCGATTGCCCGCGGCCGCGAGTGGATCGAGGGCATGCAAAGCACCGATGGCGGCTGGGCCGCCTTCGACGTCAACAATCTCGAATACTACCTCAACAACATTCCGTTCTCCGATCACGGCGCGCTGCTCGATCCGCCGACCGAGGACGTCACCGCGCGCTGCGTCTCGATGCTGGCGCAGCTCGGTGAGACCGCAGAGACCAGCAAGGCCGTCGCCGCCGGGGTCGATTACCTCCGGCGGACCCAGCTCGCCGAGGGGTCGTGGTACGGCCGCTGGGGGCTGAACTACATTTACGGCACCTGGTCGGTGCTATCAGCGCTCAACGCCGCCGGCGTCGACCACCAGGACCCCACCATCCGCAAGGCCGTGAGTTGGCTGCTGTCGATCCAGAACGCGGACGGCGGCTGGGGCGAGGATGCCGTCAGCTACCGGCTCGATTACAGGGGGTTCGAGGGGGCGCCCACCACGGCCTCGCAAACGGCATGGGCCTTGCTTGGTCTGATGGCGGCGGGCGAGGTCGGGCATCCGGCGGTCGCCCGCGGCGTGGAGTACCTAATAGCCACACAGACCGAAAAAGGACTGTGGGACGAGCAGCGCTACACGGCAACGGGCTTTCCCAGGGTGTTTTATCTGCGTTATCATGGTTATCCGAAGTTCTTTCCGCTCTGGGCGTTGGCGCGGTATCGGAATCTGAGGAACACCAACAGCAAGGCGGTAGGGGTCGGAATGTGAATTTGGGGGCGGGGGACGATGCGTCCGCGGGCAATCAAATTGATCCGCGGCCGGTTCTGATTGTGACTGGATTGGTGCAGGAAGCCCGCATAGCGGCCGGGCCCGGCATGACCGTTATCTGCAGCAGTAGCGATCCGCAGCAATTGCGGGCCCTGCTCACTGTGTTCGACCCGACGACGATCCGTGGTGTCATCAGCTTCGGCGTCGCGGGCGGGCTGGACCCGACATTGAAATCGGGCGACGTCGTGGTGGCGACCGAGGTGCTGGCCGGCGATACCCGCTGGCTGGCCGGTCTGGCGCTCAACGAAGAACTGATCGCCGGCGTCGCGCTCAAGCGCCGGCGCGTGGTCAGGGGCGGACTTGCCGGCGTCGAGCAGGTGGTCGCCGCCCGGGCCTGCAAGGCCGCGCTGCGCTCGGAGACAGGAGCCGCCGCCGTCGACATGGAGAGCCATATCGCGGCAGCCTATGCCGCCGATGCCGGCCTGCCATTCGCCGCCTTGCGGGTCATCAGCGATCCCGCCACCCGCGCGCTTCCGGCACTGGCGATGACCGCGATCAAGCCGAACGGCGATATTGATCTGCGCAAGGTGCTGCGCGGCGTGGCGCGCAACCCGATGACGCTGCGCGCGCTGGTTTCGACCGGGATCGATTTCAATCGTGCGCTGAAGAGCCTACGCGGCTGCCGGGGCTTTCTGCTCGGCAGCGAGGGCTTCGTCACGGCGGATCTCTAGAGCGTTTTCAAGCGAAGTGGATACCGGTTCGCGTAAAGAAAACGCGTCAAAACAAAAAGATAGAGCCCCGTTCCGATTCAATCGGAACGGAAAAGGCTCTGAGCACCCCGCTTCGCTCGAAAACCATGAAAACGAAAACGGGGCGCGATCGGCATCGCGCCCCGTCTTGCGTTTTGTCTGCGGTCGGGTCAGGCGGCGGTTGAAGCCTTTTGAGCTTCCTTCAATTGCGCGGCCGCGGCTTCGTCGCGGCGGATCTCCGACAGCCGCTTCTGCACTTCCGCCGAGAAGATGTACTGCGCCGGACGCTGCTTATCGAGGCTGATCTCCGGCGCCATCGGACCGGTGGTCTTGACGCCGCGCAGCGACACCCACAGCGCCTTCAGGGGACTGCTCAGCGCCGCACTCGCCGCCGTCGGCTCGTAACCGCAATGCGCCATGCAATCGGCGCACTTCTCGTACTTGCCGGTGCCGTAGGTCTCCCAGTCGGTCGTCTCCATCAATTCCTTGAAGGTCTTGGTGTAGCCTTCGCCGAGCAGGTAGCAGGGCTTCTGCCAGCCGAAGATGTTGCGCGCCGGCATCCCCCACGGGGTGCATTCGAAATCCTGATTGCCGGCCAGGAAATCCAGGAACAGGCCGGAATGCATGAAGTTCCACTTCTTGCCCTTGCCAAGCGCGAACACGTCGCGGAACAGCTTCTTGGTCTTGGTGCGGTTGAGGAAGTGCTCCTGGTCGGGCGCACGCTCATAGGCATAGCCCGGCGACATCGAGACGCCGACGCCGAGTTCGGTGGTGAAGTCGAGGAATTTGGCGATATCTTCCGCGGCGTGGCCGTCGAAGATGGTGGCATTGACGTTGACCGCGAAACCCTTGGCTTTCGCAGCCTTGATCGCCGAGACCGCGCGATCGAACACGCCCTTCTGCGAAACCGCCTTGTCGTGGTGGTCCTTCAGGCCGTCGAGATGCACCGAGAAGAACAGGTAGGGCGACGGCTCGAACAGATCGAGCTTCTTCTCCAGGAGCAGCGCATTGGTGCACAACGACACGAATTTCTTGCGCGCCACGAGGCCACGGACGATCTCGCCGATCTCCTTGTGGATCAGCGGCTCGCCGCCGGGAATAGCCACCATCGGCGCGCCGCATTCGTCGGCGGCATCCCAGCATTCCTGCGCCGACATGCGGCGGTTGAGGATCGCGTCGGGATAGTCGATCTTGCCACAGCCGACGCATTCGAGGTTGCAGCGAAACAACGGCTCGAGCATCAAGACCAGCGGATAGCGTTTCCGGCCAAGCAGCTTCTGCTTGAGCATGTAGCCGCCGATACGCATCTCTTTGAAGAACGGTATTGCCATTACGTGTTTTCTTTCTGGAACTTGGAAACGAAGTGGGTCAGCCCGCAGTCAGTTCGGCCGGAAGCCGGAATTCGATATTTTCTTCGCGGCCCGGAAGCACGGATACCTTCACCGGGCCGATACGCCGCAACGCCTCGATCACGTCATCGACTAGCACTTCCGGAGCCGAGGCGCCGGCGGTGATGCCGACGGCCTTGGCGTCCTTCAGCCATTCGGGGTTCAGCTCGCTGCCGTCGGCGATCAGATAACTCGCGACCCCGACCTCGGTGCCGATTTCGCGAAGCCGGTTCGAGTTCGAACTATTAGTGGCCCCCACCACCAAGATAACGTCCACGAGCTTGCTCAGGTCCCTTACCGCAGATTGGCGGTTCTGTGTCGCATAGCAGATATCCCGGATGTCGGGGCCTTGAATATCCGTAAATCGGGCCTGGAGGGCGGAAATGATGTCTTTTGTGTCATCCACGCTGAGCGTGGTCTGGGTGATGTAGGCCACCGGGGTGTCCGCCGGCAGGGTCAGGGCGGCCACGTCGTCGACGTTCTGGACCAGCGTCACGGGGCCGGGGACCTGGCCCATGGTGCCCTCGACCTCGGGATGGCCGGCATGGCCGATCAGGACCAGCACCCGGCCTTTCGACATGTAGCGCTTGCCCTGGTTGTGGACCTTGGTCACCAGCGGGCAGGTGGCGTTGAGGACGGGCAGGCCGCGCACCGCGGCTTCCTCCTCCACGCTCCGGGCGACGCCGTGGGCGCTGAACACCGTGACCGAAAGCGGCGGGACCTCGGAGAGATCCTCGACGAAGATGGCGCCCTTGTTCTTCAGGCTCTCGACCACGTATTTGTTGTGAACGATCTCGTGGCGGACATAGACCGGTGGGCCGTATTTCTCGAGCGCGCGCTCGACGATCTCGATGGCGCGCACGACGCCCGCGCAAAATCCGCGCGGTTGCGCAAGATACACTTCCATGGGATGCCCGTTACGCAAGCTGCACCAACCTCATTTCACTCTCCGGCCCTCTCCGGTCGCGCGGATATCTGCAATATCCGCACCATGCCGGGTTCCTGGAATCTGTCCGCCCCGCCCCAAATCCATGGAGAGACAGGACTTTGTGTCAAAAAACGATCGGCCGGGAAAGGCGCATCGCAAACAAAGGCCCAACGGCGTTAAGCCGGACCTGGTAATATGATACAGTAATGCGCGAGCCGCGGCGGGTGAACCCCTAACCCCCTCACTTGTTCGTCACTTTACCGCCCGATGAAGCGGACTATATCAGCCGGGCAGCGCAGTTTCGGCACATTTTGCGCTATTTGGTCGTGCTTCCTCGGAAAAAATCCTCGAAATCAACATTAGATCAGCCTGCGGAACTCCGGTAGACAGCGGGCGTTTCCGGCAAGCCGTTAACGTTAGAAAGAAAAGAAGTGCTGACAAGAATTGTTGTCTCGATTGTTAAGGCTTGCACGCGGTTCGCCCTCCCAACTGTCCTGATCGCACTCATCCTGGCGATCGCGGCGGGCTTCTACACCGCCCGGAACTTCGCCATCAACACCGACATCAACACCCTGATTTCGCCCAATCTGGACTGGCGCAAGCGCGACAATCAATTCGGCGAGGCGTTCGATCGGGAAAGGACCATCCTGGCCGTGGTGGAGGCGCCGACGCCCGAACTGACCAGCACCGCGGCCGCGGCGCTCGCGCGCAAGCTCGTTGGCGACACCAGGCATTTCGAATCCGTCCAGCAACTCGGGTCGGGGGAATTCTTCGAGAAGAACGGCTTGCTGTTCCTCTCCGTCGAGGAGGTCGGCAGGCTGACCGGCCAGTTCTCGTCCGCCGCCCCGCTGATCGAGATCATGGCCGGCGACCCCAGCATTCGCGGCCTGACCGGCGCGCTGGAGACCGGCCTTGCCGGCGTCAAGCGCGGCCAGTTCAAGCTCGATAGCACCGAGCGGCCGTTCAACCTGATCGCCCAGACGGTCGAGAATGTGCTGAACAAGGGGGCTGCCACCTTCTCCTGGCGCGAACTCGTCAGCGACAAGCCGTTGACCGATTCCGACCGGCGCGCCTTCATCGAATTCAAGCCGATCCTCGATTTCAATGCGCTGGAGCCCGGCAAGGCGGCGACCGATGCAATCCGGCAGGCGGCCTCCGAGCTCAACCTGGCCGGCGGATTTGACGCCCGAATCCGATTGACCGGGCCGGTTCCGATCGCCAACGAGGAGTTCTCGACCGTTCAGGACGGTGCGATCGTCAACGGCATCGGCACCGTCCTGGTCGTGCTGGTCATCCTCTGGATGGCGCTGCATTCGTCGAAGATCATCTTTGCCGTGTTCCTCAACCTCTTCATCGGGCTTTCGATCACCACGGCGGTGGGCCTGATGATGGTCGGTTCGCTGAACCTGCTCTCGATCGCCTTTGCCGTGCTGTTCGTCGGACTGGGCGTGGATTTCGGCATCCAGTTCAGCGTCCGCTACCGTTCGGAGCGTTTCAAGAACGACGATCTGGCGCTGGCGCTGGAGAGGGCGGCCGAACGCTCGGCGGTGCCGCTCTCGCTCGCCGCGATGGCGACGGCGGCCGGCTTCCTGTGTTTTCTGCCGACCGACTACAAGGGCATTTCCGAGCTCGGCAAGATCGCCGGCGTGGGCATGCTGGCGGCTTTCCTGACCAGCATCACGGTGCTGCCGGCGCTGCTGAAGCTGCTCAATCCGCCCGGCGAAAGCGAGCCGGTCGGCTACGCGTTCCTGGCGCCGGTCGATGAGTTCCTCGAAAAGCACCGCGTCGGGATCATCGCCGGCACGCTGCTGGTCGCGGTGGCCGGCCTGCCGTTCTTGTACTTCATGAAGTTCGACTTCAACCCGATCAACCTGCGCAATTCGCAGGTCGAGTCGATCGCGACCTTTCTGGACCTGAGAAAGGACCCGAACACCGGCGCCAACGCCGTCAACGTGATGACGAATTCCGAGGCCGACGCCAAGAAGATAGAGGCGAGACTTGAGAAAGTACCTGAAGTGCTTCGCGTGATGTCGCTGGACAGTTTTGTGCCCGGCGGCCAGCCGGCAAAGCTGAAGCTGATCGCGCAAGGGGCGAGGGTGCTCGAGCCCGCGCTCAATCCGGAGTCGATCGATGCCCCGCCCTCCGACCAGGAGAACGTCGAGGCCTTGAAGGGATCGGCGGAGAGCCTGCGCAAGGCCGCCGGCGACGCCAAGGGCCCGGGGGCGGTAGCCTCGCGCAGGCTCGCCGACGCGCTGTCGAAACTCGCCGAATCGGACGGGGCGACGCGGGACAAGGCCGAGGCCGTTTTCGTGACGCCGCTGAAGGTGGTGCTGGACCAGCTCAAGAACTCGCTGCAGGCGGCGCCGGTCAGCCTGAAGACGCTGCCGGCCAACCTGGTCGCGGCCTGGAAAACCAAGGACGGCCTGATGCGTGTCGAGGCGCTGCCGCGCGGCGATCCCAACGACAACGATACGCTGCGCAAGTTCGCCGGCGCCGTTCTGGAAGCCGAGCCGAATGCGATCGGGGGGCCGGTATCGATCCTCAAGTCCGGCGACACCGTCGTGAAGGCGTTCATTCACGCCGGGATCTGGGCGCTGGTCGTGATCAGCGTCCTGCTCTGGCTGGCGTTGCGGCGGGTCACCGACGTGCTGCTGACGCTGGTTCCGCTGCTGGTGGCGGGGGCGGTGACGCTGGAAATCTGCGTGCTGATCGGGTTGCCGCTCAACTTCGCCAATATCGTCGCGCTGCCGCTGCTGCTCGGCGTCGGCGTCGCGTTCAAGATCTATTACGTCACGGCCTGGCGGTCGGGCAGGACGAATCTGCTGCAGACCAGCCTGACGCGCGCGATCTTCTTCAGCGCGCTGACGACCGCCACGGCGTTCGGAAGCCTGTGGCTATCGAGTCATCCGGGAACCGCGAGCATGGGCAAGCTGCTGGCGCTCTCTCTCGTCACCACGCTCGCCGCGGTGCTGCTGTTCCAGCCGGCGCTAATGGGCAAACCGCGCGATATCGGGGAGTAGGCAGATATCGCCGATGTCGCCGGGCTGCCCGGCCACTTGCTTCTGATTCGCTTTTGCAGAGCCGGTGGTCTTCGGCGCAGCCGGTGCGGCTGCCGCGGCCTTGGGCAGGGTCCCCGTGGCCTTCGGTGCGCCCTTGGCCATGCTGTTGGCGGGGCTCGAGGGAATCGGGCCCGCGACGCGGGTCCAGGTCTCGCCGCCGCAGAGAAAGCCGAGCACGCAGCCTTGAATCTCGAGCTGATCGGCGCCGACCGGCTTGATCGTTGAACTGTAGAACTGGCCGTCCTTGGCGTTATAGACTTGGCCTTCCCACGCATCGACGGCGGGTTTCTTCTTCATGTCGATCAGGATCGGCATGGCCAGGGTCGGCCTGTTCTGTTTTGAGACATCGGGATTGTTCTTGTCGCGGCCTCCAGGCGTCTTCTCCCATGCAACCACGCCCCACATGCTGCCATTGCATTCGGCAACCCGGATGTTGGCGACCCCGTCCGACACCCGCCAGTCGCCGGTCGGATCTGCAGCCAGCGCCGGAACGAGTCCGGTGGCCAAAAACAGACCGCAATAGGCGACGGTGCGCATGATATTTCGGGGGCAGTGCAACATGTTCAAACCTGTGCTTAGTGGATCGGAGCGGGGGTCAAAACGCCGCATTTTGCGTTTTCAGTTGACGAAATGCCCATCAACCGAAGTAAGTAACGAATGCTATATTCAAATCTAGACGTTTCCGAGATGTTTGTGGACCGGCAGGCGCAGCGCAGTTCCATGCATGCGCGCCACCTCAATGAGCAGCTGGTACGGGTTCTCAAGACCATCGGCTACGACGTCGGCTTTCAGAAGGGACAGGGCCAGTACCTGTACGATCGCGACGGCGCGCGCTACCTCGATCTACTGAGCGGATTTGGCGTTTTTGCGATTGGCCGCAATCATCCGGCGCTGCGCAAGGCGTTGAAGAGCGTCCTCGATGCCGATCTGCCCAATCTCGTGCAACTCGACGTCTCGACGCTGGCGGGCGTGCTGGCCGAACGCCTGCTCAAATACGCCCCCTGGCTGGACAAGGTGTTCTTCGCCAATTCCGGGGCTGAAACCGTCGAGGCCGCGATCAAGTTCGCGCGCGGCGCCACCGGCCGGCCGGGCATCGTCTATTGTGAGCATGCGTTTCACGGATTGTCTTACGGCGCACTGTCGCTGACTGACGATCCGAACTTCCGCGCCGGATTCGAACCGCTGCTGCCGGGATGCACCGCCATCCCCTTCAACGATCTCGCTGCGCTCGAGCGGGCGCTGTCGTCGCGCGAGGTTGCCGCCTTCATCGTCGAGCCGATCCAGGGCAAGGGCGTCAACATGCCCACCGATGAATTCCTGCCCGGCGCCGCAGCGCTTTGCCGCAAATACGGCACCCTGTTCATCGCCGACGAAATCCAGACCGGAATCGGCCGCACCGGACGCTTCCTCGCGATCGAGCACTGGAATGTCGAACCCGACATGGTGCTCCTGGCGAAGGCATTGTCGGGCGGTCACGTTCCGGTCGGCGCGCTTTTGACCCGCAAGAGCATCTTCGACAAGATCTTCAACCAGATGGACCGTGCGGTGGTGCACGGATCGACCTTTGCCAAGAACGATCTGGCAATGGCCGCCGGAATCGCGACGCTTGAAGTGATGGAGGCCGAGAAGCTGGTCGAGCAGGCGGCCAAGCGCGGCGCCGAACTGCGGCTGGCGCTGACCCGGATGGTGCCGGGCTACGAATTGATGAAGGAAGTCCGCGGCAAGGGACTGATGATCGGCGTCGAGTTCGGCCCGCCGAAATCGCTGAAGCTGAAGGCGTCGTGGAATTTGCTGGAGAGCGCCAACAAGGGCCTGTTCTGCCAGCTCATCACCGTGCCGCTGTTCAAGGATCACAAGATCCTGACGCAGGTCTCCGGCCACGGCAGCCACACCATCAAGCTGTTGCCGCCGCTGACCATCACGCAGGAAGACTGCACCTGGATCGAGACCTCATTCGATTCCGTCATCGCCGCCAGCCACAAGGTCCCCGGCGCGATCTGGTCGCTCGGCAAGACGCTGGTGGATAACGCGGTGCGGAAATCGGCGTAGCCAACGGGTCGCGCGAATGCGCGCCCGGTGACCGGCGCCGCGCGTCGCGCCAATCTCGAGGGAGATTCCGATGCGCATTCTGGCTTTGGCGATTTTGACAATCGCAACGTTTTTGACGGCAACGCCGACGCTGGCCCAGACTTATAGCCCGGACTATCCGGTCTGCCTGCAAGTCTACCAGGGCTGGAGGGACTATTACTTCGAATGCGCCTATACCTCGCTGGCACAGTGCAATATGTCGGCATCGGGCCGCGCCGCACAGTGCATCATCAATCCATATTACGCGGGCGCAAAAGCATCGCCGGGACGACGCGACCGGCGGCATCGCCGCGTCGATTGAGCTGATCCAGCGCATGGAGACACCGCTGCTCGGGGTCGGAAACCGCGCGCGCATAGAACTGAAGGCTCAGCTGTTGCGGCGCACTTGCGCGTTCCCTGAAGCACTCGGGTCCTGCGAGGACCGGATAGGTAGGTCCAAGCGCGCGCAAGCGCGCTTCGATGGTGCGCGCGACGTTTTCATTGATAGTCGGGCGTACAAAGCTTTGAAACACCTCCGGCTCCGCCGAAATTTCAACGGTACTGCAGAGACTCCGAAACGAGCTGTACTCGAAAGCAAGGCTTGCTGCCCATGATGTTGACGCGCCCGCGCCGGCAATGAGGATCATCGCGATCATCGCGTTCGTGAACCGCCTGGCATAGCGCGCCATTGCTTCGTTCATTCGTCTCATCGAACCGAACTGTAGCCCGTAAGGAGCTGCGTCATGTTCTGTGCCCCCGTCACCGCCGCTCTCCTTTTAGAAGTTCTTGGGCAAGTTCAATGATCTTGAGCATCGTCACATCGAAGTAGCCGACGACGCGATCTGTCAGGCAGCGCGAAGGGTCCGCTTCGGCAGAACAGAAGCTCACGTCAGTTGGGAATTCATGTTGTGCTTTTGGAATGTCGGTATGGTAGGGACCTGGCGACTTTGGATCGTTGTAGAAGCTGTGCATGATCAGTGAGACGATCAGTCGGCGCGGATGTTCAGGGTCGGAAACCACGCGAGCATGGAACAGGAGGCCCAACTGTTGCGGCGCTGTCGCGCGCTCTCTCAAGCAGGCCGGTCCGGCAACGACCGGGTAAGTAAGACCCAACATGCGAAGTCGCTCCTGAATTGCACGGGCGACGTTTTCATTGATGGTTGCCCTGGCAAATTCCTGTTCCACCTGCGGATCCGCCGCAATCTCCACCGAAGTGCAGACGCTCCGAAATGCCCCGTACTCAAACGGAAGGGTTGTTGCCTGTGATGTTGAGGCGTCCGCGCTGGCAATGAGGATGATGGCGATCAGCTCGTTCTTGCGCCGTCTGGCATATTGCGCCAATGCCTGGTTCACTCGTCTCATCGGACCCTACATTCCATTTTGGAACCACCACCACCACCACCACCACCACCACCACCACCGCGGCCGTCAAGCTTGAGTCAACGAACAGAGCAACCTTAGATTGATTTCATATTTTCCGATGTCGATAGTCCCCTTGTGTCGCACGTCTGATTTCACGTTGGATGAAAGTTAAAGATTCTGGTGGTTGGCCATTTGTAGCCGGTAAGGAGCTCGGTGATAGTCTGGGCTGCCGTCATCATCGTCTCCCTTTTTGGAGTTCTTGAGCGCGTTCAATGATTTTCAGCATGGTCGCGTCGAAGTAGTTGATCACGCGATCAGTCAGGCAGCTTGAAGGATCGGTTTCGGCAGGGCAGAAACTCACTTCCGTTGGGAACTCGTGGTGTGCCCTTGGGATATCGCGATGGTAAGGGCCTTCCGCCGTCGTATCCTTGTAGTAGCTGTGCATGATCAAGGAGATGAGCAGCCGGCGGGGGTGTTCGGGGTCGGAAACCGCACGCGCATAGAACTGGAGGCTCAACTGCCGCGGCGCGCTTGCGCGTTCCCTCAGACAATCCGGTCCTGCGAGGACCGGATAGGTAAGCCCCAGCGTGCGCAAGCGCGCTTCGATCGTGCGCGCGACAATTTCATTGACGGTTGCATGTGCAAAGCGTTGAAACACCTCCGGCTCCGCCGAAATCTCAACCGAGCTGCAGACACTCCGAAACGGGCCAGTTTGGTAGATTGCTGCCCATGACGTTGACGCACACTCGCTGACAAGGAGAAGCATCGCGAAGAGCACGGTCTTGAAGCGTCTGGCATAACGTGCCGTGACTTCGTTCATTCGTCTCATCGGACCGTACAGTTCATTTGGAGACCACCATCAACTTGGTCGCGCAGGTCAGATCTGAGTCAACAAACGTAACAACCTTAGATTGCTCGTGCGCTTCCCGATGTCAATAGTCACTCTTTCGTCGCACGGATGATTGCAGGTTGGATCAAAGTTAAAGGTTCGTTATCGCTCGACGATCTTGATCATGGAGCGTTGCTGCCGATGGCTGAGCAATATTGAGATAGCACGATAGCGCGTATGAACGCATCTGCTCCGCGTCGTCGCGGCGAACGCCGGGACGCATAGTCACCGACGTTCATTGTGCGGGAAGATGTTTGACACTGGCGTCTTGCCGATTGGCCGTGGCGTGCGGATCCCGGCGTTCGCCGCGACGACGGCCTTGAAATTACCCCGCGCTCCCGCTGCGCAGTGCGCTCTCGAACTTCTCGCCGAACTCGCCGAGTTCATCGGAAGCGATGTCGCTGACCGCCCAGAAGTGCAGGCCGCGTTCGCTCCAGCGCCGGATGTTGAAGCCCTGCAGCGTTTCGATTTTGGCGGCGCGGCGTTCGGTGCTGGCGGTTTGCGCCACGAACAGGTTGATGACATGCGAGCGGCGGCGGTAGACGATGGCGCCGATCGGGCGGGTGTCGACGTAATCGAGCCGGCCGCCGACCAGGGTAAAACCCAGCGCGGTGAGGTCGACCACCGGCGGCGCCACGTCGAGCTTGCCGTTGAACCACGGTTTGACCGTGTGCTGGTCGGTCGACAATACGTCGGTGAGATGTCCCGCCTGCAACGAGCGCAGATGCGCCGACACCACCTCGGACTGGATGCGCGCCTCGTCGTCGCTGCGCAGCACGATAGCGACGAGGCCGGTAGCGGCGATCGCCGAGACCGCGGATCCAAGCGCAAAGCCCTTGAGCACCGCGCGCCGGCTCGGCGCCTTGGTTTGCGGCAACGAGGCTTCGATGCGCCGGCGCAGTTCCTGCGGCGCCTTGAAGCCTACATCGGCGGCAGCGACTGCCTGGCTGATGTCGCGGTAGTCCCGCAGCAGCGCCGCGCAGCGTGGGCAGGTCGCGATATGGTTCTCGACCTCGCGCGCGTGGCCGGCGTCGAGTTCGCCGTCGATCAGCGCGTGCAGCAGGATTTCAGCCTCGTCGCAGGTCATTTCAATGACTCCTGTTCCGCCAGCCATGCCGATCGCAGCAAGGCGCGGGCGCGCGCGAGACGGGACATCACGGTGCCGACGGGCACTTCGGCGACATCGGCGATCTCGCGGTAAGACAAGCTCTGGATTTCCCGTAAGACAAAGGTCTCCCGGAACGGTTCGGCGAGGGCTGCGACCAGCCGCCGGATGGTGTCGGAATCCCAGCGGCGCACCATCTGCGTTTCGGGCGTTTCCTGCGCTTCGTGCCAGAGCAGCGTCTGCGCGGTTTCATCCGGCAGGTCGTCGATGGTGGTGGCCGGCGAATTCGCGCGCCTGGCAAATTCGGCGCGGCAGACATTGCGCAGGATCGCAAACAGCCAGGGTTTCATGGCCGGCCCGCGATAACTGTCGAAATGTTTCAGGGCGCGCAAAAAACATTCCTGCACCGCATCCTCGGCCTCGGTGGCGTCGCGGAGCAAATAGCGCGCCAGCGTATAGACGTCGTCGAGATACGGCAGCGCCGCATCGCGAAAGCGCCGTGCCTTCTCGGGATCGTTATCCGGAGCGTCGACCGGCATCGCCTGTTGCCCGGCTCTTGCAGAAGCTGCTGACGCCCGGCCGGTTGCCATCCACCGGCCGGGCATCGCAGTGATGCCTTGGTTTCGCTCGCTACTCAACCCTGATCATCCCGGTCATGTGCGGATGCAGCGAGCAAAAATACTTGTAATCGCCCGCTGACGTGAACGTGAACGAGAAGCTGTCGTCGGTATCCAGCGTTTTCGACCTGAACTTGCCCGCGGAGACCACCGTGTGCGGAATGTCATCGCGATTCTTCCAGGTCACCGTCGTGCCGACCTTCACGTTGAGCTGTTGCGGCTCGAAGGTGAAATTGTCGATCATGACCGCCGTCTCCTCGGCGTGAGCGCCGCCGAGGTACAGGGAAAGAATGGTCGCGGCGATGGCGGATCGCATGCCAAGGCCGCGGAGAGTTACGGATACCATCACGAAATTCCCTTCAGCCCTGCAGCGGCGTGTCGATGATCGCGAGCCGCTGCTCGCCGGGCTTGAAGTTGATGCTGGCGACGCCGAGCAGGGTGCGCAGCTTGTCGTCGGGGACCTTCATCGGCCCGGGCGAGGGCGCGGTGCCGGGCGCCGGCTGCGGGAATGCGGTCGAGCGCGCGGTGTGGAAGGTGACGTTGCCCTCGACCTTCTGCATCACCTGGTGGATGTGGCCGTTCAACACGGTGACCGAGCCAAAACCCTTGAGGTAGTCGAGCGCACGCGCGCCGTCCTCGGTGCCCCAGCCCCAGGTCGGATACACCGTCCACAGCGGGATGTGGGCGAACACCACGATCGGCGTCGATTTCGAACGGCTCTTGAGATCGTCCTCCAGCCATTCCAGCTGCTCGGAGCCGAGATTGCCGAGGCCGCCGGCCTTGAGGTCGACCACGTTGACGAGGCCGATGAAGTGGACTCCGTTGGAGTCGAACGAATACCAGCCGGCGCCCTTGGTGCCTTTGCCGTAGCGTTCCTTGTAGAGCTTGACCTCTTCATCGATGAAATCGTGTTCGCCGGGCACGTAGTGCACGTCGAGCTTGGCCTGCGAAATGATGCGTTCGGCGTTATCGAACTCAGCCGCCTTCGACAGATGGGTGATGTCGCCGGTGTGAATCATGAACGACGGTTTTTTCGGCATCGCCTTGATCTGGTTGATGGCTTGCTCGAGCGTGCCGATCGCGTTCGGATTGGCCGGTTTGTCGAAGCCGATATGGCTGTCGCTGATCTGCAGGAAGGTCAGGCCGGCCGGCTCGGCGGCCTGCGCGGAGCCGACCAGGCCGAGCGAGCGGGGCACGCCGCCGGAAATGGTCCAGAGCACGCCGGTGCCGGCCCAGGTCATGCATTCCAGCACGCGGCGGCGGCTGACGCCGTGGCCGTGGTCATCGTGGTCGTGGTCGCTCATGATAAACCTCCATGGTCCCTTGATTGGGTTTCCGAGGGGCTTGATCGGGCGGGGGCGGGGTTTATTCCCGGAATTGACGGGCCAGCAGATAGCGGCGATGACGATTTCGTGAGCGAAAAAATCGTAGCTCGGATGGAGCGAAGCGCCATCCGGGAATAATCGCGAGACCGGCCCCGGATTTCGCTGGGTTTATCCGGGTTACGTACGCGAATCCTTCAAAATCATCGCAGCGCCCATGTCGGCGATCATCGCGGTCGGGGTGTTGGTATTCCCCGACGTGATCGTCGGCATGATCGAGGCATCGACCACGCGCAGGCCGGCAAGTCCGTGAAAGCGCAGCCGCTCATCGACCACGGCCAGGGGATCGCTGGCCGTGCCCATTTTCGCAGTGCCGACGGGGTGGAAGATCGTGGTGCCGATATCGCCGGCGGCTTTCGCCAGCGAGGCATCGTCATCGCCGACCGACGGGCCCGGCAGATATTCTTCCGGATGATACTGTTCGAGCACCGGCTGCTTCATCAGCCGTCGCGTGGCGCGGATGGCGTCGGCGGCGACCTCGCGGTCTTCGGCGGTCGACAGGTAGTTCGGCGCGATCGCCGGCGCCTGGTCGGGCTGAGCCGAGCGGATGCGCACGGTGCCGCGCGACGTCGGCCGCAGATTGCAGGCGCTCACGGTGATTGCAGGGAAGCGGTGCAGCGGATCGCCGAACTTGTCGAGCGACAGCGGCTGTACGTGGAACTGGATGTTGGCGCGCTCGCGGGTAGCGTCCGAGCGCGTGAAGATGCCGAGCTGCGACGGCGCCATGGTAAGCGGGCCGCGGCGGCGGAACGCATAGTCGAGGCCCATCAGGCCGCGCCGGAACAGCGAGTAATAGGTCTCGTTGAGGGTGCGTACGCCGCTCACCTTGTAGATCGCGCGCTGCTGCAGATGATCCTGCAGATTGCGTCCGACGCCCTGGCGGTCGAGCACGACATTGATGCCGAGCGGCGCCAGCCAGTCGGCCGGGCCGATACCGGAGCGGTGCAGCACCTGGATCGAGCCGATCGAGCCGGCGCTCAAGATCACTTCGCCCTTGGTGCGGGCCTCGACGACCTCGCCGCCCTGCATGAATCGCACGCCGACCGCGCGGCCGTTCTCGACGATCAGGCGATCAACCAGCACGTTCTTTTCCAGACGCAGGTTGGGACGCGTCAACGCGGGCTTCAAAAAGCCCCGCGCGGAAGACCAGCGGCGCCCGCGCTTCTGGTTGACATGGAAATAGCCGACGCCCTCATTGTCGCCGGTGTTGAAATCCGAAATCTTGCGGATGCCCATTTCTTCCGCGGCATCGCCGACCGCGTCGAGGATGGCCCAGGACAATCGCGGCGCTTCGATCCGCCAGCCGCCGCCTGAGCCATGATGCTCGCTTGGCCCAAGGAAATGATCCTCCAGCCGCCGGAACGCCGGCAGCACGTCGTCATAGCCCCAGCCGGCAAGGCCGAGCTGGCGCCAGTGATCGTAGTCGGCGGCTTGTCCCCGCATCGAGATCATGGCGTTGATGGCGGAGCAGCCTCCGATCACCCTGCCGCGGGGATAGGCCAGCGAACGGCCGTTGAGCCCGGGTTCGGGTTCGGTCCGGAACATCCAGTCCGAACGGGGATTGCCGATCGCGAAGAGATAGCCGACCGGGATGTGAAACCAGATCCAGTTGTCGTTGCCGCCGGCCTCCAGGATCAAGACGCGGTTGTTGGGATCGGCCGACAGCCGGTTGGCGACGATGCAGCCGGCGGTGCCTGCGCCGACGACGATATAGTCAAAATCACCTTCGAGCCGCTTCATTTGCCATCACCACGCCGCCCACCCCGGGCGTCAAAGCCCATACCGTCGCTGCCGCCCGCTGTACAGCGCGGAGGAGTATTGGGTGGATCGGTCCTTGCATGCTAGACAGGACAAAGCACTCTAACCAACCGAGATTTTTCCCATGCCAATCGTCAACCGCGTCGCCGATCTGCAACCCGATATCCAGGCCTGGCGCCGCGATATCCATGAAAACCCCGAATTGCTCTACGACGTTCACCGCACTGCGGCATTCGTGGCGGACCGGTTGCGTGAATTCGGCTGCGACGAGGTCGCCACCGGCCTCGGCGTCACCGGCGTGGTCGGCGTCATCAAGGGCCGCAAGCCCGCCGGCAAGGGCGAGGTCAAGGTGATCGGGCTGCGCGCCGACATGGACGCGCTGCCGATCGAGGAGGAGACCGATCTGCCATACGCCTCCAAGACGCCGGGCAAGATGCACGCCTGCGGCCATGACGGGCACACTGCGATGCTGCTGGGTGCGGCGCGGTACCTCGCCGAGACCCGGAATTTCGCCGGCGATGCGGTGGTGATCTTTCAGCCGGCGGAGGAGGGCGGCGCCGGCGCCGCCGCGATGATCAAGGACGGCCTGATGGACCGCTTCGGCATCGATCAGGTCTACGGCATGCATAACGGCCCGGGAATCCCAATCGGTTCCTTCGCGATTCGGCAGGGACCGATCATGGCGGCGACCGATTCCATCGACATCCGGATCGAAGGGCTCGGCGGCCACGCCGCGCGGCCGCACAAATGCATCGATTCCGTCCTGGTCGGCGCGCAGCTCATCAACGCCTTGCAGTCGATCGTCGCGCGCACCATCGATCCGCTGGAATCGGCCGTGATTTCGATGTGCGAATTCCACGCCGGCAACGCCCGCAACGTGATCCCGCAGACTGCGGAACTGCGGGGCACCGTCCGCACCCTGACGGCCGAGGTGAGGGAACTGATCGAGAAGCGGGTGCGCGAGGTGGTTGCGGGTGTGGCGCAGATGACCGGCGCCAGGATCGATCTAGTCTACGAACGCGGCTATCCGGTCGTGATCAATCACGCCTCACAGACCGATTTCGCGATCCAGGTGGCGAAGGAAATTGCCGGTGACGGCAACGTGCATGAAATGCCGCCGCTGATGGGCGCAGAGGATTTCGCCTACATGCTGGAGGCGCGTCCGGGGGCGTTCATCTTCTGCGGCAATGGCGACAGCGCCGGCCTGCACCATCCCGCCTACAACTTCAACGACGACGCCATCGTCTACGGCACGTCATACTGGATCAAGCTGGTCGAGAACACGCTGGCGGCGTGAGCCGTCAGCGTCGCACGACGTTGATGGCGCGGCTGATATCGCGGTGAAGCGGAACATGGCGGGATTGTCGCGCCGCAAGAGCGGCGCGCTGTGCAGCGTCCGGGGCTAGGGCCGCCACGCAGCGCGCCGACCCCTGAGAACGTCACGGCGCTAATATACTTACAATTAAAGGTTGTGCGAATGAATGTCAAATCCTTGCGGCGAATCTCGTGCCTGAATGGTGTGCATATCCTTACGCTGCGCGCGCCAATTTTCTCATGAGATCGGCGGCAATCTCGAGATCATCGACGAAGCGCTGATATTCCCGCGCCTTGGCGGCCGCATCCGGCAGCCGCAACAGATAGGACGGATGCACCGTCACCAGCGCCTTGGCGCCGTCGTCGAGATCGATCAGCCGGCCGCGGCTCCTGTTGATCGGCGTGATCTTGCCGAACACGCTTTGCGCCGCGGTGGCGCCCATCGCCACCACCAGATCGGGTTTGATCGACTTGAGTTCGCGTTCGTACCATGGCCGGCAAGCCCTGATTTCAGGCGTCGTCGGCTTCTGGTGCAGGCGGATTTTCCCGCGAGCCAAGAATTTGAAATGCTTCACCGCGTTGGTGACGTAGACCTTCTTGCGGTCGATGCCGACTTGTTCCAATGCACGGTCGAGCATCACTCCTGCAGGCCCCACGAACGGCCTGCCGGCGAGGTCTTCCTTGTCCCCGGGCTGCTCGCCGACCAGCATCAGGGATGCATGCGGCGGGCCTTCGCCGAACACGGTCTGGGTCGCATCTTTCCAGAGCGGACAAGCGCGACAGCCGGCGGCCTCCTCGCGCAAGGCTTCGAGGCTGACGCCGGAGGGGTGAGACGCTGGGGTCATGGGCGTTTCCCGCTTGCCGTTAAGGCTATCACTGCGCCGAGCCGGGAGCCAATGCGGGCAGGGTGTCGAAGGCTCCTTTCCATCCCATTGGGATTGTTAACGAAAATCGTGAATGCGGATCCTGATTGACTCCGCAGGGCCTATTAGCTTTATATTAGAACATATCATGAACAAATGGACCGGCCGCTGGTTCTCTCCTGAACCGGCGGCGGCCACCATCCCAGAGGAGCGGCGCATGAGCGGCGCACGCACGAACACGCTTGCGAGTTTGCGCGGCAGCATCGAGCGCATCGAGGCCCATGCCGACGCCACCGCGCCGGCGCGCGTCGCGCTCGGGCATGCGGATGCGGATGCGATGCTGCAGGGCGGTCTCGCGCTGGCCGCCATGCACGAGGTATTCGCCGAGGGACGGCAGAGCGCCGCGGCGACGGGCTTCATCGCAGGCCTTGCAGGGCGGGCGGCGGCGCGGCGGCCTCTGGTGTGGGTACGGCAGGATTTCACCGAGATCGAATCCGGCGCGTTGTCGATGAGCGGGCTGGCCGAACTCGGCCTCGATCCGCGCCGCGTGGTGACGGTGCGTGCCGCCGACATCGACGCCGCATTGCGCACCGCCGCCGACGCGCTGGCCTGCGATGCGCTCGGCGCCGTGGTGCTGGAAGTCTGGGGCGAAACACGACAGCTCGATCTCGTCGCCAGCCGCAAGCTGACGCTGGCGGCGCAGGCCTCCGGAGTTACCGGATTAGTACTGCGGGTGGCGGCGGAACCACAGCCCTCGACGGCGGAGACGCGATGGATCGTGCGCGCGGCGCATTCGCCGCCCGCCTCCCTCTGCAGCGCGTGGGGCGCGCCGGTGTTCGACGCGCAGCTCGTCCGCAACCGTCATGGCCCGGTCGGGCGGTGGATCATGGAATGGAAATGTGATGAGTGCCTTTTCGAGAAACCGGCGGCGTATCCTCAGCCTGTGGCTGCCGCGCCTGCCCATCGACCGCATCAAGCGCCAGCTCGCGCGCGACAGCGCCGCGCCGGGTAATAGCGAACCCAGCATCGTCGTCGCCAGGCAAAACAACGCGTTGCAGATTTTTGCGCTCGATGACGCCGCCGCGCGCCTCGGGCTTTCGATCGGCCTGCCGCTCGCCAATGCCCGCGCCATCTGTCCGCAAATAACAGTGTTCGATGCCGATGAGGCGGCCGACGCCAGGGCGCTGGACGACATAGCCTGTTGGTGCGACCGCTTCACGCCGCTGGTGGCGCTCGATCCCCCGTATGGCCTGTTTCTCGACATCACCGGCTGCGCCCATCTGTTCGGCGGCGAGGCCGCGCTGATGGAAATCGTCTGCGGCGCGCTGACGCGGCACGGCTTTGCCGTCAGCGCAGGCATCGCCAGTACCTCGATCTGCGCGCGGACGATGACGCGCCATGTTTCGGGAAAAATCATCAGTGAGGGCGAGGAAGCCGCTGCGGTCGGGCCGCTGCCGGTGTCCGCGCTCGGCGCCGCTGACGCCATCACCCGCGGCCTGCGCCGCGCCGGGCTGAAAACCATCGGCGATGTGGCCGCGCGCGCGCGTCACGAGATCACGGCAAGGTTCGGCGCTGATTTCACCACCCTGCTGGAAGGCGCGCTGGGGCAGGGCGATGCGCCGATCAGCCCGCGCAAACCGCTGCCGGATTACATCGTGGAGAAAAGGTTTCCCGAACCGGTCGCCACCGAAGCCGTGATCTCGGCAACGCTGTCGCGTCTGGCCGGGATGCTGGTCGCGGCGATGGACCGGCAGGGCAAGGGCGCGCGGCGGCTGCAGGCTCATTTCTTCCGCACCGACGGAGTAGTTCGCGCGATTTCGGTCGACACCGGACAGCCCGTGACCAAGGCCGAGGTGATCGACCGGTTGTTTCGTGAGCGGCTCGATGCCCTGAACGATCCGCTCGATCCCGGTTTCGGTTTCGATCTCATCCGCCTGTCGGCCAGCCGCGTCGAGATCGTCGTGCAGCAGCAGCGCGATCTCGACGCCAAGGTGCACGACAATGACGAACTGGCGGCCCTGATCGACCGCATCGCCGCGCGGATCGGCGGACGGCGCGTGGTCGTGCACCTGCCGCAGGACACCCATATTCCCGAACGCGCGGTACTGGCGGCGCCGGCGCAGCACCATCTTGCCGCGGCCCAGCAGGCGGACTGGCCGGCACGGGCGGAGAGCGAACCTCCCTTGAGGCCGCTGCGGCTGTTCGCGCGGCCGGAAGCGATCAAGGTGATCGCGGAAGTGCCGGATGGGCCGCCGGCGTGGTTTCAATGGCGGCGGGCCACCCATACGGTGATGCGCGTCGAAGGTCCGGAGCGCGTCGCCATGGGATGGTGGCGTTCCCCGGCCGAGATGCTGACGCGCGATTATTTCCGCGTCGAGGACGAAGCCGGCCTGCGGTTCTGGCTGTACCGCGACGGTTTGTACGATCGCGAGATCGCGCAGCGCGAGGGCGAAATCGCTCAGCCGAACTGGTTCGTGCATGGACTGTTCGCATGAGCTGCATGGATGGCATGGCCTATGCCGAGATCGGCATCGCCACGAATTTCTCGTTCCTGCGTGGCGGGTCGCATCCGCAGGAATATGTGCAGCAGGCGAGCGAGTTGCGGCTTCCCGCCATCGGCATTGCCGATCACAACACGTTGGCCGGCGTGGTGCGGGCCTACAAGGAGCTGGAAAACCCCGAGGTCAGATGCCGGCCGAAGCTCCTGGTCGGCTCGCGCCTCGTCTTTATCGACGGCACGCCGGATATCCTGGTCTATCCGCGCGACCGCGCCGCCTACGGCCGGCTATGCCAGTTGCTCACCCGCGGCAAGCGCGGCGACGATGCCGACAAGACCGACAAGGGCGAATGTCGCCTGAAGCTGGATGATCTCCTCGAATTCAGCGAAGGGCAGCTTCTGGTTCTGGCGCTGCCGCATCGCTTCGAGGCGGCAACGGCGCTTCAGCTGCTGGACCTGTTGCAGCGCAGCCGCGCCGATGGCGTGTGGCTGGCGGCGAGCCTGTTGTATCGCGGCGATGACAGGCGCCGGCTTTCGCGGCTGCAGCGCATCGCCGCCACCGCCCGGGTGCCGCTGCTGGCGACCAACGAGGTGCTGTATCACCATCCCGCGCGCCGCCCGCTGCAGGATGTCCTCACCTGCATTCGCGAGAAGACCACCATCGACGCCATCGGCCGGCGTCTCGAAGCCAATGCCGAACGCTACCTCAAGCCGGGACACGAAATGGCGCGGCTGTTTCGCGACGCGCCGGAGGCGATCGCGGAAACCATGCGGTTCGCGGATCGCATTACGTTTTCGCTCGATCAGCTCAAATACCAGTATCCCGACGAGCCGGTGCCGCCGGGCAAGACCGCGCAGCGCCATCTGGAAGACCTGACCTGGGCCGGCGCGCACCAGAGATTCCCGGTCCGGATTTCGCCGAAGACCAGGAAGGTCCTGCACAAGGAACTGCGGCTGATCCGGAAGCTGAAATACGCGCATTATTTTCTCACCGTGCACGACATCGTCCGTTATGCGCGCAGCCAGAATATCCTCTGCCAGGGCCGGGGATCGGCGGCGAACTCGGCCGTCTGTTACGTGCTCGGCGTGACCTCGGTCGACCCGACCAAGGTCGATCTGCTGTTCGAGCGCTTCATTTCCAAGGAACGGCTGGAGCCGCCCGACATCGACGTCGATTTCGAGCATTCGCGGCGCGAGGAGGTGATGCAGTATGTCTACCGCCGCTATGGCCGGCATCGCGCGGCGATCATCGCCACCGTGATTCATTATCGCCCGCGCAGCGCGATCCGTGACGTCGGCAAGGCGCTGGGGCTGACGGAAGATGTCACCGCCGCACTGGCCGATACGGTGTGGGGCAGTTGGGGCAAGGGCCTCGACGAAATGCAGGTCAGGCAGGCGGGCCTCGATCCGCAAAACTCCATGGTCGGGCTCGCCGTCGAGCTTGCCGCCGAACTGATCGAATTTCCGCGGCATCTGTCGCAGCATGTCGGCGGTTATGTGCTGACCCAGGACCGGCTCGACAGCTATGTGCCGATCGGCAACGCCGCGATGGACGACCGCACCTTCATCGAATGGGACAAGGACGACGTCGACGCCTTGAACATGATGAAGGTCGACGTGCTGGCGCTGGGCATGCTGACCTGCATCCGCAAATGCTTCGACCTGATTGCCGATCACAAGGGCGAACGCTACGAACTGGCGACGGTCCCGCAGGATGTGCCCGAGGTCTATGACATGCTGTGCCGGGGCGAGTCGCTCGGCGTGTTCCAGGTCGAAAGCCGCGCGCAGATGAACATGCTGCCGCGCCTCAAGCCACGGATATTTTACGACCTCGTCATCGAGGTCGCCATCGTGCGGCCCGGTCCGATCCAGGGCGACATGGTGCATCCCTATCTGCGGCGGCGCAACGGCGTCGAGAAAGTGAGCTATCCGTCGCCATCGCCCGCGCATGGCGACAAGGACGAATTGCGCAGGGTCCTGCACAAGACCCTCGGCGTGCCGCTGTTCCAGGAACAGGCGATGCGGATCGCCATCGAGGCCGCGAAGTTCACCTCGGAGGAAGCCAACGGCCTGCGCCGCGCGATGGCGACGTTCCGCAACGTCGGCACTATCGGCAAGTTCGAATCCAAGATGGTCAACAACATGATCGCGCGTGGCTACGATCCCACGTTCGCGAAAAACTGTTTCGACCAGATCAAGGGGTTCGGCAGCTACGGTTTTCCGGAAAGCCATGCCGCAAGCTTCGCCCAGCTGGTCTATGTCTCGTCATGGCTGAAGCATTTCCATCCCGATGCATTCTGCTGCGGGCTGTTGAATTCGCAGCCGATGGGTTTTTACGCCCCCGCGCAAATCGTCGGCGATGCCCGCAACAACGGCGTCGAGGTGCGCGAGGTCGACGTGTCGTTCAGCCACGCGCAGAACACGCTGGAGGAGGGAAGCGGAAAATATCACGCCGTGCGGCTCGGCTTCCGCCAGATCGACGGCTTTCATTGGATCGATCCGGATGAGGAGAGGTTGAAGAGAAGCGTTCCGTCATTCCGGGGCGCCGCGTCAGCGACGAACCCGGAATCTCGAGATTCTCAGATGTGCGATAGCACATCTGAGTTCGTCGCTAGCGCGACGCCCCGGAATGACAAGGGCGAGAAGATGGACGACTGGGCCGAGCGCATCGTCGCCGCGCGGGCCCGCCGCCCCTTCACTTCGCTGGAGGATTTCGCCCGCGACACCGGCTTGCCCAAGCGCGCGCTGATCCTGCTGGCGGATGCCGATGCGTTTCGCTCGATCGGACTCGATCGCCGCGCCGCATTGTGGGCGGTGCGGCGACTGCCTGACGACGTGCCGCTGCCGCTGTTCGAAATCGCCGTGGCGCGCGAGCAGCCCGACGAGAAGGCGCGTCCGCTGCCCGAGATGCCGCTGCCGGAGCAGGTGGTGGCCGACTATCAGACCATCCGGCTGTCGCTGAAGGGCCACCCGATGGAGTTCCTGCGGCCGATGTTTGCGAAGGAGGGCGTCGTTGCCTGCGAACGCGTCTGCCATGCCGACGACAAAAAGCGCGTGCGCTGCGCCGGCGTGGTGCTGGTGCGGCAGCGTCCGGGCAGTGCCAAGGGCGTGGTGTTCATGACGCTGGAGGACGAAACCGGCATCGCCAATATCGTGGTATGGCCGAAGGTGATGGAGCAGTTCCGAAAAGAAGTAATGGGCGCGCGGCTCATTCTGGTCGAGGGCTATATCCAGAGCAGCCCGGAACAGGTGACGCATCTGGTCGCGCAACGGCTATACGACCGCTCGCATGACCTGGTCGGGCTCGCCAACGACGCGCCCAGCCGAAAACATCCGGTGCCGGCAGGCCCGGCGCTGATCGAACCGCTCAATGACGATCCGCGCGAGCATCCCGACAACCCGGCCCAGAAAATCCGCCATCCGCGCAATGTGCGGATCCTGACGCCCTCGCGGGATTTTCATTGAGGTGACCAAGAGCATTACGTCAGGAACCCGCCGTGTCCGCACAAAAGCGGAAGCCCAGCGGTAACCGTTTTGCTCCTGAACCCTAGAGTCCGGCAAATCCGCGCAGCTTTTTCACCGTTTCGGCGGCGTCCTTGGCTTCCTCGGTCGTCAGGACCGTGATCTCGCCGGTGCGCCTGTGCAAGACGCTGTGATGGATTGCCGCGCCTGAAAGGCCGTCCACGTCCGACTTCACCGCGATGTCGTCGATATCGGAGAGCGCGAACTCGACCGGCTTCTTGTTCCACAGCAGCATCTTCTGCTGCAGCGTTGCCTTGCCGGACTCCTTGTCGAGCGTAAGCGTCGTCGAGCCTGCTTTCAAAATGCACTTGCGCGGAGTTTCTTCGATATTCGCCATGGCAAGGTCCCCTTGGTTTCCTGCTTTCACATGCCAGTTATCGAGTGATGCCTTGGGTTGCGTGGTGTCGATGCGGTCCTCCTTCGCTGCAAAACAAGGCGATGCCCACACGCAAGCCGCCAGAGAGATGACCCTGACGGCTTGCCGTTGCGTGGTGATTGCGTGGAGGTGTGCTGCGTCGAGCGGCGTCGAACGTAACCGTGCCTAACCACGCCATGGGACGCACGGTCTCACTGAAATGAGGCGCGGTGCGTTGCCAGTGTGTCGGACCAACGATCCCCGATGCCGCGAATGCTGTCATGCACGATGACGTCGATCAAGCCAGCGTTGCTGTCCTATCGACGCCGGGATGCCGAAGCCTGTCGAGACGGCGCGCAATCGCCAGGACGGGCCTATTCCTCATCCACGCCCGGCGCCTGCCTCAGCATGAAATGACCGAATGCCGAGGCGATGGGCTTGGCCCGATCGTCCTGCCAGGCCTGCGCCTCGAAAGCGACGACGCGCCGACCCTGCTTGACGATCGACACGTTGGCGTAGCTGTCCAGCGCGCGGCCGGAGCGCAAATAATTGATGGTGAGGCCGATCGGCTTCGGCGGCGACACGCCGAGTTCGCGCGTCACGCCCACGATCGCGGCCGTTTCGAGGAAGGCGCCGGTCATGCCGCCGTGGATGGCGGGCAGGATCGGGTTGCCGATGATCCTTGGCGAGAAGGGCATGACCAGCGTGCCATCCTCGCCGATGCGGATGCCGAGACAACGCGCGAAGGGGCTTTGGGCGAATGGGCCGGTCGGATCCTCCGGCGCTTCAAGCGTCGGCAGTGCGCGATCCTCCATCGCCCGGTCCCGAAGCATGTTGGTCCGGTTCGCGCCGATCATGAAGCAGGCCGTTGCGGTGGCGACGGGATCGTCCTCGGATTCCTGGTAGGCCGTCGAGCGCACGAAGGCGATCGAGCGGGTTACGCGGGAGCAAAACGAATGCGCCTTGATGTCGAGGCCGGGCGTTGCGGGCTTCTGATAGTCGATGCGCAGGTCGAGCGTGGCGATCGCGCGCGTCCCATCGAGCGCGAGCTGGACGGCCATGCCGCAGCTCTCGTCGAGCATGGCGGTGACGACGCCGCCGTGAAGAACGCCCGTCCCGGTGTCGCCGACGAAGACGGGGCGGTACGGCAGGCTCGACCAGGCTTCGCCAGGGGCGGCGCGGTCGAGCCGAAGTCCGCTGATGTAACCATAGACGGAGCGGCGGCCCTGGATGGCTTCGGCCAGTTCGTCAAACGGCAGTGGCGTGTTGAGTATCGGTGTTTTGGACATGCCGGCGTTCTAGAGCAGGTTGCGAAGTGAGCAAGAGATGGCGCGCCCCGCGCCAAACGACCGTCGTTCAGCCCTGCGTCACGTGCACCCTGGGCGTCCGTCCGGAATTCCATTGGCCGCCGACCGCCCGCTCGATCTGCGCCGCCAGCTGCAGCAGCAGCCCATCATTGGCCTGCTTTGCCTGTGCTTGAATGCCGAGCGGCAACCCATTCTCATGTTCCGCCAGCGGCAGCGAGATCGCGGGAATTCCGCACAGATTGGCGAGCGGCGTGAAGGCGAAGTTGCGCCATAGATTGCCGAACCAATCCAGCACCGATGGATTGTCCGATATCGTCAGGTATTCGGTGGTGCCGACCTTCGGTGTCGGCAGCGCGGTGACCGGCGTCAGGATGATATCCCATTCCTCGAAGAACGCTCCGAAGCCGCGGGATGTTGTGTTGAAGACCGCCTGCATGCGCGCCCGCTCGGCAAACGACGTGTGCCGGCCTGCTTCCCAGATCCTGATGTTGACGGGCTCGACGAGATCCGCTGGCGGCCGGTCCAGCCCGCGTGCCGCGAGCATGTTGCCGATCACGACCGCAAAATTGCTGATGTAGCAGGTGGTCTGGGCGTCGAACGCGGCGCGATAGTCGATCTCGGGTAACGCGTAATCCACGCGATGGCCGAGGCCTTCGAGGAATCGCCCGACTCTTTCGAGCTCCGATGCGATCTGCGGTGTCGCCCGATAGTCGCCCCATTGGTGCGAGAGCGCGATCTTGAGCGGTCGCGGATCGCGCTTGATCATGTCCTGGTAAGGCTGCGGTGAGGTCCAGAACGGCATGAATTCGCCCGGCCCGGGACCGCGGCATGCATCGACGAAAGCCGCGGTATCGCGTACCGAACGCGACTGGCAGCCCTGGATCGATACCAGCCCGGTCAAATCCGACAGGTGCGGCGCGAGCGAGAACACCCCCCGTGAAACCTTGAGACCGATGTTGCCATTGACCCCGGCCGGAATGCGGATCGAACCTCCGCCGTCAGTGGCATGCGCGATTGGCACGACGCCCGCCGCGACCATGGCGGCGCTGCCGGCGGAGGATCCGCATGTCGTGTAGTCCGTGTTCCACGGGTTGCGGGTGACGTAGACGGCGGGATTGTCTGCCGAACTGCAAACGCCGAACTCCGGCGTGGTCGTCCGTCCGATCAGGTTGAGTCCCGCCTGGCGCATCTTCGCCGTCAGGAAAGTATCGGCGGTGGCGCGATTGCCGCGCATCAGCAGCGAGCCCATTTCCTGCAAGCGCCCCTTCATCGTCGGGCCCAGATCCTTCATCAGGAAGGGCAGGCCGGCAAAGGGCCCCGCGAGATTGGCATCCTTGCCGGGATCGGCGATCGCGTCCTCGAAGACCTCGACCACTCCCGACAGCGCCGGATCGACCTTGGCGATGCCTGCAGCTGCCTGACTTGCCAATTCCTTTGCCGTCAGTTCGCCCTTCCTGACGCGTGCGGCCAGCGCCACTCCGTCGTGCTGCGCCCAATCGTTCCAGCTCATCGGCAAAGTCATGCGATTCATTCCCTTCGGTGCGGCGCCACCTTAGTTTCGCACCATGGCAAGTCAATCAATCGAGATGCATGGGAATCCGGGCTCAGGCGGTTCGCGTCATCCCGCCTTGAAACGATCTGCGTCTGATCGGGGTCGCGGTGGAAGTCCGCTTTGACTCCACGAGACATTTTGCAATCTCTTCTCGAACCCTTCCTCGGCGCAACTCCCTCGTCCCTTGCAGCTTTCGGAAGAGCCCCGGTTCTGTTACCGTTTGGGGGCGCCCCGGCGGCGTGATTTGCCCTCGCTGCCAAGGGTAACATGTCGGGAGGTGACGATGGCCAACACCACTTGGATGATCAAGGGACGTGAATTCGTTAATTGCAATTGCTCTTACGGTTGTCCCTGCCAATTCGACGGATTGCCGACCCACGGACATTGCCGAGCGGTCGCCGGCTTCGAGATAGAGCAGGGTTATCATGGGTCGACGAAGCTCGACGGTCTGAAGTTCGTCGGGATCTTCCGCTGGCCAGGCGCAATCCACGAGGGCAAGGGCGAAGCCGCGGTGGTGATCGACGAGCGCGCGACCGAGGCACAACGCGGGGTGCTGTTGCGGATCCTCAGCGGCCAGGACACCGAGCCGGGAGCGACCGTCTTCAACGTATTCGCCTCGACGCTCGAAAAGCTGCACGATCCGATCTTCGCTCCGATCGAGTTTCAGGTTGATGTTGCAGAGCGGAAGGCTCGACTGGTCGTGAAGGGCGTTACCGAAGGCCACGGCGAGCCGATCCTCAATCCAGTGACGGGAGCGGCGCACCGGGTTCGCATCGATATGGTGGGCGGCTTCGAATACCGGCTTGCCGAAGTCGGACGCGGCTGGACCAAGACGGCGCAACCGATCAAGTTCGAACTCACCGATTCCTACGGTCAATTTGCGGAAATTCACCTGTGCCAAAGCGGCATCGTGCATTGAGCTGATATGGTCGGTGGGACCCTCGAGGCCATTCTGCGACGCGACCGCGCGATCGTAGCCGCCGCGCTGGTTGTCGTGACGGCGCTCGCCTGGAGCTACCTGCTCTGGCTTGTCGCCGACATGGACATGGGTGGCATGGATATGTCGGGCTTTCGGATGGTCCCCGCCGGCATGGGTCTGATGAAGCCGGCCACCGCACCCTGGAACGCAATCGAGTTTGCGTTTGTGTTCGCCATGTGGGCGGTGATGATGATCGGCATGATGACGCCGTCGGCTACGCCCATGATCTTGCTATATGCGCGGGTCGGCGGACAGGCGGCAAACACAGGCAAGGCGCTGGCCGCGGCCTGGTGGTTCGCGGCCGGCTATCTTCTGGTCTGGACCGTGTTCGCGTTCGCCGCCACGTTGGCGCAATGGGTGCTGGAGCGGGAGAGCTTGCTCACGCCGGCGATGGCCGGCGCGGGCGGGGTGTTCGGCGGCATCGTCATGATTGCAGCCGGCCTTTATCAGTGGATGCCGCTCAAGGACGCCTGCCTTCGGCAATGCCAGGCGCCGTGGTTGTTCATTCAGCGCCACGGTGGTTTTCGCGGTGACATGCCCGGTTCGCTTCTGCTCGGCGCCCGCCACGGGATGTACTGCGTCGGCTGCTGTTGGGCGCTGATGGCGTTGTTGTTCGTAGGTGGGGTGATGAACGTGCTGTGGATCGCCGCGATTACGATCTTCGTCCTGGCTGAGAAGATCGTTCCGGCTGGCCGTGCGATCTCGCGCATCGCAGGCCTGGGATTCCTGGCCTGGGGTGCCTGGCTGCTGAAGGATGCATTGGTATGATCGACATCATGCCTCATTCGGCCGCCTCATCGGCGCGGGCAATCGGCTAGACGATCGGACCAGTTACTGGCGCAATGTTCGGGCAACGCGGATGCTCATATAGATGAGGCGATTGGGGGAGCCGAACCACATGCGTGCAGCCGATCTGGCGGTTTGAGCGCTTCGGCTGAAGGCGCCACCGCGAAGAACATGCCCACCGCAATTCCCGGTCATCCAGGCTGAACCGTCGGATGGCGCTCCATCGTAATTTTCGTTCCAGCAATCCTCGACCCAATCATAGACGTTGCCGTGAATCTGATAGAGCCCCCAGGGATTGGGAGCAAATGACTGAACCGGCAAGGGGCGCGCTCGCTCGGCGGTCTGATGTAGGTCAAGGCTCGCAGACGTCAGTTCGCGATTGCCGGGAGCGCAATTTGCCTGCGCGGGCAGGAACGTGTCCCCCCACCAATACGCCATTGTCGTCCCGGCGCGCGCGACATACTCGCGCTCAGCTTCGCTGAGAAGGCGATAGGTCCTGCCGGTGGTACGGGAGAGCCAGGCAACGTACTCCTTGGCATCATCCCACAGGATATTGATTACCGGCTGCATCCCGCGCCCCCAGCCTCGGTCGGAAGATTGAAAGCTGCAGCCCCTTGCCGCTACGCAAGCATCCCACTCGCCAAATGTCACGGGAAAGCGATCCACACTGAATGGTCGTGCGAAGTTTACCTTGTGTTGAGGCCTCTCGTCGGGGGTGCAGGATCGCACACCCAAAACACACTACCGCGCCTGGCTAGCCTGCAACCTGGGAGGCGGCCGACATCAGCTCCTGCGACGTCGGCGCTCCGAACATGCGGCGGCCGCCTTCGGGAACTTCGGTAAAGCTCCAGCGCACGATCCCCTCCCGGTCGAGCAGGAACTGGCCGAAGAGCTGGCCTGTGCCCGTTGCGGCCATGCGCTGATCGGCTTCCGTCATTTCGTAGCCGTCTTTTGCGTTGAGGACATCGGCCGCCGCGATCGGATTCATCGGCTCCGGCAGTTCGCCCGGCAATGCCATCCGCATGCTCATCACCGCGTTCATGCCCATCTTGCGCGGCCATTCGGTTTCGCTCTCGGTGAACTCGAGATTGGGCAAGCCGAACGCGCGGTGCGAGATGCGCTCGGGGTCGGACGCGGCGAGCAGGTTGGGCAACGGATGGTAACGGAAATAGAGCCGCGCACGCTCGATCGGCGTATTGACCACCGTGAGACTTTCGATGCCTTTCTCGCGCAGGGCGACGTCAAGTTGCGCCTGCGCCGCGATATGGCGCCGGCAGAACGGGCAATGCAGGCCTCGAAACAAGCCGACCAATATCGGGCTGTGGCCGCGAAAGTCATCCAGTGCGATCTTGCCCTGGCGCGTGATCGCGTCCAGCACGATGTTCGGTGCGCGGTCGCCCGGCTGGAGTGGCCCATCGACATGAAGTTCGGACATGGTGACCTCCTTTGCTTGCTAATCAAGAAATGGCAGTACGATCAGCCCCTGGGGATCAAGCCCGTGCCGGGCGCAGACGTCATGTGCCAGAGCGAAATACCGCTCGGCCTCCGGCATATCGCCTCGATCGAGGTTCAGCGTCGCGAGCCCATCATAGCATGGAAAGAGCTGTTGCGGCTCGCCTGTTTCCTGCGCCACCTCAATTGCCTCATGGTAGCAGCGGGCGGCCAGTTCCGGCTGGCAATGGCATTGATAAATTTGCCCCAACACAATCAACGGCACGGGGAGATGCTCGCGCTGATCCAGTGCGCGGTCGAGCTCGATCGCCTTTTCGGCGGCCGGCACGCCTTCGTCGGCACACCTGTCCGTGAAGGTGCAGCAGGCGACGGCGAGATTGGCAAGAAGCCGCGCCTGAAAGCCGAGATCGCCGATCCGGCGCGCCACGTCGAGGCCGCGCCGGCACACCTCGATGGCTCGCGCCGGATCGACCATGGTGTAGAGCACGCCAAGATTGGTGTAACCGCGGCAGGCTGCGCTGAGAAGGCCGGCGGCTTCGGCAACCGCGACGCTTCGCTCCACCTCGCATACGGCATCCCGGCTCCGTCCCAGCCGCGCCAGCGCAACCCCCTTGGTATTGAGAGCCTCTGCAGTGGCGCGAGCCGCCTCGAGTCCGGCTTGCTGATCTGTATCCGGCGGCACGGATTGAGCGTAGCCAAGCGCCTCGTCTGCCCATCTCGCAGCCGCGGCGTGATCGCCCATGCGAAACGCGAGATGGCCGCGCTCCTGCAAGAGGTGCGCCCACTCGATCGGCGCGTCGGTCCCTTCAAGCAGTGCAGCCGCCTCGGCATAATGCGCCTCCGCCTTGGTTCGTTTTCCGGCGTCCCACAGCAACCGGCCAAGCTTGCGAAGTATTCGCGCTGCGGCGGCGCGGTTTCCGGAAGCGCGGTGGGCCTCCAACACCGTCTGGTAATGTTCGTCGGCCGTGTTCCGGCGTCCGGCCGCCCGGCACAGATCGGCTATCCGCTCATACAGCACGAGCCGTTTCGGTCCCTGATCGCCGGCGGTCAACAACACGGCGAGCGCCTGCTGATAGAGACGGATGGCGTCGTCGTTGGCGTAAGTCGCGCGTGCCCGATCGCCGGCCGCGCTCAGGTAGCGGGCGCCCTTCGGCTTGCTCGCGCTGAGGCTGAAATGATGTCCCAGCAGTATGAGGTCTTCGAGCCGTTCGGGGGCATCTCCATACAACCGCTCCAGAGCGGCACCGATCCGCCCATGCATCTCGATGCGCCGCTGCAGAAGCAGGTTTTGGTAGATCACATCCTGCAGCATGGTTTGCGTGAAACGACAGGATTGCAGCGAAATCGAGTTCGCGCCCGAGATCTCCTCGATGATCTCGGCGTCGCACAGCAGTTCGAGCCCTGCCTCTACGTTCGCCGGGTCGGTCGCCGTGGCGCCGAGAAGGGCAGCATCGAAGCGCGGCCCGATGACGGCTGCCTCCTGCGCCAGCCTGCGTACCTCGTGTGGCAGCCGATCCACGCGCGCGAGCAACAACGCCTGAATGCTCGCCGGAATGTCGGCGGCCGCCTCATTGGACTTGATCTGCCAGTGCGAGCCGTCGCGTTCCAAAACGCCGGCTTCGATGAGGCCGCGTATGATTTCTTCCATGAACAGCGGATTCCCGCTCGCGCGTTCAAGAATTCGATTGAATAGATTGCCGGATAATTCGTTGCAACCGAGACCGAACAACGCCGCGAGCAGCTTTTGTCCGTCGGCGGCGCCGAGGGGCGCCAGCCGGAGTATGGTGTGGCTAATTCGACTTGAATCGAGTTGATCCATTTCAAGCATTGGCCGGTGCGTGAACAACAGCATCAGCCGTCGGCGCTCCAGCCGGTCCATCAGGAACCGCAGCGCCTCGAGCGACGCGGAATCGGCCCAGTGCAGGTCTTCGACGATGATCAGGAGGGGCGACAGGGCCAGGCGCCGTTCGAACACGGTGCGGATCGCGAAAAAGATCTGTCGCCGGAGTTGTTCCGGCTCGACATGCTGCAGGGCCACGTCGGGGTCGCCGAGACCGAGAACATGGAAGTAGAGCGGCATCAGGCGCTGGATCTCTTCGGCCGCCAGGCCAAGCTCCGACAGCGCTTCGGCCAGCTTGGCCTGCGCCTCTGCCGCCGAAGCCTTGTGCGCGATGCCGTAAGCACTGCGCAGCACCGCGGCAAGAGTACCGTAGGATTGCTCGCCCAGCGGCGAGCAGACCGCCCGCCGGATTGCCACGCCTGCGAAGCGGTCCTCATCACGGATGCGGGCAACGAATTCATCCACCAGGCGAGATTTTCCGATGCCGGCTTCGCCAACCAGGCGCACCAGTTGAGCAGTTCCGGCACACGCCTGATCGAGGCTCCCGATCATACGGGCAATCTCCGCGTCGCGCCCGATCAGCGGCGCGCTCAGGCCCAGTATTTCGAGTCCTCGTGCCGCACGCGGCGTGTCGAGCGGCCCCTTCAGACGATGGACCAGCACGCTGCCCATCTTGCCGCGGAGCGTGACGTCGCCGAGTGATTCATACGAGAATGCATGCCGGGTGAGGCGGTGGGTCAGCGGTCCCACCAGCACCTCGCCCGGAGGCGCCATCGACTGCAATCGTTGGGCGGTATTCACCGTATCGCCGGTCACGGAATAGGATTTGGTTGCCCCCGCACCGAGCCCGCCCGCAACCACGTGCCCGGTGTTGATGCCGATATGGAGCATGAGCGGCGAACCGGCGGATATCTGCGAACGTTCTCCGAGGTGCGCCGTCCGCTTGATCATGTCGAGGGCCGCGCGAACCGCCCGCTCGGGGTCGTCTTCGTGCGCCGCCGGCGCACCAAACAGCGCGAGCAGCGCATCGCCGATGAATTTGTCCACGAAGCCGCCAAAACTCTGCACCGCTGCCGTCAATTCCTCGAACAATTCGTTTTGAAGAGTCTGCATGACTTCCGGGTCGAGCCGCTCGCTCATGGTGGTAAAGCCACTGAGGTCCGCAAACAGCACGGTAATGGTCCGGCGGTTGGCTTCGGTGTCTGCCCTGTGGTGTCCTCGCTCGATCGCGGCAATCGGGTCCGGCATCGGCGCCGGTGGGTGGGCCCCAATCGGGACCGTCGTCGGAATCGTCGGTGACGACGGGTTCCGTTGGTTGCCGGCTCTAACGGCCTCGTCGACCTGGGCGCCGCATTTCGGGCAATACGTAAAATCCGGTGCGCACATATAGCCGCAGCCGGGGCACGCATTCGGTTGCTTCACCCCGCATTTCGGACAGAAGGCAAAGCCGCTCTGAACCTCGAAACCGCAACGGGAGCAGTTCATGGATCAATACCTCGCGGGAGCCGCGATGGCGCGATCTGATCCCGGACCTTATCGAACGGGTCCTGGATCCCGGACAAGAATGGGCTCGGAGTGCCGGAAGAGCAAGCGGCGGTTACTGCCTTGACCGCCGGTATGGACGACGGAGGGGCGGAAGATACACGCACAGCTCTGGCGCATCGCGCCGCGAGAACACGAAGGTTCGAGAACGCGAAGGTTTATGTGTCGCTGTCAGCCTATGGCCATGCCAGGCCGCCGCGCTCGACGGCCCGAAGAGGCCATCAATTACCTGATGGCGTTCGGCGCCATGATGGCCAAGGCGCGGCAGCCACCCGCCGCAATGGCCGGCCTAGGCCGGCCCGAGGAGCGGCGGCCGCCCCGAAAAAATAACGCCAAACCCGTCTGCCCATGGCTTTTTTTCGTTGTTTGCAACATTAATTGGGCACTATTAGCGTATCGATGAGGCAATCTCTGCTGGAATCATCGCTGGTTTGGTCAGGCCCGATGCTTAGAGAGTTTATCAAGCAATTGCAGATGCTTACCAGGCAACGGCTGGCCGTCGCCGCGGGCCTGCTGGCGCTGGCCGGCGGCGCTCTGTTTGGGTTGCTGCATATAACGGGGGCAAGCCAGGGCCATTCCGAAGTATCGAGCCAATCCCGCAAGGGCTCGCAGCGTTACGCCCTGACCCCGTCCGAATGGGCCGGCCTGACCATCCAGCCGGTTACCGAGCGCGCCTTCCGGGAAGAGCATGTCACCGAAGGCAAGATCGCGGTCGATGAGGACCGCTCGACGCCGGTGTTTTCACCCTATGCCGGGCGGGTCACTAAATTGCTGGCGCGGCCGGGCGACAGCGTCACCCAAGGGCAGCCGCTGTTCGTGATCGAGGCCGCCGACAACGTGCAGGCGCAGAACGATTTCATTGCGGCGATGACCGCGCTGAACAAGGCCAAGTCGGCGCTCGACCTTGCGCAGTTGCAGGACAAGCGCGCCAGGGATCTGTTCGAGGGCAAGGCTGTTCCGCTCAAGGACTATCAGCAGAGCCAGGCAACCCTGATCCAGGCGCAGAACGATCTGCGCTCGACGCAAACGGCGCTGGAAGCGGCGCGCAACAAGCTGCGGATCCTCGGCCTCTCGGACGAGGCGATCGCGGTCTTCCAGGAAAAAGGCCGCATCAATCCGGAAACCACGATCTATGCGCCGATCGCAGGCACCGTGGTCCAGCGCAAGATCGGCCCCGGCCAATACGTCAACGCCGGCGCCAGCGATCCGGTGTTCGTGATCGGCGATCTCTCCACCGTCTGGCTCACCGCCTTCGTGCGGGAGACCGAAGCGTCCTCGGTGTCGGTGGGGCAGGAACTGACCTTCAGCCTGCTGGCCTTGCCCGGTCGCAACCTGACCGGCCGCATCAATTACGTCGCGGCGGGGATCGATCCCGCCACCCGGCGGCTGCTGGTCCGCGCCACCGTCGACAACACCAGCGGGCAATTGAAGCCGGAAATGTTCGCCACCGTGACCCTCTATGCGCCTGGCGAGCAGCCCTCGGTCGGCGTGCCCAAGGTGGCCCTGATCTACGAGGGCGACCAGGCCCGGGTTTGGGTCGCGCATGAGGACAGGTCGATCGAGCTGCGCCAGATCAAGACCGGCCTCACCAATGGCGACATCGTCGAGGTCCACGGCAATCTGAGGCCCGGCGAACTGGTGGTGACTAAAGGCAGCCTGTTCATCGACCGCGCGGCCTCCGGCAGCTGATCCCAAGCATTTCGTATTTCTCGCGCCGCGCATGCGCCTATGGGCACATGCCCATATCTTCTGCCCACTCTGTTTGTGGTTGACCCGGTCTAGCCAACCGGGCTGAAGCCGCGATGAAATACCGACATGATCAGCGCGCGATTAACGAACAGAGGGACCAGCCCTACTGTCCTGACGGCGTGCGCAGGCCATGCCAGGCGTCGCGCACCTGATGATAGTGCACTTCAGGCAGATAGTCCGGTGTATTGAGCCCAAGCGTCTTGACGTCGAGCCTGCCGATCGCGCTGAGCAGGGTGTAGGAGGCGATCACGCGATCACGCTGCGCGCCGATCAGCCGGGCCTTCGCCGAAATCAGATCCTGCTGCGAATTCAGCACGTCGACCGTGGTGCGCTGGCCGCCTTGAGCTTCCTTCTGCACCCCCTGCAGTGCGACGGTCGCGGCGCGCACTTCGGACTCCGATGCCGTCACCGCGATCTTGGCGCCTTCATTGGCGACCCACGCGCCGACCGCCGCGGTGCGCGCCTGATTGCGGACCTGATCGAGCACCAGCCGGCTTTGCGCCGCCAGTTCCTTGGCCTGCCGGGTCTGCGATGCCCCCGTGCCGCCATCGTAGATCGGCGCGTTCATCTGGCCGAGGATGGAGGCCTGATCGGTCCCGAAGGTGCCCAGCGTCGGGTCTGCCTGGCTGCTGCGGCTGGCGCTGCCCTGCAGGGTGATGGTGGGCAGAAGGCTGCTCTCGGCGACGCGGATGGTGGTGAAGGCGACATCGACATCGAAACCGGCGGCGAGCACGGCGGGATGGCCCTTGAAGGCGAGGCTGGTGGCGTCGTCGCGGCTGCGCGGCAGATAACGGTCCACGGTTTCGGCCGGGCGCAATTCCGCCGGCGGATTGCCGATCACCTGGGTGTAGGTCGCCTGGCTGATGGCGAGGCCGACCTCGGCGGCGTTGAGATCCGCAAGGCCCCGGTTGAGCCGTGCTTCGGCCTGCGCGGTGTCGGTCGGCGTCACGTCGCCGGCGTTGAGGCGCTTCTGGGTGATGCTGAGGGTTTCCCGCAGGAAGGCGACGTTGGAGCGCTGCGCTGCGACCAGCGACTGATTGGCCAGCACGTTGGTGTAGGCGGTGACGGCGTCGAGCAGCACGCCCTGGCCGACATTGCGCAGCGCTTCGCGGCCGGACTGCACCTGCAATTCCGCCACCCGGACGCTGTTGGCGGTCTTGAATCCGTTGAACAGCGTCTGGGTCACCGTCACCCCGATGGTCCAGGGTTTCAGGGTCGCCGATTGAACCGTATTGTCCGGCAAGAGGTTGCGCACCGCCTGCAGGCCGCCGCTGAGGCTGGCGACGATTTGCGGCCGGTAACCCGCCAGCGCCTGCGGCACGTTCTCGTCGGTAGCCCGCTGTCGCGCCCGTTCGGCATTGAGCTGCGGATTGGACTGATAGGCCTTGGTCAAGGCCTCGGGGAGGGCTTCCCCCCAGGCCGCAGAAGCGGCAAATCCGGCCCAAGCCGCCACGCCAAGACAAATGCCCGATCGAAGCACGCGCCTTCCTACGTGGCCAACTCTAGCGGCACGCCCAACCATGTGATCCCGTTACAACCCCCCGGCCGTCCGCCCCCGCCGACGCCTTCGACACCCTTACCTGTTTAGAGCGCACGGACGCCACAGGCAAACTGCTGTGCGGGAAAACGGTGGACTTTCAACTCATTCCGGACAGGTGTTGCGCGAAGGACCTAACAACGACCTGATCCTGGGCAGATCAGGCAGGCTGCGGCGGCATTTGCGCTCAGGCGAGTTCCTCCGCGATAGCCCTCTTGACTTCCGGCCGCTCCGACACGCGGCGTCGGTGCTCGATGACTTTCGGAAATCGGGACGGATTCACGCCGTCCTGCTCCAGCCACTGCGCCAGGGTGAACAGGTAGGGATCGCAGATCGTGTAGGTTTCGCCCATCACCCAGGGCGCTCCCAGCAGCTTCTCCTCGATCAGCTGGTAACACGAGCCGACCGACTCCGGCACCTTGCGCTGCATCGCCTCGATCGCCGAGGGATCGTCGGCCCAGCGATGTCCGCGCATGCGGTGGGCATGGGCGACGTGCAGCGTCGAGCACAGATAGCAGTTGAAGGCCTGCACCTGTGCCAACAGAAAGGGATCCTCCAGCGGTGCCAGCCGCGCCGCGGGGAAGCTCTGGGCGATGAAGGCGAGGATTGCCGGCGTCTCCGTCAGAATACCCCTGTCGGTCACCAGGGCCGGCGCGCGGCCTTTGGGATTGATGGCGAGATATTCAGGCTTGCGCTGCTCTTCGGCGGTGAAGTCGATCCGCACCGTCGAGTATTCGGCAGCGGCGTCCTCGAGCGCGATATGGGAAGCCAGCGAACAGGTATGTGGGGCGTAAAACAGGGTCAACATATCGATCTCCCCTTCATCGGCGCGGCCTCACGCGGCAACGCCGTCGATGATGATGAAATCCGCGTCGGCATATTTCTGGCGGATCGCACGCGCGCTCTGGTATTCCGGGCTCTGGTAGCAGGCGATTGCCGTCGCACGGTCCCTGAATTCGACCACGACGTTTCGTTCGCGGGCACCGCCTTCCATCGCTTCGAACGCGCCGCCGCGCACGATGAATCTGGCGCCGAATTTCTGGAACGCCGGACCCGCCGCCGCCAGGTATTCGGGATAGCGCTGCTCGTCGCGGACCGAGACCCGCACGATCCAATAGGCCTTCGACATGGTCGTTCTCCTCCGGTGTCTGGCTGCGACGGCAGAACCGTCGCGGCCGTGTCGTGCTCTTTACGCAGGACGTTCAATCCAATAAAATGAATAATTGTGATATTTTCGATCTCCAGGTGAGATGAATGGACCTTTCGGACCTGCAGATATTCAGCACCGTCGTGCGCGAAGGCAGCGTGACGCGGGCGGCGGAACGGCTGCATCGCGTGCAGTCCAACGTCACGACCCGCATTCGCCAGCTCGAGGAGGATCTGGCCGTCGCATTGTTCATTCGCGAGGGCAAGCGGCTTCACCTCGCGCCGGCCGGTCAGGTGCTGCTCGATTACGCCGAGCGTCTGCTCGCGCTGGCCGACGAGGCGCGCGGCGCCGTTCGCGATGCGAAACCGCGCGGCACGTTCCGGATCGGCTCGATGGAGAGCACGGCGGCCGTCAGGCTGCCGGGACTGTTGACCGAATACCACCGGCGCCATCCCGGGGTGGTGCTGGAATTGCGCACCGGCAATCCGCTGGTTCTCGGCGCTGCGATCCTGGCGGGCGACCTCGACGCGGCGCTCGTTGCCGAGCCAATCGCGGACGCGCCATTCGAGAAGACCTTCGCCTTCGACGAGGAACTGGTGATCGTGGCGCCCGCCGATCATCCGCCGATCCGCAGCAAGGGCGATCTGCCGCGGACCGTGCTGGTGTTCGAGCACGGATGCCCGCACCGGAAGCGGCTCGAGGACTGGTATGCAAACCGTCAGCAGATGCCGGAGCGCACCATCGAGCTGGCGTCGTATCACGCCATCCTGGGATGCGTCGTCGCGGGCATGGGGATATCGCTGCTTCCGAAGAGCGTTCTGACCACGTTTCCGGAGCGAAAGCGTTTGAGCGTGCATCCTTTGCCGCGAAAGGAAAACTGCGCACAGACCGTGCTGATCTGGCGCAAGGGAGCGGGTTCGGCGAACGTCAGGGCCATGGAGGAAATTCTGCGGGACGGCTCGCGCCCTCAGCAAAATTCCAGATAGCGGCCCCGAAGTATACTAACTTCCAAGCGGGCGCGATTCCCGGAGCCTCGCCGGCCATTCCGGCTCGCATTGGTCAAGACGGAATATGGATGCCGAAGACATTCACCGACCCCGATGATATCGCGGAGCAGATTATCCGCGAGGTCGGCAGCAACCTCGTCGTCGGCTTGCCGCTCGGGCTCGGCAAGGCCAATCACATCATCAATGCGCTCTATGCCCGCGCCGCCGCCGACCGTGCGATCAGCCTGACGATCTTCACCGCGCTGACATTGGAGAAGCCGAAGCCGAAGAACCTGCTGGAGCAGCGCTTCATTGCGCCCGTCATCGATCGCCTGTTCGGCGGCTATCCCGATCTCGCCTATGCCGATGCGCTGCATGCGGATGCGCTGCCGTCCAACATAAAGGTGTTCGAGTTCTTCTTTCTGGCGGGAAAATGGCTGCATGTGCCGCTGGCGCAGCAGCATTATATTTCCGCCAATTACACCCACGCGTCGTCCTATCTGCTGGCGCGCGGGCTCAACGTCGTCATGCAACTGGTGGCAAAGCGCATCGTCGACGGCGAGACGCGCTACAGCCTGAGCTGCAATACCGATACCTCGCTGGATCTGCTGCGCGCCCGCGCCGAGGGCCGCGCATCGTTCAAGGTGTTCGGGCAGGTCAATTCCGAACTGCCGTTCATGCCGGGCGCGGGCGATTTGCCGGCCGGGGAATTCGATGCGGTGCTGGACAGTCCGGAGACCGACTTTCCGCTGTTCGCCCCGCCGTCGGAGCCGATCAACGACATCAAATACGCCATCGGGCTGCATACCGCGGGCCTCGTGCGCGACGGCGGCAGCCTGCAGATCGGAATCGGCCAGATCGGCGACGCGCTGGCGCAAGGGCTGATCCTGCGCCACCGCGGCAGCTCGCAGTATCGCGAGATCATGACGCGTCTGGCGCCTGGAGCGGAGCAGCTTGCGGCGCTGGAAACCGGATCGTTCGAAAAGGGGCTCTATGGCGTCAGCGAAATGCTGACCGAGGCGTTTATCGGCCTGCTCGAGGCCGGCATTATCAAGCGCGAGGTCGACGGCGTGACCCTGCACGGCGCGTTCTTTCTCGGGCCGAAGGCATTTTATCGCGCGTTGCGGGAGATGACGCCGGATCAGGCCGCCCGGATCCAGATGGTGCCGGTGTCCTTCACCAACGAGCTCTATGGCGATGAGGCCGGCAAGCGGCGCGCCCGCGTCGACGCCCGCTTCGTCAACAATGCGATGATGGCGACCCTGATGGGATCGGCCGTTTCCGACGGGCTCGAAAACGGACAGGTGGTCAGCGGCGTCGGCGGCCAGTATAACTTCGTGGCGCAGGCGTTCGCGCTTGCCGGCGCGCGCGCCATCCTCACGTTGGAGGCGACGCGGCAGGGCAAGCTCAAGACCCATTCGAATGTCCGCTGGAGCTATGGCCATTTGACCATTCCGCGGCACCTGCGCGATGTCGTCGTCACCGAATACGGTATCGCCGATCTCAGGGGAAAATCCGACGCCGATGTCATCGCCGCGATGCTAGCGGTGGCGGACTCCCGCTTTCAGCCCGAACTCGTGCGGCAAGCCAGGGATGCCGGCAAGCTGCCGAAGAATTTCGAGATTCCTTCCGCTCATCGCGAGAATTTTCCGGAGCGCATCAAGACCGCTTTGAAGCCAGCGCGCGAGGCGGGCCTGCTGCCGACGTTTCCGTTCGGCAGCGACTTCACCGACGCCGAGCAGCGGCTGATTCCGGCGCTCCAGATCCTGCGACAGGCGCAGCGCTCGCCGCTGCAATTGCCCGGACTGTTGTGGCAGGGGTTGACCAGGCATCCCGATGCCGCCGACCGTGAATGCCTGGCGCGGCTCGGCCTTGATCGGCCGGCAAGTATGACCGAACGCGGCTATCGCGCGCTGGTCAGCGCGGCGCTGGCGCGGAGCAGGGCGGGATAGGGACTCGCCGCGACCGTCAGCGATTCTTGTTCACGGGCTTGCGCTTCTCGATGAACGCCGCCATGCCTTCGGAGCGGTCCTCCAGCGCGAAGGTCGCGTGAAACAGGTTGCGCTCGACGTTCATGCCTTCCGACAGCGGTGTCTCGAAGGCGCGGTTGATGGCTTCCTTGGCCATGGCCGCCGCCGGACGCGACATCGCGGCGATCTTTTCCGCCGCCGCCAGTGCTTCCGCCATCAATTTGTCTGCGGGCACGACGCGGCTGACCAGGCCCGAGCGTTCCGCCTCGGCGGCATCCATCATCCGGCCGGTGAGGCAGAGGTCCATCGCCTTGGATTTGCCGACCGCGCGCGTCAGCCGCTGCGTTCCGCCGATGCCGGGAATGGTGCCGAGCGTGATCTCCGGCTGACCGAATTTGGCGGTGTCCGCGGCGATGATGATGTCGCACATCATCGCCAGTTCGCAGCCGCCGCCAAGCGCATAGCCGCTGACGGCGGCAATCGTCGGCTTGCGGCAATTGGCGACGCGGTCGCCGCCGACGGCGGCGAAATCGCTGGAAAACATGTCGATGAAGGTCTTCGGCTGCATTTCCTTGATGTCGGCGCCCGCGGCGAAGGCCTTTTCGCTGCCGGTCAGCACGATGCATCCGATTCCGTCGTCGGCCTCGAGATCGTCGACCGCGGCGGCGATCTCCCTGAACACGCCGAATGACAGCGCGTTGAGCATCTTCGGGCGGTTCAGCGTGATGATGCCGACCGCGCCTTTGCTTTCGACGATGATGTGTTCGAACTTGCTCATGGTTACCCCGTGCTTGATTTCGCCGGCAATGTGCCCGCTGGCGGGGTGCGCTTCAAGTGGGGTGATGTCCGCGTCCCGGGCGCGGTACAGCGCCGAGGCGCTGCGTCACGCCATGAACATGCGCGCGGCGGAGGCCATCGTCAGCAGCGCGCCGAAGCCGATGAAGATCTTCCCGATCAGCGAGGTGCGGTCCCAGGTGGAGTCCTCCTTGCTGCTGGCTATGGCGAGCGGTGCGGCCGGCGGCTCGGCCGAGGCCAGCGCCAGGGCTGGTGCGGGCGGCCTGCTCTCCTGCAATGCGCGGTCGAGGTCGTTGAGCTGATCGGCTGAGACCACCTGGCTGTCGGCCGGCTTGTCCGCGGCAGCCTGCAGGATCGTGGTGGCTTTTGCGGACATCGCCCTGGCGCTGTCGGCCGGCGCCTCGGTGGATGCCAATTGGGCATTGGCGTTGGCAACCGAAGGCGGGATCTTGGCCGGGCTGCCGACGCTGTTGTCGGCGTCGTCGGTCGCCTTCTTGCTCGCGGAGGATTTCAGTGCGGTCCTGCTGGGTTTCCGCTGCGCATATTTCTTCCAGGAGCGCGCGCTGCGTCTGGCCTGTTTGCCGTTCGCAGCAGTCGCCGCCTTGGCGCTTTCGGATTTTGAACTTGCGGTCGCCTTGTCAGCGTCCGGCGCCGCCTGCGACGGCATCGCGAAACACACGAACAGCCCAGTAACGAGGATCAACGCCGAGCGCCCGCTGGCTTTGATGATCATCTGGTAATCTCCCCATATGCCCGCCCCCAACGAGCGAAATGAGACCCTGGGGCGTGTCCGCAGCGGGGCAAAAAAAGGGAATCTTCGGGCTAGACCGGGCGAAAGCAGGGCAACGGCGGTTCAGTCGGGTGCGCAGCACGCCGGCATTGAGGCATGAAACGTCATGCCATCGGGGCGGCGGATGCGAGCGGAACCGATCGGTGTTATGAGCCTGCGGGGTGCGGAATTCGCGGTCGCGATTCCCGGAAAGCGAGGGGCGGACTCCGGCCGCCGCCAAAGCCTTGATCACGATTTCGTGATCTTGGCTTTGCGGCGTAACAAATTGAAAGATCGACCGAATTGCAATGTAGGAGCGCGCGTGCGCGAACGTGAGGACGAGTGGACCGGCCTGATGCGGTCGGCCATTGCAGGTGATAATGCGGCGTATCATCGCCTGCTGAAGGCCGTCACGCCGGTGCTTCGGGCCGCGGCGCGCCGCGGTCTGTCGCGGGCAGGTCAACCGGTCGATCAATCCGAGGACATCGTGCAGGACATTCTATTGGCGGTGCATCTGAAGCGGCATACCTGGGACGCCGACGCCCCGTTCGCGCCATGGCTGTTTGCGATCGCCCGCAACAAGCTGATCGATGCGCTGCGCCGCCGCGGCCGGCGGGTTTTCGTCAACATCGACGACTTCGCCGAGTCGCTTCCCGGCGAGCCGGCTGCGGAGACCGCTCCGGCGAGCGAGGTCGCTGCCCAGCTCCGGTCGCTGCCGGCGCGTCAGCGCGACGTGCTGCAGTCGATTGCGGTCGAGAGCGCCTCGATCAAGGACACGGCGAAGAAATTGGCGATGAGCGAGGGCGCGGTGCGAGTGGCGCTGCATCGCGGACTTGCCAGCCTCACCGCCAAACTACGGGGACAATGAGAATGGAGACCGAACAGCTCATTCGTACCCTCGCCGCCGACAACGCGTATCGCGCGCGGCCGGTCGGGTGGGTGCTGGCGCTGGCGCTGCTGGCGGCGGCGCCGGTTTCGGTGGCGATGTTCGTCGCCGAGCTTGGCGTCAGGCCGGATGTCATGACCGCGATGCGCAATCCGTTCTTCGACTTGAAGTTTGCGGTGACGCTGGCGCTGGCGATCTCGGCCATCGCCATCAGCCTGCATCTGTCGCGGCCGGAAGCCTCGCTGCAGGGCTGGGGATGGCTGCTGCTGATCCCGGCCGGACTTCTCGTCGCCGGGATCGCAAGCGAGATGATGATGCCGCAGCGGCTGCCGATGATGACGCGGCTGGTCGGCCGCAATTCGATGGTCTGTCTGACGGCCATTCCGCTGCTTTCGCTGCCGTTGCTGGCCGCGGCGCTGATCGGCTTGCGTCATGGCGCGCCGGCACGCCCCGCGGTCGCCGGCGCGATCGCAGGCCTGTTGTCGGCGGGCTTGGCGGCGACGCTCTATGCCGCACACTGCATCGACGATTCCCCGCTGTTCGTGGCGACCTGGTACACGATCGCCACCGCCCTGGTCACTGCGATCGGCGCGCTGGCGGGATCGCGGGTGCTGCGGTTCTAGGAGGCCCGGCGTCCGCCGGGACGACAGCGAATGTCTATGCCGCCGGCGACGGCGCCGTGTTTTGCTGCATGCGATGGAAGCGCAGCACCTGCTGCGCGGTCGAAGGCCGCAACCGCTCATAGGTGGCCTTGCAGGCCTGAAGGTCGGCCGGTTCCATCCCCGAGAGGTCGTCGCGCATGTTGATGATCGCCCTGACCGTCGACCACGACAAACCCCCGACCTTGGCGAGGATCATCACGCCCTCGGCGCGGGTTTCCAGCATCATGTTCTCAGCGATCGAAACCGGAACGTTGGCGAGCGCCGCGATCGCCGCGTTGGTTTCGTCGAATTTGCCGGCCTCGGCAAACGCCGCCACCTGGATTTCGTCGAGTCGGCCGTCCGCGTAGAGCGACTTGACCAGCGCGTGGGCGATCTCGGTTTGCCGGGTGATCGCGACCGGCGCCGCACGTGCGCGCCGCGTCGCTTCCCGCACTGCGGTCGGCACTTCCCCGGCCTGCCGCGGGTGGGCGGCTTCGAGGCGCTCGCGCACCGTCGCCGACGCCTTGGCGATCAGCTTCAGGTAGAGATGCCGCGGAATCGTCGGGCGCATGCCGAGGCAGGTCGCGAGGCTGTCGTCGCCCTCGGCGCGATGCACCAGCCGGGTGAAGCCCCGCTCGGAGAATTCAGCGCCGGGATTGTTGACGGTACTGTGGATCACCTCGTCATTGCCGCGCAGTACCAGCACGTCGGTTACCGCGCCGCTCAGCACCCGTCGTATCGAAATCGCCAGCAAGTGCGCCTGGCTCTTGTTGCGCGCGGTCTCGATCAGCGTTTCGTCGTCGAGGCGCTCCGATCTCGACAGCACCGGAGCCGCGACTTCGATGATGTCGTCGAACGCCAGCGCGCGAATGGTGCCGGTCGGGGCGGTGTCGATAGGCGCGAGGCGATTGGCGAGCAGCGCTCTTGCGGAGGTCTCGATGTGTTCCATCAGGCACTGGAAGACGTCGTCGAACAGTCCGATCTGTTCGTCCGAATAATCCACCGCGCCGTTGATGAAGAGATCGGTTACCTTTCGCAGCGTCTCGACCCGGCGTGCGACGGTTCCATGCGCGAGCGTAGTTTGCAGTTCGTCGAGCAGACTTTCGGTATTGGCGGCGGACTTCGAACTCATGACTCTATCCTGGAGCGTATTTGTAATATGGTGACGGTTTCTCCGTCCCCTGGAAGGTATTCGAGATCAGGCACTGGCGATGCGGTTGCGTCCCCGCGACTTGGCCAGGTAAAGCGCGCTGTCGGCGCGCGCGAGAATGGCGTCTGGCGTCTCATTCGGCTTCAGCGTCGCGACGCCGGCGGAGATAGTCACCCGCATGCCGGGCGAGAACGCGCTCCAGTCGAGGTCGGCGATGATCGCGCGCAGCCGGTCGAGGATTTGAGCCGCACTGTCATCGGGCGTATCAGGAAGCACCAGCAGGAACTCCTCACCGCCATAGCGGCCGAACTTGTCGATGGCGCGGAGGTTCGCGAACACGGTGATGGCGAATGTCCTGAGCACTTCGTCACCGGTAGGATGACCATAGGCATCGTTGATGCGCTTGAACCAGTCGAGATCGATCAGGGCGATCGAGCAGGGCGCTTTGCTGCGATGGGCGCGGGCGACCTCCTCATCCAGTACCCGCATGATGCAACGGCGGTTGAACGAGCCGGTCAGCTCGTCGAGTTCGGCGAGTTCCTCGATGCGCTTGTTGGCTGCCTTGAGCTCGACACCGCGATTGTAGAGCATCATCCGCATCGAGCTGCCGTAGAGGCCCACGAACGCGCACTGTCCGATCGTGAGGACGAAGGCGAGCATCGCGGCCAGGCGTTCGACGGGAGTTGAAACAGGCATTCCGATCGGAACGCTGGTAAGCAGAAAAATTGGAGCCACACCCAATGTCGTAAGGGTCCAGGCAATGGCTGCCTGCCGCGAGGTCATCCGCAGCGCGCCAAATCCGAAGATGAGAAAAAGTACGCTCAGAAACGCATATCCGATCTCGGGCGCTGCCACCAGGAATCCAAGCTGCAGCGCGACGTTGCAGGCGATCTGGGAGATCGTGAGATAGTGGTCCTCAAACCTGTCGTTGAAGTGGGCTTCCGACAGCACGGCAAAAATGCCCGTCAGGGTCAGGCCGCACAGGAAATAGCTGGATGGAACGATGATCGGGACCGTACCCGCGTAGGAATAGATCAGCAGGACGAGGCCGCCGAGCGAATAACTCACGGCCTGCGCCACGAACATCTGACGGCGCTGGCCGGCACGGCGTCTCAACGCGTCCGGTGTCAGCGTGCCGGCGAGTGTACCCGTCCCGGCAGTGCTCTGGCCTTGAAGCGATGAAGCTGCGCTGCTCATGTCCCGCCAAGTGGAGTGAAGTTGGCGAAATCTTAGGGAGCAAGCCTTTAGGTTTGGTATCTTTCGGGGCGGAACCCAGTGGTCCCGATGGGTCGCTATTGTCCTTGTTCTGCAATGGAAATTGGCTGGATCCGGGTAGGATATCCCAGTCGCTCGAATCGACCGGGAACCGGATGGCGCAGGCGCGGTACGCTGATGCTGCTTTGCCGGCAAAGCCTTGCTAGGGTCACCGATGAATGGTCGCCGGGACGAAGAGAGAATTTCGGTATTATGACACCACCTTTCTGGTTTCGTTCGCCTTGCTGCGTGCGATCGTTGCGCGGCTGTGGTCTTCTGTGGGGTAGGTCACAGTTGAAGTCGCGGACTTGCGACAATTTGAAGAATCTTGCCTTTCCCATCGAACCACCCGCCAACCCAATCCGACCAACCTTGCGAGACGGCCATTGAGTGCGACACAGGCGGCTTCGGACAATGTCCTGATCGCTCGGATCGCTCAAGGCGACCGGCTCGCCATGCAGGTGCTGTACGGAAGGCACCATGTCAGGGTGTTCCGATTCGGGCTCCGGCTCGTTCGGGACGAACAGGTTGCTGAGGACCTCATCAGCGAGGTGTTCCTCGATGTGTGGCGCCAGGCCGGCAAGTTCGAAGGCCGATCCGCCGTTTCCACCTGGCTGCTGGCAATTACGCGATTCAAGGCCCTGTCTGCGCTGCGGCGCAGGAAGGACGGTGAACTGGATGACGAGGCCGCCAACGCGATCGAGGATACGTCCGACGATCCCGAAGTGGCGGTGCAGAAGAAGGATACCAGTGAAGCGTTGCGCAAGTGCCTCACCGCACTGTCGTCGGAGCATCGGGAGATCGTCGATCTCGTCTACTACCACGAGAAATCCGTGGAAGAGGTCGCTGAAATCGTCGGGATACCCGAGAACACCGTGAAGACGCGCTTGTTTTATGCGCGCAAGAAACTGGCCGATCTGCTGAAGGCAGCCGGCATAGAACGAGGTTGGCCATGATGGCATTGAGCAAGCAAATGCTGGATCAAGAGCCCAGCGAGATCGAGATGCTGTTGCCATGGCATGCGGCCGGCACCCTGAACGTGCGCGATTCCCGCCGCGTCGATGAAGCGCTCGCGCGCGACCTCGCGCTCGCCCGGCAATATGCCGCGATCCGGGAAGAATACGCTGAAACCATTTCCCTCAACGAGAGCCTCGGCGCGCCGTCAGCGCGTGCCATGCAGAAGCTGTTCGCCGCGATCGACGGCGAGCCGGCGCGCACCCCGTCGGTGTCGCTCAATATTTCGGCGCGGATCGCGGAATTCTTCGCGAGCCTGTCGCCGCGGACACTGGCCTGGTCGACGAGCCTGGGCGCGCTGGCGCTGCTGCTGCAGGCCGGCGTGATCGGCGCCGTGCTGGTGAAGAACCAGACGTCCTCGTTCCAGACGGCGTCGTTGAGCACCAACGCGCCCGTCACCCGCGATCTGGCGGCGCCGGCCCCGCCGCCGCCGCGTGCGCTGGTGCGGTTTGCGCCCGACGCGCGTATCGCCGACATCACCGCGCTGCTCGACAGCTATCAGGCCTCGATCGTCGACGGCGCCAAGGGCGGACTGTTCCGGCTGCAATTCGGCAACAGTGCGATGGGCAAAGAGGAAGCTGCCGCGCTGTTGAGCCGGTTGCAGCGCGAGAAGATTGTCAGTCTCGCGGTGGCTGCGCCATAGGCGGCAGTATCCGCGATACTGCGTAAACCCGAGGCCTCATGGTCCACGATCGTGCGAATTGGCTGATGAAGGTGCGGCGTGCGGCGTTGGTGTTGAGCGCCGCCGCGTTGTTGTTTGCGTACTCCGATATCGCGGCGGTCCACGCGCAAAGTGTCATGCGCACGCCCAACCTCAACATTCAACCGCGGATACCGGCGATCAATCCGACGGTGACGCCGCGGATCGATCCTAATGTCGCGGGCAGGGTGGTGACAGGAGTCGACAGAGGGCGACCCGATGTCACGATGAGGGCGACGCCGCGCATCGGGGTGACATCGACGCTTCCCAACGCTCGCTATTCGCCGAATCTTTCGTCGGCCTGCAGCTACGCCTATCGCGCCAGCAGCGGCGAATGTCAGGACAAGCCGGTCTCGTCGTCCGATGGCGGCGGTGCCGGCAAATCCGTCAAGAACGGCAAGAACGGCGGCGTGAGCCGCAATACACCGCTGGCAGCGCTCAGCCCGGGCGCGATCCCGGGCGAATTCGTGGCCGAGATCGACGGCTCGCTGTCCGACGCGCAGGCCGATGCGCTGGCGCGGCGGTACGGCCTGGTGCGCGTCGAATCGCAGAATTTTCCGCTGATAGGCGCGACCATCGGCCTGTTCCGCATCACCGACCGCCGCCCGGTGGAGAAGGTACGTAGCGCTTTCGCAGGCGCCGCCGGCGTTCGCTCGGTGCAGCTGAACTTCCGCTTTCTGCTGCAGGACCAGAAGACGGTATTGAGCGAGGGCGATCCGGCGCAATATGCGCTGGCAAAACTTCGATTGCCGCAGGCCCATGCGCTGGCCAGCGGCGCCAATGTCACCATCGCTGTGATCGATTCCGGAATCGACGAAAGACACCCGGAACTCATGAACGCCGTTGCGGACAATTTCGACGCGCTCGGCAGCAAGGAAGGCCCGCATGTCCATGGCACCGGTATCGCCGGCGCGATCGTGTCGCATGCGCGGCTGATGGGAAGCGCCCCGCAGGCGAGGATCTTGGGCATCCGCGCCTTCGGCGTGGCGCAGAACGGCGCCGAAAGCACGACCTTCGTGATCCTGAAGGCGCTCAACTACGCCGCCCTGCACGGGGCGCAGATCATCAATATGAGCTTCGCCGGTCCAAAGGATCCGTTGATCGAGCGCGGTATCAACGCCACGGCTGCGAGGGACATCGTCATGGTCGCGGCCTCCGGCAACGCCGGGCCGAAATCGCCGCCGCTGTTTCCGGCAGCCAACGGCAATGTGATTGCGGTCAGCGCCACCGACGCCCAGGACAAACTATTCGCTGCATCGAACCGCGGCGGCCACATCGCGGTCGCCGCACCCGGCGTCGATATCTTCCTGCCGGCGCCGGACGAAAAATACCAGATGAGCTCCGGCACCTCGTTTTCCGCCGCCTATGTCAGCGGCCTTGTGGCCCTGATGCTGGAACGCAATCCTGCATTGAAGCCGGGCGAAGTGCGCGCCATCCTGATCGGGACTGCCCGGGATATCGGCAGTCCCGGCCGCGACGATCAATTTGGCGCCGGCGAAGCCGATGCCTTCGCCGCGGTCTCGGCTGCCGGCGCCGCACCGGCGGTTCCGGTCGCAGCGGCTTCGCCCCCGCCTGCGACCGAGAAAGTTTCAGACCCGCAGCAGGTTCCCGCGACACGTGCGCTGAATCAGCCGGCAGCCGCCATGGCATCGGAAAAATCGGACGTCGGCGAGCCCAATCGCCCTGCCGCGCAATAGATTCCCCGTCCAAGAACCGTCGGTAAGAAAGTTAAAAAAATCGCGCGGCGGTTTGAACGTCCGGCGACCCTGCTGCGACTTATGTATGTGGGAGCGGTTATCCCTCCCCATCGAGGCTGTATTCGGCGCGAGCGCCCATCCACCCCAAGCGCCCATATGGCTTGACCCGTCCGGTTGTCCCCCCGGACGGGTCTTTCGTTTCTGGCGCCGTCTCTTGCGGGCTCTATCCGGGAAGCTTTCAGCCCGGTGAAATCAGTGGATAGATGCGGGCGCTCCTGTGGCAGCTGAACCCGCAGCCCGGCTATGCCCGAAGGCGTCTTGACTGCGGACAGGGCGGAAAACCCCGCACTAGTACGGTTTTCTGCAGCCGCTTGCGGCCAAATAAGGTCTCTCGCTAGACTTCGTTAAGGTTTTCCACAAAATATCTCTGTCACGTTCGGCTGATTCGGTTTCGTTGCGTCCGCGTCCGTTTTTCTCCTTACGGGCTGGCTCATGACACATCGAGTGGACGTGGCAGATGGCCGCGACATCGTCGCGCGCTGGTGCAATCTCGCCGAACAGCGGCTGGAATACCTGACCGAGCTGTTCGAGACCGGCCGCTGGCGCCGCTACCACAGCGAACTGGCGTTCCTCGAAAATATCCAGGAGGCCAAGACAGCGGTCGAAACCTGGCGCAGCCTGTCGGCGCGCGAGGCGTCATTCGACAATTCCGCCATCGATATGTCCTGGCTCGGCCGCAGAGTGCCGCCGCCGCGCCGCGAGACGGTGCGTGATCAGGCCGCTTCGCCGCAGCCGCTGAAAATCCTGGACGAGCCGCCGCTGTCCGCTGTTCCGGCTCTCGTGGAAGGCGATGTGGTTTGTGCCGAAGACGCGCCATCCGTGGTGGCGATGCAGAATGCTCCGGAGCCGACGCTGGATATCGCCGCGATCGAGCAGCGCTATCCGCTGCTCCGCAATGCGCTATAGGGCGCCGGGCGGATAAGCCCGCTATTCCGTCTTGGTCGTCTCCTGCGGATCGGGGCGCGCTGCAACCGCAGCGCCGCTGCCAAAGATGCTGGAGAGCTTGCGTGTGCGCTTCGTGTCGATGCTGACATAGGCGGTCATGCCGGCGCGCAGCGGCGGCTCGCCCGGCCGCTCCATCAACCGCAGCCGCACCGGCAGGCGTTGCACCACCTTCACCCAGTTGCCCGAGGCATTCTGCGCCGGCAGGATCGCGAACTCGGCGCCGGTCGCCGGACTGATGCTTTCCACTTCGGCATCCCAGGTCATGTCGGGGTGCATGTCGAGGACGACCTTTGCCTTCTGCCCGACGGCCACGTGGGTCAGGTCGGTTTCCTTGAAGTTGGCTTCGAGCCAGGGCCGGCGGTCGGTGACGAGCGCGAACAGCGGCGACTGCGCCTTGACCTGCTCGCCGAGCTGAAGCCTGAAATTGACGACCACGCCGGCGCGCGGAGCCTTGATCTCCGTATAGGCGAGATCCAGGGCCGCGCGATCGCGCAGCGCCTGCTTTTCGCGGACCGCCGCATATTGGTCGGTCGGCCTGTCCGGCTTTCCGCCGAGCGCCGCCTCCACACGGGCGATGCGCTGCTGCAGTACCGCGAGGCGGTCCTGCCCCTCCTGTTCCTCGCTGTTGGCCTGCTCGACTCTGGCCGTCGAAGTGACGCCGCGGCCGGACAGATCGCGATGACGTTTGGCCTGGGTCTGAAGATACGACAATTTGTTCTCGGCCTCGGTGGCCTCGGCCCGAATCTCGCGCAGGCTCACCTTGAGTTGCTCGACGGCGGCGCGCGCAGAATCGATCTCGGCTTCGGCCTTCGCCAGCGCGAGCTGGTAGGCCGAGGGATCGAGACGCAGCAGCACGTCGCCTGCTTCGACGACCGCATGGTCCCGAACGCGCACGTCGATAATCCGGCCGGGCACTTCGCTCGCGACCTGGGTGATGTCGGCCTTGACGTAGGCGTTCTCGGTCGAGGCGTATCGGCCACCCTGCAGCCAGGCGATCAGGGCGCCGAGAAGGACGAGTACCGGCACGCCCACCAGTGCCCAAGGTCGCAGGCGCTTCATCATGGCGCGGCCTTCCCATTGTGACCGCGCCCGGCACGCGGCATGGGTTTCCGGCCGGCAGCCGGGGCCCTCCCGGTCGGGGCGCCATCCACTGCAGTAACCAGGGTTTTCTTGACGCGCTGCAGCAACGTCATCAGCTGCTTGCTCTCGCGCGTGGAAAGGTCGGCGAGGGCGTCCTCGACCGTCGCCTCGGCGACGCGCCAGATCCGCTTGTGCACCCGCTCGGCTTCCGGCGTGAGGAAGACCCGCTTGACGCGTCGGTCGTCACGCTGGTTCCGGCGCGCAACCCAGCCATTGGCCACCAGCCGGTCGATCATGCGGCCCGCCGTCGCCTTTTCCACTTCCATCATCTCGGCAAGCTCGGAAAGCGACGCGCCCGGATGCCGGTGCAGACGGGTCAGCACCAGCCATTGCCCGCGGGTGATCCCGAGCCGGCGCACGCGGCGATCGAACTCCGTCCGCAGCAGGCGGGCGACGTCCGAGATCACGACACCAATGTATTCGTCGGTGTTCGGCATCCGGCAATTGTAGCCGCCGGCGAATTAGTAAGCTAGGCTATTTAATTGGTAAGCTAGGTTATTATCTTTTCGATCGCAGGGGACATGAGCTCGAGCTCCGCAAGCATCGATACCGAGGGCCCGGCCAGGACCATGTCCCCGGCGCAGCGCTATCTGACGCTGGCTACCGTGGTTCTGGGGTCCTCGCTCTATGGCACGGCGCTGCTGACGACATCGACCATCCTGCCGCAGATGCAGGGCGCGATGTCGGCCACCCAGGACGAGATTGCCTGGGCGATGACGTTCAACATTCTCGCGACCGCGGTGGTGACGCCGATGACCGGCTGGCTGGTGTCCCGCTTCGGCACCAAGCGCGTCGTGGTGTACTCGATTGCCTGCTTCACGGTTGCAACGATGCTGTGCGGGATGGCGCAATCGCTCGAAATGCTGGTGTTGTGGCGGATCCTTCAGGGCGGCGCGGGCGCGCCGGTGGTGCCGTTGTCGCAGTCGATCCTGTTCGACACCTTCCCGCGCCACCAGCACACGATGGTGATGTCGGTCTTCGGGATGGCGGTTGCGGTCGCACCGGTTTTCGGTCCGATTTTCGGCGGCTATCTCGCCGAGATCCACAGCTGGCGCTGGTCGTTCTACATGCTGGTGCCGATCGGCATCTGCGCCACCATCGGCATGAGCTTGACCTTGCCCTCCACCATGCGGCTGGTGAAGGTTCGCTTCGACTGGACCGGCTTCCTTGCGCTTGCCACTGCGCTAGCCGCCGTGCAACTCGTGCTCGCGCGCGGCGTGCGGCTGGACTGGTTCAATTCGACGGAGATCGTGATCGAGTGCCTGGTCGCAGCTATCGCATTCTACGTATTCATCGTGCACAGCCTAGGCGCCCGCGCGCCGTTCCTGAACCTGAAGCTGCTGACCGACCGCAATTATGCGATCGGACTCGCGCTGGTGACGATCTACGGCATGCTGAATTTCACGCCGATGGTATTGCTGCCGCCGCTGCTGCAACAGCATGTCGGGTTTTCCGACGCGCTGGTCGGGCAGGTGATCGGAAGCCGCGGCATGGGAATGCTGGTAGGCTTCCTTGCCGCGGGTTTCATGAGCCGGATCGATCCGCGCATCAGCATGGCCTTTGGCTTCGGCCTGCAAACCGTGGCCGGGCTGTGGATGCTGACGTTCGATCTCAACGTGACGATGGAGATCCTGGTCATCAACAGCGCCATTCAGGGCTTGGCCGTCGGCGTCGTCTGGGTGCCGATCACGGTGGTGGCGTTCGATACCCTGGAGGCGAAGGACTACGCCGAAGCATCCTCGATCTTCCACCTGCTGCGCAACATCGGCTCGAGCTTCTTCATCTCGTTGTCGATCGCCGAGATCGTGCGCACGACCGGCGCCAATTACAGCCGCATGACCGAGATGATCACACCCTACAATCGGGCGCTCACCACGCCGGGCCTGACGGGGGCGTGGAACTTCGACACCGTGCCGGGCCTCGCCAGGGTCGCGAAGGAGATCGCGCGCCAATCGGCGATGATCGGCTATCTCAACGCGTTCACGATGTACACGGTAACGTCGGCGCTCGCGGTCGTGTTCGTCCTGATGGTCCGGCGCCGGAGGACCGTCGTGTCTTGAGGTGTCACGCCGCTTCGGGGCAGGACGTAACTCTACCTCCGCACCGCGTTCGTTCCCACCACCACCTGGGCAAAGCGTTGCGCGCCCTCGGCAGACAGATCCGGCGTGATCGGCCGGGCGTGATCGAGCCCGACCACGGCGCCGCGCGGCGTTTCCGAGATCATGTTGTTGTTGACCAGCGCGGTGCCGGCGCCCGGCGCCACCGATACGCCGACTCCGACAAAGGAATTGCGGATCACATTGCCTGATATCACGACGTCGCGGAGATATTTGCCCCAGCCGGCGATGATCCCGAACGAGGGTGCGTTCTCGATCACGTTGCCTGTGACCGAAGTATCGGCCTCGACATAGATGCCGATGCCGGCATCGTCGTCCGGTGCGGTGCCGATCGGGCGCTTCGGTAGCAGGTTGCGAATGATGTTGCCCTGAACCACCGCGATGCGGCCGCCCTCGTTGAAATTGCAGACCGACACGCCCAGCGCCGCGCCGTCCACGGTGTTGTTGGCGATCACGGCGCCCTCGAAAGCGAATTCGGAGTACAGCGCCACCTCGCTGACATTGCTGACGCTGTTGCCCGTGATCTGGATGTTGGAGGCTGAATTGCCGCGCACTGCCGAATAGTCGCAATTGCGGATGCGGTTGCCGCGCACGATGACGTTGCCGGCACGAAAGGCGTTGATGGCGTTGCCGTATTGCCCGGAGCCGCCCGGGCCGGCCTTGATGTCCTCGATGCGGTTGTCGACTACCAGCGTGCCGTCATCGCCGATGGCGGTGCGCAGGATCTCGATGCCGTTGTCGTTGGTGCCAAGGATGGTGTTGCGAGAAACCAGCAGGCCCAGCGCGTCGAACGACACGATCGCCGTCGTCGCCGACCTCGCAATGATGTTGCCGCTGATGTCGCCGGAGACCTGTTCGAACCAGATGCCATTGCCGCCGCTGCCTGATATCTCGCAGTCGGTGATGCGGATGTCGCGGCCGCCGAGGCAATGCACGAGCCCCCGCCGGGTCGGCAGCGGAATGCCGCCGCCGTCGAGCGTGAGGTTGGTGAGGCCTACGCTGCCCGCGCCTTCGCCTTGCAGCATCGACGCGCCGCCGTTGAACACCAGTTTGGTCGCGCCGCGCACGCCGATGAGCTGCGTTCCGCTTTGCAGGCGAAGCATCCCGGTGCGATAGACGCCCGGTGGCAGCGCCAGCGGGACCTGCGCCCGCGCCGCCTCGTCGATCCCGCGCTGCAGAGCCTTGGTCTGGTCGTCGGGGCTGCCGGGCCTGACGCCATATTGGGTGGCGTCGCGCCCGAGCGCCGACGTCGGCGGCGCCGCCCGCGCAGCGTCTGGTGACATCGCCAGCGCGCCGGCTGCGCCGGCAGCGGCTGTTCCGATGAGATGGCGGCGATTGACGTCCATGATCGCGTCTCCGGCAGACACAATTGCCATGCGTCCGCAGGGTTTGGAGTAACGCAAAAATACGGCGGAGCGTGGCGAAGGCGAGGGCGGAAGAAGGCGATTGTTGGGGGTAGGGTTAATCTTAACCTCACGCGGCGAGCGGGAGGAGGGCGAGGATCAAGCGTCCTCCCGCGCGGCCCTCCGCGCCAGCCTCACCATCTCCAGCAGCATGGCTTCGCCGGCGTCGACCATCTCCTCCAGGGTGACATGATGCGCCGCGCCCTTGCGTTGCTGCGCACCATTGCGCGCGAGCGGCGGCACATGCACGAAGGCGGCGAGGCGGAGACCGTTATCGCTGCAGGTCGCCTCGATCGCGCGCCAGCTCAGATAGTTGCAGAGGTACCTGCCGGCATCGCGCGAAGCGCGCGCATCGATGCCGGTGCTATCAGCTGCGCGCAACAGTCTTGCGGTATGCGGACCGAACATCATGGCATCGGCGCCGCCTGCGATCGATCCCTTCCGCACCCGGGCGTGATCGGCGTCGGGCCACAGCGTGGTGACGGCGTTGCGGGCGCGGGTCTCGACCCGGAGGTAAGGCGTGCGCGAGGCGAGGCCGAAACTCAGCAGCGCCTGCGGTCTCTTCGCTGCCAGCAATTCCGGCAGCTCGCGGTCGACCGCCTTGTAGGTGACCGGGAAGATGTGGCCCGAAAGCTCGACATCGCCGAGCGCCGGACGGCGCAGGCGCAACAGCCGCGCCACCAGCGGCTGCGTCGGATTGTACGGCGCGCCGGGAAACGGGCCGAAGCCGGTGACGAGAATGCGGAGTTTGTCGCTCATGTCACGCCAGCATGTCCGCGATCTGCTCCGCCGCCAGCGCCGGCGCGATGCGGCCGTCGGCCACCTCCGCCTCGATCTTCCTCACCTTGCTGCGGATCGCCGGATCGGCGCGCAGCCGTGCCATCATCCGCTGTTCCAGCATCGACCACATCCACTTCACCTGCTGCTCCCGTCGCCGTTCGGCGAATTCGCCCGAGGCGTTCATCGCGGTGCGGTGCTCGAGGATCTTCCGCCACAAGATGTCGATGCCCGCGCCGGTCAACGCCGAATAGGTCTCCACCGGCGGTTGCCAGTGTTCCGAGCGCGGGCTGAGGATATGCAGTGCGCCGCGATATTCCGCCGCGGCAAGATTGGCGCGCTTGATGTTGTCGCCGTCGGCCTTGTTGATGGCAATCATGTCGGCGAGCTCAACCAGGCCCTTCTTGATGCCCTGCAACTCGTCGCCGGCGCCCGGCAGCATCAGCGCCAGGAAAAAGTCGGTCATGTCGCAGACCGCCGTCTCGGACTGGCCGATGCCGACGGTTTCCACCAGCACCACGTCGAAGCCCGCGGCCTCGCACAGCAGCATTGCCTCGCGGGTCTTGGCCGCGACGCCGCCGAGCGTGCCGGCGGCAGGTGAAGGCCGGATATAGGCGCGATCGGAGGCCGACAGCCGCGCCATCCGGGTCTTGTCGCCGAGGATCGAGCCGCCGGTGCGCGCGGAAGAGGGGTCGACCGCGAGCACCGCGACCTTGTGGCCGCGTTCGATCAGGAACATGCCGAGCGCGTCGATGGTGGTGGATTTGCCGACCCCGGGCGAGCCTGTGATGCCGACCCGGATAGCCGTGCCGGTGTCGGGCAGCAGCGCCTGCACCAGGTCGCGGGCCGCTGCCTGATGATCGCCGCGCCGGCTTTCGACCAGTGTGATGGCGCGCGCCAGCGCCGCGCGGTGTCCCGAGCGCAGGTCTTTCGCCAATGCTTTGATATCGAGGGAGGCACGTTTCGGCAGGGTCATGCCTCCGTTTACAACGGCCGGGCGCGACATGCGAGAGGGCGCAGGGCTTGCTCAGAGGGTCGGCGCGGCGGGGGCGGGCGATTCGCGCTTCAACCGCCGCCACACCCAGACCAGCACCGGCCAGATCATCGCGCCGATCGCCATCGAGGCGAGGATCGCGGAAATCGGCCGCTCGAAGAACGGCAGGATGCTGCCGTCGGATTTGATCAGCGAGGTGACGAAGGCCTGCTCCACCATGGTGCCCATCACGATCCCGAGCACCATCGCCGCCACCGGATAGCCGTTCGCCTCCATGACGTAGCCGATCACCCCGAAGGTCGCGACCGTCACCACCCCGAACATGTTGTTGCCAATGGCGAACGAGCCGACCGCGCAGCACAGCATGATGACCGGCATCACGCTGCAGCGCGGCGCGCGCAGCACGTAGCTTGCCAGCCGGATCATGACGATGCCGAGCGGAATCATCATGATGTTGGCGATGATGAACATCAGGTAGATCGCGTACATGCTCGACGCTTTCTCGGTGAACAGCGTCGGGCCGGGATTGAGCCCCTTCATGTAGAGCACGCCGATCGCGATCGCCGCGATGGTGTCGCCGGGAATGCCGAACAACAGCGACGGCACCCAGCCCGAGGCGATGCTGGCATTGTTGCTGGCGCCGGCCTCGACCAGGCCCTCGACGTGGCCGGTGCCGAACTTCTCCGGCTCCTTCGAGAAGCGCTTGGACATCGCGTAGCTGACCCAGGCCGCCATGTCGGCGCCCGCGCCCGGCAGCACCCCGATGATGATGCCTATGATGTTCCCCCGCGTCATCTGCCATTGATACTTCTTGGTCAGCCTCCACTGGCCCGCCATGATGCTTCCGAACTTGCGTCGGGGGATCGGCGGCGGTTCCGGCGTGAGCATCGCACGCATCACTTGCGCTACGGCAAAGACGCCGACTAGCGCCGGGATCGGCTCGATGCCGCCGAACAGGTCGGTGAAGCCAAACGTGAATCGCGGCACGCCGCCCGGGTTCTCGATCCCGACGCAGGAAACCAGGAGGCCGATGAACATGCCGGCGATGGCCTTCACAGGGGAGGAGCGCGCCACCAGCGTCGCGCACATCAGGCCGAGCAGGGCCAGCCAGAAATATTCGAAGGTCGAGAACGACAGCGCGATTTCGGCGAGCGGCGGCGCGAGGATCATCAGCGAGAGCGTGCCCGCGATGCCGCCGACGGCGGAGAACCAGACGCCGGCGCCGAGCGCGAGTTCGGCCTCGCCCTTGCGGGTCATGGCGTAGGCCTCGTCGGCATAGGCTGCGGAAGCCGGCGTGCCGGGGATGCGCAGCAGCGCGCCGGGAATGTCGCCGGAGAAGATCGCCATCGAGGACGCCGCCACGATGGTGGCGATCGCGGCGATCGGCGAGAGGTAGAAAGTGACCGGGACCAGCAGGGCGGTCGCCATGGTGGCGGACAGGCCGGGCAGCGATCCGATCACGAGCCCGTAGATCGATGCCGCCAGCATCGCGATGATGACTTCCCAGGTCGTAATCAGGCCGAACGCTTCAATCAGGGTGTTGAGCATGGATCACCACGGCATCGGCAGCAGCCCGATCGGGAGCGGCACGCGCAAGAGCTTGCTGAAAATCAGATGGATGCCGATCGGCGCCAGCACGGCGAGCGGCAGCGAAAGCTTCCACCGGGCGCCGAGCGCGGTTGCCGTGCCATAGACGATCAGCGCGGCCGTGATGATGAAGCCGAGGCGGTCGGCCACCGCCACGTAGAACAGCAGCAGCGCCGGCGGCAGCAGGGCGCGCAGTCCGTAGAGCTTGCCGGGCGGCGCCTTGACCTCGCCGCCCTCGATCGGAATGATCTCCTCTTCCTCTTCGAAGCTGTGGCCGATGCCGAATGCGATCGCGAGCCCGCAAAGTGCAAGCCCGCTCCCGATCACCAGCGGGAACACGTTGGGGCCGACCGGCTGGCCGGGCACCGGCGGCAGCAGCCAGCCGCCATAGGCGGCGGCTGCGCCGAGGCCAACGAGAAACAATCCCGTGACGCGATCGGGAAGACGCATGAATGATCCCCACGGATTTCCGAGGAAGTGAGCCGGCGGGACGGATCAGGCCTTGGAGAGGCCGGCGGCCTTCATCGCCAGGCCCATCTGGGCGTCGCCCTTGTCCATGAAGGCTGCGAATTGGGCCGCATCGCCCCACACCGTTCCGAAGCCGCGATTGCTCATGAAGTCCTTGAACTCCTTGGAGTCGTAGACCTTCTTCAGCGACGCCGTGAGCTTGGCCGCGACATCTGCGGGCAGGCCCTTCGGACCCGCAATGCCGCGCCACGCGCCGGTCGAATAGTCGATGCCCATCGCCTCCTTCAGCGTCGGCACATTGGGGAATGCGGGGTTGCGCGCCGGCGCCATGATGGCGAGGCTGCGCGCCTTGCCGGCCTCGATGATCGCGCGCGCTTCCGGCACCGAGCAGGTGGTGAGGTCGAGACCACCCGCCGCGAGATCCTGCATCGCCGGCGCAGCGCCGTTCGACGGCACCCAGGCAACCTGATTGGCCGGAAGCCCCATGGCCTGCATCCAGCCGACCAGCGCGAGATGCCAGATGCCGCCCTGGCCGGTGCCGGAGGCTTTGAACTTGCCGACAGGTGCCGCCTTGATGGCGTCGGCGAGCTCCTTGACGGTCTTGTAGGGCGATGTCGAGCCGACCTGGATGCCGGGCGGGTCTTCGTTCATCAGCGCCAGCGGGGTGTAGCTCTTCGGCGCCAGTTCGGTGAGCCCCTGCCAGTGCATCATCGAGATTTCCACCGTCAGCATGCCGATGGTGTAGCCGTCGGGCTGTGCGGTGGCGATCGCCGAATGGCCGACCACGCCGGAGCCACCGGTGCGGTTGACCACGTTGAACGGCTGTCCGAGGTCCTTTTCCAACAGCGCCGCAACGATACGCGCGGTCGCATCGGTGCCGCCGCCCGCACCCCACGGCACGATCACGGTCACCGGGCGCGCCGGATAGGCTTGCGCCAGAGCTGGCTTGAAACCGAAAGCTGCTGTTGCCGCGGCAGCGGCGGATGAAGCTGCAAAGGCGCGGCGCGTGATTTTGGGCATGTGTCTCTCCCCACGGCGCCGGTGAATCCCGGCGCTCTTATGATGCGGGCATTCTAGGCAGCTTTGCGCCGCGGTCGCAAGACGTCAGCCTTGATGCGGACGCGGACCGCCTTGCCGATATCGCGCGGGCTGCGACCGGTCAGCGCTGGCCGTCATCGTCGCCCTTGGGCCGGGCACCGCCGAAGATCGCGTTGCCCTCCGGCGACAAATAGGACTTCAGGTCTTCCCATGGCACGAAGGCGACATACTCGCCTTCGGCATAGGGGCCGACCGCATAGGGCGGATAATGAAAGGTGAGGCCGGAACTCTTGCCGGATACGGTCGACGGCGCCAGCGTCACCGCGCCGATCTTGAGCAGCTTCGGCGCGAGGTCCTTGTACCATTCGGCGGTGGCGGTATCGCCGGCGTCGCGCTTCTTCTTTTCGGCATTCAGTGAAGCGATCACGTCCTTGAGCATCGCCTTCATGGTCGGGCCGTTATCGGCGGTCTCGGTGAAGAACGGCCGGATGCTGATGCGCTTCTTCGCGGTGGAGTCCCACAGGATGGTGTTGACGTCCGAATTGGGATGCGCGCCGCGGGTATCCATGTAGTCGAACCTGACGATGCTGACATAGTGCCCGCCGACCACGGAGCGCACGGAATATTTGCGTTCGAAGGTCCAGCCGCCGTCGCGAAACAGTTGCGGCTCCTGCTTGCGCGAGGCGGCGGCCTCCGCGGCGTTCTTCTCGATCCACTTCCTGCCTTCGGCCAGACAATCCGCCGCCAGCGCGGGATCGGCCTTCATCTGGTCGTCGAGCAGCACGGTGGCCTCGACCGCTTTGGTCTTGATCGAGGCGTCGGGGTTGGGCTCGGCGGCGCGGGCTGCAGCGAGCGAAGCCAGGCATGCGACCGCGAGGCCGATCCTGCGGGCAAACGTGAAGGCAGCAGCGCGCAAGGGAAGTCCTCTGAGAGAAAGTATGGCCGGCGGAAGTTACTCCGCCGCCTCGCTATGCCCGAGCCGTGCGTTGAGCTTGTGGATCAGCTCTTCGGCGGCATCCGCGATCACGGTGCCGGGCGGGAAGATCGCCTCGGCGCCGGCCTTGTACAGCGCGTCGTAATCCTGCGGCGGCACCACGCCGCCGACGATGATCATGATGTCCTCGCGGCCCTGTTTCTTCAGCGCGGCTTTCAGTTCCGGCACCGCGGTGAGGTGGGCGGCCGCCAGCGACGACACGCCGAGAATGTGCACGTCGTTCTCGACCGCCTGCCGCGCCGCCTCTTCGGCGGTGGCGAACAAGGGTCCGATATCGACGTCGAAGCCGACGTCGGCGAACGCCGACGCAATCACCTTCTGGCCGCGGTCATGGCCGTCCTGGCCGATCTTGGCGACCAGGATGCGCGGCCGGCGGCCCTCCGCATCCTCGAACGCATCGATCAGCGCCTGCACTTTTTCGACCCGGTTGGACATGGTGGACGCCTCTCGCTTGTAGACGCCGGTGATGGATTTGATCTCGGCGCGATGGCGTCCGAACACCTTCTCCATCGCATCGGAAATCTCGCCGACGGTGGCTTTTGCGCGCGCGGCATCGATCGCCAGTGCCAGCAGGTTGCCGTTGCCTTCGCCGGCACTGCGGGTCAGCGCCGCCAGCGCCTCGTCGACCTCTTTCTGGCTGCGTTCGGATCGCAGCCGCGCCAGCTTGTCGATCTGCAGGCGCCGCACGGTGGAGTTTTCCACCTTCAGCACGTCGATCGCCGCCTCTTCGACCGGCTTGTACTTGTTGACGCCGATCACCGCCTGCTTGCCGGCGTCGATCCGCGCCTGCGTCTTGGCGGAGGCTTCCTCGATCCGCAGCTTGGGAACGCCGGCCTCGATCGCCTTCGCCATGCCACCGAGCGCCTCGACCTCCTGGATGTGCCCCCAGGCCTTCGCCGCGAGATCGCGGGTCAGCCGTTCGACATAATAGGAGCCGCCCCAGGGGTCGATGATGCGGTTGGTGCCGCTTTCCTGCTGCAGGAACAATTGCGTGTTGCGCGCGATGCGCGCGGAGAAATCGGTCGGCAGCGCCAGCGCCTCGTCGAGCGCGTTGGTGTGCAGCGACTGGGTATGGCCTTGCGTCGCCGCCATCGCCTCGATGGTGGTGCGCATCACGTTGTTGTAGACGTCCTGCGCGGTCAGCGACCAGCCCGAGGTCTGGCAATGCGTGCGCAGCGACAGCGAGCGCGGGTCCTTCGGATTGAACTGCGTCAGCAGCTTGGCCCACAGCAGCCTTGCCGCGCGCATTTTTGCCACCTCCATGAAGAAGTTCATGCCGATGGCCCAGAAGAATGACAGCCTTGGTGCGAAGCGGTCGACGTCGAGGCCGGCGGCAAGCCCGGCGCGGAGATATTCGACGCCGTCGGCCAGCGTGTAGGCGAGTTCGAGGTCCTGCGTCGCGCCGGCTTCCTGCATGTGATAGCCGGAAATCGAGATCGAATTGTATTTCGGCATCTTCTGCGAGGTGTAGGCAAAGATGTCGGAAATGATCCGCATCGAAGGCGCCGGCGGATAGATATAGGTGTTGCGCACCATGAACTCTTTCAGAATGTCGTTCTGAATGGTGCCCGAGAGCTTCTCCGGCGGCACGCCCTGTTCCTCGGCTGCCGCCACGAACAGCGCCAGGATCGGCAGCACCGCGCCGTTCATGGTCATCGACACGCTCATCTGGTCGAGCGGAATGCCTGAGAACAGCGTGCGCATGTCGTAGATCGAATCGATCGCGACGCCGGCCATGCCGACATCGCCCGACACCCGCGGATGATCGGAATCGTAGCCGCGGTGGGTGGCGAGATCGAAGGCGACCGAGAGGCCCTTTTGCCCGGCGGCGAGGTTGCGGCGGTAGAACGCGTTGGAATCTTCCGCCGTGGAGAAGCCGGCATACTGCCTGACGGTCCAGGGCTGGTTGACATACATCGTGGGGTAGGGGCCGCGCAGATAGGGCGCGATGCCGGGCCAGGTCTCGAGGAAATCGATGCCTTCGAGATCGGCCTCGCCATAGCCCGGCTTTACCAGGATGCCTTCGGGCGTCAGCCACGGTTCGGCGCCGCCGGCAGGCTGTGCAGGGGCGGTTTTCTCAAAAGCGATATTCGCAAAGTTCGGTATGCGGCTCATGGGCTTCCATTATAGCACAGGCGACCGCAGGGGGCGCCACTGTCAATCGTGGTCCGGATGCTGGTAGCTGACGATGCCATGTAGCTTCTCCGCACCGTAGTTCTGCAGCGTGGTCTGGCTCGGCAGGTTGGCGATGCCCACCACCCAGCCGAGCCGGGATTCGGTTCCGAACTGCTGGGTCGGGATCACCATGTCCGGGCGATCGAACGTTCCGGTCATGATCTCGATTTGGGGACCGTCGATGCGGCGAAAGCTCAGCGGCGTGCCGCAATCGCGGCAGAAGTCGCGCTCGGCGATGGAGGAGGAGCGGAACGCGGCGGGCTTGCCGCGGGTCCAGGCGAAATCGGCGTGATCGATGTCGGCGAATGAGGCGAACGGCGCGCCCGACGCTTTCTGGCACATCCGGCAATGACAGATGCTGATCCTCTTCGGCGGCGCCGACAGCGCAAAGCGGATTGCGCCGCATTGGCAGCCGCCGGTCAGAACGGTTTTCGCGGCCGAAGTCATGCTCGCTCCGTCAGTTGCCAGGCCTGCTGCAGCGCCGCCAGCGCGTCGCCGCCGGCGAAAATGAATTCGCTGACGCCCGCGCCGCGGAACACGGCTTCCTGGTCGCCGGGGCGGCCTGCCAGATAGATATGCTTTGCACCGGCTGCTTGAAGGGCCGTTGCAGCGCCGGTTGCCTGCGCGGCACAGACCTTGTCGGACGAGCACAGGCACACCAGGTCAGCGCCCGATGCCTTGAACGCCTTGGCCAACGCCGCCGGATCGGTGAACCCTTCGGTATCGACCGCCTCGATGCCGCCGGTCTCGAAGAAGCTCTTGGCAAAAGTGGCGCGCGCGGTGAAGTCGGCGGGCGTGCCGAGATTGGCCAGGAACACCTTCGGCCGCGCACCGGAATTCTTCAGGAGCTGATCCGAGCGGTCCCGCAGGCGTTCGAAGGGGGCGGCAAGCCGCATCGGCGACAGCGGATCGAATTTGAGTTTCTCTTCGCCAAAGGGCGCGAGCGCAACTGGCCTGGCATCGAGCACCGCGACCTGCGCCTCATGCAGGTTCGGAAATTCGGTGGCGCCGGTCAGCACTTCCTTGCGCCTGGCAATGTTGGCCTCGCGCGCCGTCCGCGTCGCCGCGACCTTGCGCTGGATCAGGTTTTGTTCGAGGGCAGCGAACACGCCGCCGGCCTTCTCGATCTCCTGGAACAGCGACCACGCCGCTTCGCAAAGCTCGCGCGTCAGGGTTTCAATGCCGCCGGAGCCGGCGGCGGGATCGGACACCCTGGCGAGATTGGATTCCTCCAGCAGTACGAGCTGGGTGTTGCGCGCCACGCGGCGCGCGAACCGATCGGGCAATCCCAGCGCCAGCGTATGCGGCAGCACATTGATGCTGTTGGCGCCGCCGAGCCCCGCCGAGAACGTCGCCATCGTCGCGCGCAGCATGTTCACGTAAGCATCGCGCTGGGTCAGCATCCGCCATGCGGTGTCGGCGGCAACGAACAGCGGTTTTGGCGTGAGGCCGCAGGCTTTTTCGATCCGCGCCCACAGCAGACGCAGCGCACGGAACTTTGCCAATGTCAGGAACTGATCGGCATCGGCGGCAAGCCGCGCATAGACCATGGCTTGCGCATCCTCGAGCGCAATGCCGGCGCTCTCGATGGCGCGCAGATAGGCGACGCCGGCCGCCAGCACGAAGGCCAGCTCCTGCACTTCCGATCCGCCGGCGTCATGGATCACCCGGCCGTCGGCCGCAGCGAACGGACCCTTGAATTCCATGGCGGCGAAGCCTTTGATCGCGCCGGTGAGCGCAGACACGATCTCGGGCCAGGTATCGGGGCTGGATCCCCAGACCGCGCATCCGCCGATCGGGTCGAGCCCGAACCGGATATCGCAGGCGGCGGGATTGAGGCCCTTGCGCTTGATATATTCCGCGACATGGATCGCGGCCGTCCGCGACTGCGGGCCGATCTGCAGCTCGATCGAAATGCCGGCGTCGATGAACACGCCGTCGAGAACCTTCTCGACTGCTTCCGCCGAGGGATCGAGCCCGAAACCATGGGCGCCATTGGCGCCCGCGAATACCAGGGCCAGCCCATTGGCGCCGTTCTCAAGGTCGTGCAGCGCCTGCGCGTTGGCGCTTCCCGCATCGGGATGGTCGATCCGCTGCATGATCTGCCATGGCGCGGCCGCGGGCCGCCCTGCGATCGGCGCGGCGCCGCGCGCGCGCTGATAGATCGGCTCGATCTTCAGGCCATCCGAGGTCTTGCCGACCAGTCTCTCGAACGGCGCGCCTTTCAGCACGCCATCGACCAGCTTGCGCCAGTCGTCATAGCTCGCCGGCGCGAAATCCGCCGCCAGCCGCAGGTCGTCAGTTACAGATGTCATCCGGCAGGTCGCTCCCTGGGGCCGTTCTGTTGTTTGGCCGGAAATTGCCACGTGGCGGCCGCCAAGCCAAACGGTTGTTTTCGGGGTTTAGGCAGCGGATTCCGGTCAGGCAAGGTCGGGCAACCGCTCGATCCCCTCGGTTGATAGCTGTGCCAGCGCCGCAGCAACGTTGCGTCCCGCAATGAGGCGGTCGGGTGCAATCTCCGCGAGCGGCACCAGCACGAAAGCCCGTTCGAACAGCCGCGGGTGCGGCAGCGTCAGTTCCGGTTTCTGGATCGAGACGTCGTCATAGGCGATCAGGTCGAGGTCGAGGGTGCGCGGACCCCAGCGCTTCTCCCGGGCGCGATCGCGGCCGAATTTTTGCTCGATCTTGTGCAGCGTGAACAACAGCGCATGGGGATCGAGGCTGGTCTCGATCTCGATGCAGGCGTTGATGAAGCGCGCCTGCTGCTCATCGCCCCAGGGCGGGGTGGCGTAATCCGAGGACCGCGCGAGCAACGCTGCTTGCGTCATGCCGCAGATGTTGGCGATCGCCTTTTGGAACGTCGCGCGGACGTCGCCGACATTGCCGCCGAGCGCGATCAGTACGTCAGCCATGCGACGGCGCTTGCCGCGTCCGCGTCAGGACCACGCCGACATCCTCGAAGATCGCGGCGATCGGGGCGTGCGGCTTGTGAACGGTGACCTTGATCGCGCTCACCCTCGGAAACGCCGTCAGGACAGCTTCGGCCACGGCGCCGGCCGCGCGTTCCAGCAGCTTGTAATTGGCGTTCTTGAAGGCCGCGGTCGCGGTCGCGACCACGTTGGAATAGGACACGGTGTCGGCGAGGCGATCGGTGCGCGAGGATTCCGCAAGATCGATCGAGAGCTCGAGATCGATGACGAAACGCTGCCCGACCTCGGTCTCATGTTCCATCACCCCGTGCCGGGCATGGATGACGACGCCGGTGATGAAGATCGTATCGGTCATTGCCTGTCCCAAATCGCCGCCGCCACCCGCAGCGCCTGTACGGTTTCCGACACATCGTGCGCCCGGATGATCCTGGCCCCGGCCTTTGCTGCAATGAGATGCGCTGCGATCGAACCGCCGAGGCGCTGATGCGGCTCCGACGGCACTACCGTGCTGATGAAGCGCTTGCGCGAGGCGCCGACCAATAACGGCAGGCCGAAGACGTTGAGTTCGTCGAGCCGGGCCAGCGCAGCGATGCTCTGTTCGGGGGTCTTGCCAAAGCCGATGCCGGGGTCGAGCACAATATCTTCACGTGGAATGCCGGCCTCGTCGGCGATCTCCAGCGAGCGCGCGAAGAAGGCTGCAATATCCTTCATGATGTCGATGCCGGCATCGACCCGATCGCGGTTATGCATGACGATGACGGGCGCATGGCGTGCCGCCAGCAGCCTCGCCATCGCGGGATCGCGTTGCAGGCCCCAGATGTCGTTGGCGATCGATGCACCTGCATCGAGCGCCCAAGCGACCACGGCCGATTTCATGCTGTCGATGGAAACGGGAACGCCGAGCGAAACCACCTCGGTCAGGACAGGCGTCAGGCGCTTCAGTTCTTCGTCGATGGTGATCGGTTGCGCGCCATAGGGCCGGGTGGATTCCGCGCCGATGTCGATGATGTCGGCGCCCTCGGCGATCATGCGGCGAGCCTGCGCCAGCGCGGCCTCCGGCGCGATGAACCGTCCGCCGTCGGAAAATGAATCCGGCGTCACATTCAGGACGCCCATCACGGCTGGATACGGCCGGGACAACAGCGCCCGAAGCGCCGGATGATCTGCCGGGGTGGCCGCCGGAGCGGTTGTGGACGTGGTCGCGATCATGCGGTCGCTTTGCGCGGTCCGCGCATGGGAGTCAAGATGCGGGGGCGCCGTCCGGGCCGCCTGCGGGGCGGCTCGATAAAGGATTAGTAAGTGATCTTGGGCTGAAGCTTGCGAGCCTTCTCAATCAGCTGTTCGACCGACTTTTCCGACGGCAGGACCCGGACGAGTCTGCGCCTGGTATTCACTTCTTTCATGTTCTGCGCCAGGCGCGCCGGGTTGCGAAGCGCGAGCTCGCGAACCGTGGTGACGCCGGCGGCGCGCACCAGCCCGACCTTGGCCTTGCCCATGCCGGGAATCCGCATGTAGTCGGAGACATTGGCCCATTCGAGCAGCAGCTGCTCGCTGATGCCGGTCTTTGCCGCGAGCGCCTTGCGCCCTTTTACGGTGCGGGCGGCCTCGAGAAACCCGTCGGTGGTGCGGATGCCAAGCGATTTGAGTTTCGAAGCGGCGAAGGCTGGCAGGCCGTCAATCTCGGAGATGGGGTATGTCATGGTACTCGATCAAAAAGGTGCTTTAAGCGAACTGACTGAGGCCCGGCGTCCCTGCGATGATCTCGCCCATTTGATCCGCTCCGATTTTGTCGCGGCCAAACTTGAAAAGTTCACGCGCTATGCTCTGAATCTCGCCCATGCCCAAACCAAGCCCCATCAGCTTGGTTCCCAGCGCCATCAGACCACCGCCCATCAACCTCGCAAGACCGCCGCTGTTGCTCGAGGCCGCGATCGCGGCTTCCGCGCCGGGAATCTTGTCGATCAAGGCCTGGACTTTGTCGGAAGGCCCCTCGCTGCGGAGAAAACCCAGGATGATGCCGATGGTTTTTTCAGCCACGGCTTCATCGATGCCGGCCTTTGCAGCCAGCTGTCCAATCAGTTCGTCCATATTGCCCCGCCCTCGACCCGTTGTTTGCCGGATCCTTGCTTGTGAATTTATCTTGATCTTCTGCTGCACGAATTACAAGCGATCACCGCATTCGAAAGTAATTTTCGTCCTCGATCGCGCCGCGAGTGTTGCAGCATTGCAAGAGCAGGCGTGGAATCTGCGGAGATTTGTCGCGGGTCAAGCAGCCTCACTGCAACTTTCGTCGACCGATCGAACGAGGCCGGTCGATCCGAAGTCGACGAACCGGGCTTCGGGTCCCCTGGGCGGCGTTGACCGGTTTCAATCGGCTTGCAAGATGCAGTATGATAGGGCGTCTGGCGACTGAAACCCTGGGTAGGCGCGCGAAGAGGCGATGCAATGGCTACGTCCGAGAACAAGATGGCCGATACCGGCGAGAAGATCTTCATCGGGAAGGGCGAACAGCCGGCCTGGCTGACGCTCGGTCTTGCAAACCGCCACGGTCTCGTCACCGGCGCTACCGGGACCGGCAAGACCGTCTCGCTGCAGGTGATGGCCGAGGGATTTGCGCGCGCAGGTGTTCCGGTGTTTGCCGCCGACATCAAGGGGGACCTCTCGGGCATCGCGGAAGTCGGCGAGGCCAAGGATTTCATCCTCAAACGGGCGGCCGCGATGGAGCTGGCATTCCAGCCCGACCAGTTTTCGACAGTATTTTGGGACGTGTTCGGCGAGCAGGGGCATCCGGTCCGCGCCACGGTCTCGGAAATGGGGCCGCTGCTGCTCTCCCGCATGATGGATCTCAACGACGTTCAGGAAGGCGTGCTGAACATCGCCTTCAGGGTGGCCGACGAGCAGGGATTGCTGCTGCTGGACATGAAGGATCTGCGGGCGATCCTGTCGTTCGTCGCGGAACATGCCGCCGACCTGACCACGCAATACGGAAACGTCTCCAAGCAGACCGTCGGAACCATCCAGCGCCAGCTTCTGGTGCTGGAAAATCAGGGCGGCGCCAAGTTCTTCGGCGAGCCGGCGCTGGCGCTGAAGGATTTCATGAAGACCGACAGCGACGGCCGGGGCATGGTCAACATCCTGGTGGCGGACAAGTTGATGGAGAGCCCCCGGCTGTACGCGACCTTCCTGTTGTGGATGCTGTCGGAGCTGTTCGAGGAGTTGCCGGAGGCCGGCGACCCGCCGAAGCCCAAGCTGGTGTTCTTCTTCGACGAGGCGCACCTGTTGTTCAACGATGCGCCGAAGGCCTTGATGGACAAGATCGAGCAGGTGGTGCGGCTGATCCGTTCGAAGGGCGTCGGGGTCTACTTCGTCACGCAGAACCCGATCGATGTGCCGGACAAGGTGCTCGCTCAGTTGGGCAACCGGGTGCAGCATGCGCTGCGGGCCTTTACCCCGCGCGACCAGAAGGCGGTGGCGGCGGCCGCGCAGACGTTCCGGCCCAATCCGAAGCTCGACACCACCAAGGCCATCACGGAACTGGGCAAGGGCGAGGCGCTGGTGTCGTTCCTGGAGGGCAACGGCACGCCGGCGATGGTCGAGCGTGTCATGGTCCGGCCGCCGACGGGGCGGATCGGGCCGATCACGCCGGAGGAACGCAAGGCGATCATGAGCAAGAGCCCGGTGAAGGGCAAATACGACACCACGGTCGATTCCGAATCCGCCTCCGAGATGCTGCAGAAGCGCGTGGCCGGAACCGCGGCGCCCGCGGACGGCCAGGCCGGCGGCGGAGGCGGCGGAATTCTGGCGCAGATCGGCGCCATCGTCGGGACGATCTTCGGCACCAACGTCAAGCGGGGAAAACTGTCGACCGGTCAGGTCATCGCGCGAAGCGTCACGCGGACGGTCACCAATCAGGTGGCCGGTAACGTCGCGGCCAGCGTCGGGAAATCCCTTGGCGGCGCGATGGGCAGTTCGGTCGGCCGCGCGCTGGTGCGCGGCGCGCTCGGCGGGCTGCTGCGGCGATAGGATTCGAAGCGCGACGTGATCTCCCTCTGATTTTGCGGAAAGCCGAGTGTGCTGAGATATCCGTCGTTGCGAGCGCCGCTCGATATTCTGTTTCTGGTCTGCGTCATCGCGCTGACGGCTGACGTTCTGGTTCCGGAAATCTGGGGCAACGGCAAGACCAAGGACTATCCGCTGTGGTTCTGGGCCGGGCAGCAGGTGCTGGGCGGCAAGGACCTCTATCCCGGCAATCCCGACACCACTTTCGATTTCATCTATCCGCCGCTGTCGGCGATCCTGCTCGCGATCCCCAGTTATTTCGGCAAGATACCGCTCTATCTGTGCCTGTCGCTGTTCAACGCGGTGGCGTGGTGGATGACGGCGCAATTCTCGCACGCGATGGCGGGCTCCGGCCGGATCCCCGGTCCGTGGCTGTTCGCGCTGCCGGGCTTCGTCACGATAACCTTCGTGTTCGACATGTTCGATCTCGGACAACCGAACCTGGTCCTGCTGGCCATGATGCTGTTCGGGTTCTGGCTGCTGCAGCATGAACGCCCCTGGATCGCCGGCAGCATGTTTGCGCTGGCCACCGCCATCAAGGTCTTCCCGGTGGCGGTGTTTCCCTATCTGATCTGGCGCAGGCAATGGGCGACCGCCGCGAGCATGATCGTGTTCCTGGGCGTGTTGCTGTTCGTGCTCCCGGCGCCGTTCCGAGGCTACCAGCACAACGTCTCCGAGCTGAAGACATGGTACCGGGGAATGGTCGGGTCGAGCTCCGAGAAGGGGTTCGGCCAGCGCGACGAGCAGAACTGGTCCTGGGTCAATCAATCCATCATCGCGGTCACGCATCGGCTGACGCGGCCGGTGAACTACAACCAGGATGATCCGAACAAGCCGCCGCGCACCATGAATCTGGCCGATCTCAGCTTCAAGACCGCCAACTGGATCGTGCTCGCGATATCGTTTCTGATCGGGGTCGGCTACCTCGCGGTGATGCCGGCGGCCTCGCGCGTGACCCGGCGGTCGAATGCGGAAGAGCTCGGCATCCTGTTCTGCCTGATGACGGTGGCCTCGCCGCTGGCCCGTCAGTATTATTTCATGTGGCTGTTCTTTCCGATCACCGTCCTGATCCATCGGGCGGCCTATGATTCCCGCACCGCCGTGCGGGCGGGCAGCTGGGCCGCCCTGGCGTTCGCTGGAGGCCTGATGTGCCTGTCGTTTCCGGTGTTTCCGAACGACCTGCAGGCCTGGGGCAACAACCTCGCGGCCGCCGCCGTGATAACGGGTGGATTGGTCTGGCATATCCTGCATCCGCCTCCCGATGCGACGACCGGCGTCTTGTCTTCAACCGCCGGCGAGCTACAACCTGACACCCAAACGTAACCCCGCCAGGGTCCGATCCAGCTTCACTGAATCAGACCCGTCGCTTACCTTCTTAGTTGGGCATGATCTCTTTCCGAAAACCGGTTTCCACTTTTCGGGATCATGCCGTAGCCCAGGGAAAGATCGCAATGTCCAACGCGGCGCAACTTCAACCGGTCCTTGATCGCATCGATGCCGATTTCGACAACAGCCTCGAGCGGCTGTTTGCCCTGCTGCGGATCAAGTCGATCTCGGCCGATCCCGCCCATGCCGGAGACTGCAAGGCGGCTGCCGATCACCTCGCCAGGGATATCGCGACGCTCGGTTTTGCGACCGAGGTCAGGCCGACCGCCGGTCACCCCGCCATCGTCGCCAAAGCCAATGGCGGCAAGGGACGGCCGCATGTGCTGTTCTACGGCCACTACGACGTACAGCCGGTCGATCCGCTCAATCTCTGGCATCGTCCGCCGTTCGAGCCCGTGGTTACCGACCATGCCGACGGGCGCAAGATCATCGTCGCGCGCGGCGCGGAGGACGACAAGGGGCAGTTGATGACCTTCGTCGAAGCCTGCCGGGCCTGGAAGTCGGTGACGGGTGCGCTGCCGGTCGACATCACCATCGTCATCGAGGGCGAAGAGGAAATCGGATCGAAGAATTTCGTGCCGTTTCTCGAGCAGAACAAGGCGGACCTCAAGGCCGACTTCGCGCTGGTGTGCGACACCGGCATGTGGGATCCGAACACGCCGGCGATCACCACGTCGCTGCGCGGACTCGTCTATGACGAGGTGCGGATCAAGGCCGCCAATCGCGATTTGCACTCCGGCATCTTCGGCGGCGGGGCGCAGAATCCGATCCGGGTGCTGACGCGCATTCTCGGCAGTCTGCATGACGACAACGGTCGCATCACCATCCCCGGCTTCTATGACGGCGTGAAGGACCTGCCGCCGGACATTCTGGCGCAATGGAAGAACCTGAACCTGACGCCGGATTCCTTCCTCAAGCCGATCGGTCTTTCGATTCCCGCCGGCGAGAAGGATCGCCTGCTGATCGAGCAGGTCTCGTCGCGCCCGACCTGCGACATCAACGGCATCATCGGCGGCTACACGGGGGAGGGTTCCAAGACGGTGATTGCGGCGGAAGCCTCCGCCAAGGTTTCCTTCCGGCTGGTGGAGGGGCAACAGCCCGACAGGATACGCCAGGCGTTCCGCGATTACGTGACCGCGCGGCTGCCGGGCGACTGCAAGGCGGAATTCGTCGACCATTCCAATGCGCCGGCGATCGCGCTCGACTGGAACATGAAGCCGCTGGCCGCCGCCAGGCGCGCTCTGACCGACGAGTGGGGCAAGGAAGCGCTCCTGATCGGTTCGGGCGCGTCGATCCCGATCGTCGCGGATTTCAAGCGCACGCTCGGCCTCGACACGGTGTTGGTGGGTTTCGGTCTCGACGACGACAACATCCACTCGCCGAACGAGAAGTACGACCTCAAGAGCTTCCACAAAGGCATCCGTTCGTGGGCGCGGATTCTCGGCGCGTTCGCGGAGGCGCCGCGGTAAAGCAGCCGTGCAGGAAGGGTGAGCTTCGCTACGGCACCGCGATCTTTCCGCGTCGTCCCTGCGAAAGCAGGGACCCATAGCCACCGGCGAATGATGTTGAAGATGCCGTCTCACACCGGAGCTTCACCGCGAAGCCGCGGCATATGGGTCCCGGATCGGCGTTCGCTTGCGCTCACTTGTCCGGGACGACGTGGGTGAGTTTTCTGATTCAAATCTCAAACAGCGAGAGGACATGCGTCCGCATTGTCGCGGCGCGATGCGCCCGAGCTTTGCGTCGATGGTCACCCTCTGAAAGAAGAGGGCGCAGGGAAGACCGGGTGCGCGCTGCACCCGCGGTCCCGTGTGCAATTGTTATTGGGTAGAACGCACACGAGCATACAGGTTCAGCGGAGGCAATCCGGCCTTCCCTGCGCAGTGGTTTACGGCTTATAGCGCGCTCTCCCTGGTGACCGGGCTTTCTTGCCACCATCATCCACGGGAAGTTTTGCCTCCCGCGAACTTGACGCCAGCGTCGGGGCGTCAGGACCACACGGCTTCGCCGTCCGCTCGAGTCACGCTCGTCAGTCGCAACTTCCGCGTCCACCGCATCCCACCGCGCGTTCGTGACGATCGCGACCCGCCCCTCTCATTGGGTGAGACGCGCGAAGTCGTAGTGCTGATTTGCCCGACGGGTTAAGCGGAAATTTGCCCGTCGGGTTGATTTGTCGCACGCGGTCGTGAGATTTCGCTTGCGCGCGCGGCGTCAAGCAAAACGGAGTTGAGGAAAGCAATCCGCGATCGGCGGACAAGGAGGCGCGCTATTTGCCCAGTTCGTCCAGAAGCCGCAAGACATCCTTCGACGCGGCCTCCACAGAGGATATTGGCGATTTCGTCCATGCCGGTCGTGACGCTGGATCCCTGCTGGTTGCCCCCCGACCATCGCGTCACCGAGCGACGGCACGACGTCGAATTACGGTGACAGTGCATAAATTGACAGATCGTATCCTTGGCGCAGGCATGGCCTGCCTCTCCCGCGTCGTCGTTCCCTGTCGCCCCGCCATGTCCTGTGCCAAACAAAAACGCCGCCCGGGATTGGGCGGCGTTTGGATTCGCAGTGCAGAGGTTGTTGAGGCCGATGCTACATGAAATGACGAAAATTTCAATTCCAGCCGCGGGGTCGAGGCCGCCGCCTTATGGCGCCGGAATGGCCAGCAGGCTGGAAATACTGCGGCCGCGGATGTCGTAGACGCGGGCAAACACGACGTCGTCTCGCTTGATCTCCACCATGACAGGCGCGGTCAGTCCCTTGCAGTAGAACTCGCCGAGCGTCATGGCGAAGTCGGCGGCGTTCGCGTCCCAGCCGATCGTGAAGTCGGGGCCGAGCGCGACCTGGGCGGGGCGTTGCGGTCCGCATACCGCGACCTTCCATTTGCGCCCCCTGGGCGGCGCTTCCTGCCGTTCGACGATTTCCTCGCGCAGGCCATCGGAAGCCTGCTTCAGCGCGAGGCCCCAGTAGTCCAGCATGAACAGGTTGTCTGCCGAGCGAACCGTCCCGGCGACATGATTGAAGTGGGTGTATTGGTAGGGATGCAGCCGGATCATTTCGCCGAGCGGCAGCAGCAAGCCGAATGTGAGAACGGCTACGGCGGCGGGTTGCCAGCTTCGGCGGGTGCCCCTGAGCCAGTTCATGGTCCACGCGAAGGCGGTGCCCGCTAGCACCGCCATCGGCGGGATGACGAAAATGAAATGGCGAATGCCGTTGTAAAGCGCCGGGCGCTTCACCATCGCCACCGCCAGCGGCAGCGTCGCCGCGAGCGTGAGCATCAGCAGGATGGTCTTGCGGCGGGCCGGCACACCGCTGCGCGACAGCGACATGAACGTGCCGGCGACACCGACAGCGGCAAGACCCAGCAGGATTTCGGGAAGCTGCAGGGCGAACAGCGTCGGCAGATACGACCATGGCATGTCCGGCACCGACACCAGCGCGCCACCGAACATCTCCTTCCACGGCTTCTCGAAGAAGTGCGAGAAATAGGTCAGGGCGTGGAAGGGATTGCCCGGCTCCATGATCGACCACGGCCAGACCAGACCCATGACGAGGTAGCCGAAGACCAGGCCGGGCAGCAGCAAGTACACGACATGGGCGAAGCGGTGAGCGGCTTCACGCGCGCCTTGGGCGTGAAACTCCTCGAGCAACAACGGTACGAAGCCGACCGCGGCATAGACCAGGGCCAGCCCGCCGAGAATCCGCGACCCGATCGACAGGCCAGCGCCAATACCGACGATCAGAACGGTGCGCGGCGAGGGCGAGGGGTATTCCTGAGCCAGGCGGACGAGGCCGAGCATCAGGATCACCATCGAAACCGCGAATGGCGCATCCTTCGGATTCATGAACATGTGCCCGTAGAAGGTCGGGCACAACGCCAGCAGCAGCAGCGTTGCCAGTCCGGCCAGCGGGCCGCCGACACGCCGGCCAAGCCGCCACGTCACCGCAAGACCGATCAGGCCGACGACGGCGCCGAGCAGGCGGCGGGTTTCAAACAGCTCCAGCGGGACGATCTTGTGCAGCAGCGCCGCCGCCATGTCGAAGCCGCCGCCATACATGTAGAGATTGGCGAACGACAGGGCTGCGGTGTCCTTGAAACCGGACCCATACATGCGCAGCAGCAGATCGGCATATTCGGCGTGCGTGTAGTCGTCCCAGCCCAATCCATAGTCGCGGAACGTCAGGCCGGCGATCAGTCCGATCACCGCCAGCACAAGGATGGCGAGATCGTCGCATGTCCGCTCCACCGAGCGCCGCAAGGGCGTATCGATGGCCGAAGTCGTGATGGCTGACATGGCTATTGGTAATCCGGTGTCCCCTTGCGGCCCTGCTTTTTGGCGCTTTGGGCCTCGTTCCCCGGCATCCATATAGCGCAGTTCCGGCTCCAAGTAATTGGGAATTGTGGCGTAATTTCCCTGATGCAACGCAGCAATCGTCGCGGCGTCCAATCGGCTCCGTGGTCTTGCGGACGGGTTCGGAGGACCGGATCGGATCCCCGACCGAGGCCGATCGGGTTTTTCGCGGGAACCGCATCCCCAATTGGCGGTTGGCGATGTGCACAATATGACGGTATCGTGGCGATGGCGGCTGGCCAGCATTTTCCGGCGCGGCCGGGGGGTGAATTCGATGATGGTCGTGCTGTTGGTCGCCGGGATTGGCTTCTTGTTGGCTGGTCTGGTGGCGATCGGGTTCGGAATCCCGATCAACGAATTCGGTTTCGGCAACACCCTGATCCTCGCCGGTACAATTTCGGCGTGCACCGGGATGCTTCTGCTCGGCTTCTGGACCGCGGTTAAGGAGCTGAAGACGATCGCGCGGCGGCTGGGCCCGGCCGGATTGCACGCGGGAGCTGCGCTGGAGACGGCCCCGGGCGCGTTATCGCGCACTTCGGAAAGCGGCGGCTTCCTGTTCAGCCGCGACCAGCCGGCGGCGGAAGGCGCCGGCAGCGCAGAACCCGCCGCGCCGTCGCCAGGGGCGGTACCGTGGCAGGACGAGGCCGTGCCCGCCCTGCCGGCGCCAGCCGAGGCCGCGCCGGCAGCCAAGCCGCGGCGCAACCTGCTGTTTTCGTCGACGTCCCGGAAAGAGCGTGAGCGCGCCCAGGGCCGCAGCAGCGAGCCGCTGTCGCCCGACCTTCTGTCGCCCGATCTTCGCCCGGCACCGCCGGTCCCGCCGCCGGCTGCCGAAGCAAGCGAGCCGCCGCCGGCGACGTTCGACGACGCCTGGCCGAAACCGGAACGCCTCAGGGCCGCCGACGCGCCGGCGCGGCGCAGCGGCCGGACGCCATCGACCTTTACCGAACCGGGCGCCGCCGCCGACCGCTCACCGGGCGCTGCGCGAAGCGAGGACCAGCCGCCGGTGACGGTTCTCAAATCGGGCGTCGTCGATGGGATGGCCTATTCGTTGTATTCCGACGGCTCGATCGAGGCGCAGATGCCCGAAGGCATGATGCGGTTCGCCTCGATCGATGAACTGCGCTCGCATCTCGACCACCGTCAATGAGCGCGCCCGTCGTTCCCAAGCCAATCGAAAAATAAAGCGCCGTCGTTCTTGTCACGTCGGCGGCAATCCGCTCATATTCGTCCAGTAGTGCAAGATTCCGAAAGCGTATTGGCGCTGCGGAATACTGTCCGATCCCGAAAAGATCCTTGCGCGATTGCGATCTCTGGAAGGTTCAGCCATGAGCGACGGCGCCGGAAAAAGCTTCATCGACCTGACCGCCGATATCGTGTCGGCCTATCTCAGCAATAACCCGACGCCGGCCTCCGAAATCCCGGCCCTGATCGGCCAGATTCACGCGGCGTTGCAGCGGGTTTCGAGCGGCCGGATCGAAGCGCCGCTGGAGCCCGCCAAGCCCGCGGTTTCCGTCAAGAAGTCGATGACCCCCGACTATCTGGTGTGTCTCGAGGACGGCAAGCGCTTCAAGTCGCTGAAGCGGCATCTGCGCACCCAGTACAACATGACGCCGGAACAGTACCGCGACAAATGGGGGCTCCCGGCCGACTATCCGATGGTGGCGCCGAACTATGCGGTGGCGCGTTCGGCGCTCGCCAAGAAGATGGGGCTCGGCCAGCAGCGACGGCGGCGCGGCAAGTAATCGGAAGCAGCGGGCTGGCCCTCAGGAGGCTGCGGCAAGCGTCTCGCGCGCGTCGGAGCGGATGCGCTCGACCATGGCGCGCAGGCCGTTGGAACGCTGCGGCGTCAGGTGCTCGCGGAAGCCGAATTCGTCGAATACCGCGAGCGCATCGGTTGCGAGAACTTCCCGCGGCGTGCGGCCGGAATACAGCGTCAGCAGGATCGCGACCAGCCCGCGCACGATGTGTGCGTCGCTGTCGCCGAGATATTTCAGCAGCGGTTCGCCGCCGCTGCGGTCGATCTGCTTCGAGAGCCAGACCTGGCTGGCGCAGCCCTGCACCTTGTTGGCGGCGGAATGCTCGGCTTCCGGCATCGGTGCAAGCGAGCGGCCGAGTTCGATGACGTACCGGTAGCGGTCGTCCCAATCGTCCAGCAGCGAAAAATTATCCCTGATTTCGTCGATCGTCATCGTGTCCCGCGCTCGATCCCAAAACCATATATAGGATTACGGGCGGCCGAAAGCGATACTGTCAGGCCAAAATGGCGGCGGTTTCGGCCCGATTCGCGGGGTCAGGGCACGCCGCGCCAGTCAGCCGCAAGGTCATCCGGCGTCAACGTATCGTGGGAGACTGCTGCCACGGAAACCTCGGCATTCTCGACACTGCCGATCGAGCCGGTATGGTCGGGCGCCTTCTTGTCGGTGATGATGTGATAAAGCTTGCGCGCGCCGTCCTGGGCACGCTGGCCGATCGCGGTCGCGGCCTGGCCGCCGACTTCGCACGCGGCCGGCTGGCGCTTGCAGAACTGACTCATGTCCGACACCGCGGCGGTCGCAGCCGAAACCGCTTCCGACGCGCCGATCTGCGGCAGCTTGTCGGATTCCGGCGTCTTCTCTCTGGGCAGCAGCACCAGCACCAGCCCGAGCCAGAATGTCATGCGGAGCAGAAAAAACATCTCGCGATCCCGGTCGTCTCTCTTGTTTCCCTTGGTGCCTGACTAACAGCCGTCGATAAATCGCAAGTATCTGCATTGAAGTTAAATCGCCGAAAATTCGCCGAAAGTCCGAATGATTGGATTCGGTGTAAATTTTCCATTGATGACCGCATTCGTCGACAAGCCGGCCGTAACGGCTGTATCCACGATTTCGAAACCATACCGGCCGGGGGCTGGAAACTTGTCGTTCACCATTCGCATCGAATGAGCAGTTCAGCATCGGCGAAACCCCCGTGAAGATCAGGGTCCGCAGGCGCCGTCGCGCGGGCCTTAGCGTTCGCTTAATGTCGCTCTGACACGGTGGGGCAACGATAAGGGGGCGTTCCGGCGCGTCTGTTCGACGAACAAGCCGAAGCGCGAGAGCCGTGACAGTTTTGAGTATCATCCACGATTGCCTCGATGCGTTGCTGCATCCGTCCGCGCGTTATGATGCGCTGACGCGCGCGCGTCATCGCGCATTCATGGCGCCACGGCTGCTCGGAAGCCTGGCCGCCCTCGCGGCATTCCCGGCCTATCTGGCGATGCGCGGCGCGCCCACGGCGATCGAGGTCGCGGCATTCGCCTGGCTGATCGCGCCTATCCTGCTGTCATGGTTTCTGTCGCGTACCGGCCGCTACGAAGGCGCGCATGTGCTGTCGTCGCTGGCGCTGACCGGCCTCGTCATGACGGTGGCGATGACCACCGGTGGCATCGAATCCTTTGCCGCGATCTGGCTGGTCGTGGTTCCGCTCGAAGCCGCGCTCTCGGCATCGCGCCGCGTGGTGGCGTTCGCCTCCGCGCTGGCGCTGGCCTGCGCCGGGTTCCTGATTGCGATCGGGCATTTCGACCTGTTGCCGCCGCCGGACGCCAGCGCGATCTCGCGCGGCGTATTCATGGCGTTCGGCGTCGCCTCGGCGACGCTCTATGCGGCCGGGCTTGCCTTTGCCGCCGAGTCGCTGGCGCGCACCAGCGTTGCGCTGCTTTACGTCGAGGAGGACCGCTATCGCCTGCTGGCGCGGAACATGAGCGACGTGATTTCCCGCCACAGCCGCAACGGCGCCGTGCAGTTCATTTCACCCGCCGCGGAGGCGATGCTGGGAGCTCCGGTATCGCGGCTGCTGGGGCATGGCTTGTTCGATCGCGTCCATGTCGCCGATCGTCCGGCCTATCTCACCGCGCTTTCCGATGCGGCGCGCGGCGGCGAGGCGCGCAGCGTCGAATTCCGCCTCAAGCGCGATGCACCGCGCGGCGGCGCGCGGGGCCACAACAGTCAGATCGATTTCATCTGGGTCGAAATGCGCTGCCGGCCGCTCGAACAGGCGTCGGAAACGACCGACACGACCGAGGCCGGGGTCGTCGCCGTGATGCGCGACGTCACCGACCGCAAGATCCAGGAACAGGCGCTGGATCTGGCGCGCACCGTCGCCGAGCAGGCGGATGCGTCCAAGACCCGCTTCCTCGCCACCATGAGCCATGAACTGCGCACGCCGCTGAATGCCATCATCGGTTTCTCCGAGATGATCGTTCAGGAGGACGTGTTGATGGTCGATGCCGCGCGCCGCAAGGAATATGCCCAGCTGATCAACGATTCCGGCCAGCACCTGCTGTCGGTCGTCAACGGCATTCTCGACATGTCCAAGATGGAATCCGGCAATTTCGAGATTGCGCCGGAACCGTTCGCGCCGCGCGCCGCCCTGCTCAATTGCTGCAACCTCCTGGCCCTGAAGGCGCGGGAGAACGGCATCGATCTCGTCAGCCGCGCGCCCGAGGATCTGCCGGTCATGACCGGCGATCCGCGCGCGTTCAAGCAGATCGTGCTCAATCTCGTCGCCAACGCCATCAAGTTCACCGAGCGCGGCGGCGCGGTGACGGTTTCCGCCAGTGTCGAGGGATCGCGGCTGGTGCTGCGCGTCACCGACACCGGCGTCGGCATCGCGGCCGACGACCTGAAGCGGATCGGCGACCCCTTCTTCCAGGCCGGCAAGACCTATCAGCGGCGGCAAGAGGGCACCGGCCTCGGGCTGTCGATCGTCAAGAGCCTGGTCGGCCTGCATGCCGGCGAGATGACCGTGCAAAGCAAGCTCGACGAGGGCACCACCGTGACCGTCGCGCTGCCGCTGGCGTTCGCGCCGAAGGCCGGGCAGCCGTCGAGCAATATCGCAACGCTGACGCCGGCGCTGCGATCGCCGGTCCAGGAACAAGAGAAACACCAAGAGCAATCCCACCAGGTGAAGAAAAGTGCCTAGAAACACCACGAGAGATGACGACATGTCGCGCCGCCGCCGCCGCGCAGGCGCGGTTGCGGCGGAAGCGGAAGCCGAGCGCGGCCTCGTGATGCGCATTCTGCTGCACAGTCCGAAAGACATGGTGGCGGGCGCGCTGGCATTTGCCGCGGTCAGCGCCATCATCGCCAACGCCCTGTTCCTGCAGGCCGGACGTCATCCGTCGCCGATGTTCGGTACGGTGGTAGCGATGCCGGCGCCCGTCAGCCCGCTGCCGCGTCCGCGCCCGGTCGAAGCCGCGGCTCGGCCCGCCGATGCCGCGCCGGTTGAATTCAGGATCGAACCGAGGGCAGCCGAGCCGAAGAGCGGCGATCCCATGACCAATCTGGTCAAGGCGACCACGGCTTCCCCGGCAACGCCTTCCAATGTCGCGCGGCCGCCGGCGCCGATTCCGGCGTCATCGCGCAACGAGACCATCGCCAACCAGACCCCGGCTGCGCGCCGCGTAGCAGCGGTGCAGCGTACGCTCACCGAATACGGCTACGGTCAGCTGAAACCGACCGGCATCGCCGGCTCCGACACCCAGGCCGCGATCCAGAAATTTGAGCGCGAGCGCAGGATCCCGGTGACCGGGCAGGTATCGGATCGCCTGGTGAAAGAACTCACCGCGATGATCGGCCGCCCGATCGACTAGCTTCGACTCCGCCGCTGGCCTATACCGTCAGCCCCATGCGATTGAAATCCAGTATTTGGGTGGCGGCCTATTTGCGCCGTTGCCAGGCCGAAGGCGTGTTCGGCGCCGTGCGAAGGCGCGGCGCGGAAGAGGCCGGCGCGGTCTTCGTCAAGGTCGCCACGCTCGACGGCCATGCCATGCTGTACATGCCGGCGCCGCAGACGGTCTATGACGACAGCCGCCCGATCGAGCGTTTCTTCATGCCGGCATCGAAAGAGCCGGTGCCGGAAGCTTCGGTGGAGGAGCGTCTGGTCAGGGAAATCAAGTTCGATCCCGATGCCTGGATCGTGGAGACCGAGGACAGGGCAGGGCGGCACTTCCTCGATCTGGCGCGGGCCTAGCGCCCGGAACCCTGGGAGCCGGTGCGTACGACAGAGCCGAGGCCGGGCTGTACGGCAGGGCGCGCCGGCGCCGCGCGCGCGCGCTGGCGTTCGTCGTCGTAAAGCGCGGGCCGGTACTTGGCGCGGGTCATGGCCATGATCGAGCCGCGCCAGGCGGCCAGCATGATCAGCGCGGATCGCTCGCTGAGGCGATCGTAAAGGCGCGACAGCCGGTAGACGTAAGTCACCGTTGCGAATTCCGGATTGAGAAACAGCAACACCTGCTGAAACACGGGGGCCGGCATGTCCAGCGCCCTGGCCGCGCAGGCCAGCGGCTCGCCGCCGGGATCGTTGACCACCTGGGCTGCGACCCGCGACGGCAGGATCAGGGTTTCGCCGAGTTCCAGCGTGAAGTTTTCGATATCGCCGACCCAGGCGGCCATCTGCAGCGTCTCGACGCCACGCGCCGCCCGCGCGGCGGGAATTCGCGCCGAAGCCCGCAACGGCGTCTCCGCGAGATTATGCAGGATCAGGACGCGCTCGCTGGCGCTGGCCGCGAAGAACATGTCGTGGATCTCGGCGGCATCCTTCGGCTGCATCGACAGGTTCGACGCCATCCGCAATTCCGCCTCGGTCGGCGGCCTCACCGGCGGCGCCGCGACGGGATGCGCGGGAATTTCACCGGCGAGCGGCATCCGCGCGTGGGGATTTGAGGGTCTCAATCCGAGCCTTTGCAGGACTACGGCCGGTGTACCCGGATAGATCGCAAGCCGCGCCCGCACCGCCGCGCGCGTCGCGTCGTCGACCTGATCGATCAGGCGGGAGGTCAGTTCGATGAACTGCCGCTCTTCTTCGCCGCTGTGCGCATCGGCCTGAACGTAGAGATCGGTCAGCACGCGCAATAGCGTCGGGCGGATATCGACGCCCTCGCGGCGGGACAGCGTCATCAGCCCGTCGAAGCCCGGAAATAATGGAGGTCTGGTCATGTCAGGGTACGCAACAGAGTAATGCTCTCACCAGCTTAGGCGGGTTTGCTTTAACAGCTCGTTAAGGAAAACAATCGGTGAAGGCGTGCAGGCAAATTCAGTGCTTCCGGCAAGACGCGGCCACGCCGGGCCGCAGGCGGAGAAATTAAGATGCCGTTAACCACGTCCTGTTCTTAATGATGGCATGTCGCCGGCGAGATCGTGTCAGCGCGGCAACCGGAGAGAGCGGGACATGGGCACCATCATTGAATTTCCGGCGGATGCGGCGTCGCGGCGGCTGGGCTCAACCATCGATGGCGCTCCACGCGAAGGCATGGGCACCATCCTGATCCTGCCCGTCGTCCGGATCGAGCGCGACACCGATGAAACCAGCGGTGGCAGCGGACCGGAAGAGGGAACGGCCCCCGGCCGCCGTCGCCGCCGGCGCTGACACCAGGACATCCCAATATGCCGGAGACGTGCTTTCCGATCCGGACGAGACAGGTTCGGCTGCTGACGCTGCTTTTGCTCGGCGCAGCGCTCGGCGGCTGCAGCGGCGGCGACTTCGGCCGCACCCGCCAGGACATGCGCAACGACGACATGCATCGCTGGCTCGGCGCCGAGGCGACCGGAAGCGTCGGCCTCAGGGCGTCGCAATTCCAGCTCACCGACAATGAGCGGCAGCTCCGCGACTATGCCTATCCCCTGATCGAGCCGCCGCATTCGCGTCCCGCCTGGAAGACCGTGTTCGGCGATTACAAGCCGCTGCCTTCACCATGGCGGCAGGCGGTGCTGTTCGACCGTACCGCCTATGGCCGGCTGCTGATCGACGAACCGCACCGCTCGCATTCCTCACGCTACGCTGTGTTGATGGAGGACGTGCGCAACGACATCACCCGTTTCGAGCCGTTCTTTGCCTCGGCCGCGCGCGTCATCGAACTCGACAGGAAGCGCAACGCCAGTCTCAAGCTGGTCTCGGAACTGTCGCCGCGCGAGCGCGACGACGCCGTCGCCCGCATGGAAGAGAACACCCTGATCGTGCAGTGGGTGCAGCAGAGCCTGGAGCGGCGGATCTCGTCCTATCGCTGGGCGCTGGAGCGGCTGGTGATCCAGGCGCCCGACACCATCGCGGCCGATGCCGATCGCCTGATCGGCGAACTCGCCGCGCAAACCGCCAACCCGCCGGTCGCAGCGCGGCCGGTGATCGGACGCGCCGTCACGGTGAAGGGCTGAGCATTCGTCTATTGATCAGCGCTTGCCCCGCGGCGCCGGTTGCGGCACGGCCGCGGGCTCTTCGTGTTTGGCCGGCGGCTCGGTCTGCACCTTGCAGCTCGAGGCCGCGAGCGTGGCCTGCGCCTGCGTCATCAGACCCGGCTCCGGCGCCAGCGCCTTCAACACGATCAGTCCGGTCGCGGTAGGGGAATCGATGATCAGCCGGTCGGCGGAAGTCACGTCTTCTTCCTCCGGCAATTCGGCGTGCTGCGCCTCGGTCATGAGGTCGAGTTCGATCACCTTGCGTCCGGCCGAGCGGTCGTTGATCGCGTAGTAGGCGACTTCGTTGCGGGTATAGAACGACACCGAGGTGTAGGCCTGGCTGACGGGGACCGCGAGCTTGATCGGCCCCGAGGTCAGATCGTAACGGCAGATCGCGATCGCGAACGCCGGATCCATGAACGGCATCGGCGCGTTGCCCGGATCGGCCAGCGGCAGGGCGGTCACGGCGTTGAGCTTGGTGATCGGCGCCAGACGCGAATAGGCATCCTGGGTCGCGATCCGCGGCAACGCCAGCACGGCGACGAGATGCACGACGGCGCCCAGCACCACGCCTGCGATGATCGTGAACAGCAGCCGGATCATGGGCACCCCACTGTCGCAATCGACGGCATCGGCGCGTCGCGCTGCGTCCGCGTCGCGACGCCGACCGGGGTGTCGTAAAGCCGAAGCATCAGCGCATAGCGTTCGATGCCGCCGGTGGGGAGCCAGTTTCCGGCGCGCGACCGCGATGCCACCCGGATCTCGAACGCGCCGTCGGCGCCGCGAATGATTTCCTGGCTGGTGAAGCCGTAGCGCTGCAGCGAATTGGCGACCAGACGCCCCTTGGTGTCGTAGAGCGTCAGTGTCCAGAACCGGGCGGCGGGCGTGACGCCGCTGACCACCACGTCGCAGCGCCCGTCGAGCGGCTTCTTGCGGTCGTCCGATGTCGCCGAGAAGGCGATGCCGTCGCCGGTGCCGACCGGCAATTCGCCGCTGCGGGCGATCGAGGCGCGCGAATAGGGATCGATGTCCGAGGTGCCGGTCTTCGGCCGCGCGGTCCAGGCGCCGATCGTCAGCGTGCCGAGATCGGTGCCGCGCGTCGCCGTCATCCAGGTGGCGCCGAGGCCGACGACGGTGGCGAGGATCAGCGCCAGCAGGGTGATGAAGATCAGCCGCACGGTCAGTTCTTGCGCGGCGCGGCTGTCGCCGCCGCTTCGCCAGGCGCTGCCGCGGCAAAACTATCCGGGAATGCGATCGCGCTTGACGACACCGGCTTGCCGGGCTTCACCGGCTCGCCCGGCGCGGCCTTTCCCGCGGTCTTGCCGGCCTCGTCGAGCAGCTTCTCCACGCGCACCAGGATGTCCGCGCCGCGCTTGGTGAGGATTGGCGGCGGGCCCGGTTTGATGTCCGGCAGTCTCGACGCGCCGCTGGCCGCCATGGCCGCGGAGGCCGCCGGCGCCGGCAATTTCGTGCCGGCGCCGATGCCCGCGATCTCCTTGATCTCGACGCCCTGATGCGCCACGAGCATGATGTCGTGCCAGGTCTGCGCCGGCAGCGAGCCGCCGGTCATGCGGTTGGTCGGCGAGTAGTCGTCGTTACCGTACCAGACCGCGCAGGTGAAATTGCCGGTGTATCCGACGAACCAGGCATCGCGATAGGCGTTGGTGGTGCCGGTCTTGCCGGCGGTCGGAATGCCGTCGAGCGCCGCGCGCCGCGCGGTACCTTCGCTGACGACGTGGCTCATCATCCCCGCCATGTCGGCGGCGATCGAGGCCGGGATCGCCTGCAGCGGCTTCTTGCCGTCGCGGTCGAAGCGCCAGACCAGATCGCCGGCGCCGGTGCGTACTTCCAGCACGGCATGCGGCGTGACCGATTTGCCCTTGTTCGGGAAGGTCGCATAGGCCACGGCGTGTTCGAGCACCGAGACTTCGTCGGAGCCGATCGGCAGCGACGGCGTGTCCGGCAGCGGCGCCTTGATGCCGAAGCGGCGCGCCACTTCCACGATCTTGGCGCGGCCGGCCTTGGCCGGATTCGGCGTCTTGCCGCCGAGCGCGATCGACAGCTTCACCGGAATCACGTTGATGGAGCGGGTAATCGCCACCGTCAGCGTCACCGCGCCGGAGTAGGAGTGGCCGTAATTCTGCGGACACCAGTTGCCGATGCAGACCGGGCCGTCGACCACGATCGAATTCGGCTTGAAACCGTTGAGCAGCGCGGTGGTGTAGACGTAGGGCTTGAACGACGAACCGGGCTGGCGCATCGCGTCCACCGCGCGGTTGAACTGGCTGGCGCCGTAGTCGCGGCCGCCGACCATCGCGCGCACGCCGCCGTCGAGGTCGGCGACCACGGTTGCGGCCTGGGTGGCGTGATAGTCGCGGCCGAACTGGCGCAACTGGTTTTCGACGGCGCCTTCCGCGGCGCGCTGCACATTCATGTCGATCGCGGTGCGGACCACGAAAACGCGCTCGACATAGGACTTCGGAAAGGTGTCGACCAGCCTGCGCATCTCGTCGAACGCCCAGTCGAGATAATAGTTCGGCGAGTTCTCGTCGCGGCGATCGACCGCGATGGCTGGATTGCGCCGCGCGCCGAACACCTGGCCCTCGGTCATGAAGCCGGCATCGACCAGATTGTCCAGCACCACGTTGGCGCGGGCACGCGCAGCGGGCAGGTTGATGTGCGGCGCGTATTTGGTGGGGGCCTTGAACAGACCGGCGAGCATCGCGGATTCCGCCAGATTGACGTCGCGCGCCGACTTGTTGAAGTAGAAATGCGCGGCGCCGTCGACGCCGAAGGTACCGCCGCCCATATAGGCGCGGTCGAGATAGAGCTTCAGGATTTCGTTCTTGGTGAGCCGGGTCTCCAGCCAGACCGCGAGGAACGCTTCCTTGACCTTGCGCTCGATGGTGCGCTCGTTGTTCAGGAACAGGTTCTTGGCCAGCTGCTGGGTGATCGACGAGCCGCCCTGCCGCACGCCGCCGGCCTGGGCGTTGGTCACGAGCGCGCGCGCGGTGCCGGCGATGTCGATGCCGAAATGCTCGTAGAACCGGCGATCCTCGGTGGCGAGCGTCGCCTTGATCAGATTGTCCGGGAAATCCTCCAGCGGAATCGAATCATTGTGCTTGATGCCGCGGCTGCCGATCGGGTTGCCGTAGCGGTCGAGAAACGTCACGGCGAGATCGGATTTCTTCAGCCAGTCGTCGTCGGAGGTCTCGCGAAATGCCGGGATCGCCAGCGCCAGCATCAGGATCAGGCCGCCGAGCCCGATGGTCGCCGCTTCCGACAGGGGTTCGATGAATACCCAGCGCTTCCAGCGGCCGACATAAAAGCGGTCCATGAAAGTGGAAAACCGCTCGTAGAGCTCGCGCGCGCCCTTGCCGGAGGAGAACAGCGTCGAGTCGATGCGCGCATCCAGGTCCAGCATGAAATGCCGGATCTTCTTCTTCCACTGAGATGGTACGATCTGGCGCACCGGGACCCTTGGTCAGTTCGCAGCGCTTGGGGGCACCCGGACGGGCGCCGCCGAGACGTCTTGCGGGAATGTTGCGGCAAACCCAAGGCGCTTTTGCGCCAAAGGGGACTCGCTCTCTATCTAACCGAGCGGGGGCCATAAACCAATGGTCTGGCTCGCGATTTTGAACAGCAGAGCTAACGCCGACCCGCACTTTTCGGCGACGCCGGACGTTGTTGCTTGCGCCCTTGCGGCGCCAGCCCCTAGAAGGGCTGCAGCCCACACTCGCCGGAAATCTCGGGATTCATGACAGCGCCTTTCAAGCCGCCCTCGGGCCAAGAGGGATTCTTTTGGAAAACCAAGACGTTGGAAGAGATGTCCAACGCCGAATGGGAAAGCCTGTGCGACGGCTGCGCGCGCTGCTGCCTGGAAAAGCTCGAGGACGAGGATACCGGCAAGATCTATTTCACCCACGTGTCCTGCCGTCTGCTGGATGCGGAGCTGTGCGCTTGCAAGGACTATGCGAACCGCTCCGACAAGGTTCCGGACTGCGTCCGGCTCACGCCTGAGAACGTCCGTACCCTGAACTGGCTGCCGCCGAGCTGCGGCTACAAGCTCGTCGCCGAAGGCCGCGATCTCTATTGGTGGCACCCGCTGATCTCGGGCGATCCCAATACCGTTCACGAGGCGGGCGTCTCGGTGCGCGGCCGGGTGCAGGGAACCGAGAACGAGATCGCCGACGAGGATCTCGAGGACCACATCGTGCAGTGGCCGGCGCTGCTGCCGAAACGGGCGCGATTGAAGAAGCGGCCGGCCTGAGGCTGCTCTTCACTTAATCTATCAAGCGAATGGGATGCCATCGACGCGGGATGCACCCATGCGCCTAACCCGCTGCCGCGGCTTGGATTTGCCGTCTAGATTGCAGGCGATTTCGCGATTCCGCGCCGCCACGCGCCCCCGATAACCAACGTCCGCATGAACAAGTTCGAACGGCAGAGCCGTGACCCGGCTGACCAACAGACATTGCCCGAGGCGATCGCCGAAGAGCTGTCGCATATCCCGACCGAGGTCATCGACATCAGCGACGCCCCGCCGATCGCGCCGCGCGCGCCGCTGACGCAAGGCGAAGTCCGCACCATCCTGATGAGCCTGCTGCTGACGATGTTTCTGGCCGCCCTCGACCAGACCATCGTCGCCACCGCGCTGCCGACCATCGGCCGCCAGTTCCAAGACGTCTCCAGCCTGTCCTGGGTGATATCAGCCTACCTGCTGGCCGCCACCGCGGTGGCGCCGGTGTTCGGCACGCTGGCCGATATCTACGGCCGCCGCGCCATGATCATCGCGGCGCTGAGCCTGTTCGTCGCGGGCTCGATCCTGTGTGCGGTGGCGCCGAACATGCCGGTCCTGATTCTCGCGCGCGGCCTGCAGGGGCTCGGCGGCGGCGGCATCATGCCGATCGTCCAGACCGTGATTTCCGACGTGGTGACGCCGCGTGAACGCGGCCAGTACCAGGCCTATTTCAGCGGCGTATGGGTCGTCGGCGGCATCGGTGGGCCCATCCTCGGCGGGGTGTTCGCCGAGCACCTGCACTGGTCGATGATCTTCTGGATCAACGTGCCGCTCGCGCTCGGAGCGCTGGCGCTGCTGCTGCCGAAGATGGGCAGGATCCCGGTGTTTCACCGCAGGCGCAAGGTCGACTGGCTCGGCGGCGTGCTGCTGATGGCCTCCGCCGTCGTGTTCATGCTGGTGCTGACATGGGGCGGCAACCGCTATCTCTGGCTGTCGCCTGTCATCATGGCGATGATCGGCGCCTCGGTCGCGCTCGCGCTGGCGTTCGTGTGGCATGCCCGGAATGCCGAGGAGCCGTTCCTGCCGCTGCCGCTGATGGGGGGAACGGTGGTGCCCTACGCCATGGTGGCCGGCAGCTGCGCGATGGGCGCGATGCTGGGGCTGACGGTGAATCTGCCGCTGTATTACGAGGTGGTCTATCGTCTCAGCGCCAGCGAGGCCGGACTTTCGCTGATTCCGCTGGCGGCGGTTTCGACCGTCGGCGCCGCGATCGCGGGCCGAACCATGGCCCGCGCCCGGCACTACAAGCGGGTGGCGATCGTCGGAACCTCGATTGCCGCGCTTTGCGGAGCTGCGCTGGCGCTCACCACGCTGCCGCTGTGGGGCCTGCTGGCGCTGCTGTCGATGTTCGCGCTCGGCCTCGGCACCACCTTTCCGGTCAGCGTGGTATCGATCCAGAATTCGGTGGTGCGATCGCAGGTCGGCACCGCTACCGGAGCCATGAATTTCTTTCGCGCGCTGATGGCGTCTTTCACAGTGGCGGCGTTCACCGCGATCCTGCTGATGGCGCTCGGTGCGGATATTTCGCTCGGCGGCGAGCATCGCGGCCCGGTGAATTCGATTCTCGCCTCCGACATGGTCACGGCATTCCGCTATGTGTTCGGCGCCGCCACGGCACTGATGGCTTGTGCCGCGCTGTGCATGATCCTGATGGAAGAGAAGCCGCTGGCCGGTCCGGCCTCGGTGCCGGCCGAGATGGCGGAGTAGGGCGCCGGGAGTTGCGCCTCCGCTGCCCTGATGGGCACAGGCTATCCACGGGCCGTGATTTGATCTAACAGCGGCGCCAGTAACCAGAGCGTTTTCAAGCGAAAGCCTGCCCCGGACTTGATCCGGGGTGGATACCGGTTCGCATGAAGAAAACGCGTCAAAACAAAAAGATAGAGCCCCGTTCCGATTCAATCGGAACGGAAAAGGCTCTAGCAATCCGACAAGGAGCCGGCCATGAGCAAACCCTCCATCGAACAGACACGGATGGGCAGCGAAGGCATCGCCTTCTGCATCGCGCGGACCCTGATCGAGCGCGATCCGTCGCTGAAGGCGCCGCTGCGGGCCAACTTGCGCAAGATGTGGGAACTGCTGGAGGGCCGCGAAGACCACGCCGCCGCCGACATGGTCGACACCATGATCAAGGCGCTCAACGATCCCGCGTTCTTCAAGCCGTAGGTTTCGTTCCGGCAGCGCGTCCCGGCATGGCTAGTATAGAGCGTCTTCCAGCTTGCCCGAACCAGTACGCTTCTCGCGGGGCCTCATGGTTCGAGACGCGCGAAGACGCGCTCCTCACCATGAGGGACTGAGACCTCATCCTGAGGAGCATCGCGAAGCGATGCGTCTCGAAGGATGGAGCATCCGAAGTGGAAAACTAGGTTCCCGGCCGCGAAACCTCGGTCTCCTTCGAGGTGATGAATTCCAGCAGCACCGGGATGCCTTCCTTGGTCTTGGCGATGCCGCGCTGGATGGCGGGGATGATGTCTTCGGGCCGGGTCACCCGCTCGCCATAGCCGCCGAAGGCGCGCGCCATCGCGGCATAGTCGCCGGAAATATCGGTCGAGCGATATTTTTCGGTCGAGATCGGCATCACCTTCAGCTCGATCGCCATGCTGAAATTGTTCAACAGGATCGACATGATCGGAATCCGCTCGCGCACCGCGGTCTCGAAATCCATGCCGGTGAAGCCGATCGCGGCATCGCCCCAGACGTTGATGCAGAGCTTGTCGGGTTTTGCCAGTTTGGCGCCCATCGCAAGGCCCAGTCCGTAACCGAGCTGGGTGGTCTTGCCCCAGCCGAGATAGGTCAGCGGCTCGACCGTTTTCCAGAACGGCGACAGCTGGTCGCGCGGGCTGCCGGCGTCATGGGTGACGATGGTGTTCTTGATGTCGACGGTGTGCTGCAGGTCCCACAATACTCGGTAGGGGTTCAGTGGGGCGTCGTTATGGGTCAGCTTCGGCATCCATTTGGCCAGCCACTCCTTGTGTGAAGCGGCAATTTCGCCTGCAACAGCAGTGGCATCGCGGTCGGTCTTGATGCTCTTGTTGATCTCGTTCAGCAAATCGTCGAGCACCAGGCCGGCGTCGCCGACCAGGCCGATTTTGGCCTCGACATCCTTGTTAAGATGCGCCGGGTCCAGCGTTGAATGGATGATGGTTTTGCCCTTGGGCATGGCGATGCCGAAATTCGTCTCGGTGAATGAGCAGCCGATGCCGAAGATCACGTCGGCCTCGGCGAGGAACTTCGGCACCGCGCGCGGCACGGCCAGGCCGCCGGAGCCCAGCGACAACGGATGCGTTTCCGGGAACGACGACTTGCCGCCGAGGCTGGTGGTGACGGGGATGGCGAGCCGTTCCGCCAGCCGCTTCAGTTGCGGCCAGGCCCGGGCGTAATGCACGCCCTGGCCGGCATAGATCACCGGCCGCCTGGCCGCGATCAACAGCGCGGCGGCTTCCCTGACATGCACGGGGTCGGCGCCGTAGCGGGTGCGCAGCACCGGCGTATAGTTCAAGGGCTCCGGCACCTCCTCGTTCCACATGTCCGAGGGGATTTCCACGATGACCGGGCCGCCGCGGCCGTTTTTCAGCTTGGTAAAGGCGCGGCGGAAAATGTTGCAGACTTCCGCGGCGATGTTGATCGGCTCGGCCGACTTCGCGAACGCCCGCATCGCCTGGCTGGAATTGAAGTTCGGCTCGATGTTCGCGATCCGCCGCGCATAGCCCATCGGCAAGACCAGCACCGGGACGGATTCGCCGTAACATTGCGCCACCCCGCCCATGGCGTTCTCCGCGCCGGGGCCGTGCTGCATGCAGAAGGCGCCGATCGTCTGCCCCGAGGTGACCCGCGAGATCGCGTCCGCCATGTGGATCCCGACGCGCTCCTGCCGCACCATGACGGGGCGGATGTCGGCATTGGCGGCGTGTTCGATCAGGTGATTGACGGGATAGCCGCAGAGGATCTCGATCCCCTCGCGCTTCATGATTTCCGCGATGGCGGTGCCGAGCTTCATGCCGTTCTCTCCCCAGGTTGGCCGATGTTGAGAGCTCGGCCTGTGGGAGCCAGTTGGAACAGGAATCGTTCATCCGGTAAAGCGCGGGGCGCCGCCATCCGGCGAAGCTCTGATATGCGTCCCCGAAGGCAGCCGGCCGCGCTTTGCGGCGCGGCCGGGTTCAACCGGCTTCTTCGAGGGCCCGTTTCAGGCGCCGGATGATGACGCCGCGGGCGCGGTCGTCGGCGGCCGCATGGATCCGATCGTTGATGTCGAGCACGAGCTTCGACATGTCGTTGTGCCAATCGAGATGCGTCACCGCTTCAGGCGCGAGCCGGCGTCGGCGCGACACGTCCATGAGAGCGGGCTCAGGCGTCGAGAGCTCGTAGATGTCGTCGAGCACCGGCTGGAAGAGTTTGGCCGCCGGCACGATCCGCTCCGAGATGCGCTCGGCCATGCCTGCTATCGCTTCCTCCTCGCCGTGAACGAGAAACACACCCCGCCGAATCGGGCGGCGCGCCGCGATCCATCGCGCAATCTCGGCGCCATCGGCATGACCCGAATAGTCATCGATCATGCGGATGCGGGCCGCCACCTTGATCTCGTCGCCCTGGATCCGGACGGCCTTGGCGCCGTCCTGGAGAAACCGGCCCAGCGTGCCATTGGCCTGAAAGCCGACCAGCAGCACGGTGGCCCGGCTGGTCCACAGCCAGCGCTTGAGGTGATGTCGAATACGGCCGGCGTCGCACATGCCGCTCGCCGCGATGATGATATGAAAGCCGGTCAGTTTCGCGATCGCCTTGCTTTCGTCGACGGTCTCGGTGAACCGCAGATGTTGCGAGTTGAACAGGCGATTGACGTCGATATTCGGATCGAGGCTTTCGGCGTGCTCCCGGAAAACTTCCGTCGCATGAATCGCCAGCGGCGAATCGAGAAAGATCGGCGCCGCCGGGATGTCGCCGCGCTCCATCAGGTCGACCAGATCGACGATCAATTCCTGGGTGCGTTCGACGGCAAAGGCGGGGATCAGCAGGGCCCCCTTGGCCGCTGCCGCGTCGCGGACTTCGGAGGCCAGGCGCTGGCGGCGTTCTTCCGGCGTGGTCTTTGCGCGAATCCGGTCGCCGTAAGTGGACTCCGAGATCACGTAGTCGAAGCCCGTCGGCGCCTTGGGATCGGGCTGCAGCAGTTTCGCATCGGGGCCGATATCGCCCGACGCGAGCAGGCGCAGCGGTTGTCCCCCTGAGCCCGCGCCGTCGAACTCGATTTCGATCGAGGCCGAGCCGAGCAGGTGCCCGGCGTTCCAATAGCGCGCGCGCACGCCCGGCATCACGCCGGTCCACGTCTCATACTCCACCGGCTGGAACGATTGCAGCGAGGCCTTTGCATCGGCCTCGGTATAGATCGGACTGACCTCGGGCCGCCCGCGCGCCGCGTTGCGCCGGTTGAGGGCCGCGACCTCCGATTCCTGAATGCCTCCGGAATCCGGCAACATCCAGGAACACAGGTCGATGGTTCCGCGCGTCGCCAGAATCCTGCCGCCAAAGCCTTCGCGCACCAGCTTCGGCAACAGCCCGCTGTGGTCGATGTGCGCATGCGTCAGCAGCACGGCATCGATGTCGGCGGGCCGGAACGGGAAGGGGTTGTAATTCAGCTCCTTCAGCGTCTTCTGACCCTGGAACAAGCCGCAATCGATCAGAAAGCGTCCGGACGGAGCTTCGACGAGGTAGCACGAACCGGTCACGGTGCGCGCCGCACCGCAAAATCGAACGGTCATGGTCATGGGGTCTCCTCCGGGATACTTTCGCCATCGATCTCGCCGCGCAAGGCGGCGGCAAGGATGTCATCGAGCGGAATCGCGTTGCTGGGGTGCGGCACGCTCGATGTCGAGCGGACGGAACGGATGCCGGCGGCGGCAAACCCGGCCGCCATGTCCGGCGGAAACAAGGCGTGAGTGATAACGGCATCGATCGCCGTCGCGCCGGCGTCCTTGAGCGCCCTGGCGCAGGCGGTCAAGGTGCCTCCTGACGAGACGATATCGTCCACCAGAAGAGCCGGCCGGCCGGCGAGCAGAGCGGCTTCGGCAAAGCTGATTTCGACCGATCGATCGCCGCGGCGAATTTTCTGCGCCACCGTGTATGCGAGCCCAAGCCGGCTGGCGAGATCGCTCACCCAGGGGCGCGACTCCGCGTCGGGACCGATCACCACCGTTGCGGGGTCGACTCCGGATTTGCGCAGCGCGTCCGCAATGGCCGGCATGGCCGAGAGGTCTTCGGCCTCGATGCCGGGAAACACCGCTTTGATATCGTGGGTGCGATGAAGATGGGCATCCACCGTGATGACGCGGTCCACGGTTGCGGCGAAGAGCCGGCCGACAGCCTTCTGGCTGATCGCTTCGCCCTCGTGAAAGGCGGCATCCTGGCGCATGTAACAGAGGTATGGCGCCAGCAGCACGAGCCGGCTGGCGCCGGCGCGCCGCAGCGCTTCGGCGGCGAACAGGATGGCGATGAGCTTGTCGTTCGGCTGGTCGAGCGAAGCATAGAGGATCGTGGTCGACGCGGCCGGGCCGACCGTCACGCGGATTTCCCCGTCGGGAAAGCGATGCAACGCGATTTCCTGCCACGACAGGCCAAGCAGCGCCGCCAGCCGTTTGGCATCGCCGGCGCCGGTTGGCAGGCTCTGGATGACGATCTTGCTCACGGCGCCGTCTTGTTGCGGGGCGTTGTCGCGTTTTCGATCGTGTAGGCGGAATTGCTCTTCGCGCCGGCTGCGGTGAGATCGCGCTCCGACTTGTCAAAGGCATAGACGCGATAGAGCGGCTCGCCGCTTTCGACGCGGTCGCCGATCTTCTTGAACAGCCTGATGCCGGCCCCCTGGTCGAGCGGCGCGCCGGCGATCCGCGCCAGCCGGTTCAACTGCAGGCAATCGATGCCGGAGACGAAGCCGTCGCTTGCGGCCATCACGTCGAAGGTCAGCGTTCCCAATTCGGCGCGGCAGTCCGATCGACCCTGCGCATCGATGATCTTCTGCATCTGCCTGAGCGCCGCTCCGCTATCGAGCAACTCGCGGGCCCTGATGTAACCGGTGCCGCCACGCAGATTCGGATCGTATTCCAACAGATGAGCCGCGAGCCGAAGCGACTTCTCGCGCAAATCCTGTGGCGCGGCGGGATCGTTGGCCAGAACGGCCATCACGTCCTGGGCTTCGAGCACCGGACCGATGCCGTAGCCGATCGGCTGGCTGCCGTCGGTCGTGATTACCTCCACCGATATGCCGAAGCGATCGCCGACGAATTCGAACAGTTTGCGCAGCCGCATCGCCTCGATGCCGCTGGTGAGCTTGGCGGTCGGGCCAACCGGCAGATCGATCAGGAGGTGGGTCGAACCCGCCGCGAGTTTTTTCGACATGATCGAGGCGACCATCTGCTCGCGCGTATCGAGGCTGAGCGGCCGCTCCACCGAAATCAGGATATCGTCGGCCGGCGAGAGGTTGACGTGTCCGCCCCAGATCAGACAGCCATTGCAGGCTTCGACGATCGCCTTCATCTCGTCGGCGCCCACATTGACCCTGGCCAGTACTTCCATCGTGTCCGCCGTGCCTGCCGGAGACGTAATGGCCCGAGAGGAAGTCTTCGGAATCGTGAGCCCATGCGCCGCCACGATCGGCACCACGATCATGGAAGTCCGGTTGCCCGGGATTCCGCCGATACAATGCTTGTCGACGACGATCGGGTTGGCCCACTTCAGCTGCGTTCCCGCCTGAGCCATCGCGCCGGTGAGGGCGAGCAGCTCATCACTGGTCATGAAACTGGCGGAAGAGATCAGGAACGCGGCGATCTCCATGTCGGAATACCGATAATGGATCAGGTCGTTGATGATCGCACCTATTTCCGAAGCGCTCAGGGTCTGACCCCGGATCTTGGCGCGCACGGCTTCGAGACTTTCCGGCGGCACAGCCGGGGTGACCGTCGCCAGACTGCCGGATGGTTCGGCGAAACGCCGGAAGGCCGGCTCGGAGAGGCCGATCTCGTCGGGGCCGACCAGGCTGTCGTCATCGGTGATGAGCAGCGTGGCCAGCAACACCCTGGAATTGCGGCGCAGTTCGACCCGGCTGAAGCCCCGGAAGATTTCCGGACGCAACGCCTTCGACTGCCGCGAAATGACCACGACGTTCTCGCGTCCGGTATCGAGATTGACGCGCCGGATCTTCAGAGGGGGCCTTGATGTGTCGACGGAGTTCATTTGCCAAAGCCGGTGGGTAGGAGCATCGGGACCACATAAACATAACTGAGAGCAAAATTGAGCGAATTCGTTTGACTCAAATCATCATTATAGTCCCAGGGGAATGAGGCGAGCGAGGAATTCGCGACCCGCGCGATCCGGAAATCTCGCCAGGCATGCGGAAAGCCGCCATCCGCCCTTAATCGTTCGTTCAGCGTATTCCGCAACAGCCCATCAACCAATCCCGTCTAGTTCTTGCAACCTTGGGCACTGCGCGGGAGAATCCCGCGGCGCGTCGACAGGAGTTTTTGAATGCGGCAGCTTTTTTCAAAATTTTTGCGTGACGAGTCCGGTGCCACCGCCATCGAATATTGCCTGATCGCGGCCGGCATCAGCATCGTGATCGTCGTTGCCGTCAACGGCGTCGGCACCACGCTGAACGGCAGCTTCACCTCGGTGAATTCGTCGCTGAAATAGCCGCTGGTCGGCAGCCGGATTCCTGGAATCCGGGGCCCGCAGGTCGCCGCCCTTAAGCAGCAACATACATTGCATACATTGCAGGCGCTCTGCGCGGCGCTGGCCTATCCGGCCTTCTTCGACCGCGCGGAGCTGCGCACCGGCTTCTCGGCCTTCTTCGGCTCCTGCCTTGATTCTCCCCTGGCGGCGCGCTTGCCGCTGCCTGAGATCGGCAACAGCATCTCGCGCTGGCCGGCGGCCGCCTTGCGCGGCTTCTTGCCTTTCGCCTTGGCGGCGGGAGCGGCGGACTGTCTTTCGCCGGCGAGGCTGCGCTTCAGGGCGTCCATCAGGTTGATGACGTTGCCGGCCGTCTTCGGCGCGGCCTTCGCGGTCAGGCTGACGCCGCTGCGCTTCTTGTTGATGAGATCGATCAGCGCGGCTTCGTAGTGGTCCTCGAACCGCTCGGGCTCGAACGACCCGGACTTCTTTTCGACGATGTGCCTGGCGAGATCCAGCATGTCCTTGGTGACTTTCACGTCCTGGATGCCGTCGAAATATTCCTTCTCGCCGCGCACTTCGTAAGGGTAGCGCAACAGCGTGCCCATCAGGCCCTTGTCGAGCGGCTCCAGCGCGATGATGTGTTCGCGGTTGGTCAGGACCACCCGGCCGATCGCGACCTTGTTCATGCTGCGGATGGTCTCGCGGATCACCGCGAAGGCATCGTGGCCGACCTTGCCGTCGGGCACCAGATAATAGGGGCGGATCAAATAGCGGTTGTCGATATCGGTCTTGGGCACGAATTCGTCGATCTCGATGGTGTGGGTCGACTCCAGCGCGATGTCGTCGAGTTCGTCCTTGGTCACCTCGATGTAGGTATCGGTGTCGACCTTGTAGCCCTTGACGATGTCTTCGGAGGCGACTTCCTCGCCGGTGTCGGCATCGACCTTGGCATATTTGATGCGATGGCCGGTCTTGCGGTTGATCTGGTTGAAGCTGACTTTTTCGGTATCCGACGTCGCCGGATAAAGGGCGACCGGGCAGGTCACGAGCGAAAGGCGCAGGAAGCCCTTCCAGTTGGCGCGGGGGGCCATGGGAAACTCCGAAAACGCAACAGTCCAAGCACATAGGATACCACCGAGGGGCCGGGTTTCAAAGCAAGCCGGGCAGGGAATCCCGGAACGGCGTTAACCGCAGGGAGCGTCGGGCCGCCAGGCTCGGGTCGGGGCGACCGCGCGGCCGAGGGCCTCTTGGGGCTTTCGATTCGGCGTGGTACCCCATTTCGACAAATGGCCCGCCGCCGCGAGGCGGTTGTGAACAAAAAGTAATGAAGTGCGCCGACGGCTGTTCATCCGGCATTCACGCCGCGGCGTCTCAACTTGCCGGCGGCGATTTTGCCGGAAAAACTTTGAGGGAAGACCAGCTTGCGCCTGCTCGTCGTTGAAGACGATCCGGATCTCAACCGTCAGCTGACGACGGCGCTGACCGACGCCGGCTATGTGGTCGACCGCGCCTTCGACGGCGAGGAAGGGCATTTTCTCGGCGACAGCGAACCCTATGACGCCGTGGTGCTCGACATCGGCCTGCCCAAGATGGACGGCATCTCGGTGCTGGAGGCGTGGCGCCGCAACGGGCGCGCGATGCCGGTCCTGATCCTCACCGCGCGCGACCGCTGGAGCGACAAGGTGCAGGGCTTCGACGCCGGCGCCGACGACTACGTGGCAAAACCGTTTCACCTCGAGGAAATCCTGGCGCGGATCCGGGCGCTGCTGCGCCGCTCCGCCGGCCACGCCCAGTCCGAGCTGACCTGCGGGCCGGTTTCGCTGGACACCAGAACCGGCCGGGTCAGCGTGTCGGGCAACCCGATCAAGATGACCTCGCATGAATATCGCCTGCTGGCCTATCTGATGCACCACACCGGGCGCGTGGTGTCGCGCACCGAACTGGTCGAGCATCTCTACGACCAGGACTTCGATCGCGACTCCAACACCATCGAAGTGTTCGTCGGCCGCATCCGCAAGAAGCTGGACGTCGATATCATCCAGACCGTGCGCGGGCTCGGCTATCTGTTGACGCCGCCGCCGCCGGGCGCTTGATCAGGGGTGTCGATCGAGTCCCACGCTTACCCCGGTGTTCGAACATGATCCTGTGCGAAAACCGGCATCGCTCCATCGGGTCGCGGCCCGGGGACATGCTTTTCGGGATCCTGTTCTGATGCGCGCCAGTTCGCTCGCCACGCGGCTGTTCCTGTCGGCGACCGCCTGGGTGGTGGTGATCCTGGCCATCACCGGCATCGTGCTGTCGTCGGTGTATCGCAACGCCACCGAGCGCGCCTTCGACCGCCGTCTCAATCTTTATCTCCGCACCATCATTGCGGAGGTGGCGACGCCGGACAACACGCCCGAGCAGTTCCAGTCGCTCGGCGAGCCGTTGTTCGAGCTGCCGCTGTCCGGCTGGTATTGGCAGATCGCCCGCGCCGACTCCGAAAAGCCCGAGATACGCCGGTCGCGCTCGTTGTGGGACAAGAACCTGCCGAAGCTCGAAGAACACGGCGCCGATCTGACCGCGGCCGGTATCCGCCTCGGCTATGTCGACGGCCCCGAGGGCCAGTCGCTGCGGATGGTGGAGCGGCCGGTCGATCTCGGCATCGATGGCAAGTATCTGGTCAGCGTGGCCGGCGACGCCACCGAAATCTTCGACGAAACGCGCAGCTTCGACTACTACCTCGGCGGCACCTTCGCGGCGTTGACGATCGTGCTGGTGCTGACCACCATCTTCCAGGTCCGCTTCGGGCTCGCGCCGCTGAAACGCATTTCGGAATCGATCGCCGATATCCGCTCCGGCCGCGCCGAGCGGCTGGAAGGCGAATTCCCGGTCGAGATCGCGCCGCTGGCGCGGGAAACCAACGCGCTGATCGACGCCAACCGGGAGATTGTCGAGCGCGCCCGCACCCACGTCGGCAATCTCGCGCACGCCATCAAGACGCCGCTGTCGGTGATCGTCAATGAAGCCTCCGCGCGCGGCGCCGATCCGTTTGCGGCCAAGGTGCTGGAGCAGGCCGACGTGATGCGCGACCAGGTCGCGCATCATCTGGAGCGTGCCCGCATCGCCGCGCGCCTCACCGTGATCGGCACCGTCACCGAAGTTGCGCCCGCGATCGAGGCGTTGCGCCGGACCATGGAGAAGATCCACAGGGATCGCGGCATCGCCATCGGGATCAAGGCCGACGCCCAGGCGAAGTTTCGCGGCGAGCGGCAGGACCTCGAGGAGATGGCCGGAAATCTCGTCGACAACGCCTGCAAATGGGCGGCCTCGCAGGTCTCCATCGAGGTGCTGGTGGAACCGCCGGCGGAGCCTGGCGCCGGTCCGATGCTGCGGATCATCGTCGACGACGACGGGCGGGGGTTGTCGGCGGCCGAGCGGGCGCAGGTCGCGCGCCGGGGCCAGCGGCTGGACGAATCCAAGCCGGGTTCGGGCCTCGGGCTCTCAATCGTGGTCGATCTCGCAGCCCTGTACGGCGGCAGTCTTTCCCTCGGCAACGCGCCGATCGGGGGGCTGAGGGCGGAACTGGTGCTGCCGGCGGCGTGAATCTCGCCCCGGGGCTCCCAAAGCCCGTGGTTCGAGCGGGGCGGGAAGCGGCCGAGCGCCCGCCAATGCGCCATTCCTAAACGCCTTCTTAACGCCGGGGCTTCTAAGATGGCCGGCGGACGCGTTCTGCCGTCCGACCTAACACGCATCCATGCCGGACGCATGAACCAGACTTCGACAGAGCGGCTGAGAGACTATCTTGCGCAGCTTCCGCCGCAGGCGCAGGCGCTGCTGATGCGGGAGTTCGAGCGCGCCATCGAACGGGGCGAAGACACCGCGGTCGCGACCTTCGTACTCGAACAATTGCGCAAGGTCGTGCGCGGAACCGACGAGGAGGCGCGGCCGCGCACCGACGATCCGGCTCGCCTGGTGTTCCGCCCGCTTGAGCCGTTCCTGGTCGAAGGAAATTCACCGGTGCGGCCGGGGCAGATCCGCCGCGCGTCGTTGCTGCCGGTGTGGCAATGGCTGATCCGCGACGGCGCGCCCGATTCCGCGCGGGAATTCGAAGCGGCGATGGCCCGGGTGCGGGACTCCGGGGCCTCGTCCGAACTCGAGCCGGCGATCCGCAAGTTCCAGCACGCCGCGGCGGATGCGATTGTCAAGATCGCCACGCCGGTGCCCGGCGGCGACCAGCAGCGCGCGCTGACCCGCGTCGGTCCGCCCAATGCGATCGAGGACCTGCTGCCGATCGGCTCGGTGCTGCAGGCCCGTGAAGCGCTGGATACCCTCAATGGCCGGCTACCCAGTTTCCTGCGGATATTCGCGGATTCGCAAATCGCCTCGATAGGCACGGCCCTCAATGTTCCGTCCCTGCAAACGCCGCAGTTGCTGCCGTTCGCGCTGTCGCTGGTGATGCAGCGGCTGAGCGCGCCGTGGCAAATCATCCGCCTCGCCATCAAGATGGCCGCGTCCGACGATGAAATCCGCGTTGCCGCCACGCCCTACGGCGTTGCCGTCACCATCGCGCTACACGACCTGTCGTTCCTCGCGGCCAGCCTGCGGACCGACATCAAGCGCGGCCATTTCGACACCGTGGCCGAGCAACTGAAGACCCTGCATGATGGCGTGCGCGGCTTGCGGACCGAGCTCGATCTGCGCAACGACTCCTCCTGGGGCAGGCAGTTGACATCGATCCGGGCCGACATCTCCAACGCCCTGCAATCGGAAATCGACAGCGTGCCCGGCCGGGTCCGGCGTCTGCTGCGTCAACGCCCCGACAAGGAGATTCCTGCCGGCGCCAAGGTCGATGCCAGCGAAGTGGATGAAACCGCGGCATTGATCGATTTCGTCGCGGTGTGCCGCACCTATGCCAGTGAACTCGCGATCAACGAGGTCACGCTGCGGACCTATTCCGACCTGCAGCAATATGTCGAGAAGTCCACCGAGTCGCTGGTGCAGTCGCTGCGCGGCAGCGATGCCAAGACGCGCGCCTACCGGCAGATGCAGGTCAAGGCGGCGATCCGCTTCTGCGAGGTGCTGTTCGGCCAGGATTATGCATCGCTGATGAGCAGGGCGGCCGAAAATGCCGTCACCGGCGAACGCAAGCCGCAGCGCGCCAGTTAAAAAGATAGTGAAATTCTCCGATTGCAATTTTTAGTTGACCAAGTCCAAAGCCGGACATACACGTTTTGCCGTGCCCAATCACCAAGTCATTGAATTCCAGAAATGAACCCAGTCCTTTATTTCGTCGAATTGGATAATCGCATCATCTCCGCAACCTATCGAAACCTGATGATCGGCGCCAAGGTCGTGCTGGTCGACAAGACCAGCGACCAGCAGTTGCCCGATCCGGTCACCACGGTTGCGTCACCGGTCCCCAACGGGATGCTGCGGATCAGGCTGCCGGGCACCGTCAAGCCGGGGGCCTATTATCTGAAGGCGCTGAACGGGCACGGCGCCGGTGTCGCGCAGAGCGTCGAGTTTTATGTCGGCTAATACGCGATTTTTGCGGGGTTTTCAGGACTTTCCGGACACGCCGGCATATTGATAATTGTCAATTGCCCGGCTTGCCGCCCGTGGTGTAAAGCGGCGCATCGGCGTCTCGCCCCGAGCTTGGCGCCGTTCCACCGGAACCCGCTCTATGACGCTGTGGTTTGTGTTCGCGCTGATGACGGCCGCGGCGATTTTCGTCGTGCTTTGGCCGCTGAGCCGGGCTGGCCGGCCGCATAATGAAGGCAGCGAGGCGGCCGTCTACAAGGATCAGCTCGCCGAGATCGATCGCGACGTCGCCGCCGGGCTGATCGGCGCCACCGAAGCCGACGCCGCACGCGTCGAGATCAGCCGCCGTCTGCTGGCGGCGGTGGATCTTCAGGAAGATCGGCCTGTGGCATCGAACACTTGGTTGCGCCGCTCTACCGCGATTGTCGCCCTGGTCGGGCTCCCGATCGTGGCGGTGGCGTTTTACCTCCCGCTTGGATCGCCCCGGCTCGGCGATTTTCCGCTCGCCCAGCGCACCCGCGCGCCCGACGTGGCGCAGCCGCTGGATAACCTGGTGGCGCAGGTCGAGGCGCATTTGGAGAAGAATCCAACCGATGGCCGTGGCTGGAACGTGCTGGCGCCGGTGCTGTCGAGGCTCGGCCGCCACAATGAAGCGGTTCGTGCCTATCGTAATTCGATCGCCTACAACGGCGACAGCCCCGAGCGCCGCGCCGATCTCGGCGAAGCCCTGGCCGCCGCGGCGAACGGTGTCGTCACCGCGGAGGCGAAGGCCGAATTCGAACGCGCCCTCGCGTTGAACGCCGACGAGGTCAAGGCGAGCTACTTCCTCGGGCTGGCCGCCGAGCAGGACGGCCGCGCCGGCGAGGCTTCGACGATCTGGCGCGCCATGCTCGCCAAGGCGCCCTCGGATGCGCCGTGGCGTCCGCTGGTTCAGGCCGCCCTGGCACGGGTCGGCGGTTCCCCGGCGCCGGCGCTGTCGAATGATGCGATGGCCGCGGCAAAGGGCATGAATGAGACCGACCGCGACGCCATGATCCGCGGCATGGTCGAGCGCCTCGCCACGCGATTGAAGCAAAACGGCGACGACGTCGAAGGCTGGCTGCGGCTGGTGCGGGCCTATATGGTGATGGGCGATCGCGACAAGGCCAGGAGTGCGCTCGCCGACGCCCGTCAGGCCGTCGCCAACGACGCCGATCGGCTGCGACGACTGAATGAGGGCCTGAAGGATCTCGGGCTGGACGGATGAGCATGATGCCGAAGAGTGTGCAGCGGTTTTCGGGTCACATCATGCGCGAGATGACAGGCGCATGATGCCGAAAAGTGTGCAGCGGTTTTCGGAGGACATCATGCGCGAGATGAGAGGCCACGCATGACGCGCAAGCAACGGCGTTTGACGATGATCGGCGGCTCGCTCGCGGTGCTCGCGGTCGCGGCGGCCCTGGTGCTGAACGCGATGCGCGATTCGATCGTGTTTTTCTCGACGCCTTCGATGGTGGCCGAGAAGCACATTGCCGCGGGCAAGCGTTTCCGGCTCGGCGGACTGGTGCAGCCGGGGTCGCTGGTGCGTGGCGACAGCCTTGCGGTCACCTTCCAGGTCGCCGATGGCAGCGCCGCACTGCCGGTTTCCTACAAGGGGATTTTGCCCGACCTGTTCCGCGAAGGGCAGGGCGTGGTCGCCGAGGGCGCCCTCGACGCAGCCGGGGTGTTCAAGGCCGATACCGTGCTCGCCAAGCACGACGAGACCTACATGCCCAAGGAAGTCGCCGATGCGCTGAAGAAGCAGGGGCACTGGAAAGACGATTACGGCGCCAAGCCAGCGGCTGGTGCGTCGCCGGCGAAACAGGGAGTTTCGCAGTGATCGCGGAAGCCGGACATTACGCGCTGGTGCTGGCGCTGGCGCTGGCGCTGATCCAGTCCACCGTGCCGATGCTCGGCGCGCGGTGGCGCGATCCCGCCTTGATGAATGTCGCGCGCGCGACCGCGCTGGCGCAACTGGCATTCGTGGCGGCGTCGTTCGCGGCGCTGGTCGCGTTGTACATCGTTTCCGATTTTTCCGTCGCCAACGTCTTCGAGAATTCGCATTCGTCGAAACCGCTGCTCTACAAGATCACCGGCGTGTGGGGCAATCATGAAGGTTCGATGCTGTTGTGGGTGTCGATCCTGGCGCTGTTCGGCGGTCTGGTTGCCGCGTTCGGCAACAATCTGCCGCTGTCGCTGCGCGCCAACGTGCTGGGGGTGCAGGGGTGGGTCGCGAGCGCGTTCTATCTGTTCATCCTGATCACCTCGAACCCGTTCCTGCGCATCGTGAGCCCGCCGATCGAGGGCCGCGACCTCAACCCGGTGCTGCAGGACATCGGCCTGGCGGTGCATCCGCCGATGCTCTACCTCGGCTATGTCGGTTTCTCTATTTCGTTTTCGTTCGCCGTCGCCGCCCTGATCGAAGGCCGGATCGACGCGGCATGGGCGCGCTGGGTGCGGCCGTGGACGCTGGTGGCCTGGATATTCCTCACCCTCGGCATCGCGATGGGCTCGTACTGGGCCTATTACGAACTCGGCTGGGGCGGCTGGTGGTTCTGGGATCCGGTCGAGAATGCCTCGCTGATGCCGTGGCTTGCGGGCACCGCGCTGTTGCATTCCGCGGTGGTGATGGAAAAGCGCAACGCGCTCAAGGTCTGGACCATCCTGCTGTCGATTTTGACCTTCTCGCTGTCGCTGCTCGGCACCTTCCTGGTGCGCTCGGGCGTGCTGACGTCGGTGCATGCGTTCGCGACCGACCCGGCGCGCGGCGTCTTCATCCTGCTGATCCTCTGCCTGTTTATCGGCGGCAGCCTTTCGCTCTATGCCTGGCGGGCGTCGGCGCTGAAGCAGGGCGGCTTGTTCGCGCCGATCTCGCGCGAGGGCGCGCTGGTGCTCAACAACCTGTTCCTGACCAGCGCCTGCGCCACCGTGTTCATCGGAACGCTGTATCCGCTGGCGCTGGAAGTCCTGACCGGCGACAAGATTTCGGTCGGCGCGCCGTTCTTCAACCTGACCTTCGGGCCGCTGTTCCTGCCGCTGATGGTCGCAGTGCCGTTTGGGCCGCTGCTGGCCTGGAAGCGCGGCGATCTGCTGGGCGCGGCACAGCGCCTGACCGCCGCGGGGATCGCGGCGCTGATCGCGATCGCGGTGCTGTGGGCGTGGAGCCGTGGCGGCAGCGCTTTCGCGCCGCTCGCGATCGGGCTTGCGGTCTTCGTCATCGCGGGCGCGCTGAGCGAGCTTGCCGAGCGATCCGGCCTGTTCCGCGTGCCGCTTGGCATCGCGATGCGGCGCGCGCGCGGATTGCCACGCGCCACCTGGGGGACGGCGTTCGCCCATGCCGGCGTCGGCGTCGCCCTGATCGGGATTGTCTGCGAAACCACGTGGAACAGCGAATATATCGGAACCATGAAGCCCGACGACGTCGCCAAGATCGCCGGCTACGAATTGAAACTCGACGGCGTGACGCAGCGGCAGGGGCCGAATTTTCGCGAAATGCTGGCGCAGTTCACGGTCCGTCTCGATGGCGAGCGATTGAGCGCCATGACCCCGTCGAAGCGCAGTTTCACCACCAGGGGATCTTCGACCACCGAGGCCGCGTTGCTGACGCGCGGCGCCAGCCAGCTCTATATCTCGCTTGGCGAGACCAACGCCGACGGCGCGATCGCGGTGCGGATCTATCACAAGCCGCTGGTCCTCTTTATCTGGTGGGGTCCGGTGCTGATGGCGTTCGGCGGCCTGCTGTCGCTGTCGGACCGGCGCTTGCGGGTCGGCGCGCCGAAGCCGGCGAAGGCGCTGCGCGGATTGCAGGCGGCGGAATAGGCTCGTTCCTCATCCTGAGGAGCCGCGTAGCGGCGTCTCGAAGGATGAGATTGTTATGGCGCCATCCTTCGAGACGCATCCTTCGGATGCTCCTCAGGATGAGGGGAGAGGCCCGGTGCGGAAGCTGATTGCTGTTTCGATCATCGTGTTTACGGCGTTTGCCGCTTCGAGCGTGCGCGCCGTGCAGCCCGACGAGATCATGTCCGATCCGGCCAAGGAATTGCGGGCGCGGGATTTGTCGCGCGAACTGCGCTGCATGGTGTGCCAGAACCAGTCGATCGACGATTCCGATGCGCCGCTGGCGCGCGACTTGCGCCTCCTGGTGCGGGAGCGGATCGCCTCCGGCGACAGCGACAGCCAGGTGATCGATTTCCTGGTGGCGCGCTACGGCGAGTTCGTGCTGCTGAAACCCCGGCTCAAGCCCCACACCCTGTTGTTGTGGTTGTTGCCGCCCTTGGCGCTCGCCGCCGGCGGCTTTGCATTGTGGGCCAACAGCCGGCGCCGTGCGAAATCCGCGCCGGCGGAAGACGACCCGCTGTTCAAGCTGACGGCGGACGAAGAGGCCCGGCTGTCGGCGCTGATCCCGCGTGAAACGCCGCCGGAGAAATCGATCTAGCTCCGTATTGCCACGGGCCTTGCTGCGGACCTGTCGCTGGTAATGCGACCGATTTGCAGTCCGGCCGCGTTGGCGGACGGCTCAACGCCGGCCGCAGGATCGGGCCTTCATGTAATCTTGACCTTTCTCTGAAAATTTCGTCGCGCGTCCCCTCAAGTCCTCCCGGCCGAGCGCACCGATGTTTGCCAACAGCAATTTGACCATCCGCTTCCTGATCGGAGCCGTCGTGGCGGCTCTCCTGCTGTTGCTGGCCATCGGCGGCGGCACGGGGTTTGTCGCCGTGCTCTACCTGAACAATCAGATCACCAGTCTGTCCGCCGAATTCGGCGCGCTGAGCGGTCCGGCCCGCGAGCATGCGTTGCAGATCTATCAGCAGGCCCAGACCGCGTTTTCGTATTTCCTGATGGCTTGCGTGGCCATTGCGGTCGTCGCTTCCGCAGTCTGCCTGACCACCTATTTTGCGGTTCGCAACGGCATCATCGGGCCGCTGGCCGCCATCGTGCACGCGATGCGCCAGGTCGCCGACCAGAAATTCGAAACCCCGATCCCAGGCCTGGGCCGTGCCAACGAGATCGGCCTGCTTGCCGGCACCCTGGAGGTCTTCAAGACCACCGGCATCGAGCGGCAGCGGCTGACTGAGCACGAATTGCAGGAAGCGCAGCGTCAGGGCGAACGTTCGCGATATCTCGACAGGAAGATCCGGGACTTCAACGACCTCGTCGCCAATGTCGTCGGCAGCGTGGCTTCGTCGGCGGTGCGCTTGAAAAGCAATGCGGAAACCCTGTCGCAGGCCGCCAACGAAACCAGCACCAAGGCCAGTGCCGTTGCAAGCGCCGCGAGCCAGGCCAGCACCAGCGTGCAGACGGTCGCCAGTTCGGCCGAGGAGATGACGACGTCGATCGGCACCATCAGCCGGCGCGTGACCGACGCCACGCAGCGTGCCGAGGGGGCGGCTGCCCAGGCGCGCAAGAGCGGCGACACCATTCACGCGCTGTCGGAAGCGGCCGAAAGGATCGGCGCCGTGGTGCAGCTGGTTCAGGCGATCGCCTCCCAGACCAACCTGCTGGCGCTCAACGCCACGATCGAAGCGGCGCGGGCGGGCGAGGCGGGCAAAGGCTTCGCGGTGGTCGCCTCGGAGGTGAAGAATCTCGCCCACCAGACCAGCCAGGCTACCGGTGAAATCTCCACCCATGTCGCGAGCATTCAGGGCATCACCGGTGAGACGCGCGAGGCGATGGCGGAGATCTCCAACATCATCGCGGAAATCAGCGCGATCATGTCCGGCATCGAAGTCGACACCGCGCAACAGCGAACCGCGACGCTGGAAATTTCGAAGAGTGTCCAGGACGCTGCGCGGGGCACGCTGGACGTCTCCAATCATATCGCCCAGATCACCTCGACGTCGTCTGAAACCGGACGTCTGGCAAGCGATGCCAGAGACTCGGCTGTCGATCTGTCGCAGCAGGCCGAAACCCTGAAACGGGAAATCGACGGCTTCATCCTGAGCGTCAGGGCGACCTGACCCCAAGGCGACCTGACCCCGGTCGAGCGGTCGGCCACCGGCGGAACCGGCGGCAGCATCCGGGAACAGCCCGGCGACGGCCGATTTCGCGCTGCGGCAAGCCCTTTTCCGCGTGCGATAATCCGCCGCATCGCCCCCCGGCATCATTACAAAAGTTTAATTCCCCCGCCAGCGCGCGGTAAGGCGGAAACTCCCATCTTGAAGCCTGTAAGGTGCTCGCCCCCGGCACCGTCGAAACAGGCTCTGGAGATTTCCTACATGACCGAACGTCCCACCGATTTCTCGTCGCTCCCGTCCTTCCGGCAGCCCCGCCATCAGCTGTTTTCCGCCCGCAAATTTGCCCTGATGGCTTCGGTCGTGGCCGGCCTCGGCATTGCCGTCTACGGCTTCGGCCCGTCGCACGGCCCGGTCGATGTCTTCACCAGCACCGCCCATGCCCAGGTCAACAGCGACCTCAGCAGGGTGCAGAAGCCGGTCGGCTTTGCCGACATCGTCGAGCGCGTCAAACCGTCGGTCATTTCGGTGAAGATCAATATCAACGAGAAGGTCGCCAAGGACGACAGCGCCGGCAAGGATGACGAATCGCCGTTCCAGCCGGGCTCGCCGATGGAGCGCTTCTTCAAGCGCTTCGGCGGTCCCGATGGCTTGCCTCCGGGCCTGCGCGGCGGACCCCGCGGCGGCCGTGGCCCGGTGACGGGTCAGGGTTCGGGCTTCTTCATCTCGGCCGACGGCTATGCCGTGACCAATAATCACGTCGTCGACGGCGCCGACAAGGTCGAGGTCACGACCGACGACGGCAAGACCTACACCGCGAAGGTGATCGGAACCGATCCCCGCACCGACGTCGCGCTGATCAAGGTCGCGGGCCGCACCGATTTCCCGTTCGCCAAGCTTTCCGACGGCAAGCCGCGGATCGGCGACTGGGTGCTCGCGGTCGGCAATCCGTTCGGCCTCGGCGGCACCGTGACGGCCGGCATCGTTTCGGCCAGCGGCCGCGACATCGGCAACGGCCCCTATGACGATTTCATCCAGATCGACGCGCCCGTGAACAAGGGCAACTCCGGCGGCCCGGCCTTCAACACCGAAGGCGAAGTGATGGGCGTCAACACCGCGATCTATTCGCCGTCCGGCGGCAGCGTCGGCATCGCGTTCTCGATCCCGGCTTCGACCGTGAAGAGCGTAATCAACCAGCTGAAGGACAAGGGCTCGGTGAGCCGTGGCTGGATCGGCGTCCAGATCCAGCCGGTGACGGCTGACATCGCCGACAGCCTCGGCCTCAAAAAGGCCGAAGGCGCGCTGGTCGCGGAACCGCAGGCCAATGGTCCGGCGGCCAAGGCCGGCATCGAATCCGGCGACGTGATCACGGCGGTCAATGGCGAACCGGTCAAGGATGCCCGCGAACTCGCCCGCACCATCGGCGGTCTGGCGCCCGGCAATGCGGTGAAGCTCAACGTGCTGCACAAGGGCCAGGAAAAGGTCATCAACCTGACGCTCGGCCAGCTGCCGAATACGATCGAAGCCAAGGCTGATACCGACAAGGGCGGCAAGGATGGCGCCACCCGCGGCACCGACGTGCCGAAGCTCGGCCTGACGCTCGCGCCCGCCAACAGCGTGGCCGGCGCCGGCAAGGATGGCGTCGTGGTGACCGAAGTCGACCCGAAGAGCCCGGCGGCGGAGCGTGGCTTCAAGGAAGGCGACGTGATTCTCGAAGTCGCCGGCAAGACCGTCACCAATGCCGCAGACGTGCGCGAGGCGATCAACGCCGCGCGCAGCGACAACAAGAACAGCGTCCTGATGCGCATCAAGACCGGTGGATCGTCGCGCTTCGTCGCGGTGCCCCTGGCGAAAGGCTGAGCATCGCGCGTTTGCGAGCATGATCCGGAAAAGTGGCAACCGGTTTTTCGAAAAGATCATGCTCAAACAAGGAGATGAGATCACGATCCGATCTTTTGGATCATGATCGAGGAGATGGAGGGTGTCGCCGGCATAGTCGCCCCCGCCGACGGCTCTTTCCGGGGGGCGGGCCACAAAGCCCGCTCCCTTCGAGTACCTTCCGGTGGAATACGCCCCCCTCCGTCGGAAGGGCCTAAGGGCGGTGAAGTCCCCCAGCTTCACCGCCCGCTTTTTTCACGGAATCGCGAGGCAACGGGTTGCCTTGCATGAGGATGCTGGCCGCGCCATGGTGACAGAAAGCTCGACTTCCCTGACCGCTCCCGATCGCCACATGCGCCTTTTGATCATCGAAGACGACCGCGAATCCGCCGACTATCTGGTCAAGGCGTTTCGCGAAGTCGGCCACGTCGCCGATCTCGCCGGCGATGGCGAGGAAGGGCTGACGCTTGCCGAATCCGGCGATTACGACGTGCTGGTGGTCGACCGCATGCTGCCGAAGCGCGACGGCCTGTCGCTGATCGGGAGCCTGCGCGAAAAGGGCGACCGCACGCCGGTGCTGATCCTCTCGGCGCTCGGGCAGGTCGACGACCGCATCAAGGGCCTGCGCGCCGGCGGCGACGATTATCTGCCGAAACCCTATGCCTTCGCCGAGCTGCTGGCGCGGGTCGAGGTGCTGTCGCGCCGCCATGGCGGCCCGGCCGAGGAGACCACCTACAAGGTCGGCGACCTCGAGCTCGACCGGCTTTCGCATCGCGTTGCCCGCGGCAAGGACGAACTGACGCTGCAGCCGCGCGAGTTCCGGCTGCTGGAATACCTGATGAAGCATGCCGGGCAGGTGGTGACGCGGACCATGCTCCTGGAAAACGTCTGGGACTATCATTTCGATCCGCAGACCAACGTCATCGACGTGCATATTTCGCGGCTGCGTTCCAAGATCGACAAGGGTTTTGACCGGCCGCTGCTTCATACGATCCGCGGCGCGGGATACATGATCCGTGACGGCATTCGGTAAGCTGATCCGCACCACCGCGTTCCGGTTGACGCTGGTCTACCTGTTGCTGTTTGCGCTGTTTGCCGCGTCGCTGCTGGGCTATTTCGCCTGGAATACCCGCCGGCTGATCACCGAGCAGATCACCACCACCGTGAATGCGGAAATCGGCGAGATCAGCGACATCTATGCGCGGCGCGGGCTGCGCGGGCTGGTGTTCACGATCGAGAACCGGGCGCTGCGGCCCGGCGCCAATCTCTACCTCGTGACCACGCCGGCGGGGGTGGCGGTCGCCGGCAATGTCGGCTCGCTGGCTCCGGGCGTGATGGCGAGCCTGGGCTGGTCGGAGACCGCCTACCGGCGGCTCGACGAGCAGAATACCCGTGACCATCGCGCGCTGGTGCGCGTCACCGAACTCTCCAGCGGTTTCCGGCTCCTGATCGGGCGCGATCTGGAGGAGCGGCGGCGGCTGTTCGGCATCGTCGCCAAGGCCGCACAATGGTCGCTGCTGGTCGTCATCGTGCTCGGCATCGGCGGCGGCATCTTCGTCGCGCGGCGGGTGCTGCGGCGCATCGACGCCATGACCGGCACCACCCGGCGCATCATGGCGGGCGATCTGAGCGGGCGGCTGCCGGTCGGGCGCAGCGGCGACGAACTCGACCGGCTGGCGGAAAACCTCAACGCCATGCTGGAGCGGATCGAGGCCCTGATGACGGGGCTGAAGGAAGTTTCCGACAACATCGCCCACGACCTCAAGACGCCGCTGACGCGGCTGCGCAATCGCGCCGAGGAGGCGCTGGCGAAGTCGGGCAGCGAGGCCGAATACCGCAGCGCGCTGGAGCGAACCATCGAGGAATCCGACGGCCTGATCCGGACCTTCAATGCGCTGTTGATGATCGCGCGCGCCGAATCCGGGCAGGCGCGCGGCAACATGGATGATTTCGACGCCGCCGACGTCGCCAGGGGCATTCAGGAACTCTATGAACCGCTGGCGGAAGACGACGGCATGACCCTGCGCGTCAAGACCTCGCCCGCGCTCGTTCACGGCAACCGCGAATTGATCAGCCAAGCGCTGGCCAATCTGGTGGAGAACGCGATCAAATACGGCAAGCCGCTGTCCTCGATTCTGCCGCTGAGCGCCGGCGCGGGCGCCGCGGCCGCCGGCAGTGAGATCGTGATCGAGGCGCGGCGCGACGGCGCTTCCGTGCTGCTCAGTGTCACCGACCATGGGCCGGGGATACCGGAAGCCGACCGCAGCCATGCGGTGGAACGCTTTGTCCGGCTCGAGGCCAGCCGCACCCAGCCCGGCTCCGGCCTCGGCCTCAGCCTGGCGTCGGCGGTGGCGACGCTGCATGGCGGCGAGCTCCGGCTCGGCGACGCCCATCCCGGACTGTCGGCGACACTGGCGATCCCGGCCAGGGCCGGCGTCGGTGACAGGCTTGCGGCTCAAACGCCGGATGTGCCACAGAAGGTGGCATGACCTCATCCGCGAAGGGCGACGCGGACCAACAGAGTCTGGCCGCGCGGTTTGTGGACGGACCGCATGTGTCCGCTCCCGATATAGCCGAACAGCGACTGGCAGACTGGCTGACCGATCTGGCGCCGGAGCAGGCGGCTGCGATCGACGATCTCACCGGCCGGTTTCCCCGCGCCAGGACCATTCTCCTCGGCATCGCCGAAGCCTCTCCCTATCTGTTCGATCTGCTGCGCGCCGACGCCGCGCGCGCCATCCGGTTGCTTGAATGCGAACCGGAGCCGCATCTGGCCCGGCTGATCGAAAAGACCAGCCGCAACGTTTCGGCGGCTTCGAGCGAAGCCGACGTCATGCAACTGCTTCGCCGCATGAAGTCGGAGGCCGCGCTCCTGATCGCGCTGTGCGACATCGGCGGGCTGTGGCCGGTGATGCAGGTGACCGCGGCGCTGACCGATCTCGCGGTCGCCTCGGTGCAGGCGGCGCTGCGCTTCCTGCTGCGGCAGGAAGCCGCACGAGGCAAGCTGCTGCCGCCCAATCCCGATGCCCCGGAGGACGACAGCGGTCTGGTCGTGCTCGCGATGGGCAAGATGGGCGCGGGCGAGCTGAACTATTCCAGCGATATCGATCTGATCGTGTTCTTCGATTCCGAGGCGCCGACGCTGGCGCCGGGCATCGAGCCGCAGACGTTCTTCGTGCGCGTCACCCAGGCTTTGGCGCGGCTGCTGCAGCAGCGCAATGGCGACGGTTACGTGTTCCGGGTCGACCTGCGGCTGCGGCCGGATCCGTCCTCGACGCAGGTGGCGATCTCGATGGCCGCGGCGCTGCATTATTACGAGCGGGAAGGGCGGACCTGGGAACGCGCCGCCATGATCAAGGCGCGGCCCTGCGCCGGCGATGCCAAAGCCGGCGAGGCGCTGGTTGCGGAAATCGCGCCCTTCGTCTGGCGCAAGCATCTGGATTTCGCAGCTCTTGCCGACGTCCACGACATGAAGCGGCAGATGCAGACGTTTCGCGGGCAGAGCGAGATCGCGGTCGAGGGTCACAACGTCAAGGTCGGGCGGGGCGGTATCCGCGAGATCGAGTTCTTCGCCCAGACCCAGCAGTTGATCGCCGGCGGCCGGCACCCGGAATTGCGGGTGCGGCCGACGCTGGAAGCGCTCAAGGTGCTGGCCTCGAGCAACTGGATTACCTTCGCCGCGCGCGACGAGTTGACCGCGGCCTATCATTATCTGCGGCGGGTCGAACACCGCCTGCAGATGGTCGCCGACGAGCAGACCCATGCCTTGCCCGACGAGGTCGAGGCGGTGGAGCGCTTTGCCTGCTTCCTCGGCTATGACAGCCGCGCCGCATTCGCCAGGGACCTGCTCGGCCATCTCAAGGTCGTGCAGGGGCATTACGGCAAGCTGTTCGAGGGCGATCCGACCGGCACGGCGAAATTGCCGGCGGCCGATTACAGCGCCGGTCCCGACGATCCGCGCCTGATCGAACATCTGGTCTCGCTCGGCTTCAAGAAGCCGGTGGTGGTGGCGGGAACCGTGCAGCAATGGATGACCGGCGATTATCGCGCGTTGCGCGTCGAAGCGACCCGGAACGCCTTCGTCGAATTCGTGCCGGGATTGATCGACGGTCTGGCCCGCGCCGAAGAACCCGACAATGCGGTGGCTGCCTTCGACCGCTTCCTGCAGGCGCTGCAGCGCGGCGGGCGGCTGATTTCGCTGCTCAGCCAGAACCGCGACCTGGTCGCGCTGGTGGCGCTGATCCTCGGCGCGGCGCCCCGGCTCGGCGACATGCTGGCGCGGCAACCGCAGATCATGGATGGGCTGATCGATCCGCGCTTCTTCGGCGCCATTCCCGACCGGCAGGAATTATCGGCGCGGCTCGCGGCGACCCTGGCGGACGCGGATTCCTATGAAGAATTTCTCGATCGATTGCGGCTGTTCGGCCAGGAAAGCCTGTTCCTGATCGGCACCCGGATCCTGTCCGGCACGGTGTCCGCCCAGCAGGCCAGCGTCGCCTTCGCCGACGTCGCCGAGGGCATCGTCCATACCGTGCATGGCCTCGTGACCGACCGCTTCGCGGCCCAGCACGGCCGGATCAGGGGGCAGGAGACTGCGATCCTCGCGATGGGCAGGCTCGGCAGCCGCGAGATGACCGCGTCATCCGATCTCGACCTGATCCTGCTCTATGATTTCGACCACGACCATCCGGACTCCGACGGCGAGCGGTCGCTGCACGGCGCCCAGTATTTTGCCCGTTTCACGCAGCGGCTGATCAGCGCCTTTACGACGCGGACCAATTATGGCGTGCTCTACGACGTCGATATGCGGCTGCGGCCGTCGGGGCGCGCGGGCCCGGTGGCCTCGCGGATCGATTCCTTTGCCGACTATCAGGAGCGCGAGGCCTGGACCTGGGAGCATATGGCGCTGACCCGCGCGCGGGTGATTTCGGCGTCGCCGGAATTTCGCGCGCGTATCGAGGCGATCGTTCACGGCGTGCTGACCCGGCCGCGCGACCGCGCCGGCGTCGCCGGCGACGTCGCCGACATGCGCCGCGCCATCGCGCAGGAGAAGGGCGAGGACGATGTCTGGGACCTGAAATACGCAGCCGGCGGCATCGTCGACATCGATTTCATCGCGCAATATCTGCAGCTGGCTCACGCCGCCGACAAGCCCGACATTCTTGACGTCTCCACGCTGCAGGTGCTCGACAACGCCGCGCGGCTCGGCGTGCTGCCGCAATCGTCGGTGGAAATCCTGCGTTCGGCGGCGCGGCTCTATCATGACCTGACGCAGATCCTGCGGCTCTGTGTCAGCGAGAAATTCAAGCCGGAAACCGCGGGCGAAGACCTGTTGCGCGTGATGGCGCGGGCCGGCGATGCCCCGGACTTCTCGTCGCTGGAGGCGCGGGTCAAGGAGACGCAGACCGAAGTGCGCCGGGTGTTTGCGGATCTCGTCGAAGGCCGGAACTAGGATGCCTTCGAGCCAAGTGGATTCGGCAGAGACGAACAGACTCTAAGGGGCCGAGGGCTTGAACGGCTTCCCCCGACTGAGGTAGCGGCCGTAAGATTTGTCGCCAACGAGTTTTCCTTCACGTACGACAAAGCGACCGCGCAGCATCGTCGCGATTGGCCATCCCGTGATCTCCAAACCCTCATAGGGGGTGTAATCAGCTCCGTGATGAAGATCCTTTTGTGACAGGGTTGCTGTTCTCTTGGGATCCCAAATAGCAATGTCTGCGTCATATCCGACGGCAATTGAGCCTTTTCTTGCCAGACCGTAGGTCTTGGCATGATTGGTCGCGGTCAGCCCGACGAACTGGTTCAGCGAAATGCGTCCCTTACTGACACCTTCGGAAAACAAGATTGGAAGTCGTGTCTCGATTCCGGGAATGCCATTTGGAATCCAGCGAAAGCTAGTTCGCGCGTTGGGCGTGAGCTTGCCGGCTTCGTCGTTGTAGCGAAACGGACAATGGTCGGAAGAAAACAGCGAGAAGATGCCTTGTTGAAGCCCTTCCCAGCATGCCTGCTGACTTGCTTTGTCCCGAGGCGGCGGAGAACACACATACTTCGCGCCCTCCATGCCCAGATCCTTCAGGTCGTCTTCCGTCAAGACCAGATATTGTGGGCAGGTCTCACCATGAATCTTCAAGCCGCGCATCCGCGCGCGCCTGATTTCGTCCATCGCTTCACGGTTGGAGACATGGACGATGACGATGGGGACGTCGATCAATTCGGCCAAGGAGATAGCGCGGCTGGTGGCCTCCCGCTCTACGATGATGGGGCGCGACTTGCCGTGAAAATACGGCCCCGTATTTCCGGCACGTTCAAGCCGGTCGGCGAGAAAGCGGATGGCATCGTAGTTTTCCGCATGGATCTGAACGAGGGCACCCGACTCCCGGGCGAAAGCAAGAACTTCGAGGATCTGGAAGTCGCTCAGTGCCAGGTCAGCGTAGGTCATAAAAATCTTGAGAGAGGTGTAGCCGTCGGCGACCAATGCGGGCAGTTCCTGGCCGAGGACGCTCTCAGTGGGATCAGCGATAATGAGATGAAAGGAATGATCGATGTGGCAGTTCTGGTCCGCAAGCGTGTGATAGTCCTTCAGGGCCTCCCGCAACGGCTGCCCTTTGGCCTGAAGACAGTACGGCATAACGAAAGTATTGCCCCCGAAGGCTGCCGCACGCGTCGCACTGGCAAAATCGTCCGCCATGACGATCCCGGGCCCGGATGGCTGGGAAATATGGACATGGCTGTCGATGCCTCCAGGCAGAACCAGCATGCCGGCGACATCGACGACTTCGTCGGCGTCCGTCAGCGACTCCCCGATCGAGACGATGCGCCCGTTCCTGATCCCGATATCGGCATTGTAGGTCTCGCTCGCGGTAGCGATCGTGCCGTGACGGATGACAGTGTCGAAGGCAGCCATGGTTCATTCTCCAGATAACAACACGCAACCTGCCGCAAAGGGTCACGCAACTTCTTGAAACAGCGAACCCCACTCTGTCACGCGCCGGGTATCCACGCCGGCGAGCCTTAGACATTTCCAGACTACAGTCGCGATCGTGTCATAGATTGGAATGCCGGTTTCACGTTCGAGCTTCGCAACCGATGGTGCGGCCTTCAAATTGGTGCAGATGATCGTGATTGCATCCGGTCTGTCCATTGCAACGTCGCGGGTCATCGCCTCCAGTTGCGAGACCGGCACCTCCGAAAAGGAAAAATTGTCCTGCAGGCCGAGATGCCGTTCGCCCTGGCAGACGATACCGAGCTTTCCGTAGTTTTCGAGGATTTTGGCCTGAACGTCATCCAGATAAGGCGTGACGTAGCCGAGCCTCGTTACTTTGCGCTGCTCGAGGATCTCGTTAAGCGCCAGCATCGAGGTCGTAGCGGGAATTCCGGTGGCCGCGGAGATCTGTTCGCAAAGGCGGACGTCGGCCTCAAACCCCAGCCATCCGGAGGAAGTGCCATTCCATCCGATCGAATCCACCTTCGCATGCGCCAGCAATTCTGCCGCCCGCAGGATTTCGTCATTGTCGAACTGAGCGAGTGCTTTGCTGGAAAGCGCTATTTCCGTAACCTTGAAACGGGAGAAGTGCGCGGAAACCTCGGGCAGGCCGGCAACCATGGCGGTTGTAATCGGTTCCAGAGCAGTATTGGACGAAGGGGTGAGCATTCCAAGAAGAACACGCTTTGTCATTGGTGGTCCGTTGTTTCCAAGGGTTGATTTGCCCGCTCGGAGCGAAGCAGATCGAGGATATGGCGCTTGGTTTCGTTGAACTGCGGGCTCGTGATGTCCCGGGGTCGCGACAGGTCGATCGGAATGATCTCCCGAATTCGGCCTGGTCGCGCACTCATCACAGCGACGTGCGTTCCGAGCGTCAAAGCTTCGTCGATGCCGTGGGTTACGAAGACGATGGTGCCCTGGTGTTTCTGCCAGATTCGAACGAGTTCGTTCTGCATATCCATTCGCGTTTGTTCATCGAGCGCGCCGAATGGTTCGTCCATCAGAATAACCTGCGGATTCATAAGCAGTGCGCGTGCAATGCCGACCCGCTGATTCATTCCGCCCGACAGTTCGGAAGGATAGTGGTTCTCGAAGCCGGTCAACCCGACCATATCGATATAGCGTTGCGCGATGGTGCGCCGCTCGCTTTTTTGGTTGCCACGCAGAAGCAAATGAAAGGCAACATTTTCCCAGACCGGCAGCCACGGCATTAGATTGGCTTGTTGAAAAACCACGCCCCGATCGGATCCGGGGGAGGAAATCAGCTGTCCATCGACCGTTACGGTGCCGGAAGTTGGCTTCTCGAAGCCGGCGATCATATTCAGCAGCGTGGACTTTCCGCATCCGCTGGGCCCGAGCAAGCAAACGAATTCGTTTTTCGCAACCTGAAGATTGATATCGTCGAGAGCGACGACATCGGACTTCCGTTTGGCGTCCTTGAATACTTTGGACAGGCGGGAAATTTCGATCGTGGCCATGTCTCATTCCCCGCCCTGGATGGTGGTATTGCGCTGCCAGTGAAGGACCTGGCTCATGACGGCGCGGATACCGAGATCACTCAGGAAGCCGAGCAGCCCGATGCTGGCCATGGCGGCAAGAACGAGGTCGTAACGCAGGAAGTAATACGAGTCCCACAGCACGTAGCCGAGGCCGCTCTTCACCGCGACCATCTCGGCGGTAACGGTAAGCATCCATGCCGATCCAATTCCGATACGCAGGCCGGCAAAAATGTTCGGCAACGCGGCGGGCAGCACGATAAAGCGGAGTAGCTCGCGATTCTTGCCGCCGACCATCGCGCCCGCACGAATGAGATTGCGGTCGCAATTCTTCACGCCGTGAATCGTATTGAGCAGGATCGGAAAAAATGCGCCGAGAAACACGAGAAAAATTGCGGGCTTGTTGGCTATTCCAAACCAGATGATCGCCAGCGGAATCCATGACACCGGTGGAATCGGCCGCAGCATTTGCAGCGTCGGTTCGATGATCACTTCGGTGGCGCGAGACCAGCCGATGGCAACGCCCAGCACAACAGCAAGAAAGGTGGCGATCGCAAAGCCCGCGAGAACGCGGGAAAAGCTGGATGCCATGTCGTAGACCCAATGCCCGCTGTAGGTTTGGGTGTTGCCATCGGTACCGAATATCCAGTCCGCCCATGCCCACAGCACGGTCGACGGCGCCGGCAACAAGGCGGCGGGAAGCGCGCCCGACCGCGAGAACGCTTCCCACCCCACCAGAATCAGGAAGGGCACGACGTAGCGATCAAGCTTCCTGAGGTGGAGGACGTTGAGCATGATCGACCTCAATAGCCCAGGTCGGACTTGGGCTTGCCGGTCGCAGCCTCCAGAAAGCGGTAATCCATGTTCTTCTCGACCGCGGCCGAGACATCCGAGTTGATGTACTTCAGGTCGCGCATCATGCCGGCGATCGCCACGGCCGAAGCACGATACATCTTCGGGTCCGGGTCGAGATTATCCACGGCGCCTGCGGCAATTGCCTTGTCGAGACCGGTGATCTTTGAGATCACGGCAACCAAAGCTGCCTTGTCGCCCGCGATGAATTCATCAACCTTCACCACCGCGCGGACGGTGTTCTCGAGTTCCTTGGGCTTCGCTGCGACAACATCCGACCGGGTTAGAATGATGTTGGTGAGCTTGCCTGCGGCCTGATCATAGGGAAGACCGAACAGCTTGGCTGCCTTGTTCTGCAGTATCTGCGTTGCAAAAGGCTCGACGGTGCAGATCAACTCGATTTCCCCGCGTCGCAAGGCTTGCAAGTGGTCCGACGGATTCGGAATGTTGACGAACTGCACGTCCTTGTTGATATCGATGCCCTGTTTGGCAAATGCGCCGCGCATGTGAATGTCCTGCGCATTTCCGCGGGACGCCGCTACGCGGAACGGCTTTCCGGCGGCCTTGAAATCGGCAATGACCTTTTTGAGAGATGCCCAATCGTTCGGCGTGACTTCCAGATCGTTTCCGACCAGCATCGCCGAGCCGCCGTTGACCTGCCCCGAGATCGCCACCACATCGAAACCCTTGTCGAGCGCAATCGCGTAGTGAAGGTAGGTGACTTGGGCGACATCGATATTCTTGGATACCAGGGCAGTGAGTGCGTCGGTCCCGGTATTGAAGCCGACGGCGTCGATCTGAACGCCCTTCGCATATTGCGGTGTTAGCGACATCGGCGTGCAGTGAGCGCACTTCGCGTAACCGAGTTTGATCGAGGGCTCGACTTGGGCAAAGGTGCTTGCGACGTCCAGCGAAGCGAAACCAAGGGCGATGAGGGTAGCCAGCAGAAGTTTTCTCACGGCTGATCTCCGGTCAGTTGTTTGCGGATTCCTTGTCCGAGCAATGATTGTAGCAATCCCTATGCCAAATTGGATACGATATGCAATCATGATTTTAGCTAGCAATATCAAGGATCTTGATCTATCTTATCTTAAGAAAGGTGCTTGTTCAATGGGCGACGAGCACAGTTTTGAGGCAGCAGCCATGAAAGGGGACTACCGGGCATGAGCGAGCGCGCGCCACGAGCCAAACTCCGCACCCGCTTCAAGCCGGCTCGGCTGAAATTGTCGTCGGACCATTCGAAGAGGCCCATCGAGAGAATGTCGCTGCACGATCAGCTGGTCGCGAAGGTTCGTGAAATGATCGTGAACAGCGAACTGCAAGCGGGCGCCCCGTTACCGGAGCGAATGCTATGCGAGACGTTCGGAGTGTCGCGGACTCCCTTGCGTGAGGCTTTCAAGATATTGGCGAACGAGGGCCTTATCGAACTCCGGTCGCACCGGACACCTGTGGTTACGCCGATCAATCGCGACGAGATTGCCAACATATTTGACATCATGGTTGCGCTGGACGGCGTTGCCGGGAGTCAGGCTGCAACATTGGCTACTGATGACGACATCGCCAGACTGAATGCGATGCATGAGCGGCTGATCCAGCTTCATCGCGATGCAGCACGCACCGCATATTTTAGATTGAACCAGGACATTCACGTTGAGATCACCAGGCTGGCTCGCAATCCCGTTCTTCTCAACATCTGGACGACGCTGCATGCGAACATCTTTCGCGCGCGCGCTGTCGCAAATTACGATGCCCGACGATGGACCGAGTCCGTGGAGGAGCACGAAACCTTTATGGCTTTGCTCCGCGCACGCGATGCGGCAGGGTTCGCGGCTGCCCTGAGCACGCACACGCGTAAGACTGGAGAGGCTGTCCTGCTGACGTTGGAGCGCGCGCCCGCGCGCAATGGCTGAATCCGGCGTCCAGCTAGGCGGCAGCCTGAACCTTCGCCTTGGCCTTGCTGGCGTCGCGCGGCAACGACACGCAGACCACCGTGCCGGTACCGAGTTTCGAGCGCAGCCGCATCGAGCCGCCGTGCAGATCGGTCAGCGATCGCGCGATGGCGAGCCCGAGCCCCGAGCCGTGATAGGTCTTGGTGAGCTGGCTCTCGACCTGCTCGAACGGCCGGCCCAGCCGCTGCAGCGAATGCGGCGCGATCCCGATGCCGGTATCGGCGATCATCAGCACGATCGAGTCGTTGAGCAGCCGGCTGCGCACCACCACCTTGCCGCCGTCGGGCGTGAATTTGACGGCGTTGGACAGCAGGTTGACGATGATCTGTTTGATGGCGCGGCGGTCGGCCACCACCGAAATGCTGCCGTCGATATCCGCGTCCAGCGCCAGCTGCTTGTCGTCGGCGCGTCCGGATACCACCCGCAGCGATTCCGCCAGCGTCTTCGACAGGTCGAGCTGCTCCATGTCGAGCTTCATCCGGCCGGCTTCGATCTTCGACATGTCGAGAATGTCGTTGATGACTTCCAGCAGATAGTGACCGCTGGTGAGAATGTCGTGGCAGTATTCCTGGTATTTCTCCGAGCCGAGCGTGCCGAACATGCCGCTTTCCATGATCTCGGAGAACCCGATGATGGCATTGAGCGGCGTGCGCAGCTCGTGGCTCATATTGGCGAGGAATTTGGATTTGGTCTGGTTGGCTTCCTCGGCGCGGGTCTTTTCTTCGGAATATTTTTCGGCGAGGTCGGCGAGTTCGATGGCTTGTTGTTCGAGCGCGGTCTGCGAGCGTTTCAGGTCGATGACGGTGGCGCGCAGGCGAAGGTCGTTGTCGACCAGTTTCTGTTCATGTTCCTTGATGCGGGTGATGTCGGTGCCTACCGAGACGTAACCGCCGTCCTTGGTGCGGCGCTCGCTGATATGCAGCCAGCTGCCGTCGTCGAGTTGCGCCTCGAAGGTACGCGCGCCCGGCGCCTGGGTGGCGGTTTCATGCAGCCGGGTGCGGACCTCCGGCATGCTGCCGACTTCGATCACGGTTTCGTAGGAGGTGCCCGGCGCGACGGCCGAATCCGGTAGCTTGTGCAGGCGCTGGAAGTGCGAGTTGCAGAGCACCAGGCGGTCTTCCGCGTCCCACAGCACGAACGCTTCCGGGATGGTCTCGATCGCGTCGCGCAGCCGCAGGTCGGCCTCCACCGTTTTCTCGGCGAGGCTCTTCTGCTCGGTGATGTCGACGGCAATGCCGATCAGGTGCAGGCCGGCGTCGGCTGCGCCATGGCTGAGCTCGCAGCGGACCCGCAGCCAGATCCAGTGGCCGTCGGTGTGCTGCATGCGGAAGGTCTGGTCGATGTAGGTGATCTTTCCGGAGATGAGCTGATCGCCGATGGCGAACAGGTCGATGTCGTCGGATTTCACCAGCGCGTTGACCTCGCCGAAGGTCAGGAGGTCGTTGCGGCTGTCCAGCCCCAGCATCGTGAACATCGATTGCGACCAGAAGATCCTGCCGCGCGACAGGTCCCAGTCCCACAACCCGCAGCGGCCGCGATTGAGCGCGGTATCGATCCGGCCGCGCACGGCGTCATTGATGAGATCGCCTTCGCGGGCGCGGGTCGATTGCCAGTGGAAGGCAAAGCCCAGGATCAGCACGACGAAGCCCGTGGTGGCGGACAGCGTCACCGACAGGGCGGCGTCCGATTGCCACAGTGAATCGATCTTTTCCTGGATGATGATGACCTGGCCGGGCAGCGATTTGACGATGTGCTGGACCGCCAGCGCGCCGTTGCCGTTGGGCAGCACGATGTCGGTGACGCCGCCCTGCTGGGCCGCTCCGGTCAGCGACAGTGCGGCGCTGATGGCCTCGAGTGTGCTGGCGGTGTCGCCAAGCGTGGTTTCGACCGGCACGCGGGCGAGAACGCGCTGGTCGGCGCCGGTGACGATGACGTGCCGGCCGGCCGCGACTCCCCATGATGGGATGAGGCCGGGCAGCAGGCTCTGCAGGCGGTCGATGGTCGCCGCCCGGTCCTGCCTGACCGCGGCGATGCGGTCGAGGCGTTCGGCGAGCAGATCGGCGACCGCCGCCAGGTCGCGCTTGACGGCCCCGCGCTTTTGCCGGTTCTGATCGACGACCTGCACGAATGCGCCAAGGCAGATGGTGATGAGGAAGGCAATGATCAGGGTTGGCACTGCGCGGCGAAGCGCAGGCTCCGCTACCAACAGCCGGTGATAGGCCGGTTTTGCGATCGATTGCGCCAATCCCTTGATCGAATCGGATTGGACGCACGCGCTCGCCGCGTGTGCGCGCGCCATGCTTGGACCCCCACCAAAAATCTTATTTGCACCCTGTCCGGAACAGCCCCAGTCGCTTCCGAATCACAGCGATTTGAATCCACTTTTTGCAGACTGTCGAGAGTCAACGATTCGTTAATGAAAATAAATCTTGTCCAATGGAGAATCGGGAGTGCGAAAAGCGAGTCCGAAAGGAGAACGCGCCCGGCATCGGGATTTCACTGCGCGTGCGGCGGCTCGGCGTGGCTGATAACGCGTTTCACCGTGGGGAACGCGCGGCGCAGCGCGCGTTCGAGCTCGTCGACCTTCTGGTGGACCTTGATCACGCTCATCGAGGGTGCGGCGCGGCAATGGAAGTTGACGATTTCGCCGGCGTCGGTGTCGCGCACCCGCACATTATGGATGTCATGGATGGCGCCGTCGGCGGCCAGGCGCGACAGCGCGGCCTTGATGGTTTCGACGCGGTCGGGCGCGGCATCGGTGCCGTGCGGCAATTCCGGTTCCAGCGGCTCGATGTGGGTGTCGACTTCGACGTCCTCGCCGAATTCCTCGCGGATGTTGCGCTCCAGCCCATGGGCGATGTCGTGGGCCGCCGTCAGCGCCATCTCGCCGTCGACTTCGAGGTCGATAGAGACGGTGAGCTTGCCGCCGAGGTCGTGCACGGTGACATGGTGGACGGCGAGGCCGGAATTGCGGGCGATCACCATGATGCGCTCGCGCACGCTCTCATTATTGCGCGCGACCGGCACGGCGGTGAACGTCAGATCGGCGTCGTCGAGCGCCTTGTTGACCGCATCCTGTGCCATTCGCTTGATCTCTTCGACGCGGTCGATCGGATAGGTACGCGGCACCTGCACGATGGCGTCGATGAAATGCGTCGATCCGACCATGCGCACCCTTAAGCGTTCGACATCGACCACGCCGGACACGGCCCGGATGGCGGCGGTCGCGGTCTCCGATACGCCTTCGGGGGCGCGGTCGAGCAGGGTTTCGACGGTGGAGCGCGCCAGCCGCAGGCCCAATAGCGCGATCATGATCGCGACGGCGACTGCGGCGACGGCGTCGCCCCAGACATAGCCGAACCCGGAAAGGGCCAGTCCGATGATGACGGCGATCGAGCCGAGCACGTCGGAGGCAAAATGCAGCGCGTCGGCGGCCAGTGCCTGGCTTTTGGTCGCGCGTGCGGTGCGATGCAGCGCCCGCGCCCGCCAGAAGTTCACGGCGATGTCGATCAAAAGGACGACGAACGGGATCGCCGACAGCGTCGGCGGCGGCGCGCCTTCGCGCAGGCGGCTGTAGGATTCGACGAGAATGCCGCCGGCCAGCACATAGAGCATGGCGATGACGCCAAGCGCCGACAGGCTCTCGAACTTGCCGTGGCCGTAATGATGCTCGTCGTCCGCCGGGCGGTCCGAAACCCGCACCACCATCCAGGTTACGACGGTCGCGACCACGTCGACCGAAGAGTGCAGCGCTTCCGAAATCAGCGCGAGGCTGCCGATGGCGATGCCGACCGCGAACTTCGCCGCCGCCATGCCGGCGCTGGCGAAGATCGAAATCGCCGCGACGCGGGATTTGACGTTGGGTACGGCAGGGCTCATGCGCGGCGGTTTAGCAGCCCGTCACCTAACATTAAAGCGCCGATCCGCCATCGCCACTTTATCCGCAGGGAGTACTTTGTTGCGAATTGTTCTGAATTGTTGGATGGGCCGAAATCGACCCGGACAGAAGTCGACCTCTAGGTCAACGAAGTCAGAGCGTCACCACGATCTTGCCGAGGTGCATGTTGGCTTCCATGTGCTCGAACGCCTTGCCGATATCGTCGAAGGCGAACACCTTGTCGATCGGCAATTGCAGTTTTCGCGACTCTACCGCGGGCCAGATGTCCTTGCGGACTTCATCGAAAATCTCGCGGATTTCCTCGATCGAGCGGGTGCGGAAGGTGACGCCGATATAATGGATGCGGCGCGCGGCATGCAGGTCGAAGTTGAAATCGGCATGGGTGCCGCCGAGCCGGCCGACATTGACGATGCGGCCCTTGATTTTGGTGGCTGCCAGATTCTGGTTCGCGACCTTGCCGGAGATCTGGTCGACGATCAGGTCGACGCCTTCGCCGTTCGTCGCCTTCAATACCTGATCGACCCAGCCGGGATCGCTGGAATCCACCGCGAGGTCGGCGCCGAAATCCTTCAGCCGGCCGCGTCGCGTCGCGTCGGTCGATGAGCCGATCACGGTTTTCGCGCCCTTGAGCCTGGCGATCTGCAGCGCCATCAGGCCGACGCCGGAACTGGCGCCCTGGATCAGCACGGTCTGGCCGGGCTGCAGGGCGCCATTGGTCACGACCGCATTGTGCATGGTGGTGAGCGCGACGGGCAGGGTGGCTGCGTCCTCGAAGCTCATATTGGCCTTGGCCGGAATGTGGAACAGCCGGCGATGGTCGGCGAGCGCATACTCGGCGAATGCGGCGGCGCCGGAGCCCATCACCCGGTCGCCGATACCGACGCCCTGGGCGTCGGGGCCGAGTTCGGCGATCTCGCCCGCCCATTCCATGCCGAGCACGGTGCCGACGCCGCCGGCGGCGCCATGGACGTGGCCCTTGGTCATGCCGAGGTCGGCGCGGTTGAGGCCGCAGGCGCGCACGCGAACCAGCACCTGGGCGCCTTTCGGCGACGGCCTGGCGACATCGGCGATGGCGGCGCCATTGGCGCCATAGACATAGGCCTTCATGCGATCGTTCTCTGTTGTTCGAAGCCGGTTATTCGGCGGCCTGACGGCGGGCGCCGGACATCATGCCTTCGAGCCGGGTCTGGATGATGGCTTCCGCCTCGCGCATGATGCGCGACACCAGTTCGGCGCAGGTCGGGATGTCATGAATCAGTCCCTGCACCTGTCCGGCCGACCAGATGCCTTCATCGGCGTCGCCTGACGCGTAGACCATCTTGCCGCGGGCGCCGGCGACGAGCTCGCGGACATCCTCGAATTTAGCGCCTGCCTTTTCCATTGCGACCACCTGGGTGCTGATCGCGTTCTTGGCGACGCGGGAGGTATTGCGCATGGTGCGGAAGATCAGTTCGGTCTCGCGCTCGTCGTTGGCGACGATGCGCTCCTTCACCAGCTGATGGATCGGACTTTCCCTGGTGCACATGAAGCGGGTGCCCATGTTGATGCCTTCGGCGCCGAGCGCGAGCGCTGCGATCAGGCCGCGGCCGTCGGCGAAGCCGCCGGAAGCGATCATCGGAATCTTGACCTTGTCGGCGGCGGCCGGAATCAGGATCAGGCCGGGCGTGTCGTCCTCGCCGGGATGCCCGGCGCACTCAAAACCGTCGATCGAGATCGCGTCGACGCCCATGCGCTCCGCCGACAGCGCGTGGCGAACGCTGGTGCATTTGTGCAGCACGATCACGCCGTGCTTCTTGAATTCGGTGACATGCTCCTGCGGCTTGTTGCCGGCGGTCTCGACGATCTTGATGCCGCTCTCGATGATGGCCTGCCGGTATTCCGCGTAAGGCGGCGGCTTGATCGAGGGCAGAATGGTGAGATTGACGCCGAACGGCTTGTCGGTGAGGCTGCGGCAGCGCGCGATTTCCTTGGTGAGGTCTTCCGGCGTCGGTTGCGTCAGCGCCGTAATGAGGCCGAGCGCGCCGGCATTGGCGACCGCCGCTACCAGCTCCGCGCGTCCGACCCACTGCATGCCGCCCTGCACGATCGGGTGTTCGACGCCGACGAGCTCGGTAAATCGCGTTTTCAACATGGTCTGCCCTCTGTTTCCTCTGCGCGGAATTTTGCGCGCGTCTCTTGTCGGATTTCGAGGCGCAGGATGCCGCCACCCCCCGCAAATGTCCACCGGGCAGGTCAGGGCTCGGAGCAACGCAATCATGCAAAACCGGGGCTTTTGTTTCCGGGCGATGGGCGATTCCGGATAGTGTCCGGCATTTCCGAGATCACCCGCTGACCGGACATGCTGCGGACATACCTAAATCGGCGCTAATGACCCAACACGGACATGCGCCTAACCAAGATTAGAGGCCGGAAGCGATGGCGGTTAAGGCGAGAATGGCCAAAACGCAATCCTTGATCCATCTCAATCCAAGACCTGTGATCCAGCTTAATCTATATCTATGGGGCGGAGTCCAGATGTCAGGAGAACGCCATGCGACGTGCGCTATTTTGGTCGATAATTGCTGTTACATCTATCTCGACGGGAGTTGCGGCTGCTGACGATCTGAAAGGTACTTATTCGTTTGCAGGCACTCAGGTGTGTTTGACGGTACCCGCCGGATTTAAAGAAGACAGTAAGGGAAACCTCACGCTCCCAAAGGGCGACAGCAACATCAGCATGGTCAGTAGCGAGGGTCAGATTACCTACAATGGCGATGGAACTGGTAAGGGCACGGGAACATTCGTGACCATTGTCCCGCCCCCCACTTATGGAGCGGCAATAAGTGCGGGCACAATCTCCTACTCGTTCACTTACACGCCTGTGTCAGATCACTCATCTCGCGTGACTTTCACGCCCGGCACTTATCAAGGTGCGCTTGACTCGGGTCCAGCAGCTGGCCAGCAATTTGCTATAGATGTGGGCAGCAGGGTGCTCCGGATCTCAAGCGACCGAAAACGAATAACGACTGGGATTGCCAGGCCATACGTCGAGAAAATTACCTTTTCGGGATCGCCTCAGAACCCCGTTCCACGCATCTGTTCGTGGGCGGGTAGTCAATCGCTACTCGACTGACGCATTGTCCCGCATCGAGGGCACGCGAATTGGGGTTGTGCGAAAGCGGCGGCCCCTTCGTCAAGCTCGCTCACGACTACAACGCCGACTGTGCCCCTCCAGCCTCCAAACGTTGCCAAGGCGCGTCCGCGACGCTGGCTCGGCGCGACCACTGCCCTCGACTGAGATCAAATGGATGAATGGCTGGTTGGTCGCTGCCACCTTCGAAGGCAAGTTCCCCGACGCTAACCGCACGAAGCCGACAAAGGTCTCGAGGTTTCAGTGGTGAAATTGGCCATAGAGTTGATGTCGCCTGTTGGCACAAAACGGACATGGCGTGATGTCCGACTTGAGTCCGTCATGCGCTTCAGAGCGGACACTCCATCAGGCTGATGTCGGCGCCCGCACGCGCGAGCTGCGCACCGAGATATCCACCGATCGCGCCGGCGTCGTAGACCCAGATTTTCACGGAGACTTTCGAAAACGGGTGGAGGAAATTTCAGCGCAGATTACCTGCCTGCCCCGGGGCGAAGCCTCGAGGCAGGTCGTAAGCAGGCGAAGCAAGAGCGACCGATCAGGCTGCTACGGTTGGCGCGACGGCCGTGGCCTCGTCGGCGAACGCGGTCGAGATGTCGCGGATGCTGATGACGCCGATCAGGCTGTAGTTGTCGATCACAGGCAGATGACGGATGTGGTGCCTGTGCATGAGATGACGGACGTGCTCGAGCGTATCGTTAGGGCTGCACCACACCAGCTCCTGCACCGAGATCAGCTGCGAGATCTTCATGTGGACGCCGGCCGCGCCGTGTTCGGCAATGGCGCGGACGACGTCGCGCTCTGTGAACATGCCCACCGCGGTATTGCCCTCGGTGCGCACGACATCCTTGACCACGAGCGCGCTGATATTGCCGGAGCGCATCAGTTGGGAAGCGATTGCGACGGTTTCGTTCATTCGAACCGTTGCAACACGTGCGGCTTTCTTGCGCAGGACATCTCCGACTTGCATGGCAACCTCCCTGAATGGTTCAAGCGTCGGTGCAGACTGGTATACAATATACCATATGTCAACGGGAAATCGCGCGCGTGCATAACAGCAATAAAGAGGCAGTATTACTGACGCTTATGGATGTTTCGTCGTCGCGCGGTCCGGCATGAAAGTCTTGCGAACATGGTCGCAAGAGACTTCAGGTATGCCACCGATCGAGAAACCGGAAGGCAAAGAGCGCGCCCATCGGGCAGATGAGCGCGCTCTTCGCAGTGGCGTTGCAGCCGGTCAGTTCGCCATCGCCCGGGCGACGACTTTCCTGCGCCACGGCTTGAGGACGATGATCGCAAGCAGCGAGGCGAGGATATTCGCGCCGGCTGCGATCAGGAATACCCGGTCCCAGTTGCCGGAGGACTGCTGCATGTAATTGGCGACAGGAACCAGCAGCGCTGCCGTGCCTTTGGCCGTATAGAGCAGCCCGGCATTGGTGGTCGCGAATTTCGCGCCGAACGTATCGGTACAGGTCGACGGGAACAGCGAATAGATCTCGCCCCAGGCGAAGAACACCAGACCGGAGAGGATCACGAACCAGACGGGGTCGTGGCCCAGCATGTAAAGCGCCCAGATGCCGACGCCTTCGATGCCGAACGCGACGAACATGGTGTTCTCGCGGCCGATCTGGTCGGAAACCCAGCCGAAGAACGGCCGCGTCAAACCATTGAGGACGCGGTCGATCGTCGCTGCGAACGTCACCGCGGTCATCGTCATTCCGATCAGCGTGACCGGGATGGCGTCGACCTTCCAGTCGACCGCGATCGGCTTGAGATTGGCAGTGACCATCAATCCGCCCGCGCCGACGATCACGAACATGAAATACATCAGCCAGAAGATCGGCTGACGGATCACTTCCGTGGGCTGGTAGTTACGCCGGCTCTGGATCACATTGGCGTTCTGGATGACGGCGGGGACCTGACCGGCCTTCGGTGCGAACATGATGAAGGCGAGGATCACGATGATGATGCCTTGCCCCAGACCGAAATAGAGGAAGGTATTCTGGAAGCCGGAATCCTTGATCATCGCCTGGATCGGCGCGACCGTCAGCGCTGAGCCCGCGCCGAACCCGGCCGCGGTGATCCCGGCGGCAAGGCCGCGCTTGTCGGGAAACCATTTCAGCGCATTGCCGACGCAGGTGCCATAGACGCCGCCGGCGCCGATGCCCGCGATGATCATGCCGAGATAGAAGCCGTTCAGCGAGGTGGCCTGCGCATTGATCGCCCAGCCGATGGCGCAGAGGATGCCGCCGATCAGGACCACGAGGCGCGGGCCGTATTTGTCGACGAACCAGCCCTCGATCGGCACCAGCCAGGTTTCGAACAGCACGAACAGGGTGAAGGCCCACTGGATCGAGGCGCGATCCCATCCGAATTTTTTCTGAATATCGGGGACGAAGAACGTCCAGCCGTATTGATAGTTGGCGATCATCACCATCGCGGCGACGCCGATGGCCAGCTGCGTCCATCGATAGGCATCGCTGACGCGTGCAGTCGTGGGGACCGCTCCGTGAACCGTGTCTGTCATCATTTCCCTCCAAGCGCTGTTCTATCGAAGCCTGACAGCTAATCGACCGAGTGTGGTATATGATATGCCAGTAGACAAGAGAAATTTTGACAGTTTGCCGCAGGAGGTGGAAAAAAGCGCGCGGCGGAAAGCCGGCCTCAGGCGAGGCCGGCCGAAGCTGTTCGCAGTCGCTGGCATTTCTGCGGCGCAGCAAGCCACAGATTTTACGGGGAAATAGGGCGCAGATCGGATCAGGCGGCGGCGGTTCGCAGACGGCTATAGCCTTGCTGGATCGCCGACCAGAACAGCGCGATCAATCCGAGGACCATGATCGTGCTGACCAGCGCATTCGAAAAGAACACGCCAAGCGAGCCCTGGGATCCCAGCAGCGACTGCCGGAACGCCTCCTCGGCCTTGTCGCCGAGCACGATCGCCAGCACCAGCGGGGCGAGGGGATAATTGCACTTCTTGAGCAGATATCCGACGACGCCGAACACCAGCATCAGGATCACGTCGAACGTGCTGCTGTGAACCGAATAGGCGCCGATCGCGCACAGCACCAGGATGAGCGGCGCGATGATGCTGAACGGCACGCGCAGGATGGCCGCGAAGATCGGCACACAGGTCAGCACGACGATGAGGCCCATGAGATTGCCGAGATACATCGAGGCGATCAGGCCCCAGACAAATTCCTTCTGCTCGACGAACAGCATCGGACCGGGCTGCAGGCCCCAGATCAACAGGCCGCCGAGAAGAACGGCGGCCGTCGGCGAGCCGGGCACGCCAAGCGACAGCATCGGCAGCAATGCGGCGGTGCCGGCGGCATGCGCCGCGGTCTCCGGCGCAATCACGCCTTCGATCTCGCCCTTGCCGAAATTGTGGCCGTTCTTGGCGACCCGCTTGGCGATGCCGTAACTCATGAACGAGGCGGGTGTTGCGCCTGCCGGCGTGACGCCCATCCAGCAGCCGATGATGCAGGAGCGCAGCGAGGTCATCCAGTACTTGGGCAGTCCCTTCCAGGTGCGCAGCACGACCCGCAAATCGATCTTGGCGTTGCCGCCGCGGAAGTTCAGTCCTTCTTCCATGGTCAGAAGGATTTCACCGATCCCGAACAGGCCGATGACGGCGATCAGGAAATCGAAGCCGTTGAGCAGTTCGGTGAACCCGAAGGTCAGGCGCAATTGTCCGGTGATGGAGTCCAGTCCGACGGCCGCAAGTGCAAAGCCCATCATCATCGCCGCGATGGTCTTGAACGGTGGCTCCTTGCTCAGGCCGACGAAACTGCAGAATGCCAGGAAATACACCGCGAATTTCTCCGCCGGACCGAATTGCAGCGCGAAGCTTGCGACCAGCGGGGCGACCAGCGTGATCATGATGACGGCGAACAGCGCACCGACGAACGAGGAGGTAAAGGCTGCCGTCAGGGCTTCTCCGGCCTTGCCTTGCTGCGCCATCGGGTAGCCGTCGAATGTCGTCGCCACTGACCACGGCTCACCCGGTATGTTGAACAGAATCGAGGTGATCGCGCCGCCGAACAACGCGCCCCAATAGATGCAGGACAGCATGATGATGGCCGAGGTCGGCGGCATGCTGAAGGTCAGAGGCAGCAGGATCGCAACGCCGTTGGCGCCGCCGAGGCCCGGCAGCACGCCGATGATGACGCCGAGCACGATGCCCAGCACCATCACCATGATGTTGAAGGGCTGCAGGGCCACGGCGAAGCCGTGAAAAAGATTGACGATTTCTTCCATGCTTTAAGTCCTGCAACCGTGAGCTGACAACGCAATGACCCTAGAGGCCGAACCATTCCTCGAGGGGGCCTTTGGGAAGCGGCACCAAGAACCAGCGTTCGAAAATGAAGTAGGTGACGATCGGCATGCCGAACGCCACGGCGAGCACCGTCAGCCAGCTGTATTTGCCGAGCCATCGCATGAACCAGCCGATGAAGACGATCGATGCGACGTACAGACCGGTAAACGGCATCGCGCCGACATAGATCGCGGTGGGCATGACGACGCTCATGACCTGACGAAGCTGGCCCCACTCCGCGAACAGCCCGTCATCCCTGTCACGCAGCACGTGCAAGAGGTTCACCGCACTGGAAGCGATGATGATGATCCCGACGTAGAACGGAAAGAATCCGGCGCGCGGGCCCTCGGCGCCCCAGTTGATGCCGGCCTTCAGGCTGCCGGCGATCACGATCGCTCCGAAGATCCCGATCAGCAGCGCGATGCCGGCTTCTACGGTCTTGTGCTTCGGGCCTGCAGCGTCTGAATTATTCGTCGTCATGGAAACTCCATGCGTAATCGCAGCTTCGGATTCGCAGCCGACTCTGCGTCACGCGTTCGTCAGCATTCCCGGGTGGGTTGGATCAATTTCCCGTAGCGAGGAAACCGGCCGCCTTCATGAGAGATTCGTGGCGCTTTTCCTCTCCCTCCACCCACTTGGCATAGTCGGCCCCGGTCATGAAGGTCGTATTGAAGGCGCCGCTTTTCATGAAGTCCTGCCATTCCGGAGTGGCGCGCACCTTCTTGAACAGATCGATGTAGTAGTCGACCTGGTCCTTGGTGGCCTTGGGTGACATGAAGATGCCGCGCAGCATCAGATATTCCATATCGAGGCCCTGCGATTTGCAGGTCGGAATATCCTTCCAGGCTTTGCCGTCCGCGATCTGCTCGTCATAGGCCATGGGCTTGCCGTCGAACACGCAGAGCGGACGAAGCTTGCCGCCGCGCCACTGCGCCACGGCCTCGATCGGATTGTTCACGGACGAATCGACATGGTTGCCGACGAGCTGAACGGCGACTTCGCCGCCGCCCTTGTAGGGAATGTAGGTGAACTTGGTGCCGGTTGCCTTCTCGACGGCGACCGTGATGATCTGGTCTTCCTGCTTCGATCCGGTGCCGCCCATCTTGATGGAGCCGGACGGCGCCTTCTTGAGGGTGTCGACGTAATCCTTGACGTCCTTGTACGGCTTATCGGCATTGACCCAGAGTACGAATTCGTCGAGCGCCAGCATGGCGACCGGGGTGAGGTCCTTCCAGTTGAAGGGAATTCCGGTTGCGAGCGGTGTGGTGAAAAGATTCGAGAGGGTGATGATGATCTTGTGCGGGTTGCCCGCCGATCCCTTGACGTCGAGAAAGCCTTCGCCCCCGGCGCCGCCGGATTTGTTGATGACGACCAGCGGCTGCTTCATCAGGCCATGCTTGGTGACGATACCCTGGATCGTGCGCGCCATCTGATCGGCGCCGCCGCCGGTGCCGGCGGGTACGATGAATTCAACCGGGCGAACCGGTTCCCAGGCGGCAGACGCAATGCCGCTCGTGCAGAAAGCAGCGACCGTAGCCAGCGCAACACGCAAAACAGAACGTTTCATTTTGTCTCTCTCCCAATGTGTTCGAGCGCGCCGGTCTATGCCGGCTTTGCCGTCAACTGATCCCGAGTAGCGTTTCGGCCCTCGTCCCGGTCGATCGTCTCGCAAGGATTGTCGCTGCGAGACGGTTGCCAGTTAGAATTGTATGAGGGACGCTCCAGCGTGGCATCCGCTTCTTTTGGATTACCTGAGTTTTGAAACGGAACAAATGGGACGGTACGACAAATGGTCATACCTGCCGCCGGATCGCTTTGGCTGTCTCGCGGACCAGCCCTGCTGCATCAACTCCCCCGTCATTGCGCTTCTGTTCTTGGTTTGGCGCTAACGAACCGCATATTGGTATGCGATATGCCAGAGTGCAAACGATTACTCCCGTGGGATCGAGGGTAGGCCAATTTGTCGCAGGCGTTGCGTCCCACCTTGCTCAGAACTTCGGCAAAAAAAATGGCCCCGAAGTCGGGGCCATAAGTCTGGGAGGAAACGCGAAGTCAGGGAGCCAATGCTGATCCGGGCGAACTAGCGGCTTGCCCGAATGGCTCAGATAAGTGCCTCAGAGCCCGAAATAGGGCAGATCGTTATTGCGGATCGAGGTGCGGGCGCTGGTCATCAGCAGCCGGTCGATCGCGGCGATCAGGCGGCCGAACAGGCCGTTGGAAGGCACAAATCCGATGGAAGCAGTCTTGGACATTGTCGTCCCCTTTCTTGAAGTGCAGCGCGGCGCCGCATCAAATCCGAGAACAATTTATGTATACCAAATACCAGGAACAACTGGTTTGTTTGCATGGCAGCATTTCGATCACCGCAGTGCAGCAAGCGACCGATCTGCCACCCAAATGACGAAAAAGGCCGCCGGATTGACCGGCGGCCTTTGAAATATGCCCGCTTGGGGCGTTTGCCTATTCGGCGGCCTGCTTGCGCGGCGGATCGAGCGCGCCGGAATTGTGGATCTCGGCGACCTGGTGATCGCTGAAGCCGAGCACCTGCCGCAGAACCTCGTCGGTGTGCTCGCCGAGCAGCGGCGAACGGGTCACCTCGCTCGGGCTGTCGGACAATTTGATGGGATTGCCGACCGAGATGTACTTGCCGCGGGTGGGATGATCGACCTCGACCACGGTGCCGGTCGCGCGCAGCGACTGGTCCTCCATGATTTCCTTCATCGACAGGATTGGGCCGCAGGGGATGTCGTCCTTGTTGAGGATCTCCATCGCCTCGAACTTGGTCTTGGTCATGGTCCATTGTTCGATGCGCGCGAAGATTTCGTTCAGCCGCGACAGCCGGGCCGCCGGCTTGGCGTAATCGGGATGGGTCTTCCAGCCGGGTTCGTCGATCACGTCGCAGATCTTCTCCCAGACCGGCGCCTGGGTGATGAAGTAGATGTAGGCGTTGGGATCGGTCTCCGAGCCCTTGCACCTCAGAATCCGGCCGGGCTGACCGCCGCCGGAATCGTTGCCGGCGCGCGGCACCGCGTCGCCGAACGGGATCCCTTCGCCGTACTGGCTGTATTCCTTGAGCGGGCCGTGAGCGAGGCGCTGCTGGTCGCGCAATTTGACGCGGGCGAGGTTGAGAACGCCGTCCTGCATCGCGGCGGTGACCTTCTGTCCCTTGCCGGTCATCGTGCGCTGATAGAGCGCGGTGACGATGCCGAGCGCCAGGTGCAGGCCGGTGCCGCTGTCGCCGATCTGGGCGCCGGTGACGAGCGGCAGTCCGTCGCGGAAACCGGTGGTCGAGGCCGCGCCGCCGGTGCATTGCGCGACGTTCTCATAGACCTTGCAGTCTTCGTAGGGGCCGGGGCCGAAGCCCTTGATCGAGGCCACGATCATCTTCGGGTTGATGGCGTGAATCTGCTCCCACGGAAATCCCATGCGATCAAGCACGCCGGGACCGAAATTTTCCACCAGCACGTCGCAGTTCTTGATCAGCGCGGTGAGGACTTCCTTGCCCTTCGGGTTCTTGGTGTCGAGCGTGATCGAACGCTTGTTGTGGTTGAGCATGGTGAAATACAGGCTGTCGACATTCGGGATGTCCTGCAATTGACCGCGGGTGATGTCGCCGACGCCCGGGCGCTCGACCTTGATCACGTCGGCGCCGAACCAGGCCAGCAATTGCGTGCAGGTGGGCCCTGACTGGACGTGGGTGAAATCGAGAATGCGAACGCCCTTCAGCGCCTTTGTCATCGTCTTTGCTCCGTATCGTGTCTGCTCCTGCGCGAGCGCAGGAAGGAATGGGGGCGGGGCCGCTTGCCGGTCCCGCCGGGTATGGCCGGTTATTTCTTCTTCAGCTTGCTCTGCGGATTGAGGTTGCCGATGCGGCCGCTCTCGCTGCCGGCGGCGGGATCGAGCACGGCATTGATCAGGGTCGGCTTGCCGGAATTCATCGCCGCGTCGACCGCCCGCTTCAGCTCGTCCGGCGAGGTCGCGTTGACGCCGACGCCGCCGAAGGCTTCCATCATCTTGTCGTAGCGCGAGCCCTTGACGAACACGGTGGGCGCCACGTCGGCACCGCCGGTCGGATTGACGTCGGTGCCGCGATAGATGCCGTTATTGTTGAAGATCACGACGCAGACCGGCAGGTTGTAGCGGCAGATCGTCTCCACTTCCATGCCGGAGAAACCGAACGCGCTGTCGCCCTCGACGGCGAGCACCGGCTTGCCGGTCTCGATGGCGGCTGCGATCGCAAAGCCCATGCCGATGCCCATTACGCCCCAGGTGCCGACGTCGAGGCGCTTGCGCGGCTGATACATGTCGATGATGCCGCGCGCGAGATCGAGCGTGTTGGCGCCTTCGTTGACCAGGATGGCATCCGGCCGTTCCTTGATGACGCTGCGCAGCGCGCCGAGCGCGCCGTGATAGTCCATCGGCGAGTTGTTGTTCATCAGCCGCGGCGCCATCTTGGCGACGTTGTCGTCGCGCTTTGCCCTTACCGCGCCGGTCCAGTCGGAGGGCGGCGCCGGCCACTTGCCGTCAATGCCGGCGAGCAGGGCGGCAACGCAGGATCCGATGTCGCCGACCACGGGGGCGACGATCTCGACGTTGGAGTCCATTTCCCTGGGCTCGATGTCGATCTGGATGAACTTCTTCGGTGCTTCGCCCCAGGTCTTGCCCTTGCCATGCGACAGCAGCCAGTTGAGCCGGGCGCCGATCAGCATCACGACGTCGGCGTCCTTGAGCACGGTCGAGCGCGCCGCGCCTGCGCATTGCGGATGGGTATCGGGCAAGAGACCCTTGGCCATGCTCATCGGCAGGAACGGAATGCCGCTCTTCTCGACCAGCGCGCGAATGTCGTCGTCGGCCTGCGCATAGGCCGCGCCCTTGCCGAGGATGATCAGCGGACGCCTGGCGCTCTTCAACACGTCGAGCGCGCGCTTGACCGCGGCGGGAGCCGGAATTTGCGCAGGCGCCGCGTCGATCACCTTGACCAGCGACCTGGTGCCGGCTTCGGCGTCCATCACCTGGGAGAACAGCTTGCCCGGTAAATCGAGATAGACGCCGCCCGGACGTCCCGACACCGCCGCGCGGATCGCGCGCGCCAGCCCGATGCCGATGTCGGCGGCATGCAGCACGCGGAACGCCGCCTTGCACAGCGGCTTGGCGATCGCGAGCTGATCCATCTCCTCGTAGTCGCCCTGCTGCAGGTCGACGATCTCGCGCTCGGACGAGCCCGAGATCAGAATCATCGGGAAGCAGTTGGTGGTGGCGTTGGCCAGCGCCGTCAGGCCGTTGAGAAAGCCGGGCGCCGAAACCGTCAGGCAGACGCCGGGTTTCTTGGTCAGGAAGCCGGCGATGGCCGCGGCATTGCCGGCGTTCTGCTCGTGGCGGAACGAGATGACGCGAATGCCGGCGGCTTGCGCCATGCGGCCGAGATCGGTGATCGGAATCCCCGGAACGCCGTAGATGGTGTTGATGCCGTTGAGTTTCAGCGCGTCGATGACGAGATGAAAGCCATCCGTCAGTTCACGTTCGTCGGCTGCGTTGGCATCGATGGTCTGCACTACTGCGGACATTCCGCTTCTCCCTGTCGTTTCTTGGTTTGGACGAGTCTTTGCCTCATCCAGCTGGTCCAAAATAAAAAGCCGTCCTTCGCTAAAACAGCTCCTGGCCGTGCGCTTCGACATAGGCGGCAAGGCCGAGCGTGTGATCGCGCGCGCGCTTTTCCGCCAATTCGGTGTCGCGCTCCTCGAGCGCTTCGATGATCGCCATGTGTTCGGGCAACGAGGTTGCGGTGCGGTCCGTTCGCCCGATGGTCAGTTGCCGGTAGCCGCGCACGTGCAGCAGTATATCGTTGGTCATATCGACCAGCGTCGGCGACTCCGAGAGTGAGATCAGCGCCTGGTGAAAGGCGATGTTGGCCTTGGAATATTCCTCGACGTGATCCTGCGGCAGGCGATCCTTGCCGAAATTCCTGAAGAAGTCGCGCAGCGCGGAAATGTCCTTCTTGCGCGCGGTCGTCGTGATCAGCCGCGCCGCCATGCTCTCGAGCGCGGCCCAGGCGCGAATCATGTCGACGATCTCGCTCTTGGTACGGCGCACGACGATGATGCCGCGGCGTGGCACGGTCTTGACGAAGCCGTCCTGCTCCAGCATCGCGATTGCTTCGCGGATCGGGGTGCGGCTGACGCCGAGACGTTCGGACAGCGCGCGCTCGTCGAGCATCACCGGCTCGGGCGTCGCGTAGATGTCCATCTTGAGGATCGCCTCCTTCAACGCCTCATAGGCCTTGTTCTTGAAGCTGGTCTCCGGCGCAATGCGGACGATCGCGATTTCTGCCTCAGCCATGGGGGGCGGCGCCTTGGTTGGTTTCCGTGTGGGCACGACTGGTCTCCTCCGTTGGGGAGACGCCTTTTAACAGAAGATTACCAAGAGAGTTTTTGGCATACCAAATACCACACTGTCAAGTTGACCGTGTTTTCAGCACTTCCGCCCCTTGCATCGGCTTGACAATCTTGTCTCTGGCATACCAAATGCCATAAGTGGTCGACCACGGCCACCCAGGAATACCGTAGCCGACGCGGACCCCGCGCAAGCGATCATCGGGACCTCGATTGAATCTGCGCCGGGAATTTGCAGTCCTGACGCCCGCACGGGCTGCCAGCGAACCAAGAAACAGACGCCAAGGAGGGAAGCCAATGTCGAATTCCAAAGATGCGGTCCGCAAGATCCTCGATTCCGTCAAGGCGGACAAGCGCACCAGCCTGACGGCGCCGGAAGGCAAACTGGTGTGCGATGCCTACGGCATCCCGGTCCCGAAGGAGGGCGTCGCCAAATCGGCCGCCGAGGCCGCCAAGATCGCTTCCGGCATGGGTTTTCCGGTGGTGATGAAGATCGTCTCGCCGAACATTCTGCACAAGACCGAAGCGGGCGGCGTGGTGGTGGGCGTCAAGACCGCCGCCGAGGCCGAGAAGACCTACGACACCATTCTGGCGAATGCCAAGAAGTACAAGGCCGACGCCAGGATCGAGGGCGTCCAGGTCCAGCAGATGCTGGCCGGCGGCACCGAGGTCATCATCGGTTCCATCACCGACGGCTCGTTCGGCAAGCTGGTGGCCTTCGGCCTCGGCGGCGTGCTGGTCGAGGTTTTGAAGGACATCACCTTCCGGCTCGCGCCCGCGACCAAGGACGATGCCTTGTCGATGCTCGACGGCATCCAGGCCCATGACATGCTGAAGGGCGTGCGCGGCGGCGATCCGGTCAGCCGCGACGCGCTGGCAGACGTCATCGTCAAGGTGTCGCAGCTCGTCAGCGATTTCCCTGAAATCGTCGAACTCGACCTCAATCCGGTATTCGCCACCAAGAAGGACGCGATCGCCGCCGACGTGCGCATCGTCGTCGATTTCGACTACAAGCCGCGCCCGGCGCCGCGCTCGAACGAGGAAATCGTCACCGCGATGAACCGCATCATGATGCCGAAGGCGGTTGCCGTGATCGGCGCCTCCGCCGAAGACGGCAAGATCGGCAACTCGGTGATGAAGAATCTGATCAACGGCGGCTACAAGGGCGAGATCTATCCGATCCATCCGAAGGCCGCCGAGATTCTCGGCTACGAGGCCTACAAGAGCGTCAAGGATGTGCCTGGCGTGATCGACACCGCGGTGTTCGCGATCCCGGCGAAGTTCGTCGCCGGCGCGCTCGCCGAATGCGGCGAGAAGAAAATTCCCGGCGCGGTTCTGATTCCGTCGGGCTTCGCCGAAGCCGGCGCGCCCGAGTTGCAGGCTGAAATCGTCGAAGTCGGCAACAAGTACAACGTCCGCCTGATGGGGCCGAATATCTACGGCTTCTACTATACCCCCGCCAATCTCTGCGCCACGTTCTGCACCGCCTACGACGTCAAGGGCCATGCGGCGTTGTCGTCGCAGTCCGGCGGCATCGGCATGGCGATCATCGGCTTCTCGCGCTCGGCCAAGATGGGCGTCTCGGCGATCGTCGGCCTCGGCAACAAGTCCGACATCGACGAGGACGATCTCTTGGCCTTCTTCGAGCAGGATCCGAACACCAACCTCATCGCCCAGCACTGCGAGGACCTGAAGGATGGCCGCGCTTTCGCGGTCGCCGCCAAGCGGGTCTCGAAGAAGAAGCCGGTGATCGTGCTCAAGGCCGGCCGCACCTCGGCGGGCGCCAAGGCCGCGTCCTCGCACACCGGCGCGCTCGCCGGCAACGACAAGATCTACGAGGACGTGTTCAAGCAGTCCGGCGTGATCCGCGCCCGCAGCTTGCGGCAATTGCTCGAATTCGCGCGCGGCGTGCCGGTGTTGCCGACGCCGAAGGGCGAGAACGTGCTGATCATCACCGGCGCCGGCGGCTCCGGCGTGCTGTTGTCCGATTCGGTAGTGGATAACGGTCTCTCGCTGATGGCGATGCCGCCGGATCTGGATGCGGCGTTCCGCAAGTTCATTCCGCCGTTCGGCGCCGCCGGCAACCCGGTCGACATCACCGGCGGCGAGCCGCCGATCACCTACGTCAATACCGTCAAGCTCGGCCTGTCGGATGAGCGCATCCATTCGCTGATCCTCGGCTACTGGCACACCATCGTCACCCCGCCGATGGTGTTCGCCCGCAACATGGTCGAGGTGAAGAAGGAGATGGAGGCCAAGGGCTTCGTGAAACCGATCGTCGCTTCGCTCGCCGGCGACGTCGAGGTCGAGGAGGCCGCCGAATATCTCTACCAGAACGGCATTCCGGCCTATGCCTACTCGACCGAATTGCCGGTCGAGGTGCTCGGCGCCAAGTATAAGTGGGCGCGCGGCGCGGGCCTGCTCTGAGTTCTCCCTCGCCCCGCTTGCGGGGAGAGGGGCGGGGTGAGGGGGACTCTCCACGAGTTCAGCACGTGGAGATTCCCCCTCACCCGAAGCCTTCGGCTTCGACCTCTCCCCGCAAGCGGGGCGAGGTGACCAATCGACGTGCGCCGAGTCAGTCCAGAGCTATCATGCTCTAACGGATGAATGCGGGTCGCGATGTGCTGACCAGGATGTAGAGCCGCGAGATCATGCGTTCGCTGACAAGAGTCGGCGGCCGCGCCGCGATGGTGGCGTCCGGCGCCGGCAAGGCGGTGCTGGCCACCAATCGGACGCTTTCCACACCGCAATCGCGTTTTTGCAGCGAAACACGGCGCCGGCGAACAGTCCTTTCTGGACAGCGGCGGGTTTTCCGGTTGATATGCGACGAAATGACACGGCGGCCAATCGTCAACAACAGCCGCTCCGCACAAGCCTGGAGGAACTCCAATGATCCCGTTTCACGCGCGCCTGTTCGGCGCGGTCGTCGCGCTGACGCTGGCGGCCGGCTATCCGGCCCTCTCGCAGCAGCTCGAACTCAAGGTGATGGCGCCCGCGGCCCCCGGCGGCGGGTGGGATCAGACGGCCCGAGCGATGCAGCAAGCGCTTGTCGCCGCCGGAATCGCCCGCAGTGTCCAGGTCACCAACGTTGCAGGCGCCGGCGGCAGCGTCGGCATCGCGCAGTTCGTCAACGGCGCCAAGGGCGACGGCAACCAGATGATGGTGAACGGCTTCGTCATGGTCGGGGCGCTGGCCATGAACAAATCGCCTGTGACGCTCGATCAGGTGACGCCGATTGCGCGCCTCACCGAGGAGATCCAGGTCATCGTGGTGCCGGCGAATTCGCCGATCAAGACCGCGCAGGATCTTGCCGCCGCTCTCAAGGCGGACATCGCCAAGACAACCTTTGCCGGCGGCTCGGCCGGCGGCGTCGACCATGTGATGGCGGCGCTGTTTGCGGGGACGATCGGCGCCGATGCGAAGAAGATCAACTACATTCCGTTTTCCGGAGGCGGCGAGTCGCTGGCGGCCATTCTGGGCGGAAAAGTCACCGCGGGCATTTCTGGCCTGAGTGAATACGACGGCCAGATCAAGTCCGGCAAACTGCGCGCGCTCGGCGTGACGTCGGAAAAGCGCATCCCGGGCGTCGATATTCCGACCTTCAAGGAACAGGGGATCGACCTGGTGCTGGCCAACTGGCGCTCGGTGGTCGCAGCTCCCGGCATCACGGCGGAACAGCGCAAGACCCTGAGCGATGCGGTGGAGAAGATGGCCAAGTCCGACGCCTGGAAGGACATCCTCAAGCAGAAGGGCTGGGCTGACGCTTATCTCGGTGGCGATGCGTTCGGGGATTTCCTGAAGAAGGAAAATGCGCGCATCACCGAGGTGCTGAAGTCGGTCGGCCTCGTCAAATCATGACGCCGGATAGCGCTTCCAGCGATCTTCCGCATGGTCCGGCGTCGCGGCACATCGACCGTGCGGGCTTGGTCATTGCCCTGGCGCTCGCGGTCCTTGCCGCGGTGCTGGTATGGGACGCGAGCCGGCTGCAATCCAACACGCCTTACGGAATGGGCCCCCACGCGATGCCGATCGTCATCGCCGTCGGGCTCGGCATTCTTTCGATCGGCAATTTGATCGACGCGTTGCGGGGCAATCTGCCGGCGCGCGAGAGCGCCGATCCCAGGACTGTGTGGCTTATTCTCGCGGGCCTTGCGCTTCTGATCGCCATCATCGGCCTTGGCGGCGGCTTTATCCTTGCTACCACCTCACTGTTCGTCACCACGGCAAGAGCCTTTGGACGGCGCGCCTTTCTCGCCGACCTCGCCATCGCCCTGGTGATGACCACCCTGATCTATCTCGCGTTCGATCGGCTGCTGACGTTGAGCCTTCCCGCCGGCCCGCTGGAAAGGCTGCTGTAATGGTCGACACCTTCGCCGCGCTCGCTCACGGCATGGCCGTCGCGGTCCAGCCCTTGAACCTGCTCTATGCGCTGATCGGCGTGCTGCTCGGCACCGCGGTGGGCGTGCTGCCCGGTATCGGTCCCGCGCTGACGGTCGCGTTGCTGCTGCCGGTGACCTACAAGCTCGATCCCGGCGGTTCGCTGATCATGTTCGCCGGCATCTATTACGGCGGCATGTACGGCGGATCGACCACCGCCATCCTGATCAACACGCCCGGCGAGAGCGCATCGATGGCGACCGCGCTCGAGGGCAACAAGATGGCCAAGGCCGGCCGCGGCGGTCCCGCGCTTGCGACCGCGGCGATCGGCTCGTTCGTCGCGGGCACCATCGCCACCATCGGCCTGGCCTTTCTGGCGCCGTGGCTGGTGGATTTTGCGGTGCGCTTCGGGCCTGAGGATTATTTTGCGTTGATGTGCGTGGCCTTCGTCACGGTGTCGGCAACCTTCGGAGATTCGCCGATCCGCGGACTGACCAGCCTGTTCATCGGGCTGACGCTCGGGCTTGTTGGCATCGACAAGCTCACCGGTCAGGCCCGGCTCGCTTTCGGCATCCCTGAACTGCTCGATGGCGTCGAAGTGACGACGCTGGCGGTCGGCCTGTTCGCCCTCGGGGAGGCGCTCTACGTCGCATCGCGCCGTCATCACACCGAGGAGAAGCTCGAGCCCGTGCGCGGCTCGCTGTGGATGACGAAGGAGGACTGGAAGCGGTCATGGAAACCGTGGCTGCGCGGGACGCTGTTCGGTTTTCCGATCGGCGCGCTTCCCGCCGGCGGCGCGGAGATTCCGACATTCCTGTCTTACTCCACAGAAAAGCGGCTGACGAAACACCCGGAGCAATTCGGCAAGGGCGCCATCGAAGGCGTCGCGGGGCCGGAAGCGGCCAACAACGCCTCCGCCGCCGGCACCCTCGTGCCGTTGCTGACGCTCGGGCTTCCGACATCGGCAACCGCCGCGATGATGCTGGCGGGCTTTCAGCAATACGGCCTGAACCCGGGACCGCTGCTGTTCGCGGAGCGGCCCGAACTGGTCTGGGGCCTGATCGCAAGCCTGTTCATCGCCAACTGCATGCTGCTGGTTCTCAATCTGCCGCTGGTCGGCTTGTGGGTGAAACTGCTCGCGATCCCGCAGCCGTGGCTCTACGCCGGAATTCTCGTGTTCGCGACCACGGGCACCATTGCGGCGAAGCCGTCGGTGGTCGAGCTGTCGATGCTGGCGGGCTTCGGGGTGATGGGCTTTTTGATGCGCAGGTTCGATTTCCCGATCGCGCCTGTCGTCATCGGTCTCATCCTCGGACCGATCGCCGAAAGCCAGTTGCGCCGCGCGATGGCGATCAGCCTCGGCGATCCCCTGGCGCTGCTGCAAAGTCCGATGTCGGCGACGCTGCTCGGCGTCGCGCTGATCGCGCTGGTGGCGCCGTTCGTGCTGAAGGGACTGGGACGGTTCAAGGCGAACGAGGACTAGATCCTGGTGCCTGCAGAGCGAAGTGGGAGCCCATCGAGCTGCACCAGAAGGATCTCAATCTCGCCCTCGAAGGCGGGCGCTGGAGCTTTCATTGCCCAACACCGCCGCGGCCCAGCAGCTCTTCCGTTCCTGCGCCGCGCATGGCGGCAAGGCATCGGACCACTCGGCGATGGTCAGGGCGCTGGAGATGATGGCGGGTCATGAGATCGGCGGCGTGATGCCAGCTTGTTCCCGCGGGGACTTCTATGACGAAGTCTGGGTGCGGGATCGCTGGATGGCCCAGTCCAGTACTGCCGCCGCGGCGAGGCCGGCGCAGGCGGCCACGGCGTCGACGACGAAATCCGACCATCGCGCGTGCCGTCCCGGCGCCCAGAACTGCAGGACTTCGATCAGGGCGATCATGACAACGGCGGCCGCCGCCGTCAGCAGGCGGCGCTGCGTATAGGCGAGGCCGAAGGCGAGCCCGATCAGGACGAAGGCGAGGGCGTGTTCGCCGTTCTGACCGAGGTCGGAATGCGGCCGCAATCCCGGCGGCCCCAGCGTCGCAAAGGCCACCGCCGCGGCGAGCAGCCAGGCGAATATTCGAAGGGGCATCGTCATGGGAATGGGATAACACGATTAGCGACAGGATATTCCGCAGATGCGAACGGACGATGCCCTTTGGTTAATGCCTGTTTTTATAGCGGTTCCCGCACGCCGATGCCGTGCATGAAGCGCTCCCGGATCTGCACGGGATCGCGACGGGTGGTGCCGACCCCCGGCTTGTCGTCGATGCGCACCCCGATCAGGACAGGCTCGGAGGCCGTCATCGATCGATCGACGAGACGCTCGAAATCCTCCTCGTCGGCCGCCCAGGCGCTGTTCGAAAGACCGCAGCCGATGGCGATGGCGATGATGTCCGCCACCGCCGCGGCCGGTGTCGGCTGCGCGCCGGTGATCTGGTAGATGCCGTTGTCCATCACGATCATGGTGAGGTTGTTCGGCTTCAGCATCGCGATGGTGGACAGGCATCCCAGTTGCATCAGCAGCGAGCCATCGCCTTCCAGCGCAAAGACGCGACGCTTCGGCTGCGCCAGCGCGACGCCGAGTGCGATCGGGAACGCCAGCCCCATGCTGCCCAGCATGTAGAAATTCTGCGGCCGGTGGCCGGCGGCCCACAGGTCGAAATTGGTGTTGCCGATGCCGCCGATCACGGCTTCCTCGTTCTTCAGCTTCGCGACCAGCCTCGAAGTGAGATCGAACCGGTTCATCACCTTGGTGTTGCGGGCGGGGCCGTTGGTTGCCGTGTTCATGGCTGCACTCACTTGTCGAAGACTTTGCCGCCGGTCAGCAGCGGCGACAGGATCAGCGCCACCGGCGCCTGCGTGGTGATGGCTTGCTTGATCGACCGATCGACGATGAATTCGAATTCATCGAGCCGGGTGCAGGTGTGATGCTCCATCGCCAGCGAATCCAGCACCGGCCGCATGGTGCGGCACACCAGCGTCTGCCCGTAGTTGAATTCACCGAGCGTGCCACGCTCGGATACGAACATGATCAGCGGGATCTGGCTCGGCACCACCAGCGACGCCAGCACGTTGGCCAGCGTGGCGAAGCCGGAAGTCTGCATCAGCACGGCGCCGCGCATGCCGCCCATCCAGGCGCCGGAGATGATGCCGACCGCTTCTTCCTCGCGCGCGGTTGGAAAGGTCGTGAAGAACGGGTCGGCGTGAATGCTCTTGATCAGCGTCGTCAGCACGCGGTCGGGGACGTAGGGCACCAGCCGGATGTCGTTGCGCTTGAGCGTTTCCAGCACTACCTCGTGCCAGTTCTTCCCGGAAGCTTGAGGCGAGGTTTGTCCCCCGGCGGCCGCCATCGAATTCTCCCTTATTGCTTCTTGCGACGGTTTCCGTTCGCGACGCCATCACGGCCGTTCTGTCGGCGCGGCGAAACTTGACGCGATCTCCGGGATTGTCAACATGCGCCAATCGTAGCGGCGGCCTGTGCCTTTGGGATATGCCTGTGTGCGATAAAAGAAATAGAAATAATGAATAGCGGGAGGGGTGCCATGGACAGCTTTCTGAGGTGGGCCGTCGTCGCGGTGGCGATGTTGAGCGCGGCTGTGACTGCATCCGCGCAGTCGTCGTTTCCATCGAAGCCCGTGCATATCTTCGTGCCCTACGCGGCCGGTGGCGGCGTCGACATCCTCGCCCGCACGCTGGGCGATGTGGTTTCAAAGCAATGGGGTCAATCCGTCATCGTTGAAAACCGGCCGGGCGCGGGCGGCCTGGTCGCGTCGCAGGCGCTCGTCGCATCGCCGCCGGATGGCTACACATTGATCGTCGTCGCCAGCGGCCACGCCACCAATCCGTTGCTGCACCCGAAAATTCCCTACGACACGTTCAAGGACTTCACGCCGATTTCGCTGCTGGGGTCGTCGCCCAACATCCTGCTGGTGCGTGCCGACTCCCCGTTCAAGACGCTCGGCGACATGATCGCGCAGGCGCGCGCCAAACCGGGAAGCCTGTCCTTTGCCTATGCGGGCACCGGGACGTCGACGCACCTGGCCGGCGAACTCCTGAAGAATCTTGCCAGGATCGATCTCAATGCCGTTCCCTACAGGGGCGGCGCACCCGCCATAAACGATCTCCTGGGCGGACAGATTGCGATGTCATTCAACAACGGGCCGGAATCGATTCCGCAGCTCGAGGCCGGTACGGTCCGTGCGCTCGCGGTCACTACTGCTTCGCGGGCGTCGCTGCTGCCCAACGTGCCCAGCATGTCCGAGACCGTGCCGGGCTACGACACCGAAGTCTGGTGGGGTCTGCTCGGGCCGGCCGGCATGCCCGCCGATCTCGTTGCCAAACTTTCGCAGGACTTCGTCGCGGCCTTGAACACGGACGCCGTGAAGGCGCGGCTGGCCAAGCTCGGCGCATCGCCGATCGGCAGTTCGCCGAAGGCGTTCGACGCCAAGATTCGGGCCGACTACGAAAAGTGGGCGCCGATCATCAAGGCCGCCGGCATCAAGGCCGAATGATCCCATGATCCCTGCCTGTCTGCCGCCGCGCGATGTCAGCCGGCCGAAAGTACCGCCGCCGCCCAATGCCTGCGATACCCATGCGCATGTGTTCGGGCCGGCGGCGCGGTTTCCCTACACTCCCGATCGCAGCTACACGCCGCCGGATGCGCCGCTCGAGAAATATCTCGGCATGCTCGATACAATCGGATTTGCGCGCGGCGTGCTGGTGCAGGGCAGCGCGCATGGCCGCGACAATTCCGCCATGCTCGATGCGCTGGCGCGGCGGCCCGACCGCCTGCGCGGCGTCGCGGTGGCCGACGCCGACATCGCGCCGGCGGAGCTTCGGGAGTGGAATCGACTCGGCGTCCGCGGCCTGCGCTTCAATCACTTCTTTCGCGACGGGCAATTGCACTATCGCGGCGGCGTGCCGCTGTCGGCGGCGCAAACGCTCGCGCCCGTCATGGCCGAGCTCGGATGGCATCTTCAGCTCTGGATCGACGTCAAGGATCTGCCCGAGACCGTGCCGGTGCTGAAATCGCTCGGCCTGCCGGTCGTGATCGATCACATGGGCCGCACCGATGCCCGCGCCGGCACCGGGACGGAAGGTTTTCAGAGCCTGCTGCGCGCGGTCGCTGACGGCTGGTGCTGGGCCAAGCTGTCGGGCGCTCATCGGCTCAGCCGCAACGCTCCTGACTATCCCGACGCAAGGCCGTTTCATGAGGCGCTGGTCTCCGCCAATCCGGAACGGCTGGTGTGGGGCGGCGACTGGCCGCATCCGCGCGTCGAAGGCGAAATGCCCGACGCCGGACATCTGTTCGAATTGTTTCAGCTGTGGACGCCGGATCAGGCGGCGCAGCATCGCATCCTCGTCGCCAATCCGGCCAAACTCTATGGCTTCCCGAACTGAAAGTCGCATCAGCAATGTCCGTGAATAACAAGCGCGTGTTCTACGTCAAATATCTGGCGCATCCGATCTTTGCCGAGATGCTGGCGGCACGGCCCGACGTCCGTCTCGACCGGCTCGAAAACGAAAGCGCCGAGGAAATCTATGCGCCGATCCTGGCCCAGGCGCACGCCTACCAGATCGGCGCCGCACGCGACGAATTCGACGGCCACTTCCACGTCCATGCCGACCTGTTGCGCCGCGCGCCGAACCTCTTGATCGTCTCCAGCAACGGCGCCGGTTACGATCCCGTCGATGTCGAGGCCTGCACCGCGGCAGGCGTGCTGGTCGTCAACCAGTCCGGCGGCAACGCCCATTCCGTGGCCGAACATGCGCTCGGCATGATGCTGACGCTGTCGAAACGCATCATCGAGGCGGACCGCGCGCTGCGGCGCGATCCCAATGTCAACCGTAACGCCCTGATCGGCACCGAGGCGCAGGGCAAGACCATCGGCATCGTCGGGCTCGGCAATGTCGGCCGCCGCATCGCCGAACTGTGCAAGGGTTTGCTCGGCATGAAGGTGCTGGCCTACGACCCCTATCTCCCGGCAGCCGAGATGGCGGCGCGCGGGGCTGAGAAGGTCGAGCTGGACGAGGTGCTGCGCCGCTCCGATTACGTCTCGATCAATTGTCCGCTCACGAAAGAGAGCCGCGGCATGATCGGCGCGCGGGAATTCGCGCTGATGCAGCCGCATGCTTATTTCATCACCACCGCCCGCGGCTTCATCCATGACGAGGCCGCGCTCTATGACGCGCTGCGCGACAAGCGCATCGCCGGCGCCGGCCTCGATGTCTGGGCCAAGGAGCCGCCGCCGCCGGACCATCCGCTGCTGCAATTCGACAACGTGCTGGCGAGCCCGCATACGGCGGGAGTGACCAGGGAAGCGCGGATCAATATGGGCCGGATCGCCGCCGAGCAGATGCTCGGCGCACTCGACGGCAAGCGGCCGCCGCGCATCATCAACCCCGAAGTGTGGCCGGCCTACGCCAAGCGCTTCGAGCGGGCGTTCGGGTTTACGCCGGGCTAGCGATTTGCCCTTAGTCCGCAGCGGCTTTCGTTTGCCGCTGTTCGGCCGCCACGCGCAGATTGGTGAGGGTGGTGCGCGTCGAAATCTGCTCCGGATCGGTGCACAGTTCGATCAGCGCCGGACGTTTCGCCGCGATGGCGCGCTCGAGCGCCGGCGCAAAATCTCCGGTGCGGGTGATGCGCTCAGCATGCGCCCCCATCGCTTTCGCCATCGCCACGAAGTCCGGATTGACGAGGTCGGTTCCGACGACGCGCGAAGGGTGCTCGCGCTCCTGATGCATGCGGATGGTGCCGTACATGTTGTTGTTGAACAGCAGAATGATCGGGTTGCCGCCGTGCTGCACGGCGGTCGAGATCTCCTGTCCGCTCATCATGAAACCGCCATCGCCGACGCAGCCGATCACGATGCGATCCGGGTGGACCAGCGACGCGGCAACCGCCGCCGGCACCGAATAGCCCATCGCGCCGTTGGTGGGCCCGATCTGGCGGCCCGGCCGCGCATAGGTCAGATAGCGCTGCGGCCAGCCGGTGTGATTGCCGGCGTCGAGTGTGACGACCGCGTTGTCGCCGATCCGCTTGCCGAGTTCGATCATCGCGGCGGCGAGGTCCAGCGCCTGGGTGCAGTCCGGCGCTGCGACCGCGTTGAGATAGTCGGTACGGGCGGATTTGCGCCAGCTGTTCCAGCGATCGGCTGCAAACCAGCGGCACTCGGCCAGGCCAGCCACGAAATTGTCGGCAGACGACAGCACGGCGATGTCGGGCGTGAATACCTTGCCGAGTTCGTCGGCGTCGGCGTGGACATGGACCAGCCTCGGTCGGGCCGTTGGCGCCGAAAGAATAGTGTAGCCCTGGGTGGTCATTTCGCCGAGACGCGCACCGATTACGAACAGCAGATCGGCTTCCTTGAAGCGCTGCACCAGAGCTGGCGGCCCGGACGTGCCGAGATCGCCGGCAAAGCACGACGACCGGTTGTCGAAAGTATCCTGCCGGCGGAACGAGGTCGCGACCGGAATGCCGTTGGCCTCGGCAAAATCCTGCAATTGGGCGCAGGCGCGGTCGCTCCAGCCAGGACCTCCAGCCAGGATCATGGGCTTCTTCGCGCCATCGAGCAGTTCGCGAATTGGCGCGAAGGCCTGCGGCGGGGCGGCCGGTTGCGTCGGCCGATAGCAAACCGCGTCGCCCGCCTGTGTCACTTCGGTCAGCATGTCCTCCGGCAATGCCAGCACCACCGGGCCAGGGCGGCCCGAGGTCGCGATGTGGAAAGCGCGCGCGATATATTCGGGAATCCGCGCCGTGACGTCGATCTGTGCCGCCCATTTGGCGACAGGGCCGAACATCTGACGGTAGTCGATCTCCTGAAAGGCTTCGCGATCCATCATGTCACGGCCGACCTGGCCGATGAGCAGGAGCATCGGCGTCGAGTCCTGGAATGCGGTGTGGACGCCGACCGACGCATGGCATGCGCCGGGACCGCGCGTCACCATGCAGATGCCGGGCCTGCCCGTAAGCTTGCCGTAGGCCTCGGCCATGTTGGCGGCGCCGGCTTCGTGACGGGCGTTGACGAGCTTGAAGCGGTCGCGCACATCGAACAGTGCATCCAGCACCTCCAGATAGCTCTCGCCCGGCACGCAGAACGCCATGTCGGCGCCGTGGATCAGGAGCTGATCGACCAGGATCTTTCCGCCGGTGCGCGCATTGGAAAAGGGCAGATTCATCGCATTGTTCTCCAATAGAGCGATACTTGAACGCATCGCCGTTTGGGCGGCGAAAGCCGGGGTCGTCGACATGACCAAGATGCTGGTGAACCACTATGTTTGTCGGGAGAAGAATTCAACCGTCTCCGGCTGGATGGCGGCAATAAATCCACTGTGAATGAGCCGCCGGACGATGGCCATGTTGCTATTTTCGCTGCGGCCTCGACACGCCTCCCGGGCGCGGCCATTTTCCTTCAACGCGCCGTTTGCGGAACGGTGGTTCCGGCCGGCGTGGAAGGAATTGGCGAGATGCGACAGGTAAACTCATTCTTGCGCTCGGCAACGTCCCGGATCGGACGCCGCTTCAAGCTGATCGTCGCCATCGCGGCCGCGAGCCTGCCGTCAGCCGGCGCCTGAGGCGGCTTCGGGCAGTTCCGCCGTATTCTTGATCACGGTCAAAACCTTCTCCGTATGATAATTCTATATGGACCTGTCTTGGCGTTGCGGCCGCGGGAGGAAGGTTCCATGTCGCGATTTGTCGTCAGATTCATGAAGGACGTGCTCGGCGAAAACGGCCGGCAGTGCGAGATCTGCCAGAGCACCGTGGAAGTCGATGCTTCGAATGAGGGCCTCGCCACGGAGCTGGCCAAGAAGAAATTTTGCGAAACCCAGTCGCTTTGCGACTGGTCACTGCATGCCGATCGAATTCAGGTCAGGCAGGCTGACTTCCCGTCCTGAACGCTCAGGCGCCAATCGCGCCTTCAATCGGGAAGCAGGCCAAGCCCAGACTTTCGGCAACCGCCTTATTGGTGAGGCGGCCGCGGTGAACGTTGAGGCCCGCACGCAGATGGGGATTTTGCATCACCGCCACGAAGCCGAGGTTCGCCAATGCCAGCCCGAACGGCAGTGTCGCGTTGTTCAAGGCATGGCTTGAGGTGAGGGGAACCGCACCGGGCATGTTCGCCACGCAGTAGTGGATGATTCCGTCGACCTCATAGGTCGGCTCATCATGCGTCGTCGGACGAGACGTCTCGAAGCAGCCTCCCTGGTCGATCGCGACATCGACGAGCACCGAACCCGGCCGCATGGATTTCAACATTTTCCGGTTGATCAGCTTCGGAGCGCTTGCACCGGGGACCAGCACCGCGCCGATCACAACGTCGGCGGCGAAAATCTCCTGTTCGATTGCCTCGGCGGTGGGGAAGCGGGTGCGGACTCGGCCCTGGAACAACTCGTCGAGCTCACGCAGCCTCGGGATCGAGCGGTCCAGGATCGTGACTTCCGCGCCGAGCCCAACGGCCATTCGCGCAGCGTGGGAGCCGACGACCCCGCCGCCGATGACCACGACACGGGCAGGAACGACGCCCGGCACGCCGCCGAGCAGAATGCCGCGGCCGCCGGCGCTGCGCTTCAACGCCGAGCCGGCCGCCTCGATGGAGAGTCTTCCTGCGACCTCACTCATCGGAGCGAGCAGGGGCAGCCCACCCTTGGCATCCGTGACCGTCTCATAGGCGATCGCGGTGCAGCCCGAAGCCATCAGGCCTCTGGCCTGTTCCGGATCAGGCGCCAGATGCAGATAGGTGAAGAGGATCTGGCCTTCGCGCAGCTGGGTCCATTCGCGAGCCTGGGGTTCCTTGACCTTCACGACCATGTCGCTGGTTGCGAAGATTTCGGCTGGCGTGTCGGCGATGGCAGCTCCCGCCCTGCGGTAGGCGTCGTCGTCAGCGCCGATCCCGGCACCCGCATTGGCCTCGATGACGACGCTATGGCCGGCAGCTGCGTACTCACGAACGGTGTCCGGTGTGAGGCCGACACGATATTCATGAATCTTGATCTCCCTCGGCACCCCGATCCGCATCGTTCGATACTCCTTCCTGGAATCCAGAGCTTATATTTTACGGCGGATTCGGGTTAAGAACCTTGCGATATCGGCGATTTATTTCGATCCTTTGCTGAAAATCGGCGTAAAATCACAATTTGGCGCAGGAATCAAATTGACGGGAATCAGGACGATGCAGCTCGACAATATCGATACGACGATCCTGTCAGAACTCACGGTCAATGCCCGGGCGAGCCAGGTTGAACTTGCCGAACGCGTGGCGCTTTCAAGCACCGCGATCGCCCGGCGGCAGAAGATGCTCGAGGAAGAAGGCTTCATCCGCGGCTATCAGGCCGTGCTGGATTTGACGCGCTTTGGCCTCTCCACCACCGTTCTGGTCAGGGTCACCCTCGAAAGCCAGAACGAGAATGCGCTCAAATCGTTCGAAGCCGCCGTGATCCACTGTCCGTCAGTGGTTCGATGCTTCCTGATGTCCGGCAGCGACGACTACATCGTCATCGTGATGGCGCGGGACATCGAGGACTTCGAACGCATCCACAGGACCGAGCTTTCCCGGTTGCCGCGAGTGGCGCGGATTCAATCGAGCTTTGCGATGCGCGAAGTCGTGAACCGCGCGGTCCCGCCGGTGATCTTCGGCGCAACGCGCCGGCATCGATCCGGTCACGGCGCGCGATAGCCGGGCGGACCTACGGCCATGCCGCGTAAAACGGACCGCGTTTCGCCTGTTCGGCCCTGGCGCGACGCCGATAGGCGCCGGGCGGAATGCCCTGGTGCTTCTGGAAGAAACGGCTGAAATAGCCGGGATCGCGAAAGCCCAGACCGTATCCGATCTGCTCGACCGGCAGGTCGAGCTGGTGCAGGCGGGTGCGGGCCTCGTGGATCAGCCGCTCATGGATGATGGCGCGGGGACTGCGCGATTTTTCGCGCTTGCAATGCGCATGCAGCCTGTCGCAGGTGACGCCGAGCACGACGGCGTAACGCGCGATCGGCCAGCCGTCGCGATAGTGCAATTCCACCATCTGCAGAAAATTTCCAACCAACCGCGGACCGTCTCCGCGGAGCGCATCCTCGCTGCCGAATTCTTCCGAGGCCGCCGAACGCCACAGATGCAGGCAGAGCTGCAGCACATGGGACGAGATCATGGTCATGCCGCCGCGTTGCGGCCTGTGCAGTTCCCGCACCAGCATGGCGCAGGAGTTCGTCACGGCGTCGAGCGCGCCGTCGATCTGCGCGCCGCTCAGCATCACGAGGCGGTCGGTGGTGCGCCGCAGGTGCAATGCCTCCGGGCTGCCGGCCACCGTTCGCGTCAACAGATCCTCCGAAACCGCGATGAGGTAGCCTCGTCCGCCGGCCTCCACCTGAAGATCGCCCTCGACCTCGCAGGGCAGCCAGAGCAGGGCAGGGGCTTCGAATTTCACCACCGTGCCGCGCAGGACGGCCGAGCCGCGTCGACTCTCGATCAAGAGCAGATGCGCGCGCCGCACATTATCCTCCTGAATGACCCAGTGGCGCGGCGCGAGCCCGCCGGAAAACCCTTCGGCATGCAGGGCCGAACCTGCCTGCGCGAGGAAGCCGGCCGGACCTGGAGGGACAAGCATCGTGTCGAGCACCTGGGACAATCCGTCGCTCCAATCGGGAGGAAGCTGACGGATTGATACAATCTTTGCCCGGATACGTCCAATCTCTTGTCGAGACCGCTCGAATAGTCTCTTCAGGGTCGAACGCCATCAAGGCGACGGACGGAATGCTCTGGGAGGAGAACATGGTTTCATCAGTCACACGCCTGGCAGCGGGATTGGTCGCAATCGCCGGGGTCGCCAGTTTTTCGGTCGGGCCGGCCCTGGCGCAGACTTCGGTCAAGATCGGCTACGCCCTGTCGCGCACCGGGCCGAACGCCGGCGGCGCCGCGGTAACGACGCTGCCGAACTACGAAATGTGGGTGAAGGAGGTAAACGCTGCCGGCGGTCTGAAGATCGGCGACAAGCGGGTGCCGATCGAGATCGTGCAATACGACGATCGCTCCAGCGCGGAAGAGGCAGCAAAAGCGCTGGACCGGCTGATCACCCAGGACAAGGTCGATTTCATTCTGCCGCCCTGGGGAACCGGCCTCAATCTCGCGGTCGGACCGATCCTGAACAAGGCCGGCTATCCGCATCTGGCCGCCACCGCGGTCACCGACCGTGCGCCTGAACTGGCGAAGCGCTGGCCGAACAGTTTCTGGCTACTCGGAACCAGTGCCGGCGCCGCCAATACGCTGGTCGAACTCCTGGTCAAGCTGCGCGGCGAAGGCAAGATCGGCGACACCGTCGCCATGGTCAGCGTCGCCGACGGTTTCGGCATCGACCTTTCGGGCGCAGCGCGGCCTGCGCTTGCCAAGGCCAATTTCAAGCTGGCCTACGACAAGACCTACCCGGTCGGCACCCAGGACCTCAGCCCGCTGGTCAACGAGGCCAAGGCCCTCAACCCCGACGTCTTCATCGCCTTCAGCTATCCGCCGGATACGCTCGGGCTCACCGAGCAGGCGCGGATCGCCGGCTTCAATCCAAAAATCTTCTACACCGGCGTCGGCACCGCATTTCCCCTGTTCAAGGGGAAATTCGGCGCCAACGCCGAGGGCGTGATGGGGATCGGCGGATGGAACGGCGACAGCCCGGCGATCAAGGATTACCTGGCGCGCCACAAGGCGGCGTCTGCGAACGGCGCCGAGCCGGATCGCTGGGCCAGTTCCGTGACCTACGCCAGCCTGCAGATGCTGCAGCAGGCGATCGAACGCGTCGGCAAGATCGACCGCGCCGCTGTCATCAAGGACCTGCAGACCGGGACCTTCGATACCGTGATCGGCAAGGTCAAATTCGAGAACAACCTGCCGACCAAATACTGGTGGGTCGGGCAGTGGCAGGGCGGCGAGTTCTACGGTGTCGGTCCGGCCACCAACGAGGGTGCGCGGGCGCCGATCATTCCCAAGCCGGCATGGAAGGCGCAGTGATCGCCAGATCGCTGCGGCAGATCCGGGGTCAATGACCAACGCCATCCTCACCGGCCTCATGCTCGGGGGCATGTATGCGCTGATCGCCATGGGCTTGACCCTGCAATATGGCGTGGCGCGGATCATGAACCTGTCCTACGGCGAGTTTCTCGTCGCGGCGGCCTTTGCTTCGTACTGGCTGTTCACGGGATGGGCCTTGAATCCGCTGGTGGGGCTGGCGGTCGTCGTTCCCACAGGCTTCGGCGTGAGCATGATTCTGTATCGTGTCCTGCTCACGCCGCTGGTGCGCCGCGCGCCGACGCGCGACGCGCTGGAGGTGGACAGCATCCTGGCCACCTTCGGCATGATGTTCATCGTTCAGGGCATCATGCTGACGATGTTCGGCGGCGCCTATTTCAGCTATTCGTTTCTCTCGATTCCGGTTGCCGTGCTCGGCGAAACCCTGGCCTTGAACCGGCTGATCGCTTTCGGCCTCGCGGTGCTGTTCGGCGTCGCCCTCTATCTCGCGCTGACCCGAACCCGATTCGGCACCGCCATACGCGCGGTGGCGGTCGATCCTGCCGCGGCGCGGTTGGTGGCGATCGACGTCACTTGGATATCTGCCTTCGCCTTTGCAATCGGTGGTGCGCTGGTCGCCGCGGCAGGCGTGTTGATCAGCATGTTCCTCACCTTCAGCGCGTCGTCGGGCGTCGTCTTCACCATGAAGGCGCTGATCGTGGTGGTGATGGGGGGCGTCGGCAATCTGCTCGGCTGCCTGGTCGCGGGCCTCGCGCTCGGCCTCAGTGAATCCCTGGTGGCAACCTTCGTCGATCCCGGGCTGACGCTGGCGGTGAATTTCGCGCTGTTTCTCGGCGTCCTGCTGGTGAAGCCGGCGGGCCTGTTCGGCAGGGCGCAGCGATGAGCATTGCGCACATCGCAGCTGGCATCGCCGCCGTCGCGGGCCTGGCGGCGCTGGCGCTGCTGCCGCTCTACGCGGACGCGTATCATCTTTCGCTCGCGCTCGGCCTGCTGCAGTTCACCGTGCTTGCCACCGCGTGGGGACTGTTCTCCGGGCCGACCCGCTACGTCTCGCTGGCGACGACGGCGTTTTTCGGCGTCGGCGCCTATACCGTGGCGGTGCTCGGTGAACTACTGGCGTGGCCGCTGGTGCTCTTGATCGCGGTTGCGATCGGGGCGCTGATGGCGGTGATCGTCGGGGTCTCCACGCTGCGGCTCAGCGGCCTGCATTTCGTGATCTTCACCTTCGGCCTCGCCGAACTCGTCCGCCAGCTGGTGATCTGGTACGAGGTCAACAAGACCCGGGTGCTCGGCCGTTACGTGTTCGTCGATATCACCCAGAGCGACATCTACTGGCAGCTGCTCGGTCTTGCGGTGGCGGTGTTCGCGATCGGCTGGCTCGTCGCCCGCTCCCGGCTCGGCTTCGCGCTGCGCATCATCGGCGAGGACGAGACGGTCGCCAGACACTGCGGCATCAATGTCACCTTCGCCAAGGTGGCGCTGTTTGCGATCAGCGCGGTGTTCATGACCCTGGTCGGCGCGATCATGGCGCCGCGCTGGACCTATATCGAGCCTTCGATCGCGTTCAATCCGACGATTTCGTTTGAGGTCGTGATCATGGCGCTGCTCGGCGGCGCGCACCGGCTGTGGGGGCCGGCGGTCGGCGCGATCCCGCTGACGCTGTTGTTCGAGTTCCTGTCGGCGCGCTTTCCCTCTACATCGACCTTGATCATCGGCATCGTCTTCCTGCTGATCGTCTATGCGCTGCCATCAGGCGTCGTCGGATTGTGGGAGCGCGCGCGCTGGCGGCGGCCGGCAGCGCCGGCCGCGCCAGGGGTGCAGCCATGACGACGGCCGCATCCTCCACGCCGGTTCTGGAGATAGCGGGGCTGACCCGCGCCTTCGGCGGGCTGGTCGCGGTCAACGCCGTCGATCTCGTCGTGCATTCAGGCGAAATCGTCGGGCTGCTCGGTCCCAACGGCTCCGGCAAAACCACCGCGCTTAATCTGGTTTCGGGCGTGCTGCGTCCGGATTCCGGGAGCATCCGCTTTGCCGGACAGGCCATCCAGGGCATGCCGGCTTTTCGCATCGCCCGCCTCGGCCTCGCGCGCACGTTTCAACTGGTTCGCGTGCTCAACGGCATGAGCTGCGCCGAGAACGTCAAGGCAGGCCTCGCCTTCCACCGGCCGCATCTGGCGCGCGTCGAGATCGACGACGCCGCGCACCGGTTGTTGCAGCGGGTCGGGCTGTCGGGCCGTGACGGTTTTTCGGCATCCGAACTCACTTATATCGACTGCAAGCGGCTCGAGCTTGCCCGCGCGCTGGCGCTGAAGCCGCGGCTGTTGCTGCTCGATGAATGGCTCGCCGGCCTGAACCCGTCGGAACTCCTGACCGGAATCGAATTGATCCGCTCCCTGAAAGACGAGGGTTTGTCGATCCTGCTGGTCGAACATGTCATGGACGCGATCCGCTCCCTCTGCGATCGCTGCGTGGTCATGAACAGCGGCCGCCGGATCGCCGAAGGCCGCCCCGACGAGGTGCTGGCCGATCCTGCCGTCGTCGAGGCCTATCTCGGAGTAACGACCGATGCTTGATGTCTCGGGCGTCAGCGTCGCCTATGGCCAGCACCGCGCACTAAGCGATGCGGCGTTGACCGTCGGCCGCGGCGAGATCGTCGTCATCCTCGGCGCCAATGGCGCCGGCAAGACGTCGCTGCTGAAGGCCATCGCCGGAATCGTCCCGTGCCTGCCCGGCAAGAACGTCATTCTGTCCGGCCGCGATCTTTCCCGCCTCCCGGCGCATGAGACCGTCGAGGCGGGACTGGCGTCGGTGCCGGAAGGCCGCGGCATTTTCGGCGAACTGACGGTCGCTGAAAACCTGCTGCTCGGCGCCAATCCGAAGCGGGCGCGCAGCAGCGAGGCGGTGCGGCGCCAGCAGGTGCTGTCGCTGTTTCCCCGTCTCAACGAAAGACTGCCGCAGATGGTGCGGACCATGAGCGGCGGCGAGCAGCAGATGGTGGCGATCGGCCGCGCGCTGATGTCGAACCCGGACATTCTGCTGCTCGACGAGCCGTCGCTCGGGTTGTCACCCCTGTTGGTGCGCGAGTTGTTTGCAGCACTCCGGCAGGTGCGCGAAACCGGCGTCGGCCTGCTGCTGGTCGAGCAGAACGCGCGGGAAAGCCTCGCGCTCGCCGATCGCGGCTATCTCATCGAGAACGGCAGGATCGTCGGCAGCGGCACGGCACAGGCGCTGCAATCCGACCCGGCGGTGCGACGGGCCTATCTCGGCGGAATCGAGACCGGCGCGGCATGAGCCGGACCAACAGGGGCCGCGGAATCTTTTAGGGAGGAGAGGGCGATGAATCAGATCAACCTGTTGCTCGAGAACAAGGACGTTCAGGCGATCGACGGCGTGACCTTCGAGCGCCTCAACCCAATGACGGGAGAGGTCGCCACGCGCGCGGCGGCGGCCAAGATCGCCGACGTCAAGCGCGCAGCCGACGCCGCGGCGGCGGCCTTTCCGGCGTGGTCGGCGACCGGGCCGAGCCAGCGCCGCGCCATCCTGCTCAAGGCAGCGGACGTGCTGGCGAGCAAGGCGCCGCAGTTCATCGAACTGATGGCGGCGGAAACCGGCGCCACCGCCGGCTGGGCGGGATTCAATGTCCATCTCGCCGCCGGCATGCTGCGCGAGGCGGCGGCGATGACGACGCAGATTTCCGGCGAGGTGATCCCCTCCGACAAGCCCGGTTGCATCGCGATGGCGATCCGCCAGCCCGCCGGCGTCGTGCTCAGCATCGCGCCCTGGAATGCGCCGGTCATCCTCGGCGTGCGCGCGATCGCGCTGCCTTTGGCCTGCGGCAATACCGTCGTCCTCAAGGCCTCCGAAATCTGCCCCGGCACGCACCGGCTGATCGCCGAATGCCTGCGCGAGGCGGGCCTGCCGCCGGGCGTGCTGAACGTCATCACCAATGCGCTGGAAGACGCGCCGGGGCTGATCGATGCCTTGATTTCGCATCCCGCCGTGCGCCGCATCAACTTCACCGGCTCGACGCGGGTTGGGCACATCATCGCGCAGACCGCCGCGAAATATCTGAAGCCGGCGCTGCTCGAACTCGGCGGCAAGGCGCCGCTGCTGGTTCTCGACGACGCCGACATCGATGCCGCGGTTGCAGCCGCAGCCTTCGGTGCGTTCATGAACCAGGGGCAGATCTGCATGTCGACCGAACGGATCGTGGTCGACAAGAAAGTCGCCGACGCCTTTGTCGCCAAGCTCGCGACCAAGGCGGAAACGCTGGTGGCCGGCGATCCCCGCAAGGGCAATACCGCGCTCGGCTCCCTGATCGGGGTCGAGGCCGCCAACCGGATCCAGGGCCTGATCCAGGATGCGATCGGGAAGGGCGCGCGCGTCGTGGCCGGTGGCAAGGTCGACGGCACACTGATGTCGGCGACCGTGGTCGACCACGTGACGTCGACGATGCGGATCTATGGCGAGGAATCGTTCGGCCCGGTCGTCTCCATCGTCCGCGTCAACGGCGTGGACGAAGCGGTGCGGGTCGCCAACGATACCGAGTACGGATTGTCGGCGGCGGTATTCGGCCGCGACATTGCGCGGGCGCTGGAAGTGGCGAAGCGGATCGAGTCCGGCATATGCCACATCAACGGGCCGACCGTGCACGACGAGGCGCAAATGCCGTTCGGCGGCGTCAAGGCCTCCGGCTACGGCCGCTTCGGCGGCAAGGCCGGCATCGCCGAATTCACCGAGCTGCGATGGATCACGATCGAGACCGGTCCGCAGCATTATCCGATTTGACTGCCCCATAGTCCTGCATCAAGCCGGGACCGCGGGCTATGCCGACCGTCCCTCACTGCGTGGGCGGGCCTGGACGGCGCGATGCTAATGCGCACGAGGGGGAGCCGAGTCGGTGAGGCTATCGGCCAGGTGGTTGGCGAGTTCGCTGACCACGCGAGAATTGCTGCGGCGGCCGTAAGAGTAGACCAGGTCCACGCTCGGCAGCTGCGGCAGTCCATAGCCGTGACGGACCACGCGTAGCGGGGGCGTGACCAAAGCGCGGGCGAGCACGGTTATTCCAAGTCCTTCCACTGCTGCCGACTTGAGGCATTCGAAGCTCGGACTGACGAAGCTCAGATGCCACGGTCGATTCTGATCCTTCAATGCGGCGATCGCGAAGCGCCGGTAGGCGCAGCCTTCCGGAAAAAGAATCAGAGGGAGGGAGTGCAGCGCGTCAGGAGAGTAATTGGGGCCGCTCACCCAAACCAGTTGCTCGCGCAACGCGACGGTGCCGTTCTTCGCTCCGGCTTCCTGCTTGAAGAAGGCAAGATCGAATTCGCCGCGTGCGCTGCGCTTTGAGAGAGTCTCGGACTGATTGGCCTCGATCTCAAGGCCGACCATCGGATGCTTGTTCTTGAATGCGGCGAGCCATGTGGCGAAGTCGCGCCCGAAGAAATCGAACGGCACGCCGAGCCGGACGAAACCCGTGAGTACGTCGTCGGACATGGAAGCATACGCCTCGTCGTTGAGCTGAAGTATTCGCCTCGCGAACTGAAGCAGCTTTCCGCCTTCCGACGTCAATTCGATCACGAGCCCTTTCCGACGCACCAGCAGGGCCTTTCCCACCTGGGTCTCCAGCTTGGCAATCTGCTGGCTGACGGTCGATTGCGACCGTCCGACACTCTCTGCGGCTCGCGAGATGCTCATGGTGTCGGCGACGACCACGAATGAACGGAGGCAATCGATGTCGAAGTTCATGATCGGGCCTCATAATCGAACAATTCGATACTCATCATCGTTATTATTCATTTTGTCACTTACGGCCGCTCTCGTAAAGACGCATTGCCATTGCCGAAGCAACTCGGCGAACCCGCGGGAACAAGCGGGAATACCGGCCGCCATGCCCGGACATCCGGAGCATTGAAGACGCGTCCAGGGCTAACGGGAGGAAATCAAATGGCCGGCAACGGAAGATCGCCAGAGGCTGCGCACGCCTCGGTGAGAGCGCTGATAGGCGAAAAGATCAAATACCTCGTACCGATGACGGTCCTCTTCATGACCGGCTACATCGGCCTGACCGTGCTCGCCGCGTTTGCCAAGGGCTGGGTGGGGACGAAGATCTTCGGCGCGGTGAACCTGGGATTTGTCCTCATCGCATTCAATTACCTGCTCTCCTGGCTGCTTGCGATCGCCTACGGCCGCATCGCTCGCGACAAGTTCGATCCCTTGGCGGCGCGCGCTGCTTTGGAAATTGCTGGAAGGGAACGTTGAAATGAGCATCACTCTCGGGATCTTCGCGGTCATCCTGTTGATCACCCTAGGGATCACCTATTGGGCGGCCAGGCGCACCGCGACTACCAGCGATTTCTATGCCGCCGACAGCGGACTTACCGCGGCCCAGAATGGCTTTGCCTTGGCCGGGGACTGGTGCAGCGCTGCGGCGTTCCTTGGATTCACCGGACTCACCGCGCTTTATGGAATGGACGGAGCATTCTATGCCCTCGGGCCTCTGGTCGCTTTCTGCACGGTACTCTTTCTCATCGCCGAGCCGATGCGGAACACCGGGAAATATACCCTCGGCGACATCGTTCGCAGCCGAATGCAGACGCGAACCTCGCTTCTCGCAGTCATCGCGGGAACCGTCGTCGTCAATTTCGCCTACCTGATGCCGCAGATGGCGGGCGCGGGGGTTCTGGTGCGACTGCTCACCGGCATTTCCTACGACTGGGCGGTGATCTTCGTCGGTATCAGCATGATCGTCTACGTCGCGTTCGGTGGAATGCTCGCGACGACTTGGGTCCAGATCGTCAAGGCGGTGCTCATGCTCAGCGCCGGCGCAATCATCCTCGTGATGGTCCTGGGCATGGTCAACTTCAACCCATTGACGCTGTTCGCCCAGGCCGAACAGAAATACACGGCCAATTATCTACTACCGGGCAATTATCTGAAGAACCCCTTCGACCAGATTTCGTTGGGCCTCGGTTATGTCCTCGGCCTGGCGGGTTTGCCGCATGTCATGACGCGCTTCTATACCGTGCCGGACGCAAAGGCCGCGCGCCGGTCGGTAGTCTGGGTGATGTTCCTGGCCGGCGCCTTCTTCGCGTGCACCACGCTGTTCGGCCTGGCCGCGGCCAATTTCATAGGGCAGGATGCGATCCGTGCCGCGGACAAGGGCGGCAATCTGACGCTGCCGCTGTTGGCGCAATATCTCGGCGGCGGCAAGGGGAGCTTCGGTGGAGATCTGATGCTCGGCTTCGTCGCCGCCGTGGCGGTGGCGACCATTCTGGCGGTGGTTTCGGCCCTCACGCTGTCGACATCGAGCGCGATCGCTCACGATTTCTATGCCAACTGGTTCAAGCGCGGGCAGGTCGAGGGAAAGCAGGAGGTTTGGATCGCCCGTGGTGCCGCCGTTGCCATCGGCGTGCTGGCGATCGCGCTCGGCATCCTCGCGCAAGGCGTCAACGTCGCGGTGCTGGTCATCCTCGCGATCTGCGTCGCCGCCAGCGCCAACTTTCCCGTACTGGTCCTTTCGCTGTTCTGGCGACGCTTCAATACCGGCGGGGTGATCGGCGGAATGGCGCTTGGCCTGGTGTCTTCGGTCGTGCTGGCGATGATCGGGCCGGCGATGCGCGGTGCGGATGCCTTGTGGCCGCTCGTCAACCCCACGATCGTGTCACTACCGCTCGGATTCCTGGGCGGAGTTCTGGGCACGCTGATTGCCGGACGCGACTTCGACAACGAGAAACGCTTCGATGCGTTTCTCTTCCAGGTCCATACCGGCGTGGAAGCGGAATAACCGCTACCGGAGGACCGTCCCGCCAATTTGCGATCGTGCTTCCCGGAGAGGGCCGATCGTCATCTCGAACGAGAGGTGTTCAGTGACCATAAGAGCAGTTGTCTTCGACGCCTACGGAACCCTGTACGATATCCAATCGGTAGCCGCGATCACGGACGAGGCCTTTCCCGGCTACGGCGAAATGATCACACAGGTTTGGCGGATCAAGCAGCTCGAATATACCTGGCTTCGTTCGCTGATGCGCCGTTACGAGGATTTCTCGGTCATCACCCGCGAATCGCTGGTCTATACGCTGAGAACGCTTGGCTTGAAGCACGACGATAGAGTGTTCGAGCGGATAATGGACAAATATGTCCACCTGGAGCTTTACCCCGACGTGAGGCGAACGCTTGCCGATCTGAAGGACTACAAGCTCGCGATATTATCCAACGGCAGCACCGACATGCTGACCACGCTCGTCCGAAATACCGGATTGGAGAGCGTACTCGATGCGACCATCAGCATCGACTCCAAGCGGATTTTCAAGCCCAGCCCGGAGGTCTACGCGCTGGTCGAGGCCCGCCTCGGGGTCGCATCCGCCGAAATTCTGTTCGTGTCCTCGAATCCGTGGGATGCGATCGGCGCGAAATCCGCCGGGCTGAACACCGTCTGGATCGAACGCGTGACGCCCGAGGCGATGGGAGAGGCCTGCCGAAAGAGCGATCTGATCGCGCCGCTGACGATGTTCAAGGCGGTGCGGATGCAAATGGACGAATTCGGTCTCGCACCGGACTATCGCGTCCACGGACTTTCCGCCCTTGTCGAAATTTTGTCGTCTGTCCCGGCCTAGCCGCGTCGCCTGTTCGTTCCGAACCCGTCGCACCGGCTGAACGGAGCACCTGAGACCGAAACCTCCAGGAAAAACCCGATGTCGAAATACAACATCCTCATTCTCGGTGCGTCCTACGGTTCGTTGCTGGCGTCAAAGATACTCTTCGGCGGACATTTGGTGAAGTTGGTGTGTCTGCCGGCCGAGGCCGACCTGATCAATTCGGAAGGATTTCGCGTCCGCATGCCAGTGCGCGGTCGCGACGGACAAATCGAACTCGATTCCCGCAATCTGCCCGGTAGGGTCTTCGCGGGCGGCCCGGCGGATGTCGATCCACGCGAGTACGATCTGATCGGCCTTGCGATGCAGGAGCCGCAATACGGATCGCCGGGGGTCCGCGAGCTTCTGGAGGCCATCGCGTCATCCGGGGTCCCTTGCATGTCCATTATGAACATGCCGCCGCTGCCGTATATGAGACGCATCCCGGGGCTCGATGTCGAGTCCTTGAAGCCCGCCTATACGGCGCCTGCCGTATGGGACAATTTCGATCCGGCAACGTTGACGCTTTGCAGTCCCGACCCACAGGCGATTAGGCCGCCCGATGCAAAGGCCAACGTGCTGCAGGTGACGCTTCCGACGAATTTCAAGGTCGCGCGTTTCGACGTCGAGAAGGGCAACGAGATCGTGCGCCGCCTGGAGAGGGAGATCGATGCGGCGCGCTTCGACGCTCTCGACGGCAGGATGGAGTTGCCGGTGAAGCTGCGGTTCCACGATTCGGTGTTCGTGCCGCTGGCCAAGTGGGCGATGCTGATGGCCGGAAATTATCGGTGCATCACCGAGGACGGCATGCGGACGGCCCGGGAGGCCGTTCATGCGGATCTGGAGGAATCGCGCTCGATCTACGATTTCGTGGTCGAGGTTTGCATGAAGATCGGCGCGTCCCGGGACGAACTGGTGCCGTTCGAAAAGTACGCGGGCGCAGCCGAAAGCCTCTCGCGTCCTGCGTCTGCCGCGCGTGCGCTCAACAACGGTGCCTCGAACATCGAACGAGCGGACAAGCTCGTTCAGCTTGTAGCAAGACAGAAAGGCATGAGTCATCCCGTGCTCGATGGAATTGTCGCTCTGGTCGACCGGAGGCTCGAAGCCAATCGGAGGGCGCAGTCCGCGGCTGCCTGACCCGCCCGGGAAAGCTGCCGTGCCGAAGATTCCGCGACGATACGCACACTTCCTGTTCGGGGTCATTCAGTCCGGCCTCACGGCGGCGGTGGCGTCCGCCGTCGCCAGCTACGAGTTTCTCGTGGACGGCGACTTTGTCGCCCATTGGCTGGTGTCATGGCTGACTTCCTGGGCACTCATGGTGCCCATCGTTCTGGTCGCCGCGCCTGCTATTCGATGGGTGAGCGTTTCCTTGACCGCGCGGGACGATGGCGATCCTTGACGACCTGATCACAAGGTGTCGGGACCGCCTTTGACGGGGTGCCGGTCCTTCGATCAAACCTTGTCGCCGTCAGAATGTCGGCGGTGTGCAGGCGCTGATCACCTCGCATGGTTTGGCGCCGATGCAGCGGAAACGATGCGGCCGGCGGCTCTCGAAATAATAGGCGTCGCCGGGTCCGAGGATGCGGCGCTCGCTGTCCACGGTCACCTCGAGCCGGCCGCTGAGAATGATGCCGCCTTCTTCGCCGTCATGGACCAGCGGAACCCGCCCGGTGTCGCCACCCGGTTCGTAACGCTCCTTCAGGATCTGCAGCGCGCGGCCGAACAGGTTGTCGCCGACCTGGCGAAAGGAGATCGGCCCTTTGCCGATCTCGCTCAACTCGTCGGCCCGGTAAAATGCCTTGCGCGGCCGGTCGGGTTCGAGCGCGAAGAATTCCGCCATTCCCATCGGGATGCCGTCGAGGATGCGCTTGAGCGCGCCGACCGAGGGATTCATCTGGTTGGATTCGATCAGCGAGATCGTCGAGTTGGTCACCCCGGAACGCTTGGCGAGTTCACGCTGGGACAATTTGTTGCGGCTGCGGACGAAGCGCAGCCGGTCGCCGACATCGATGCTCATAGCCACTCCCGGACTTGAGATGCTGCTGTTGAGGGTGTTGCGGATTGCACAAAGACTATCAGTCAAATGATGTGAAATCAATGGCTTATAAGTTATAAGAAAAGGACTTGATGCATATTCTTCAACATGATGTCGATGCGGAAAGCCGCAAGCAGGAGCCCGCCCGTGACCATTCACCAGATTCCGAACACGTTAGCCCTCGACGCATTCTGGATGCCGTTCACGGCAAACCGGCAGTTCAAGGCAGAGCCGCGCCTGATCGCCTCCGCCGAAGGCATCCACTACACGACGGTCGATGGCCGCAAGGTGATCGACGGATCGGCCGGGCTGTGGTGCGTCAACGCCGGCCATGGCCGCCGGGAAATCGCCGATGCGGTTTCCCGGCAACTGATGGCGCTGGACTATGCGCCGTCGTTCCAGATCGGGCATCCGATCGCGTTCGATTTCGCCGAGAAGCTGGCGGCGATCGCGCCCGCCGGCCTCGATCGCGTCTTCTTCACCAATTCCGGTTCCGAGTCCGTCGACACCGCACTCAAGATTGCGCTGGCCTATCATCGCGCCGCCGGGCAGGCGACGCGCACCCGCTTGATCGGCCGCGAGCGCGGCTATCATGGCGTCGGTTTCGGCGGCATGTCGGTTGGCGGCATGGTCAACAACCGCAGGGCGTTCGCGACGCATCTTCCGGGCGTCGATCATATCAGCCATACCCACGACCTTGCCCGCAACGCCTTCAGCAGGGGCCTGCCGGCGCATGGCGCCGAACTCGCCGATGACGTCGAGCGTCTGGTCGCGCTGCACGGCTCCGAGACGATTGCGGCGGTTATCGTCGAGCCTGTCGCCGGCTCGACCGGCGTATTGCTCCCGCCGCAAGGCTATCTGCAGCGCCTGCGCGCGCTGTGCGACAAGCACGGCATCCTCCTGATCTTCGACGAGGTGATTACCGGCTTCGGCCGCCTCGGCGCCCCCTTTGCCGCCAACTATTTCGGCGTCACGCCCGATCTCATCACTTCCGCCAAGGGAATCACCAACGGCACGATTCCGCTGGGCGCGGTATTCGCGAGCCGCAAGATCCACGATGCGCTGATGGTCGGGCCGACCAGCCAGATCGAACTGTTCCACGGCTATACCTATTCCGCCCATCCGGTCGCCTGCGCGGCCGGGCTTGCGACGCTGGAAATCTACCGGAAGGAGAACTTGCTGACGCGTGGCGCCGAACTTGCCGATTACTGGCAGGACGCGATGCATTCGCTGCGGGGTTCGCCCAACGTGATCGATATCCGCGCCATCGGTCTCGTCGCCGGCATCGAGCTGTCGTCACGGCCGGGTGCCGCAGGTAGCCGCGCCTACGATGTCATGGTCGACTGCTTCAACCGCGGCCTCGTGGTCCGCGTCACCGGCGACATCATCGCGATGTCGCCGCCGCTGATCATCGAGCGCGGCCAGATCGACGAAATCGTGACGATACTCGGCGACGCGCTGAAGCGCGTGGCCTGATCCTTGCTAGTCCGAGGGCTGCGGAGAGTTTCGAGCGCGACAGTGCGGCGGCTGCAGCGGGAGCATGGACGATCGTGAAGGTACTGGTTCTCGGCGGCGGCGTCATCGGCGTTACCACCGCCTACTATCTCGCAAGGAGCGGCCACGAGGTCACGGTCGTCGACCGCCAGGCGGCGACTGCGCTCGAGACCAGCTTTGCCAATGCCGGAGAAGTATCGCCCGGCTACTCTTCGCCGTGGGCCGGGCCGGGCGTGCCGGTCAAGGCGGTCAAGTGGCTGTTGATGAAGCACGGACCGCTGGTGGTCCGGCCGAAGCTCGATCCGGCGATGTGGCTGTGGCTCGCCAAGATGCTGCGCAACTGCACCTCGGCGCGCTATGCGGTCAACAAGAGCCGCATGATTCCGCTGGCCGAATACAGCCGCGACTGCCTGCGCGCGCTGCGGGCGGAGACCGCGATCCGCTATGACGAGCGCAGCCGCGGCACGCTGCAACTGTTCCGCAAGCAGGCCCAGGTCGATGGTATCGCCGACGACATCGCGGTGCTGAAGCAGTATGGCGTGCCGTACGAGGTGCTCGATCGCGATGGCTGCGTCGGCGCGGAACCGGCGCTCGCCGCCGTGAAGCACAAGATCTCCGGTGGCCTGCGGTTGCCGCAGGATGAGACCGGCGATTGCCACATGTTCACGCAGGCGCTCGCGGCGCAGGCAGCGAAGCTCGGCGTTCAGTTCCGCCTCGAGACGACAATCGAGCGGCTGATGGCTGACGCCACGGGGATCGCCGGTGTAGCAACGAGCGTGGGCGTGTTGCGGGCCGACGCCTATGTGGTCGCGCTCGGCAGCTGGTCGTCGCGCCTGCTCAGGCCGCTCGGCATTCCGATCCCGGTCTATCCGGTCAAGGGCTACTCGATCACGGTGCCGATCGCCGATCCCGATGCGGCGCCGGTATCGACGGTGATGGACGAAAGCTACAAGGTGGCGATCACGCGGCTCGGCGACCGGATTCGTGTCGGCGGCACCGCCGAGGTGTCAGGTTATTCGAACAAGCTCCATCCGGCCCGACAGGCGACGCTCGACCATTCCCTGACCGACCTGTTCCCGCGCGGCGGCAATCTGGCCGGCGCCACATTCTGGAGCGGGTTGCGGCCGATGACGCCGGACGGCCCGCCGGTGATCGGCGCGACCCGCTATGCCAACCTCCATCTCAACACCGGTCACGGCACGCTCGGCTGGACCATGGCGTGCGGTTCGGGGCGTGTGCTCGCGGATCTGCTGTCGGGCCGCAAGCCCGAGATCGACCCGGCTGAACTCGCCATCACCAGATACGAAGATCGTTTTGGTTGATCTCGTCAGGCGTGATCCAGGGCCAGCAACGCCTGGTCCTGCTTCTCGACGAGCAGGTCGGGATGTCCGGTACCGAACACCAGCGGTGGTCGGATCTTGAGAACATTGCCGTGTGAGTCGGCGACGCTGATCAGCACGCGCCGGGTTGCACTTCGTCGGCGATGAACAGGCCGCCGGCAGTCCGGATGGCTTCGACCGCGGGCCGCAGGAAACCAGGCGGGTGGGCGAAGATGCCGTCGCTCGAGAAGATGGTATCGACCCGTAATCCGCCGGGCGGATGCCGTGTCTCTCCATGTCGTCCAGCGCATCGCGGATGTGACGCGCAAGGATTTCGCCGGTGCCGTCAGTGGCCGGGTGAGGCGCCGGCACCAATCGCGCGTGGCTGTCCTTTGACGCGGGCAGCCCGAGCGAGGGCGAAAGTTCGGCCAGCGCGCTGGTCACGCCATGGCAGGCGTTGTCGGTGACGATGAAACCGGTGCCGCCGGTGCAGGTCCGGGCGACGCGCAAAGCGAGGTCGCTGGCCTCGCTGCCGGTACAAGTGAACATGACGTGGCCGATCTCGGCCGGGAAGGTGGCCAGGAGCTTTTCGGCGTAGTCCAGCACGGTCTCGTGCAAATAGCGCGTATGCGTGTTAAGGCCGGAGCGTATCGTGGCGCATATCGATTACCACATCGGTCACGCCCGGCGGGAGGTCGCAAAACTGGTGCGGGAGATTCCTCTCGTGGCCGCTGGTGCGAAATAATGACCAGGCGCGAGCGGCGCGCCCGACGGCACGGTAGCGGGCGCCCAAGCATTCTGTTTTTCAGCGATGGGAGTATCTGCGTGAAGGCCGTCTATACCGAACTGCATCGAAGCCACGATCCGCAATTTTTTCTGGTTCGCGGCGTCATCAAGCGTACCACCGAACAGCCCGAACGCGCCGACCGGCTGCTCGCGGGGCTCAAGGCGGGCAAGCACGATCTGGTTGGGCCGACTGCTTTCGGGCAGGGCCCGCGGGCAAGGGTTCACAGCCCGGAATATCTCGGCTTTCTCGCCGAGGCATGGGACGCCTGGTCCGCGCTTGGGGATTCAGGCCCCGAGATGATCGCCAACATGCATCCCGTCCGCAACGCCGCGACTTACCCGACCCACATCGTCGGTCGTCTCGGCTGGCATACGATCGATACGTCCTGTCCGATCGGCCCCGGCACCTGGGCTGCCGCTTGCGCTGCCACCGATGTGGCGACGACGGCAGCTCAACTGGTTACGGATGGCGAGGATGCGGCTTACGCACTCTGCCGTCCTCCCGGTCATCACGCCTATCGCGATCTGGCCAGCGGCTTTTGCTATCTCAACAACAGCGCGGTTGCGGCCGCCCATCTGCGGCTGAGGCATGAGCGCGTGGCGATCCTCGACATCGACGTCCATCATGGTAACGGCACGCAAGGCATCTTCTACGAACGGCCCGATGTCCTCACGGTTTCGATCCACGCCGATCCGACTTTCTTCAACCCCTTCGTTTGGGGCTATGCCCACGAGCGCGGCGCGGGTCCCGGACTTGGCGCCAATCTCAACCTTCCGCTGCCGATCGGCACCGGGGATGACGGCTATATTCAGGCGCTCGGCGTAGCGGAAAAGACGATCCGTTCCTTTGCTCCCGGCGCCCTGGTCGTGCCGCTCGGTCTCGATGCGTCCGAGCATGATCCTCTCGCGGGTCTTGCCGTGACCACCGAAGGATTCCGGCGCATCGGCGCGGCCATCGCACGGTTGGGACTACCAACCGTCTTCGTCCAGGAAGGCGGATATCTGTCGGAGATTCTCGGAGCCAATCTGACGTCTGCCCTCGCCGGATTCGAAGAGGTTCGCTAGCCAGGAAATGGATGGCCGTCGCGCATCAAAGCGTGCTCCGCCCATCCGCTCACGGATCAAGCTGAAGTACCGCGTGTGGACATTACGTGATGCATAGCGCAATACGCCAGCAACTCGGGAATGCCTGAACCGGAAGAGGAACTGTCGGCGGCTCTCCCTCAAAAGATCCAAACAGGGCGTGGGCGAGCGCGAACATGTATCCGACTGACAATCTTCCCCGGCGCCCCGTCGCCACCGCGCGGGCTGCCTCGAAGCCTTCAGCCGTCAAGGCCAGCGCTTCACGCGTGCGCGACAGCAAGGCGCGGCTGGCTGCCGTCAGCTCCATTCCCCGCGTGTCCCGACGAAACAGCGAGGTTCCCACTTCCGATCCCAGTTTGCGAATCTGGACCGACAATAGTCAATGTGAATGTCATCTTTGCGTCAATTCGACCCTGGGGATTTTAGCGCGATGAGTGATGAACTGTGCTTTCTGCCCGCGACCGAACTCCGCGCGCGGGTTGTCCGCAAAGACGTTTCGCCGGTTGAGATCATGCGTGCCGTCCTTGCGCGCGCCGAGCGGATGCAGCCCTCATTGAACTGCTTCATCACGCTTTGCGGCGATGAGGCCATGGCCGAGGCAAGGAAGGCGGAGCGTGCGGTGATGGTCGGGGAGCCGCTGGGCCTTCTTCACGGCATTCCGTTCACGGTGAAAGATCTGGTCAACACCAAGGGGGTGCGAACGACCTTCGGAGCGATCCCCTACAAGGACAACGTTCCTGACCATGATGCGGTCGCCGTGGCGCGAATGCGGGCAGTGGGCGCCATCCTGCTTGGCAAGACCACGACGCCGGAGTTCGGCACCAAGTGCCTGACGGATTCGCCGTTGTTCGGCCGCACGCGCAATGCCTGGAGTGGCGCGCGCTCGAGCGGCGGTTCGAGCGGGGGAGCGGCGGTTGCGGTTGCCAGCGGCATCGCGCCTCTTGCGATCGCGACGGACGGCGGCGGCTCGACGCGGATTCCGGCGGCCTGCAACGGCGTTGTCGGGCTGAAGCAAAGCAACGGCGTTATTCCCCACAGCCAGGCGCAGGACGCTTTCGGCAACCAGACCTATGTGACCCCCGATGACACGCACCGTCGCGGACACGGCCCTGGTGATGCAGGCAATGTCGGGAGAAGACGCTTCCGATCCGTGGTCGATGGGCTTCCCGCAGTGGAATTTTGTCGAGGGATCGGCGCCAAACGGCGATCTGCGCGGGTGCAGGATTGCATTCTGCCTGGCGCCGCTCGGCCGGCCGGTTGCCGCCGATGTCGCCGCAGCATTCAGGGGCGCTCTTGCCAAGCTGGAAGCCCTTGGGGCCGAGATCGAGGAAATGCCCGCCGACGGATTTGAGGTGGAGCCGATCTGGCGCGCCATCAATCACACCGCCTGGCGCGCACGGTTTGAGGAGCTTGCGGCCGATCATGGCGACGTGCTGAGCGAGACCTTCATGAAGCAACTGGCCCTGGCCACGAAGGTAAGCGGTGTTGACTATCAGCGGGTCTGGTCACGCGACATGTCAGGGGAGCAAGCGAATGTTCAGGAAACTAGCCGTCTTTGCACTCTTCGCCGCGTTCGCCGCCGCGCCGCTGCCGGGCCTGGCGCAGGGCAAGAAGGACGACGTCGTCATGGGCATGACGCTGGAGCCGCCGGGGCTCGATCCTACCACTGCAGCCGCTGCGGCGATTGCCGAGGTCACGCTCTATAACCTCTATGAGACGCTGACCAAGATCAACGAGGATGGTTCGGTATCGCCGTTGCTCGCCGAGAGCTGGCAGGCATCGCCCGACCTGAAGACCTATACGTTCAAGCTTCGCAAGGGCGTCAAATTCCACAATGGCGAGCCGTTCTGGCAACCGACGCGGTCGCCGGCTTCCTGTTCCAGCCGCAATGGATCACCATTGCGAACAAGAAGCTGAAGGGTGTGTGGAAGGAAGTCCCGCAATTCGAGAACGACTTCTCCGCCTGGTCCTGGGAATAGCCGCCTCCCGCGGGGCGGGCGGCGGAGCTGTTGGATGGCGGCGACCATTGCGCATCCGATGCTTTGCGCCGGACCGCGGTGCTGCACGAGTTCATCTGGTCCTGCAGTGTCGTACCGGCCAAATCAGGATATCGGCGGAGCCAACCACGCCGTGAACGTAAGCGCTTGAAACGAAGGGAATATGCTTTAGGTGTCGCTTCGGATTGTCCTCGGCCCATATCAGTCAGCCACGGGCGATATGGTAAAGAGAAATAGTATCAATATGTTGGATCATTTATTCTCCGTCGCGCCGATGATGGATTGGAACGAGAGTTTAATTCTTGTGCACCGGGGGATCAAAGAAAATCCAGCGACATCCAACGTGAGAAGCGCTGAACTGAATGCGGTTCACTGTCAGCAGCGGCCGATGCTTCGAGACGGTGTGATCTCGTTAGGCAAGCCTGTATCGTCGAAGCCGACCTTTACCGAGCGTCCAATTCGCGTAATGGCGACTATGGAATGTCCGCTCTTGAGGGCAGAGCAGACGTCTCTTGACCGGTCAATGTCAGCTTTAGGCAGGTGCCGACCGTTGACGCGAACCGGAAGCGTGGCGGGTTAGCCCAGCCAGACTTGCAGCCGATGGGTGGCGCCGTCGTCTTTGAGTGGGAAGGAGAGCGGCCGCGCGGTGATCGTCGCGCCATCGAGCTCCGCCGCCGCGACGCCTCGCTGCACGCTTTGCGGGTTCTCGACCACGATCTCGTACCGTGACGCGCCGTGGCGGAGGGTGATCTCGAAACGGGGCCACGACTTGGGAATGCACGGGTCAAGACGCAGAGTCCTGCCTTCGATGCGAAGTCCGAGGATGCACTCGACGCCAGCGCGTTGCATCCAGCCGGCCGAGCCCGTGTACCAGGTCCAGCCGCCGCGCCCGACATGGCCGGATGCTGCGTAGACGTCGGCGGCGACGACGTAGGGCTCCACCTTGTAGCGGTGCATGTCGACGCGCGTGCGGGCGTGGTTGATCGGATTAAGAATCCAGAAGAGCGCTGCTGCCTTGTCGCCATCTCCGAGGCCTGCAAAGGCCATCACGGACCAGAGGGCGGCATGCGTGTACTGGCCGCCATTCTCGCGGACGCCCGGCGGATAGCCCTTGATGTAACCAGGGTCGAGCGGCGAGCGATCAAACGGCGGCGTGAACAGCAACGCCAACCCTTCGTGGTGCAGAATCAGCTCGCGGTCGACGGCCCTCATACCTTGGGCCGCGCGGTCGGGCCGCGCCGCGCCGGAGATCACTGCCCATGACTGAGAAATAGAGTCGATGCGGCACTCTTCGTTCGTTGCCGAGCCTAGCGGAGTGCCGTCGTCGAACCAGGCCCGCCGATACCAGTCCCCGTCCCAAGCTTCGCTTTCCAAGGCAGTCTTCAGCGCTTGCATATGCTCCCGCCAGTTCGCCGCCCGCGTCGCGTCACCGCGCGTATCAGCGATGGTTGCGAAGGCGTCGAGAGCGGCGTGCAACAGCCAGCCAAGCCAGACACTCTCGCCCCGGCCGCCTTCGCCGACGCGGTTCATGCCGTCGTTCCAATCGCCGCCGCCGATCAGCGGAAGGCCATGGTTGCCGACCGCTAGGCTCGCGTCCAGCGCACGGGCACAATGTTCGTAGAGGCTTGCGGTTTGGTCCGAGACGATCGGCTGGAAGAAGCTGTCGCTCTCGCCTGGCTGCAGCGCCTGGCCTGTCAGGAACGGGACGACTTCATCGAGCACGAGGGTGTCGGCGGTGACTCTCACATAGTGCGCGACGGCGTAGGCGAGCCACACGCGGTCGTCCGATATACGCGTGCGCACTCCCTGGCCTGAGTGCGGAAGCCACCAGTGCTGGACGTCGCCCTCGACGAACTGGCGGCGAGCGGTCCTGAGGAGATGTTCGCGGGTTATCGATGGGCGGATCGCGGCGAGCGCCATGCAGTCCTGCAACTGGTCCCGGAAGCCATAGGCGCCACTGGCTTGGTAGAAACCAGATCGCGCCCAGACGCGGCAGGCGAGCGTTTGGTAGATGAGCCAGCCGTTGAGCATGATGTCCATCGACCGGTCCGGCGTTCGGACCTGGACTGCGCCGACTAACTCATCCCAAAACCCACGGACCTCGGTGAGCACGGCGTCTAGGTCCGCCAGACGGTAGCGCGCGATCAACGATTGCGCCTCCGCCTCGTCGTGGGCGTCGCCGAGGAAGAAGACGATTTCGGCAACACCGTTCGGCGCGATCTCGACCGTGGTCTGGAGAGCGGCGCAAGGATCAAGTCCGGAGCCGACCCGCCCCGATAGTGGAGTCCCGTTAATCAGGGCCGCCGGCCAAGCAAGCGCGCCGTTGCGGCCGATAAATTCCCGGCGATCGCCTGTCCAGCTCGTTTGGCGTCCAGCCAGGTCCGCGAAAGCGGAGCGTCTCGCGAAGGCCGGATTCCATAGGTTGTTTGCAATCATCGCCCCGCTTTCCGGATCGATGCGCGTGGTGATAGATGGCGCCGCCGCGCCGCGGGACGCACCGAGAACCCATTCCACGTAAGCCGTCACCGACAGCCGTCTGGTGCGGCCCGAAAGATTGCGCATTCTCAGGCGCGAGATCTTCAGCGGATCAGCGAGCGGTACATACTCGAGTAGCTCCGCAGCGATGCCTTGTGAGGTGTGCTCAAAACGGCTGTAACCCCATCCATGGCGCGCCGAATAAGTGGCCGCTTCGTCCCGGATCGGCAGCGCTGTGGGGCTCCAGAGACGTCCAGTCTCCTCATCCCGAAGATAGAAAGCTTGGCCCGGTTGATCAGTGACTGGATCGTTGGACCAAGGCGTCAGCTGATGCTCGCGACTGTTCACTGACCAGGCGTAACCGCCGCCTTCCGCGGACACCAGGAAACCGAAGGTAGGATTGGCGATCACGTTGATCCACGGCACTGGCGTCGATTGACCCGGGCCGAGGATCGTCACGTAGTCGCGGCCACTCTTGGCGAAGCCACCCAGGCTATTGAAGAACTCCACGCCAGGCGGCCGTCGCGAGATCTGAAGCTCGGAGGCGGGCAGAGCACGCTGTGCTGTGACCCGGGGCCCAGGTCTGACTGCGGGCGCGCGCTCAAGCTGATCGGCGAGCCGTCCGCGCGCTCCGACCAGGATAACTCGCGCGACGGACGCAAGAAGACCCAAGGCCTCCGGCGAGGTCAGGTCGGAGCGCAGCATGAAGGTGTGCCCGGCTGGCCCATCTTCTCCAATCTGGGGCCGGGATTGGCTGGCCCTCACCAAGGTTTCCAGCGCGGTCTGGAGATCCTGAACGTAGGAGGAGGCGAGCTCGTTGACGATAACCAAGTCCACCGCAAGCCGTTTCATCCGCCAATATTCCACCGCCTGGAGCGCCTCGCGCGCCACACTGAGTTGGTCGATGTCGGAGATGCGGACCAGGATGATCGGCAGATCGCCAGATATGCCCATGCCCCACAAGCCCGGCTGCCCACCACTCCCGCTTTCGATGGTTTCCGACGGCGCGCGCAGCACGGGCGCCGCGTAGACGAGGTGACCCGCCAGACGCTGGTATTGCCCGGCCTCGCCGCGAGTGATGCCGAGGTGGTGCAATTGCACCTGGGCTTGCGTCCAGGCGAGCGCAGCGGCGCGCTCGAAGGCGCCGACATCGTGGTGCTTGTCGGCAAGATCGAGAATCTCCTGGCGCGAGGAGGCGACCATCGTCCAGAAGTCGATCCGTGCCGTCGCGCCCGGCGCGATCCGCACCCGGCGGCGCAAGGCAAATATCGGATCGAGCACCGCACCGGTCGAGCCGGAGAGTGGCCGGCCCCCCATCACTGCGCCCGGCGCGCGAATACTGCCGCCTCGACCCAGAAACCGCGCGCGATCGGTCTCGAACTCGCGCTTGCCCGCCGCCATACCGTCGACAACCACCAAGTGCGCAGCCCAGATTTGCGGGTCCGTGGGCGCCCGCCGCCGCCTGGTCGCCAATATGGCGCCGAGGCCGGCGAGATGCTCGGTCTCGATGAACAGTTTCGAGAATGCGGGGTGTGCCAGGTCTGCGGCCTGCGGCGCCAGAGCCAATTCGAGGTAGGAAGTCACCTCAATCTCGCGCAGTTGGTCGCCGAGATTGGAAATGGTCACCCGGCGCACCTCCGCATCGTCTTCGGCGGAAACCAGCACCTCCATGTTGGTCGTCAGCGCCCCGTCTCGACGCGTGAACTCAGCGCGATCCTCGTTGAAGGTGACCTCGCACGCCTCAGGCTCGGTACCAGTCGGCTGGTAGGTCGCCGACCAGACTTTGCCGCTCGCGATGTCCCTCAAGAAGACGTACGAGCCCCAATCGTCGCAGGTGGCGTCCTCTCGCCAGCGGGTCACAGCCAGGTCGCGCCAGGCACTGTAGCCGGACCCGGCCGCCGTAAGCATCACGGAGTAGCGGCCGTTCGACAGCAGTTGCGTGGCCGGCGTAGCGCTGTACGGGCTGGCCTTTCGCCAAGTGCCGGCTCCTTCGATCTCGCGGATCCTGGCCGCCGACATCGCATCCGAGACCAACGGTGGAGTCGCCGTGACCTCGCGTGGTACGCGTTCCTGCAAAAGCAACTCTGTCGCTTGAACGATCGGCTCGGCATGGAAGCGGTTTCGCATCACGCCGTCCAGCAGGGCATCGGCGATCGCGGTGATCGTCATGCCTTGGTGGTGGGCCATGAAAGCACGCACAATGGCAACGCTATCTCCGTCCGGGACGCGGGCTCGCGTGAAGTCCAGCGCCTCGTAGAAACCGTAACGGCCGCGGGCGCCGAGGGCCTCGAGCCGCTCGAAGTTTTGCACGGCGGCCTGAGGGTCAACCATGCTCGCCAAGGCGGTGGCATAGGGAGCGACCACGACATTGTCCGCCAGCCCTCGCTTCAGGCCGAGACCTGGAATGCCGAAGTTGGAGTATTGGTAGGTGAACTCCAGATCCTGCGCGTTGTATGCGGACTCCGAGACGCCCCACGGCGCCCGCATCGTCGCTCCATACTCGATCTGGCGGCGGACAATCAGCCGATTGGTCTGCTCGATCAAGCTCGCGGCTGGCGCCTTCATGACGATGGAAGGCATCAGGTACTCGAACATCGAGCCCGACCACGAGATCAGTGCTGCGCCATTCGCCGCCTCGGTCACCGCACGGCCCAGCCGGAACCAATGCCGCGCCGGTGCGTCCCTCTTGGCGATGGCCATGAAGCTTGCGAGCCTCGCCTCCGAGGCGAGAAGGTCATAACAGCGCGGATCGAGCTCGCCCTCAGGCGCCCTGTATCCGATTGAGAGCAGCAGCCGGTCGGGGTCGAGCAGAAAGTCGAACTTCATCGACAGCGCTGTCGACCGCGCGGTTTCCTCCAGTGACTTCAGCCGCGCCTCCAGCGAGGCTGCGCTAGTCGCGCAAAGATCGCGCCGGTGACTTTCTATGCAGGCGCCTACTGCATCCGCCCAGAACTGCAGGTCCGCACCCGCCTGGTCGCTTTCTTCGAGAACGGTCTGATGGACGGCGTCGGCCAGGATCGCGGCCTGTTCGGAAAGTTCCGCAAGCTGCTGTTCGATACCAATGGCGCGGACGCTCGCCTGAAGCAGGCTAGAGGCTAGTCGTGCAATCTCGTCATCGAGCCGCCGCCATGACACCGCTTGGGACTTGCGCAGGCCGCGCAACCGGCGAGCCTCGTCCCGGACCAGGTCGAGAACATCCGCCACGCCTTGCATGCGCTGCTGCTCCGCCATGGCCGAGGTACTCCACTCATGGCACGCGTTGGCGAGCGCGATCAGGTGTCCAGCAAGGTTCCCGCTGTCGACCGAGGACACGTACTGCGGATCGAGCGGACGCAAGTCACGTGTGTCGTACCAATTGAAGAAGTGGCCCCGGTACTTCGTCAGCCGATCCATGGTCGCGAGCGTCGCCTCGAGCCGCTCCACACCCTCGAGGGTCCCGATCCACCCGAAGTCGCGCGCGCAGGCTACCGACAACAAATAGAGGCCGATATTGGTCGGCGATGTGCGATGGGCTAACACGAACTCTGGAGCTTCCTGCAAATTGTCTGGCGGAAGCATGTTGTCGGTCGGTGTGACCGATGCTTCGAAGAAACGCCATGTCCTCCGGGCGATACGGCGTAAACTATGCGCGTCGGCCTCGGCCAGCGGACGCCGGCCCAAGACTCGAGGCGACAGGCTCGCCAAAAGTGCGACGGTCGGAGAGGCGAACCAAGCTCCCGCGAATACGGCGGCCAAGGGCCACGTTTGGTGTCCCCAGAGCCAAGCGACGCCCACGGCTACAGCGCCAATGACCAAGGCCCCCGACATTCGACGGTAGAAACGCCGCGCCCGTGGACGCGGTCCGAACGCCGCGTGGGCCGCAGGGACCCATTCGAGAAGGTTGCGGCGCGTAACCGCGAGCCGTATGAGGGTGCGAACGATTGCGTCACCCATCAGCCAAGCCTGGTGAGCCAGAAAAACGATCATCAAGCCAGACTGGATAAGCGCAAGGCGCAGCTCCGCGCCCAGAGCCCGGACATGACTGCGCAGCGTCACGCCGGGGCGGCGCGGCGCGATCTCCGCGATCACGGGAATGAATGGCGGCAGGACGATCGTCGATAGAATGAATGCGGTCCAGACCGCGGCTTCTTCAAGCGGCATGGCCCATCCTGCGATCAGCGCCACAACAACCGCCGGCGCAGCCAGCGACCGCCGCAGGTTGTCGAGGATCTTCCAGCGGCCGATCGCGGGAACCCCCGACCGTGGCCGATGATCGGCCCGTCTGGGCCCACGTCCGAAGAGCCAAGGCAGCAGCTGCCAGTCGCCTCGCGCCCAGCGGTGGTGGCGAAGAGCGGCAACGTCATAGCGAGGAGGAAAATCCTCCACCACCTCGACATCAGAGGCCAGGCCGGCGCGAGCGAATATCCCCTCGAACAGATCGTGGCTGAGGAGCGTTGACTCGGGCACGCGTCCGTGTAGCGCCGCCTCAAAGGCGTCTACATCGTAGATACCCTTGCCCGTATATGAGCCCTCGCCGAAGAGGTCTTGGTACACGTCCGAGACCGCTGCGGCGTAGGGATCTATGCCGGTTGCGCGGGAGAATACGCGCAGAAAGAGCGAGCCTTCGCGCCCCACCGGCAGTGCAGGCGTGACCCTCGGCTGCAGGATACCGTAGCCTTCGACGACGCGCCCCAGATCTGCGTCAAAGCGCGGCCGGTTCAGAGGATGCGCCATCTTGCCGATGAGCCGTCCGACCGTCTCGCGCGGGAGCCGCGTGTCCGCATCGAGCGTAATAACGTACCGCACATTATTGGGCACAGAGGGGGGCGCCACGAATGTGGTGTCCTTGGCGCCCCGCAGGAGACGATTGAGCTCGCACAGCTTCCCACGCTTTCGTTCCCACCCCATACAGCAGCCTTCGCATTCGCTCCATACGCGCCGCCGATGCAACAGCAGGAAGCGGTCGCCGCCCATTGCAGGTCCGTAGAGTTGGTTCAGCCTCGCGATGCCGTCTTTCGCAGCGGCCAGCAGCTCATCGTCGCCGTCCTCGTGCGCGCTTGGCGCATCGCGCCAATCGGACAGCAGCGCGAAATGAAGTTCACCTTGAGCGCTTGCCAGGTAGTGGATCTCGAGCCGGCCGATCTGCTCCTCGATTTCTTTGAGCGAGGTCAGCAGCGTCGGCACGGCGACCAGAGTGCGCAGGTCCGCAGGGACTCCTCCGCGCAGCTCGAGCGCCGGCAGCAAGGTGGCTCGGAAGCCTCGGGTGACGAGGTAGTTGACGACCGCAACGGCCAAGTCGATCGCTGGTACGAATCCGAGAATTCCTAACAGCAGCAGCCATCTCCACTCCAGGCCACCTAATGCGGCGACAGAAAGCGGAACGGCCAGCAAGCCGGCTGCGACGATCGCGCCGGAGCCGACATAGCCGCCGATTCCCAGCGCGCGATAGGCCAGTCGCGGCCAGGCCAGCGGAGACGACCTGAAACCGATCGCCGCTTCGAATCCGGCACGCCCGCCCGCGATCAAATAGTAGCCGGGATCTGCCAGGCGGACATTGCCGTCATCGGCACTCGCCTCGAACGCGCGCCTCGCCGTCTCCACTGCCGCTTGGGCTACTTCCAATTCGGTGAGTTCACAACCGCGAGCGAGGTGTTCGACTGCGTTGCGATAGAGATTGCGCGACGGGAAATCCATGTGCTCGAAGGCGCTGCCGGCCTCGAAGACGTCATCGACTAGGCTGACGCGCTCGAACAGCTCCGTCCAATCGACGTCGGTGATGAGGCGCATGCTGGTGATGATGTTACGCACGGTGACGGCGCCGGCGACCTGTCTCTGGTGTTCGCCGCGAACGACGGCTTCGGCAGTCTTTCCCTGCCGGGCCAGTTGCTCGTCGAGCCACTCTAACGCCGGCGCAATGCTGGGATCCTGATCGCGCAGCCGATGGACCAACTGCATGAGAAAACTCTCTGGGAACGTTGTCTGTGGATGTGGCGGAAGGGCGGCCTCGGCTGGCTCGACGACACGGCCGCCCGTCCCCAGCAACCGGTCCGCCACGACGTCCGCGGCGCCGCGCCCCGCTCGACTGTCGACAACGCGCTCGGCGATCCGCCTGAGGTTCTCGAGGAGCACGATGCGCAGGGTGGTCGCTACCGCCCACAGTTCGCCAATGCTCAGCGGCTGCACTTCCTGATAAGCGCGCAGGTAGCGGCGCAGCATCTCTGGGTCGAAGAGGCTGTCGGTATGGGCTACGTACGCCCATGCCACGCCGAGCACGCGCGGATACCCCACGAAAGGTCCGCTGGCGAGCTTGGGCAACTGGCGATAGTAGCCGGGCGGTAGATCGACCCGGACCTCCCGGATCTGCTTCTCCACCACATGAAAATTGTCGATCAGCCACTCGGCCGTGGGAGTGATTGCCGCCCCCGCATCGACAGCCGTGGCGACGTCGCGGTAAGCCGCCAGAAGCGAAGCTTCATTGTCGGCAAGCCTCGCCGTCAATGAGGGACCCTTCACGTGGTCGGACATCACGGCTTGCGCGGTGGCAAGGCTGCGCGCGTGTTCTTCAAGCCGCTCGACACTAAACAGCTCGGCCCGGATCGGAGCTTCGTCGTCCCACGGCGGAGATGGTCCACGTGCCCACGGCCATGGCCGAAACCGCAAGCTCAGCGCACTCTTGAGGCGCGGTCTGCGTCGGCCCGCGAAGTCGTCGATGTCGACAAGCATGGTCCTGAGGCCCCTTCAACGTGGGCCTGGCCGCTGGCCCCGCCAGCATCCCATACTCCCACCATCCTTCGGGAGCGCCTCAAGCCGCGGCGGATCTTGTGTCCGTGGTTTTCGTAAGCGGCTCGCTTGGGACGGCATCCTCGACAATTACTTCCGCGCACTCGCCATGGCAGCGGATGGCGCGGGCCAAGCAGTTCGCCTCACGGATCGCCAAATCTCTCGACCAGAAAGGTGTAACCATGCGCTCATCCATCCGGATGGCCCAGCCGTGCTGCTCTTTGACAACGTTAAATGTGATCATCGCATATCACCGCGAATGGGCTGCAAGAAATTTCGCATTTCCTACCTACTACGCGCCCGATGATTGAGACTGCAGATGCCTATGCATTCAACAACGTGGAGGATCGGCGGCGTTGATCTATATCAAACGTTCTCCGGCGGCTCCGGTTCCCGAGGTAAAAGAGAAAAGTTGCCCTGATGCGGGCGAATCGTCCGGCCTCGTCCGCCCGTATGGCCATGGACCCATTTTGCCAATCGATTGAAACACTTGAACAGTTGTTGCTTCGGTCTCGTGATCTAGCAGGCTGCTGAAATATTCCCTCGCCTTTTCGCTACAGCGCGATACCTTGCCTTCTGCAAGGTGATTAGCCATCCGCTTTTGCTCTTGGTTACAGCGGTCCAATATTGCGGTTGGCGACGCTTTGGGAAGCTGCGTTTTCAAAAGCGCCGGCTGCACAAGACTCCAGTCCCGCAGCGAGATGCATCTCGCCCGGCAGCGGACCGGCACCGATATCAAACTTCGGCTGCTTTCCCTCCATATGGGCGACGGCGATCGTGTCCTCACAATAACGCGCCTTCTTCATCACCTTGTACATCCACAAGAGTTGCGATTTGCTCGGCATTGGAAGCCTCCCGACATGCATTCACGCGCGGTTATTCATGAGTAAGCTGACAGAGATGGGTCGGGGTGTAATTGATCTTGCGAAAATGCGGAGGACGATTGGGGAAGTGGGAGAGAGTGGAGGGGGTTGTGCCGTTGATCGAAGCGGGGTCCGCCTGGCGCGGCGGCGCGCGCGGGCGATCCAGCCGAACTCTTCGGCGGAGAAGCGAAGTCTTTCGAGATCGTCGAGTGCAATGCGCAGAAAGGCTTGCCGCAGCTCTATTCCTCCCGCACCCGCGTCAGCAACGCCAGGCCCGCCACAAAGAATACCACCAGCACCGCCATGCCGGCCTTCTGACTTGCGGTGATTGCCGTAATCGCGCCGATCAGCAGTGGCCCGACGAAGGAGGTGACTTTTCCGGTCAGCGCGAACAATCCGAAATATTGGGCGATGAGATCTTTCGGCGCCATGCGGATCAGCAGCGTGCGGGATGCGGCCTGCAGCGGGCCGCCGGCGGCGCCGATCAAACATCCGAGCACCAGATAGGCCCGTTCCGCCGCGCCAGAGAAAAGAGCGCCGCCTGGCGTTGGCGGCGCCACCTTGATGAACAGAATTGAATCCATGTCCACCAGCAAGATCGCAACGATCGCAAACAGCAGGATCAGCATGCTGCCGGCGATCACCCGTTTCGGTCCGAGCTTGTCGTCGAGCTTGCCGCCAAGCCACGCGCCGAAAGTGCCGGCGATCGCCAGCAGGATACCGAAAGTGCCGATCTGAATCGTGTTCCACCCGAAGGTGCCGGCGGCGTAGATGCCGCCGAACGTGAACAGTGACACCAGAGCGTCGGTGTAGATCATGTTGGCGAGCAGAAACGCCGCCATCGATTTTTGTTTCGGCAATTCGGCGAGCGTTTGTCTTAACTCTGTCAATCCCTCGCGCAGTGCTTCGCCTATTCGCCGCTTGGCGGGATAATCCGGCGTCAGCAGGAACATCGGCAGCACGAAGATGATGAACCAGATCCCTGTCAGCGGGCCGGTGATGCGGTCGCCCTGATGCGTGACGGGATCGAGACAAAACAGCGGCATAAAGCCGAACAGCGTGCGCCCGGTGTCAGGACTGGCGGCGAGAAATCCGAGCACAAGGATCAGACTTAAGATTCCGCCGACATAGCCGGTAGCCCAGCCGGTGCCGGACAATCGCCCGATCTTGTCCGGCGGCACCAGCGACGGCATCATCGCATTATTGAAGACGGTGGCTAATTCGACGCCGATGGTAGCGATCCCATAGGCGAGCAGCAGCTGTGGAATGACGCTAGCGTCGCCGGGCTTTCCAAACCACATCAGACCGGAGCCGATCACCAGCAGCGTACCGAACGCTGCGATCCACGGCTTGCGGCGGCCGCTCCTGTCCGCAATCGCGCCAAGAACAGGTGACATCAGCGCGATCATCAGCCCCGCGGCCGCAGTCGCAAAGCCCCACAACGCCTGTCCGTTCGCGGGATCAGAGGCCAAATGCGTTGCGAAATAGGGTGCGAACACGAAGGTTGTGATCAGCGTGAAAAAAGGTTGCGTAGCCCAATCGAAGAAAATCCAGCTAATGACGGCGGCACGCGGGGGATAATTCTGCTGCATATCAGCGATGCGTGTGTGCGAAGCTGCGATCACCGCCATGCTCGAAAATATCCTTGTCAATCACGAGGAGGCGTTTGCCTTGGGCGTCGGAACCTACCCAGTGATGCCACGTACCCGCGGGCGCATCAGGATCATCGCAGAGGACGACAAAGCTTGGAGCTCGCGTTGGTGCGCCGCTCCGATTAAGGGAAGGGGACACGTCTTCGGCATCGCAGGTGAAGCGATTTTGGATCGCTGGCCCATCGGTAAAGGCAACTGAGCTCAGCTGCACGAAACTTCTCCTTATGCTAGGATAAATGATGCGCCAACGTTGACTTCGGCGGATTGATACGAGTCAATATCACAGAGCTCCCGGTTTGTGCCGCACCGGCGTCCGTCAGTCATTTGCTCACGTCGTGGCCGGTGACGATGCGGGTTTAATCAACTCGCCGAGGTCGGGCTCCCCGCAACGCGCCAACATGACATTTCGTACCGCATCGCGTAGTCGCAGTACTGAGGTGAAATCCGCACCCGACGGCATCACCGGCTCTCCGATCTCGACGCTGATCGCAGCGCGCCGGGGAAACCATTGATCGCTGCGCAGGATCGATCGCGTCCCGTGGATGATGCCGGGCAGGACGGGAAGGTTTGCCTCGGCCGCGACCTTGAACGCACCGAGATAGAACCCGGACAGGCCGGTCCTTCGGGTGAAGGTCCCCTCCGGGAAGAACACCAGGGTACGGCCCTGGTGCGCGTGCGCGATCAACGCCTCGGCGTCGGCGAGGCTACCGGACACATCGTAGCGCTCGACGAACGGTATTGCGAGGCGCCGCAGGAGCGGCCCCGCAAAAGATTGCCCCGCCAATTCCCTCTTGGCGACGATCGCAGGCTCACCCGGGAGAACCGCGACGAGCACGAGAGAGTCCATGTAGCTGGAATGATTGAAGACCAGCATCGCGCCACGGTCTGGAATGCGATCGATGCCGGTGACCGAGACCGGGACCCCCATCGCCGCCAGTGTGCCGCGGCTGATCCACCTGAGTGCTGACCAGCGCCAAGCGAGACGCGGCACGATGATGATGGTGAGCGATCCCAACAGAAATGTACCGGTGAGGACGACCCACCACCATGCCGCATACAGGGCTTCGCCCAACAACCGCGTAAAGCGCCTGATTTGGGGGCCTGCCCCCGATAGCCCCAAGCGTAGCAGCTGCCACCACAGAGGGCGTTGTACTGGGCCGATATGGCCGCTCTCGTAAAGTGCCTTGGCCGCGCTGCGGCGGATCTTGCCGCTTGACGTCTTCGGCACGGTGCGCGGTGGTGCGAGCACGATTTCGTCTGGCGGGGTGCCCGCAATGTCGGTCGTGACCTCGTGGGCGCGGGCATGCAGTGCCGCGCGCGCTGCTGGATCGGCTTCTCGGGTCTCGGCAAGGACGACGACGCGCTCGGTGCCCGAGGCTTGATCGGTCACGCCGAATACCGCGACCCCACCCTTGCGGATACCCGGGATGTCAGCAACGGCCTCCTCGATTTCCTGCGGGTAGAGATGGCGGCCGGCGCGAATGATGATGTCCTTGACGCGCCCGGTGATATAGACGTCGCCTCCGGCCACATACGCGCGGTCGGCGCTGTCGAGCCAACCATCGTGAAATAGCGCGCGGGTCTTGGCTTCGTTGCGGAAATAGCCGCGCGTCGTCGAAGGCCCCCGAAACTCGAGCCGCCCCTCGCATCGCTCGCCGAGCTCACGACCAGTCTCGTCGACCACGCGAACCTCGTGGTCGGGTAGTGGCTGGCCGCAGGCCACGACTTCCAGCGGCCTTGGGTCGTCCGGCTTGGCCGGCTCGGCGAGCCCATGAGTGCCTAGCCTTTCGCGATTGACGCGGTCGATCACCGGCGGGCGGCCGAGTGGCGGAAATGCGAGTCCGACCGAGCTTTCCGCGAGACCATAGACCGGCGCCATCGCCTGGGCTGGAAAACCGTAGCGGCCAAATCGCGCGAGGAAACGGCGCAGTGTCTGCACGCTGACTGGTTCCGCGCCGTTCGCGACCATGCGCAACGAACCGAGATCGAGCCCCTCGAGGCTGGTATCATCGATCTTATTGAGGCACAACTCGAACCCGAAGTTCGGCGATGCGGAGTAGGTCGCGCGAAAGCGGTGGATCGCCCAGAGCCAGCTCTCCGGTCGAACCAGAAAGCTCAACGGCGACATGGCATAAAGCGTCGCGGCATAGTGCAGACATCCCAGCCACGCCCCGATCAGACCCATGTCGTGATAGAGCGGCAGCCAACTCACAAAGACATCGGCTGAACTCGCATCCATCACCCCGCCCATCGCCCGGATGTTGGCGAGCAGATTGGCGTGACTGAGCACCACGCCCTTCGGATCGCCGGTGCTGCCGGATGTGTATTGAATGAGCGCAACGGAATCTGGGTCCTTTACCTGCGGCAGCTCAAGCGGCGTCGCCGACGCATCTACGCCGGCCACGCTTTCGATAGCCGTCAGGGTTTCTACTTGCGCGCGGAGCAGTCCGGCTAGCCGCTGTCCTTCCGGCATTGTGATCAGCATGCAGGCGCCGGCGTTCCGCAGAATGCCGATCTGGCGGCGCAGATGATCCTCGAGCTGCGACAGTCGCATCGGGGGATAGATCGGAACGGGAATGGCGCCAGCATACAGGATGCCGAAGAATGCGACGAAGAAGTCAATACTGGTTGGGAGCATCAAGGCAACGCGATCGCCGGGCACGACTTCACGGGCAATGAGGCCACGCGCGAGCTTGCGCGCGCGGATCGCGAGTTCGCCATAAGTCAACGTGCCGAGGATCGTCGCCTCGTCCTGTAGCACGGTCAGGTGCTGACGATCCGGATGCCGCTCCGCATGCCAGTCAAGCACCTCAAGGAGGGTCCGCGCTTCCCTTGCAGCCGGCACCGACGGAAGCGCGGAAACCGGTGGTGATGCACGAGCCATGCGCTCTCGCGCAGGTCCCGCCTGTTCCAGCGCACGCACCAGGTCGTCGACGGTCTCAGCCTCGCCAATGGTCTGGGCGGGAAGGCGTACACGAAACGCGCGCTCAACGCGCAGGATCAGTTCGGTTCGGCCCAGGCTATCGATGCCGAGATCGCGCTCGATACGGCTGGACGGCTGAACGTCAATGAACCTGATCCGCCGCGGGTGGAGCTCGCGGACAAGTTCGCTTACCAGCGCAATCAACTCGCGCTCGCGAAGCTGTCGTTCGGCAATTATGGCGGGCATTTCAGTTCGGTAAAGCTGCTCCAAAATAAAAGAATAGGATTGCGGGCTGATCAGTTCTTGACACGGATCAATCTCCCGTGGCGGCCAATCCCTATAAGAACCTTTCGAGTTTTCTCCATGAGGCGACGGTCTCGTATGGCGCGCCGTTGCGTAAGCCGCCGAGCATGAATGTGTCATATGAATTCTATAACGACCGAGCAATCGCAGCGGTCCCCGCGCCTTTGCTTTTCAAGATCGTCGAGTGCCTCCAGCCCCGGCGGACCATCAGGAAGGCGCGGCAGCCAGCGCGCAACTATCCCGCGCGCGATGGTTCGTCTCCTTCGTTCTCAGTGAGGATCGCAATGATTTCCGACGCGACGCCCTGTACGGCCGCGCCTGCGCGGAACACATCCGGATCGCCTTCGAGCCACACTGATGCTGTTCGATGTCCGCGATTGTCGGTCGCAGTGACATGATCGCCAGCATCTCCGCAGGATCAATATCACCCAAGACGCCCTTGATTGCGTTCTGTGTTGCCAACGTGGTCCCACCGGAGTTGGATTTTGGCGTCGATGCCTTTTGACTGCGCCCCGGCGAGAGCTGCCAACGCACGGATTTTGCATTCAGGGAACGACGACGACGGCACAGGGTGCGAGGCTGACAAGCTTCTGGGAGACACTGCCAAGCAACAGTCCGGCCAATTGGCCGCGACCACGCCGGCCTACCACGATCATCTCGACCGGGCCGCCCGTGGCGATATCGATCAATGATCGGGTGACGTCACCCCAGCCGACCCGCAGTTCGATCTGGGATGCGCCAAGGTGGCGAGCGCGCGCTTCGGCCGCCTGCAGCGTCTGTGTTGTCAATGCTTCCAGCACGTCGCCAATGCTTTGTTCGGTTCGTACGAGTTGCTGCGCTTCCTCAAATGCGAGGCTATCCGCAACTGTAACAATGAGGAGATCGCCCGACAGCGCTCTGGCGACCTCCGCCGCCACGTCAACCGCGCGATCTGCCCCGCTGGATCCGTCAGTGGCCACCATAATATGTCGCATGAGATTGTCCTCACTTTTGCTCTACTTCATCGTGCTGGCGGGGCTCCGCACCGATCTAGCACACACCAAATTCCGGATGCCCATATCTTCGCCCAACCGGAATGACGCGAGGATTTGAATGCCAGCGACTATCGCTGGTAGATTCCGACGAGGGTTGCCTCGGCAATAACATGCCTGCGTGCTTCTCGCTCGACTTCACGGCAGGAGGGCTTGGCGCCGAGCGATAGGTGGTCGACGGAAAGGGCCAGCAATCGAAAGTGATAGCGATGACGTCCATGACCGCGGGGCGGGCAGGGGCCGCCGTAGCCCACCCGGCGAAAGTCGTTGATGGCTTGCTTGAATCGTGCCATGCCGCCGTCATGGCCCGCGCCTTCGGCAAGTCCCGTTTGGTCAGCATCAATGTCGTAAACGGCCCAATGATGCCATTTTCCTGCGGGCGCATCCGGGTCGTCACAAAGGAAGGCGAAACTGCGGGTCGTCGAAGGTGCGGCCTTCCAATCAATGGGCGGGGATAGATCCTCACCATCGCAGGTGAAACGGCGCGGGATCGCTGAGCCGCCAGAAAAGGCACTTGAGCTAAGCTGCATTGGCCACCTCTGGATAAAACTGTCTCAATGATGGACTGGCTTGATTGATCCTGATCAAGGTTGCATCCACGGTCCGGTCCTCGCGAGCAGGGTCCTCGGCCGCTTGCGAGGAAAGCGGCTTGTTCCAAACCACGATTTGGCGCGCACTAAAATAGCAAAATACGTCCGCTATTGCATCCAATGCTGATAAACGGGCGAACCGGCGATCCGGCGCTCTATATCGAGACTCTGTTCGAGAAGCGGGCGATCCTGTACGATCTTGGCAACATCACGTCATTGTTGCCACGAAAGATGCGACGCCTTGCGCAGTGTTCGTTTCGCACGCCCGTATCGATCATTTTTTTCGGTTTTGATCGTCTGTTAAGGGTGCTCTTCGGTCGGGACAAGAAGATCCATCTCTATGGCCCGATCGGTTTCGTCAATCACGTCCACCACAAGCACTAAGCCTGTCTCTGGAATCTTGTTGATGGCGAACCTGGTGATCTGACGTTCGTGGTGACAGAAATTGATCCCTCTCGTTTCGCCTCAAGACAGCCTTCGCCGCTGAAGCAATGGGTACGGGCCGGATCGACGAAGGCATCGTGGTCAAGGATCCAACCTGCCGGGTTCCAACCGCGACGCTGGAAAAGCGTTGCAGAAAAGCCATTTGCTGACCGGCTCACGTAGAGCGACAGCAACGAACAGAATATTCGGCGAAACGAGCCTCCGCTCCTTTGCCTGACCCGCCTTGACCTGCATCAACAACCCCCCGACGAGGTTAGGCAAGCTTGATTATTGACTATTTATCGCTCAGGAGGCAGGTCATGAACGAATTGAAACTGCGTGACGATATCCTGGACGAACTCGGTTATGAACCCATCGTTGATGCAGCCCATATTGGCGTGGCCGTAGATCAGGATGTTGTAACGCTTTCCGGACACGTCGGCAGCTATGCGCAGAAGCTCGCGGCAATATCCGCGGTGCGCCGGGTAAAGGGCGTGCATGGAATCGCGGACGAGATCGAAGTTCGCTACTCTTCGGATGCAAAGGCGACTGACGATGAGATCGCCAGACGCGCGATCAACGTGCTGTCCTGGGACAGCGTCGTTCCGAGTAATGCAATCCAGGTCACGGTGCGGGATGGGCTGGTAACTTTGACCGGAAAAGTCAACTGGTACTATCAAAAGAGCAGCGCCGAGCGCGATGTTCGCAGGCTGTCGGGCGTGCGCAGCATCGTCAATAATATCGAAATTGAGCCGCATGCAAAGGCCGATAACGTAAAAATGAAGATCGAAGCGGCTCTGAAACGGCACGCTGAAATCGAAGCCAAGGACATACGTGTCACCGTTCGAGATGATGATGAAGTCTTGCTTGAAGGTAAGGTTCGCAATTGGGACGAGAAGTTTGCGGTCGAGAACGCGGCTTGGTCGGCCCCCGGTGTGAAGAACGTCAAGGACCGGCTGACGATAGAGTCTTAGCGACAGCGTCTTGACTGACATCGGCTTCATCCGATGAGGAGAGAGCAATGCAAACGCCAGTTGAAGTAGAATTTCAGGATATGGTTTCCAGTCCTGCGGTCCAGGACATGCTCGCGGAGCATGTGAAGAAGCTTGAACAACTGTTTGGTCGGATTACAGCATGTCGGATCGTCGTAAAAGGTCCCGGGAAACGTCACAAAACCGGCGGCTTATATGAAATCAATATTCGACTGGCGCTACCGGATGGTCGTGAAGTCGACATCGGGCGGACGCCGAAGGAAGACGAGCGACATGCGGATTTGCCATTTGCAATTAACGATGCGTTCAAACGGGCAGGCAGGCGGCTTCAGGATAGCGCGAGGCGCATGGAGGGAATGGTCAAAAGCCACGAAGGGCAATCCATCGGAACTGTCGTACGACTGGACGCCTCCGGCGAATTCGGATTCCTTCGGTCAAACGATGGCGAGGAGATTTACTTCCATCGCAATAGCGTTCTTGACGGAGCGTTTTCCGAACTGGCCATCGGCTCCCGGGTCGTGTTTGCCGATGAGATCGGCGAAAAGGGCCCACAGGCGACCACAGTAAAGCTGCTCGGAAAACACGGGTTGCGGGTCTGACCGCCTCGTTCGCTGGCGCGGCGTTATGCAGATCCGTTTTCCCAGGAATAGCTCTGCTGCCGTCGTTGATGGAAATCATCAATTACGCGAAGTCGCCGGCCGCGATGGCCTGGATGCCAAGATTTTGCAAAGCGGATCGCGCTGCTTCCGCCGATCCGCCGACATCGATGCTGCGGCAAGCATCCTCGATCACGAAGACGGAAAAGCCGGCGCGTTGTGCGTCCTCGGCTGAGTAGCGGACGCAGAAGTCGAACGCCAGCCCGGCGAGAAAAACACGTGTCAGCGAGCGCTCCCGCAAATATCCGGTAAGCCCGGTCGGCGTCTGACGGTCGTTCTCGTAAAACGCCGAATATGAATCGATCGTGCGATGAAACCCCTTGCGCAGGATCATCGTGGCTTGCGAAACACATAGCGATTCATGAAATTGAGCCCCTGACGTTTCCTGCACGCAATGGTCCGGCCAAAGGATCTGAGGACCATAAGGGGCGGCAATGATGTCATTTGGTTGCTTTCCCGGATGCATCGAGGCGAACGAAAAGTGGTCGTGCGGGTGCCAGTCCTGGGTGACGACTATGTTTGCAAAGCGCCCGGCAAGCCGATTTATGACGGGCACCACATCGCTGCCGCCCGGCACCGGAAGGCGACCTCCGGGACAAAAATCATTCTGGACATCGACTACGATCAATACGTCGGTATCGCCTGCGATCATATGAGCGCCCATCTCTGCGGCTCCAGTATGACTATTGGTGCCATTGAGGAACTGACCCTGATCTGAATCAATTCCGGGCTGCCGAGCCATGTGATATTGAAAAAAACGGCTTTCGTGGGTCTCCGATATGCCCGTGCAGAACGCGGAAATCGCCGCCATGTTCGACCAGGCCGCTGAACTCCTTGAGATTGGGGGAGAGAACCAGTTTCGCGTGCGCGCCTACCGCCGTGCCGCACGCGTCATCGAGGGCTTGCCGAAAGCGGCCGAAAGCTTGCTGAAATCGGGACGCGATCTGTCGGAGTTGCCGGGGATTGGCAAGGATCTCGCCGGCAAGATCGCCGATATCGTCACGACCGGGCATTTCGGTCTGCTCGACACCTTGAAACGAAAACTCCCTGGCGAACTCGGCGAAATGGCGGCTCTTCCCGGCCTCGGACCGAAGCGCATCAAGCTGCTCTATGACAAGATGAAAGTGCGAACCCTCAGCGACCTTCGTCAGGCCATCAAAACAGGACGGTTGCGCGAGCTTCGCGGGTTTGGTCCTGTGATCGAGAAGAAACTGCTCGATGCGCTTGAAAAGCCGCAGCCTGCAAGGCGGTTCAAGCTTTCGGTGGCCGAAGCTGAAGCTGAAGCCTTGGTCGGCTTTCTCCGTGGTAGCGGACGCGTCGTCGTCGCCGGAAGCTATCGGCGGCGCCGCGACACCGTCGGCGATCTTGACGTGCTGGTGACCGCGAAGGACGGTGCCGCGGTGGGCGACAGGCTGGCGAAGTATGAAAATGTCGCGCAGGTCGTCGCTCACGGACCGACGCGCACCACCGTAATGCTGCGCTCCGGCCTGCAGGTCGATGTCCGTGCGGTGCCGGAGGAAAGCTATGGCGCAGCACTTCTGTATTTTACCGGTTCGAAGGCCCACAACATCGCGCTGCGCGGGCTCGCCAACCAGCACGGATGGAAGCTGAACGAATACGGATTGTTCTCAGGCAAGCGGCGGATTGCCGGTGCCACGGAGGAGGATGTCTACGAGAAGCTCAAGCTCGCATACATCGAGCCGGAGTTGCGCGAGGACCGCGGGGAGATTGCGGCGGCCCAGGCTGGCAAGCTGCCCAGGCTTGTGAAGCTTTCCGATGTCAGAGGTGACCTTCACGTGCACTCCGACTGGACCGATGGCACCGTCACCATCGCTGAAATGGCGGCGGCGGCGCAGGCGCGCGGTTACGAATACATCGCCCTGACCGACCACAGCCGCCGGGTCGCCATGACCCACGGTCTCGATCCGGCGCGCCTGGCACGGCAGATCCGCGAGATCGACCGGCTCAACGAAAGACTCAAGAATTTCACGATTCTCAGAGGCATCGAGGTCGATATACTCCGGGACGGCAGTCTCGATCTGCCGGAGTCAAGCCTGGCGAAACTGGACATCGTGGTGGCCGCGGTGCATTCGCATTTCGATCTGCCGCGGCAGGCGCAGACCGAGCGCGTCGTCCGTGCCCTGGAGAACCGTCATGTGTCCATTCTGGCGCATCCGACCGGGCGATTGATCGGCGAGCGCGAGCCTTACGACATCGATATGGATCGCGTGATTTCGACGGCGCGCAAGGCCGGATGTTACCTCGAGATCAATGCGGAGCCGGATCGCCTAGATTTGCACGATCTGCATGCTCGCGCGGCGAAGCTCGCCGGGGTGAAGCTGGCGGTCTCGACGGATGCGCACTCCGTCGATGCATATCAGTGCATGCGGTTCGGGATCGATCAGGCGCGACGCGCCTGGCTCACGGTAAACGACGTGCTCAATACCCGGCCACTTGCCGAATTGCGCAAGCTGCTGAAGCGTCGAGCCTCCGTCCGGGGTTGACGTTTTGAACGCGCGCGGGGGAGGGTGTTGAGCCACGTCAAAAACCTGTTCTATCCAATGGTTTAGGAGGGTCTTTTGAGTCAGAGAGGCGCATCGTGATGGGAAATCGGATTTTGGTCGCCTTCCACCGTCGGAGCGATTGCACGCCGCCATCTGCGCTTATTCGTCTTGAACGGACCGACGATGTCGGGCGTGATATCAGCAAGCTGCTGGCGCATCCCCTCAGCGCCCATGAGCCATTCTGAGGCGCTTCCCAAGCGACCGGCTTCGATCCCTGAATCCAGGTGAACAGCCGCGACCTATTCTCATTCTATCGGCACCCAGAGATCGCCATCCTTGACGTAGGATCGCTTGACGGCCGCCCAGGCGGTGCGGTGAGCGATTTCTTCCTGCCGAATGTCCCCCGCATGGGCTGCGAAGGCATGGTTGAACGCGGCACGATAGATGTCCTGCGCATGCGGCGGAAGGTGGTCGCGGACCGATGCGGGAAGATCGATATTGGCGCGGTATGGCATGGGTTTCTCCCAAATGAAGCAACGAAGGTGTGTCGGTCAGAATAGATCTGCTTCGACTTCTTCTGATCAATGGCCGAATTTCGAGAGCGCCTCTTCCAGATGATCGGCTAGCATAAGCATTCCAACCAACGGATCCAGGCTTGAGCGAGATCAAGTGATCAGGAACCTAGTGCGCGGCAATATGCTCTTCGCAGTAGGACTTCCATCCTTTCGGAAGGACAAGGAAGTAACCCGGCGTTTGATTCTGCCACCTCCTACGGGATTGGCCACATGTATCCTGCGACAAGCCCTCTGCTGACCGATTTGTATCAACTGAACATGGTTCAGGCGTATCTGGACCATGGTCAAATGGATACGGCTGTATTCGAGTTCTTCGTGCGTCGGCTTCCGGCTCGAAGGGGCTTCCTCATGGCGGCAGGGCTGGAGCAGGCCATCGAGTTTCTCGAGAACCTGCAATTCTCCAGCGAGGAGATTGATTGGCTCCGTAAGAACTATCGGTTCACGGATGGATTCCTCGACTACCTCGCGCGCCTGCGCTTTACCGGCGATGTCGATGCCATGCCGGAAGGCACGATTTTCTTCGCCAGCGAACCAATCATTCGGGTGACCGCGCCGCTTCCGGAGGCGCAATTGGTCGAGACTCGCCTTATCAACATCCTCCACTTTCAGTCGGTGGTCGCCTCCAAGGCGGCGCGAATGGTCCTTGCAGCACCGGGCAAGCAACTGATCGATTTCGGATTGCGGCGAGCACATGGAGCGGAGGCCGGGCTGATGGCCGCGCGCGCCAGCTATCTGGCGGGATTTGACGGGACGGCCACCGTGCTTGCACGGGAATACTTCGGAATTCCGGTCTTCGGAACGATGGCCCACTCCTTCATCCAGGCACATGACGATGAAACATCGGCCTTTTTGGAGTTTGCGCGCTCGCGACCAGATAATCTCGTCTTGCTGATCGACACCTATGATACCGAAGCCGCAGCCCGAACAGTCGTTACACTGGCGCCTCGCCTGAAGAAGGAAGGCATTGCCGTGCGCGGAGTCCGTCTCGACAGCGGCGATCTGATCGCGTTGTCGAAGGCTGTCCGGCGCATTCTGGACGACGGAGGTTTGCGCGACGTGACCATATTTGCGAGTGGGGGGCTCGACGAAGACGAACTTGCAAAAATGATGGATGCGAATGCTCCGATTGATGGTTTTGGAATCGGCACCAGCCTGACGACGTCCTCCGACGCGCCGGCGCTTGATTGCGCCTACAAGCTTCAAGAATATGCCGGCATTGCGCGACGCAAACGATCTGTTGGAAAGGCCACGTGGCCTGGTCGCAAGCAGGTCTGGCGCAGCTTTGGTGACAACGGATGCATGACCGGCGACGTATTGGCCCTCGATCATGATCAACAGGCGGGCGAACCACTGTTGGTACCCGTCATGCGTCATGGCCGACGCCTTGCTGCGCCTCCTACACTAGCCGATATCCGGAAGAGGGCGGCGCAAGGCCTTGCCCAGTTGCCCTGGTCGTTGCGCCACCTGAGCGACGGAGCAACGCTCCCAGTCACCGTAGCGCCGGGACTGATAGCGCTCGCGGAGGAAGTCGATCGCCGATGTGCAGCCATGATGTGACGAGCGATGCGACGATCTTCATTACTTGGAGGCGCACGTCTCTTCGAATGACTCGAACCTTGATGTGAGTCAAAGGCGTCCCTGCGGGACGTGGCTCAATGCTTTATCGTCGCATGAGGGGAGCCACCATGTCCTATGCAACGCTGATGGTTTGCGTCAATGTCGATCACGTCTCGAAAACGCTTGTCGGCGTTGCCGCAGGCCTCACGGACAAGTTCTCGGCAAAGCTGATCGGATTATCGGCTCTTGCGATCACGCCGCCATTTGTTGCGGAGGGAGTGGTGATCGTCGACAATGCGTCGGAATCCGATGTTGCACAGGTGAAGGCAAGACTGGCTGAGGCCGAAGACAAGTTCCGGGCAGCCGCGGGAGCTGGCCGTGAGGTTGAGTGGCGATCGGCGCTCGAGATCCCAACGGATGCCCTGATTAGTGAAGCGCGATGTGCGGATCTGATCTTGCTCGAAAAAAGCAGCCGCTCGATAGATCTCTATAGGGTGGCCGATAGCGGGGCGGCAATTCTGGGGGCGGGGCGCCCCTTCCTCGTGGTGCCTGGGTCAGTGAAATCGCTCACCGCGGACCATGTAGTGGTTGGATGGAAGGATACGCGTGAGGCGCGGCGGGCAATTCAGGACGCGCTGCCATTCCTGCATGAGGCGAAGCGTGTAACGGTCGTCGAAATCTGCCAGAATGATCAAAAGGAGGCCGCGCGTCATCATGTCGATGATGTCGTGCTCTACCTGGCGCGACACAGAATAAGGGCCGAAGGTCGGGTCGAAATGCAGTTGCCGGGATCAAGTGCCGATCAGATCATCAGGTTCGCCGAGGACGAGGGAGCTGACCTGCTTGTGACCGGGGCGTACGGACACAGCCGGCTTAACGAATGGATCTTCGGTGGAGTGACCCACGATCTCCTGGCGTCAACCCCGATCTGCTGCCTGATGTCTCATTGACGGGCGCTGGTGCTCTCCAGTAGCTGGCAGAGGAAGAGCAAAAAAACGTTCTCCGAAGAAGGTATTGGGTTGTACTCGACTCGCCCGGGCGCGGTCGGCCTCCTAGACGTGATGCCCCGGGTTCGACGCAGATTGTGCCTTTGTGCATGACGTCTTTGACTTTCATTTTGTCCTTCTCAAAAAACGTCATTCGCGTGCGCAGATCGACACTCTTTGATCTGTGTCAAGAACGAAGCATCTCGATGGGAACAGGCTTCAACTCGCGTATGCAGCAGCAAGATCGTTACTAGGAAGAGCCGGACCGCTTTTCGTCGCCCGCCCTGCCACTGTATCCGCAGGTATGGAGTTGCGGACGATCGGATCTGGGCTATCGACGCCAACTCTCGTGGCCAAAAAGGCACGTTGCAGAGAATGTTCGTGCGGGAGATCAACGCTTCGTACGCCGAGTCACTCCAAAAGCCGCTCCTGGACCAACTGAAGCTGGAGGATGTATGCATCGACATATTCTGATCCCGACTGACGGCTCGGAGCTGTCACAGAATGCAATCGACTATGGCATGGCGCTGGCGAAGTCGGTCAATGCCAAAGTGACGGTACTGACCGTGTCGACGCCCTTTCCCACGTTCGCGGTTGAGCCGGGTATGGTCATCGATACGCCGGAACAATACGGGAAGCGCATGGCGACACTCGCTGCAAATTACCTCAAGGTCGCGAAGGAGGCCGCAGCGGCGGCCGGTGTGAGCTGCGAGACGATGCACATCGAGCACGATCAGCCATACCTGGCCATCATCGAGACGGCAGCACGACGATTGTGCGATCTGATTGTCATGGCTTCGCATGGCCGGCGTGGGATTTCCGCGATCGTGCTTGGGAGCGAAACCGTCAAGGTGCTGACACACAGCACCATCCCGGTTCTCGTCTTTCGCGCGCCGCACCAGGGAATCTTCACGGCGCTGGCATCGTTGACCTGACGGATATTTTGGACCAGCGGGCTAGGTCTACTGCATCGCTGGGATGCAATCCAGATCGAGACTTACCGGGGCTGGGCGTGAAAGACTGGAACATCATTGTCACGATCTACCAGGAGGGTTTCAGGCGGGCGCTCCGCGCTTTGCATGATGTTGGGCCCGCCGAGCGCGGTCCGTACCACAATGTGCTGGTGATGAAAGCTGACGATCCGATGGCGGTTCTCGAATCCGTAGAGCGTCTGACCGAGGAACGCCCGGCGCTCTACGATGCGATCGCGCGGGTGGCGCCGGCGATGCGAGTGTTCGATTTTTCATCTGCGGAGAACTTCAAGGACAACGCGAAATCCATCTTGCTCCAATGGCTACCGAGCCTGGCAGGAAAGTCATTTCACGCGCGCCTGCATCAGCGCGGGCCCAAACTTGGACTGCACACGCCAGTTGTCGAACGGTTCTTGAACGATGTCATCATCGAGGCGACGGCTAAGGCCGGACAACCGGGTCGGATATCGTTCACGGACCCGGATGCGGTGATAGTGATCGATACCGTCGATGATCGGGCCGGGCTCGCCATGTGGGCTCGCGAGGATATCGCTCGCCATCGCTTGTTGAGGCCGGATTAGCGCGGTATCGTGGCAAGCTAGATTGCGATGTCGGCCCGCTCAAACCCCAGTGCTGCCCAAAAGAACCATCATGCTAGATCCCGCGCGACATCCATGAACACGCCGAGACGTTGGCCGATCGCTCGCCTGCACCGAAGAGTTTTGAGAAGTCGCGATGTGAGCGCAAGAAGATCGAGATGCGGTTCGCCCACCTGAAGCGCATCCTGAAGCTCGGTCGCCTTCGACTGCGCGGTCCACGAGGCGCCCAGGATGAGTTTGTTCTGGCCGCTATTGCGCAGAACCTAAGGCGACTCGCAACGCTGGTCGCTCGGCCGCCACCCGCTCGAGCTCTGTACATCGCGTAGCGTTGGAGTTGCGTAAAAGGCGTCAGGGCCGGCGGATCAAAGCCGGCCGCTCCTAAACGAGATGGCCGACGACCCATCAGCAGCAGCCCGACTCCTGCAACAAAATCTGCCACTTCCGGACTCATGCACCGCAGTAAACAGCATCCCCCAATCGACCATCTCATTAACGCGCAAGAACAGTTTTGCGGAGATTGCAATTGGTAGACGCCTGCCTTGGAAGGTGAGCAGGCTTGGGCCCCTAGAGAATGCGATCAATCAATGGAGCTGACGGTTTGAAGTATCGGCTAATTTGATCCGATTTTGAGAAGACCATTACCGTAATAGCGAGGCGCCGGTCATCTCGGCGGGTCTTGCGAGCCCCATCAAGGCGAGCACCGTGGGGCCGATATCCGCCAACCGGCCATCGTTAAGCGAAACGTTGGCGCGACCCATGAGCAAGAGTGGCACTGGGTTCGTCGTGTGAGAGGTGTGGGGGCCGCCTGTTTCAGGATCACGCATCATTTCGCAATTACCGTGATCGGCGGTGACAAGCAGGCAACCAGCGGCCTCAACGGTTGCCTTTGCAAGCCGGCCCAACCCTGCGTCAACTGTCTCGATTGCCTTGATGGCAGCGGCCAAATTGCCGGTGTGGCCGACCATGTCGGGATTGGCATAGTTCAGGACAATCAAATCGTATCGACCGGAGCCAATTGCATCTACGGCCTTGTCGGTCAGTTCGGGAGCGGACATCTCCGGCTGCAGGTCATATGTTACGACCTTGGGGGAGGGGACCATGATTCGGTCCTCGCCTGGATATTGGTCTTCCCTGCCGCCATTAAGAAAATAGGTTACATGCGGATACTTCTCGGTCTCTGCCATCCGCAATTGGGTACGGCCGGCCGCCGATACGACTTGGCCCAGTACATTGGGCAATGCTTGTGATGGGAAGATTGTCTGCATCAGCGCGTTGAGCTGTTGGCTATACTCAGTCATTCCTGCGGCAGCCACGATATCAATCGCGCGCCGGCGAGGAAATGCGGAAAAATCCGGATCAAGGAGCGCCGTAAGAATTTCGCGTACTCGGTCGGCGCGAAAGTTGAAGCACAGGACGCCGTCGCCGTCGTTCATGCCGCGGTAGCCGCCAATGATGGATGGCGCCACGAACTCGTCGGAGACGTTGCGTGCATAGGACGCGGCAATCGCGGCCTGAGCGGTATCGAAGCGCAGCCCTTCCGCTTCCGCGATGGCGGCATAGGCCTTGGCGATGCGATCCCAGCGATGGTCGCGATCCATCGCGTAATAACGTCCGCAGATCGTGGCGATCGGTACAGATGTCGGCAGTGCTGCGGCGAGACGATCGATTTCCTCGGCTGCTGATTGCGGGGGCGTATCACGCCCATCGGTAAAAGCGTGGATAGCCGTGGGCACGCCGGTCCTGGCAAGCATATTGGCGAGAGCAACGGCATGATCCTGATGCGAATGCACGCCTCCGAGTGAGGCCAGCCCCAGCAGGTGACAGGTGCCACCGCTCTGCAGAAGGCGGTTAATCAATGCTGACAGAGCGGGCGCGGACAGAACGCGGTTGTCGGCAATCGCTTCGGCGATGCCAAGCAAATTTCCCTTCACCACCCGGCCCGCGCCGATATTGAGGTGTCCGACCTCGGAGTTGCCCATCTGTCCTTCAGGCAACCCGACGTCCGTGCCTGATGCACGCAAGAGGGCGTGGGGGCATGTCTTCCAAAGATGGTCAAACGTTGGAATATCGGCTTGCCGTATGGCGTTGTCAGCGACTTCCTCCCGCCAACCCCATCCGTCAAGTATCACCAATACGACGGGGCGATGTCGCTTCATCTAGGCTCCCTTCAATTCGGCGAATCCGCCCTAGATCCAAGCGGTATCCTCATAAATCGAATTGGTCGGCTGTACCCATCGTATATCAACTCCGGACATATTGGTGATGCAATCCACCGAAGATCGGACAAGCAAAGCTCTGAACGGAGCGCTGCACCGGCGCATCGTTGTCCAGCGATAGATGCGTGCGTACCTCAAGGTAGTATTGCATGTACGAAAGCAGAACGTGACGCAAATATCGTTCGCCTAACACGATGATATGATCATCGCATTCCCTGCGGACCGAACCGATCAGCCTTTCATTGCCAAGTCCGGTAACCGCACTTCACCCACTCTGCCCCGCCATGGGGCGCCAACCGTCCGGCGAGATGGATCGTGCGGTCGTGATGTTTCGGCGGCAGCAATTGGTGATCGCAAAAATAGGGCAGAAATGCTAGCATAGATTATGCAATTATTGATATTGGGAATTGTACTCACTGTCGTCTGCTGGTATTTCGCTTGGTCTCACATTGGCCTTGTAAGCGAATATTCGTTCTTCCCGCTCTGGGTTGGCTACATCCTGCTCGTCAATGGATTGAGTGAAGTCATGGCTGGGACCTCATTGCTGCGCCGTATGCGCTGGTCCTTCCTATGGCTGTTCATAATCTCAATTCCCATGTGGTGGTTCTTTGAATATATGAATTCGATTGTCCAGAACTGGCATTACCTGTTTGCTCATCCGATCAGCATTCTTCATTACGAAATTCAAGCATCGATTGACTTCTCGACTGTTGTACCAGCGGTCCTGTCGACATCGATCTTAGTCTTTCAGCTCTTGAGGAAACGCTCACTCAACACGCGAGTAGCCATACCGGGCACAACATTGCTTATTGCTTTCGGATCCGCGTTTATCTTGTTTTGGCTGCTCAATCTATTTCCCTCTGAAACGTTTCCGCTGGTCTGGATAGGCCCAATCCTGTTTCTTGAGCCGCTTGCCTATGCCTTGGGGGTACGTGCGTCACTCGTTCACCAAATTGAGCAAGGGAATCTAACGCTCCCGCTGTCTCTCGGTATCGGTACGCTCATAACCGGATTTTGGTGGGAGTGTTGGAATTTCTACTCGCTTCCGAAGTGGATCTACACGATCCCGTATGTCGGCTTTTTGAAGATCTTCGAGATGCCGATCCTGGGATATCTGGGCTATCCGTTCTTTGGATTAATCGTATTCAGCTATGCAGCGCTCATCTTGAACTTCATCGCCAAGCAGGATCTCGCCAAGCTGTTTTCGTCCCAATCCTAGCGCGTCTGCTGCCGATTAGGGGACATCGCGGGCCTCCTCGCTCAACGGCGCTAAAGCCGCTCAGAGGGAACCTTTTAACTGTCGCCCTAACAGCAATGCGTCCGCAGGACGTGAGGCCGCTAATCGCTGCCTGGGCCCGTGCGAGCATCGATATTGTGTTGAATAGTCGGATCGCCGTTATACCGATATCGTTCTGTTGCGATCTTGAAATTCCATTCCGAATCCCATTGCAGCAATTGGTGATACCAGAACCATCCCGCAGACCAGGTGTCGGTCGCGATGGGTAGACATTTTCGCGAGAATTCCAATCCGAGCGCGCCCACCATTCGCGAACATAAACAATCAGGATGGCCCAAAAATAGGGAAGGCAGGAATGATCTTTCCAGTTCGGACGCCGCATCTCCATGTCCATACTGTCGCGCGCTATAGGCATAAGATCGATCCGTCCTGGAGTACCCGGAACTTCGTGATCGACAAGAAGGCAGTCTCAGTTGGCGACCTCTTTCATTCCAAACCAGACGGGCAATGTCGGCTATTGGCGGCGCAAAGCGGTCGTAAGATCAAGCGGAGAGGGTGGTACACTCTGGCATTTAGGTTGAACTCTTGCTGGCCGAAATCGAGTACCCGCGCGAAATCGGCATTGGTCTTCGAGTGTCCGCGGCTCTATGGCAGGAAGCCGTTCACGTTGGCGAGCTTCTTTGGCAGATAGTCATCGATAACGTAGTTGAGGCCCCATTTGGCCAGCGCCTGCTGCTCGGCGCGAACGCCCATTTGAAGCAATTGCTTGATCGCGGCAATCCACTCGGGGTGAGCCTTGATGAATGGATCATTCTGGAGTGCGTCTTGAGCACGCTTGATGTCAGTCGTTGCCAGCTTGTGGGTTGCGTCCTCAAGACCAAAGTCGACGATATCCTGTGGCGTTACGCCCAGGAAACGGGCCTGCGGCACACACAGGAAGCGGTTTATGTGGGCCGCATTACCTGAACCTACCTTGAGCGTGCGGTAAATATTGGTAAAACCATAGGGGTCGCAATCGACAAAGCAGTAGACCGGCAAGTTCTGCTTGTCGGAAAGCAGGCGGATGAAGCGCCGTGTGGCGCGGGTCGGGACCCCGCCCATCTCGACGATGATGCATCGGGCTGTTTCCCAAAATCGGTGATTGTTGAGGCGTTGAAACATGCCTCCGGTTTCAATGGCGAGCACGAATCGTGCATCGGTACGGAAAGTCAGGTGTTCAGCCGAGCGCGGGATACTGTAGGCCCCGCTCCCCAGGTTGGCGCAGTCAATCTCGATGGCCTCTCCCGTCGCGGGATTTTTGTCGACCACGGTGAGTCGACCCGCGACCGAACCGCCATGGGATTCCGGGTAGAAGCGCAGCTGTTCCCGTGACAGCCCTTGCATCGACGCCATGGCCTCGATGTCGTCCATAATGGCATCTGATTCGGGCTGTTCATCGAAGCGGCAATCTCCCCAGTTCTTGCTGATGTAGTAAACCTCGCGCTTGGTAGCGAAGTCGTTATGCTCGACCATCGCTCGTGAGGTCGCCATTAAACGCAGGGTCTGCGCGAATGACCGCGCGGTGGTCACCGTCAGCGAGCGCACCTTACGTGCATCGCCGAGCTCGAAATAGCCCTTCGCTTCATCATACGTGACATTGTCAAGGCTACGAACTGGAAGCTTGATGTCCGGCAGCTTTCCGGCCTCAATGCTTGTGCGGACCTGTCCGGCAATCGATTCGATCAGCGTGATGGTCTTGTTATCCAGATCGCTGCGCGTGACGTCGGAGCTGCTCTTTTTCATGGCTCGGGCCTTTGCGTCGTACGGGTCTTGTGGAGCGCGTCGTCGAGCTTCCTCACGGTGGAGTCGCGTTCATCATTGCTGAGAGCGAGAATGTCCTGCAGGGCGATGCCAATATGTGGCAGATATTTCTCGATATAGGATCGCCTGTCATATTCCTGGTGAAGTTGCGTCTCGTGGCGCAGGTAATGTGCGAGCTTGCGTGCGCATTCTTGCAGTCCCAGCTTGATCTCCTTGAGGATTTCCGGGTAGGGCTCGATGGCCTCCTTGGACTCGGAAGTGTAGGGCACCCAAACGGACGCGACATGGACGAGGATCGCCATCGGTGCTACCGGTAAGGCGCCTTTCGATTGGTGCAGGCCGTAGCCACGCCAGTTCGTCTGGGTGACGGCCTTGGTGATCGCACAGCTGGCCTGCTGGTAGAGCAGCGGTACCCGGTTCGCAAACCGCAGCAGGCGAACCGGCTCGTCCTGCTGCGCTATCAGGTGTTCGGCAGCACGCGTTTCAGGCATTTCCTTCTTGCGCATGTGGCCGCTTGCGTCGACTTCAACGCCGGCCCCGCCGGGGCGGCCATAGGCGATTGCGACTTCCACCTGGAACGGGTTGCCCCGATAGGCGGCGGCTGGCCGGGTGGTGACGGTAAAGAAGTCCGCCTCCAGCTCCTTGTGCAGCCCGTCCAGCAGCTGCTTCTCGCCGATAGGGACGATACAGTCCGTCCGCGGCGCCAGGATGCGGGTTTTTTGAATCGCCTTGTGCAGCGCGGCCGCCTGCACGTGGGCGATGTGCTTCGGATGAGAGCGATCGCTTAGTTTCCTGTCTGACAGTTTGCCGGCGAGCTCGATGATCTTGAGCGCCGTCTTCCTCCCCACGCAGGAAAACTCGTCTACCAGAAATCGCAACAACGTACGGCTTTCGGTATTGCTCAACATCTGAATAAGCCGGCCGAGCTCGATGCCGTACGGATGAGGCTTGATTTCTGTCGGCCGAGTCGGAAGCTTCCTGGTGCTGCGGGCGAAACGGACCTCTTCCCCCTGCGGGTCCTTGTAGGTGATGGAAAGATGCGGATTGGCGATGGCCGTCTGCTTCAGATAAACTTCGATCGAATGCGGCCCCTTCTGATAGTGGCCTTCCAGCTCCATCTCGACCCGCGTCCCATGAGGACGGTCCCACTGCAGCCGCTTTTTCCTGTGGATGTCCGGCTGGTTCCTGGCGGTATCGACCGACACATGCATTTCCGAGGCAAGCTTATCGCCCTTGATGCGGCTGATGATATGCAACGGCTTGCCGACGGTGAGCTGTCCGTACATTCCTGCAGCCGAGATCCCCATCCCCTGCTGGCCGCGTGACTGGCTGAGCTTGTGGAATTTCGAGCCATAGAGGAGCTTGCCGAAAATGCGTGCGATCTGGCTCTCGACAATTCCGGGTCCGTTATCCTCGACGATAACCCGCGACTTCCCGTAGCGATCGCTCACCTGCACGCTGATATCGGGGAGTATCCCTGCTTCCTCACAAGCATCGAGAGCGTTGTCGACCGCCTCTTTTACAGCAGTGACCAATGCCTTGGCGGGGGTATCGAAGCCGAGCAGATGACGATTCTTGAGAAAGAACTCCGAAACGGAAATTTCGCGCTGCCGACCCGCCATTTCAAGGGCGGTGGCGGGTGGGGATTGCCTGTCAGACACAAGGTGCATCCCTCATTATCCATAGAGCAGCTGATGTATATCTACCGCTCCCACGGGGTCGCTTGACCAAGATCAATATCGTTTACCCGCTGTGTTGCGCAGAAACAGCCGAGTCAGCTCCATTTGCGCGGCTAGGACCGCAAAGTTCTGAGGGAAGCCGGCAGGTGGTCCATGAGCTTGGCAAACTCGCGCATGCAACACGGCCCGCAGCGCCATGTAAGCGTGGTGGCGATCCTCAAAACTGCAACTGCTCTGCGACTGCCCTGAGCCATAAATTGGTTTCCTGAACGGTGCGATCGGTCAGGCGTTAGAGCCACGGTCGAATTTCCTGCCCTCGACGACATCCAATGCCGTTTCCGGCAGTCCTCACGACGGCCTCTGCCGCATGTTTAGATCCAACTACGAAGCCAGTGCGAAGACTTCGTTCATTTTTCCCGCTCTTGCTTGACAACACCGGGGCCATGCCGATCGTTCTCGATGGAAGCGAGTAGCCTGGAGAGGCGGGCCTCGGCTTCGGAATCGTTTGCCTGCGCGAGGACTGTCGCGGTTCCTCGTTCGGGGCGAATGAACTGGCTGTAGAAGGAGTCAAGATCAATCTGCTGCTCATCCTCTACCATCGTGCCCCTGCCGGGCCCGCGCGGACCGATTTCGTCTTCAACGACAATGGTCATCAGCCAGCCGTCGGACGGATGAGCGGGAGCGATCTCCAGGGTTGCAACAGTGGCAATTTCGCTAAGGTCCTCACGCTCCTCATCGCCGAGGTGAAGTTCTGCGCGAGCGGGGATTTGGCGCTCCTCGGCTGTGCGGCGTGCGACGATCTTCAGAGACGAGGGGGTGATCCGATGCTCGGCAATGATCCAGCGAACGATCTGCTTGGGATCGATATCTACGGGAAAGGGTTCCATTCGGATATCCTCCGAGCTGTTGCCGTTCGTCTAGTTCTGATGGTGTTCTGTTCGGGCGTGCGAAAGCTCTGGTTCGAAGCGACCGAGCGGGCAAGCATTGGGTTTCACAAAACGCAGGGCCCGCGCCTCCCATCCGTCGAACCGAAGTCTCCTCCGGGGTGCTCGAACAGGACAGCTACGGGCCCTTCCGCCATGCTTCGTCAGCAGACTGGTTCATCACATAGGCAGATCCACGCCCTTAGACGGTTCACTGCCGTATTTCGCCAATCTTGCCTCCGCACGACGGTAAATTATTCAAGCGCCGGAGGCGGCGGAGTGCCTTGACCTGGATCAAAGCGGACCGTCGGCGACGCTATCCCACACCAGAGCGCTCCCGTCGCGTGAAGTGAGGATGCTCAGTCGCCTTGTCAGGCACGGACGTCATCGAAGGAGACGAACTCGCGAGAGACGTCAGGTGGCGAGTCGATTGGACATTGGATGGGAAGGAACGAGCCGGCCGCCCGGATCGAGTACGATGCCGGTCTTGAACCGCAGACATTCTCGCTGGAGCGTCTGTTGCATCCACTCGATGTCCTGCCGCGAAGGGCGGTCAAGCCGGAACTTCCTGATTTGAAGAGGGATGATCTCAAGCGCGGCGAGATCTCCGGTCGCCGGTTCGATATCTGCGAAATACATCAGCGCCAGGTCGCTGCGAAATTCTTCATGGCCGCGGATCCCTTCATAGTCATTGAGGAAGTCGCCGCAACCATAGAGAATAAGTCGCTTATGGTAGACCTCGACGGCCTTGGCATGATGCGATGAATGGCCATGAATGATCGACACATTGGCCCGGTCGATGAGCGTGCGTGCGAAGCGCTGTTGCTCTTCTGGGATTTCGTAGCCCCAATTCGATCCCCAATGAAGCGAGACAACGGCCAAATCGCCTGGTTGCTTGACGCTGACGATGTATTCCGCGGCGCGTAGCGCGTCCGCCTCCGAAAGCCGCGTCAGGAGGTTGACACCGGGAATGTCCGTTGTGGCGGCCCAACTGCGTGGAATGCCGCTCGTCACAGCGCCGAAAGAAAAGACAAGTACCCGCGCCTTGTTGGCAAGGTCCAGTGCTGCTGGCGCCGCGGCCTCGGAGGCATTTCGCCCTGCGCCGGCAGCCTTGATCTTCAGATGTTCCAGTGCTGCCAACGTCTGCAACAGACCGCTCGGTCCCCAATCCAGGACGTGATTGTTGGCGAGCACACAACAGTCGATCCCTGCGGCGGAGAGGCAGTCGGCATTCTCCGGACTCATGCGGTAATTGATGCTCTTTCGGACGTAGTCGTCGCTACGGGTAATGGCCGTTTCCAGGTTGATGATACGCGCGTCCGGCTGCATCCGGCTCAATTCATCGAGCGCGGCGCCCCAAACGTACGAAGGTTCGGCGTGTCGGGGAATTGGGCCATTCGCGTGCTCGGCCAAACCAACATAATCCTTTGCCGAGGCGACGTAGTCTTCGTGCAGCGTTGGGTCGCAGGGATGCGGCAGCACCTGATCAATGCCTCGTCCCGTCATGACGTCGCCGCAAAGGAACAGCCTTACGGATCGCACTGGCCGAGAATCAGTTGATGATTGCGCCGTAGCGCTCATGGCCAAATCAGCTTGGCCAAAGAGTGTGCAGCGGCTTCGGCGTGGCGACCTTGGCGCCCTCGAGTTCGCCGGCAGGCAAACGTGCCGCAAGTGTGGCGAACACCTCGCGAGCGGCTTCCTCTACATCGATGCCGGGGTCGCGATGCACGCTATCGTGAATACGCTCAAGGAAGGCGCTTCTGCTCTTCGCTGCCAGGTGGGCACCTGGATGCCATCCCTCATAGTAGAGCCCGCGCAACAATGGGGGCAGTTGCGCTCCGATGTATATAGCCGCATCTTGCGGAAGGCTGTCACGCAACCCATGTAGGGTTGCCAGCAGAACCAGATAGACCCGCTCGCGGTCATGCCAGCCGAGACGGCGCATGACGTCATCGACCCAAGCCTCTGTCTCAGACACGGCGACGCGGAGATCCTGAAGGGCGGGCATGACTATCTCCCCAATTGCTAATCATTCTCCGCCAAGGCGGCTTGGTGTGTTTGCGCGAGATCAAGTGATGCCGTTTGTTTTGTTGCTTTCCTCGCAGCGGTGTCCTGCGGCTTGGATCATGCTCGCGAAGGGCGCCCATTGGGCAGTTGCGCGGCTGGGGGAAATGCGCGACCTTGAACGGATCGAGGAACAAGGGCGGATGGTTGGTGCCCGACCGGATTGCGTGTCGGACCGCGCCAAGGAACGCCAGCGCCGGGAAATGGGAACGCTTGGCTCGGGCAATCACTATCTCGAGGTCCAAGCGATGCCCGAGAGTTTTGATATGGCGGTCGCAGACGCCTTCGGGCTCGCACAGGACGTCGGTGCGGTCGTGGCCGCGGCTGAGCATGCAGGGCTCGCTCGAAGTGTGGCGCGCCTGCGACCGCTGATTTGCATCAAGGGCTAGGATCCGTCCGGAAGCTCGAAAGTTAGCTGCCAACGCACGGATTTTGCATTCAGGGAACGACAACGACGGCACAGGGTGCGAGGCTGACAAGCTTCTGGGAGACACTGCCAAGCCCATCCAAACCGATCGGACGCGGAATCGATCGCAGTCATGGAGTGCTCGCGCCCGACGGCTTGTGATCTGACGCACTTCGGATCGGCCGGCTGTGTGATCCAATTTCATCATGTCCCTCACGCTCTATTGATGCGTTTTCCCAACTACGCTCACGTTGCGGGTGCATGTGATTTACCCCTCGAAGGGTTGGATCAACGCTGACGTCATTGCTAAGGCTGATTCTTAATTTCGGTTGAATGTGCGTCGTTCTTGGCGTTTTCCTTGTGTCACTCGCGCTGCAATGTGAATTGGGAAAGGATGGCTTCAGCGGCAAAACGCCGCCGCACGTGTGCATTCGGGCTTTCGTGTGCACCATGTGTGTGTGCACTGAGAATGCAGATTTGGCGTTTTGGGCTTCTAACCGGGGGATATGATTCTGGAAAAAAGCAAAATATATCAAAGCTCGTTCGCGCTAGATTTCCCAAACCCGTCCAATCCGCTATAGGATTGGGTGGAGACGTAATAGATTATCGAAATGAATGATTTGCGCTGGAAATTCTCCGTCGCCCCGATGATGGATTGGACCGACCGGCATTGCCGCGTCTTCCACCGCCTGATGACGCGGCGCGCCCGGCTCTATACGGAGATGCTGACCACCGGCGCCATCATTCATGGCGATCGCGCCCGGCTGCTCGGCTTCGATCAGAGCGAACATCCGGTGGCGCTGCAGCTCGGCGGTTCGGAGCCGCGCGATCTCGCGACCGCTGCGAAGATCGGTGAGGATTTCGGCTATGACGAGATCAATCTCAATGTCGGCTGCCCGTCAGATCGGGTGAAGGACGGCCGCTTCGGCGCCTGCCTGATGGCGGAGCCGGCGCTGGTTGCCGAGGGCGTCCACGCCATGAAGCGCGCGGTCGGCATTCCCGTCACGGTGAAATGCCGGATCGGCATCGACGACCAGGATCCGGAAATTGCGCTGGATACGCTGGCGCGCAGCGTAGTCGCCGCCGGCACGGATGCGCTGATCGTGCATGCCCGCAAGGCCTGGCTCAATGGATTGTCGCCGAAGGAAAACCGCGACGTCCCGCCGCTCGACTATAACAGGGTGTACCGGCTGAAGGCGTCGATGCCGGAGGTGCCCGTCATCATCAACGGCAGCATCGCCGATCTCGCCGCGGCGAAGCAGCACCTCGATCATGTCGACGGCGTGATGCTCGGGCGGGCGGCCTACCACGAACCGTGGCGGTTGCTGGCGGCCGATCCCGAATTGTTCGGCGAGGCTGCCCCTTACGCGACGATGAAGGACGTGTTCGAGGCGATGATTCCTTATATCGAGGACCAGCTGGCGCAGGGCACTCGGCTGCATTCGATGACGCGGCATTTGGTCGGCGCGTTCCATGGCGTGCCCGGCGCGCGCGCTTTCCGCCGCCACCTCGCCGAGAATGGTGTCAGGCAGGAAGCGGGTGTCAGCGTGCTGCGCGATGCGATTGCGCTGGTGCAGGACCGTGCGGTGGCTCCGATCGCGGCGTGATCCGCTCGACGGCGCTACGGATAGCCGTGCAGCATCAGCCGGTCGGCGCGCACTTCCCAGCTTTCCAGCCGGTCCAGAAAACTCATCCCGAGCAGGTTGGTCTTCATTTGTCCGCGCGGCACCACGAGAGCCGGCACCGAACGTTCGACCAGCTTGCCGATCGCCAGGCGATCGAGCGTCAGCCGTGCGGCCTTGGTGTGTCCGCCGGCGGTCTCGACGTCGACATTATATACGAGCAGCTCGAGCGGCAGCCCGGCCGCCTTCGCCGTTTCCCAGGTCAGCACGACAGAGGTCGCACCGGTATCGATCACCATCGGGGCGCTGACGCCGTTGATCCTGGCCCGCAGCGCGAACTCACCGCCCTGGCCGCGCGCGATCTGCACCGCGCGCCCCGTCGATACGGTTCGTTTGCGCAGCATGTCGGACACGCTGTCGCTGGCGCGCGCGAGCTGTTCCGGATCCTTGTAGGCGACCACGGCGCCGGCCGTCGCCGCCAGCATCAGGAGCACGAGCACAAAGCGGCTCACGACGCGCCTCCCATGCAGGTGTCGTCGCCTGTCAGGCCGGCTTCGCGGCCGCCGCCTTCGCGGGCGGAGCAAGCCCGGCCTCGGCCATGCGCGCCGGAAGCTGCGCCATGACGGCATGCCGCTCCGCGCTGTCCATCTCCTGCCAGCGCGCGATCTCCGGCAAGGTACGGCCGCAGCCGAAACAGAGGCTGGTTCTGGGATCGATCATACAAACTGCGGTGCACGGCGTCTCTTTGCTCATCAGGAGATAGTGATGGGGTTTCCGTCGATTTCGCAAGCGCTCCAGTTACAGGCCGGTGCCGGCGCTCATGATCGGCTGTTTGCGGATCCGGCGTTTGTCTTCGGCGGTCACGGTGGCGGATTGAGGCTGCAGCGGCGGAGCCTCCTCGGCCATCGGCGCCAGCGCCGACATCACGCGCTCCGGCGGGAAGGTGACGATGACTTCGGTACCGATGCGAAGCTTCGATTTCAGCGTGAACGTGCCGCCATGCATATCGATCAGGCTTTTCGCGATCGGCAGGCCCAGCCCCGCGCCCTGTTCGGCTGACTTGATCGAATTGGAACCCTGGCCGAACGATGCCAGCACAATCGGGATTTCGTCCTCGGCGATGCCCGAGCCGGTATCCTTGACGCTCAGATATTGTCCGCCGGACGCGGTCCAGCCGACCTTCAGCCAGATCTCGCCGCCCTGCGGGGTGAACTTGATCGAGTTCGACAGCAGATTGAGCACGATCTGACGGGTCGCGCGCTCGTCGCCCCAGATCCGCGGCATGCCCTGCTCGAACACCTCGTGAATGGTGATGCCGCGGCTGGAGGCGCGCAGTTTCAAGAGATGATGGCAGTCGGCGACGACATGCACCAGCGACACTGCTTCCTCGTTGAGTTCGTACCGTCCGGCCTCGATCCGCGACAGGTCGAGGATCTCGTTGATCAGGTTGAGCAGGTGCACGCCGGAATTGTGGATGTCGGCGGAGTATTCCTTGTAGACCGGTACCGCGTGCGCGCCGAAGATCTCGCTCTTCATCACCTCGGAAAATCCGAGGATCGCGTTCAGTGGCGTGCGCAACTCGTGGCTCATCTGCGCCAGAAACCTCGACTTCGCGACGTTGGCGGATTCGGCGCGATGCCTCGCCTCGTCGGATATCGCCTTGGCCTGCTCGAGTTCGCCGATCAGCGCGTCCTTTTCGGCGCGCGCTTCCAGTGTCGCCAATGTCGTCGAATGCAGGCGATGCGCGAGCAGGGCAAAATAGCCTTCGGCGGCGATCGCGAGCAGGGCGAGCACGTAATTGTCGAAGGTCCCGCTCAGCACGAAATTCGCCGCGATCGCCGCCGTCACCGGCGCGGTCGCCACTAGGGCGGCGATCGGCAGGCTGGCCGCCAGCATGCTCGATACCGCGATCACCAGCAGCATCAGGAACATCATCAGCGTGTTGGAGACCACGTCGAGGCTGGCCGGGTGGATCAGGATCGCCGTCCAGCACAGGCCGTAGAGCAGATCGAGCAGCACGAACCGGGTGCGCCACTTGCGGGTGGCGGTGAGCGAGGGGGATTCGCCGAGGAACCTGTGGCAGTGGCGGATGATGACGGCATGAATGCAGAACATGCCCAGGGTCCAGGCCGCTGCCGAAATCGGCTGCATCCAGAAGCCGAACAACAGGCCGGTTGCCACCACCAGCAGCATGACGACGTAGGACGCGGATACCCGGGTCTGGGCATATTGCCGGAGCAACTCGCGATCGAAAGCGGGACGGGTTCCGCTGGTCGACGTTAACCTGTCGCGCGCCTCGCGCACCCGCTGCGCGGCCGCACGGCGGTTGCTCACCGGCACGACCACGGGCGCTTCAGCCGGAAGCTGGACGACTTCGGGCTTTTCTGCGGGTTTACTCATCAAACAACACAAATCCTGCCCGCGGACCGCGCGGGCTTTTTGCATTGTCTATCTCTGGCGCTAAATTATTAAGAGCGACCTTAAAGCGCTAAAGAATCACGTTAACGGGAGGTTAAATTAACCTCTTGCGGGAGGCTCCTTCAGCGCTCCAGCCGGGCGAGCAGGCTCGACGTATCCCAGCGCTTGCCGCCCATCTTCTCGACCTCGGAATAGAATTGGTCGACCAGCGCGGTCACTGGAAGGTTGGCGCCGTTGCGGCGCGATTCCGCGAGGCAGATCGAGAGGTCCTTGCGCATCCACTCCACCGCGAAGCCGAAATCGAACTTGCCTTCGTTCATGGTCTTGTAGCGGTTTTCCATCTGCCAGGACTGGGCGGCGCCCTTCGAGATGGTGTCGATGACGGCCTGGACGTCGAGCCCGGCCTTCTTGGCGAAATGAATGCCCTCCGACAGGCCCTCGACCAGTCCGGCGATGCAGATCTGGTTGACCATCTTGGTCAGTTGCCCGGAGCCGGCGGGCCCGAGCAGCTTGCACATCCTGGCATAGGCCGCGATGACGGGCTCGGCGCCGGCATAGGCATCCGCAGTGCCGCCGCACATCACGGTCAATACGCCGTTTTCCGCGCCGGCCTGGCCGCCGGACACCGGACCGTCGACGAACTTGAAGCCTGCCTTGGTGGCGGCGGCGTCGAGTTCGCGTGCGACTTCGGCGGAGGCCGTGGTGTGGTCGACGAAGGTCGCGCCCTTCTTCATGCCGGCAAAGGCGCCGTCGGCGCCGATCGCGACCGCGCGCAGGTCATTGTCGTTGCCGACGCAGCACATCACGAAATCCTGGCCTTCGGCCGCGGCTTTCGGGGTCGCCGCGGTGCGCCCGCCGAACTTGTCCGCCCATTGCTTCGCCTTCGCCGCGGTGCGGTTGTACACCGTCACCTCGTGGCCGCCTTTTTTGACCAGATGTCCTGCCATGGGGAAGCCCATGACGCCGAGACCGAGGAAAGCGACTTTAGCCATGTGAGCAACCTTGGGGTTTCGCCGGCATTGGATTAGCCGGACCGTGTTCTGGGGAGCGATGAGGGGCCGGTACGTCCTGGAACAGGCCCCCTGAAGATGCGGAAGGCGCACCATAAACCCTGCAGCATGGAGGGCAACGCCTCCGTTTGGCGTGTGCGCAGGGTTTTGTGCTAGGATTGGACCGTCAAAACAACTTCAAAAAAGGGGAGTGTTTCGCATGGGTGTGAGCGTGGGCGTGCTTGATCATTTCAATATCCGGACCCGGAAACTCGACGACACCGTCCGGTTCTACGAGGATATTCTGGGGCTGGAGAAGGGCGCCCGGCCGAATTTCGCTTTTCCGGGGGCCTGGATGTACAGCGAAGGCAAGCCGGTGGTGCATCTGGTCGATATTTCCAGGACCGATGAGCCGCAGAAGCCGGATTCCGGCGTGGTCCATCACGTCGCCTTCGTCAGCCAGGGGTTTGCCGGCATGAAGCAGCGGCTGGAATCCAAGGGATACAAATACGACGCCCGGCAGGTTCCGGGCGGCGAGCTTTGGCAGATCTTCGTCGATGACCCCAACGGCGTCATGATCGAGCTGAACTACGAGGCCGCCAGGGAGCAGGGCGTAGCAGCCCCCGTCGAGCGCCGGGAGGACATGGGGGCGAGGTAGCCTTTTGCGCTGCAACGCTCTATGTATCGCATCCGAAATATCGCATCGCCTTTTCGAGCGAGATCTGCCCCGAACTTGATGCGGGGCGGACTTTGGTTCGCGAAATGAAGTTGCGCCAAAGCAAAGAATAGAGCCCGGTCCTGATGCAATCAGAACCGATAAGGCTCAAGGAGATGCGCCGTGAGCGTAACGCAGCAACAGGTTCTGAATGCGCTGGCCAGGGTGAGGTCGCCCCGCGGCGTTGCCTTGACGGATGCCAATGTACTGTCGGCGATCGCCGCCAACGACGGCAAGGTCTTCTTCTCCATCAATGTCGATGCCGCCGAGGCCCGCGCCTGGGAAAGCATCCGCGCCGAGGCCGAGGCCGCGGTGCGCGCCATTCCCGGCGTCACCGTCGCCATGGTCGCGCTGACGGCCGAGCGCAAACCCGGTTCCGCGCCGCCGCCAGCGCCGCATCGGCACGGGCCGGGCGTTCAACCGGTCTCGGCGCATCGCCCGCCGCAGAGCCCGGCGTCGCCGATGTCGAAGCAGTCGGAAATTCCCGGCATTTCAGCGGTCATTGCGGTTGCCTCCGGCAAGGGCGGTGTCGGCAAATCGACCACCGCGCTCAACCTGGCGCTGGGCCTGCGCGATCTCGGCCTGCGGGTCGGTCTGCTCGATGCCGACATCTACGGTCCGTCGGTGCCGCGGCTGACCGGCATTCACGAGAAGCCGCAATTGAACGACGAGCGGAAGATGATTCCGATCCGGCGTTTCGGCCTTGCCATCATGTCAATCGGTTTCCTGGTCGAGGAGGAAACCGCGATGATCTGGCGCGGGCCGATGGTGATGTCGGCCATCACCCAGATGCTGCGGGACGTCGCGTGGGGCAGCCTCGATGTTCTCGTGGTCGACATGCCGCCCGGCACCGGCGACGCGCAGCTGACGCTGGCGCAGAATGTGCCGCTGAAGGGCGCGATCATCATCTCGACGCCGCAGGATCTTTCGCTGATCGATGCGCGGCGCGGGCTTGCGATGTTCAGGAAGGTCAATGTGCCGGTTCTCGGCATCGTCGAGAACATGAGCTATTTCCAGTGCCCGCAATGCGGCACCCGATCGGATATTTTCGGGCATGGCGGCGCGCGGCACGAGGCGGAGCGGCTTGGCGTGCCGTTCCTGGGCGAAATCCCGCTCCATATGTCGATTCGCGCCACCTCGGATTCGGGTACCCCCGTGGTCGACAGCGAGCCGGACGGCCCGCATGCGGCGATCTATCGCGCGATCGGCGCCAGGGTCCGCGACCAGCTCCAGGGCGTCATTGCCGCCGCCTGAGCCGGTTTTCGGGGGCATATGCGACTTTCGATTAATCGGTGCTGTCACGCCATTGTGAGGTTTTCCGATGGCAAACTTCCGTGGTAAAGCCCCCGCGCCAGAGCGCCTTCGGCCGACACGGATCCCGTATTGCCGAACCAGCCGCTCCAGGAAATCTGGGAAAATATGCCCAACAAGGAGATGCCTTAGATGAAGCGTCGTGACTTTTTGAAAGTTTCCGCGGCCGGTGCCGCCGCCACCGCCGTGGCCTCGCCGGCGATCGCGCAATCCTCGCCCGAGATCAAGTGGCGCTTGACGTCGAGCTTCCCGAAATCGCTCGATACGATCTATGGCGGCGCCGAGTATCTCGCGAAGCAAGTTGCCGAGATGACCGATAACAAGTTTCAGATTCAGGTGTTCCAGGCGGGTGAAATCGTTCCGGGATTGCAGGCGCTTGACGCGACCGCCAAGAATACCGTCGAGATGAGCCATACGGTTTCCTATTACTACGTCGGCAAGGATCCGACTTTTGCGATCTTCTCGGCGGTGCCGTTCGGTCTCAATGCGCGCATGCAGAATTCCTGGTTGTATCAGGGCGGCGGCAATGAGCTGGCCACCGAGTTCTTCAAGAAGCACGGCGTGATCGGCTTCCCCTGCGGCAATACCGGCACCCAGATGGGCGGTTGGTTCCGCAAGGAGATCAAGACGGTCGCCGATCTCTCCGGTCTCAAGTTCCGCATCGGCGGCATTGCCGGCCAGGTGTTGCAGAAGGTCGGCGTCGTACCGCAGCAGATCGCCGGCGGCGACATCTATCCGGCGCTCGAGAAGGGCACCATCGACGCCGCCGAATGGGTCGGACCCTATGATGACGAGAAGCTCGGCTTCCAGAAGGTCGCCAAGTACTACTACTATCCCGGCTTCTGGGAAGGCGGCCCCACGGTTCATGCCTTCTGCAATCTCGAGAAGTGGAACGAATTGCCGAAGAGCTATCAGACCGTGCTCGCCAACGCCGCTCAGTGCACCAATAGCTGGATGTCGGCGCGCTACGACATGCAGAACCCGGCGGCGTTGAAGCGCCTGGTCGCCGGCGGCACCCAGCTTCGTCCCTTCACCAACGAAGTGCTGGAAGCCTGCCTGAAGGCGACCAACGAGTTGTGGTCGGAAATCTCGGCGAAAAACGCCGAGTTCAAGAAGGTCATCGACGCGATGCAGGCCTATCGCTCCGACCAGTATCTGTGGTGGCAGGTTGCAGAATACACCTACGACAGCTTCCAGATCCGTTCGCGCACGCGCGGCTGATCGGCGCCGTCAGGCGGCTACGCCTTAAGTCGTAGAAATCGGCCCGGCCTCCGCTAAGAGGTCGGGCTTTTTTTGTTGCCCTGCATCAATTCGGCATGGAAATCCGGTGCCGGATGTTCCATGCTGGTTCCAAGCCTCGGCAAGAAGGCTCACGGATACAAGCGCAGACAGAGAGGGATCACTCAATGAAACGACGAGATTTTATCAAGGTTACCGGCATGGGCGTCGCGGGCGGAGCCGCCTTGGCTGCACCTGCGATCGCGCAGTCAACGCCGGAGATCAAATGGCGCATGGCGGCGAGCTGGCCGAAATCGCTCGATACGCTGTACGGCGGCGCCGAGATGATGGCCAAGATGGTCGCCGAAGCCACCGACAACAAATTCCAGATTCAGCTGTTTGCGGCGGGCGAAATCGTTCCCGGGTTGCAGGTGCTCGACGCCGTGCAGAACGGTACCGTCGAGTGCGGCCACACGGCGTCGTATTACTACTTCGGCAAGGATCCGACCTTCACCTTCGGCTCGGCGGTTCCGTTCGGGCCCAATATGCGCATCAACCAGGCTTGGTACATGCTGGGCGGCGGCAAGGACCTCCTGAACGAGTTCTACAAGGGCTACAACGTTACTTCGTTGCTGGCGGGCAATACCGGTTGCCAGATGGGCGGCTGGTTCCGCAAGGAGATCAAGACCGTCGACGATCTCAAGGGCCTCAAATTCCGCATCGGCGGTTTTGCCGGGCGCGTGCTGCAGAAGCTGGGTGCGGTGCCGCAGCAGATCGCCGGCGGCGATATCTATCCGGCGCTGGAGAAGGGCACCATCGACGGCGCCGAATGGGTCGGTCCTTATGACGACGAGAAGCTCGGCTTCTACAAGGTCGCGCCGCATTACTACTATCCCGGCTGGTGGGAGGGCGGCCCGATGCTGCTGGCTTTCGTCAATCTCGATAAATGGAATGCGCTGCCGAAACACTATCGGAGCATCCTCGAGCAGGCCGGTCAGTATGCCAACGACTGGATGATGGCGAAATACGATCAGGGCAATCCGCCGGCCTTGCGCCGGCTGCTCGCAGGCGGCACCAAGCTGCATGCCTTCCCGCCGGCTGTCATGGAAGCCTGTCTCAAGGCGGCGAAGGAATTGCACAGCGAAACGGCCGCGGGCAATGCCAACTTCAAGAAGGTGCTGGAGTCCCTTACCGCCTTCACGAACAACGGCTACCAGTGGTTCCAGGTCGCGGAAGTCGGTTACGACAACTTCATGGCGCGTCACTCGCAGGGCTGATAGGCCCGCCGATCGTTCAAGTGAACGGAAAAACCCCGGAGCGAAAGCTCCGGGGTTTTTTGTCTGCGGAAACGATTGCTATTGCTTGGGCGGCGGACCGAAGTCCAGCGGCGGCGGCTCCATTTGCGGGATTTCGATCTTGATCGTGTTCGGATCGATCGTCGATGCAACGCCCTTGTAGTGCATCACCATTCCGGGGAACGCGATCACCAGCAGCACCATGATGACCTGGATCACCACGAACGGCACCGCGCCCCAATAGATCTGGCCGGTGGTGACGGGGTCCATGCGCTTGCCGGTGAGGCGGTCGATATAGGATTCCTTCGGCGCCACCGAGCGCAGGTAGAACAGCGCGAATCCGAACGGCGGATGCATGAACGAGGTCTGCATGTTGACGCCGAGGATCACGCCGAACCAGATCAGGTCGATGCCGAGCTTTTCGGCCGCCGGCCCGAGCAGCGGGATGATGATGAAGGCCAGTTCGAAGAAATCGAGGAAGAAGGCGAGAACGAACACAAACGCGTTGACGAAGATGAGGAAGCCGATCTGGCCGCCGGGCAGGGAGGTCAGGAGGTGCTCGACCCAGACGTGGCCGTTGACGCCGTAGAAGGTCAGCGAGAACACCCGCGCGCCGACCAGAATGAAAATGACGAAGGCCGACAGTTTGGCCGTCGATTCGGTCGCCTGACGGATCAGATCCCAGCTCAGCCGGCGCTTGGCGGCGCCGAGAATGATCGCGCCGGCCGCGCCCATCGCGCCGCCTTCGGTCGGCGTCGCAATGCCGATGAAGATCGTGCCGAGCACCAGGAAGATCAGGAACAGCGGCGGCACCATCACGAACGTGGTCTGCTGAGCCATTGCCGACAGGAAACGGTATCCCGTCAACTTGTCGAGGATCCAGTTCAGGACGGCGACAAAGAATGCGAACAGAATACCGAAGAACATGCTGAGCACGACGTAGTCCGCGCCATGCGTCGTCGAGTCTCGCATGATCAGCCAGCCGAAGGCGACGCTGGCCAGCGTGAGGATACCCAACGAAATCAGCCCGCGGCTGCCGTCCTTCTCGCGAAAACCGATCGCCTCCGCTGGCAGGCCCGGCGCCGCCTTTGGAAAGACCAGCGTCACGAGGAAGGCATATCCCGCATATAGGCCGGCGAGCACCATTCCCGGAATGAACGCGCCTTCGTACATGTCGCCGACCGATTTGCCGAGCTGGTCGGCCATCACGATCAGCACCAGCGAGGGCGGAATGATCTGCGCCAGCGTGCCCGAAGCGGCGATCACGCCGGAGGCCATGCGCCGGTCGTAGCCATAGCGCAACATGATCGGCAGCGAGATCAGGCCCATCGAAATCACCGACGCCGCCACGACACCCGTCGTCGCCGCGAGCAGGGCGCCGACGAAGATGACGGCGTAGGCGAGGCCGCCGCGGATGGTGCCGAACAACTGCCCGATGGTGTCGAGCAGATCCTCCGCCATGCCGGATCGTTCGAGCACGAGTCCCATGAAGGTAAAGAACGGAATTGCCAGCAGCGTGTCGTTGCTCATCACGCCGTAGACGCGTTCGGGCAGTGCCTGCAGGAAGTCCGGCCGGAACTCCCCGAGTTGGATGCCGACGAAGGCGTAGATCAGTCCCACCGCGCCGAGGGAGAATGCCGCCGGATAACCCAGCAGCAGGAACACGACCAACGACGCGAACATGATCGGCGCCATATTGGCAATAAGAAAGGCTGACATCTAGTGGATTCCCCTGCGACCGCGTCTGCGCTCAGCGTTTTTCTATCGCCTCGACGAGATGTTCGACCTCGGCCTCGAGAGCATGCACCTGGAAGGCATGTGGATCCGGGATCAGGCCGCGCCTCACCGCAATGCGCTTGATCAGTTCGGATATGCCCTGCACCAGCAGCAAGGTGAAGCCGATGATGATCAGCGACTTGGCGGGCCATTGCGGCAACCCGCCCGCATTGCCCGATTGCTCGTTGAGCTCGACCGAACGCATGAAGAACGGGCCGCCGGTTACGATCATGACGATACACAGCGGCATCAGAAAGAAGGCATGACCGACGATATCGATCCAGTCACGCAGCCACTTCGGCATCATGTTGCTGACGATGTCGATCCGGATATGCTCATTGTCGAGCAGGGTCCACGGCGAGCACAGCAGGAACACCATGCTGAACAGCAGCCATTGAAGCTCGAGCCAGGAATTCGAGGAGGTGTCGAAGGATTTGCGGATGATCGCGTTGACGGTGGAAACGACCACCGCCACCAGGATCAGCCATGCCAGGCGTTTACCCGTCCATTTCGTGAACGCGTCAATCCCGCGGCTCAGTTTCAAGAGCGATTGCAAACGAAGACCCCTCCCAGTTGCGCCTCTGCCGTCTTGACCGCACCTGTCAGGTACGGCGGCCTATCCAGCCGGGCTAGCATAAAGCCGGCTCACCATTCCAGCGCGCGGAGCCGCCGTCAAGTTTGTTGATATTGAAGGGGAATATTCCCACTGCGGAACGCCGCCGCCGGGGCCTCAGTCTCAACCGCCGGTGGCGCTCGTACACCGGCTGACGCCGGTGGGTGCGGCGGTGGTGGGCCGGGGGTGTGAAGCCGCTATTTCGGCTTTCCCAGCGTGTTGAAATCGATCGGCGGCAGTTCATCAAGCTGCGGTATCTCGATCCTGACCTTGCTGATGTCCTCGGCACTGATCGGCTTGTCCAAGAGCGCGGTGACGGTCCACGGGAAGGCGATCACCAGCACGACCATGATGACCTGCAGCCCGATCCAGGGCATGGCGCCCCAGTAGATATCCGAGCTCTTCACCTCCTTGGGCGCCACGCCGCGCAGATAGAACAGCGCGAAGCCGAACGGCGGATGCAGGAACGAGGTCTGCATGTTGACGCAGAGCATGACGCCGAACCAGATCAGCGCAGCGTCCGCGCCCACCACCGGCGCCAGGACCTTCTGCGCGATCGGCGCCACCATCGGCAGGATGATGAAGGCGATCTCGAAGAAATCGAGGAAGAACGCCAGGAAGAAGATGAACAGGTTGATGAAGATCAGAAAACCCCAGACCCCGCCGGGCAGGGACGTCAGCATGTGTTCGAGCCACACCCCGCCCGAAACGCCCAGGAACACCACCGAGAAACAGGTCGAGCCGATCAGGATGAACACCACCATGGTGGTCAGGCGCATGGTGCTCTCGTAGCCCTGCTTGATCAGGCTTCGCAATTCGGGGATGCGGACGGCCTCGAGGCATACCCAGACCACCGCGAAATAGGCGACGGCGAAGGCGAGCTTGAACACCAGGTTCTCCGCCACGAAAATACCGACCATGGTGCCTATGCCGCCGGCGATCACGCCGACGATCAGAACCTTGCGGCCCTTGGTGCTGAAATCCTTGCTGTGGATTGCCGCCAGCACGATGGCGCCGACCGCGCCCATGGCGCCGGCCTCCGTCGGGGTTGCCAGCCCGAGCATCATGGTGCCGAGCACGACGAAGATCAGCACGGCCGACGGGATGATGCCGAGCAGGCATTTGCGCCACAACGGCCATCCCTTCAGCGTCAGCTCGTCGCGCGGCACCGGCGGCACGTGATCGGGCTTGATGAGGCCGAGCAGGAAGGTGTAGCCGGCGAACAGCATGATCTGGAAAACCGACGGTCCCCAGGCGCCGAGATACATGTCGCCGACCGACTTGCCGAGCTGGTCGGCGAGCACGATCAGCACCAGCGACGGCGGCACCAGCTGGGTGATGGTACCCGATGCCGCCAGCACGCCGGTGATGTAGCGCATGTTGTATTTGTAGCGGATCATCACCGGCATCGAGATCAAGGCCATCGCGATCACCTGCGCCGCCACCGTTCCGGTGATGGCGCCGAGGATGAAGCCGACGATGATCACGGAATAGCCGAGGCCGCCGCGGACCGGGCCGAACAACTGGCCCATCGAATCCAGCATGTCTTCGGCGAGGCCGCATCGCTCGAGGACCGCGCCCATGAAGGTGAAGAACGGGATCGCGAGCAGCAGCTCGTTCGACAGCACGCTGCCGAACACCCGGCCGGGAATGGCCTGCAAGAAGACGAAATCGAAGAAGCCGAGGTGGATCGATAGAAAGCCGAACGAAAATCCAACCGCGGCCAGTGTGAACGCCACCGGAAAGCCGATCAGCATCGCCAGGACCAGGCCGCCGAACATCAGCGGCGGCATCATTTCCAGCGTGATCATTGCACCGGTCTCTCGTACTTGGCGTCGATGGTCACGAGGTTCTGCAGCGCCGCGACGCGCTTGATGACCTCCGAGACGCCCTGCAGCGCCAGCATCACGAAGCCCGCGGGAATGACGAACTTGATCGGCCAGCGCAGCAGGCCGCCGGCATTGCCGGATTCCTCGGCGACGGCGTAAGCCTGATAGAAGAACGGCCAGGACAGCCAGGACAGCAGCAGGCAGGCCGGGATCAGAAAGACGAGCGTGCCGATCAGATCGAGCCAGAGCTGGCCGCGTTCGGAGAGAAACAGATAGAAGATCTCGACCCGCACATGCTCGTTGCGCTTGAAGGTGTAAGACGCCCCGAACATCACCAGGATGGCGAACATGTACCACTGCAGCTCGAGCCAGCCGTTGGAGCTGTAGCCGAACGCGTAGCGGATCATCGCATTGCCGGCGCTGACCACGCACGCGCCCAGAACCAGCAGGTTGCAGACGCTGCCGATCTTTTCGTTGAGCAGGTCGATCCCGGCGCTGAGCGCAAGCAGCGGACGCATCATGTTCGCCCAGGCACTCGCCGGCTGAATGTGTCCGGAGCTTCAGCGCATTTCGTTCCGCCGCCATGTTTCGCGCACAGGGCGCCACGGCTTGTTATTTCTATTGGCTGCGATTGCAACGATGATCCCCCCAAACTTGCGCCTTTGCCGTCTTGAACTGTGCCCTTGAGGGCGCAGCGGCCTGTCTGGCCGGGCAGTCATAAAGCAGCCGCACCATTTCAGCGCGGCGCGGCAGCGTCAATTGGAAAAGTTGGCACTGGGGTCAGATGGCCGCGGACTGAAAGTTCAGCCGCCGGTGACGCTCATATGCCGGCTGACGCTCGGGCGGTTGTGGCGGCGATCGATGATGAAGTCGTGGCCCTTCGGCTTCAGGCCGATAGCGCGGTCGATCGCGGCAGCGAGCAGGTCGTCGTCGACCGAAGCCCGCAGCGGCTTGCGCAAATCGGAGGCATCCTCGTGGCCGAGGCAGGTATGCAGCGTGCCGGTACAGGTGATGCGCACCCGGTTGCATGCTTCGCAGAAGTTGTGGGTCATCGGCGTGATGAAGCCGAGCTTGCCGCCGGTCTCGGAGACCGAAACATAGCGGGCAGGGCCGCCGGTATCGTCGTCGATGTCGGTCAGCGTGAATTGCTGGGCGAGACGGGCGCGCAGCAGCGACAGCGGCACATATTGATCGATGCGGCCTTCGCCGATGTCGCCCATCGGCATCACCTCGATCAAGGTCAGCGCCATGCCCTTGCCGTGCGCCCATTGCATCAGCCCGGGGATTTCATCCTCGTTGAGGTTCTTCAGCGCCACCGCGTTGATCTTGACGGCGAGGCCCGCCGATCGTGCCGCCTCGATGCCGGCCAGCACCTTGTCGAGGTCGCCCCAGCGGGTAATGGCGCGGAACTTCTCGGGATCCAGCGTGTCCAGCGAGACGTTGATGCGGCGTACCCCGCAATCCCGCAACTCCCCGGCAAAGCGCGAAAGCTGCGAGCCATTGGTGGTCAGCGTCAGTTCGCCGAGCGCGCCGCTGTCGAGGTGGCGCGACAGCGAGCGCACCAGCGACATCACGTTACGCCGGACCAGCGGTTCGCCGCCGGTCAGCCGCAACTTGCGCACGCCCTTGGCGATGAAGGCCGAGCACAGCCGGTCGAGTTCCTCGAGCGTGAGCAGATCGGCCTTGGGCAGGAATGTCATGTCTTCCGACATGCAATAGAAGCAGCGCAGGTCGCAGCGATCGGTGACCGATACCCGCAAATAGCTGATGGTCCGGCCGAACGGGTCGGTCATCGGACGGGACAGCGATGCCAGTGGACTGGGTGAGGGGCCGGTCATTCAGGTGCCTTTTCGGTGGGCCGCCGCGACAATAGGAGACGGCCCCGCCGTTGCAATCTAGGCACGTTGCAATGCCTGTACAATCCGCAACCTTTTTCAGGTGCGCTGCAAAGCAATCAGCGGGGGGGCGGCGGCGTCGGGTTTGGGAACGGCGAGCCCGCAGGGGCGGCCGGCGGCGGCTTCGGTTTCTTCGGCTTGGCCGGCCGGCGAACCGGCTTCGGCGGCGGCCCAGCCGGCTTCAGTTCCGCGACCACCGGGTTGGGATCGATCGTGGTCGAGGCGGGAGTCGAGAAATCGCCGGGGACAAAGGTGACCTGCACCGGGACGGTCGCCGGCAGGAACTTGTTCATGGTGTAGGTGACCGAGAAACCGGTATCCACCGCGGGCACCGCGACCGAGCAGGGGGTTTTGCAGCCCGGCCCCAGCGAGGTCTTGGCGTCGGCGCCCGAGGGAACCGAGTCGAGCTGGACCTGAATGGTGGGCGGCGTGGACTTGAAGGCGTCCATGGAAAAGGAGGAACACCCGGCCAGGCCTGCCGCCGTCACGGCCATCACGATGACACGACGCATATCCGTCACCCTACTGCGGCTCGGCGCCACAATCCCCGCGCGAGCTTAGGGGTGTCGGGGTATCCGCGCAACGGTGCGGACCGTTATAGTTAAGTAATGGTTAATATCTATTTATGTAAGTAAAATCAATGTATTACGCTTGATTTCTGGGCTTCGTCAGGCTTTCCACGGCGGCCGGCAGATCGCGCATGTGATGGATCAGGAGGTCCGGCTTGAGCTCGGCGATCGGCACCTCGGTATAGCCGAATCCGACGCCGATCACGGGGACGCCGGCGCGGCGGGCGACGCCGACATCCGGTCCGGCATCGCCGACCATGATCGCGGCGGACGGGTGACCTCCGGCGCGCGCGATCGTCTCCCGCAGGAAGACCGGGTCCGGCTTCGAGACCCCGAAAGTGTCGGCGCCGCAGATCGCCGAAAACCGCGCACTGAGGCCCAACTGGTCGAGCAGCAGTTTCGACAGCCACTCCAGCTTGTTGGTGCAGACCGCGAACCGGCACCCGCGCGCGCTGAGCTCATCGAGCGCGTCCTCGAGCCCCTCGAACGGGCGGGAGGCGTCGGCGATATGTGCCGCATAGTAATCGATGAAATCCCCCATCATCCGGTTGATGTCTTCGACGGAGGTGATGCGGCCGTCCACCTCCACGCCGCGTTCGATCAGCTTGCGGGCACCGGCGCCGATCATGTTGCGCGCGGCGTGCAGCGGCACTGCGGGCATACCCTCGCGGTCGAGCACGAAGTTGAGGGCGTTGATCAAATCGGGCGCCGTATCCACCAGCGTGCCGTCGAGATCGAATACGATGATTCGGGCAGAGGTCATGCGAAAACCGCTATCGGGCCCGGCGCGATCGTGCAAGTGGCTGAACGAGTCGTTTCTTCATCATGGCCGCCTTCATCAAATCCCCTTTATACCGCTGTTCCTCATCGCAAAACGACGCTAGACATGCCCCCGCCGGACAGCGCGGGTCGCGGGACCGGCGGCGGCTTCCCAAAAAGGCATCGCACGCACGTGAACATGGACGAATTGAAACGGCAGGCGGCGGCGCGCGCGCTCGAAGAAGTGCGCGACGGCATGAAGCTCGGCCTCGGCACCGGTTCGACCGCAAAGCACTTCGTCGATCTGCTCGGCGAAAAGGTGCGCGCCGGACTGAATGTGGTGGGCGTGCCGACATCGGAAGCCACCCGCATCCAGGCCGAGCAGTGCGGCGTCCGGCTGACCACGCTCGACGAGGTCGACCGGCTCGACCTCACGGTCGATGGCGCCGACGAAATCGATCCTGCGCTCCATCTGATCAAGGGCGGCGGCGGAGCGCTGCTGCGCGAAAAGATCGTCGCGGCCGCGTCGGATCGCATGATCGTGATCGCCGACGATACCAAATGGGTCGATGTCCTCGGGCGTTTTCCGCTACCCGTCGAGGTCATTCCGTTCGGCCTCGCGGCGACGCGGCGCGCCATGGCCGGGGCATTTGCGGAAAGCGGCAATTCCGGGCAAATGGTGCTCCGGAAGGGTAAGGACGGCCACGTTTTTGTCACCGATGGCGGCCACTGGATTGTCGATGCCCATCTGGGCCGCATATCGGATGCGCCGCGGCTGGCGGGCCTGTTGACCGCCATTCCCGGCGTCGTCGAGCACGGACTGTTCATCGGTCTTGCCAGCCTGGCTGTGCTGGCGGGTGCTCAGGGAATTCGCGTTATCGAACGGCGGTGACGCCGTTAATCCTAAGGAGACTTGGAATGAAGCTTGTTTCGAAGACTTTGTCGGCCGCCGGTCTTGCGCTTGCATTGGCGGCGGTCGCCGCTCCTGCCTCCGCACAGCAGAAGCAGGCTGCGCCGGCCTCGGCGATGACTTCCTCGCTGCCCAAGCCGGGCACGCCGGCGGCGATGACCGCCGCCAGGGAAATCCTGCAGATGAAGAACGTGGCGGGGATGTACGCCGGCGCCGTGCCCGGTCTGGTCCAGAAGACCAAGGAGGCGCTGCTGCAGGCCAACCTGAACTACCAGAAGGACCTCAACGAGGTCGCCGTGACCGTCGCCCAGAAATTCGCCGGCCGCGAAAAGGAAATCGGCGAAGGCATGGCCACCATCTACGCCAACGAGTTCACGGAGCAGGAATTGAAGGATCTGGCGACGTTCTACAAGTCGCCGCTCGGCCAGAAGCTGCTGGCGACGGAACCCCGGGCCATCGGGTTGAGCATGTCCTACATGAACGCCTGGGCGCAGAACTTTGCGGAAGTGATCAACGGCGAGTTCCGCGCCGAGATGCGCAAGCGCGGCAAGGAAATCTAGGCGTAGCGAGCGGCGAATGGAAGGCGCATCGCGGGCTCGGTCTGCCATTCGCCATTCGCTATTCGCCATCCGCAATTGGGGCTGCCATGGCTGAGTTCGACGTCGATCTGTTCGTGATCGGAGGTGGCTCCGGCGGGGTACGCGCCGCCCGGATCGCCGCCGGTTATGGCGCCAAGGTGATGATCGCCGAAGAGTACCGCATGGGCGGCACCTGCGTGATCCGCGGCTGTGTGCCGAAGAAGCTCCTGGTCTACGCTTCGCACATCCGCCACGACGTCGAGGATGCCGCCGGTTTCGGCTGGACTATTCCGCAGGCGACGTTCGACTGGCCGACGTTGATCGCCAACAAGGACAAGGAGATCGCGCGGCTGGAGGCGGCCTACACCACCAACGTCGAAAAATCCGGCGCCCGCGTGGTCAAGACCCGCGCGGTGTTCGAGGATCCGCATACGCTGCGGCTCGGCACCGGCGAGACCGTCACGGCGAAACACGTGCTGATCGCCACCGGCGGCGCGCCCAATCACGGCCAGGCCATCCCCGGCATCGAGCACGTGATCTCGTCCAACGAGGTGTTCCACCTGCCGCAATTGCCGAAGCGCATCGTGATCCAGGGCGGCGGCTATATCGCGCTGGAATTCGCCTGCATCTTCGCCGGCTTCGGAAGCGACGTGACCTTGATCTACCGCGGCGAGAACATCCTGCGCGGTTTCGACGAGGACGTCCGCAGCCACGTCCGCGACGAGATGGAGAAGGACGGCATCACGATTCTCACCGGCTGCACCGTCAACAAGGTCGACAAGCACGGCAGGGAGTTCACCAGCCATCTGTCGAACGGCTCCAGCATCGCCTCGGACCAGGTGATGTTCGCGATCGGGCGGCATCCGGCGGTGGCCAATCTCGGGCTGGAGAAAACCGGCGTCGCCATCAATCCCGACAATGGCGGCATCGCGGTCGACGGTTTCTCGCGGACGTCGGTGCCGCACATCTACGCGATCGGCGACGTCACCCATCGCATCAATCTCACGCCGGTCGCGATCCGCGAGGGTCATGCGTTCGCCGACACCGTGTTCGGCAAGCAGACGGTCGAGGTCGACCATGCGGACATTCCGACCGCGGTGTTTTCGCAGCCCGAGGTCGGCACCGTCGGGCTGACGGAAGCCCAGGCCCGCGCCGGCTTCGCCCGTGTCGACATCTACAAGGCGAGCTTCCGCCCGATGAAGGCGACGCTGTCGGGCCGCGACACGCGGATGCTGATGAAGCTCGTGGTCGACGCCTCGACCGACCGCGTCGTCGGCTGTCACATCGTCGGCGACGGCGCCGCCGAGATAGTCCAGGTGCTTGGCATCGCCGTGAAGATGAAGGCGACCAAGGCCGATTTCGACGCCACCATGGCGCTGCATCCGACCGCGGCGGAAGAGCTGGTGACGATGCAGACGCCGAGCGCGCGGCATGTGCGGTAAGCGGCGGAGTAGCGGGCTTCCAGCGAACCCTGCGACGCAGCGGAATTTTCTGCAGTGCGTCACAAGCGAACCTTCCGAATAGCCGCAGGGCTTTCCCCTGAGTGGCTCAGCTGTTACTGTCCCGATCGAGAGCCTGAATGGCCCACGAAACGACGGGGAGATGACGGATGGCAAGATTGTCCGTGACGATGGCCGGCGCTGCCGTGCTGGTCGGTGTGCTGGCTGCTCTACCGGCGCCCGCGACGGCGCAATATCCCGACCGCCCCATCAAGATGATCGTGCCATGGGCCGCCGGCGGCGATACCGACAACATCTTCCGGCCGTTCGCCGTCGAATTGCAGAAGCACATTGGCCAGCCCGTGGTGATCGCCAATGTCGGCGGCGCCTCCGGCACGGTCGGCGCGCGCGAGGCCAAGAACGCGGCGCCCGACGGCTATACCGTCTACGCGGTGCACGACTATATCCATCTGACGTTCTACGCCGGCATCAGCGACGTCAAATACAGCGACTTCGAACCGATCTGCCTGGTCGCAGCGACGCCCTCGGTGCTGACCGCAAGCGCCAAGACGCCCTGGAAGAACTGGCAGGAGCTCGCCGCCGACGCCAAGAAGCGGCCGGGCGAGATCACGGTCGGCGCCACGCTCGGCTCGACCAGCCATATCTTCCCGGCATTGATCGAGAAGCAGGCCGGCGTGAAATTCAAATTCGTGTCCTATGAAGGCCTGGCGCCGCGGATGAACGCGCTGCTCGGCGGCCACATCAACCTCACCGATTCCAACCTGACGCAGAAGGGCAAGGTCGAAGCCGGGCTGCTGCGCTTCATCGCAATCGCCAGCGAGAAGCGCGATCCGGAATCGCCCGACGTGCCGACGCTCAAGGAACTCGGCATGAACATCGTGTTCGAGGTGGTGCGCGGCCTCCTGGTTCCCAAAGGGACACCCGCGCCGGTGCGCGCCAAGCTCGAGGATGCCTGCACCAAGGCGACCAAGGAGCCGGCCTTCGCCCAGGCGATGAAGGTGCAGGGCACCCGCGTGGCGTTCCTCAATGCCAATGACTATGGCAAGTTTCTCGCCAGGATCGACGACGAGAACAAGGTCATCATGACCGATCTCGGCCTGATCAAGAAATGAGCATCGGCCGCGATGGAATTGCCGGGCTGGTCCTGCTCGCGATCAGCCTGGTCCTCCTGGTCCAGTCGTTCCAGCTGCCGTCCCTTCCCATCGTTCCGGTCGGGCCGGGCTTCTACCCGGCCATCGTGCTGTCCTTCATGGCGGCCGCGAGCGCGCTATTGGTGCTGCAGGACCTCTTGAGCCGTCGCGCGCCGGCCGCAGCCACAGCACCCGACACACCCAGGCGGAATTATCGCCTGGTGGTGATCGCATTCGCGATCGTCGGTGGTTATGTGGCGCTGCTGCCGCTGTTGGGATTTCGCGTCGCCACGGTCCTGTTCGTCGGGGCGCTGCAGGCCGCATTGGGCCGGCCGCGAACCGCGCGGCAATGGGCGGTGCTCGCCGCAATCGCGCTCGGCACCGCCGCGGTGGGCTATCTCATCTTCGAACGCTATCTGCTGGTGCTGCTGCCGCGCGGCGCGTGGACGGGTTTCTGATGCTCGATCTGCTCTGGCACGGCCTCGTCAACGTCGCCCAGTGGAAATATATGTTTCCGCTGTTTGCCGGCACGTTCATCGGCGTGATCGGCGGCTCGCTGCCGGGCGTCACCATCACCATGACGGTGATCGTGGTGTTGCCGTTCACCTACGGGCTCGATCCGCTGGCGGGCCTTGCGGCGATGACCGGCGTCTATGTCGGGGGCTCGACCGGCGGCCTCATCGCCTGCTGCCTGCTCGGCATCCCCGGCTCGCCGGCGTCGATCGCCACCACCTTCGACGGCTTCCCGATGTCGCGCAACGGCGAGCCGGGCCGCGCCATCTGGCTCGGCGTCTGGGCGTCGGTCTGGGGCGGCCTGCTCGGCGCCCTGTTCCTGGTGTTCCTCACCGGGCCGCTGGCGGCGATCGCGCTGGAATTCGGGCCGTGGGAATACTTCTCGCTGTTCGTGCTCGCCATGGCGATGGTGGCGGGGCTCACCGAATCCTCGCTGCTGAAGGGACTGATCTCGACCGCGATCGGGCTGTTGATCACGGTGGTCGGCCACGATCCGATCGGCAGCGTGCCGCGCTTCACCTTCGGCTCGGAGTTCATCGGCGGCGGCTTTCCGTTCCTCCCGGTGCTGATCGGTATTTTCGCCTTCGCGCAGATCATGACCGATCTGGAGAAGCTCAATCTGCCGCACGGCCATGCGCCGGAATCGCTGGCCGGGATCAGGCTCGAGCGCTTCTCGCACCTCAAGGTCAACCTGGAAATCTTCAGGCAGCCGTTCCTGCTCGGATGGGCGACGATCGTCGGGCTGATCATTGGCATCCTGCCGGCGATCGGCGGCAGCGCGTCGAGCGTGATGGCCTATGACCAGGCCAAAAAGTTCTCGAAGACGCCGGAGCGTTTCGGCAAGGGCCACCCCGAGGGCATCATCGCCTCGGAAGCCTCCAACAACGCCAATGTCTCGGGCTCGCTGATGACCATCATGGCATTCGGCATTCCCGGTGACGCCGTCACCGCCGTGATGCTCGGCGCGATGACGATCCACGGCATTCAGTCGGGGCCGCTGTTCATCTCGCAGAACCCCGACCTCGCCTATGGCATCTATGCGGCCTACATCCTGGCGCACCCCTGCATGCTCTTGATCTGCGTCGCGCTGATGCCGTTGATGCTGCGCGTGACCTCGGTGCGGATGGCGGTGCTGGCGCCGGTCGTGCTGGTGCTCTGCGTCGTCGGCGCCTACGCGCTCAACAACACCATGCAGAGCGTCTACGTGCTGCTGCTGTTCGGCGTCGTCGGCTATGGGCTGGTCAAGCTCGGCTTTCCGCTCGCGCCCCTTATCCTGGGCCTCATTCTCGGCGACCAGATCGAGATCAACCTGGTGCGAGCGATCATGACCGACGCCGATCCCTGGCTGTTCCTGACCCGGCCGATATCCGGCGGGCTGCTGCTGGCGGCGGTGGCCTCGGTGGTGGCGGCGATATGGCAGCATATGCGCCACCAGAAGCGGGTGATCGAGGAAGAGCCGGATTTCTGAACCGAGGTACCCGATGGCCAATGTGGAGAAAAGCGTGCGGCCTGATCTGCGGATTGCGGTGGTCGGGCTCGGCGCTGTCGGCACCAGGGTGGTGGAGGCGCTGGACCGGGGCATCGATGGCCTGGTGCTATCAGCGGTGTCGGTGCAGAACCCCGAAAAGCACCGCAGCCGGCTTGCCGGTCTGACGCGAACGCCTGCCGTCCTGCCGATCGAGGCGCTGGTCGATGTCGCCGACATCGTCATCGAATGCGCCCCGAGCAGGCTCGTCCGCTCGATCGTCGCGCCGTTCGTAACAGGCGGAAAGATCGCAATCGTGCTCAGCGCCGGTGCGCTGCTCGATCACGAAGACCTCATTGAACTGGCGAAGCGGAACGGCGGCCAGATCGTGGTGCCCACAGGCGCGCTGATCGGGCTCGACGCCGTGACCGCCGCAGCGGTCGGGAAGATCCATTCGGTCCGGATGGTCACCCGGAAGCCGGTCCGCGGGCTCGCCGGCGCTCCCTATGTCGTCGAAAACGACATCGACATCGAGCGGATTACCGAGCCTCTCAAAATATTCGACGGCACGGCGCGCGAGGCGGCGAAGGGATTTCCGGCCAATGTGAATGTCGCCGCCGCGCTGTCGCTGGCCGGGATCGGTCCCGATCGAACGACGATCGAGATCTGGGCCGATCCCAAAGTGACGCGTAACATGCACCGGATCGACGTGGAATCCGATTCCGCCCGCTTTTCCATGTCGATCGAGAATATCCCCTCGGAAAACCCGAAGACGGGTCTCATCACCGCGCTGTCCGTCATTGCCTGTCTTCGCAAGCTGCGCGCACCGCTTCGTGTCGGAACGTGAGGGAAGCCATGATCCTGCAACGATCTTGTGCGCCTGTTGAGCGGTTCGGCGCCCATTACGGAGAGCTTCCATGAGGCGGTTGCTTGGCTTGCTCGGACAGGCGGCGCTGCTGGTCGTCGTGTGGGCCGCTATCTTCGAGGCCGGGTTGCGGATGCAGCAGTATTTCGGTCCGCTGTACGATCTCGAATTGGCGAAGGTCGGTCTGGACTGGGAATCCGACGTCTTGAACCACAAGCCGGAACCGGAAAACCAGAACCTGTGCATTTATGGCGATCTGACCGGCTTCAGCTACCAGCGATCCTTCGACGTCAACGGCATCAGGATCATCGACGATACGGAACTGCTGGCCGGATGTAAGAATCCGGTTTCGGTGCTGTTCCTCGGCGATTCCTTCATGGAAGGCTACGACGCAAAGAACACGCTGCCGTATCACGTCGCAAGATACTTCAAGACGGAGCGGGGGGTCTGCCTGAAAACCTACAACGCCGGATATACCTCCTATTCTCCGGCCATCTTCGTGCCGCAGGCGAGGAAGCTGCTGCCGATCCTGCGTCCCGACTATGTCGTGGTGGACATCGACGAGACCGATCTGTACGACGACTTCGCGCGATACCGCAAGCTGATCGTCCGCAACGAAGGCGGTCAGAATGTCGGCGTCAAGGCGTCGCCGATCGGACACGAATGCAGCGTCGGCCTGATGGAGGCCCGCCAGCATCCGTCATATCTGAGGCGGCTGGCGGCAAAGCTCTGGCACACCTATGTGCGCATGCCGGCGGTGATCGAGAAATACCGGTCGGGCCTCGCGATGTTTTCCTATTCGCGGGACCATGGCCCCGATCTGGAACGAAAATATTCCGAGCCGCTGGCGGTTTTCAGGCAGAACCTGCAGGAGCTGGCCGGGGTCCTGAAGGAATACACCAGGGACGGCAGCCAGGTGCTGTTCGTCTCGCACCCGCATCTTCAGCATATGAAACCCGACGCCGCGGGCCGCGTCTGGAACGATCTCGTCAGTTCGTCGGTGCGCCAGACCAGCCTTGCCAACCACTTCCTCTACTTCAACGCCACCGAGACCTTGAAGCAGCGGTCCGGATCGCACCCCGAGGCGCTCTACTGGAAGTACGACATGCATTTCAGTTTCGAGGGACTGAAGGAATATTCCACTGCGGTCGCGGAGTTCATGGCCTCGAACATGGTCAAGCCGAAGGACTGACCGCGGCGACAAACCCTTAAATTGCAAGGCAATGCGCTAAGCAGAGCTTTACGGGTGCGCCTTCAAGCTGATTTGCTAGTCCAACGATGGATGATGGTCGTCATGACTCCTGATGGGCCAAGGTTGAAGGTACAGCGCGAACCGCGCCGGCAGGTGGACAAACAGCCGGCCTGGTTTACCGTCGACGACGGCATGACGCGGCGCGCATGCTTCGTGCTGGACGTCTCGCCGGGCGGCGCCAAAATCGTGACGGATCAGGTGATAGACGTCAGGGACAGGTTCAAACTTGCGCTGGTGCCGGATCATCCGAAGCGCCAGCCCTGCGAAGTGGTTTGGCGTCGCGGCAAGACCTACGGTCTGAAATTCATTCCCTGATCCCGGTGGAATTTGTCCGCTGTAGCGCGCAGCCCGCCATGGGCTTCCAGCCGGACTGACCCGGCTTCCGCCTCCGTGCGGCCGGCCTCGCGAATGGATTTTTCAGCCGCCGGGGAACCTTCGGCTTGCTCGCGACGTTATCGCTTAAGACCTATTTTAGGCGAGCTTCCCATGAGCGAGCGGGAGCTTTTTCGACGCGTGGCGCTTCACTTCGGGATGGGAGCGACCCTGGGCGCTCTTTTCATAATGTCGCTCCTTGTCCTGAACGTCCAGAGCATCTCGCATGTCGTGCTGCGCAGCACGAGCCCGATCACGGCCACGATCATTCTGGTGACCGGCGCTTCCATGTATTTTGCCTTTTGGCGCGGCCATCACCGGATTCTATTTTATGATCATGGATGAAGATTATCCGAAGGGCGGCCGTCGCTGACGTCCGATGCGAGACCGTCGGGGAGTTCTGCAGCCACAATCACCGCCGTCGTCCCGGCCTTGAGCCGGGACCCATCACCCAAGACATGATGTTGCGCTCGGCTGGAGCGGCAGTCTTTTTTAGAAATGCGCGGCGGTGGCTATGGATCCCTGCTTCGCAGGGATGACGGAGAGGGTGCATTTACGCCTGGATCCATTCCGCCGCCCCGCGCCACAGCGTGTCGCGGTGCTCGGGGCGGAAGAAGCCGAAATGGCCGATCCTGGTGACGCCGATGTCGGCGGGCTTGATGGTCAGGATCTCCGGCTCGATTGCCGTAAATCCTGAACACAGCAATCCGACCGCCGGCCGCGTCGCCCAGGGATCGTCGGAGAAGCACAGCGCGCGCAGCGCGCCCTTGTAGTTGGCGAAATTCGACAGGCCCGGCAGCTTGGGATCGGTGAACAGATAGCGCTCGCTCATGACCCAGGAGGCCCATTGCTCGAACACGCCTTTCGGCAGGTCCTCGCCGAGACCGGTCCAGCCGGGCGCATAGCCCATCAGCCGGGTGAGGGGGAGGCCGACGAATTTCAGCATGGCATAGACGCGGTAGTTCTCCGGCGGGGCCATCAGCTTCCAGTAGCCGGCTTGCGCCGCGATGAAGAGCGTGCGCGAGACCTCGGTGTTGTTGGCGAGCAGCCCCAGCGCCTGGCCGCCGAAGGAATGGCCGACGAAGTTGAGCGGCAGGGTGTGGTAGCGCTCGCGCATCCAGGCCACCGCCGCGGTGACGTCCTTGCCGGCCCAGTCCGACATCGTGGCGTTGAAGCCGGCCAGCGACTTGGTCTGGTTGTAGCCGACCATGGCCTTCTGCCTGCTGTCGCCGATGCCGCGGTAGTCGTAGGTCAAGACCGCGCAGCCGCGGCGCGCCAGATAGCCGGCGAACTGCCGGTAGACCTTGCGCGGCGTCGCCGTAGCCGAATTGATCAGGACGGCATGGCTCTTCGCCCCCCGCGGCAAAAACAGCGTCGCCCCAAGCAGATACCCGTCGGTCGCAGGGAAGGTAATGTCGTCGATGAAAACGTCGTCCAGCGCAGCCTCAGCCACCGATTTCCCCCGGCCTTCTTGGTTGCGCCAGCAAATGCGAATTCGGCTTTTGCCGCAAGGGGTTGTCTGGAGAACTTGAATTCGAGGTGGACGATCCGGAAAAGCAGTACGGAACCTTGCGAAAAGATCGTGCCCGAACAAAAGGATAGGGCGCAACGGCTGTCATCGACGGTGATCGCGCTCTGGCGGTTCTTCAACAGCCTGTGTATAACCCGGCCCTTCGGCTACCTGCCATAAGTAGCGGTTTTTGCTCAGGAGTTAACGTCATGTCCGAGCGGTGGACACCCGATAGCTGGCGCGCCAAGCCGTCGCTGCAGATCCCGGAATATCCCGACGCCAAGGCGTTGGCGGATGTCGAGGCGCAGCTCGCCACGTTTCCGCCGCTGGTCTTTGCCGGTGAGGCCCGCAACCTGAAAAAGGCGCTCGGGCGCGTCGCCAAGGGCGAGGCGTTCCTGCTGCAGGGCGGCGACTGCGCGGAGAGTTTTGCCGAGCATGGCGCCAACAACATCCGCGATTTCTTCCGCGTGCTGCTGCAGATGGCCGTGGTTTTGACCTATGCCGGCGCGCTGCCTGTCGTGAAGGTCGGCCGCATCGCCGGCCAGTTCGCCAAGCCGCGTTCGTCGCCGACCGAAAAGATCGACGGCGTCGAGCTGCCGAGCTACCGCGGCGACATCGTCAACGACATTGCCTTCACGCGGGAGGCGCGCACCCCCGATCCGCAGCGTCAGTTGATGGCCTACCGCCAGTCGGCGGCGACGCTCAACCTGCTGCGGGCGTTCGCCACCGGCGGTTTTGCCAATCTCGGCAGCGTGCATCAGTGGATGCTCGGCTTCCTCAAGGATTCCCCGCAGTCGCGCCGTTACAAGGAACTGGCCGACCGCATCTCGGACGCGCTGAACTTCATGCGCGCCTGCGGGCTCGACCTGGAAAGCCACCCGGAGCTGCGCGCCACCGATTTCTACACCAGCCATGAGGCGCTGCTGCTCGGCTACGAGCAGGCCTTCACCCGGGTCGATTCCACCACCGGTGACTGGTACGCCACCTCGGGCCACATGATCTGGATCGGCGACCGCACCCGCCAGCTCGATCACGGCCATGTCGAATATTTCCGCGGCATCAAGAATCCGATCGGGCTGAAATGCGGTCCCTCGCTGAAGCCGGACGAGCTGTTGAAGCTGATCGACATCCTCAATCCGGATAACGAAGCCGGACGGCTGACGCTGATCAACCGTTTCGGCTCCGACAAGATCGGCGATCACCTGCCGGGGCTGATCCGCGCCGTGCAGCGCGAGGGCCGCGTCGTGGTGTGGTCGTGCGATCCGATGCACGGCAACACCATTTCCTCGACGTCGGGCTACAAGACCCGGCCGTTCGACCGCATTCTGTCGGAAGTGAAGTCGTTCTTCACCATCCACGCCGCCGAAGGCACCCACGCCGGCGGCGTCCATCTTGAAATGACCGGGCAGGACGTCACCGAATGCATCGGCGGCGCGCGCGCCATCACCCAAGAGGATCTCAGCGATCGCTATCACACCGTGTGCGATCCCCGCCTCAATGCCGAGCAGTCGATCGACATGGCCTTCCTGATCGCCGAACTGCTCAAGCAGGAACGCGCCGGCAAGGCGCAGCCGATGCCGGCCGCAGCAGGACTCTGATTTGCTGCGGTTCTGGCGGGCCACCATCAATACGCGCAACGGCCTCGCCTTTGCCATCCGCTCGGAGCAGGCGGTGCGCGAGGAGATCGCGGCGCTGACGCTGGCCTTGCCGCTGGCGTGGTTGATCGGCGTCACCACCATGCGCAGCGTCGAACTGGTCGCCGCCGTCGCTCTGGTGCTGGTGGTCGAACTGCTCAACACCGCGATCGAAAAGCTCGCCGACCGGCTCACCACCGACCATGATCCGCAGATCGGCCAGGTCAAGGACATGGGCTCGGCGGCGGTCGGCGTCGCGCTGGTCATGGCCGGCCTGTTCTGGCTGTTCGCCATCGCCGAACGCATGGGCGTGATCTGAAAGCATGCGATTGCAGTTTGGGCTTGTGCAGGGCACCATCGGCAAATGACCGAACCTCAGTTCAAGATCACGCTGGCGCAGTTGAACCCGATCGTCGGCGACGTCGAGGGCAACGCCGCCAAGGCGCGCGCCGCCCGCGCGCGGGCGACGGCTGATGGCGCCGATTTGCTGGTACTGCCGGAACTGTTCATCTGCGGCTATCCGCCGGAAGACCTGGTCCTGAAACCGGCGCTGCAGTCGGCCTGCCGCGCCGCCGTCGAGGCGCTGGCGCGCGAGACCGGCGATGGCGGCCCGGCGGTGCTGATCGGCAGTCCCTGGGTCGAGGACGGCAAGCTCTATAATGCCTGCGCGCTGCTCGACGGCGGCCGCATCGCCGCCATCCGTTACAAGGCCAATCTGCCGAACTACGGCGTGTTCGACGAAAAGCGCCTGTTCGCGCGCGGCCCCGCCGCGGGCCCGGTAACGATCCGCGGCATCCGGGTCGGCGTTCCCATCTGCGAGGACATTTGGCTCGAGGAGTCCGAGGACTACGAGAACGTCGTCGAATGTCTGGCCGAGACCGGGGCGGAAATCCTTGTGGTGCCCAACGGTTCGCCCTATGCGCGCGACAAGAACGATCTGCGGCTGTCGATCGCGGTCGCCCGCGTCACCGAAAGCGGGCTGCCTCTGGTCTATCTCAACCAGATCGGCGGACAGGACGAACTGGTGTTCGACGGCGCCTCGTTCGCGCTGAACGGCGATCTGTCGGTCGCGGCGCAATTGCCAGCGTTCGAGGAGAACATCACGACCCTGCGCTGGCGCAAGACCGACGCCGGCTGGCGCTGCGACGGGCCGGTGGCGCCTGTCGTCGACGGCGACAAGGGCGATTATGCGGCCTGCGTGCTCGGCTTGCGCGATTACGTCGGCAAGAACGGATTTCCCGGCGTGCTGCTCGGCGTCTCCGGCGGCATCGATTCGGCGCTGTGCGCGGCGATCGCGGTCGACGCGCTCGGCGCCGACCGGGTTCGTGGCGTGATGCTGCCGTTTCGTTTTACCGCCCAGGTGTCGCTCGACGACGCGGCGAAACTCTCCAAGGCGCTCGGCATCCGCTACGAGGTGCTGCCGATCGCGCCGGCGGTGAACGGCTTCGAGGAAATCCTGTCGAAAACCTTCGCCGGCCTGCCGCGCGACATCACCGAAGAGAATCTGCAGGCGCGCGCGCGCGGCACGCTGTTGATGGCAATCAGCAACAAGACCGGCGCGATGGTGGTCACGACCGGCAACAAGTCGGAAATGTCGGTCGGCTACGCCACGATCTATGGCGACATGAACGGCGGCTTCAATCCGATCAAGGACATCTACAAGACCGAGGTGTTCCGGCTCTCCACTTTGCGCAATTCATGGAAGCCGGACGGGGCGCTCGGCCCTTCGGGCGAAGTGATCCCGGTCAACATCATCACCCGGCCGCCGACGGCTGAATTGCGCGAAAACCAGACCGACCAGGATTCGCTGCCGCCCTACGACATGCTCGACGCCATCCTCGAGGGGCTGGTCGAGCGCGAGGAGCCGCTGGCTGACATCATTGCCGCCGGCTTCGACGCGGCCGTGGTGACGCGGATCGATCGGCTGCTCAACGTCGCCGAATACAAGCGGCGGCAGGCCGCTCCCGGCGTCAAGGTCACGCAGAAGAATTTCGGCCGGGATCGCCGCTATCCCATTACCAACCGTTTTCGCGATACCGGCAAGGCGTTGCCGCAACCGGACGACGCGCTGCTGTCGCGCGCAGCCCGCGGATCGGCGGAGGCGTTCGAGGGGTAGGACTATCGTATCGGATAAAGGCCTTAACGCGCAGGGATGAAGGTCGGCCCCACCGAACGGATCGGCTTGTTGTCCGGAGTGGTGCCTGCCGTCGCCGCCGTGCTGGCCGGAGCGTTGGCCGCCGGCGCGGTGGCGGTCGTGGCTGCGGGGGCCGCACCCTTCTTGGCGTTGACCGCCTTCGGCGCAGGCGGCCGCGCCATCTTCTTCGCGCTCTCCTCGGTGACGATGATGTCGCCCTGCTGTTCGGCGGCGGCCTTGTCATCGACGGCTTTCAGCGCGTCCGACCAGGTCTGTCCGGCCGCCTTGCAGGCGCAGGACGGATTGAACTCGGTGCGGTATTTGAACGCATTCGGCAGCGCCGAATAAGGCTGGCCGCTGATCGAGACCGCCTGGTTCATGTCTTCGCCGGGATTGCGATAGGAAAACAGCGTCGCTTCCGTCGCTGGACACAGCGCCTTGCAGCTCTTCTCGTCATCCGGGAAGCGTGCCGGCACGGTGGCGAAGGAGACCGGGAAATAGGCGCCGTCGCAGGTACGCACACAGACGGTGCGATAGGTTCCGGATTGCGGCCCGAGATCGCCGGGGGGCGCATTGAGATTGCCCCTGTCGCCGAACAGATTTTCGAGGAAATTGCCGCCGTTGCGGGCGGCTGCGGCATATTGCGGCCCGCAATTGTTCTGGGCGAGCGCCGTCAACACGGAGCGGCGCTGGTTCTCGCGCTCGGAGCCGCCGAAGCCGCCGCCGCGCAGCCGTTCGAGGCTGGTGGTGATCTGGTCGAGATTGCCGCGCATCTGCTGGATCTGGTTGTTGACCGGACCGCATTGCGCCGACTGGCCCGAAAACAGCGAGAAAAATCCGGAACTGTCGCAGCCCATGCGCTTGGCCTGCGAGGTGACGCGGTCGAGTTCGGCCTGCTGCCTGGAAGCGGCATCCTGGTAGCGGCGGATCTGCTCTTCCTTGGCGGGATCGCCGCTGCCGCCGCCGCGATCGATGCTCGCCAGTTGCGCCTCCAGCCGCGGGCACATCGGATTGACGGCGGCACCGCCCTGCGGCGGTCCCGGATTCACCTGGGCGAAGGCGTCAACGCCGAGCGCGGCCGCGCCGAGCAGCACGGCGCCGGCCAGAATCCGGCGGCAGAAGGGGGTAATCGGCGTTTCCAGCATATCCGGCCAATGAGAAGCTAAACCGCGCAGGCCGATAGCACCGAAAAGCGCGGCCAACGCGGCCTGACATACCTGCTTCTCGGGGCAGCGTCACGTCGTTTCCGGGGCGCCGGTGTGGCGGAACTGGCCGCCAACCCGCCGGGGCAGGACGGCTTCAGCGCTGGCAGGTAATGGCGACGTATTCGTTGCAACCGGCGTGGCTGCAATTGCCGCCGGCCGCCTTCGGGATAGCGCCGGTTACTTCGTCGGGATCGACCCGCCGGTACGACACGGCCTGGGCGAAATCCCGCGACTGGCAATAGGAGCGGGCGGCGTGGGCGCCGCATTTTTCGCCCTTGGCGAGGCACTGGTCGACGCCGTAGCCGTCCGCCTGGTTGGCGATGATGAAGACACGGCTGTCGGCCGATGCGGCCGTCGCGGCGAGCAGGGAAAGACAGGTCAAGAGCGCTGACAGGGATCGCATGCTGCACCAAATGAATGAGGAAACGGCCCTCATTCGAATAAACTCAAAACGTTAAGAATGATTAACCATGGCGGGGCGGGCCGTTTGCCGGCCGAATCGGGCGTTTGCAAGGCCTTGACGGCGTCCCCCGGGCTGGCCCATGGTGTTTTTCATGAACGGTTTCCTCGCCATCTGCAGCATTTGCCGCGAGATTATGAGCTAGCGATTCGCTGGCTGAGGCCGTCTTTTCTCACACGAGATCACTGGACGCCCGGCCGCAAGGGACGGGATATCCATGGATTTGCGCCTGTACGATACGTTGACCAAGGAAAAGCGGCCATTTGCGCCGCTCGATCCCAAGAACGTGCGCATGTATGTCTGCGGGCCGACGGTCTATGACTTCGCCCATATCGGCAATGCGCGCCCGGTCATCGTGTTCGACGTGCTGTTCCGTCTGCTGCGGCATGTTTATGGCGCCGGCCACGTCACCTATGTCCGCAACATCACCGACGTCGACGACAAGATCAACGATCGTGCGGCGCGGGATTTCCCCGGCCTGCCGCTGAACGAGGCGATCCGCAAGGTCACCGAGCAGACCGAAAAGCAGTTCCACGCTGATGTCGATGCGCTGGGCTGCCTGCGGCCGACGGTCGAGCCGCGCGCCACCGAGCATATCGCGGAAATGCGCGACATCATCGAGCGGCTGGTGCAGGGCGGCTTCGCCTATGTCGCCGAGGACCACGTGCTGTTCTCGCCGCAGGCGATGAATGCCGCGAATTCGGTGTTGCCGCGCTACGGCGCGCTCGCCAACCGCTCGCTCGACGAGATGATCGCCGGCGCCCGCGTCGATGTCGCGCCCTACAAGCGCGACGCCACCGACTTCGTGCTGTGGAAGCCGTCGAAACCGGGCGAGCCGTCATGGCCGTCGCCGTCGGGCATCAAGGCGCAAGGCCGTCCGGGCTGGCACATCGAGTGCTCGGCGATGGCGTGGAAGCACCTCGGCGAGCAGTTCGACATCCACGGCGGCGGCATCGACCTGGTGTTTCCGCATCACGAGAACGAACTCGCGCAGAGCACTTGCGCCTTTCACGCCGACCGCATGGCCAATGTCTGGATGCACAACGGCTTCCTGCAGGTCGAAAGCGAGAAGATGTCGAAAAGTCTCGGCAACTTCATCACCATCAGGGAATCCCTGGCGGATTGGCCGGGCGAGGTGCTGCGCCTCAATATGTTGAAGACGCATTATCGCTCGCCGATCGACTGGACCTCGAAGAACCTCGAAGAGAGCGCGAAGACGCTCGATGACTGGTACGCCATTGCCGCCGACGTCAAATCCGACCGGCCATCCGATGCCGTCATCGCAGCGCTTTCGGACGATCTGAACACGCCGCAGATGATCGCCTCGCTGCACGGCCTGCGCAATGCGGCGGCATCCGGCAACGAGCGCGACCGCGGCGAGTTCGCTGCGACGCTGCGGCTGCTCGGTTTCCTGTCCGAGAGCGCAGCGCAATGGAAGGGCCGGAAGCAGCAGGCGAGCGGCGTCGATGCAAGACAGATCGATGGCTTGATCTCCGATCGCGCCGCCGCGCGCGCTCGCAAGGATTTCAGGGAATCGGATCGGATCCGCGATGAACTGGCCGCCATGGGCGTCGTCATCAAGGATTCCAAGGAAGGCACCACATGGGAGATCGCGCGATGACCAAGCCCGATACGCCGTTTCCAAAGCACTGGTTCTATTATATCGCGCTGAAGATCCTGCTGATTGCCGCCGCCGTGGCGCTGGCCCTGAAGCTGTACGGCATGTGGTGAATATTGCGATGGGACAGACGTTGCCCAAACCCGCGTTGCGGCCGTTTCTCGACGAGGATACGCCGGTGCTGGCGGCGATCTTCGCCGCTGCTATCGCCGAATTGACCGGCGATGACTACAGCGAAGCGCAGCAGCAAGCCTGGGCCAGCGCCGCCGAGGACGAGGAGCAATTCGGCAAGCGTCTGGCGGGTACGCTCACGCTGATCGCCACGCTGCAGGGGTCGCCGGTCGGCTTTGCCTCGCTGAAAGGCGCCGACCATATCGACATGCTCTATGTTCACCCGGGCGCGGTCGGGCAGGGCGTCGCCGCGACGCTGTGCGATGCGCTGGAAAAACTCGCCGGCGGCCGCGGCGCCAAGAACCTAACCGTCGACGCCAGCGACAGCGCGCTGGATTTCTTCGCCAGGCGCGGCTACGTCGCCAAACAGCGCAACACCGTCACCGTCAACGGCGAGTGGCTGGCCAACACCACGATGCAGAAGACGCTTGTCCAAGGGGCTGCGCCGGGAGCTTCCACATGAGCCGCGAACGCCTCTATCTGTTCGACACCACGCTGCGCGACGGCGCACAGACCAACGGCGTCGACTTCACGCTGCACGACAAGCAGATCATCGCGCAGATGCTCGACCAACTCGGCATCGATTATGTCGAGGGCGGCTATCCCGGCGCCAATCCGACCGACAGCGAATTCTTTGCCAAAAAGCCTGATCTCGAACATGCGAAGTTCACGGCGTTCGGCATGACGCGGCGTCCGGGCCGCTCGGCCTCGAACGATCCGGGGCTCGCGGCGCTGATCGAGGCCAAGGCCGATGCGATCTGCTTCGTCGCAAAGTCCTCCGCCTATCAGGTCCGCGTCGCGCTCGAAACCACCAACGAGGAAAACCTCGCTTCGATCCGCGACAGCGTCGGTGCGGCGAAAGCCGCAGGCCGCGAGGTGATGCTCGATTGCGAGCACTTCTTCGACGGCTACAAGGAGAACGCCGATTTCGCGCTGGCCTGCGCCAAGGCGGCCTATGATTCCGGCGCGCGCTGGGTGGTGCTGTGCGACACCAATGGCGGCACCATGCCGCACGAGATCGAGACCATCGTCGGCGAGGTGGTGAAACATATTCCGGGCGATCACGTCGGTATCCACGCCCATAACGACACCGAGCAGGCGGTGGCCAACTCGCTGGCGGCGGTGCGCGCCGGCGCGCGCCAGATCCAGGGCACGCTGAACGGGTTAGGGGAGCGCTGCGGCAACGCCAATCTGTGCTCGCTGATCCCGACGCTGCGGCTGAAGCGCGAATTTTCCGATGCCTTCGAGATCGGCGTGTCCGCCGACAGGATGGCGACCCTGATGAAGGTGTCGCGGACGCTCGACGACATGCTCAACCGGGCGCCGAACCGCCACGCGGCTTATGTCGGCGAAAGCGCGTTCGTGACCAAGACCGGCATTCATGCCTCCGCCGTGCTGAAGGATCCGCAGACCTACGAGCATGTATCGCCCGAGACCGTCGGCAATCACCGCAAGGTGCTGGTGTCGGATCAGGCCGGCCGCTCCAACGTGATTGCCGAACTGGAACGCGCCGGCATCCCCCATGACAAGAACGACCCGAAGCTGCTGCGCCTCGTCGAGGAACTGAAGGAGCGCGAAGCCGCCGGCTACGCCTATGAGTCCGCCGATGCCTCGTTCGAACTGCTGGCGCGGCGCACGCTCGGCAAGGTGCCGGAATATTTCCGGGTCGAGCAGTTCGACGTCAATGTCGAGCAGCGCTACAACGCCAACGGCCAGCGCGTCACAGTGGCGATGGCGGTGGTGAAGGTCGACGTCGCCGGCGAACGGCTGATCTCGGCGGCCGAGGGCAACGGTCCCGTCAATGCGCTCGACGTGGCGCTGCGCAAGGATCTCGGCAAATACCAGAAATACATCGAAGGCCTGAAGCTGATCGACTATCGCGTGCGTATCCTCAATGGCGGCACGGAAGCGGTGACGCGGGTCTTGATCGAGAGCGAGGACGAGCAGGGCGAGAGCTGGACCACGATCGGCGTGTCGCCCAATATCATCGATGCGTCGTTTCAGGCGCTGATGGATTCGGTCATTTACAAGCTGGTGAAATCAGGCGCGCCGGCGTGAGGTGCTTCCGTCATTCCGGGGCGATGCGAAGCATCGAACCCGGAATCTCGAGATTCCGGGTCTGGTCCTGCGGACCATCCCCTAATGACGTGTCGATATTCGAGGATGCCTTCCAATGATCGACCACATCTCCGTCGGTGTCCGCGATCTTGAACGCGCCGCGCGCTTCTATGAGGCAACGCTGGCGCCGCTCGGTCTGTCGCGGCTGGTGACGCGGCCCGCTACGATCGGCTTCGGCAAGGCCTATCCCGAGTTCTGGATCAATCTGCGCGACGGGATGGCCGAGGTCGCGCCGGAGAGCGGCGTCCATATCTGTCTTCGCGCGAGGGCTATTGCTGACGTCGATGCGTTTCATGCCGCCGCGCTGAATGCCGGCGGCCGCTCCGACGGCGCACCGGGGCTGCGCCCGCATGATCGCGTGAAATACTACGCGGCGTTCGTCATCGATCCCGATGGCAATCGCATTGAGGCGGTGACGTTTCCCAGGGAGGAGGCTAGTTCCTAAAGTCTTCTTGCCAACTCGGGCGTCAGTGCCTCCGCGACGGCGGGCGCACGCGCCGCGGCGGCGCGCAGGCGCGGCAGGATATCCTCGACGCGTTCGGCCTTGAGGATATCGACCTGCAGGTTGGGGCGGATGAACTCCGTCTCACGCATATGCGCGAGCAGCGCCAGCAGCGGTTCCCAGAAGCCATCGATGTCGGCGAGCAGGATCGGCTTGTTGTGACGGCCGAGTTGCTGCCAGGTCAGTTGTTCCACCAGTTCCTCCAGCGTGCCGACGCCGCCAGGCAGCGCCACGAATGCGTCGGAGTGCTCGAACATCAGCCGCTTGCGCTCGTGCATGTCGGGGGTGACGATCAGGTCCTGAACGCGCTTCAGCGCGTTTTCGCGGCCGGTGAGGAATTCCGGGATGATGCCGGTCACGGTGCCGCCGTGATCGAGTACGGATTTGGCCACGGCGCCCATCAGCCCGACCGAGCCGCCGCCATAAACGAGGCGGATGCCGTTGTCGGCGAGGGCCTTTCCGAATGCAAAGGCGGCTTCGACAAAGCGGGGGTTTGTGCCGGGGCCGGAGCCGCAATAGACACAGACGGTTTTGATGATGCTCATATTGGGCATGTGGCACCGCAACGTAGGGGCGTCAAGGCGGGCTGATTCGCAAAGGCGATTGAATTGTCCCGCAAATCTGGGCAAATCGCGAAAGATTTGCCTTTCCTGAGGGTGCAAGCGGCGCTCAAACGCTCTATATGACGGGCAGAATGAAGACCAACCAGAAAATCCGCGCGACGACTGATCGGCGCGCCATTTTGCGCCAGGCTCTCGATTGATGGCTCACGGTCACTCGAACGGGGGCTCCGGCGAAGAAGCGATGCCCCCCGGCAGATCCGTCGAACAGGCGACCCTGATCGGGACGCTGGCGCATCTGTGGCCGTATATCTGGCCGGGCGACCGCGCCGATCTCAAGATGCGCGTGGTCTGGTCGATGGTGCTGTTGCTGGCTGCGAAGCTGGCGACGCTGTCGGTGCCGTTCACCTTCAAATGGGCGATCGACGCGCTGACGGGGGCCGATACCGCCCCGGTGCAGTCCTCGAACTGGACGCTGTGGCTGATTGCGTCGCCCCTGATCATGACCGCCAGCTATGGCGCCATGCGCGTGCTGATGGCGGTGCTGACGCAATGGCGCGACGGCATCTTCGCCCGTGTCGCGATGCATGCGGTGCGCAAGCTCGCCTATCTCACCTTCATCCACATGCACGAGCTGTCGCTGCGCTTCCATCTGGAGCGCAAGACCGGCGGCCTGACGCGGGTGCTGGAGCGCGGCCGCTCCGGCATCGAGGTCATCGTGCGGATGGTGATCCTGCAGCTGGTCCCGACCATCGTCGAGGTCTCGCTGCTGATGGCCGTGCTGCTGTGGCAGTTCGACTGGCGCTACGTGCTGGTCACGCTGATCATGGTCGTCATCTACATGTATTATACCTACATCGCGACCGAATGGCGTATCGAGATTCGCCGCAAGATGAACGATTCCGATACCGAGGCGAACACCAAGGCGATCGACTCGCTGTTGAACTACGAGACGGTGAAGTATTTCAGCGCCGAGCAGCGCGAGGCCGAGCGTTACGACCATTCGATGGAGCGCTACGAGCGCAACAGCGTGAAGACCTATACCTCGCTGGCGGTGCTCAATACCGGGCAGGCGGTCGTTTTCACCGTGGGCCTGACCGCGACCATGCTGATGTGCGCGATCGGCGTGCGCAACGGCACCAATACGGTCGGCGATTTCGTCATGGTCAACGCCATGATGATCCAGCTTTACCAGCCGCTGAATTTCATGGGCATGGTGTATCGCGAGATCAAGCAGGCGATCATCGACATCGAGAAGATGTTCAGCGTGCTGTCGCGCCATCCGGAGATCAAGGATCTTCCCGGCGCCACGCCGCTGGTCGTGACCTCGGGCAATGTGCGGTTCGACGACGTACAATTCGCCTACGACCCCGAGCGTCCGATCCTCAAGGGTCTCAGCTTCGAGGTGCCGGCCGGCAAGACGGTCGCGATCGTCGGTCCCTCCGGCGCCGGCAAGTCGACCATCTCGCGGCTGTTGTTCCGTCTCTATGACGTCTCCAGCGGCAGGATCATGATCGACGGCCAGGATATCCGGCAGGTCACGCAGGCCTCCTTGCGGGCCTCGATCGGCATGGTGCCGCAGGATACCGTGCTGTTCAACGACACCATCCGCTACAACATCCGCTACGGCCGCTGGGACGCCACCGACGCCGAAGTGGAGGAGGCCGCGCGGCTGGCCCAGATCGATCCCTTCATCCGGATGTCGCCGAAGGGCTACGAGACCCAGGTCGGCGAACGCGGCCTGAAGCTGTCGGGCGGCGAAAAGCAGCGCGTCGCGATCGCGCGCACCGTGCTCAAGGCGCCGCCGATCCTGGTGCTCGACGAGGCGACCTCGGCGCTCGACAGCCACACCGAGCATGAAATCCAGGAAGCGCTGGAGCGGGTGTCGCGCAACCGCACCTCGCTGGTGATCGCGCATCGGCTGTCCACCATCGTCGGCGCCGACGAAATCATCGTGCTGGATCAGGGCAGGATCGCCGAGCGTGGAACTCACGCCGTGCTTTTGGCATCGGGCGGACTTTATGCCAGTATGTGGAACAGGCAGCGCGAAGCCCAGGAGGCGCGGGAGCGACTGGCGCGGATTGCCGACGACAACGAAGCGCCGAACCGCGCGCCGCCGCCGGTCGATGACGTGCTGGTTACCCCGGCTGCGGCGGAATGACCGAAAACCAATCTCTCTCCCGCAACGGGAGAGGGGATAAATGACAGTGAAGCCCTGATGTCCATCGCCAATTCCATCCGCGCGCAAATTCCGCCGATCCATCCGGAAGGCTATCCGTTCATCGGCGGCTTTGCGCTGGTCAGCCTGATCCTGTTCTGGATCTGGACGCCGCTGGGCTGGATCGGAACCGTGCTGACGGTGTGGTGCGCGCTGTTCTTCCGCGATCCGGTGCGGGTGACGCCGGTGCGCGAGGGCATCGTGGTTTCGCCGGCCGACGGTCGGGTCTCGCTGATCTCGATGGTGCTGCCGCCGGCCGAGCTTGGTCTCGGTGACCGGCCGCTGCTGCGGATTTCGGTCTTCATGAGCGTGTTCAACTGCCACGTGAACCGCAGTCCGGTGACCGGGCGGATCGATCGCATTGCGTATCGGCCGGGCGCCTTCATCAACGCCGAACTCGACAAGGCGAGCGAAGACAATGAGCGCAATTCGCTTGTGATCTCGACGCCGAACGGCCGCATCGGCGTGGTCCAGATCGCGGGGCTGGTGGCGCGGCGTATTGTCTCATTCGTCCGCGAAGGGCAGTCGATCGGCGCCGGCGAGCGGTTCGGGTTGATCCGCTTCGGCTCCCGGCTCGACGTCTACCTGCCCGAAGGCGGCAAGGCGCTGGTTTCCGTAGGCCAGACCGCGGTGGCCGGGGAGACCGTTCTGGCCGATTTCAGGCAAGGCGACGGCGGCCGGACTTACCGGGCCGATTAACCATCTGGGCGGGCGCTCGCCCTGGCCGGACGCCGCAATGGCGGAACGGCCCTCCGCTTGCTATATGTGTGCGATGTTGACGCCCGTCGATCCCAAGAATCCTGAAATGCGCCGCCGGCGGTTTCGCCCGATCCCGGTGCGGATGCTGGTGCCCAACGTCATCACGCTGCTGGCGATCTGCGCCGGGCTGACCGCGATCCGCCTGTCCACGGAAGGGCGGATGGAACTGGCGGTCGCCGCCATCGTGTTTGCCGCCGTGCTCGACGGCATCGACGGCCGTGTCGCGCGCATGATCAAGGGCCAGTCGAAGTTCGGGGCCGAACTCGACAGTCTCGCCGATTTCGTCAATTTCGGCGTCGCGCCGGGGTTGATCCTGTATTTCTGGACGCTGCACGATCTGCACAATGGCGGCTGGATCGCCGCGATGGTGTTCGCGATCTCGGGCGGCCTGCGGCTGGCGCGCTTCAACGCCACCATGGACGATCCGAACAAGCCGGCCTTTGCCGCGAATTTCTTCACCGGCGTTCCGGCTCCCGCCGGCGCGATCCTGGTGCTGCTGCCGATCTATCTCGCCTTCCTCGGCATGCCGTCGCCGCCGGTGATGCTGACCGCGTTCTATACGCTCCTGATCGCATTCCTGATGGTGTCGCGCCTGCCGGTTTTCTCGGGCAAGACCGTGCGCTTGCGGGTGCCGCCGGAGATGGTGCTGCCGGTGTTCGTCTCGGTGATCTTCTTCGTGGCGCTCTTGATCGGCTATCCCTGGCACATTCTGTCGGCGGGGTCGGCGCTTTACCTCCTGAGCCTGCCGTTGGGCTGGAAGTCGTATCGCGACCACAAGCGCAATGCGGCCGCGCAGGCCGCAGCGCCGGCGGAGGCAACTCCGTCAAGTCCGGCGGCGCCGCCGTTCGCTGCGCCCGTCGCCGAGGCGGACCAGGACAATCGGCCGGTCCGGCTGAACTGAGCGGGCCCGCGCTGCCAGGGGCCGCGCCACCTCACCCCTCCTTGTTTGATGCGTTTTCTTCACGCGAACCGGTACCCACTTCGCTCGAAAACGCTTTGGATGTCTGCCATGAGCGGCCGTTCGAGTTGGGTTCGATCCCAATCTCGGCTATAGGCAGATCAATGGGTGGCCCCAATGCCATCCTGTAAATCTGGAGAGACACGCCGTGACGAAATCCGCTCCGCTGCCCGCTTCCGTCCTCGAAGCGTTGGCGCGCTATGACACCCCGACCATCTGCAATGCGATGGAGATCGTCGCCCCCGAACGCCGCCTGATCGGCTACACCACCAAGCCGCTGGTCTGTCCGTTCCCCGATCTGCCGCCGATGGTCGGTTATGCGCGCACGGTGACGATCCGCTCGGTGCTGAAGTCGGGGCTGCCGGCCGACGAGCAGGCGAAACGGCGCATCGACTATTACGAATATGTCGGCACCGGCCATGGCCCGCGCATCACCGTGATCCAGGACATCGACGGACCGGACGTCGGCTACGGCGCATTCTGGGGCGAGGTGCAAAGCAACGTGCACAAGGCGCTCGGCTGCCTCGGCGTCATCACCGACGGATCGATCCGCGACATCCCGCAATGGGCGCCGGGCTTCCAGGCTTTGGCAGGCTCGATCGGCCCGTCGCACGCCTGGGTTCACGCCGAAAGCTTCGGCGGCGAAGTCCGCGTCGCCGGCATGACGGTGCGCTCCGACGACCTGATCCACGCCGACCAGCACGGCGCGATCGTGATCCCGATCGACATCGCCGCGAAGATCCCCGAGGCCGCCGAACTCTGCGGCCGCCGCGAGACCCCGATCCTCGAGATCGCCCGCAGCAAGGACTTTACGCTGGAAAAACTGAAGGCAGCGCTGAAGCGGGCGGCGGAGATTCACTGACGGGGAAGACAGAAGCAATTTGGGAGGGGTAGGCCATGTTCGCGCTGATGGGCCGTGCAGATCCAGCGGCTAGCCAGGCCATTCAGTTCGCCAGGGGCATTCTCGATGCCTCGGCGACGGCTTTCTATGAGGTCGACGAAGGCCTCAACCTGAATCGCTTCCTGCTCAGTGGAATTCCGGTCGATTTTCATCGTCAGTATGTCGAGCGGATGAATCAATTCGATCCGCTGCATCCGAAGCGCGCCGCCAGCAAGCCGTTTGCCTTGCTGAGTGTCGCGACGGAGCGATGCCCGACGCTCGAATCTGCGGCCTACCGCTCATTCGCCGGTCAATGCGGCATCGTCGATATGGTCGAATTCTTCTTCCGGCGAGATGACAGGATCGTCGCAGGGATGAGCGTTGCCTGGGGGCCGGGCTGCAGGATTCCGGACGCGGCCATGAACATCGCCGGAAAGATCCACGACTATCTCGAGTTCAATCTGGTCGGCCGCGCCGCGTCGCCGGCCGAGGAACCAGCCCGGTATGGCCTGACCTCCCGCGAACTGGACGTGGTCGAGCTGCTATGCTGTGGGCGGACCAACCGCGAAATCAGCGAGTGCCTGCAAATCGGCTTGGCGACTGTCAAGACCCACCTGATCCACATCTTCGAAAAGCTCGGTGTGGAAACGCGTTCCGCCGCCGTTGCGCTGATGTCGCGACCGCACTGAGTCTGCCACGACCCGACCCGGAAGCCGGCGTGCGAGTCCGTCTGTCGCCGGCCGGAGAGCCGTCCAGGCCATCCACCTTTCGGTTGATTGTCCCGGCATTTGCGCCGGATCACGGTGGCCATAAACACAAGGGAACTTCATGCGCAATTTCATGGCTGTCGGCCGATCGGTAGCCGTCGCGGAACGCGGGATGGCGGCCACGTCGCATCCGCAGGCGACGCTCGCCGCAGTCGAGATCCTGAAGGCGGGCGGCAATGCCGTCGATGCCGCGATCGCCGCGGTTGCCGTCCAGGGCGTGGTCGAACCGCAGATGACCGGGATCGGCGGCGATTGCTTCGCGCTGTATTCGCCGAAGGCGGGCGCTCCGATCGCATTGAACGGCTCGGGCCGCACGCCGGCAAAAACCGATGCCGGCAAATATGCCGATGCCGCCGGGCGGGATATTCCTCCGACGTCTCCGGAAGCGGTGACGGTGCCCGGCGCCATCGATGCCTGGTGCAGGCTGATCGCCGATCACGGCAGCAAGCCGCTCGACGAGATTTTCCGCCCCGCGATTGCAGCTGCCGAGCAGGGGTTCTGCATCACGCCGCGCGTCGCCGCCGACTGGGAACATTTTCGCTCGCGCATCGAAAGCAATGCAGACGCGGCGGCCCAGTATCTTCCCGGCGGCCGGCTACCCGTCGTTGGCGATATCAGGTCGCAACCGGCGCTCGGGCGCACGCTCCGCCAGATCGCGCGCGACGGAAGCAAGGCGTTCTACGGCGGCGCCGTTGCGGATGAAATCATCGGCATCCTGCGCGGAATGGGCGGTGCCCATAGCGCCGAGGATTTTGCCGCGCACGAATCGGACTACGTGAATCCGATCTCCGCGACCTATTGCGATTGCGAGATCGCGGAGTGCCCGCCGAACGGGCAGGGGCTGGCGGCGCTGATGATCATGCGGACGCTGGCGGGCTTCGATGTGAAGAGCATGTCCGAAGCGGACAGGATTCATCTGCTCGCGGAGGCCACCAAGGCCGCCTATCGGGCCCGCGACGCGTTCTTCTGCGATCCCGCGGTCAATCCTGTCGACGCTGCCTGGTTCCTGTCGGACCGCTACATCGACGCGATCCGCGCCAGGATCGACATGAGGCGCGCTTCCGCCGCCGAGGCGTGGGACGATATCGAACACCGCGACACGGTCTATGTGACCGTGGTCGACCGCGACCTCAACGCGATCTCGCTGATCAACTCGCTATTCTACCCGTTCGGCAGCGGCATCTATGCGCCGAAGTCCGGCGTGCTCCTGCACAACAGGGGCTGGAGCTTCCGCGCCAGACCAGGACATCCGAACTCGCTCGGACCGCGCAAGCGGCCGATGCACACCATCATTCCCGGCATGATGATGCAGAACGGCCGGGCCGTGATGCCATTCGGCGTCATGGGAGGGCACTATCAGGCTGCGGGACATGCGAACCTGATCTCCAACATCCTCGACCTCGGCCTCGACATCCAGTCGGCAGCCGAAGCGCCGCGCACTTTCGCCTTCGACGGCATCCTGTCACTGGAGACGACGGTATCCCCTGACATCAAGGACGATCTGGCTGCGCGCGGGCATGACGTCCGCTGGTCCGGGGAGCCGATCGGCGGATGCCAGGCGATCCGCATCGATCATGAACGAGGCATCCTGCTCGGCGCCTCCGATCACCGCAAGGATGGGCTGGCGCTCGGCTTTTGAATCACTTCACCGCCGAAAGCCCGGCGTCGATTCCAGCGGCGATCCTTGCGACGTCGGCCGGTCCGAGAATCAGCGGCGGCGACAGAATGATGTTGTTGCCGGAAACCCGGATCATCACGCCGGCGTCGTAGGTGCGGTCCGCGATCGCCGCCGTCGTCTTCTTGTCCGCGGCCTTCTTGCCGTCGCGATCGGAAACCAGTTCGATCGCGGCCATCAATCCCTGGCACCTGACATCGCCGACGATCTCATGCTTCGACTTGAGTTGCTCAAGCGCGCTTGCGAGTTCCTTGCCGCGCGCGGTGGCGTTCTCGTCGAGCTTGAGCCGCCTGGTCTCGGCTAACGCCGCAATGCCGGCGGCGCATCCGACGGGGTGGCCCGAATAGGTATAGCCGTGACCGATCGATCCGAACGTCGATTGATCGCTCTCGAATGCCTCGGCAATCCTGTCGTTGATCAGCGTGGCGCCGAGCGGGAAATATCCTGACGTGATCGCCTTGGCGATGGTCATCATGTCCGGCTGCACGCCCCAGAGCCTCGCGCCAGACCAAGCGCCGGTGCGGCCGAATCCCGTGACCACCTCGTCGGAGATCATCAGGATGCCATGGCGGTCACAGATCTCGCGTGCGAGCTTCATGAAATTGACGGGAGGCACTATCACGCCGCCTGCACCGAGCACCGGCTCCATGATGAACGCCGCGATCGTATCCGCGCTCTGGAACGCGATCTCGTCCTCCATCGCCGCCGCGCACAGTTGCGCCAGCCGCGCGGGATCGCTCTCGTTGAACGGATTGCGGTAGGTCGAAGGTGCAGGGATATGAAAGACGCCGGGCAGCAGCGGCTCGTAGTTGCGGCGGAAGTTGGCGTTGCCGTTGACCGAGGCGCCTCCGAAGTGGGTGCCGTGATACCCCTTTTTGAGCGCCAGGAATTTGGTGCGGTCGCCTTGTCCCTTGATCTTCCAGTATTGCCGCGCCAGCCGGAGCGCGGATTCGACGGAGTCCGATCCGCCCGAGGTGAAGAACACCCGTGTCATGCCTTCCGGCTTGAACCATTCGGTGAGCTCGTGCGCGAGTTCGATGGATGGGCCGGTCGAAGTTCCGCGAAATCCGGAATAATAGGGCAGGGCGTCGAGCTGGTCGGCGATCGCCTTCTTGATGGGATCGCAACTGTAGCCGAGATTGACGTTCCATAGCCCCCCGACCGCGTCGAGAACCCTGTTGCCGTGGATGTCCGTGACGTGGACGCCTTCGCCCTTCATGATGATTTTCGGCGGTTGCGCGCGCATTTCGGCCGGATGCGCCATCGGGTGCCAGATCGGCTTGGCATTGTTCTCGAGCAGGAAGTTGATGTCGCGCATGTGGTGCCGCCTTCCGGTTCAGACGAATTCGAGATCAAGGTGACGCAGGGCCCTGATGTAGGATTCCCGGGGCTCCCGGACATCGAAATGGACGGTCTGGTAGCCGCAGGCTTGCGCGCCCGCGATATTGCGCTCCTGATCGTCCACGAACACGCAGCGGCCAGCATCGATCGAAAGTTGCTCAAGCACCAGCCGGTAAGCGCGAGGGTCCGGTTTCAGGATTCCGGTATGGGTCGCGTCGACGATGGCCTGGAAGCGGTCGAGCAGGGGCAGTTTTGTGCGAAAGCCGGCGCCGTAGAACAGATCGAGTTCGTTCGACAGGATGGCGAGCTTGTATCCGGCGTCACCGGCAATCCGGATCGCGCGTTCAGCTTCCGGCCGGATCACGGACCCGGGGTCGGCGCCACGCGCGCGTCTCACGAAGGTTTCCATGTCGCGCCAGTCTTCGCCGACCAGCCGTCCGACCTCGCGGCTGCGGATCAGCCAGTAGTCACGCTCTGAAATTACCCCTTGCTGCATGGATACCCACAGCGGATCGGTCTCCGGTGCGAACGGGCCGAGCCAGTTCAGGGTGAAGGGGTCCAGACCGAGCGCCATTTCCGTCAGATGGTGGGTTTCGAACAGCGTCTTCGAAATGACGCCGCCGAAATCCAGCACCAGCGCCCTGGCGGCCGGCGTCTTCACGATGCTGCCGCCGGCTTGCCGGCGGGTACGATGCCGGCCTCGACCCAGCGGTCGAAAATGCCCAATATGGTCTCGACGAATGCCGGGCTGTTGATATGTCCCCGGATTTCATGAAGCTCGACCGGCCTGACGATAGCCGCGCGCATTTCGGCGACGAAGGCAGAAAGACCTTCGGGATCATGCAGGGCTTCGCCTTCGCGATCCCATTGCTGGATGCCGCCGGCCGGCAGGACGAACGCCACGGGCGCCCGCGCCGTATCAAGTTTGTCGGCGATGGCCCGCGCGATTTTTCGCCGATCGTCCGGCCGTGACGTTGCCGAGGCGAGCAGCCGGTTGTGCGCGTGGAACGGACGGTCGACGAGGTCCTTCGGTACCGGTTGCCAGGCGGGAAAGTCGACCATGTCGACGGCGCCGGGGGCCACGATCTGCGGAATTCCCGCCTTTCCGGCGTTCTCCAGCCGGTCCGCGCCGGAACTCACGACCGAGCCCGCCAGGTGATTCGCGACTTCCTGCAGACTGAGATCCAGGATCGCGGCAAAGCCGCCCTGGGCGGCGATCGACTCCATGGCGCGGCCGCCCATTCCGGTGGTGTGGAACACGACGACCTCGTAGCCCCGCCTTTCCAATTCCGGCTTGAGCTCGACCATGTAGCTGAGACAGCTCTTGCCGAGCGACGTCATGGCGACGACCGGCCGGTCGTTCCCGGGCTTGATGGCGCTCTTTGCCGCGCCCACCACCGCGCCGCAGGCCTGGGAAAGCACCGCCGTGCAGGTGCCGTTGAGGCCATAGAGGCCGCCCGCCCACAGGATCATCATCAGGTCCGCGGCGATACGCTCCGGCGGTATCAGATGCGAGAAGGCGATCGTCGATACCACGAATTTGGGAACGCCGATCGGAAGCGCGCGTGCGACGTCGAGGGCAAGGTCGGTTCCCATGGTGCCGCCGATCGCGATCATGCCGTCGATCTCGCCGGCGTCGCAAAGCGCGCGCGTCAGGCGGGTGGCGCCGGCCGCCATCAGCGACATCGCCGAATTTTCGTCGCCGCTGGCCGCGATTATGTCGATCGTGGTTTGCGCCGCCCGCGCGACGGCGTGTTTGTCATGGTGGGGTTGGTAGGGCGGATCGCCCAGCACGCTGACATCCATCAGGACCGGCTCGCCGCCGGCCGCCCGGATGCAGTTGCCCATGAAGATGAGTTCGTCGGCCTTGGTGTCGCCCGTTCCGATCAGCAGAATTCGGGGGTGTAGGGCTTTCGTCATGAACTAGACCGCCGGTCATTCGCGCCTGGAAAGAGGCTACTGGCCTTACACTGCCGGGCCCATCAACCTATCGGTTGATTGCGGCCGGGCGAGCGCATCCACTGAGCTTGGACGAGGCCGCCCGCGCGCTCAGCCTCGAATTGACGGGTTTGGCCGCAGCCTGACGCGCTATGGTTAGCAGAAGGTTGAGAGCGCGCGCCGGCGCCGGCCCCGCGCACCAACACCACGCCGGTTCGGCCCGGCAATTTCTCGCGGCGGCTTAACCTTTACGCGTCTTTAATTGCGGCGACGTAGGGTTCCTGTAGCGCGGCTCAGGATGAGCTGCGCCACCGTCCAGGACGGCCGGTCGTTCGCGTGCGCGTTGGAGTTTCCCATGGATATCATGACGAGCGTTGGGCTCGTATTCGGCATCATTGTCATTTCAGCGATGGTGCTCATGGGAGGCGATCTTCACATGTTCATTTCCGAACATGCGATGATCATCATTTTCGGCGGATCGATCGCCGCCACCATGATCCGGTTTCCGCTCAGCGCCATCCTGCACGGCCTGCCGCTCGGCGCCAAATTCGCCTTCACCATGAGCCGCCTGTCGGCGCGCGACCTGGTCGACGAACTGGCCCGGATCGCGGAAATCGCGCGCAAGCAGGGCCCGGTCGGGCTTGAAAAGGTCGACACCAACGAGCCGTTCCTCGCCAAGGGAATTCGCTACGTTGCCGACGGCTACGATCTCGAATTCATCCGCGACAATCTCGAGCGCGACCGCGACAATTTCCTGATGCATCTCGACGAAGGCGGCAAGATCTACCGCGCCATCGGCGATTGCGCGCCGGCCTTCGGCATGATCGGAACCCTGATCGGCATGGTGCAGATGTTCGCCAACATGACCGATCCTTCGAAGCTCGGTCCGTTCATGGCGACCGCCTTGCTGGCGACGCTGTACGGCGCGCTGGTCGCGAACCTGTTCTGCCTGCCGATCGCCGACAAGCTGCACGGCAAGCTGCTCGACGAGGAGACCAATCGCACGCTGATCATCGACGGCATCCTGATGATCCGCGATTCCAAGAGCCCGACGCTGGTGCGCGAGATGTTGCTGGCCTACCTGCCGGAGAAACACCGCCATGAGGAAGGCGAGCCGGTCCCGGCGTAAACGCCTGATTCCGGTTCCGGAAACCAAGCAATGGCCAAGAAGAAACGAGGCGACGCGCATGGCGGAGGACACGGCTGGTTCGTGACCTTTGCCGACCTCATGGGCCTGATGATGAGCTTCTTCGTGATGCTCGTCGCCTTCTCCACCATGGACAACAACAAGCTGAAGATCGTCGCCGGCTCGATGCGCGATGCGTTCGGCGTGCAGAGCGAGGCCCGCTATTCCGGAATCATCGAATCCGACGGCCTGCCGACGCGGCCGAAGCTCAAGAACGCGGCGCACATCCCCCCGGACGAGGCGTCCAACACCCCGACCCCGGACGAGCAGGAACGCAGCCGGATCGCCGGCGCCAGGCTGAAAACCGACCGCGAATTCGCGCTGGCCTCGGCGTCGCTGCGGCAGGCGTTGCAGGACATGCCCGAACTGACCGAAATCTCCAAACACATCATGTTCGAGGAGACCAATGCGGGTCTCAACCTGGAAATCGTCGACCAGGATGGCCGCTCGATGTTCGCCGATGGTTCCAAGGTGCCCTACGACCGCACCCGCCGGCTGATCCAGAAACTGGCAGGCCCGCTGAAGGCGACGCCGCTTCGCATCTCCATCGTCGGCCATACCGCGGCGGGCTTCCTGCCGTCGCGCAGCGACTATGGGGCTTTCGACCTTTCGGCTGACCGTGCCAACGTGGTGCGCCAGATCCTGGAGCGGGAAGGCCTGCAGCCCGCCCATATCTTCGCCGTCTCGGGAAAGGCCGACAGCCAGCCGCTGTTTCCGGACGACCCGACGCTGTCGGCCAACCGCCGCGTCACCATCACGCTGATGCGCGAGGATCCGCCGCTGCCTCCGGGCTTGAAGCCGTAGGCTTGCGGCCACTACGTCAATACCGCATACTTCCGTGCAGTTGTCGCCGTGTGCGGGCGCCGCAGGGCCGGCGGTGCTAGGGTGGATCGGTTGACAAGCTTTCCAGGAAAGCGTCGATAGCCGGCCCGGATCAATCAACCGACAGAGCGTCTTCAGGCATCATGGCTCTCAGCGTTCCATCAACCGAAGCCCATGAGGCGTCGGCCACCACTGGCTTCTGGGCGCTGACGCTGGGAAGCATCGGCGTGGTGTTCGGCGACATCGGCACCTCGCCGCTGTATGCGTTTCGCGAAGCTGTCGGCGCTGCGGCGCATGGCCAGCCGGTCAGCCGCGTCATCGTGCTCGGCGTCCTCAGCCTTATCCTGTGGTCGCTGTTCATCGTCGTCACCGCAAAATACGTGTTGCTGCTGCTGCGTGCCGACAACAACGGCGAGGGTGGCACGCTTTCGCTGATGGCGCTCGGCCAGCGCGCGCTCGGTCGCCGCAGCTGGCCATTGCTCGCGCTTGGCGTCGTCGGCGCATCGATGTTCATCGGCGACTCCATGATCACGCCGGCGATTTCGGTGTTGTCCGCGGTCGAAGGTCTCAAGCTCGCAGCACCTGCGCTCGAAAATTACGTGGTGCCGCTGACCGTTTTCATTCTCGTCGTGCTGTTCTCGGTCCAGAGCAGCGGTACCGCCCGCGTCGCTACCGCTTTCGGACCGGTCATGGTGGTCTGGTTCGCCACCCTGGCGGTGTTGGGACTGGTGCATATCAGCGACGACCCGTCGGTGCTGGCGGCGATCAATCCCTGGTATGCCGTCGAATTCATGCTCTCCCACGGAACCGTCGGGCTGGTGACGCTGGGCGCGGTGTTTCTCGCGGTGACCGGCGGCGAGGCGCTCTATGCGGATCTCGGTCATTTCGGACGCAAACCGATCCAGGCCGGATGGTTCTACTTCGTGTTGCCGGCGCTCTTGATCAACTATTTCGGCCAGGGCGCACTGGTGCTTGCCCATCCTGCCGCGATCGAAAACTCCTTCTACCGGATGGTTCCGGAAATGCTGCTGATACCGATGGTGGTGCTGGCGACCGCTGCCACCGTCATTGCGAGCCAGGCGGTGATCACCGGAGCCTATTCGCTGGTCCGCCAGGCGGTGCAGCTCGGTCTGCTGCCGCGCTTCGAGGTCCGCTACACTTCGGAGACCCATGCCGGGCAGATCTATTTGCCGCGCGTGAACCGGTTGCTCCTGATCGGCGTGTTGCTGCTGGTGCTGCTGTTCCGCACCTCGAGCAACCTGGCGTCCGCCTATGGCATCGCCGTCTCCACGACCATGGTCGTCGACGGGATCATGGGTTTCGTCGTGATCTGGAAATTGTGGAACTGGCGTGCGGCCACGGCCGCGGCGCTGATCGTGCCGTTCGTCTTCGTCGACTCGACGTTCTTCGCCGCCAACCTCCTGAAACTGCTCGAAGGCGCCTGGGTGCCGCTATTGTTCGGTTTTGCCATGGCGGTGATGATCTGGACCTGGCGCCGCGGTGCGGCGATCCTGGTCCTGAAGACCCGGCGCATCGAGGTGCCGCTGGATGACCTGATCAAGAGCCTGGAAAAGCGTCCGCCCCACATCGTCAAGGGCACCGCGGTGTTCCTCACCAGCGACCCCAGTTTCGTGCCGACGGCGCTGTTGCACAATCTCAAGCACAACAAGGTGCTGCATGAGCACAATGTGATCCTGACCATCGAGACCGCGCAGACGCCCCGGGTCGACGTCGCCGAGCGCGTCCGGATGGAAAAGATCAGCGACAAGTTCTCCACCGTCCGGCTGCGCTTCGGTTTCATGGAGTCGCCGAACGTGCCGAAGGCGCTGGTGATCGCGCGCAAGCTCGGCTGGCAGTTCGATATCATGTCGACGTCGTTCTTCGTGTCGCGGCGTTCGCTGAAGCCGTCTCCGCAGTCGGGAATGCCGCAATGGCAGGATCACCTGTTCATCGCGCTGACCCGGTCGGCGAACGACGCCACCGACTATTTCCAGATCCCGACCGGGCGCGTGGTCGAGGTCGGCACCCAGGTGATCATCTAGCGATCATCTAGCCGTCCATGCGTTTTTCGCATGGCTAGACCCCAAAATCAGGGTAGGCTATGCTCCAAGCGCAGGGCTATAAGCCGCCACGCTTTGCTATTTGTGCAGTGAAGCATTTGAGGCCTCCACTCCCATGACCAGTGACGTTGCAGCTCCCGCCGCGGAAACGCCGGCGGCCAATGGGCATGGCGAAGCCCATTCCACCGCCGGCTTCGGCGCGCTGATGCTCGGCAGCATCGGGGTGGTCTACGGCGATATCGGCACCAGCCCGCTCTACGCCTTGCGCGAAGCGGTCGTCGCCGCCGGCGGCCCGGCTGCGACATCGGCCAATCCGGACGCGGTGCTCGGCATCCTCTCGCTGATCCTGTGGGCGCTGATCGTCGTGGTGACGCTGAAATATGTGCTGATCCTGCTGCGCGCCGACAACAACGGCGAGGGTGGAACGCTGGCGCTGATGGCGCTGGCGCAGCGCGCGGTCGGCGCCGGCGCCGGCGCCATCGTGCTGCTCGGGATCATCAGCGGTGCGCTGTTTTACGGCGACGCGGTGCTCACGCCGGCGCTGTCGGTGCTTTCGGCGATCGAAGGCATCAAGCTGGTGACCGCGACCTTCGAACACTATGTGGTGCCGCTGACCGTGATCATTCTGGTGGCGCTGTTTGCGGTTCAGTCGCGCGGCACCGCACGGGTCGCGGCCTTGTTCGGACCGATCATGTGCATCTGGTTCGCCGTCATCGCGATCGCGGCCGTGCCGCAGATCATGCAGCACCCCGAAGTGCTGCTGGCGTTCAACCCGCTGCTTGCTGCCTCCTTCATGATCCATCACGGTATCATCGGATTCGTCACGCTCGGCGCGGTGTTTCTCGCCGTCACCGGCGCCGAGGCGCTCTATGCCGATCTCGGCCATTTCGGCAAGAAGCCGATTCAGACCGCCTGGCTCGTCATCGTGCTGCCGTCGCTGGCGCTGAACTATCTGGGGCAGGGCGCGCTGCTGATCGCCGATCCGAAGGCGATCGAGAACCCGTTCTTCCTGATGTTTCCGGACTGGGCGCTGATCCCGATGGTCGGTCTCGCCACCGCGGCGACCGTGATTGCGAGCCAGGCGGTGATTACCGGCGCCTATTCGCTGACGCGTCAGGCCATCCAGCTCGGCCTGCTGCCGCGATTTGAAATTCGCCATACCTCGGAAGCCCATTCCGGCCAGATCTATATCCCGCGCGTCAACATGCTGCTGCTCGTCAGCGTGATGCTGCTGGTATTGCTGTTCCGCTCGTCGAGCGCGCTGGCGTCCGCCTACGGCATCTCCGTGACCGGCACCATGGTGGTCACGGCGATGATGGGCTTCGTGGTGATCTGGAAAGTCTGGAAATGGTCGCCGCTGGCGGCCGCGGCGCTGATCGCTCCGTTCCTGTTCCTCGACCTGACCTTTCTGGCGGCGAACCTGTTGAAAGTATTCGAGGGCGGCTGGGTGCCGCTGGCGCTCGGCGCCGTGGTGATGATCCTGATGTACACTTGGCGGCGCGGCAGCCGGCTGCTGTTCGAGAAGTCGCGCAAGCTGGAGTTTCCGCTGAACGAACTGGTGGCGATGCTGGAGAAGAAGCCGCCGCAGCGGGTTCCCGGCACCGCGGTTTTCCTGACCAGCGATCCCCAGAGCGCGCCGACCGCGCTGATGCACAGTCTCAAGCACTACAAGGTGCTGCACGAGAAGAACGTCATCCTCACCATCGAGACCGCGCCGACGCCGCGGATCGACCCGGCCGAGCGGGTCAGGCTGGAGCAGATCAGCGAGACCTTCTCCAAGGTGACGCTGCGGTTCGGATTCATGGAATCGCCCAACGTCCCGAAGGCGCTGGCGATCGCGCGCAAACTGGGCTGGCAGTTCGACATCATGTCGACTTCGTTCTTCCTGTCGCGGCGCGCGCTGAAGCCGGCCGCGCATTCCGGCATGCCGCGCTGGCAGGATCACCTCTTCATCGCGCTGAGCCGCACCGCCAACGACGCCACCGACTATTTCCAGATTCCGAGCGGCCGGGTGGTCGAGGTTGGAACCCAGGTGACCGTCTAGGGTCTCGTTCAGGCCCCCCCCTCAAATGGCCCTGCGGCGCTTGATTTTCGCCGCGCCAGAGGCGACTTTGGCGCGGAAGGGCGGTCGGTCGATCTTCGCTGAATTCGCTGGCAATAGCGCGTATTCTGCAGGAGTGGGGACCGGTCTTGCGAACAGGATATGTGCGACGTCAGGCATTGTTGGGAGGTTTTGAGTGGCGAACCAGGTTCACGATTTGCTGCCGGATGAGGTATCGAAGGGGATGGCGGAGGGACGCTATCTTCTCGTCGATGTCCGCGAGCCGAACGAGGTCGCCGTGGAAGCCTATCCCGGTGGCATAGTCGTTCCGCTTTCGACCTTCGACCCGAAGAATATTCCGGATCCGCAGGGCAAAGAGGTGGTTTTTGCCTGCCGCTCCGGCAAGCGCTCGGTAACGGCCTCGCTGGCGGCGCAGGCGGCGGGCCTCCCATACGACCGGCATCTTGCTGGAGGAATACTCGGCTGGAAGGCCGCGGGACTGCCGACCAAGAGCGGCGGCTGACCGCTGCCATGACGTCCATGAACAAGGTTTTCGCGGATCTTCCCGTCACGATCTTCGAGGCGATGTCGCAGGCTGCCCGCGACAACAACGCGATCAATCTCGGCCAGGGTTTTCCCGATGATCCGGGGCCTGAGGACATCCGGCGCGCCGCGGCCGACGCGGTCATGGACGGCTATAACCAGTACCCGTCGATGATGGGTATTCCGGAACTGCGGCAGGCGATCGCGGCCCATTACGGGCGCTGGCACGGGCTCAACCTCGATCCGATGACCGAGGTGATGGTGACCTCGGGCGGCACAGAGGCGCTGACATCGGCGATTCTGGCCGTGGTCGAGCCCGGCGACGAAGTGGTGGTGTTCCAGCCGGTATACGATTCCTACCTGCCGATCATCCGTCAGGCCGGCGGCATCCCGCGTCTGGTGCGTCTCGAGCCGCCGCATTGGCGGCTGACCGAGGAGGCGCTGCAAGGCGTCTTCAACCACAAGACCAAGGCCGTGCTGTTCAACAATCCGCTCAATCCCGCCGCGGTGGTCTACCCCCGCGAGGATCTCGAATTGCTGGCGCGGTACTGCCAGGAGTTCGACACGGTCGCGATCTGCGACGAGGTCTGGGAGCATGTGATCTTCGATGGCCGCGAGCATATCCCGCTGATTGCGATTCCGGGAATGCGCGACCGCACCATCAAGGTGGGTTCCGCCGGCAAGATCTTTTCGCTGACGGGCTGGAAGATCGGCTTCGTCTGCGCGGCCCCGCCGCTGCTGCGGGTGGCTGCGAAGGTGCACCAGTTTCTCACCTTCACCACCGCGCCCAATCTGCAGGTCGCGGTCGCCTACGGGCTCGGCAAGCCGGCGGATTATTTTTTCGACATGCGCAAGGAACTGGCGCGCAGCCGCGACCGTCTCACGAAAGGTCTGGAGAGCATCGGCTTTCCGGTCCTGAAGTCGCAGGGCACCTACTTCCTCACGGTCGACTTGTCGCCGCTCGGGCTCAACGAGACCGACGAGGCGTTCTGCAAGCGCATCGTCACCGACTACAAGGTCGCCGCCATACCGGTGTCGGCGTTCTATGAAGAGAACGCCGTGACCTCGGTCGTGCGGTTTTGTTTCGCCAAGAAGGATGCAACTCTCGACACCGCGCTCGAACGCCTGTCGGACGCGGTGCACCGCCGCTGAGAGGTCGACAGCGATGCGCAGCCGTTTCCACATCCAATTCGGTATCGCGATGGCCGCTGTGCTGGCGCTGTCTTCGCCGCCGGCAACGGCGCAGCAGCGCACGGTCAATTTCTACAATTGGTCGAACTACATGGCGCCGGGGGTGCTCGAGGATTTCACCAAGGAGACCGGCATCAAGGTGGTCTACGACACCTTCGACGCCAACGAGACCCTGGAGACGCGGCTGCTCGCCGGAAAGTCCGGTTACGACGTCGTGGTTCCCACCGGCTATTTCCTGCAGCGCCAGATCACCGCGAAGGTTTTCCTCAAGCTAGACAAGTCGAAGCTGCCGAACCTCGCCAACGCCTGGCCGGTGGTGACCAGGCGGCTCGCCACCTACGATCCCGACAATAGCTACGGCGCCAACTACATGTGGGGCACCACCGGCATCGGTTACAACGTCAAGATGGCGCAGAAGATTCTCGGACCCGACGCCAGGATCGACAGCTGGGACGTCGTCTTCAAGCCGGAGAATCTGGCGAAGTTCAAAGACTGCGGCATTCACATGCTGGATTCCGCCGACGACATTCTCCCCGCAGCCCTGAGCTATCTCGGGCTCGACCCGAATTCGACCAGGCAGGCCGAGCTCGAAAAGGCCGCCGATCTCGTCAGCAAGATCAGGCCCTATGTCCGCAAATTTCATTCCTCCGAATATCTCAGCGCCATGGCCTCCGGCGAGATCTGCTTCGTGGTGGGCTGGTCGGGCGACATCATGCAGGCGCGCAGCCGCGCGGCGGAGTCGCGGAACGGCATCGAGATCGGCTATGCCATCCCGAAACAGGGCGCGCAGATGTTCTTCGACAATCTCGCGATTCCCGCCGATGCCAACAATGTCGCGGAGGCCTATCAGCTGATCGATTATCTCTATCGGCCTGAAGTGGCGGCGAAGAATTCAGATTTTCTGTCCTACGCCAACGGCAATCTGGCGAGCCAGAAGCTGATCGACCCGAAAATTCTCAATGACAGGAATATCTATCCGGACGAGGCGACGATCGGCAAGTTGTTCGTGATCACCGCGCGCGACCCGGCGACCCAGCGCATCGTCAACCGGCTCTGGACCAAGGTAAAGACGGGGAGATAGGTTTCTCCACCGTCATTGCGAGCGAAGCGAAGCAATCCATTGCTCGCCGCAGAAAGAAAAGCTGGATTGCTTCGCTGCGCTCGCAATGACGTTGAGGGAGCACGGGACTATCCTCACCGCCAGCGGCGATGCAGCCACAGCCACTGGTCCGGGTATTCGCGAATCCAGCCTTCGACGACCGAGGTGATCGCCTGCATCGTGCCCTGGATATCGATCTGCCCCGAGGCGTCGCGCACCGGCTTCACCTCCTCGGATAGTTCGGCGCGGAAGCGGTTGTTGGGCAGACGGATGATGCGCGTGCCATGGATCGGGCACTCGACTTGCCGCAACAGCCGCGCCAGCATCGGATTGGCCCTGGTCTTGCGCCCGAAGAAGGTGACCTCGACGCCGTTGGTCAGGTACTGGTCGACCAGCATGGCGACGTGCTGGCCCTTTTGCAGGGCTTCGGCGAGCTTCAATGGCGCGTCGCGGCCGGCCGCGATCAGCGTGCCCATTTTCACCGCACGGATTTGTTCGATGGCGCGGTCGGCGGACTCGCTGTTCGGCCGCCGGAACAGGATTGCGGCATCCAGGCCGTGCGCAACCGCCGCCAGTGCCGGCAGTTCCCAGTTTCCGAGATGGCTGGCGAAAATCAGCGCTGGCTTGCCGTCGTCCTTGAGCTGGGCAAACAATTCATGGGTGCGGGGCGGGATTTCGACGCGGCTTTTCTCGGGATGATCGGGGTCGTAATCCCAGATGTGGTCGAGATGGGCGAACTCGGCGCCGATGCGGCCGAGATTGTCCCACACGCCCGCCAGGATCGTCTCGATCTCCTCGGGGGATTTCTCGGGGAAGGCGGCCTTGAGATTCTCCCGTCCGATCCTGTCTTCACGGAGCCGCGGGCCGATAAAGCGCGTGATGCGGCCGAACAGGTTGGCGGTCTTGGTCGGATCGAAATAGCGGGTGGTGCGCAGCATTGCGATCGTCAGCGCGCCCACCGCGGCTTCGGCAAGCGGCTTGGTGGCGTCGCGAATACGGGCCCTGGTGCGAAGCAGGAGAGGGCGCATCACCGACCAACGACGATTTGACCGGACGTCTGCCGGTTTTCCAGGCGCTTCGGCATCGGGCTATCGCAGGTTAGAGCGGTTCACGCGTCAGGATCAGCGAGGCATTCTGGCCGCCGAAGCCGAACGAATTCGACATCACGGCGGTGACGCGCGCATCGCGGGCATGATTGGGCACAACGTCGAAGGGAATCGCCGGGTCCGGAATCTCGTAATTGATGGTCGGCGGAATCCGCTGATGCTCGAGCGTCAGCAGCGAAATGATCGCTTCGACCGCGCCGGCGGCCGAGATGGTGTGGCCGATCATCGATTTGTTCGACGATACCGGAATTTGCTTGGCGCGCTCGCCGAACACGGCGGAGATGCCGACATATTCCATCTTGTCGTTTTCCGGCGTCGCGGTGCCGTGCGCGTTGATGTGGTCGATCTGCTCGGTCGTCATGCCGGCATCCGCCAATGCCTTGCGGACACAGCCGATGATCGGTTTGCCGTCCGGGCTCGATCGGGTGCGATGGAACGAGTCGGTCAGTTCACTGCAGCCGACGAGAACACCGAGAATCGGCGCGCCGCGCGCGACGGCGGCTTGGTAGCTTTCGAGCACCAGCGTGCCGGCGCCTTCGGCCATGACGAATCCATCGCGGTTCTTGGAAAACGGCTTGGAGGCCGCCTGCGGCGGATTGTTCTGGGTCGACAGCGCCGACAGCAGCGAAAACCGGATCAAGGCTTCCGGATTGACCGAGCCGTCGGTAGCCACAACCAGCGCCGCGTCAGTTTCGCCGCGGCGAATAGCTTCCACGCCGAGCTGAATCGCGGTGGCGCCGGAGGCGCAGGCGGTCGAGAGCGAGATCGGCGATCCCTTGGTGCCGAATTTCTCGGCCAGATGACCCGCCACCGAGCCGAACATGAATCGGTGATGATACGACGCGAACTTTCCGCCGCCGCTGATAGAAAGGATATCATTGACGTCGAAATCCGGCTTGCCGACCGCGCGCCCCACTTCGATCCGCTGCGGCCATTCAACTTCGACCGGCGCCACGGCCAGAAACAGCGGTCCGGGAAATTCGCCCATGCGGCCGATGCCGGACTGCCCGAGGGCTTCCTCGGTGGCGATATCGGCGAGCCGTTCGGTCAGCGCGGTCGAAGAGGCGGGGTCGACCGTCACGAAATCGACCGTTCCGGCCATCGTCGATTTCAGGCCCTCGATCGGGAAGCGGGTGACGGTCCGGATGCCGGATTCGCCCGCGGTCAGCTTCTTCCAGTTGTCGGTCTTGCCGGCGCCGAGCGACGTGACGATGCCCATGCCGGTGACGACGACGATCGGTCTGCCGAATTTGTCGCGTGATGCTGTCATGATGTCCCCGTCGATTACGCGCCGTCGCTACTTGATGGCTTCGACCAGGGCCATGCCCTCGCCCTGCCAGTGACCGGCCCCAACGACCACAATCTGGGTCGGGGGCTTGGACATTTCAACCTCCAGCCCGGTCGGATCGTTGGGCGGATAGAGCGCGCCGCGCGACAGCGACAGCGCCGCCAGCGCAATACCGAGAGGAAACTGGGTCTCCAGCGTGTGGCCGAACGAGGTTCCGGTTGCCCGCACCGCGCATCCCGTGCGCTGGTTCAGGAACGCCCTTTCCTCCGACGTGACGGGTTCGACCCCGGTCGCGCCGGTGATCAGCGCCCCATTGTCGCCGCCCACGCCGAGTTTCGACCACAGCGCGTCCAGCGATTTCGTCACCGCGCCGGGCTGCTTGCGTTGCGCCAGGTCGGCGACCACCTTGGTCAGCTTCGCATAGGGCTTGGCGCCGCGAGCCTCGGCGTGTTCCCGGGATTCGATCACCAGAAAACAACCGGCCGAGCCGAGGGCAAAACCATCATGCTCCTTGTCGCGCGCCCATACCGGGGCAAACTTGTCCTTGAGATTGAAGTCGCCGAATTCGTAGAGGATCAGGAGATCCGTCCGCTCGCCATTATGGGCCGCGCCGACCAGCGCGATGTCGCTTTGTCCGGATTCGATTCGCGCCAGCGCGATTCGCGCCGCATCGATGCTTGCCGCTTCCTCGCCCATGAAGGTGCGCGAGGTGCCGGAAACGCCGTGGACGATGGCGATGTTGCCGGCGAGCAGGTTGGAGAGCTGGGCCAGAAACAGCGTCGGCCGCAAATCGTTCATCAGCCTTTCATTGAGAAAGGCGGGACCCGAATTACCCTTTATATAGGCATTGAGGATCGCCATGTCGACCGCGACATCGCGTTCGCCGCCGCCGGCCGCGACGATCATGTCCATCCGCCCGAGGATTTCCTGATTGCCTTTGACCCCGGCGGAATCCAGCGCGAGCCCGGCGGCATAGGTGCCGATGCGCTGCCAGGCCTCCATCTGCCGCTGGTCGCCTTTTTTCGGGATCTGCGCATCGAAGGAGACCGGCGCCAGCGGGTGGACGATGTAGGGCGCAAAGCGCTTGTCGTCGACATTGATGCGCTTGTTGTTGAGGGCATCCCAATGCGCGTCGAGGCCTTCGCCGAGCGACGACACGATGCCAATACCGGTGATCCAGGCTTCCTTCGGCTCAGTCATTGCGTAATCGCCTGCAGGGGAAATCCGATCTTGTGGGCCATCGCGTCCATGTGGACGCGCAGGGCGGGATCGGGGAAGGGGATGTGGCGGAAGGTGAGGTCGGCGCTGCACTTCAATTCGGTGCCGACGCGCGCCTTGGCGGACGTGACGGCAAAACCCGAGCCTTCGTGCTCGATCCTGGCTTCGATCGTCAACAGCTGACCGGGACTCACGAACCCCCGCATCTTGGCTTCCTTCACCATCGCCAGGAATGGCATGCGCTCGAACTTCATCACGCCGAGCAGCAGCCAGCCGGAACTCTGCGCCATCGCTTCGGTGAGCAGGACGCCGGGCATGATCGGAAAGCCCGGAAAGTGCCCCTCGAAGATGGTGTGCGTTTGCGGGACCTGGGCCTCGACCGTGATCCTCTTCTCGTCGAGGTTGAGGTCGACGATGCGGTCAATCAGCTGAAAATAATCAAGTTGCATGGCGGGCGACTAGGCGCCCGTGCTCTTGGCCGCAACCAGTTCGTCGATGCGCGCGGCGAGATTCTTCAGCACGAAATACTGCTCGGTGGTGGCCTTGCCGTCGTTGACCTCCTGGGTCCACTTCTCCAGCGGCATCTTGATCCCGAACGCCTTGTCGATGGCAAACGCGATGTCGAGAAAATCCAGGCTGTCGATCCCCAGATCATCGATGGCGTGGCTCTCCGGCGTGATCGTGTCGCGCGGGATGTCGCAGGTTTCAGCGATGATCGTGGCGATCTGCTCGAATGTAGAAGACATCATTAAGCCTTTGATATATTGGAGATAAATTCCGGAACGGCATGGGATGTGGGTGCGGCGCCCCGGAATGCCCGATCCCCCAGCCGGAGTCGAGTGCCCGTATATCGGAGCGAGGCCCTGAGTTCAATGGAGGCGGGCTGCCGCCGGGTTCGGATTTGCGGGCGAAACGGCCCGAAAGCGCCAAAATGCCAGTACCCGGAATCGTAAATCGGTAATGCAGCCATCCTTCGAGACGGCCGCTTCGCGGCCTCCTCAGGATGAGGTCTAACTTGTTGATACACAACAACCTCATGCTGAGGAGCGAGCATCGCGAGCGTCTCGAAGCATGGCAACAAGCAACTCACTGACCATTAATAGCGAGCACTAGATGCGCGGCGTCGAAATATGGGCGCAATCGCGCCGCCCCATCAGCACGCAATCCTGGGTCTTGCGCAGATCGGCGATGCTCATCGCGAGCCAAATTCCGATCGCCGTCAGCGCCACGGTGAAGGCGAAGGCCGCGAGGTTGGCCAGCATGCGATGGCGGAAATCGTCCGATTCCTCCCGGCCCTGCTGGAAACGCGACAGGTGCCCGGATTGCGGCCGGCCGGCGTCGTTGTGGGCCTGCTTGCCCGGCTCTCCCCGCCAACCCGGCGGATGGGCCAGGGTGCGCGGCCGGAATTTGAGCACGCGATGCTCTTGATCCGAGGTGATGGGCTGCTGGGTGTTCACTGCTGCCAGCTCCGGGAGACGCCGATCTCATTTAGCACGGCCCGCCGCGCGTCTCACCGAAAATGTTGGCATGGCATGGATGCGGCAATCGACGCCGGCGCGGAACCGGCGGTGGATCGGGCGCGGGTGCTGCCGGATCGCCGTCAGGCCGGCGGCGTATCCGGCGGCGGGGCGGGAGTTTTATGCGATGGCTCGTCCTTGCCGCCGAGCGTGCGATGCAGCCAGCGCTCGAGCCGGCGGCCGACGGTGAGCAACGCCAGCGCAATCACGACGGCGATCGTGACAATCCGCCATTGCCCGACGCCGCAGGCGATGCCGACGCACGCCGCGAGCCAGGTACAGGCGGCGCTGGTCAGCCCGCGAACCCGGAAACGATGCTCGGCGTGGACGATGACGCCGGCGCCGAGAAAACCGATGCCGGTCAGGATGCCCTGGATGATCCTGCTCGAGGCATCGGAGATTCTGCTGCTGTCGCCGGAGGGATCGGCCAGCATCACGACCATGGCGGTGGCAAGACCCACCAGCCCGAGCGTCTTCAGGCCGATCGGCTTGCCCTGAAGATCGCGGTTAAGACCGATCAGGCCGCCGGCGAGCGTGGCGACGCCAAGACGCAGCACGATTTCGGACCAGTCAAGCAAAGCGTTTCACTCCCGTGGATCATGCTCCTGCGCACGTCTTATTTCGGCAGCCGTCCCATCATATAGAACTCATCGTTCGGGCGCATGGCGGTAACGTTCGCCATCCGGTTCGACAGCGCAAAGAACGCCGCAATCGCGGCGATGTCCCAGATGTCGTCGTCGCTGAAGCCATGACCGGCGACCGCGGCAAAATCCGCTTCCGAAACCCTGTTGGCCTCGGTGCTCACCTTCATCGCGAAGTCGAGCATGGCGCGCTGGCGTGGCGTGATATCCGCCTTGCGGTAGTTGACGGCGATCTGATCCGCAATCTGCGGGTTCTTGGCGCGGATGCGCAGGATGGCGCCGTGTGCGATCACGCAATAATGGCACTGGTTGGCGCTCGAGGTCGCCACCACGATCATCTCGCGTTCGGCCTTGGTGAGGCCGCTGTCCTTCTCCATCAGCGCATCGTGATAGGCGAAGAACGCGCGGAATTCGTCGGGCCGATAGGCCAGTGTCAGGAACACGTTCGGCACGAAGCCGGATTTTTCCTGCACCCCGAGGATGCGGGTACGGATATCGTCGGGCAGCTTGTCGATGGCGGGCGTCGGGAAGCGTCTGGCAACGGGCTGGGTCATAAGCAGGTTCCGGCTCACACCGCGAGATGCGGTCGGCCGCAACCATAGTCCATGGCCGCGTCAGCGCAAAGGTGGCTGGGCGGGAGTGAGCTGCTGCCGGTTTGATGGACGCCCCGGTTAAGCTAGTCCCATCTTGCGTTCGAACTCAACAGGGCTGAGATACCTGATCGTCGAATGGCGCCGGGTCGCGTTGTAGAACCGTTTGGCGCGTCGTATCCACGACACGCATCCGGCACGCGCTCGCTGGATGACCAGGCACGGCTACCGTTTGCTGCTCCTGCAGAAACTCCCGCATTGAACGCCAAGCTACCAAGGACCCAGGCAATGTCCCATGAACTGACCTTCCGTCCGGTGACTTCAGAGAACTGGACCGACTTTGAGAAGTTATTCGAGAGCCGTGGCGGACCAAAATCCTGCTGGTGCACCGTTTGGCGAACGGTGCAGAGCTGCCCGAATTCCGAGCGTCCGGCAACGGCCAAGAAACTGGAGATGAAGAAACGCATATCGACGGGAGAGCCGGTAGGACTGCTCGGCTATTTCGGCTCGGAGCCCGTTGCATGGTGTTCCATAGCGCCGCGCGACACCTACCGCGCCGCGATGAGCGATCCAATGCGGGGGGACGAAAAGCACAAAATCTGGTCGATCGTCTGCTTCTTCGTGTCGAGACAGTTCCGAGGACAGGGGCTGTTCCAGAAGTTGATCGCGGCTGCGGAAACGCATGCAGCCGACAACGGAGCGACATTGCTCGAGGGGTATCCTGTCGATCAAGACTCTCCCAGCTACCGGTTTGGCGGCTTCCTGCCGGCATTCGAGCAGGCCGGATACTCACTGGTCGGCCACAAGGGAGCCCGTCGACACGTTGTTCGCAAGGCACTCACTGTAGCTGGAACCAAGTGAGGTCGGTCATTGAGATGAAAAGCGCCCACTACGCAATCACGTCGCCGCGCTCTGACAGATAGTGCTGATCCCCGCGCAACCATCGCCGCTCGACGGCTGGGCCTCCGCCACGAAGATTCTCTGGGGCCAGGTCCTCACAGGCTGTCCCAATAGGGTAAGCTGTCATTCTCTCGCCCGACATACATGAGTTTTCGCGGCTGGCCGTCCGCCGCAGGTGCGAGATCGGCGAGGATGCCGAAGCGGCCACTGTCCGGATATTCGACGACATCGGGTGAGAACATCGAGCTGACCGCCAGAAATCGCAATTCCTCCGTGCCGGTGTTGACGAACTGATGCGCCGTCTCAGGCCCACCGGCGGGACAGGAGATGATGTCCCCTGGGCGGATGACATGGCTTTCACCACCGATCCGAATCTCGCCTGTCCCCGACAGGATAAAGAACATCTCGTCGTTGACGTGGTGATTGTGGAACGGGAAGGCCCGCTTGCCGGGCGGGATGGCGGTCACATTATAGCCGAGCTTGCTCGCGCCGAACTGCCGCGAAACGAATGCGACCTTGGCGTCGATGATTTCCGCCGCCGCGCCGGTCGGGGCATATTGCGGCGGGCGGGGGTGCAGGTCGGCGTCGGCGACGTTGAGGATGGGTCTGGTCATCGGAGCTCTTTCTTTGCTTATGAGCGCCCCAGTCTAGCGATCCATACCTGTCAATTTCTGTCAGGTTGGTTTAGCATAATCGTCATCATGCGAGCGAGCCGGCTCCTGTCCATACTGACGACCCTTCAAGCGCGCGGCCGCGTCACGGCCCAAACGCTCGCCGACGAGTGTGAAGTTTCGCTGCGGACCATCTATCGCGATATCGACGCCCTCAGCGCGGCCGGAATCCCCGTTTACAGTGAACGTGGATCGGAGGGCGGCTACCGGCTTCTCGACGGCTATCGCGTGCGGCTGAACGGCCTCTCGGCCAAGGAGGCCGAGGCGTTGTTTTTGACCGGCCTCTCCGGCCCCGCCGCTGATCTCGGGCTCGGCGCCGTCATGACCGCCGCCCAAACGAAGCTGCTTGCGGCTCTGCCGCAAGACCTGCGGTCGAGCGCGGAACGGATGCGCAGCCGTTTCCATCTTGATGCGCCGGCTTGGTTCTCGGAGGCCGAGCACCCCATCCACCTCATCGCGATCGCCGATGCCGTCTGGCGACAGATCGCGATCAGGATTCGCTACAAGAGCTGGAAGGCCGAAAAGACCCGTCTGGTCGAACCCTTGGGGATCGTGCTCAAGAGCGGGACTTGGTATCTCGTCGGCCAGATCGAAGGACGCGCGCGCACCTATCGCATTGCCCGGATCCTCGAACTTACGGTTCTCGATGAGGCTTTCGAGCGGCCAGACAGGTTCGACCTTTCCGGCTACTGGCGGGAGTCGACCGAGCGGCTCGAAGCGGAGCTACATCCCGTGACGGCGAGGCTGCGCCTCTCTCCGCTCGGCGTCGATCTCTTGGCCGCGTTCAGCCCTGCCTACGTGCGCGACAGGACAAAACTGGAGATTGATGGCGACGCCAAAGGATGGCGTATCGCGACGCTTCCGGTCGGAAAGACGTGGCACGCCATCACAGACCTCTTGCGTCTTGGCGGGGAAGTCGAAGTGCTCGAGCCTCTGGAACTGCGTGACAAAATGGCAAGAGTCGCAGAGGACATAGCGCGGGCTTATCGCGAGCCACGCAACTGATCGATGGGAATTACGGCGACAGTGCACTTAATCCTTCCGCGATAGCGCTCGACGACGGGCAGGGCCATGAGCATTTTCAAATCGCGTGATGATGCAACAGTGCCGCTGATTTGCCCGACGTGTCAAAATATTTTCGCGGGACGTTCAAAGCCTCAGGCGCCCAGCTCTTACTTTGCATGGGGTTGTTTTCGATATTTTGGTTTGGAGGGCGCCGGGTCGGCCTTTCGCCTGTCCCGATCGCGATCGCAGGTGGCCGGTAGGATGGGTTGAGCTCTTGCGAAACCCATCACCTTGCTGCCCGCATGCGGCCGTTCGCGTCACGCGATGGGTATCGCTGCGCTCCACCCGTCCTGCGGCTCTGTCACGAAAATCGCCGCCGCCGGCCCTCAGCGCAGCGGCTTCTTCAAGAGCGAGAACCGGTCGGGATCGTGTCCCATCGACGGCTGCAGCATCGGCGCTTCCACCATGCGCGGTTCCAAAGAGCGGGCGGCGGGGCGTTCGTTGATGGCGGGATCGTTGGGGACGTCGCGATGCGAGGTGGCTCCGCGCCAGCGCTCCAGCACGGCGCCGACGAAATGCATATCGTGGCCGGCGGCGACCGACGGCACCGTCGATATCGTGGCCTCGCTACGCGGCAATTGATGCGCCGGCACTTCCTTGAAGCGCAGGCGCGTCGGCAGCGCCACGCCTTCGCCGAACGCCAGCACTTCGCGGGTGCCGAGCGAGGGCACGAACGACAGCAGGTTGGCCGCGGCGTCGGAGACCGCCGAGCGCAGCAGCGCCTGGTCGCGGTCGTTGGCAAGCCGCATCGTGAACAGCGTATTGCACTGGGAAATGATGGTGGCGTCGAGTTCGGCGGGGCGCTGGGTGACGAGGCCGAGATAGACGCCGTATTTGCGGCCTTCCTTGGCGATCCGCGAGACCGCCTTGCGGGTCGGGCCGAAGCCGATGTTGCGGTCGGCGGAGGCGTAGCGATGCGCCTCTTCGCAGACGAACAACAGCGGCGAGACGCCGTCGCTCCACAGCCCGAAATCGAACGCCATCCGGCACAGCACCGACACCACGGAATCGACGACTTCGGCGGGGAAGCCGGCCAGCTGCATGATGGTCATCGGCCGGCCGTTGGCGGGCAGCCGGAACAGGTGGCTGATGACTTCGGCCATGGTGTCGCCGCCGACATTGGCGTTGTCGAACATGAAGGTGTAGCGCGGATCGTTGCGCACGGTCTCGATGCGCGAGATCAGCTTGTGATAGATGATGCGCGACGAGCGGTTCTCGAGCTTGCCCATGCGTTCGTCGATCAGCGAAATCAGGTCGACCAGGCGATAGGGGACCGGGGTGTCGACGGTGTAGCCGATCGCCTTGGGATCGGCGCGCTTCAGCCCGAGCCGGTCGGTGTTCTGGTACTGGGTGTAGATGCCCTTCGCCATCGGGATGACTTCGGCAAGGATGTCGAGTTCCTCAGGCACCCCGGGCCGGCCGGCGAACAGCACGTCGACGATCTCTTCGAAATTGAACAGCCAGAACGGCAGCTTCAGATTGCGCGGATTGAGAACCAGCGCGCGGTCGCCGAAGCAGCGGCCGTACTCGTTGTGAACGTCGAGCAGGAAAATGCGCAGGTTGGGCCGCGACTTGAGGATTTCGTTCAGCAGCAGCGACACGCCGCTCGATTTGCCGACGCCGGTCGAGCCGAGCACCGCGAAGTGCTTGCTGAGCATTTCCTCGACGTCGACATAGGCGATGACGGAGCGGTCCTGCTGCAGGGTGCCGATATTGATCTGGTCCGACCCGGTCGGGGCGTAGACGGTGCGCAGCTCCTGATTGGTGATGAGTTCGACGGGATCGCCGATGGTCGGATAATTGGTGACGCCGCGCTGGAATTTGGGGCGTTCCGGGCCACCGAGGATTTCGCCGAGCAGGTCGACGCCGGCGATGGCGACGTAATTGTCGCTGGCCGGCAGGCCCTCGCAGGTCACTTCCGTGATCATGGCCACGATGGTGGAATTGGCGCAGCGGATGCTGACGAACTTGCCGACGGTCGCTCGCGCTTCGGAGACGGCCATCTGGCTGGTCGCCAGCAGTCCGACCCGGGCGAGGGATCCGCGCACCGAAATCACTCGTCCGAAGGATGTCACAGTGGTTGAACCTGGCATGTCATGAGGTTGGATCGGACCCCATTATGCGGCCACGGGGCTGGAGAAACGGTTAAATGGGGGAGATGCCCGGTCCTTCAAATCCACCCTACTTTGGTTAGGGCTGCCGCTTGCTGCCCCGCAGCAAACTGGTCCGCATTGGCGGATTTTGCTGGGAAATCGCGGTTTTCGGGGGCTCGCCGACGGGCGTCAGGGGCGCCCCTCGCTTTACCTCTTGTTTACCAAGGCCGGAGGTCACGGTTCGCGGGCGACCCTTGGATTCCGATCCGGTGCCTGATCTCGATCAAGGCGAGCGGCCGGGATCCCGGCTTTAGTATTGGCAGAGGATACCGTGGGGACGAAGCATCATGGACTATAATGTCTTTTTCGATCGGGCCCTGGACCAGCTTCGGGACGAACGCCGCTACCGGGTCTTTGCCGACCTGGAACGGCTGGCGGGCAGATTTCCCCATGCCATCTGGCATTCGCCGGACGGTCCGCGCGACGTCGTGATCTGGTGCTCCAACGATTACCTCGGCATGGCCCAGCATCCGAAAGTGGTCGGCGCGATGGTGGAGACCGCCATGCGGATGGGCACCGGGGCCGGCGGCACCCGCAATATCGCCGGCACCAATCATCCCCTGATCGAGCTGGAGCGCGAGCTCGCCGAGCTGCACGGCAAGCAGGCCGCGCTGGTCTTTACTTCGGGCTACGTTTCGAACGAGACCGGCATCTCGACGCTTGCGAGGCTGTTGCCGAACTGTCTGCTGCTGTCGGATGCGCTCAACCACAACTCGATGATCGAGGGCGTGCGCAAGTCCGGCTCTGAAAAGCAGGTGTGGCGCCACAACGACATCGAACATCTCGAGCAATTGCTGCGGGCGGCGGCCCCGGAGCGGCCGAAACTGATCCTGTGCGAAAGCCTCTACTCGATGGACGGCGACGTCGCGCCGCTGCATCGGATCTGCGATCTCGCAGAGCGCTACGGCGCCTTGACCTATGTCGACGAGGTTCACGCCGTCGGCATGTACGGACCGCATGGCGGCGGCATCGCCGAGCGGGACGGGGCGATGGCGCGCATCGACGTCATCGAAGGCACGCTGGCCAAGGCGTTCGGCTGTCTCGGCGGCTATATCGCGGCCAACGCCAATCTGATCGACGCGGTGCGCTCCTACGCGCCGGGCTTCATCTTCACGACGGCGCTGCCACCGGCGATCTGCGCGGCGGCCACCGCCGCCATCCGGCATCTCAAGACGTCGCAGTCCGAGCGCGATCGCCACCAGGACCGCGCCGCCCGCCTCAAGCTCGTGCTCAATGCCGCGCGGCTTCCGGTGATGCAAAGCGACACCCACATCGTGCCGCTGCATGTCGGCGACCCCGAGAAATGCAAGGCGGCGTGCGACCTGCTGCTGTCGGAATACGGCATCTATATCCAGCCTATCAACTACCCGACGGTGCCCAGAGGCATGGAGCGGCTGCGGATCACGCCGTCACCCTATCACGACGACGCTCTGATCGATCGTCTGGCCGAAGCCCTCACCGATGTCTGGGACCGGCTCGGGCTCGAGTGGGTCGATCAGGTTCTCGCAGCGGAATAATCCGGATCCGGAAAAAGCTGCATTGCGCTCTCCGCTGCGGCCCGTCCGGTTTCGTGGATGACCGATCGCCGCACATTGCGCGGCGCTCCTATTGCAGCGCAAAAAAATGACGGGGATGCCGGATTTTTCCGGCCTAAGCGCCCATGCGCGGACCGGATTCGCCGCGAAAGTTGTGCTTCCACAAAGACCGGGCGGGCCTTCCTGGGCGTAATGCACCGTGGAGGTGCTCATGCCGATTGGCTTCGACGATCTGGTGCACGACGTCATGAACGACTGGCCGGCGACCATCCGGGTCTTTCTCGACTTCAGGATGGGGTGCGTGGGCTGTCCTATCGCGTGCTTCCATACCGTGGACGACGCATGCGGAGAGCATCACGTCGATCGCGACGCCTTCCTGAAGGCGCTGCGCGAAGTTGTCGCATCACAATGAACGGCTGTGCTCCGAAAAACCCGGCCTTTCGCCGGCGCAAATTGATCTAGGTCAATTTGCTTTCTGCATAGGCAGTAGTCTTGCACCGCAGGCAACGAAGCAGGCGGAGGCATCACCACCGAGGAATTGATCCATGACCGCTCCGACGCCAGACGATCTGAAAACCGCTTCACAGACGGCCGTGCTCTGCGGTCTCAACCCGCGGACGGTCCAGGCCCTTCTTGCGCCCGCCACTGTCGTCGAGCTCGAGCCCGGCGACGCCCTGTTCCGGCAAGGCGAGCCGGCTGCGGCGTTCTTCATCGTCATCGAGGGATGGATCAAGCTGTACCGGATCACGCCCGCCGGCGACGAGGCGGTTCTTCACGTTCTCACCAAGGGCGAGAGTTTCGCCGAGGCGGTCGCCTTCGCAGGGGGCCGTTATCCCGCCACAGCTTCCGCCGCCACCGATTCCCGCGTTGTCCTGATACCGGCGCATCATGTGATGTGCTGCATTCGCGAGATACCGGATATCGCGATCGCGATGATTGCGTCGACCTCACAGCATCTCCATCAACTGGTTCAGCGCGTCGAGCAGCTTTCCGCGCAAAGCGGTTTGCAGCGCGTAGCGGAATTCCTCGCCGCATTGTGCCCGAACATCAACGGCTCCTGCCGGATTTCGCTGCCTTACGACAAATCCCTGATTGCCGGGCGGCTCGGGCTCAAGCCGGAATCGCTGTCGCGGGTGTTCGCGAAGCTTCGTCTGGTCGGTGTCGACGTTCGTGCCTCCGATGTCGTGGTCAGCGAAGTCGCCCTGCTCAGGAGCCTGATCGCCAGCGATCGAATCAAGGCCCGCAGCGGGATGAATGGCGGAAGGCATCAGCTCGGCGAGGGCCGGGCTCAGCACTGATGGTCGCGAAGGCTGCAGCCGTTCTTCCTAGTGCAGCAATGATTTGATCCTCGGCAACACGCTGGCGCGCCACTCGGTCGCGCCGAAGCGCTGCTCCACGATTCTGTGGTCGGCGACCACCAGCCACAGCGGCACGCCGTCGCTGCGCCGCAGCCCGTTGCGGTAGTTGCGCAGGTCATCCGGCCAGTGTTCGTCCTTCAGGACGTCGTGGAGATGCGGCGACTTGACCTCCCGGTAGGTAATGCGCGGGAATTCCGCGGATGCCAGGAACGCGGCGCCGTCGCCGTTCTGCCAGGCGCGACAGGGCGCGCAATCCTCGGCGCCGACATACAGCAGCATGATGTCTGCGTCGCGCGCGGGCTTGCCGGCATGAACGGCCCACGCCGTCACCGCGACCGCCGCGACGGCAACGACGATGCCGGCGCCGAACGTCGTTCGGCGAAAGATCGCCGAACGGCGTGCCCGTTGAACGAGGAGCCGAATTCCAGACATGTCGAATTATTTCTGTTGCCGGTCTCGTCATCCTTGACCGCGGTCAAGGATGCGACGGGTGCGCGCCAGATAGATTTGAATTGTTCACCGGAAGGTCCAAGGGGTCCCGCCATGCCGCCTATCGAACAGCCTCCGAGCTTAGAGCACATGCCGATGATGCAGCGCATTCTCGACAATCCGTTCCTGCTGCTGTTCCTCGGGGTGACGCTTCCGACGGTGCTCTATCTGATCTGGGGCGTGATGGAAATCGCCTCGGTCCCGCTGGCGAAATGAAGGCTGCAAACTGCAACCACCCGCGCTGAGGCGCGTATCCTTTTGAGAAGGGGAGATCGACATGGCCGTCACACCGCCCGAACAACGAATTTGGTGGAACGAGCCTATCGAGAGGGTCGAACTGGTCTGGATCGTGATCGCCTTCCTCTGGGGCCTGTTCATGTTCGGCTTCATGATCGCCTGGCATTTCATCGGCCAGCAAAACCTCAGCAAGGAAGCCTACCGCATCGCGCCGTCGGCCTATGAGGCGAAGGTCGACGAGTTCGCCAAGAAATTCACGGTGCGCGAGGAGCAGGGCATCCCGGTGGTCAAGCCGAAGCCGGGAACCGATGTCTATCTGCTCGGCCGGCTGTGGCAATGGTGGCCGATTCTCGAGCTGGAGAAGGGCGTCAGCTACCGGATCCATCTTTCATCGATCGACTGGCAGCATGGCTTCTCGCTGCAGCCCGTCAACATCAACATTTCGGTTCACCCGGGCTACGAGCACGTGATTTCGCTGACGCCGACCCAGAGCGGCGAGTTCGGCATCATCTGCAATGAGTTTTGCGGGATCGGCCATCACACCATGACCGGAAAGATTTACGTCACGGAACAGAAGCGAGCCGAGGCCGAACAGCGCCTCGCCGGGGGGAGGTAGGCTCATGACCGCAGAAACCGTCATCGGTGCCGTGCCTGCGCAGGCAGAGTTCCGCACCTGCCAATATACCGGCCTCAAGGTCGACACCGCGGCGCAGGCGCTGATCAAGGCCAATGCCGTGGCCGCGGTGGTGTTTCTCGCCATCGGCGGGCTGATGGGCCTGCTGGTCGCGCTGACGCGCTGGCCGGCGGTGCATTTGCTTCCGGCCGACTGGTTCTACCTGATCCTGACCGGGCACGGCGCCAACGTGCTCTTGTTCTGGATCATCTTCTTCGAAATGGCCGTGCTCTATTTCGCCTCCGCGATCCTGCTCAATTCGCGGCTGGCGGCGCCGAAGCTCGCCTGGGTCGGTTTTGTCATGATGGTCGTCGGCGCGATCGCGACCAATGTCGCGGTGCTGCAGGGCGATTCCAGCGTGATGTTCACCTCCTATCCGCCGATGAAGGCCCAGCCGCATTTCTATCTCGGCCTGATCCTGTTCGCGGTCGGCGCCCTGATCGGCTGCGCGATCTTCTTCGCGACGCTGGCGATCGCCAAGGAGGAAAAGACCTATGAGGGCTCTATACCGCTGGTGACCTTCGGCGCGCTGACCGCCGCGATCATCGCGGTGTTCACGATCGCCTCGGGCGCCATCATCCTGATCCCGACCTGGCTGTGGTCGCTCGGCCTGATCAACGACATCGACCCCCTGATGTACAAGGTGGTGTGGTGGGCGATGGGCCATTCCTCGCAGCAGATCAACGTCTCGGCGCATGTCTCGCTCTGGTACCTGACCGCAGCGCTCCTGGTCGGCGCCAAGCCGCTGAGCGAGAAGGTGAGCCGTACCGCCTTCTTCATGTACATCCTGTTCCTGCAGCTCGCCTCGGCGCACCATCTCTTGGCCGACCCTGCGCTGGATGCGAGCTGGAAGATCGTCAACACCAGCTACATGATGTATCTGGCCGTGCTCGGCTCGATGGTTCACGGCCTGACTGTGCCGGGAGCGATCGAATCGGCGCAGCGCAAGAACGGCTATAACCGCGGCGTGTTCGAGTGGCTGCGCAAGTCGCCCTGGGGTCATCCGGCCTGGGCCGGAATGTTCCTGTCGCTGGTGTTCTTCGGCTTCATCGGCGGTATCTCCGGCGTCGTGCTCGGCACCGAGCAGCTCAACGTGCTGATGCACAACACCATCTACGTGCCGGGCCACTTCCACGGCACCGTGGTGGCGGGGACCACGCTCGCCTTCATGGGCGCGACCTATCTCGTGCTGCCGCTGGTGTTCGAGCGCGAAATCCTGTTTCCCAAGCTCGCCAAGATCCAGCCCTATCTGTTCGGGATCGGCGCCGCCGGCATCTCGCTGTTCATGATGGGGGCGGGCACGCTCGGGGTCCCGCGCCGGCATTGGGACATCACCTTCAGCGACGCCAACCTGTCGTTCGCTCACTCGGCCGGCGCGTTCCTGATGATGGGTCTCAACGGCATCTTCGCGATCATCGCGGCGATCGGCGGGATCCTCTTCATCCTGGTCGTCGTCGGCACGGTGTTCTTCGGCGAGAAGATCAAGGCCGGTCACAAGCTGACCTTCCCGCTGCACTCCGGCGGCGGCGCCGCAGTCTCGCACTACGGCAGCGAGAAGGCGCCGAAGCTTCCGGGCACGATCATCCTGGTCATGATCTTCTTCGTCTGCTTCGTCCTCTACTACTTCATCAACTGGAAATATCTGTCGGAACTCTGGCTGTTCCGCTGATTACCGTTGGATCCCTACGGAGGAAACCTCATGCGCGCCGCAGTCGGACTGACGATTTCGCTCCTGAAACTCAGGATCGGCGTCGCGATTGCGGCGAGCGCGCTGGCCGGCATCGCGGTCGCGAGCGGACCGGCGCTGGCATGGTGGCAGATCACCGGCCTCGCACTGGCGATCCTCGGCGCCTCCGGCGCGGCCGGCGCCTTCAACCATTATTACGAGCGCGACGTCGACCGGCTGATGCGGCGCACCCGCGCGCGGCCGTTTGCCAGCGGAACCTTCAAGCCGAGCCCGTGGTGGCTGGTCGGATTTCTCGGGCTACTGGCGGCGTCGCTCGGGCTCGCCTCGGTCAGTGCCGGCAACGTCGCGGCGGCCTATGTCTTCCTCGGCGCCTTCACCTACGGCATCGTCTATACCGTCTGGCTGAAGCGTCGCAGTACCTGGAATATCGTAGTCGGCGGCCTGGCCGGAAGTTTCGCGGTGCTCGCCGGTGCCGCGGCGGTCGATCCGTCGCCGCAGGTGATCCCGACCGTGCTGGCGGTTGCGCTGTTTCTGTGGACGCCGCCGCACTTCTGGAGCCTTGCGGCCGCCAAGGGCCAGGACTACGCCAAGGCCGGCATCCCGATGTTGCCGGTGGTGGTTCCCGCCTATGCCTGGACATTGGCGATCCTCGTCCATTCGGTGGCGCTGGCTGCCGTCTCGCTGGTGCCGCTGTGGTTCGGCGAGGGGCTGCTCTACGGGCTCGGCGCCGGACTTGGCGGCGGCTATTTCGTCTGGAAGAGCGTGAAGCTGTATCGCGTTCCTTCCAAGGAGAATGCGATGGCGAACTTCTTCGCGTCGCTGGTACAACTGGCGCTACTGATCGCCGGCGCGCTGCTCGCGAGCGCCGTCAGGCATTGGTTATGACCAGGGGTCGCGTTGCGGCATGCGCGGCTGTCATGCTCGCTCATTTGTTCATTGCGCCGGTTTCCGCAGAGGCCGCGTCGCCCCAGCTCGATCCCGCGGCAACGGTCGCCAAGGGAACGCAGGCGCTTGGACGAGCCATCGGCAACTATACCCTTGTCGACATGAAGGGCGCGCCACTGGCGCTGCGCGACTACCGCGGCAAGCCGCTGGTGATCAGCCTGGTCTACACCGCCTGCAGTTCGGTCTGCCCGCCGACCACCCAGCATGTCATCGACGCCGTGAACGAGGCCGGGCGGATGATCGGCCTGGACCGCTTCAACGTGCTCACGGTCGGTTTTGACGCGCGCAATGATACGCCGGCGCGGCTGACCCAGTTCGCGTCGACCCAGGGCATCCGGTCGCTGAACTGGCGGGTAGCCAGCGCCGATCCCGCGACCATCGAGGCGCTGCTGGGCGACCTCGGCTTCAGCTACCGCGCCGTGGCCGGCGGATTCGATCATCTGACGCAGACCACGATCGTCGACCGCGAGGGCCGGATATACCGCCACGTCTATGGCGAGGAGTTTCCGCTGCAGATGTTCATGGAGCCGCTCAAGGACGTCGTCTACGGCACCACGACATCGTTCACTTTCCGCGGCATCGTGGACCGCATCAAGTTCATCTGCACCGCTTACGACCCCGGCGCCGGCCGCTACCGTATCGATTTCGGGCTGGTGTTCGGCGGCGTGATTGCGGCATTCTCTCTCCTCGTCATGGGCGGCCTCATTCTGCGGGAATGGTTTCGCTCGGCGCACGCATGAACGGCCGGGGCCGGAAACGGAGAGCAATGTGATCGGCGCCATCCGCAGGGTGCTTCGGGCAGGATTTTCGCTGATCGAGCGGCCGTTCGAGCGGCTGTTCACGCCGCAGCTCAATCCGCTCGCGCAGCTCGGCGCGCTCGGCTTCTTCTTTTTCTGGATAGTGGCGGTGAGCGGGATCTACCTGTTCATCTTCTTCGACACCGGCATCGAGCGGGCCTATCAATCGGTCGAACACCTGACCCAGGACTACTGGTTTCATGCCGGCGTGATGCGCAGCTTTCATCGCTATGCGTCGGACCTGATGGTCGTGATGGTGGTGGTGCATCTGTTGCGGGAATTCTCGCTCGATCATTATCGCGGCGTCCGGTGGTTCTCCTGGATCACCGGCCTGCCGATCATCTGGCTGCTCTACGCCTCGGGCATTACCGGCTACTGGCTGGTCTGGGACAAGCTTGCCCAGTATGTCGCGGTCGTCTCGTCGGAGCTTCTGGACTGGCTGCCGATTTTCGGGGAACCGATTGCGCGAAATTTCATTTCCACCGGCACGCTCACCAGCCGCTTCTTCTCGCTGATGGTGTTCATGCATGTGGCGGTGCCGCTGTTCCTGCTCTTCATCATGTGGATTCATATCATCCGGATCTCCCGGCCGAAGATGAACCCGCCGCGTACGCTCGCGCTGTTGTCGCTGGCGGCATTGCTCGCGGTGTCGATCTGGAAGCCCGCGCTGTCGCAGGGCCCCGCCGATCTGGCGAAGGTGCCGGCCGAAGTCGGCCTCGACTGGCTTTATCTGCCGCTCTATCCCCTGACCGACATCTGGGGCAACGGTGCGGTCTGGGCTTTCCTGGGTGCCTTCTCGCTGATGATCGGGTTGATGCCCTGGCTGCCGCCGCTGCGGCGGGCGAAGGCTGCGCAGATTGATCTGGCGCACTGCAATGGCTGCGCGCGCTGCGCCGAGGATTGCCCCTACGAGGCCATCCGGATGGTCCCTCGCACCGATGGCTTGCCGTTCCCAACCGAGGCGGCGGTCAATCCATCGCTCTGCGTATCCTGCGGCATCTGCGTCGGCGCGTGCCCTTCCTCGACGCCGTTCCGCCGCTCCGAGGACCTCAAGACCGGAATCGATCTGCCTGACTACTCGCTGAAGGAATTGCGCGAGCGGGTTATCGCCGCCGCCGCTACGCTGACGAAGCCGGGCCGCGTGCTGGTGCTCGCCTGCGAGCACGGTGCGGCCGGCGGACGGCTCGATGGAACGGTGGTGATGCCCTGCGTCGCAATGATGCCGCCGTCGCTGATCGACTTCGTCCTCAGCCGCGACCTCGCCGACGGCGTGGTGGTGGCGGGCTGCGCGGAAAGCGCCTGCTACAACCGCCTCGGTATCCAATGGACGGAGCAGCGCTTCGCCGGGCAGCGCGATCCATATTTGCGCGCGCGGGTTCCGCGCGACCGGATTGCCACGATCTGGGCCTCCGCGCTCGAGGTGACCAAGGCCGAATCCGCCATTGCATCATTCGCTGCCACCATTGCCGGCCTGCCGCCGCTGCGCCTGCGTTCGCCGCTGCCGGTGAGCCCCATGTCCCCGGCCGCCAAGCCTCCCGAGCCCGCCGAGCTGAAGGGGGATTCGTGATGAAGCTGCTGCGGCTCGCAGGCCAGTTCGTGGTCATTGCCGCGCTGTTCGCCGGCGTGGCGTGGCTGTCCGACCGGCCAGTCTACCGGAAAATCCCCGAGGGGTCCGGGATGATGATGCTGACCTTCGTGCATGGCGCGGACCGCAAGGGCGAATGCCGCAGGCTTTCTCCTGAGGAGATCGCCAAACTGGCGCCGAACATGCGCCGGGTGCAGGATTGTCCGCGCGTCCGCCGGTCCCTCTATGTCGAGCTCGATATCGATGGCCGCAAGATCTATGCTGCGGACCTGAAGCCTACCGGGATTGCCGGCGACGGCCCATCGCGGGTCTACCAGCGCTTCGTGATGCCGGCCGGGAAATACGATGTTGCGGTGCGCATGCGGGACACCGCGCGCGCCGACGGCTTCGATCACGAGCGCCGTGGTACCGTGGACTTCGCGCCGAGCCAGATGTTCGTCATCGACTACCGGCCGGAGAGCGGGGAGTTCATCTTTCGCTGAGGGGTACATCATGGGCCTGCTGCATTGGGAGGATCGTTACAGCGTCGGGAACGCCGCGGTCGATCACGAGCACCGGGAGCTTGTCGAACTCGTCAATCGACTCTACGACGAGGCCACGTCGCAGGGATCGAAAGACGCCGTGCTCAATTTCTTCGGCGACCTGTTCAAGGCGATCTCGGCGCATTTTGCGCTCGAGGAGCGCTTCATGCGCGAGCGCGGTTACGACCAGCTGACCCAGCACAAGAACGATCATGAGCGCCTGCTGGACGAGATTCGCGACATCATGGAGGATTTCGAGGCCAGCGACCGCTTCGACGAAGGTTTGCTCGCGCAGCGGCTCGATGCGTGGTTTTCCCGGCACTTCGAGACCCATGACGCAAGGCTGCACAACGCGCTCGGCACGCATCCCGGGTGAAATCGGATCTTTACGAATTCCGGTCAAGTCAGGCCGGTACACGGCATCCAGCAGAAGGAGACGGCGATTATGAAGAGAATGATTACGGTGGTTGCGATCTCGATGGTATCGGCGAGCGGGGCGTTCGCACAGGACGTGGCGGCCGGCGCAACCTCGTACAAGAAGTGCGCCGCCTGCCACGACGTGGGACCGACGGCGAAGAACAAGGTCGGACCGGTGCTGAACGGCCTCGATGGCCGCAAATCCGGAACCGCGGCCGCCTACAACTATTCCGATGCCAACAAGGGTTCCGGCATCACCTGGAACGAGGAAGTGTTCCTCGAATACATCAGGGATCCCAAGGGCAAGATCCCGGGCACCAAGATGGTGTTCGCCGGCATCAAGAACGAGGGCGAGGCGAAGAGTCTCTGGGCCTTCCTCAAGCAGTACGACGCGGAAGGCAAGACCAAGTAGCCAAGGCGCTTTCGCGATAGCGTTGCGGTGGATTTCAGCCGATGGTCCCATCGACCGGCGGCGAAATCCATCGCCGCTCGCGTCCGTCGTGGCCGGTCGCCCATATCGCCGTTCCCGCAAAGCGCGGCAGCAGGGCTTCGATCTCAGCTGATGAAGCGGCGTAAAGCGCCGTCGACAGCGCATCGGCGACGGCGGCAGAGCGATGATGCACCGTGATTGTCTTCCAGTGTGTGGCGCTGCGGCCGTTGCGCGGGTCGAACAGATGATGCGCAGCGCCGGACGCGCCGAGCACACAGCCTGAGCCTTCCGAGGTCGCCAGCGCGCCGCCGCTCAGTGTGAGCGGCGCCGCATCGGCGCGGGCGACCAGCCATGGCGCACCGTCCTGGCGCGGCCCGAGCGCGCGCTGCTCGCCGAGATCGACGAAGATATGCCGCAAGCCGCGTGAATACAGCAGGTCCGCGACCCGGTCGGTGACATAGCCCTGGCCGAGGCCGTTGAGCGTGAGGCGCTGATCGGCTCCGGTACGGATGCTGTCAGTCTCGACCGCAATCCGGCGCCAGTCGACCGCTGTCCGCGCCTTGGCGATCAGCTCATCGGGCGGCAGCCCGGCGCCGGGCGATGCGGCAAACCAGTCCACATGCGCTTCCCAGAGCGCCTGGACACTGGGATCGAACAGCCCGCCGCTGCGGCCGGCGATATCGAGCGCCAGCGCCAGTGCGCGGCGCATGTCGCCACCAGGCGCATGCAGCTGCTTGTCACGATTCAAGCGCCGCAGTTCCGAGTTGTCGCGGAACAGGCTCAGCGCGTCTTCGAGACGATCGATTTCCGCGGCCGCGGCGGCAATCGCGCTGCGGGCGGCCGCGGGTTCGACCCCGTTGAACAGGATGGTGGCGTCCGCGCCCATCGCAACGCCGTGCCAGACGTAGTCGGCCTCATCGGGGCGGGCAGGGCTGCCGGCCACGGCGCTAGCGGCGGCGGCAGCGAAAATCGTGATGACGCGTCGTCGCGTCGGAGCGTCAGATCGCATCACCGGCTCCCTTCGGTCGGGCGCCGGCGCTGGTCGGAACAGGCGTGGCTGCAAACGGCTGGCGCCGCGTCGCGCGCTTCTTCAGATGCAGGCAGACGTCGTGGTCGAAATAGTTGGCCTGGCATTTCAGGCAGTAGATGCATTCGTTGGGATTGATCTGGCCGAGCGGATGAATCGCCTGAACGGTGCAGCGCCGTGCGCAGACATGGCATTCGGAGCCGCATTCGCGGTAGCGCTTGAGCCATTCGAACATCCGCATGCGCGCCGGGATCGCCAGCGCCGCGCCGAGCGGACAGAGGTAGCGGCAGTAGAACCGCTCGATGAACAGCCCGGCGACCAACAGGCTCCCCGCATAGAGCACGAACGGCCACTCGCGCAGGAATTTCATGGTGATTGCGGTCTTGAACGGCTCGACCTCGGCGAACTGGAACGCGGTGATGATCGAGCGTAGCGAGATCGCGAGGATGCCGACGAAGGCGACATATTTGATCATCCAGAGCCGCTCGTGCAGCCCGAACGGAATTTCGATTTGCTTGATGCCGAGCCGCCGCGCCAGCTGGTTGGTCAATTCCTGCAGGGTCCCGAACGGGCACAGCCAGCCGCAGAATACGCCACGTCCCCAGAACAGCATGCTGATCGCCACAAAACTCCAGAGCAGGAACACCATGGGGTCGAGCAGGAACAGCTCCCAGCGGAAGCCCGACAGCAGGGCATGAATGAAGGTCAGGACATGGACCACCGACAATTGCGCGTTGGCGATCAGGCCGAGAAACACGAAGGTCAGCAGCAGATAACCGGTGCGCAGGCGGTAATAGAAGCGGCCATGAGCGGTTACCGAGTCCTGGAAGATCAGGATGCCGCCGAGCACGGCAAGCATGGCGCCGAGCGCCGCGATTTCGTAGCTGCGGGCCCACCAGATATCCTGCCATAGCGGCGCCTGGCTTGGCGCGGACGCATCGGATTGTGCCGCCTTGCCGGACAGTGCCGCCGCCGGCGCAACCCGAGGCGCGATCAGATACCGGTCGGGTATGCGGTACTCCAGCGACACCACTGCAGGGCCGGCTGCGGACGCCGCAGGCCCGAGATCGAGATCGAGCCGGAACGGCTTGGTCGAATCGAAGCCGCTCGAGCGCGCGATCCGAAACACCGCGATCTCGCGCAGTTCGGGTGCGCCGGCCGCCCGCAGCGCTTCGATGGCGGTATGGTCGGCGGGTTTCAGCCGGATGGTTCGGCCGCCCTGAATGATTTCGATGCGGTTGAACGAATCGGACCGGCGCCATTCGGTGCCCTTGAAGGAATAGAGCCCGGTCGCGCCGATCAGGACGAGATCGTCCTCGGGGCCGATCCTGGCCAGTTCGCTTTCGTAGATCCGCTGCCCCAGCAGGCTTTCGCCGATCGGCGGCGGTGTGGCGAGCGCCAGCCAGAGATCGATGAAAGCCTTTTCCGGTTCATTGTCCCTGGTGCCGAGCATTTTCGCTGCTTCGCCGCGCGACACCAGCAGCCGCTGCACCGCGCCCTCGGCGAGCAGGGATGGCCAGGACGACCGGCGCAGGGTTTCGCGGTCGAGCCGTGCAACATTTTCCGCAGCGCCGCTTCGGCTGCGCCAGATCGCCCGCGCCGACCGCACGATGGCATCGCGAATGACGGTGCTGGTGATGGTCGCGCCCGCTACGGCGTGCGGGCCGCTCGCGAGATCCCTGGTTTGCTTGAGCCCGGCGCCGGTGCGGATATCGAAGCCCTTGAAGGCCGCCACATAGGCGGCCAGCGCCTCGCGCGGGATGCCGATCACGAGAATCGGCTCTTCATGCGCCACGATCCGGGCGCCGGCGATGATGCCCTCGGGCGTGACCGCGGCGACGATATCGAGCGGCCGGCCGGCATAACCGACCGAACCGGAAACCTCATAGGTCGAGAACGCATGGCCGAGAATACGGCCGTTGGAGCCGCGGACGATGGCGGCCGGAGGAGTTCCCTGCGGCTGCTCGATCGTCGCGGAACTTTCCGATGGAAAAAATTGTCTGGCGATTCCGAGATCGGCGGCTTGCGCGCCGCCACTCGCCGCCAGCACCAGCGCCGCGAAAATGCGCAACATCCAGCGCACTTTAGAGAGCCTGCTTGCGATGACGTTGCTGTGCATGGTTTCGGATGAGGCAGTCTTTGGATGAGTGCGCATTGAGCTATGTCAAACTGCGGCCAACCGCGTCCTTAACCGCGGTCAAGGCGACGCACCCGCAGCATAGGCATAAACAAGGCACCAGATTCATGCGGAGGAATGCGATGCGACGTCACGCTTATGTGCTTGCAATGCTCACGGGCGGCATCGCCGCCGCGGCTATGTTCTATCTCGGCGCGACAACGCCCGGATATGCGCAACAGCAGCCGGCCAAGCCGGCGCCTGCCGATATCGAGAAACACAAAACCACGCCCGGCGGCCAGTACCAGCCGAGCCTGGATACGCTGAGCGGCAAGGGCACCGAACAGCCCGGCACCAAGCCCGGCGATCCCGTGCTGAGCAAGGCGGAGTTCGACAAGGCGAATCAGATTTATTTCGAACGCTGCGCGGGCTGTCACGGCGTGCTGCGCAAGGGCGCGACCGGAAAGCCGCTGACGCCTGATCTCACCAAGAAGCTCGGCTTCGACTATCTGCGCGACTTCATCACCTACGGCTCGCCCGGCGGCATGCCGAACTGGGGCACCTCCGGCGACCTGCAGCCGGCCGACATCGAGCTGATGGCGCGCTATCTGCTCAACGACGCGGCGCAGCCGCCGGAATTCGGTCTCAAGGAGATCAAGGAGAGCTGGAAGGTCCTGATCCCGGTCGCGCAGCGGCCGACCAAGAAGATGAACAAGCTCGATATCGACAACCTGTTCGCGGTGACGCTGCGCGACGCGGGCGAAGTCGCCCTGATCGACGGCACGACCAAGAAGATCGAGCTGATCCTGAAGACGGGCTATGCGGTGCATATCTCGCGGATGTCGGCCTCGGGCCGCTACCTGTTCACGGTGGGCCGCGACTCCAAGATCAATCTGGTCGATCTCTGGATGGATCCGCCGCAGACTGTGGCCGAACTCAAGGTCGGCTCCGAAGCGCGCTCGATCGAGACCTCCAAGTTCAAGGGGTATGAGGACAAGTACGCGATCGCCGGTGCCTACTGGCCGCCGCAATACGTGATCATGGACGGCGTGACGCTCGAGCCGTTCAAGGTCGTCTCCACCCGGGGCATGACCTACGACACCCAGGAGTTCCACCCGGAACCGCGCGTCGCCTCGATCGTGGCCTCGCACTACAACCCGGAATTCGTCGTCAACATCAAGGAGACCGGACAGATCCTGCTCGTCAACTTCAAGGACATCAAGAACCTGAAGGTGACGGCGATCGAGGCCGAGCGCTTCCTGCATGACGGCGGCTTCGACAAGACCGGGCGCTACTTCCTGGTGGCGGCGAACGCCCGCCACAAGATCGCGATCGTCGACACCAAGGAAGACAAGCTGGTCAGCGTGATCGAATCCGGCGGCCAGACCCCGCATCCCGGACGCGGCGCCAACCTGCTGCATCCGAAATACGGTCCGGTCTGGGCGACCAGCCATCTCGGCAACGAAACGATCTCCTTCATCGGCACCGATCCGGAGAAGAACAAGCAGCATGCCTGGAAGGTCGTGCAGAAGGTCGACGGCCAGGGCGGCGGGTCGCTGTTCATCAAGACCCACCCGAAGTCGGAAAACCTCTACGTCGATACGCCGCTGAACACCGACGCCGAAATCTCCTCATCGGTTGCGGTATTCAAGATCAAGGATCTCGCCAAGGAGAAGCCCGAATACAAGGTGCTTCCGATCGGCCAGTGGTCCGGGATTTCCGAAGGCGCGCGCCGCGTCGTGCAGGGCGAGTACAACAAGGATGGCACCGAAGTCTGGTTCTCGGTCTGGAACAACAAGGCCCAGGAATCGGCGATCGTCGTGGTCGATGACAAGACCCTGACCCTGAAGACCGTCATCCGCGACAAGCGGCTGGTGACGCCGACCGGCAAGTTCAACGTCCATAATACGCGTAACGACGTCTATTGAGGACCGGACGACAATGAGCCGGCGCGGCAACGAGTCTGCCGCGCCGCCTCGATGCAAGGAGCCGAATTGCAAAGGCCAACCGGGCGGAGCGCGCTATGAGCGTTGGAAAAGTCTACCTGGTCGGGGCAGGCCCGGGCGATCCGGAACTGCTGACCCTGAAGGCGGCGCGAGTCATCAAGGAGGCGGAGGTCGTCGTCTACGATCGGCTGGTGCCGGACAGCATTCTCGCCACCATCGGCGACGGCGCGGCCCGGATCAATGTCGGCAAGCAGGCCAGTTTCCATCCGGTGCCACAGGAAGAAATCAACGAAATGCTGGTGCGGCTCGGCCGGGCCGGCCGGACCGTGGTGCGGCTGAAGGGCGGCGACCCCTTCATTTTCGGCCGCGGCTCCGAGGAAGCAGCCGAACTCGAACGCGCCGGTATTCCCTATGAGGTTATCCCCGGCATCACCGCGGCCCAAGGCTGCGCCGCATCGCTGCGCGTTCCGCTGACCCATCGCGGACTTGCGACCGGCGTCCACTACGTCACCGGGCATCGCAAGGCGAACGAGCCGTTGGATCTGGACTGGGCGAGGCTGGCGGATCCCGAAACCACGCTCGTCGTTTACATGGGGCTGGCCAACATCGAGGAAATCGCCGGGAACCTGATCGCCAACGGTTTGCCGCCGGACACTCCGGTCCTTGCGGTGTGTCAAGGTACGACCCCCCGGGAGCAGCGAATATGCACATGGCTCGCAGCACTTCCCGCCGCGGCCCAGGAGGCTGGCTTTGCGGGCCCCGTCCTGTTCATCATCGGTCGGGTCGCAGCGATCGCCATGCAGCGCAATGAGCACGATGATGCAACGGACTCCGGCGCGATCTCGGTTGTGGCCTAACGCGGCGTTGGCGCTGATCGCGACGATGGCGCCGGCCTCGGCCGCAGAGACGGCGCCCGATCCGGTCAAGCTCGCGAACCTGGTGCGGCAGGACTGCGGTTCATGCCACGGGCTGACCTTGAAGGGCGGCCTAGGCAAGCCACTGACCGCCGAGCAGCTCGGGCCCTGGGACCGCGACCAGCTCGTCCACATCATTCTCGATGGCATTCCGGGCACGCCGATGCCGCCATGGCGTCCGCTGCTGTCCGAACTCGACGCCCGCTGGATCGCCGACCGGCTCAAGCAGGGAAATCTGCCATGATGTTCGCTGCGCGCATATTTGCTGCGCTGTTGTTGTTGGCGATCCCGGCCACCGGGCTTGCCGAAGGATTGCGCGGCACCGGCAACCTCGGCCTCGTGATCGAGCGTGCCACGGGCTCGGTGCTGATCGTCGATACCAGCGCCCGCGAGACGCTCGGTCGGGTCGAGGGCGTCGGCGATCTCTCGCATGCCTCGGTCGTGTTCTCGCCGGATCAGCGTTACGGCTATGTGTTCGGACGCGACGGCGGGCTGACCAGAATCGACCTGCTGACGGCCAAGATCGCCGGGCGCGTGGTGCAGGCCGGCAATTCGATCGGCGGCGCCATTTCCGACGACGGCGAGTTGATTGCGGTCTCGAACTACGAGCCGGGCGGGGTGCGGGTGTTCGACGCCAAAACGCTGGCGCAGGTCGCCGATATTCCCGCCACCGGCGCCGACGGCAAGGCCTCGAAGACCGTCGGCCTCGTCGATCTGCCGGGGCGTCGTTTCGCCTTTGCGCTCTACAACGCCGGCGAAATCTGGATCGCCGACCTTTCAAGGGTCGAGACCCCGGCGATCACCCGTCTGACCGGGGTCGGCAAGCTACCCTATGACGGTAACGTCACGCCGGACGGCCGGCATTATCTGGCCGGGCTGTTCGGCGAGGACGGCGTGGTGCATGTCGACATGTGGCAATCGCCGCCGAAGGCCGAGCGCATCCTCGACCGCTACGGCCATGGCGAGGAGCCGTTGCCGGTCTACAAGATGCCGCATCTCGAAGGCTGGGCGGCGATCGGCGACCGGCTGCTGCTGCCCGCGGTCGGCCGCCATGAACTGATCGCGGTGGACACGCGCAGCTTCGCCGAGGCCGGCCGCGTCGCCACCCATGGCCAGCCGGTGTTCGCGGTGGCGCGTCCCGACGGCCGCCATGTCTGGGTCAATTTCGCCCATCCGCTCAACGACACCATCGACATCGTCGATACCCTGACGCTTACGGTGATCCACCGCTTCGCGCCGGGACCTGCGGTGCTGCACATGGAATTCACCCCGCGCGGCAACGAGGTCTGGGTCTCGCTGCGCGACGCCGACCGCGTCGACATCTACGACGCCGCGACCTTCGCCAGGAAGGGACAGATCTCCGCGCAGAAACCATCCGGCATTTTCTTCACCGCACGTGCAACGAGGATTGGACAATGAGCCCGAACCCCGCCGAACTGACACTGGTCGATCGCTGGCAGCATAATTTCCCGCTGGTCGACAAACCCTTCGAGGTCGTCGGCCGCTCCGCGGCGCTCAATGGACGCGAAACCATCCGCGTGTTTCGCCGCCTGCGCGAGACCGGGGTGATCTCGCGCATCGGCGCGGTGGTGCGGCCGAACACCGTCGGCGCCAGCACGCTGGCGGCGCTGCAGGTTCCGCCCGAGCGGCTGGAGGAGGTGGCGGCGATCGTCAGCCGCGAGCCGCTGGTGACCCATAATTACGAGCGCACCCACACGCTCAATCTGTGGTTCGTGATCGCCGGCGCCGATGCCAGGGCAATCGCCGCGACCATCGAGAGCATCGAGCAGCAGACCGGGCTTCAGGCAATCGACCTGCCGATGCTCAGCGCCTACCATCTCGGTCTCGGCTTTCCGCTTCGCGCCGCGCGTCCCGCAAAGCGCGAGCCGGCCGGCCCGCGCGGCGACTATCGTCCCGATCCGCGCGACCGCAGCATCCTGGCGGCGATCGAGGACGGCCTGCCGCTGGTCGAGCAGCCTTACCGGGCGGTGGCCGAACAGCTCGACCTCGACCAGGACGAAATCATCGACCGGCTCGACCATCTCACCAGCGCCGGCATCGTGACCCGTTTCGGCTGCGTCGTGCGCCACGACAAGTTCGGCTTCAACTCCAACGCCATGGCGGTATGGGATGTGCCGGACGACATGGTCGATTCGGTCGCGGAAAGGTTCACCCGCAATCCGAACGTCACGCTGTGCTACCGCCGGCCGCGCCATCTGCCGCTGTGGCCCTACAACATCTTCTGCATGATCCACGCGCGGGCGCGCCAGGACGCTTACGCCGTCATCGACGAAATCAATCTGCTGGCCGATACCGGCTTGAACAGGCAGGCGGTGCTGTTCTCGACGCGCTGTTTCAAGCAGCGCGGCGCGGTGTTCTCGGAAGCCAGGGGGTTGAACTGATGCCGGTCCTCGATCCCACATCAAGAGCGATCATCAACGGCCTGCAGGGCGGATTTCCGCTGACGCCGCGGCCGTTTCGCGATGCCGGCGCCGAGCTCGGGTTGAGCGAGGGCGAACTCATCGACGGCGTCCGCGACCTCGTCGGGGCGGGACAGTTGAGCCGCTTCGGCCCGCTGTGGAACGCGGAAATGCTCGGCGGCGATGTTTGTCTTGCCGCCATCGCAGTGCCGCCGGAGCGGTTCGACGAGGTGGCGGAACAGGTCAACGCCCATCCCGAAATCGCGCACAACTACGAACGCAGCCATGCGCTCAACATGTGGTTCGTCATCTCGGCGGAAGACCCGCGCCGCATCGCTGAGGTGATCGCGGAAATCGAAACCGAAACCGGGCTTGGCGTGCACGCCATGCCGAAGATGCACGAGTTCTTCGTCGGTTTCCGGGTGGAGGTATGAAGATGCTCGACGCCGTCGATCGCAGGATCGTTGCCGCCACCCAGGCCGGGCTTCCACTGGTGCGCGAGCCCTATCGGGCGATCGCCGAAAAGCTCGGCCTCGACGAGGCCGACATCATCGTCCGCCTGAAGCGGCTGCTCGACGAGGGCGCCATCCGCCGGATTGGCGCGATCCCCAACCATTACGCGCTCGGCTTCATCGCCAACGGCATGTCGGTGTGGGACGTCGCCGACGATGCGGTTGCCGGGATCGGCGCCAAAATCGGCGCGCTCGACGAGGTCACGCATTGCTACGAGCGGCCGCGCCATCTGCCGCTGTGGCCCTACAATCTCTTCGCCATGGTGCACGGCCATACCCGCGACGAGGTCAGGGCCAAGGTCGAGCGCATTGCGCGATTGATCGGCCCCGCCGCCCGCGCGCATGACGTCCTGTTTTCAACCCGGATCCTGAAGAAGACCGGCTTGCGCATCGCTGCGTAGACCTTCGAGGGAGCGCACACCATGTTTCGCCTCAGCCATTATCTGCACCAGTTGCGCGAGCCGACGCCGCTTGGGCCGGCGCGCCAGCCGCCGGGACCGGTGGTGATCTGGAACCTGATCCGGCGCTGCAACCTGACCTGCAAGCATTGCTACTCGATTTCGGGCGATGTCGATTTCCCCGGCGAACTGTCGACGCCGGAAGTCTTCTCCGTGATGGACGACCTCAAGGCGTTTCGCGTGCCGGTGCTGATCCTGTCCGGCGGCGAACCCCTGATGCGGCGCGACATCTTCGAGATCTCCGAGCGCGCCAAGGCGATGAAGTTCTATGTCGGGCTTTCCAGCAACGGCACGCTGGTCGATGCCGCGCTCGCCGACCGCATCCGCGATGTCGGCTACGACTATGTCGGGATTTCGCTCGACGGCATCGGCGACACCCATGACCGCTTCCGCGGCAAGGCCGGCGCCTATGACGAGGCGTTGGGCGGGCTGCGGCTGTTACGCGACCGCGGCATCAAGGTAGGCGTGCGCTTCACCATGACGGAAGACAACGCCGCCGAACTGCCTGACATGCTCGATCTGGTGGAGCGCGAGGGCTTTCACAAATTCTATCTGTCGCATCTGGTCTATGCCGGACGCGGCAACAAGAATCGCGGCGACGACGCGGTGTGGCAGACCACGCGCGACACCATGGACATGGTGATCGAGCGCGCCTGGCGCTGGGCGCAAAGGGGCAGCGACATGGAAATCGTCACCGGCAATAACGACGCCGATGCGGTCTATCTCCTGCATTGGGCCGAGCGCACCATGCCGCACGCCGTGGCAGGCCTGCACGCGCGGCTCAGGCAGTGGGGCGGCAACTCCTCCGGCGTCAACGTCGCCAATATCGACAATCTTGGCAATGTGCATCCGGATACGATGTGGTGGCACTACACTCTCGGCAACGTCAGGGCGCGGCCGTTCTCGGAGATCTGGACCGACCTGTCCGATCCGATCATGGCCGGATTGAAGCGGAAGCCGCGCGTGATTGGCGGACGTTGCGGCCAGTGCGCCTTTTTCGACGTCTGCAACGGCAACACCAGGGTGCGCGCGATGCGTATCACCGGCGATCCCTGGGCCGAAGACCCCGGCTGCTATCTCAGCGATGCCGAGATCGGTCTCGCTGCGCCGGTCGAGCGCGTCACGGTCAGCGCCTACCGCGGAGCACGCCATGAAGCGCCGCTTTCGCTCTGAGCTCGCCGCCGCGCTGCTGGTCATCATCGGCCTGACCGTTCCGGCCTTGGCAGACCCGGACGCGGCAAAACTGTTCGCCGAGCACTGCGCGTCGTGTCATGGCGCGGACCGGCTCGGCGGGCAGGGGCCGGCGCTGCTGCCGGAAAATCTCGGGCGCCTGATGGGCCCGCGGGCGGCTGCTGTGATCGCCGATGGCCGGACGGCGACGCAGATGCCGGGCTTCAGCGCGACACTCGACAAGGACGAGATCGCGGCGCTGGCGGCCTTCATTGCGACGCCGCTGCCGAAGATGCCTGCGTGGGGAGCTGTAGAGATTGCCGCGAGCCGCGTCATCCACGCCACCGCGCCGGCGCTCGACCGCCCGCGCTTTGCGGCCGATCCGTTGAACCTGTTCGTCGTGGTCGAAACCGGCGACCACCACGCCACCATCCTCGACGGCGATCGATTCGAGCCGCTGGCGCGGTTTCCGACCCGCTTTGCGCTGCATGGCGGCCCGAAGTTCACCCCCGATGGCCGCTATGTCTTCTTCATGTCGCGCGATGGCTGGGTCAGCAAATACGATCTGTGGTCGCTGACCATGCTGTCCGAGGTGCGCGCCGGCATCAATTCGCGCAACATCGCGATTTCGCGCGACGGCAAGCATATCGCGGTCGCGAATTATCTGCCGCATACGCTCGTGATGCTGTCCACCGCGGACCTGTCGGTCGAGAAGATTTTCGAGGCCAGGGACAAAAAGGGAAATTCGTCGCGGGTGTCGGCGGTGTACCAGGCGCCGCCGCGCGACAGCTTCATCGCGGCGCTGAAGGACGTGCCGGAAATCTGGGAGATCGCCACCGATCCGAACGCGCCGCCGGTCTATCCGGGGCTGGTGCATTCGCACGAGAAGGGCATGGTCGAGGCCTTGCAGTCGTCGCAGGGGCTGTTCGCGCTGCGCCGGATTGAAATCCCCGAACCGCTCGACGACTTCTTCTTCGATCCGCCCTACCGCAATCTGGTCGGCTCGGCCCGGGAGGGCAAGGCGATCGTCGTCAATCTCACCGTCGGCCGCGACATCAAGCAGCTTACCTTGCCCGGCCTGCCGCACCTCGGCTCCGGAATTTCCTGGATCTGGAACGGGCGGCCTGTAATGGCGACCCCGCATCTGAAGGAAGGCAAGATCAGCGTGCTGGACATGCAGGACTGGTCCCTGATCAAGGCGATCGATACGCCGGGGCCGGGTTTCTTCATGCGCAGCCATGAAAATTCGCCTTATGCCTGGACCGATGCCATGATGGGGCCGAAGAAGGATACGATGTCGATCATCGACAAGCGCAGCCTCGAGATCGTCCGCACCGTGACACCCGCGCCGAACAAGACCGCCGCTCATGTCGAGTTCGACAAATACGGGCGTTACGCGCTGGTGTCGATCTGGGAGAACGACGGCGCCCTGGTGATCTACGATGCCGCCACGTTTGCCGAGATCAAGCGCATCCCGATGTCGCGGCCGTCAGGCAAATATAATGTATGGAACAAGATCAATTTCTCCGACGGAACCAGTCATTGAGCGCCGATGATGAAGCCACCCGCGTTGCATTGCTGATCGCGGCCCATGGCGAACGAAGCGAGGGGGCGACCAACGACGGCGCCAGGGCTATCGCGCAGGCCGTTTCCGCCCAAGGGCTCGTCGCGGAAGTCGGCGTCGGCTTCATCAACGGCACCCCTGATATCGGCGAGGCGTTCGCCGCGCTGACCGCGCCGAGGGTCATCGTCTATCCGCTGTTCGCCTCAAGCGGCTACTTTACCCGCGACCGCCTGGTGCAACTGCTCGACGAGGCCAACAGCGAGAGCCGCAATGTCGAGGTGCTGCCGCCGCTCGGCCTCGATCCCGGCCTGCCGGATCTGGTGCTGGATCGCGCCAGCCAGGTCGCGCGCGAGAACGGCTTTGCGCCGGAAGCCACCAGCGTCGTCCTGCTCGCCCATGGCTCGAGGCGTAATTCGGCCTCGCGCGAAGCCACCGAACAGGTGGCGCGCGCGATCGAAGGCCGCGCAGCGTTCCGCAGCGTCGGTATCGCCTTGCTGGAGGAGCGGCCGTTCCTGGATCAGGCGATGGCGCTGGTTCAGGGACCGGCCGTTGTGGTCGGCATGTTTTCCGGCGAGGGTATGCACGGCGCCAGCGACGCGCCGAGGCTGATCGCGGAACTGAACCGGAAGGACGTGGTCTATGCCGGCGTGATCGGCAACGTTTCGGGAATCGAAAATCTGGTGGCCCGGGCTGTTGCCGAGGCGCTGCGCCGAACGGCCACCGCGGCGGCGGAATGGTGCCATGCCGCCGGGCGTGATTGACACGAGCAAGATCAACGCTACGCTGAGTCCAACCTCCAGGCAGCAATTTTCACCGCAGGGAAATCGGTTGGCTGGGCTAACAAGAAACAGGGCAGGGTGGAACGCGATGAACCGCGGCGTCGGGATTTGAGCGGGCCCGCGCGGCCTTCCGCGCTCGCACCCTTCCGTATCAGGAACTACCGATTTCAGTGGCCCGCCGATCTGCTCACCTCGTGGGCGTTCGAGATGGAGACGCTGATCCTCGGCTGGTACGTGCTGGTCGAGACCGGATCGGTGCTGCTCTTGACGGTGTTTGCCTCGCTCAATTTCGTCGGCACGCTGATTGCCCCGATGTTCGGCGTGGTCGGCGATCGCATCGGCCACCGCGACCTGCTCGCCATGATGCGCGCGACCTATGCGGTGCTGGCGGCCACGCTGATGGCGCTGGCGCTATCGGGCCATCTCAGTCCGCTCTATGTCCTCATCATCGTCGCGGTCATGGGCCTGGTCCGGCCGTCGGACCTCGGCGTGCGCGGCGCTCTGGTCGCCACCATCATGCCGCACGACCAGTTGATCGGCGCGATCAGCATTTCCAGGACCACGATGGACACCGCGAAGTTCGCGGGCGCGCTGAGCGGCGCCGGATTGTTCGCGGCCCTCGGCATGGGGCCGGCCTATGTCGCGATCGTGACCCTTTATATCGCCTCGACCCTGCTGACCCTCTGCGTGGTGGCGCCTTCGAAGCCGCATCCGGCCGGTGAAGCGGCTGATGGCGCGCCGCCGCGCTCGCCGATGCGCGACCTCAAGGAGGGCGTCGCCTATGTCTGGACCACGCCGCGGATGCGCGCGGTGATCTGGGTCGCGTTCCTCGCCAATCTCACCGCCTATCCGCTGTCGAACGGACTGCTGCCCTATGTGGCGCGCGATATCTACGGCACCGACCAGACCGGGCTCGGTTATATGGCGGCCAGCTTCGCGCTCGGCTCGCTGGTCGGTTCCATTGCATTGAGCCTGATCGGCGGCATCCGGGTGGCGCGGCTGATGATCGGCGCCACCATGGCATGGTACGCGACCCTGCTGGTGTTCGCGCAGATGCAGACCATCCATGCCGCGATCGCCTGCCTGGCGCTGGCCGGCTTCATGCAGAGCCTTGCCATGATCTCGGTCGCCGTGATCCTGATGCGCACCGCGAGCGAGCACTTCCGCGGCCGGGTGATGGGCGTGCGCATGCTGGCGATCTACAGCCTGCCGCTGGGCCTGTTGGCCGCCGGCAGCCTGATCGGCGATATCGGATTTGCCGCCACCGCCTCGCTCTACGCCGCCGCCGGCATCGCGCTGATGCTGGCCATCGTGCTGCACTGGCGCGCCGATCTGTGGCACCTGCACGCGCCGGCGAATGCGAAGTGAGCGCCGAACCGGAGTCCTGATGAGATGACCCTACGCCTGCGTACTCTGCTTGGTGATCATGCCGGCACGTTGGCGCTGAAGGATGGATCGCTCAGGTCCGATCTCGTTGCGTTCGAGTTCGCGGAATACTCGCCGACCAACAAGGGCTTCAAGCCGATGGTGCGCGAGCAGGCCTTCGACGTCTCGGAGATGGCCATCGTCACCTATTTGATGGCGAAGAGTTTCGGCAAGGCGATGGTGCTGCTGCCGCACGTAGTGGTGGCGCGGTTTCAATATGCCCATGCGGTGTACCGGGCCGATCTCGGCAACCTGAAGCCGCGTGATCTCGAGGGCCGGCGGGTCGGCATCCGCTCCTTCACCACCACGACAGGGGCGTGGCTGCGTGGCATCCTCGCCAACGAATACGGCGTCAACCTCGATGCTATCAGTTGGGTGACGTTCGAGGACGCGCATGTCGCCGAATACGTCGACACCACGGAGCGCGCGCCCGCGGGCAGGCAGATCATCCAGATGCTGCTCGACGGCGAACTCGACGCCGTGCTCGGAGAGAAGGTGGAGAAGCCCGGGCTGAAGCCGCTGTTTCCGGACGTCGCCGCGGAGGAACAATCCTGGTTCGCCAAGTACGGCGTGCTGCCGATCAACCACATGGTGGTGGTCAGCGAGACGTTGTGTCGTGACCATCCCGATGCCGTGCGGGAAGTGTTCCGCCTGCTGCGCGAAAGCGCCGCGCGCGCGCCCGCAGCCTCGGTGCCGCGGTTCAGCGATGACGAAATGCGCCGCTCGCTGGAAATGATCATTGGCTATGCCGCGCAGCAGCGGCTGATTCCGCGGGCGTTTGCGGTGGACGAGTTGTTCGACGATCTGACGCGTACGCTCCGGGCCATGGGCTGACTACCCGGCGGGAAAGTCAGTTCGTTGGCTGTTCACCCGACTGTCCAGCCCACGTTGCAAGAATATTGCGCTTCGCGATTTGGCGGAAACACCCTTATTGATTCCGTCATCCCGGCCCGATGAGGGGACGCGAAGCCGCGTTTGATGACCTCTTTGATGACCTGATCGGGCTGGCGGGTTATGGTGCAGATGAGCTATCGTACACCCTCTGATAGAGGGGGATGAGATGGCAAGCGACCTCGATAACGCGGAGCGGCCGAAGGATGCAGCCGGCGGCGCCGATCGCGCCAGCTATTCCAGCGTGGTCTACTTCCATGGCATGGGCAGCCAGCGCCGCTATGAGGAGACCAGCCGGCTGATCGATTGCCTCGATCGGTACCTCGTCGGCCAGCATCGTGCCGGCAATTCGCTGGGCATGCTGCGAAACATCAGGGTGCGCGTCGAGCCGCTTCGATCCGCCCAGGCGTCCGGCGACATCGTCGGCTATATCCGAACGGTCTTCGCAGCCGGGCCGCAGGTTCGCGAGGCGATTTCGGTACGGTTTTACGAGGTCTATTGGGCTCCGATCATGGCCGGCAACAAGTCGCCGTGGGGCGTGACGAAGTGGCTGTTCAAGCAGCCGTTGCGGCCGTGGCGCACGCTGCGATCGCCGTGGCGGGAGCGGCAACGCCTGCGGCGAGCCAGCCTTGCCGCCCTGTTCGAGCGCAAGCGCGCTCAGCCCCCGGTGGAGACCGAAGAGCGCGACTACGCGCGCCTGATCAGCCTCTATGACGATTTCGAAGGCCTGGAGGCGCAGCGCCGCTTCCCCGAGGGCAGCTTCGACGAGTTTCTCTCCTTCGTCGCCGAGGAGGCGAAGTCGAAGCCGGAAACCGCCAGGCGGCTCGAGGCACTGGCGCGGGCCTGGTACGCCGCCTACCGCTTCGAGGAGCTGCGCAATGCCGCCATCCTTGCGATCATGGCCCTGGCGCTGGTGCTGCTGGCCGGGGCGACGTTGTTCGGGGTCCTGATCGTGCTGCAGTCAATGCTGGCGTTCCGGCCGCTCGCCGACGTTTTGACGCAGCTGGATGCGCCGCTGAAGGCCGACTGGAAGACCGTGATTGCCATCGCCGCTTCACTGGCGGGGCTGGTCGGGATCGGCAGGTTCCTTACCGATTACCTCGGCGACGTCGAGGCCTGGGCCACCTACGAGGAAACCGATATCAAGCACATGGCTCGCAACAAGGTGCTGGACCAGAGCCTCGAACTCCTGACCCACGTGCTCGGCGATCCCGCCTGCGAGCGGGTCACCGTCGTCGCCCACAGCCTCGGAACCAGCGTCGCCCACGACGCGTTGCTGGCGCTGACCCGGCGCAACCGCGCCTTCAAGCCCGAAGATCCGATCGCCGGTCCGGTGCCGATGAACAAGATCGAGCACTTCGTGACCATGGGCAGCCCGATCGACAAGATCGAGTACTTCTTCGAGAGCTATTCGTCGCCCTCGCATCGATACAAGCGGGTGGTCGAGGCGCTTCGCGGCGATATCGGCGCGCCGCCGTTCACGCGCAACCGGCATCCCTACATCCACTGGATCAACTTCTGGGATCAGGGCGATGCGATCAGCGGCGCGTTGCATTCGCCGGCCAGCGCGGTCGATTTCAATCAGCGCGTCGACAATGTTCACGTCGCCAATTTCGGATTTCCGGATCCCGGCGCTTCGCATGGCGGCTATTTCAACAATCGAATCGTCATCGACGCGTTGTTTCGCATCATCTATCGCCGCGACGGCTCGTTCCGCACCCTGACGCAGCCCGATCCCGGCAAGCCCTATGATTACGCGAGCGTCTATCAGGGGCTTGGCGAGCCGCTCGGCACCCGGTCAGTCTATGCCTTGCTGGCTTTTGCGACGCCGCTGCTGGTCGTGGTCGGATTGGCCGCGTGGCTATTCAATCTGCGCCTGCTCGGCTACGGCGCCTGGGGATTGGCGGCATTGGCCGTGATGGCTCTGGTGGGCGGATATATTGCGAGCCGGCTCAAGGGGCAGAGAAACGCGATCTGAACGGGCCGGCGCGTGAGGAGGGGATATATGGGTCAGTATTGAGAACGGTGGCTGGGGAACTAGGATTCGAACCTAGACAAACAGAGTCAGAGTCTGTTGTGCTACCGTTACACCATTCCCCAATTAAGCGCTTGATATATAAGCACTTCTGACGAAAGTTTTGCAATTTTCGATGGAGTTTTGCAAATCAGCCGCGATGTTCGGCTGATATAGCGACCCCAACGTTCGTGGTCTAGTCTTGTTTGTCGACGACCTTGAGCTTCCTTTGACCGCCCATCTGCGATTTCCAATGGTCGCGGAAACACATGTGGTGCTGGACGTTCCTACGCCACATGCCGAGCCGTTCCGCCCCACGTGCGATCGCGCGTCGAACTAGCTTTCCGACGTGTCGGCTCTGCCGATTCATGGTGGAAAAGATGGCTTGCCTATATCGCAAATTGAAATGCTGATGACTATGTTTCTCGGGGCAAGGAACGACCTAGCGGCTCTAGTCTCGGCGATCGTCCGCCTCGCGCGCTTGGTAATTCATGAACGACCGCCAAATGCGAACCCCAAGGGGAAATCGTGGATTCAGCCAAAGCAAAAGAATGGGAAGACCGCTTTCGCGGAACTGCAATCGAATCTTGGACGATCGAATCGCTGATCGATCATGGAAAGTCAGCAGCGGTATTTCGGGCTACCGGAAAAGACGGCTTGGTCGCCGTCAAGATATTCGACGATGAAATCATTCAGCGCTATGGCGACGAGGCACAACTCGGTCGAATTAAGCGTGAGCTGACGCTGGTTGGCAAATCGCACCCTAACATGGTCCGCCTCCTTGGCGGCGGAGTGGATGCAAATAGCAAGAACCACTATATCGTTATGGAGTTTCTGGACGGTCTCAGCCTGAGCAAATGCCTAGAGCGCGTACCAGAAGCCAATATCCCAAGTCTAATAGAACAACTTGTGTCGGCATGCGAGTTCTTGGAGTCGCTTAACCTGGCACACAGAGACATCAAGCCTGCCAACATAGTTCTACTGGAAGATCTTAGTAGGCTTGTGTTGCTCGATTTCGGTGTGCTGAAGCCGATCGGCGAGGCCGGACTAACCGACGTGGATGGTCAGCGCGTATTTGTCGGCACTCTACAATACAGCTCTCCAGAGTTCCTGCTGAGGGATGAGGCGGATGATGCCGATGGCTGGCGTGCCTTGTCGCTTTATCAGGTTGGCGCCGTGTTACATGATCTGATTATGCGCCGCCCCATTTTTGAAGAGTTCGTGAATCCATATGCCGCGCTCGTAAATGCAGTGCAGTACGAACTTCCGAATGTTGCCAGCGAGACGGCCCCCTCCTATTTGGTTGACGCATGTCGCATGGCTTTGATCAAGGACCCGGCTAAGCGGCGCGACCTGGTCAATTGGGACGCATTCCGACCTCCGCGAACGATGCCGGCTGCAGAGCAAGCTCGCAAACGCGTCGGTCAACGTATCTTACTCGCGAAGGCCGAAACCGCTCATGCGCCAACGAAGGACGCCGCCTCCGCCAGCGAACTTCTCGACACAATTATTGCGGGATTGAAGATCGAGGTTCGACGAATACGACAGGCGAATGCTTCGCTGATTCCTCCGGTCGAAGTAACGCGAACCACGCGCCGCTCGCCGACGCTCGTTATTCAGCTGAAGCCTTCAGAGAGTCTTCAGCTCGCGAGGGGGTTGCGGCTGAGGATCACGGTCGAAGTGATCGATGTCGACGCCCAAGCAATTGTTGTGCAGATGGCTGCAGCCGCTTCCACCGAATCAATGGATGGTATTCCCGTCACGCAGGTGTTCAAAGGTCCGTACAGTTCAGTAGCGATTGGTGATCGGATCGAAGCCGCCTTGTTCTTGGGTTTGGATCAGGCGCAGCAGGGGCGCGAGGGTCCACTCGACCTAGAAGGCTTGGGAGGGGTATGATGGAAGCCTCTTGGTGGAAAGACCTTGGCCAACTAGATGACGAACAGAAGAAGGTTATCTCTCTCGATGACGATATCGATCATCTTGTGGTTGGGCCGCCAGGTTGCGGCAAAACTAATCTCCTTCTTTTGCGTGCAAGTTATCTCCATAAAAAAGGAACCGCCAATATCAAGGTGCTGGCCTTTGGCCGAGTTCTAAAGGAGTTCATTGCATCCGGAACTGCGCACTATCCCTTTGCCCCTGACAAGGTGCAGACTTTCATGCGATGGGCATACGAGGTTTTGGCTGCGAACGGTGTCGGGCTAGAGGAGGAGGATGACTTCGACAAGGTTCGAGATCAAATGTTTGCTAAACTCGAAGAAGTTGCCGCGATGAAGAGAGCAGAAAACGTTTATGACGTAATCCTACTCGATGAAGCGCAAGATTATTCCGCCGATGAGGTCAACTTGATCCGTTCATTTGGTGAGCGCATTTTCGCAGTCGGGGACAATAATCAGCGCATTTCCGAGAAGACTGGAGCGTTAGAGAAGTTGGAGGAGCTCGGGGCGAAGATGGCGATCCTTCGCCACCATTATCGCAATGGCATCAAAATTTGCCGGGTGGCGGATGGGATTAAGAATATCATCGATGATCCTAATGGCATGGAAGCAACTTCTAACTATGACGAGGCTGCCTACCCATCCGCCGTCGAGGTGCTAGGTCAGCTCGAAATCCAGGATCAGATTGCGGAAGCAGTTAAACGCATAAAGACGCAGCTGCAGGCTTATCCCGGAGAGATGATCGGAGTGTTGTGTCCTAGAGCTGACGATCTGAAGGCGGTCACTGCACAGCTTATTGCTAGTGATATCGCTGGTGAGGTGCAGGTTCAGCGCGCCGGTGCCTACACCTCGATTGTTGCAGGACGCCCAGTGGTCGTTACGACAGTACAAGGAGCAAAGGGCCTTGAGTTCAGGGCCGTTCACCTGATGGCGGCCGACAAGCTGAAAAGATTTTCCAGGCAGAGGAATCTAACTTACACTGCCGTCACAAGGGCGAAAACGACTTTAGTCGTGTATCATGGTGAGAGTTTGGCTGGGTATTTCGAAAAGGGGTTGAAGGCCTGCGAGATTACAAAGCCAGTTGAGCCGAACCTAAAGGATCTTTTCCTATGATCGCGATCACGGCGCGCCGATTAAGCCGGGAGGGGTTCGTCAACTGGATGGCCGAGGCGCTGGCCGGAATTCCAGCGTTACCGCGCGATTTAAGGACATCAGGAACGAAATCTAGCGATGTGACCTTGGCATGGCCCGATTTTCAATCGAATGCACGGCCGATTGTCTGCGTTGCCGAGCGCCAGCTTCAAGAGTTTTTTGCGTTTGTGTCGACCTACAGCACGAGCGTACGACCGTTCACCGCATACTTTCGAGTAATGCCCCTCGAGTTGCTCGAGAATCTACAGCACACCGAGCGTGTGCGGGGCAACGAGATGCAACTCGCGCGGATGATCGCCGGAGCAAGTATCGCGGACATCTGGACTGCTGCAGCGCGACAGGCAGAACGGCCGAGTTACGTGCTACCGCTGCTCCAATCATCGCTATCCTTCGTGCTTGGTCAATCCGTTCTTGCTGGCTACGATGGCAATGCGTTTGACTGGTGCATGCAGGAATGGATAGCAACAAGAGCGGGGCATACCGATGCGGCCAGCAGCCGGAGTGTCGGAAGCATTGGCCTCGCTTGGCACTATGTGCATCTCGCAACGGCTCTCTCTCAGAAATCCCTTTCGAGCGACAACAGTTCGATAGTTGAATTCATTGCAGCGGCGGTCGAGGCGCGATCTGTCCGCCCGGAAATGCTTCGTCCGCTATCGGCGATTGCGGGTCTTGATCTCGATCTGGTGAAATTGCTTGGTGCTTCTAGGGAGGAGCGAATAAGCCGTTTCAATGCAACGCTCACACAACTCAAGAGTCGTGGCGAAGGCGGACTTCAATCGGAATTTCTGGCAGGTCTAATGTTGGCGATAGCTGGCAACGGATCGTTTGAAATGATGCGATCAGCGCGGGAGTTCGAGGGCTGGCTGGACGGCGCGGTTGTTTGGTTCGGCATCTGCGCAGCGCTTTTTGAGGAAAGCAATGTCCTTGCCTACGCTAATTCAGCTGGCCGCCGCATCGTCCGCGATCTTTTGCGGCGCGACGACCCATTCGATCTACCAAGAGCAGATATTGCCTCGACGGAACTCCGGTTTATCCAAGGCAGCAAAATGGATATCGGACAACTGGGTGTTCATGGACCACGATCGATCGAAGTAGAGATCCTTCCAAACGTTATCAGCCGGGTTCTGTCACATGAGAATAGTCAAGACGAAGGAAATGTAGAGGGACGTGAGACCCTGCTACGCACTTTAGATGAGATGTCTTATCTCGCTAATCGCGCTCGCCGGATCTTAACCGATCGGGTGGGAGAGGAGCGCCAAGGCGATCTCTACAAATCGCGTCGACCGAACCGAAGTAAATCATAATCTTCGGCCCCTAAAAACAAGGCCTGGTGTTGCGGGGAGTTTTGCAAACCTCTGCGTTATGTGCGGGGACGAAGTCAGGCCGTGATCGCAAGGACCTGAAGGAAATCAATAGCTTAGCTTTAGGCCACCGTTACACCATTCCCCAATATTTTCAAATACTTAGGATGAAATCTTACAGTTCCGGCGACGGATCAGGCAGAACCGGCCGAACAGTTGCGTCCTTCTACCCGCTAGATCCCGGCCTTGGCAAGCGCGCGGCGATGCGCTTGTTGCTGATGTGGGCGGCGCCGCGGCCATTCGGCGTGGCGGCAAGCCGCCGCAGGCAGGACGGTCGGTGCATGAGCCTCTATTTCGAAGAGCTGGATTTCCGTCCGACCCCGATGGGCGTACTCAGCCTGCGCCGCCGCAGGCTGCCCTCCACCGATACCGACGTCTACGAGATCAAGCTCGGCGACGAGTACCTGATGTCGAGCCGGTTCACCGTGGCCGAGATTGAACTTGCGCGGCTGGGATTGGCCGCGCTCGATCGAGCCGGTCTCGACGTCGTCGTCGGCGGCCTCGGGCTCGGCTACACCGCGCAGGCGGTGCTCGAGAATCAGGGCGTGCGATCGCTGCTCGTGGTCGACGCGTTGGCCGAGGTGATCGAATGGCACGAGCAGGGGCTGCTGCCGCTCGGCAAGCAACTGACCGGCGATCCGCGCTGCCGCCTCGTCAATGGCGATTTCTTCGCGATGTCGCATTCGGCCGAGGGCTTCGACCCGCGCGCGCCGGGCCGCTGCTTCGATGCGGTGCTGGTGGACATCGATCACTCGCCGCGCAACCTGCTGCATCCGCGCCACGCCGCGCTGTACGAGCAGGAGGGGCTCGCGAGGCTCGCCGAGCATCTCAATCCCGGCGGCGTGTTCGCCCTGTGGTCGAACGATCCGCCGGAGGCCGCCTTCAGCGCGGTGCTCGCCAGTGTCTTTGCCACGTCGGATGCGCATGTCGTGACCTTCGATAATTCGTTCGGCGATCACGACGCCAGCAACACCGTTTATGTCGGGGTCAAGGAGGCATGTCTCGGTGGCTGACGCTCAAGCGCCGGACTATTTCCTGCGCTTGATTGCGCCACGAACCGGTGCCCCGGGCGGGGTCGCCTGCAGCTCGGCTTCCAGCAGCAGCAACAGGCAGCCGCTGAGCCGGGCCTCCATCTCGTCGTCGTGGATGGACAGCGGTCCGGGATCGTTGAGGATGGCGTTGACCAGCGTGCCCAGCACCACCTGAAACCCAAAGGCGATCGCCCGGGTCTTCGCCGCCTCGCGGCCTCTGCCCATGATGCGGAGCAGGGGAGGCGTGGCATGGCCGGTGGTGGCGCGCGCCAGGCCCTTGAAGGTGGTCCACCGGTTCGGCCTGGTATCGTCGTGCTGCAGAGCCGCGCGCAGCACGCCTTCATGCTTTCTGATCCAGCCGATGAGGCCGTGGACCACGAGGCGGCACAGCTCGGCGAGCGATCCGTCGGCGGCCTTTTCGTTCGCCACCATCCGCGATAGCCTGCTTTCGCCGTCGCGTGCGGCGAGTTCGATCAGGGCGTTGAAGTAGGCTTCCTTGCTTTCGAACCGGCTGTAGAAAGCGCCGACGGTGACACCGACTTTCGCGCACAGCGCCTCGATCGACAGTCCGGCAAGGCTGCGCGTTCGCAGCATGTCCGCACCCGCCCTGAGCAGCGCCGCCGTGGTTTCGCGGCTCCGCTTCTGCCGCGACGGCGTGACGCCGGGAAGGTCGAAATCTTCCGCTTCAGGCTGCATCGGATATTGCATCTCCCGGTGAATTATCCATAATGATAATTCGGATTATGCTTTCTGGCAATCCGGATCGGAGCGCGGCGGTGGCCGCTCGGGGCGAATGGCGGATCAACCGCCGTCGCGGTGACAGGGAGAGACCCATGGGCGCAGGCAGCGACAGCTCATTTGGCGGCACCATCGGCCAGACGGTCGCGGCCTCAAAGCCGTGGTGGCCGTCGAAGCCCAAGCCGCCGGCCGGCGCGCCCAACATCCTGGTGGTGCTGTTCGACGACGTCGGCTTTTCCGATTTCGGCTGTTACGGCTCGCCGGTCAGGACGCCGACCATCGACAGGCTGGCGTCCGAAGGCCTGCGCTACTCCGGGTTCCACACCACCGCGATGTGCTCGACCACGCGCGCGGCGCTGCTGACCGGGCGCAACCATCATTCCGTCGGCGTCGGCTGCCTCGCAAATTTCGACAGCGGTTATCCCGGCTATCGCGGCAAGATCGCGCGGGAGGCGGGGACGCTGGCGGAAATGCTGAAGGTGCACGCCTATCGCAACTACATGGTCGGCAAATGGCACGTCACGCCGCTGACCGAAAGCGGCGCGACCGGCCCGTTCGACGGCTGGCCGCTCGGCCGCGGCTTTGACCGGTTCTATGGTTTTCTCGACGCCGAGACCGACCAGTTCGCGCCGGAACTGGTCTCCGACAACACCCATATCGATCCGCCCGGCACATTCGCCGACGGCTATCACCTGACCTCCGATCTGGTCGACCAGTCGATCCGCTTCATTGCCGATCACTTGGCCGACCGGCCCGATCTGCCCTGGCTGACCTGGGTTGCGCTCGGCGCCTGCCACGCGCCGCATCAGGCGCCCATCGACATCATCAAGAGCTACGACGCGGTGTTCGCGCACGGCTGGGATGTCGAGCGCGAGCAGCGGATGGCGCGCCAGAAGGCGATGGGCATCGTACCGCCGGAGACCAAAATGCCGCCGCGCAACGATGGCGTGAAGGCGTGGGACCAGCACAGCGCGGACGAGAAACGCCTGTTCACACGGCTGCAATCGGCGTTCGCCGGCATGCTCGATCATGCCGATCAACACCTGGCGCGGCTGATCGGGTTTCTCGACACGGTCGGGATTCGCGACAATACGCTGATCCTCGTGCTGTCGGACAACGGCGCCAGCCAGGAGGGCGGGCCATTCGGCTTCGTCAATGCGATGGGACCCTATAATTTCCGCCCCGAACCGATCGCGGAAAAGGTGCGTCGGATCGACGATATCGGCGGACCGGACTCGCACAACAATTTTCCGCACGGCTGGGCGATGGCCTCCAACACGCCGCTGCGCCGCTACAAGCAGAACACCCACGGCGGCGGCATCCGCGATCCCTTCGTGATCTCGTGGCCGAAGCGGGTCCCGCAGGGCGAGTTGCGCCATCAATTCGTCCACGCCAGCGATCTGGTGCCGACCTTGCTCGAACTGGTCGGTGTCAGCGCGCCCGAGGAGATCGCAGGGACCGCGCAAATGCCGATCCAAGGCGAAAGTTTTGCGCGTTCGATCGCGGAGCCGTCGGCGCCATCGAAATGTCAGCCGCAATATTTCGAGATGTTCGGGCATCGCGGGCTCTGGCATCAGGGCTGGAAGGCGGTCTCCTTTCACCCGCCGGGGACGCCGTTCGAGAACGACAAATGGGAGCTATTCCATCTCGACCGTGATTTCTCCGAGGTCGACGACCTCGCGGCCAGGGAACCCGAGCGCCTCGCCGAGATGATCAAGCTGTGGTGGAGCGAGGCGGAGAAACACAAAGTGCTGCCGCTCGACGACCGCTTCGCGGCGCGCTTTGCGGAGAACGCCGCGCGGTTTCAAGGCTCGCGCAATAATTTCGTTTTTCACGCCGGCATGGGCCATGTGCCGACCGACGTCGCGCCCGACGTGCGCAGCCGCAGCTACACCATCGAGGCGCATGCCGAGGTCGGCGATGCCGGCGCCGAGGGAGTTCTGATCGCGCATGGCGACGCGACGTCAGGCTATAGCCTCTACATCAAGGACGGGCACCTGGTTCACGATCTCAACATCGGTGGCGGGCACGAGATCGTCCGCTCCGATCGCAAGGTGCCGGCAGGCGCGCATCGGTTCGGCGTGCATGTCGAACGTCTGGTGCGCGACACGCCGCCGGCCAAGGGCGCGCGCACCGGGATCACTGCCTATACGCTGTTGATCGACGGCGAACCTGCGGGCACGCTGCAGACGCAACAGGCGTTCAATAACTTCATCTCGTGGTCCGGCCTCGACATCGGACGCGATCGCTCCAGCCCGGTGTCGCACTACGAGGCGCCGTTCGAATTCACCGGGCGGCTGCTGCGGGTGACGGTCGCCATGCACGACGACCAGAAGCTCGACGGCGACGGCATCGGCGCTGCGGAAATGGCGAGGCAGTGAGGTAAGCGTCGGATCGCCTATTTGATCTTGTCGTAAGCCGCCGCGAAATCGGCCAGCGGCATCGGAATCATGATGGTTTCCTTGGCGAGGTTTTGAAACGACACTCTTAGCTGCTTGCCCGATTTGAGCGCCGCCAGCAGGTCGGGCGCGATCGGGGAACTGGCGTAGCAGCCCCTGTTCTCGCAAGTCTGGATCTGCAGGTCGGTCACCTTGCCGTCATCGACCTGGACTTTGGCGCCGCCCGGCAGGTTGAGCCCGAGCGGCAGTTGCACCAGCGCGACCGGCGCCTTGGTGTCGGCGGGCACGCGGATGTTGACGAGTACGATCAACTGCCCGGTCTTGCTGAGAACTGCGGTCTGCTCCATCGCGCATTCGAGCGGCGCAGTGCGGCTGGCGCTGCTGCATCGCGCGGCCCAGCCGGCTGTGGGACTTGCCGCGGGCTCTGCCTGAGGCGCGGCCGGTGTTGCAGCTTGCGCCGCGGGCGGCGCGGCTTTTGATTTGGGGGCTTGGGCTTGGCCGGCTGACCCGAAAGCCAGCATGGCGAGGAGGACAACAAACGTTGTAAAGATCTTCACTGAACCGGCTCCGTGAGCAATACCCACCGGATGTGCCGGTGGCCGCGCAAAGTCAAGTCGTCAGGCGGACTTTCCGGCCGATGCCGTGGCCGGAATCCCGGCGGCGATGCCCCGCATCTGCCGTTCTCGACGGCGCCAGCTAGGAACGTTCTAAATTGAATAGTCGCACACTCCGTTGTCACCGCGCGGCATGTCGTTCATATGCACCATCGTCGTGATCGCTATTTCGCGAAGACGTAGCTACCCGGAGTGTGCATGATGGACGAATTGAACGGACGCATGATCGCCTGCCAGATCCTGATCACGGGGCTGATCGCGCGCGTCGCCAACAACTCGCCCGACGCGTTGCGGTTTCTCACCGATTTTCGCGACGAGATCAGAGCTGTCGTGAAGGGCGTCAACATTGCGGGCATGGACAACACCGATCGCGTACGGCTGATCGCGCAGCAGACCGTCGACGAACTGTTCTCGCTGATGAAGCCGCCCAGCAGCGATTGATCGGTGTCGTTCGCGAAAGAGCAGAAAGGCGCGATTCTTGGGCATTTCTCGTCTCCAGTTTAGAACGCTTCAAATCCAAATTTAGAACGGTTTCAAACTCGCGATTTAGAATCATTTCGATCTGGATGTATTCAAACATCCAAGAGCCGCAATCGCATTGACCCGAAATTTTTCGCTCGATACCAACGCTTCATCGGTCGTTGCAAATGAACCGCATGAGCGAATTGAAATTCGGGGCAAGGGGCGAGTTGAAATGGGACAGGCAAGAGCACCGAGGTCGTTGCGCTCGGTGGCAACGGTTTATTCGGTCAATGATGGGGTCGACAACAATTCGGGCAGGAAAGTCTCCGCCGTCGCCGGCCTGATCGCGGTCGCCTCGTTCTCGGGCGCCGAAGCGCAGCAATCCAACCTCCCGCCGGTGACGGTCGATGCCCCCGTCGCTCGCCCGCGGCCCGCAGCGTCGAAGCCGTCGCCGGATGCGCTGCGCGCCCGCATGGCGCTGCGGCGCGCCGCGCGCCGGTCGCAGCCGGCGCAGGTCGCGGCGGTGCCATTCCCCAATGCCGGCGGCCTTGCGCCCGATCGTAACCCCTATGCGGATGCGGCAGCGCCTTACAAGGTGGATCGCGTACAGGCGTCTGGCAAGTTCCCCGAGCCCCTGCTTAATACGCCGAAGTCCATCACGGTGCTCAGCAAGGAAGTGCTCCAGGACAAGAACATCACCTCGCTGCGCGAGGTCGGTCGCTCGACCGCCGGCGTGACGCTGGGGTCGGGCGAGGGCGGCAACGCGTTTGGTGACCGCTTCTTCATCCGCGGCTTCGATGCGCGCAACGATGTCTTCATCGACGGCATTCGCGACCCGGCAGTCAGCATCCGCGAGAATTTCTTTACCGAGCAGATCGAGATCTTGCGCGGACCGGCCTCGGCCTATGCCGGCCGCGGCACCGCCGGCGGCGCCATCAATATCGTCACCAAGCAGGCAGGTGATCGCAACTTCTACAACGCCGAGAGCACGTTCGGCACCGACCGGACCAAGCGCGTCACCCTCGACGTCAACCAGGTGATCAGCCCGACCTTCGCGGTGCGTACCGGTGGCATGTTCCAGGATGCCAACGTCGCCGGTCGCAACTATGTGACCGACGATCGCTGGGGCGGTTTCATCTCGACCAAGTATACGCCGACCAACGACATCAAGATCACAACGAACTACGTCCACACCGACCTCAGCGGTCTGCCGGACTTCGGTGTGCCCTGGTATCGGCAGGGCAATACGCCGGTCACCGAGGCCGGCATCCCGCGACAGAATTGGTACGGATTCGTCAATCGCGACTTCCAGACCGCGCGGCAGGACTTCGGTACGCTGACGGGTGAGTACAAGATTACCGATAGCATCACGCTGACCAGCAGGACCCGTGCAGAGCACTCGCTGCTGGCCTACATCGGGACGCTGCCGCAGTCGCCCGTGACGACAAATCCCGATCCGACGAAGTGGACGTTCACCGCGAGCGCGCAGAGCCGCAACCAGTGGGTCGACGTCGTGGCGAACCAGGAAGACGCCACGTTCAAGTTCAACACGGGGGCCGTCAAGCACACGGCCGTGGTCGGGCTCGAGGTCTCCAACGAGCGTGTCGGGATCGGCCGCTACACCGGGCTTTCGTCGGAGGTGTTCGGTGCCGGCGCATTCACCAGCAACGGCGCCTTGCCGGGGCAGTCGATCTATGCGCCAAGCTACACGCTCATTCCGTTCGCCTCGGTCCCGACGTTGGGCAGCGATCCGACCCGCTACAATGTCGACAGCAAGGCCTTCTATGTTCTCGATACCGCGAATTGGGAAGACAGGATCATCCTGAACGGCGGCGTGCGTTATGACGGCTACGACCTGCGATCGTCGACCGCAGCGAAATCGAGCACGGTTAATTCGGATTTCGTCAATTACAACGGCGGCATCGTCTTCAAGCCTGTGCCGATCGGAAGCCTCTATGCTGCCTACGCGACCTCGACCAATCCATTCGGTTCCGAACTCGACGGCACCGCTGGGGACTACGGCGGAGCTGTCCCGGGCGGCGTCGTCCTTGGGCCTGAGCGCAACAAGGCCGCCGAGGTCGGCACCAAGTGGGAGCTGTTCGATCGTCACCTGCTGGTGACGGGCGCTCTGTTCCAGACCGACAAGGCCAATGCGCGTGAAACGGTCAGTGGTGTTCTGCAGTCGGGGGCAGCCTACCGGGTCGAGGGTATCGATATCGAGGTCAGCGGCAACATCACCGACCGCTGGAGCGTCTTCGGCGGCATTGTGCTGATGAGGTCGAAGGTCACGCAAAGTGCGCTCGCTTCCAACATCGGGCTGCAGATGGCCAACATCGCCCATGAGTCCTTCAGCCTTTTGACCAAGTACAAGTTCGACGGCGACTGGGAACTCGGTGGGCAGGCGGTCTACCGCTCGAAGATCTATGGCGGCACCTTCGGCGCCAACACCGGCACCGAGCTGCCGAGCTACTGGCGCTTCGATGCTTTCGTCGAGAAGAAGATCGACAAGCACTGGACCGTGAAGCTCTACGCGCAGAACCTGACCAACAAGCTCTATTACGACACGCTCTACCGTAGCGCGACGCCGTTTGTCGCGGTCGCGCCTGGGCGGGCGTTCTACCTCGTCACCTCGGCGAAGTTCTGAAAAATGCTGATCTGTGTCCCCGAGGTCCTGAGCAAGGACGATGTGGCGGAGTTCCGCCGCGTCATGGACGACTGCGCGTGGGAAGACGGCCGCTCCACCGCGGGGGCGCAATCGGCGCTGGTGAAGAAGAACGAGCAGCTGCCGCCGGACAGCGAGGTGGCGCGCAGGCTCGGCAACCACATCGTTTCCGCGCTGACGGCCAATCCGCGGTTCATCTCGGCGGCGATCCCGTTGCAGATCTTTCCGCCGCTGTTCAATCGCTACGGCGCCGCCGAGGGACATCATTTCGGCATCCATGTCGACAATGCGGTGCGCGGCGATCACCGGACGGGCTTGCGGATCCGGACCGACCTGTCGGTGACGCTGTTTCTGTCCGAACCGGAGGAATATGACGGCGGCGAACTGGTGGTCGAGGACTTTTACGGTTTCCACGAGGTCAAGCTGCCGGCCGGCGATCTCGTGCTCTATCCAGCCTCCAGCCTGCATATGGTCACCCCGGTGACGCGGGGCAGGCGGGTTGCATCTTTTTTCTGGCTGCAGAGCATGATACGAGATGCCCACGCCCGCAGCCTGATCTTCGATCTCGACACGGCGATTCAGGCCCTGGTGGAGCGGCTTGGGCGAGATGACCCCGAAACGGTCAAATTGACCGGTATTTATCACAACCTGATCCGCCGCTGGGCCGAAGTATGAAGATGTCACCGTTCCGAACCGCATGTGCCGTCGTCTTTGCGCTGGTAGCATTGTCGCTTCCGCTGCCGTCATGGGCGCAGCAGAAGGCGGCGCCTGTCGCCGTGCCGGGGCTGTCGCAAGTTCCGGCGGCGCCGGTGCAGGCCGCGCCTTCGGTGCCGGTTCCAGCAGCAGCGGCCGTTTCGCCCGTGGCGGCCGGCACCACAGCAACTCCCGCAGAGGGCAGATCGCTGAGGTCGACGCCCGCGGTGCCGCGTGAGCTGTCGCCGTGGTCGATGTTCCAGTCGGCCGATGTGCTGGTCAAGGCCGTGATGATCGGGCTCGCCTTTGCCTCGCTGGTGACCTGGACCATCTTTATCGCAAAAATGGTGGAGCTCTCCGTCGTGCAGCGGCGCCTGCGTGTGGCGCTCGGCAAGATCGGAGAAGCGCGATCGCTGGCGGAAGCGCAGTTTGCGCTCGGCGCCAAGGACAGCGTGTTGTCGTCGCTGCTCGCCGCCGCGATGCGCGAGGCACGGCTGTCGGCGGGAATTTCCAGCGACGCCGGCATCAAGGAGCGGGCCGCCTCGAGCTTCGCCGAGATCGTGCGCGCAGAAGCGCGCCGGATCAGGCTCGGCATGGGACTGCTCGCGACCATCGGTGCGACCTCGCCCTTCGTCGGGCTGTTCGGCACGGTGTGGGGCATCATGAACAGTTTCATCGGCATTTCGAAATCGCAGACCACCAATCTCGCCGTGGTCGCGCCCGGTATCGCCGAAGCGCTGCTGGCCACGGCGCTCGGCCTGGTCGCGGCGATTCCCGCCGTGATCATCTACAATCACTTCGCGCGCGTGACCAAAGGCTACCTCGAACTGGTCGGCCGGGCATCTGGCGCTGCCGGCCGGCTGCTGTCGCGCGATCTCGATCGCACCCATGTCGGCGGCGCACATGCGCGCGCGGCGGAGTAGGCGATGGGCGCATCGGTCGCAGAACATGACGTCGACGAGGACAGCGATTTCGCGGAGTCGCACGAAATCAATGTCACGCCGTTCATCGACGTCATCCTGGTTCTCCTGATCATCTTCATGGTGGCGGCGCCGCTGTCGACCGTCGACCTGCCGATCGATTTGCCGTCGTCGACCGCAACGCCGCAGAAGAAGCCGGACAAGCCGACCTATGTCAGCATCAAGCCCGATCTCGCGGTGGCGATCGGCGAAACCCTGGTCAGGCGGGTCGATCTGGTGCGTTCGCTCGATGCGATGGCCGATAGCAGCAAGGAGCGCTTCATCTTCCTGCGCGCCGACCGCGCGGTGCCCTATGGCGAGCTGATGGACGTGCTGGAAATCCTCCGCGCCGGCGGCTATTCGAAGGTCAAGCTGGTGGCGCTGGAAGGCGTTCCCGCCAATGCCATTCCGCCTGCAGCTTCCGACAACCCGAAACCCTGAGCCGGGGGCGACGTAGCGATGTCCGGCCTCGAAACCGAACCAAGACCGTCCCGCCGGCTGTGGATCCTGGCCGCGATCGGTGCGCTCGTGCTTCATCTCGGCGGCGGCGCGCTGGCGATCGCGCATCTGCAGGAATCGGAAGCCGAGAATGAACTCGGCGCCAATGCGATCGAGGTCGGCATCGAATTCGCGTCGTTGCGCCGGGAGGCCACCGACCTGCCGCCGGGGCCGGACACCGACGCGTCGGTCGCTTCGCCGGCGCTGGCCGACCAGAAGGCCGAGCTCAAGGAGACCGAGCTGCCGAAGGACACGCCGACCGAGACCGACGATCCCGATCGCGTGGTGGCGCCGAACGAGTCGAACAAGCCCAAGGAAGAAGATCCGAAGATCGCCGCGGTGCAGACCTCGGCTTCCACCGAGTCGGTCGCCGCCGAAGCCACCGCCATGCCCAGCTCCGAAGCGATCCCGGAAGGACCGCGTTCGGTCGCGCCCGCGATCGGCAGCGGCGAGACTGCGCGGCGGGTGCGCGCGACCTGGCAGAAGGAGCTGGTGGCGCATCTCGACAAGCACAAGCGCTATCCGGCGGAGCGTTCGCAGAAGAGTGCCGAGATCCTGGTCAGCTTCGCGCTCGACCGCATGGGCCACGTGCTCTCGGCCAGCATCGTCAAGGGATCTGGCGATGCGGCGTTCGACGAGGCGGCACTGGCGATGGTGAAGCGTTCCGATCCCGTCCCGCAACCCCCGCCGATGGTCGCCGACGAGGGTTTGAGTTTTACGCTGCCGGTGATCTTCCGGGTCAAGGGAAAGAGCTGAGGCGAACACGGGCAGGGCGGGGTGGGCAACGGGGGCCGTCATTGCCTGCGACAAACGCGAAGCGTCGTCGGCTCGCAAAGACGAAGTGTCAGGCATCCCAATTCACGCTCCAGACAGCCGCTGTTGGCAAGCACAGCTTTGCGATCTCGCGGCGCATTTCGCCCGAGTTTTGCTATCAGTTTCCTCGGCCCTCCATTCAGAGGGCGCAGGGAAGACCGGGTGCGCGCTGCACCCGCGGTCCCGTGTGCAATTGTTATTGGGAAAAACGCACACGAGCATACAGGTTCAGCGGAGGCAATCCGGCCTTCCCTGCGCAATGGTTTTACGGCTTATAGCGCGCTCTCCCCGGTGACCGGGCTTTCTTGCCACCGTCGCCCGCGCTCCCTAGCGCGAACTTGACACCAGCGTCGGGGTGTCAGGACCACACGACTTTGCCGTCCGCGTCCGCACCGTTCGTCAAAGGCGCTTCCGCGTCCATCGCATCCCACCGCGCGTTTCGTGACGATCGCGAGCCGCCCCTCTTGTCGGGTGAGACGGGCGAGTCGTTAGCGCTGATTTGCCCGACGGGTTAAGCGAAATCTTGCCCGTCGGGTTGTTTTGCCGCACCCGGTGAGGGCGGAAGATGGATCGCGCTATGGCCATGCGCGTTCTCTCTTGTCACCGCCTGCCAGCCGATGTCGCGGCGGCAAAAGCCCTCCGGCCATTGGATGCGATCGACCGCGGCATCGGCGCGGCTCTGCGCTTCGCTGACGGTCTGGCCGGACGCGCAGACGTTCAGCACGTGGCCACCATTGGCGAGAATCTTTTTGCCGTCGGCTCTGGTACCGGCGTGGAAAATTTCGACGCCCTCACGCCGGCATGGCCGGCACGATGTCCGACATCATCCGCAGCATCAAGACCTGGCATTCCGGATCGCCGAAGCGGATATTGTATTCGAACAGTTTTGGGCCGTCCGGTATCGGTCATGGGCGGAAGCAGCGTTATTTGAACTAATATTTTCGCAGTTGCCCCTGCGCGGACATTCGCCTGCTCTTTCGATGTCCGAAATTGGCGAGGAGCTCCACTTATTTCTGGGAAGAGGCGTGGATGGGTTGCGCTAGATCAACGCGCAACGGGGAATCCGGGAGGAAAATGATAAATGTCGCGTGCCGTGGAGGGGCCAATCCATGTTGCCACACATCACAACGTTCAGCGCTCGTACGAGGCTGGCGGCGCAAGGTTCTCCATCAAGGTGGCATATTTGGATGCCAATCGTTCGCTACGGACTGTCTCGCGGACATGCCCGCCATTTTGGCGGGGTCGTCTCCGGGCTGATCGGCGTTGCTCTGCTCGCGACGTCTCTATCTCTATCGTCCGCTCCAGCGGTGGCCCAGGGCGGTCCGATGATGCCGGGCGATGCCGTCGTCACCGGATTTTCTGGGTTCAAGGCGCTGGATCTGCCAGCCGCTCCGCCCGATCCGCTCGCCCGCTTCTTCATCGATATCGACGGCAATGCGATGCAGGTGCTGAGACTTCAGCCGGGCGGGCCGCCGCAAGGCCAATTGATACCCGCCCCACCGGTCATGCAGATCAAGGCCGGTCAGATAGGCCAGGTGTTCGCGATCACGCTGGCGCCGCCCTTGAGTGTCGCACCCGGCACCCCGCAGGCCGTACCCGACATCTATCTCGGCGCCACCTCCGCCTTCGGCATCCAGATCGTGAGAACAGGACCGGATGGACAGCCGCAGCGTATTCGCACCGGCGATCCCGCCGCGCAGTGGATGATCGGCCAGTTCGGCACCGCGCTCGGCGGCGGGCCGGGTAGCATCTATCGAATCGACGGCCAGACCGGCGCCGCGTCGTTGTTCGCCAGCCTCGACAATTCCGGACCGGGGCTCGGCGACGTCGTCTACGATCCGGCCTCGCACCAGTTCTTCGCATCGGATCTCGACAGCGGCCTTATCCACCGGATTGACGTCGATGGCACGCTGATCGACAGCTTCGATCACGGCTTGGCCGGGCGGCCCGGGCGCGGCCTCGCGCCGATACCGGACGACGGCAAGCGGATGATGATCCAGAGCCCCGCGTTCAACAGCGAGGACACTGCGACCTGGGGATTCACGCAGCGCCAGCGCATGGTCTACGGCATGGCGGTGTTCGCCGGCCGGTTGTACTACGCGGTCGCCGAAGGCTCCGAAATCTGGTCGATCGGTATCCGCCTCGAGGGCGAGTTCGCCAACGATGCGCGATGGGAGTTCAGCGTGCCCGGCGTGCCGCCCGGCGCGCTCATCACCGACCTCGCCTTTGATGGCGAGGGGCGGCTTCTCGTCGCGCTGCGCGGTGCGCCGCGCGGCAGCTACAATTATTCGGTATTCGCCGAACGGACCCAGCAGACCGACGTCAAGCGTTTCCGGCGCGAAGTGCCGGATAATCCGGCGACGCCGGGCTACTGGGTGCCGGTACCGGAAGAATATGCGATCGGCTTCCCCGAACCGTTCCGGAACGCGACCGGTGGCGTCGCGCTCGGCTATGGTCACGATCCATCCGGTGCCATGAGCCGAGCGAGTTGTTCGTCGTTTCTGTGGTCGACCGGCGAAAATTTGCGCAACAACCCTACGCTGGCCGGCGCTCCGCCGTTCGAGGTGCACGGATTGCAGGGCAATTCCGTCACGCTGGTGCGGCCGCAGAACGCGCCGCCCAGCGCCAGCTATTTCGCCGATTATGATGGTGTATTCGGCGATCCCGAACGCGCCGGCCATATCGGCGATGTCGAGATCTGGCAGCCCTGCGAGCGTGCGGCCGGACTCCCCGCCGAGATCGGTGACCTCGGCATGTTCGGCTTCTGGGGTGGCGCCGCCTATTGGCCACTGCCGCCGGACTGGATTCCGCCACCGCCGCCACCGCCGCCTACCAATTTGAGACTGAACAAGAGCGCGAATACAAATTCGTGCGTGCACTTCGGGGGCGGCTTCTGGTGCCTGTTCACGGTCCGCGTCACCAACACCGGCCCGGGCGACTATTTCGGTCCCGTCACGGTTCATGATGCCGTGGCGGGGGTGCCGCCCGGCACCGTGCATGGCCTGCCGCCATGGGCCTGCGCGCCGGCCGGCCCCGGGGGGGTAACCTGTACGCATCCCCCGGTGCTGCTGCATCCAGGCGACAGCATCGACCTGCTGATCTCGGTGCACCTGCCGGCCAATTTCCCGGGTTGTTCGATCAACAACAATGCAAATCTGGTGTGGCCGCCCGGCGGCGGCGACATCAATCCGGGAGACGATGCCGACAGCGACAGCATGGCTGTGCCCGGTCCGAACTGCGGAGGAACCAACCTGCGCATGGAGAAGACGGGATCGGTCTGCACGGCCGTCGGCGGCATGGCCGACTGCAGCTTCGTCGTGATCGTTCACAACGAGGGCCCGGGCGCCTACGCCGGGAACATCACCGTGACCGATACGGTGCCGGCTGGAACGATGGCGACCTTCTCACCGCCGTGGATTTGCGGCGGCGGGCCGCCGACCTATACCTGCACGCTTCCCGGCGTGAACATACCGCCGGGCGGTGTCGTGCACATGCAGGTGCATGTTCGGATGCCGCTGCCGGCGGCCGCCCTGGTCCCGGGCTGCCAGGTGACGAACGAGTCCCGGATTACCGTCGCGGCCGGCGGAAGCGTGCAGAACAGCAACGCTGGCGATGACCAGGCTTCGGCGACGCTGAACCTGCCGCCGGACATCTGCCCGCTACTGATCATCGCCCCGGCGCCGCCACCGCCGCCGCCACCACCGCCGCCTTCGCCGACGACGTGTCCGCCAGGTTTCGTCGCCAAGGGCACGACGTGCGAGCCGCGGCAACCGGCCTGTCCGGCCGGCTGGACGATCGCCCCGGTGGCCGGTGTCTGCTGCCCGCCCGGTCAACCCTGGACCGGTCGGCAATGCGGTCAGCGGCCGCTGCCGCCGCCGCCGACCCTGTGCAAGGAGGGGTGGACTCCGACTCCGATCGCCGGGATGTGCTGCCCGCCCGGACAACCCTGGACTGGCAAGCGCTGCGGTCGCGACGAGCCTCCTCCCTCCGGGCGATGCCAGCCCGGCTGGACTCCGACGCCGATCGCCGGGATGTGCTGCCCGCCCGGACAGCCCTGGACCGGCAAGCGTTGCGGTCGCGACGAGCCTCCGCCGCGCGTCTGCCCGCCTGGAACGGTCGGCACGCCGCCGAACTGCGAGCGGATCCAGCGCCGCTGTCCGCCCGGCATGGTCGGCACGCCGCCGAACTGTGAGCGGATCCAGCGCCGCTGCCCGCCCGGCATGGTCGGCACGCCGCCGAACTGCGAGCGGATCCAGCGCCGCTGTCCGCCCGGCATGGTCGGCACGCCGCCGAACTGCCAGCGGATCGAGCGCCGCTGCCCAAGCGGTACGACGGGAACGCCGCCGAACTGCCGGCCGATACTGATAAGGGAGCCAACCCACCGCTGATCGCGCGGTCTGCAAGAACAGGATGCCCGGCGATCGCTCGCCGGGCATCTTTATCGTGACATGGTGACGTCAGCTCAGCTCTTCTTGCGCAGCGGATGCGGTTGCGCCCTCGAAGACCTTCCCGCCGAGATCAGGCAAGATCGAAGCGATCGAGATTCATCACCTTTCCCACGCCGTCTCGAAGTCTTTCACAAACGTCTCTCCTCCGAGTCTGATGATGCTGGAGCCTTGCATGGCTTCGGCGCTAGCTCGTGAGGACGAGCACCAGTGCAATAGACCCCACCAGAATGAGGCTGATGGCCCAGGATGTATCCAGATTGAACCAGATTTCCTCGGGCTCGATGATCTTGTGGATCTTCGCTTTGGTGGGATCCGGTTTGGTGTCCACAATGTAAATTCGAGAGGACCGCATGCCGGGGATGATGAGGTAACGCCGCTCGAGGAAAGCGTGCCCGGCCAGCGGCGACAGAGCCGACGAGCAGGCATTCCAGCCGAAATGGTGAAACTCGTCGCCCTTGTTGGGCATCACCACCGTATGGACGACCCGGCTGAATGTCGGGGAGCCGCGCTTGACGTCGATCACAGCGAGAGCGTCGGGCTTTGAGAAGTCCGGACTGAGCAGCAGGGTGTAGGGGAAGCTCTCCGGCGAAGCTTCCATGGCAAGCTTCGGCGATGCATGAAACGTCGGGTCGGGTCGTATCGTCATCGTACTGCCTCCCTGTTTGCGTGAATGTGCAGCAGGGGGCTCGGCGGCCATGAAGCCGCAGGAGATAATCCGGTTCGTCCAGGTTCCCTGGCGAGCGCCGCCGACTTCTTCGGATCGAAAGACGGTCAACGGCGGCCAATCAATTCGATTTGGGCTCGTCTACTTGGGCTCGTACCGGCGTTCAGGCTGCTCCATCTCGAGCCACTCATCTAATGGCTCTCGGTCCATCTACGCCAATGCGTCGGCTGAATGTGGACGTGCTTCCTGTTTGAAGCATCGAACCATTCGTCCCCATCCTTATGACAGGGGTAGATCAGCGTGCGAACGATTCCGTCATAGTCTACGACGCAGACCTCGAGATCTTCGTCGGATGGCTCGATCGAAACAGGCAACCATTCTGCAGTGTGGGCCATTTTGGCATTCTCCACTCAAACGCTTCACGTTGCTCGAACAACGAGGCGGCCCTGATCGGCGGCCTCTCGCTTGACGTTCGTCGATTGGACCGGTGAATGGTCCTGAACCCCGGTCGGGAGCTTATTTGCGGCGGCCGTGAGTTCTTGAGACATCATGCCGGTCGTCATGGGAACCTCCGTTCCCCCAGCCCTGAAGGTGTGGTCAACGGAGCTGCGCAAAGGTTCAAAGGCCGCGGCACCGGCACCCAGGCGGAGGTGTCGGTGTGGGACAGGCCAGCTGTCCTTTCTACGCTTCGATACGACCGTAACACGTTTCCGGTTAGGGCGTTTCGGTTGAAGACGCACCCGGCGCGAAAGGGGGCGCTGCCATCCTCGAACAAGAATGCCCGGCGATCGCTCGCCGGGCATTTTGATCGCGTGACGTGGTGACGTCAGCTCAGCTTTTCTTCCGTAGCGGGCGCGGCTGCGCCCCTGGAGAGCTTCCCGCCGGGATCAGGCAAGATCGAAGCGATCGAGGTTCATCACCTTGTTCCAGGCCGCCACGAAGTCTTTCACGAACTTCTCCTTCGAGTCCGCGCACGCATAGACTTCCGCAAGAGCGCGCAGCTGCGAGTGCGAACCGAAGATCAGGTCGACCCGGGTGGCGGTCCACTTGACCTCGTTGGTCTTCCGGTCGCGCCCCTCGTACACGCCTTCGGAGCCGGCGGCCGGCTGCCATTGCGCGCCCATGTCGAGCAGGTTGACGAAGAAGTCGTTGGTCAGCGTCTCCGGCCGCTTGGTGAAGACGCCGTGCGTGGACTTGCCGGCATTTGCGCCCAGGACGCGCAGGCCACCGACCAGAACCGTCATCTCGGGCGCCGTCAGCGTAAGCAATTGCGCCCGATCCACCAACAGCTCCTCGGCGGACAAGCGCTGCTTGCCGTGGAGATAGTTGCGGAACCCGTCAGCGGTCGGTTCGAGCGGCGCGAAGGAGTCGGCATCGGTCTGCTCCTGCGACGCGTCCATGCGCCCCGGTGTGAAGGGAACCTTGACGTCGTGCCCGGCGCCCTTCGCGGCTTTCTCTACGCCTGCGCAGCCGCCGAGAACGATCAGGTCGGCAAGCGAGACCTTCTTTCCGCCGGCGTTGAACTCCTTCTGGATCGCTTCGAGGCTCGAGAGCGCCTTCGCCAGCTGAGCCGGCTGGTTGACGCCCCAATCCTTCTGCGGTGCGAGACGGATGCGCGCTCCGTTGGCGCCGCCGCGCTTGTCGGAGCCGCGGAACGTCGAGGCTGACGCCCAGGCCGTCGAGACGAGCTGGGACACCGACAGCCCGGACGCGAGGATCTTCGCCTTCAGAGCCGCAATGTCCTGCTCACCGATCAAAGGATGATCCGCAGCGGGGATCGGGTCTTGCCACGCCAGCTGTTCCTTCGGAACCAGCGGGCCGAGATAACGCACGACCGGGCCCATGTCGCGGTGGGTCAGCTTGAACCATGCCCGCGCAAACGCGTCAGCGAACTGATCCGGATTCTCGTAGAAGCGCCTCGAGATCTTTTCGTAGGCAGGGTCGAACCGCAAAGCGAGGTCGGTAGTCAGCATCGATGGCGCATGACGCTTCGACGGGTCGTGCGCATCCGGCACGGTACCGGCGCCTGCTCCATGTTTCGGTTTCCACTGATGCGCACCGGCCGGGCTCTTGGTCAGTTCCCATTCGTAGCCGAACAGGTTCCAGAAAAAGTTGCTGCCCCACTTCGTCGGCGTCGTGGTCCAGATGACTTCGAGGCCGCTGCCGATCGTGTCACCGCCTTTGCCGCTTCCATAGCTGTTATTCCAGCCAAGACCCTGGTCCTCGATGGAGGCGGCTTCGGGCTCGGGACCGACATACTTGCCCGGATCGGCAGCGCCGTGGGTTTTGCCGAACGTGTGTCCGCCGGCGATGAGCGCGACGGTCTCCTCGTCGTTCATCGCCATGCGCGCAAACGTCTCGCGGATATCGCGCGCCGCAGCGAGCGGATCCGGATTGCCGTTCGGCCCTTCCGGATTGACGTAGATCAGACCCATCTGCACGGCGGCGAGAGGATTCTGAAGGTCACGGTCGCCGGAGTAACGCTCGTCCGCCAGCCACTTGCCTTCGGCGCCCCAGTAAATGTCCTCTTCGGGCTCCCAGACGTCGGCGCGGCCGCCGCCGAAACCGAACGTCTTGAATCCCATCGACTCGAGGGCGACGTTGCCCGCGAGAATCATCAGGTCGGCCCAGGATAGTTTCCGGCCGTACTTCTGCTTGATCGGCCACAGCAGCCGGCGGGCCTTGTCGAGGTTGACGTTGTCCGGCCAACTGTTGAGGGGCGCAAAGCGCTGCTGGCCAGCTCCGGCGCCGCCGCGGCCATCGCCGATGCGGTAGGTGCCCGCGCTATGCCACGCCATCCGGATGAAGAACGGCCCGTAGTGGCCAAAGTCGGCCGGCCACCATTCCTGCGAGTCCGTCATCAGGGCATGAAGGTCCTTGATCACGGCATTGAGGTCGAGGCTCTTGAACTCCTTGGCGTAGTCGAACGCTTCGCCCATCGGATCGGACAAAGTGGAGTGCTGGTGGAGAACCTGAAGGTTCAACTGGCTCGGCCACCAGTCACGGTTGGTATGTGCGCGGGTCCCCGTGAACGGGCACTTGGTTTTGTCATCCATAATTCTCTCCCGTGGTGGTTTGCATGGTGGCCACCCTGTTCCGTGTTTCTAGGCAACGCAAGCCATCAGGTAAAGTTGACTTTATTGATTGCCACGATAACTTTACCTGATGAACAATGCTACCCTCAGGCAACTTCGCTATTTCGATGCGCTGGCACGTCATTGCCACTTCGGACGCGCGGCGGAGGCATGTGCGATCTCGCAGCCGGCTTTGTCGATGCAGATCAAGGAACTGGAGCAAGATCTGGGCGGCGTGCTGCTCGAGCGGGGCGCACGACAAGTCGGGCTTACCAAGTTCGGGGAAGACGTCGCCCAGCGCGTCCGCGACATCCTGCGCTCCGTCGATGAACTGGGAGACTTCGCGCGTGCGTCGCGGGACCGGCTTGTGGGCCGGCTGCGCATCGGCATGATCCCGACGATTGCACCCTATCTGCTGCCGACGGTGATCGGGAACCTCACCCGAACGCATCCCGAACTCGACATTCACATACGTGAGGCGTTGACGCAGAAGCTGATACGAGAGCTCGCGGAAGGCCGGCTCGACACCGCAATCGTTGCCCTGCCGGTGTCCGAACCTTCGCTGACGGAGGTCGCCTTGTTTTCGGAAAATTTTCTGCTGGTCCGGCCCGGCGGGGATGAGGGAACGCCGGTGCCCAGCAGCGAAAAGCTGCGCGAATTGAGGCTGCTTCTGCTGGAAGAGGGGCACTGTTTTCGCGATCAGGCGCTGTCGTTCTGCGGCATGCAATCGTCGCCGCCGCGGGAGGTGCTGGACGCGAGTTCGCTGTCTACACTGGTTCAAATGGTCGGCGCCGGGATCGGGGTCACCTTGATCCCGGAAATGGCAGTGGCGGTGGAGACACGCTCGGCGCCGGTGTCGGTCGCCCGCTTCAAGAACCCGCAACCCTCGCGAACCATCGGCATGGTCTGGCGCAAGACAAGTCCTCTAACCAAACAGCTCCTGCAGATTTCCGAGGTGGTTCGTCTCTCCGCCGACGCGTTGCGCGAGCGGCACAGCCCGGGATCGTCTTCGCGCAATCGCCGGACCTGAGCCGAGCGCGTCGTCCGTCTCAGCGCCAGAAATATCGCAGGCCGACATAGACGACGACGAGGCAGGCGAAGATCAGCGCCACCGGAAGCCGCGGCTTTGCCCGCGGACCGCCGGCGGCTCTGGCCGGCCTCGGCACCGGCCGCCGGAACGCCGTCACATTGTCGGTCACCGGACCGTCCTTGTGGGTCCTGACATCGGGCGGTGCGCCGGCCCCGCCCATCTCGGCGTAATAGCTGCGGTAGATGAGCTGGATGGTGACTTCCGTCGCCTCCGCTTCCGCCATCTTCTCCAGCAGGGTCCGGTAGCCGGCGAGGAAGCTCTGGGCTTCCTCGGGCAAGGAGGAGGTGCCGTTTAACTTGGCCAGCATCTTCCAGGTGGCAAAATCCGCGCGCGCCCTGGTATCGGCGCGTCGCGCGATCAGCATGTCGGCAGCTTTAATCAAAATGGCCTCAGCCCTTGTCGGCATTTCCCTGGGCGGATTGGACTACAGATTGCCGGTCAATACGAGAAGTAATCGTATGATCGTGCCGGTCGATGTTCGCAGTATCGTTGAAATAACATCAAGATTTAGACCGAACTGCGAGCCGGCCAGCGGCAGAACGATCAGAATCCCGATCAAAATCAGCATTCCGTACGGCTCCAGCCGGGAAAGCGGGTAGGCCAGTACGTTCGGCAACAGCCCGACCGCGACCCGCCCGCCGTCCAGCGGCGGGATCGGCAGCATGTTGAACACCGCCAGCGCGACATTGATGACGAGCGAATTCTTGAGGTTGTCGGCGATCCACTGCGCCGAATTCGCCGGCGCGAGGGGCAGGGCGTGGAATGCCGCCGCCGCGGCCAGAGCGAGGAGGATGTTGGTCGCAGGGCCCGCCAGCGCCACCCAGACCATGTCGAGCCGGGGATGTTTCAGGGCCCGGAAATTCACCGGCACCGGCTTGGCGTAGCCGAACAGGAACGGGGAGTGGGACAACAGCAGGATAGCCGGCAACATCACCGTGCCGAAGGGATCGATGTGTTTCAGCGGATTGAAGCTGACCCGGCCGAGCCGGAAGGCGGTGTCGTCGCCGAGACGGTGCGCGACAAAGCCATGGGCAGCCTCGTGAAAGGTGATGGCGATGAGGAGCGGCAGCACCCAGACCGAGATGTCGTAAAGGGAGATGTTCAATCCAGGGGGCCTCGACTCGTGTTGCTTCGCGAAATCAGGCTATCATGAATTTCGTGTGAGGCGTTCTTGCCACGACGAGCTACGGGAGAACCGTCCCCTTATACTGCGGCAACCCGTCGTCGAGCTTCACCCAGTCCATTTTTTCGGACACCCAGATGTGTTCGGCCGGCGCAAAGGCGTTGCGGTCGTCGAAGGCCGCCAGCGCGACGCCTACCACGGTGCCGTTGGTGCGCCGGGAAAACAGCCTCGTGCCGCAAATCCTGCAGAACACCCGGTCGAGCGCCTCCGACGACGGATAGCGCGCCGTCTCGCCCTCGACCGAAAGCGCCCGCTGGTCGAACAGCGCGCGGGCAAAGAACGGCGAGCCCATCGCCTTCTGGCAATTGCGGCAATGGCAGACGCGGACGTTGAGCGGCTCGCCCTCCGCCCTGAACCTGACCGCACCGCACAGACATCCGCCTTCTCTGGTCATGGCGTCCTCACTGACCTCATCCTGAGGAGCGGCATCTTCGCCGCGTCTCGAAGGATGAGTGGTACGTGTTCTTCATGGTTCGAGACGGCGCACCGGACAGCGCAAAAGCGCTGCCGGGAGGGGCGCCTCCTCACCATGAGGCTGGAGCTAATACGTCGCCCGGCCGCCGGAAATGTCGAACACCGCGCCGGTGGAGAAGGCGCAATCCTCCGACGCCAGCCACGCCACCATTGCGGCGAGTTCTTCCACCAGAACAAAACGTCCCTTCGGAATCTTCGACAGCATGAAGTCGATGTGCTGCTGCGTCATCTGGTCGAAGATCGCGGTCCTGGCGGCGGCAGGCGTCACCGCGTTGACGAGGATGTCGTGCGCCGCGAGTTCCTTGCCGAGCGATTTCGTCAGCGCGATCAGGCCGGCCTTCGAGGCCGAGTAGTGCGCGGCGTTGGGGTTGCCCTCCTTGCCGGCGATGGAAGCGATGTTGACGATACGGCCGTAGCCTTGCTTGATCATGGCGGGCGCGATCGCCTTGCAGCAGATGAAGGGGCCGTCGAGATTGATGCGCAGCACCTTGCGCCATTCCTCGAGGTCGGTTTCCCACACCGTCTTGTTGATGCCGGCGATCCCGGCGTTGTTGACGAGAATGTCGATCTTGCCGAACGCGGCCAGCGTGGCGTCGCGCGCCTTCTCGACCGCAGCGAGGTCGGACACGTCGACCTTGAAGGCGGTGACGGCCGGTCCGATCTCCTTCGCGGTCTTCTCGGCGAACGGCTGGTCATGATCCCAGATCGCGACCTTGGCGCCGGAGGAGACGAAGCGCTCGGTAATGGCGCGTCCGAAACCCTGCGCGCCGCCGGTGACGACGGCGCAGCGGCCGTTGAGATCGATCTTGTTCATGAAAAAAATCCTTTCACTTGATATTCCTCATGGTGAGGAGCGCTCTTGCGCGTCTCGAACCATGAGGCCCGTGGCCCATCCTTCGAGACGCCGCGCAAAGCGCGGCTCCTCCAGCGATAACGGCGAAGCCGTTACGCAGGGATGAGGGTTGCGTCAAAGCGTCCAGCCGCCGTCGATGATGTGGGCGACGCCGGTGGTGAACGCGCTTTCGTCGCTGGCGAGATAGACCGCGAGCGACGCGATTTCCTCTGCGGTGCCGAGCCGGCCCATCGGCTGCCGGCTGATGAACATTTCGCGGCCTTGCGGACCCGCGGCGGCGGCGCGGTTCAACATCGACGGCGTCTCGATGGTGCCGGGGCAAATACAATTGCAGCGGATGCCCTTGGTGATGAAGTCGACCGCGACCGCGCGGGTCAAGGCCGCAACCGCGGCCTTGGTCGCGCCATAGACGTAACGGTTGGGCGCGGCCTTGAACACGCCGGCGGCCGAGGAGATGTTGACGATCGAGCCGCGGCCGCTTTCCAGCATGCCCGGCAGAAACGCGCGGATGGTCCGGTGCATCGATTTGACGTTGAGGTCGAAGGAAAAATCCCAGTCCTCGTCGGAACAGTCGAGCACGGTGCCGTGATGCACGAAACCGGCGGCGTTGAGCAGGATGTCGACAGGGCCTGCGCGTTTTGCCATCGCGGTAACGGCGGCGGTGTCGCGCGCGTCGAGTTTTGCGACCTCCGCAATGCCTACAGCCTTGAGCGCGGCGAGGCCCTTCTCGTCGATGTCGGTGGCGAACACCGTGGCGCCTTCGCGCGCGAAGGCGATTGCGCTGGCGCGGCCGATGCCGGCCGCGGCGGCGGTCACGAAGGCGCGCTTGCCCTTGAGGCGGTCTGACATTCAAATCTCCCTGGAATTCAGCCTGAGTTGCTATCCGTCATTGCGAGCGCAGCGAAGCAATCCATTGCTGCCGCAGAAAGGAAGCCTGGATTGCTTCGTCGCTTCGCTCCTCGCAATGACGATTGAGTTCAATGATTATCCCGCGCCACTCCGACCTTGCCGGCGATGTCGTGGTAGCGGGTCGCGAGCTCCATGCAGGCGCCGGTCGACTGCTGGCCGACGGTCGAGCGGTAGATTTCCTGCCACGGCGTCTGGTTGGCCGGATATTTGAACCCGCCGTCGGCCTTGAGCTTGGCGTGCCGCTGCTTCACCTCGTCATCCCCGATCAGGATGTTGGCGCTGCCCTTGTTCAGATCGATGCGGACCTTGTCGCCGGTCCTGAGAATTGCGAGCCCGCCATTGGCGGCGGCTTCGGGCGTGGCGTTGAGGATCGAGGGCGAGCCGGAGGTGCCGGACTGGCGGCCGTCGCCGATGCAGGGCAACGACAGGATGCCGCGTTTGATCAGCGCCGCCGGCGGCTGCATGTTCACAACCTCGGCGCCGCCGGGATAACCGATCGGACCGGTGCCGCGAACGAACAGGATGCAGTGTTCGTCGATATTGAGCGAAGCGTCGTCGATGCGGTGGTGATAATCCTCCGGGCCCTCGAACACGATTGCGCGGCCCTCGAAGGCGTTCGGATCCTTCGGGTTGACCAGATAGCGGTCGCGGAATTCCTTGGATATCACGCTGGTCTTCATGATCGCGGAATCGAACAGATTGCCGCGCAGCACCAGGAAGCCGGCGTCCTTCACCAGCGGCTTGTCGTAAGACCAGATCACGTCGCCATCGGGCTTCGGCGCCTCGCGGCAATTGTCGCCCATAGTGTGGCCGTTGACGGTCATGGCGTCTTCATGGATGCGCTGGTGCGCCATCAATTCGCGCACTACCGACGGCACGCCGCCTGCGCGGTGATATTCCTCGCCGAGATAGAAGCCGGCCGGCTGCATGTTCACGAGCAACGGAACGTCGTGGCCGTGTTTCTGCCAGTCGTCGATCGAAAGCTCGACGCCGATATGGCGGGCCAGCGCGTTGATGTGGATCGGCGCGTTGGTCGAGCCGCCGATCGCCGAATTGACGACGATGCAGTTCTCGAACGCCTTGCGGGTGAGGATGTCGGACGGCTTCAGATCCTCCCACACCATCCCGACGATGCGCATGCCGGTCTCGTAGGCGATCTGGCCGCGCTCGCGATAGGGGGCGGGGATGGCGGCGCAGCCCGGCAGCGACATGCCGAGCGCTTCGGCCAGCGAATTCATGGTGGAGGCAGTGCCCATAGTGTTGCAGTGGCCGACCGACGGCGCCGAGGAGGCCACGATGTTCATGAATTCCTCGTAGTCGATATCCCCTGCGGCAAGCTCCTCGCGCGCTTTCCAGACTACGGTGCCGGAACCGGTGCGCTGGCCTTTGTGCCAGCCGTTGAGCATCGGCCCGCCCGACAGCACGATCGCCGGGATATTCACCGTTGCCGCCGCCATCAGGCAGGCGGGGGTGGTCTTGTCGCAGCCGGTGGTCAGCACCACGCCATCGAGGGGATAGCCGAACAGCACTTCCACGAGACCGAGATAAGCGAGGTTGCGGTCGAGCGCCGCGGTCGGGCGCTTGCCGGTCTCCTGGATCGGGTGCATCGGGAATTCCATGGCGATGCCGCCGGCGGCGCGGATGCCTTCGCGGACCCGATGCGCCAGTTCGAGGTGATGGCGGTTGCACGGCGAAAGGTCGTTGCCGGTCTGCGCGATGCCGATGATCGGCTTGCCGGATTGCAGCTCGTGCCGGGTCAGGCCGTAATTGAGATAGCGCTCGAGGTAGAGCGCGGTCATGCCGGGATTGTGCGGGTTGTTGAACCACTCGCTGGAGCGGAGCTTGCGCCTGGTGACGCCGGTGAGCGGCTTGTTCATTGTTGTTTCCTCCGCGAGTAGCATTCTTGTTATGCAGCCTAGCGCGCGGCAGTGGCTCGCACCACGCGTCGAGATGCATCTTTTGCAAAGCCGGGCATTTCCCGGACCGAGTTTTCAGAGATTCAACTCTAACGGCGTCGAAAAGACAGCGCTACCATTTTCTTCTGCCACGCTGATTTGATCGGGGACGGTAGTATCGGGTCCTCAAGCGCTCCGTGCCGACGAGCTTTCGCGGACCATGAGTTCGAAACCGAGATCGATGACCGGCTCCGGTGGGCGATTACCGTCGATCGCGGCCGTCACCATGGTGACGGCGCGCCGGCCCATCTCGTAGCGGTTGGTTCTGACGCTGGTGAGCGAGGGGACGGCCGAGGCCATGAACTCCAGGTCGTTGAAGCCGACGATCGCCATGTCTTCGGGAACGGATATATGCCGGCGCTGGCATTCGAACAGCGCGCCGAGCGCGATGTCGTCATTGACGCAGACGATCCCCTCGATGTCGGGCGTCCTCAGGAGCAGGTCGGCGATCAGCGTACCGCCCAGCGTCACGGTGGTCGGCACGGGGGTGGTAACGATGTTGCGCGGGTCGAACAGCGAGGCCGCCTTCATCGCATCGCGGTAGCCCTGCAGTCGGCGCTGCATGCGCGGATCCATTTGCGCGCCGAGAAACCCGATGCGCCGAAAACCTTGCGAAATAAGGTGAGAAACCGCTGCAAAGGCTGCATCATAATGCGAAAACCCGACCATCATGTCGACCGGGTCGGGTCCGATTTCCATGATCTGCGCAATCGGGCAGTTCATGGCCTCCATGACCGAGCGGGACTCCGGGGTCTGGTCGATGCCGGTCACGATCAATCCGGCCGGCTTCTGCGCCTGGAACAGCCGCAGCAGCTTTTCCTCCTGCAGGATGCTGTAGCGGGTATTGGCAAGCTGGATGCTGTAGCGGCTGCCCTCCGAGGCGTCGTAGATGCCGCGCAGCACGTCGGAGAACACGTTGTTGGTGAGGGACGGGATCAGAACGCCGATGACTTCGGTGCGCTGCGAAGCGAGCGCACGCGCCGCGAGGTTCGGCACGTAACCCAGTTCCTTTGCCGCGCTCGCCACCCGTTCCCGCTTGCTGATCGACAGCGCTTCGGGATTTCTGAAAAATCGCGAAGCGGTGATCGGGCTTACCCCCGCAAGTTTGGCAACTTCTGTGAGCCGGATTTCGCCAGACTTCGCCCGTTTCCGTTCCATGATGCGCTCATACCACAACAATTCCGGCAATTGAACAAAGATTGACAGCGCTACCACCGGATTGCTAATGATATTTGAATTGCAGACAATGCCCAATCAGGTTCGACGTCCGCGTCGAAGTTGAGAACAGAGCAGCGACGGCTCGCGCTGTACGATGCCGGGAAACATGGAGGGAATTACATGTCGTCGGTGCAGATTCGCGACGTGCGGAAGTCGTTTGGCGGCTTTGAGGTCCTGCACGGTGTGACGATCCCGATCGAGGACGGCGCCTTCGTGGTTCTGGTCGGCCCCTCCGGTTGCGGCAAGTCGACCTTGCTGCGGATGCTCGCCGGCCTCGAAAACATCACCTCCGGTACGATCTCGATCGGCGACAAGGTCGTCAACAATGTCCAGCCCAAGGAGCGGGACATCGCGATGGTGTTCCAGAACTATGCGCTCTATCCGCATATGACGGTCGCCGACAATATGGGATTCTCGCTGAAGCTGCGCGGCGCGAACGCGAACGAAATTTCCACCGGCGTCAAGCGCGCCGCGGAAATCCTTGACCTGACGCCGCTGCTCGATCGCTTTCCGCGGCAATTGTCCGGCGGGCAGCGCCAGCGTGTGGCGATGGGCCGCGCCATCGTGCGCGACCCCCAGGTCTTCTTGTTCGACGAGCCCTTGTCCAACCTCGACGCCAAGCTGCGCGTCGCGATGCGCACCGAAATCAAGGAACTGCATCAGCGGCTGAAGACCACGACGGTCTACGTCACCCACGACCAGATCGAGGCCATGACCATGGCCGACAAGATCGTGGTGATGCACGACGGCATCGTGGAGCAGATGGGCACACCGCTCGAGCTCTATGACAAGCCGGACAACCAGTTCGTCGCCGGCTTCATCGGCTCGCCGGCGATGAATTTCCTCAAAGGCAAGGTGAAGTCGAACGGCACCGCCGGGTTCGAGGGGCCGAACGGGGTCAAGCTTCCGCTCGCCTCGGCGCCCGCCAATTCCGAAGGCCGGCCCGCGGTATACGGCATCCGGCCTGAGCACTTCACCATCGCGGACGATGGTGCGGAGGCCGAGATCGTGGTGGTCGAGCCGACCGGTTCGGAAACCCAGGTCTTCGCCAAACTCGGCGGCGAACAGGTCGTCGCCGTATTCCGCGAGCGGCATCAATTCAATCCGGGCGACAAGATCCGGTTGAAGCCGGATCCAACGCTCGTGCATCTGTTCGACGAGACTACCGGGAAGCGACTGAACGCCTAAAGACATAATCAAATTCAAAAGGGAGGATCGACTATGCAAGACTTTACCCGCCGCACTTTGCTTCAGGGCGGCACCGCGCTTGCCGCGGCCGGCGCACTTACCGGGCCGGCTCTTCTTGATTTTGCCAAGGCCTGGGCGCAGGCATCGCCATGGAAGCCGGAGAAGGGCGCCAAGCTCACCGTGATGCGCTGGAAGCGCTTCGTGCCGGCCGAGGATGATGCCTTCAACGCCATGGTCGCAGCCTTCAAGACCGCCACGGGCACCGAGATGAACGTCTTCAGCGAGTCCTTCGAGGACGTACAGCCGAAGGCTTCCGTCGCCGCCAACACCGGGCAGGGTCTTGATCTCGCATGGGGCCTGCACACGCTGCCGCAGTTATTCCCGACCAAAGTGCTGAAGATGAACGACGTCGCCGACTATCTCGGCAAGAAGTATGGCGGATGGACCAGTGCGGCCGCCGTTACCTGCAAGCAGGGCAACGACTGGCTCGGCATTCCCGTCGCCACCATCGGCGGCTACATGACCTACCGCAAATCGGCGATGGAAAAGGCCGGCTTCAAGGAATTCCCGAAGGACTTCGCGGGTTTCCTCGAATTGTGCAAGGCGCTCAAGAAGAACAACACGCCGGCCGGCATGGCGCTCGGTCATGCCTCGGGCGATGCCAACGGCTGGCTGCACTGGATGCTGTGGGGCCACGGCGCCTACACGGTCGACAAGAACGACAAGGTCATCATCAATTCGCCGGAGACCGTGAAGGCGCTGGAATACACCAAGGCGCTGTCCGACACCTTCATTCCAGGCACCGCGTCGTGGAACGACGGCTCCAACAACAAGGCGTTCCTGTCGGGTGAACTTTATTGCACCGCCAACGGCATCTCGATCTACGTCGCCGCCAAGGACGATCCGACCAAGAAGGAACTTACCGAGGATACCTATCACGCGCTGTATCCGGTCGGGCCGATCGGCAAGCCGACCGAACTGCAGCTCACGGTTCCGATCCTGGCATTCAACTTCACCAAGTATCCGAACGCGGCGAAAGCCTTCGTTGCCTTCATGCTGGAGAAGGAAAACTACGACAAGTGGCTGAGCGGCGCGCGCGGCTATCTGACCCACACGCTCAACGCCTACGACAACTCGCCGGTCTGGACCGCCGACCCGAAGAACCAGGTGTTCAGCCAGGCCAGCAAGCGCTCGCTTCCCGCTTCCGGCATCGGTACGCCCGGCGAGAAGGCGGCAACCGCGATCGCCGACTTCCTGGTGGTCGACATGTTCGCCAACTACTGCACCGGCCGCGAGACCGCCGCCGGCGCGATCGCAATTGCCGAACGGCAGTTGAAGCGCATCTATCGTTGAACGAAATCGGCGGGCTGCAGGCAGCCTGCAGCCCGCCGATCGACGACGTTGCGCGAAATTCGACCGCCCGCATCGGTGAAGACGGCATCGCTAATACCAAGGGATTTCGGCAATGGCTGACATCGCACTCGAACCCAGGACCGGCAGGCGGCCAATTCGTGAGGCCACCACCTGGGATCAGATCAGGGCCAATCGCAACTGGCTCGGCTTCTGGTTCATGCTGCCGGCGATGGCGTTCCTGATCCTGTTCCTGGCTTATCCGCTGGGTCTGGGGGTCTGGATTTCATTTACGGATGCGCGTATCGGGCGGCCCGGCGTGTTCATCGGCACGGAAAATTACGAATGGCTGTGGGGCGATTCGATCTTCTGGTTGTCGGTGTTCAACACGTTACTCTACACCACGGTCGCCAGCGCCATCAAATTTGCGATCGGCCTCTATCTGGCGCTGTTGTTGAACGAGAACATGCCGTTCAAGGCGATGCTGCGCGCTCTGGTGCTGATCCCCTTCATCGTGCCCACCGTGTTGTCGGCGCTGGCTTTCTGGTGGATCTTCGATTCGCAATTCTCGATCATTTCCTGGTCGCTGAAGCAGATGGGATTGATCACCGACAACATCAATTTCCTCGGCGATGTCGCCTGGGCGCGGGCGTGCGTGATTTTCGCCAACATCTGGCGCGGCGTTCCCTTCGTTGCGATTACGCTGCTGGCTGGCCTGCAGACGGTGTCGCCATCGCTCTACGAAGCCGCGACGCTCGACGGCGCGACCAGCTGGCAGCGATTCCGGTTCATCACCTATCCGCTGCTGACGCCGATCATCGCGGTCGTGATGACGTTCTCGGTTCTGTTTACCTTCACCGACTTCCAGTTGATCTGGGCGATGACGCGCGGTGGACCGGTCAACGCGACCCATCTGATGGCGACGCTGTCCTATCAGCGTGCGATCATCGGCGGCGTGCTCGGCGAGGGCGCGGCGATATCGAATGCGATGATTCCGTTCCTGCTCGCGGCGATCATGATCTCATGGTTCGGACTGCAGCGGCGTAAGTGGCAGCAGGGAGAGAGCAATGACTGAGATTCCCACCCTGCCGGTCGACGTCAAGGCTGTACTCACCGCTACCTCGCCGACGGTCGCGAGAGACGATCACAGCGAGGGCATGAGCTATCTGGAGTCGCTGCCGCGCCGGATGGTTACGCTTTATCTGCCGTTGTCGCTCATCGTGATCGTCCTGCTGTTCCCGTTTTACTGGATGGCGCTTACTGCCATCAAACCCGACGACCAGTTGCTCGATCTCAACACCTTCAATCCGTTCTGGACCTGGAACCCGACATTCAAGCACATCTACAAGCTGCTGTTCGAAAGCTATTACCCGCTTTGGCTTTGGAACACGATGTATGTGGCGATTTGCTCGACGATCCTGTCGATCCTGGCCTCCGTGCTCGCGGCCTATGCCATCGTGCGGTTGCGCTATCGCGGCGCGCAGTGGGTCGGGGGCCTGATCTTCCTGTCCTATCTGGTGCCGCCGTCGATCCTGTTCATTCCGCTCGCGACCGTTGTGTATCAGTACGGCCTGTTCGACACGCCGTTCGCGTTGATCCTGACCTATCCCACCATCCTGATCCCGTTCTCGACCTGGCTATTGATGGGTTATTTCAAGACCATCCCGTTCGAACTGGAGGAATGCGCGCTGATCGATGGCGCCAGCCGCTGGCAGATCCTGACCAAGATCGTGCTGCCGCTGGCGATTCCGGGGCTGATTTCGGCGTTCATCTTCTGCTTCACGCTGTGCTGGAACGAATTCATTTACGCGCTTACCTTCCTTACATCGGTGCAGAACAAGACGGTGCCGGTCGCCATCGTCAACGAGTTCGTCGATGGCGACGTCTATCGCTGGGGATCGTTGATGGCGGGCGCGCTGGTGGGTTCGCTGCCGCTGGTCATCCTCTACGCATTCTTCGTCGAGCACTACGTGTCGGCGATGACCGGAGCCGTCAAAGAGTGAGCCTGCAGGCCCGCATCAGATAAGTTTTCAAGAAAAAGGAGTTGGGCTTTGCACATTCTGGTTCTGGGCGCCGCCGGCATGGTCGGCCGCAAGTTGACCGAGCGGCTGTTGCGCGACGGCCGGCTCGGCAACCGCGAAATCTCGCGGATGACGCTGCACGATGTCGTGGCCCCGACCAAGCCCGTGGGCGCGGCGATCCCCATCACCGTCGTCACCAGCGACTTCGCCGACCCCGGCACCGCCGCGCCGCTGGTGGCGCATCGCCCCGACGTGATCTTCCATCTCGCGGCGATCGTCTCCGGCGAGGCCGAGCTGGATTTCGACAAGGGTTATCGCATCAACCTCGACGGCACCCGGATGCTGTTCGACGCCATCAGGCTGATCGGCGGCGGCTACAAGCCACGCGTCGTCTTCACCTCGTCGATCGCGGTGTTCGGCGCGCCGTTCCCCGATGCGATCGGCGACGAGTTCTTCCATACGCCGCTGTTGAGCTACGGCACCCAGAAGGCGATCGACGAACTCTTGCTGGCGGATTATTCGCGCCGCGGCTTCTTGGACGGCATCGGCATCCGGCTGCCGACCATCTGCATCCGTCCCGGCCTGCCCAACAAGGCGGCTTCCGGTTTCTTCTCCAACATCCTGCGCGAACCGCTGGCCGGCAAGGAAGCGGTGTTGCCGGTGTCGGAGGAGGTCCGTCACTGGCACGCTTCGCCGCGTTCGGCCGTGGGATTCCTGATTCACGCGGCGACCATGGATAGCGCGGCGGCCGGCGCGCGCCGCAACCTCACCATGCCCGGTCTTTCGGCCACCGTCGGCGAACAGATCGCGGCGCTGAAGCGGGTGGCGGGCGACAAGGTCGCTGCCCGGATCAAGCGCGAACCCGACCCGTTCATCATGGGTATCGTCGACGGCTGGCCGCGCAATTTCGAGGCCAGACGCGCCCGCGAACTCGGCTTCACGACCGCCGAAAAGACGTTTGACGACATCATCAAAATTCACATCGAGGACGAACTCGACGGCAAGTTCGTGGCATAAGCTTGCCTTTGTCGTCATTGCGAGGAGCCAATGGGTCGGCGCGAAGCGCGACCCGTTGGCTCGCAATGACGGTGTAGAGGCCGTTATTGTGTTGAGCTTTCATGACCAAAGTGGCCAGCATCGGCGAGTGCATGATCGAGCTGAAGCAGGCGGAAGGCGGTCTGTATTCGCGGGGATTTGGCGGCGATACGCTCAATACCGCCATCTATCTCGTCCGGCTTGGCGTAGGTGTCGACTACGTCACCGCGCTCGGTGATGACCCCATGAGCGATGAAATGATCGCAGGCTGGGCGGCCGAGGGTGTCGGCACGCAGCGTGTCGTCCGGCTCAAGGGCAAATTGCCCGGCCTCTACATGATCCAGACCGACAAGTTTGGCGACCGCCGTTTCCTTCACTGGCGGGAAAGCGCCGCCGCACGCCGCTTGATGGATCTGCCCGAGACCGACGGCATCCTGGAGTCGCTCGGCACCTACGACGTCGTCTATCTCTCGGCCATTACCCTGTCCATCTACGGCGCGCAGGGGCGGACGAAATTGATCGGTGCGCTCGGCCAGGCCCGACGGCGCGGCACGACAATTGTTTTTGACGCCAATCGCCGCGCCAGTGGTTGGCCCGATCCTGATATCGCACGCGCCGCCTTTGACGAAGCGTTTGCGGCATCCGATATTGTGCTGGCCTCCACGGAAGATTTGCTTCCGCTTTATCCCGACGACAGCGACGAGCAACTGATGGCGCGAATTCCCTGCGGCGAAGCGGTATTGAAGCTCCTCAGTCCGGGCAGCATCGTGCGGTTTGGAGGCGTTTCGCAAGAGGTGAGGGCGGAGCCTGTGACGCAGCCCGTTGTCGACACCACGGCGGCCGGCGATAGTTTCTCGGCTGCCTACATTGCTGCACGCCTTGCAGGCGTTGAGCCGGCGGAAGCCGCGCGGGCCGGTCATCGTCTTGGCGGCGTCGTGGTCTGCTATCCCGGCGCGATCATCCCGCGCTCGGCGATGCCGGCAAGTATTTTGCCTGGGCCGCCACCCGCTCGAAAGCCGTCGCCATGAGAGCGAAACAGGAAAAACTTGCTGCGCTGTTCCGGCAGGCGACGATCATCCCCGTCCTGACCATCGAACGGATCGAGGACGCGGTGCCGCTCGCCAAAGCGTTGGTCGCGGGCGGCGTGCGGGTACTGGAAGTCACCCTGCGCACGCCGGTGGCGATCGAAGCCGCCAGGGCGATGATGGCCAACGTGCCGGAGGCCGAGGTCGGGATCGGCACCATCCTCAATGCCAATGATCTTTCGCGCGCCGAATCGCTCGGCGCCGGCTTCGGCATCAGCCCCGGCGTCACGCCGGATCTCCTGAAGGCGGCTTCGGCGAGCGCCTTGCCGCTGGCGCCGGGGATCGCCACTGCCTCCGAACTGATGCTGGCGCTGGCCCATGGCTTCGATCTCGTGAAATTCTTTCCGGCCGAACAGTCCGGCGGCATCAAGGCGCTTCGCGCCCTGGCCGGGCCTTTTCCGGATGTGATGTTTTGCCCGACCGGCGGCATCGGCGAGGCCAACGCCGCGGCCTGGCTGGCCGAGCCCAATGTGGTCGCGGTGGGCGGTTCCTGGCTATGTCCGGCTGCAGATGTCAGGTCCGGCAACTGGGCCGGCATAACCGCCATGTGCAATCGAGCGATGAAATTATTGAAACCGGCGTGAAGTATTCCTGCCAATAGGCTACAACGCCTTCCGAGCAATGCAGGGAGAACCGCCATGACAGCCAGCATCGTCGGATGGGCGCACACGCCGTTCGGCAAATTCGATACCGAAACCGTCGAAAGCCTCGTGGTGAAGGTCGCGACCGAGGCGATGGCGGACGCCGGGATTACGGCCGCCGACGTCGACGAAATCGTGCTCGGGCACTTCAATGCCGGCTTCTCGCCGCAGGACTTTACCGCATCCCTGGTGCTGCAGGCCGATCCCGCCTTGCGGTTCAAGCCGGCAACCCGGGTCGAGAATGCCTGCGCCACCGGTTCGGCCGCTGTGCATCAGGGCATCCGGGCGATCGCCGCGGGCGCGGCCAAGATCGTGCTGGTGGTCGGCGTCGAGCAGATGACGCGGACGCCGCCGGCCGAAATCGGCCGCAACCTGTTGCGCGCCTCCTATCTGCCCGAGGATGGCGACACCCCCGGCGGCTTCGCCGGCGTGTTCGGCAAGATCGCGCAGGCCTATTTCCAGAAATATGGCGACCAGTCCGATGCGCTGGCGATGATCGCCGCCAAGAACCACAAGAACGGTGTCGCCAATCCCTATGCGCAGATGCGCAAGGATTTCGGCTACGAATTCTGCCGCTCCGAGAGCGAGAAGAACCCGTTCGTCGCGGGCCCCTTGAAGCGCACCGACTGCTCGCTGGTGTCGGACGGCGCAGCCGCGCTGGTGCTGACCGATGCCGAGACCGCCAAGACCATGGGCAAGGCGGTCAACATCCGCGCTACCGCGCATGCCCAGGATTTCCTGCCGATGTCCAAGCGCGACATCCTGCAGTTCGAAGGCTGCACCGTGGCCTGGCAGCGCGCGCTGCAATCGGCCGGCGTGCAGCTGTCCGATCTGTCCTTTGTCGAAACCCACGACTGCTTCACCGTCGCCGAACTGATCGAATATGAAGCGATGGGCCTGACGCCGCGCGGGCAGGGCGCCCGCGCCATCAAGGAAGGCTGGACCCAGAAGGACGGCAAGCTGCCGGTCAATCCGTCCGGCGGGTTGAAGGCCAAGGGCCATCCGATCGGCGCCACCGGCGTCTCCATGCATGTGATGACCGCGATGCAGCTCGTCGGCCAGGCGCCCGAGGGCATGCAGATCAAGAATGCGAAGCTCGCGGGCATCTTCAACATGGGCGGTGCGGCGGTGGCGAACTACGTTTCCGTGCTGGAGCCCGCCAAGTAGGCTTGAGCGATGAACGTTGCCGAATGGCTGGCGGCGACCGCGCGTCTCCGCCCGCATTCGCCGGCACTGTTGACCGGCTTCGATCTCGATGCGGACTATGCCACCTTCGCGCGGCGTGCGGCGGCGATCGCAGCCGCGCTGTCGCGCGACTACGGCATTGCGCCCGGCGACCGCGTCGGCCTGTTCGCAACCAACTGCACGCAATATCTGGAGTGCCTGTACGGCATCTTCTGGATCGGCGCGGTCGCGATCCCGATCAACGCCAAGCTGCACGGCCGCGAGGCGGCGTGGATCTGCAGCGACGGCGGCGCCAAGCTGACCTTTGTCTCCGACGACACCGCCGAGGCTCTGGCCGAAGCCAGGAGCGACCTGCCCGCCGCAATGAAGACGGTGTCGATGGACAGCGACGCCTATCGCAAGATCCGCGACGGCGAGGGGACGCCGGCGCCGTTGCCGCGCGAGGTCAACGATCTTGCCTGGCTGTTCTATACCTCGGGCACCACAGGCCGCCCCAAGGGCGTGATGATCAGTCACGGCAATCTGGTGGCGATGTCGCTGTGCTATCTCGCCGACGTCGATCCGGCGACCCCGCACGACGCCTCGCTCTACGCCGCGCCGATTTCGCATGGCGCGGGGCTGTATAACTTTCCGCATGTCCGGATCGGCGGGAGGCATGTGGTCCCGGAATCGAAAGGCTTCGATCCGGATGAAGTGCTCAATCTCGGCCGGCAGCTCGACAATGTCGTGATGTTTGCCGCCCCCACCATGGTGCGGCGGCTGGTCGATGCCGCCAAGCGCCGCGGCGAGAACGGTGCTGGTCTCCGCACCATCATCTATGGCGGCGGGCCGATGTATCTTGCCGATATCAGGGATGCCATCGCCACCATGGGCCAACGCTTCGTGCAGATCTACGGCCAGGGCGAATCGCCGATGACGATCACCGCGCTCGGCCGCGAATGGCATGAGCGTACCGACCATCCGCGCTATCTCGAGCGCCTCGCTTCGGTCGGGCACGCGCAGAGCGTGATGCAGGTCCGCATCACCGGCGCCGACGGCCAGCCGCTGCCATCTGGCGAAACCGGCGAGGTCGAGGCCAAGGGCTCCGCGGTGATGCTCGGCTACTGGAATAACCCGAAAGCCAATGCCGAGACGCTGAAGGACGGCTGGCTGCGCACCGGCGACGTCGGACGGCTGGATCAAGACGGCTTCCTGACGCTGTCGGATCGTTCCAAGGATGTGATCATCTCCGGCGGCACCAACATCTATCCGCGCGAGGTCGAGGAGGCGCTGTTGACGCATCCTGATGTGCGCGAGGTTTCGGCGATCGGCGTGCCCGATCCCGACTGGGGCGAGATCGTCGTCGCCTGCGTGGTGCTGGAAGACGGCGCCAAGGCCGATGACGCCAAGCTCGACGCGCATTGCCTCGCCTCGATCGCGCGCTTCAAGCGGCCGAAGCGCTACGTCTATCTCGACGCCCTGCCGAAGAACAATTACGGCAAGGTGCTGAAGACCGAGCTGCGGGCGATGATGAAGAAGTAGGTTGTCGTCGTCCCCGCGAACGCGGGGACCCATAACCACCGGCTTTGGTTGGTGTGAGGCAACTAACCCCAGCGCAAACTAGCGACTTCACGGAGTATGGGTCCCGGCTCGCGCTTCGCTTGGCCGGGACGACGCGAGACGCATACGCCCATACCCGCCACGCCCTTGATCTTGCCGGCGCGCTGCCGTTACTAGGCCTGAGCAACAAAACCGCGGCGAAAACCGTCGCATCGGGAGCAAATAACGCCATGGGACCGCTCGAGGGCATCAAGGTCATCGACATGACGACCGTGCTGATGGGGCCCTATGCCACCCAGATGCTCGGCGACTACGGCGCCGACGTCATCAAGATCGAGGCGCTCGAGGGCGACGTGACGCGGCAGATCGGGCCGACCCGGCATCCCGGCATGGGCCCGGTGTTCCTCAACACCAATCGCAGCAAGCGAAGCCTCTGCCTCGACCTCAAGAAACCGGCGGGACGCGACGCGGTGCTGCGGCTGATCAAGACCGCCGACGTGCTGGTCTACAATGTCCGCCCGCAGGCGATGGCGCGGCTGCAACTCGGCTACGACGTGGTCTCAAGACTCAACCCGCGGCTGATCTATGCCGGCGTGTTCGGCTTCGGCCAGGACGGCCCTTATGCCGCCAAGCCGGCCTATGACGACCTGATCCAGGGCGGCTCGGCGCTGGCGCATCTGATGGCGGTCGGCGGCGACGACACGCCGCGTTATGTTCCGAACGCGCTGGTCGACCGCATCGTGGGCTTGACCGCCGTCGGCGCGATCTGCGCCAGCCTGGTGCATCGCGACCGCACCGGGCGCGGCCAGCGCGTCGATATTCCGATGTTCGAGACCATGGCGGGCTTCGTCATGGGCGATCACATGGGCGGGCTCACCTACGAGCCGCCGCTCGACAGAGGCGGCTATGCGCGGCACCTGTCGCGCGACCGGCGGCCGTACAAGACTTCCGACGGCTATATCTGCGTGATCGTCTACAACGACAAGCAGTGGAACGCCTTCTTCGATGCGACCGGCCGCGACGATCTGCGCCAGAATCCGAAGTTCGCCACCTTCGCCGGACGCGCCGCCAATATCGACACTGTTTATGCCGAGCTCGCGCGGATTTTCGACACCCGCACCACCGCCGAATGGACGGAGCTACTGGTCAAGGCCGACGTGCCCGTGATGCCGATGCACGATCTCGAGAGCATTTTGCAGGACCCGCATCTGGTCGCGACCAATTTCTTTCCCGTGATCGACCATCCCACCGAAGGCCGGATCCGCAACATGAAGGTGTCGGCGACCTGGTCGGACACCGCGGCGGAGCCGGCGCGGCTGGCGCCGCGTCTCAACGAACACGGCGAGGAAATTCTTCGCGAGGCGGGCTTCTCCGCCGACGAGATCGCTGCATTGGTGCGCGACGGCGTCACCGGAACGGCGCCCGGCGCCAACAAGGATTGAGATCATGGATTTCGCGCTGTCCGCCAACCAGGAATCGATCCGCGACGCCGTCGGCAAGATCTGCGCGCGCTTCGACGACGCCTACTGGCTCAAGAAGGACAAGGAGGGCGGCTATCCCGCCGACTTCCACAAGGCGCTGGCCGATGCCGGCTGGCTCGGCATCTGCATCCCCGAGGAATATGGCGGATCGGGCCTCGGCATCACCGACGCCGCGATCATGATGCGGACGATTTCGGAATCTGGCGCCGGCATGTCCGGCGCCTCTGCCGTGCATATGAACGTGTTCGGGCTCAATCCGGTGGTGGTGTTCGGCACCAAGGAGCAGTGCCAGCGCATGTTGCCGCCGATCGTCGATGGCCGTGACAAATCCTGCTTCGCGGTTACCGAGCCGAATACCGGGCTGAACACCACGCAGTTGAAGACGCGCGCGGTGCGGCAGGGCGACAAGTACGTCGTCAACGGCCAGAAGGTCTGGATCTCCACCGCGCAGGTCGCCAGCAAGATATTGCTGCTGGCCCGCACCACGCCGCTGGAAGAGGTCAAGAACCCGACCCACGGTCTGAGCCTGTTCTACACCGATTTCGACAAGAATCGCGTCGCCGTGCATGAGATCGAGAAGATGGGCCGCAAGCCCGTCGACTCCAACGAACTGTTCTTCGAGAATTTCGAGATCCCGGTCGAGGACCGTCTCGGCGAGGAAGGCCGCGGCTTCGAATATATCCTGCACGGCATGAATCCTGAGCGCATCCTGATCGCCGCCGAAGCGGTGGGCCTGGGCAAGGTGGCGCTGGCGCGCGCTGCGGCCTACGGCAAGAGCCGCATCGTGTTCAACCGCCCGATCGGCATGAACCAGGGAATCCAGCATCCGTTGGCCAAGAACTGGATGGAGCTGGAAGCGGCGTGGCTGATGGTGATGTCGGCGGGCTGGCAATATGACCAGGGCCTGCCGTGCGGCCCGGCGGCCAATGCCGCCAAATACCTCGCCGCCGAAGCCGGCTTCCACGCCTGCGAGCAGGCTGTCATGACCCACGGCGGCTTCGGCTATGCCAGGGAATTCCATGTCGAGCGTTATTTGCGCGAATCCCTGATCCCGCGCATCGCTCCGATCAGCCCTCAGCTCATTCTCAGCTTCATCGCCGAGAAGGTGCTGGGCCTGCCCAAATCGTATTGAGATGATGGAAGTCGACCGGAATTTTCAGCCGTCATTCCGGGGCGCATCGAAGATGCGAACTACGATGTGCAATTGCACATCGGAGAATCTCGAGATTCCCCGATGCGCAGTTGCGCATCTGAGGTCTGGTCCTTCGGGCCATCCCGGAATGACGGCATCAAACGAAGTCGCACTATCATGAGCTTCATCACCGGCGTCGGACTGACCGCTTACGGCAGGCATGAGGGCTCATCTTCGCTCGACCTCATGAGCAAGGCAGCGCAGCTGGCGATATCGGATGCGGGGCTGCAGCGCAGCGAGATCGACGGCATTCTCTGCGGCTACTCCACGGTTTCACCGCACATCATGCTGGCGACCGTGTTCGCCGAGCATTTCGGCATCAAGCCGTCTTACGCCCACGCCGTGCAGGTCGGCGGCGCCACCGGGCTCGCGATGACGATGCTGGCGCACCAGCTGGTCGAGGCCGGCGTGGTCAGGCACGTGCTGGTCGTGTCCGGCGAGAACCGGCTGACCGGGCAGAGCCGCGACGCCTCGATTCTGGCGCTGGCGCAGGTCGGGCATCCCGATTACGAGGTGCCGCTGGGGCCGACCATCCCGGCCTATTACGGCCTGGTCGCCTCGCGCTACATGCACGAATACGGCGTGACGGAGGGCGACCTTGCCGAATTCGCGGTGTTGATGCGCAAGCATGCGCTGACCCATCCCGGCGCGCAATTTCACGACCCGATCACGGTCGCGGACGTGATGGCCTCGAAGCCGGTGGCGATGCCGCTGAAACTGCTGGATTGCTGCCCGGTGTCGGATGGCGGCGCGGCCTTCGTGGTCAGCCGCGAACGCACCGGCGATGTCGGCGTGCGGGTGAGGGGCTGCGCGCAGGCGCATACCCATCAGCATGTCACTGCAGCGCCCGCCTTGAGCGAACTCGGCGCCGAGATTGCGATCGCAAAGGCAAAACAGGTCGCCGGCGTCGCGATATCGGATGTGCGCTACGCCGCGGTCTACGACAGTTTTACGATCACGCTGGCGATGCTGCTGGAAGATCTGGGCCTAGCCGGGCGCGGCGAGGCGGCGGCGCGGGTACGCTCCGGGCATTTCAGCCAAGACGGTGCGATGCCGCTCAATACCCATGGCGGGCTGCTCAGCTACGGCCATTGCGGTGTCGGCGGCGCGATGGCGCATCTGGTTGAGACCCACCTGCAGATGACGGGGCGGGCCGGCAATCGCCAGGTGCGCGATGCCTCGATCGCGCTGCTGCATGGCGACGGCGGCGTGCTGTCCTCGCATGTCAGCATGTTCCTGGAGCGGGTGCGATGAGCGACAAACTCGCGGATTGGACCACGGGCGCGGAAGCGATCGTCTATCAGGCCTGCGCGGCCTGCGGGAGCCTGCAATATTTCCGCCGCAGCTTCTGCTGCGTCTGCGGCGCGCCGGAGCCGGCGGAGAAAGCGGCAAGCGGTGAGGGGACGGTCTACGCGACCTCGCTGGTATGCCGCGCCGCGACGCCGGAGACCCGTGCGCATGTGCCTTACAACATCGTGCTGGTCGATACCGCGGAGGGCTTTCGCATGATGGCCCACGGCGACAATGATCTCGCCATCGGCGACAAGGTCACCGCGCGGTTCGCGCCGTTTGCCGGGCGCCTGGTTCCGTATTTCGAGAAGGCGAAGTGAGTTGCTTGCTTGCCGTCACCCAAAAGGGTGAATCCGTCACCGCCCGTAAAAGATGAAGCTGGCAATGACGAGCATGGCCGTCACCGCCAGCATTTGCGCGAACGCTTCCGAGGCCGCCCTCTTGCTGGCTTCCTTCATGCCGATCTCCCTAGACTTGGGCATGACTCATCGCTGCGCGAGAGCGCAAACGAAGGCCATAATTCTTTACTCGGAACACCCCGCGACGAGCATTCGCTTGAATTGAGTCCCCACTCAGCGAACGTCGACCGTCTCAGGATCGAACAGTAATGCGGCGGCATTTTGACTCGGTTGTGTTGCTCCGTGGTCAGCCGCCCGTTACTGTGGAATGGAACCCACGCTCCGAAAACAACAATCAAGAACCGAAAACCCAAGGTGAATCATGGCCCGCATCGACTATTGCGACACGACGAAATCGAACGAGCGCACCAAGGAAATTCTCGGCAAGAACCGCAATGCCAATATCTTCCGGATGATGGCGCATTCGCCGAGCTATTTCGAACAGTACTGCCGGCTCGGCGGCGCGATCCGTCACAAGGGCGAACTCGATCCGGTGGTGCGGGAACTCGCGATCACGCGCACGGGGATCCTGTGCGAGGCGCCGTACGAGATCGTCGCGCACAAGCGTATCGGCAAGAATGTCGGCGTCACCGACGAGCAAAACGAGGCACTGGAGAACTGGCAGGCCGCGACCTGCTTTGACGAGGTGCAGCGGGCCGCGCTGGCCTTCACCGATGAGATCGTCAAGCTGAGGAAGCCGACCGATGCGACCTTCAATGCCATCGCGTCAAAATTGACGCCGGCAGCATTGGTCGAGCTGCAGCTTTCGGTCGGCTTCTACATCATGACGTCGAAGTTCCTGGAAACCTTTGGCATCGACATGCAGCCGGTGACGGAAGTGGTGAGCTGATCAGGACCGCGCTCCGATGGGTAATGGATGGGATCGTTCAGCCCAGGCCTGGATCGACTCCATGGGCGAGCGGGGCGACTGGGCGCGGGAGCATGTGCTCGATCCGGTCATGCTTGGCCGCGTCGGGAGGGGGCGGTTTGAACGCGCGCTTGATGTTGGTTGTGGTGAAGGCCGCTTTTGCCGAATGCTGAAGGCGGCCGGCGTCAACGCGACGGGGATCGATCCGACGCTGCAATTGCTGGAAACGGCGAAACGACGCTAGTTCGCCGTCAGCAGATCCACCCGCGTATTGGCGACGATCACGCGGTCGCGGATTCATCGCCCCCAGTCTTGCTGCGCAATCAGCGGACGCGTAACTGGCCCGCTGCAAGCGGCTGCCCCCGCATCAGGAGCCGCGCGATCACGACCGTCGGGACCAGGATGGCCAGCCCCAGACTGGTGACCTGGAACTGCGAGATCGGCATGATGCCGCCGCCGGGCGTCGCGATCACGAAGCCGCCGATCACCAGCAGCACCCGTATCGGCCACTCCATCGCACCGGCGCGGCGGAGATCGCCGACGAACGCCTGATAGCCCTGAATGCCGCCGCAGATGAACAAGGTGCCGAAGGCGGCCAGCGCCATCAGGCCGAGCCCTTCGAAATAGGGGCTATCGCCTTGCAGCACCAGCGCTGGGTTCAGCACGAAGAAGAAGGGAATGAAATAGATGATGCTGCCGACCCACATCGATTCCCAGCCGGTCTTCATGGCCGGCGAACCGGCTATGCCGGCCGCGGCGAATGAGGCGATGGCCACCGGTGGCGTGATCGACGAAAGCATGCCCCAGTAGAAGATGAACATGTGCACGGCCATCTTGTTGAGGCCGAGTTTTTCCAGCGCCGGCGCCACCAGGATGGCAAGGAAGATGTAGCAGGCCGTCGTCGTCAGTCCGAGGCCGAGCACGAGGCTGGTGAAGGCGCACATCCCGAGCAGCAGGAAGGCGTTGTCGCCGGCGATCCGCAGGAGATCGTTGGCGAGGCTGGAGACCACCCCGGTCATCGAGAACGCGCCGATCAGGAGGCCGCAGCCAGCGAGAATGCCTACCAGCTCGACGAAGGTGCGGCCATTGACCTCGAGGAACTTGTTGATCGTCGAAAACGTCCAGCGGGTTTCCCTCGAAAACAGCTGGTTCAGAACCAGCAGCAGCGCGGTGGCGTAGAACGGCGCATGGCTCTCGCGTTTGAAGTACAGCAGCATGACGATCAGCAGTGCGATGACGAAGATATAGTACCAGCCGTCCTTGATGGTATCCCATACCCTCGGCAGCTCGGATCGCGGGATACCCGCAAGGCCGTGCCGGGCAGCGTAAGAATCCACCTGCACGAACAGGCCGATATAATACAGCGCTGCCGGAATGATCGCCGCGATCGCGACATCGGCGTAACTGACGTTGAGGAACTGCGCGATCACGAACGCGGTCGCGCCCATCACCGGCGGCGCCAGCACGGCGCCGGTCGAGGCGCAAGCCTCGATCGCGGCGGAATAGGAGGCGCGAAAGCCGCTCTTCTTCATGACCGGAATGGTCATGGTGCCGGCTGTCAGCACGTTGGAAATGATCGAGCCGGACATCATGCCGAGCAGGCCGCTGGCGAAGATGCAGACCTTGGCGGCGCCGCCGCGGAACGTGCCGCACAGCGCGAACGCCAGGTTGATGAAGAACTTGCCGGCGCCCGTCATCATCAGCGCGGTGCCGAACACCAGGAAGCCGATCACGGTGTCGGCGAACGCCTGGATCGGGATGCCGAGCAGGCTTTCGCCCGACAGCACGTGATACGAGGTGGCCTGTTCGAGGGTCGACTCGGTGCCGCGGAACGGGCCAAGCCATCTGGCGTCGGCAAACAGCGGATAGACGGTGAAGGGGAGCACGCTGAGCAGCAGGCTCCAGCCGCCGGTGCGGCGCAGCGCCTCCATCAGCACGAACCACATCACCAGGCCCGCAACGATCACCGGCATCGGGGCGCCGCCGAATTCCCAGCCGGCTTCCGCAGCCTTGCGCACGCTGCGCATCAGCACGACGGCCGCGCCGGAAGTCACGACAAAGAACAGGACATCGTACCAGGGGATGCGATCGAGCGGCGAGCTTTCCGAGCCCGGAAAGATCAGGAAGGTGAACGGCAGCATCAGCGCGATCAGCAGATAGAAATATTCGGTGTTGAGCTGGGTGTAGCCGATGAAGAACCGCAGCGAGAATTGCTGGTTGATGCAGAGCAGGATCGTCGCCGCGGTGGCCACGATCAGCGCCCAGCGCCAGCCGCCGGTCAGGGTCCGCACCCGCGTGACCTCGGCCTCCTGCAAATTGTCGAGGCTGCCGTGGGGATCGTCGAACTCGATACGTTTGGCCGCCGGCTTTTCGGAGTCGGCAGTCGGTGATGCAGTCGACATGAGTTATCCCGTCAAATGGCCCGGCCGATCCGGCGCGGGCGTGGCAGCTGAGGCTGTCTTCGAAGCAGCGCTATTCGTCGAATCCGTTCGGCATGTTGGCCTTCTTCAGCGCCGCGGCGCGCGCCTTCATCCAGCTCGCCAGGAATTCCTTGTCATCGGAAGGCGGGCTGGATTTGCCGAAATCCGCCCACGCCGCCGCCAGAACCGCCTGCCGCTTGAACAGTGCATTATTGTGCGCCTCCTGGTCGTCGCTCCACTGGCCGGCTTCCTTGAGCGCCTTCACCGCGCCGGGATGCACCGGCACCACCCACTTCTTGGTCTGCTTGTCGGCCGCGAGCCCGCTCGCACCGGCGGCGGCGTCCTTGTAGACGTCGTAGCCGGTGATCATCGCCTTGGTGACGGCGTAGACCTGGTCGGGGGCTTGCGATCCGTAAACCACGAAGATCGGATACGGATAGGTTCCCATTTCGATCGGCTTTTCCTTGGAAATGCCCGCGCCGCAAGTCGCGTTGTGCCGGAAGAAGAACGATCCAACCTTCTGCACCCGCTCCCAGCCGGCGTTGTCGTTGTGCGGCAGCGGCGGCCAGACCAGCCCGCGCGGTGAGGTCTCGGCTTCCTTCGCCGGGCCCGTGATCGTGGTTGCGAAGGCGGCGTCGACGTCGTTGTTGAGCAGGCCTTTCCACATCGCGCCATAGCTCGAGAACTCGACGGACTTGACGTCGCTTTGCTTGAGACCGCCGAATGCCAGGATCGCCAGCGAGTTCTGGTTCAAGGCCGGCGAGCCGACGACAAAGCCGACGCGCTTGCCCTTGAGGTCCTTGACCTCCTTCACGCCGGTGTCCTTCGCCACGCCGAGTGAGGCGCCATTGCAGTCGACCGTCGACAGCACCAGCTGCAGGGCCTGCGGTCCCCATTCCTTGGCGCCGAATTCGAACACGCCTTCCTGTGCGAAATAGGTGCCGGAACCCATCGCCGACGACATCGCCCGGCCGGCACGCAGCGGCGACAGGCGCGCAACGTCGTTGCCCGCGGGCAGCACCCGCAGATCGGTACCGTATTTGTCCTTCATCATCTTGCCGACGGCGACAGCAATATTGAAACCGGCGGTGCCGGTGTCGTAGGCCGTGAACGTCATGGTCGGCGGCAGTTTGACGTCCTGGGCGCGAGCCACGGGCAAGGTCAGCAGCGAAATACTCGTGACAGCAATGACAGGCGTGAGCACGATCAGGCGACGGATCATCTTCCCTCCAATATTTTCGCTGCGCGAAAAATGACTGTTTGTTGGCCGGATCATGTCATCGCTTGATGGCGATGGCAACGACCGGGCGGTTATCGCTGAGCCCACGATCCGTCGAGCCGAACGGATCGTCGCGGAACTCGATCGGACCGAAGTCGATGAAGCGGCCGGCGGTACTCACGTCTCGATGACGGCGAGCACCTGACCTTCGGCGACGACGTCGTCAACGCTGACGAGAATGAGCTTGAGCTTGCCCGCTGCAGGCGAGGCGACGGGGATTTCCATCTTCATGGCTTCGACGAAGGCGATGTCGTCGCCGTCGCCGACGCTGCCGCCGATTTCAACGGGCAGCGCGCAAACGCGTCCGGCCACTTCGGTCACAATCTTGATTTCTGGCATTCCGTTCTCCCGGGGACGACCGTTTGTCGGACAGATGCCCTCGCGAACGGCTTTTTGTTGTGGCCGCAGATTGCCTGAGGTAGCTTGATCTACAAGTGGAATTTTATTCCGCCTGACGGAATGGAAAAAATCACATGGGAAGACGCTCGGAACGGCTCAGTAAGCAGGGAATGCTCGCCAGCGATCTGGCGGGCGAGGGCGATGTCATTCAGGTGGTGTCGCGTGCGTTCGACGTATTGCGTTGTTTTGAGGGCCACGAGGCGCGGCTCGGCAATCTGGAAATCTCCAATCGCTGCGGACTGCCGCGATCGACGGTGTCGCGGTTGACTCACACGCTGACCCGGATGGGCCAGCTGGTCTATCTGCCGCGCGACCAGAAATACCGCATCGGCCCGAGCGCGGTGGCGATGAGCACCTCGATGATGCGGGGACTGCAGCTTCGCAACCTGATCCGGCAGCGGCTGCAGGATGTCGCCGAACAATTGCCTGGCACCGTCGGCTTCGTGATTCCCGATCGCTTTCACCTCGTCTATCTCGAATATGCCCGCGCCGCCAACGCGCTCGGCCTGCACGAGAGCACCGGCAGCCGCATCGCGATCGCCTCGACCGCGGCGGGGCACGCCTACACGGCGGCGCTCGATGCCGATGTCGGCGACGCGCTGCTTGTGGAAATGGAACGTGAAAACCCCGAAGGCGCCAAGGTGCTGCGGCCGCGGCTCGAAGCCAACCGTCGCTTCCTGAGGGAGCACGGCTATGTCGTCGCCTGCGGCCTGTGGAGCCCGCACATCAACGGTCTCGCTGTGCCGATGTGGTCGCCGCAGTACCAGACCTTTGTCGTGGTGACGATCGGCCTTTTGTCCGCGATGTATGACGAGAAGCGCCTGCACAAGGAGGTTGCGCCGCGGATGCTCGATCTCGGCTTTGCGGTCGGCAGCATGCTCGAGGGTGCCGAGGGAGATATCTTCAGCAATCGGCTGGATAGAAAGCCGCTTCCAGTGACGACCCATAACAATAAAATCATAAAGACGGAGGATACGAATGACCTGGAAGCCGGAACTCGACGACCTCGCCCGGCGCGAAGCGTTCGCGCGCGAGATGGGAGGCGTTGACAAGGTCAAGCGGCAGCGCGACCAGGGTCGGCTCACCGTTCGCGATCGCATCGACGGACTGGTCGATCAGAACAGCTTCCACGAAATCGGCGCGATATCCGGCACTGCCGAATATAACGAGCGCGGCGAACTCACCGGCCTGACGCCGGCGAACTGCGTGTTCGGCCGTGGCAAGATCGACGGCCGGCCGGTGGTGGTGGTCGGCGACGATTTCACCGTGCGCGGCGGCTCCGCGGATGCTTCCATTTCCGCCAAGCCCCTGATGGCCGAGGAGATGGCGCACGACTTCCGCATGCCGATCATCCGCGTGATCGAGGGCTCCGGCGGCGGCGGCTCGGTGAAGACCATCGAAACCAAGGGCGCGGCCAATCTGCCCGGCGGCGTCGGCGGCACCCGCTGGTACTGGTACACGATCGCGAACATGGCCCGCGTGCCGGTGGTCGGCCTCGGGCTTGGCTCGGTCGCAGGCCTCGGCGCGGCGCGGCTCGCCGCCAGCCATTACTCGGTCATGACCAAGACCTCGGCGATGTTCGTCGCCGGTCCGCCTGTCGTGAAGCGCCTCGGCCAGGATCTCACCAAGTGGGAACTCGGCGGCGCCGATATCCAGACCCGCGCCGGCGGCGTCGATCATGCCGTCGAAACCGAGGAGGAAGCCTTCGCCTGCGCCAAGCGCTTTCTCTCTTATCTGCCGTCGTCGGTTTACGACCTGCCGCCGACGGTTGCCTGCGACGACGATCCGGAACGCGCGGAAGAATCCCTGATGAAGGCGGTGCCGCGCAACCGCCGCCAGGTCTACAAGATGCGCCCGATCATCGACGCTGTCGTCGACAAGGGTTCGTTCTTCGAGATGGCGGCGAATTTCGGCCGCCCGGTCATCACCGGATTTGCCCGGCTGGACGGCCGCGCGGTGCTGCTGCTCGCCAGCGATCCCTTTCACTACGGCGGCTCGTGGACGTCGGAGGCGTGCCAGAAGGTGGTGCGCTTCGTCGATCTCGCCGAAACCTTCCATCTGCCGGTAGTCTATCTGATGGATTGTCCGGGCTTCATGATCGGGCTCGAGGCCGAGAAGGCGGCGACCATCCGCCACGGCGTGCGCGCCATGGCCGCGGTCAACCAGACCACGGTACCCTGGTGCACCATCATCGTGCGCAACGCCTTCGGCGTCGCCGCCGTGGTGCATCAGCCGGCCAACCGGTTCTCGATGCGTTATGCCTGGCCGTCGGCCTATTGGGGTTCGCTGCCGCTAGAAGGCGGCATCGAGGCGGCCTATCGCGCCGACATCGACGCATCGGACGATCCCAAGGCCAAGCAGCAGGAGATCGAGGACCGCCTCAACAAGCTGCGCTCGCCGTTCCGGTCGGCGGAGAAATTCTGGGTCGAGGAGATCATCGACCCGCGCAAGACGCGTTCGCTGTTGTGCGAATTCGCCCGCCTCGCCGAGCCGCTGCGCACGCCGGGCCCGCCGAAGAATTTCACGATCAGGCCGTGAAGTAGGGAATGGCGAGTAGCGAATAGGGAGTAGCGAATGGGGAAACTCTATTCGCCACTCGCTATTCGCCGCCCTCAGGCGATGACCGGTTTCGGCGGCCGCGAGACCGCAAGAATAATCAGCGCCGCGATGATGCACAGCGCGCCGGCGATGAAGAAGGCCGGCAGGTAGCTCGCCAGCATTGTCCGCGACAGTCCGGCGCCGAAGGCGGCGGCGCCGGCGCCCAGTTGATGGCCGGCGAAGATCCAGCCGAACACCAGATTGGCACGTTCCGGCCCGAATCGTTGCGCGGTCAGCCGCACCGTCGGCGGCACCGTCGCGATCCAGTCGAGGCCGTAGAACATCGCAAACAGCGACAGCCCGTAGAACGAGAAATCGGAAAACGGCAGCAGCAGCAGCGACAGCCCGCGCAGGCCGTAATACCAGAACAGCAGCCAGCGATTGTCGTAGCGGTCCGACAGCCAGCCCGACAGGATAGTGCCGACGAAATCGAAGATACCCATGGCGGCGAGCAGGCCGGCGGCCTGGACCTGCGGGATGCCGAAATCGAGGCACATCGGAATCAGATGGACCTGAACCAGGCCGTTGGTGCTGGCGCCGCAGATGAAGAAGGTGGCGAACAGGATCCAGAACACCCGTGTCCTGGCGGCATCGCGCAGGGTGCCGAGCGCCGCCGCCATGATCGGCGCGGTATTGGGCGGCGGCGCCGGCAGCGGCTCGGTGCCTGCATCGCCGAACGGCCGCAATCCGAGATCGCTCGGGCGGTCGCGCACCACCAGCAGCACCGCCAAGGCGGCGACGCCGAGCATGACGCAGACCAGCAGCAGCGCGATCCGCCAGCCCAGCCGCTCGGTGATGGCAGCGAGCAGCGGCAGAAACACCAGTTGTCCGGTGGCGACGCTGGCGGTGAGGATGCCAACGACAAGGCCGCGCCGCGCGGCGAACCAGCGCGTAGCGATGGTGGCGCCCAATACCAGCGCGGTCATGCCAGTGCCGAGGCCGATGACGACGCCCCACAGCAGCACCAGGTGCCAGACGTCTGTCATCGCGAGCGACATCACCAGCGCAGAAGCCACGATCAGCAAGGACAACAGGGTGACGTTGCGCAAACCGTAACGGTTGAGCAACGCGGCGGCGAACGGCGCCATCAGTCCGAACAGGATGAAGCGGATCGACAGCGCCGAGGAAATCTCCGCGGTGCTCCAGCCGAATTCCTGTTGCAGCGGCACGATGAAGACGCCGGGCGCGCCGACCGTGCCGGCGGTGATCAGCGCAGTGAGGAAGGTCACGCCGACCATCACCCAGCCGTAATGGATGTTGCGGCGGGCGAGGGCGGCTGACAGCCAATTGGAGATCATGAAAGTTCCTTGCCGGAATTCCGGGTGATGATGAGGCCAGATGACCTAGGCGCCGCACTCGGTTGGATCAAATCCGCAATGGAAACGGATTGAGCCTTTCGAAGCCTTGCTTGACCGCGGCATGTTGCACGAGCCTCCGATGTCCGAAATGCCATATTTCCCTCAATTCAGGACAAAACCAGTATCTGCAATTCTCATGGCCGCCGCGACCACACGTGGACCAATTGAAGTCTGGGCCTAGTGGACGATGCGCTCCACGGCGATGGCGGTGGCTTCGCCGCCGCCAATGCAGAGCGCGGCGACGCCGCGTTTCAGGTTCTGCGCTTCCAGCGCATGCAGCAGCGTGACGATCAGGCGGGCGCCGGTGGCGCCGATCGGATGGCCGAGCGCGCAGGCGCCGCCGTTGATGTTGAGTTTGTCGCGGGGGATTCCGAGATCGCGCTGCGCGGCCATCGCCACCACTGCAAAGGCCTCGTTGATCTCGAACAGATCGACATCGCCGGCGCTCCAGCCGACCTTGTCGAGCAATTTACGGATCGCCGGGATCGGCGCCGTGGTGAACCATTGCGGTTCCTGGCTGTGGGTGGCGTGGCCCTTGATCTCGGCCAGTACAGGGAGGCCGTTGCGGTCGGCGAGCGAGCGCTTCGCGAGGATCAGCGCCGCGGCGCCGTCGGCATTGGCCGACGAGGCGGCCGGCGTGATCGTGCCGCCCGCGCGGAATGCCGGCTTCAACCCGGGAATCTTGGCGGGATCGACCTTGAGCGGATGCTCGTCATTGGCGATGACGCGCGGGCCGGACTTTTCGGTGACCGTGATCGGCGCGATCTCGGCCCTGAACGCGCCGCCTTCCACCGCCTTGCGGGCGCGGGTCAGCGTTTCCATGGCGTAGGCGTCCTGGTCGGCGCGGGTGAACTGATAGGCCTCGGCAGTGGCTTCGCCGAAATCGCCCATCGAGCGGCCGGTCTCATAGGCGTCTTCGAGGCCGTCCATCATCATGTGGTCGATGATGCGGTCATGGCCGGCGCGGTAACCGCCGCGTGCCTTTGCCAGCAGGTACGGCGCGTTGGTCATGCTCTCCATGCCGCCGGACAACACGATGTCGGCGGAGCCGGCATGGATGATGTCATGCGCCAGCATCGTGGCCTTCATGCCGGAACCGCAGACCTTGTTGATGGTGGTCGCTCCCGTCGCGTCCGGCAGTTTGGCGCCGCGCGCGGCCTGCCGCGCCGGGGCCTGGCCCTGACCGGCCGGCAGCACGCAGCCCATGAACACTTCGTCGATCCGCTCCGGTGGCAATTTGGCCCGCTGAAGAGCTGCGCCGATGACGTGGGAGCCGAGTTGGTGGGCGCTGAACGGCGACAACTCGCCCATGAACCGGCCGAGCGGAGTGCGGGCGGCGGAAACGATGACGACGGGATCGGAAGCTGCGGCCATGGCGGGGCTCCTCAAATTCTTTGCGCGCGAAGGCAATGCCGTTTGAATTATGATCATCATATGATGCGCCGCGGGATTTGCAACGGCGATGCGGGATAAATTATCGTGAACTGGCCGGCGAGGGGGATCGGCGGCCTCAGGCCGCCGGATTGACCCGCTTATTCAATACCTTCGAGCGCCGTCAGGATCGCTTTCCTGAAGGCGGCGATGTCGCCGAGTTCATGGCCGAGCAGCAGCGCCAGCCGGGTCAGAAACAGTGCCTCGCGCTCGGGGCCGGCCGAATCGATCGCTGTCGCCAGCGTCTCGTAGGCGGCTTCGAAGTCTTCGGAACGCATCGTGCTCATGGCGCCGTTCTCCCCAGGCAGAGGCGCGCGGTGCGCAGGACTTCGTCGGCTGCGATGGTCTTCCAGCGCCCGGCGATGTGCAGGTCCGGACGCAGCAGATAGAGCGTCCCCGGCCGAGCATTGAACAGCCGGGCGATTTCGCCATCCCCGTCGGCAATCGCATCTGCCGTGGCCGCGAGGCCCGGGGGTTGAATCCGCAATGCAATGAAGCGCCGGTCGAGCTTGCCGAGTTGATCGAGAAGTCCGGCCTGTTCGGTATTGGCCGCGCCGTCGCCGAACAGGATCGCGGTCAGGCCGTCGCCGGCGCGATCCAGAAGAAAGCTGCCGTCGGTCAGCCTGGCGTTGGGCGAGGCGCTGCCGCTGGCCGGTCCGGCCGCAAAGTCGGCATCGCGGCTGGCGTAGGGCGTCAGCGGGCTTTCCGAATAGGTGTAGGGCTGCATCTGCCTGGGATTGGCGAGGCCGCGCGGAAATTCGTGACGGAGGCTGAGCGAGAGCGCCGCTTCGCGCGCGAGCCGCCAGCCGCGGGTCGGCGGGGTCATGAAGCGGGTGCTCTTGGTGGCGTTGGCGAACACGTCCAGCGTGGCGCCGCGCCGCTCCGGCGAATAGCTGTCGAGCAGCTTTTCGTCCGCCTCGCCCTTGAGCACGGCTGCGAGCTTCCAGCCGAGATTATCGGCGTCGGCGAGGCCGTTGTTGAGACCGCGCACGCCGAAGATCGGCACGATATGCGCGGCGTCACCGATGAAGAACACCCGGCCGTGCCGGTAGTCGTCGAGGCACAGCGTGTTGGCGGAATAGATGCTCCACCATTCCAGTTCCCACGGCTTGTCGTGGCCGATATCTTTGAGGATGGCGCCGACGCGGGCGCGGATATTTTCCTCGCGCAAGGCCTCTTCCTCGCTCTCGCCTTCGCGGAGCTGGTAGTCCACCCGCCAGATGTCGTCCGGCTGCTTGTGGATCAGCACGGTGCCGCCGGGATTGCCGCTCGGCTCGAAAAAGGCGCGGCGCTCGGTCGGAAAGTCGTGATCCATGCGGATATCCGCGATGACATATTTGCCTTCGTAGTTCTCGCCCTTCAGGCGCAGGCCCAGCCGTGAACGAACCGGCGAGCGCGCGCCGTCGGCGGCGAGCACGTAGTCGGCCTCGAGGCGATAATCGCCGGCCGGCGAGGCAACACGGAGCGACACGCCGTCGTTGCGGCATTCGACGTCAGCGACCTCGCTCTGCCAGCGCATGTCGACGAGGTCGCAGGCGGCGACCGCGTCGTGCAGGAATTTTTCGATATATTGCTGCTGCAGATTGTACATCGGCAGGTATTTCTCGCCCGGCGGCTGCGGCATCTCCAGCCGGAAGATCTGCTCGCCGCGGTAATAGCTGCGGCCGTAGCGCCAGCCCAGCGCCTTTTCGACGAAGGGCTTGACCGCCCCGATCCGCTCCAGGATATGCATGCTCGGCCGCGCGATGCAGATGGCGCGGCTGCCGTCGTTGAAGGTGTCCTTGCGGTCGAGCAGGACGCTGCGGATGCCGTATCGCGCCAGCACCAGCGCCGCGGTCATGCCGATCGGGCCGGCGCCGACAATCGCGACCGGATGACGCGCCGCGAGGCCGTCGAGCTCGGGGGCGCGCCGCGCCGGGAAGGTCGGATAGTGGAAATAGAGGGAATCGAGCGGCCCTTTGCCGGCAGGTCTCATGCGTTTCCTGTTTTTTGTTCTCAGGCCGGCTGTGCGGCTTCGTTTGCGACAGGCGTCCGGTGGACTACAGCTTGAAAGAGGCCGGATGGCAAGGCAGCATGCGCCGGAACGCGATCACCGCCCACCTTCGCGATTGAAAGAGACGCTTACGATGAATCAATCCGCACGCGCCGAGCAGACCGAATCCAGCGAAGTCCTGTACGACGTCGATGACGGCATTGCGGTCATCACGCTCAATGCGCCCGCGCGCATGAACACGATCTCCGGGCCGATGCTGAACGATCTCACGCGACTCCTGATCAGGGCCAACGAGGACAGAGCGGTGCGGTGCGTCATCCTGACCGGCAACGGCCGCGCCTTCTGCGCCGGCCTCGATCTGCGCAAGGAACGCAGCGGGGAGGGGATCAGCTCAGCATCCTCATCGACGTCGCTCGATCTGCGCAACACCCCGCCGACAGTGCTGCAGGCGATGGACAAGCCGACGATCTGCGCAGTCAATGGCGGCGCGGCCGGTTACGGCATGGACACCGCGCTCGGCTGCGACATCCGCATCATGGCGGAGTCGGGGAAACTTGCGGCGGCCTTCGTCAAGCGCGGCGTGGTGCCGGAGTCCGGCGGCACCTGGTTCCTGCCGCGGATGATCGGCTGGGCCAAGGCTTCCGAACTGATCTTCACCGGGCGCACGCTCAGCGCGCGCGAATGCCTCGACTGGGGCCTCGCCAACGAGGTGGTGCCGGACGCCGAACTGATGGGGCGGGCGCGCGCGGTGGCGCGCGAGATCGCGGCCAATGCGCCGCTGGCGGTGCAGGCCGCCAAGCGGATGATGCGGATGGGGCTCAACGAGACCTTTCCGGACCATGTGCACCACGTCTATCTGCAACTCCTGCCGCTGTTCAAGACGCAGGACATGCAGGAGGGCATCAAGGCCTTCATGGAGAAGCGGGAGCCGAAATTCGAGGGCCGCTGAACCCGCCTACCGCTTGCGATTGATAAAACCCTGCATCAGCCGCTGCGGCTCGCCGGTCAGGAAGGATTGCCCGAACACGGCGATCGAGAGGTCGACGGATTCTTTCAGCGGCAGTTCTTCCCATTGCCGGAGCAGCGCCTTCTGCGCGCGCAGCGCCTCGGGGCCGCATTCCAGCAGCGCCGCCACGGTCTTCTCGACCGCGGCGTCGAGGCCGCCTGATGGCGCGACCACATCGACCAATCCCCAGGCGAGCGCGGTGGGCGCGTCGATATTCTCCGCCGTCATCACCAGCCAGCGGGCGCGGCCCCAGCCGATCAGCCGCGGCAGCAACGCGGCATGGATGACCGAGGGGATGCCGACGCGAACTTCGGGCATGCCGAAATGGGCGTCGTGCGCGGCGATCCGGAAGTCGCAGGCGGCGGCGAATTCGAGCCCGCCGCCGAGGCACCAGCCCGGCATCCGCGCAATGACCGGTGCCGGGAACGCGCGCGCGGCCTCGCAGAGGTCGCGCAGGCCGGTGATGAATTTCTCCGCCGAGGCCTGATCGAGTTTCGCCATTTCCTTGATGTCGGCGCCGCCGATCATGCTCTTTTCGCTTTGCCCGGCGACCACAAGCACCCGGATCTGCTTGTCGTTGCTAAGCGCCTCCAGCCCTTCGCGCACGCCGCCGATGGCCGGGGTGCCGAGGATGTTGAGCGAGCCGGCATTGCAGATCGTCAGGCGGACGACGCCGCGCGGGTCGCGGTCGACGCCGCAATAGGGATTGAGCATTTCCATGGACGGTCTCGCAATTGGTGAAGTGCGCGGTTGGTGCCACTTCCCGGCAAAACGTCGCCTTGTCAAGTGGAGCCAGGCCGATCGCCGCCGGGGCCGTCCGCCCATTGCGAAGCGGCAGCCGCTGCTATAATATGACGATCATCATTTATAATGGAGGAAGGCCCATGACCGCGGCTGGCAGGATTGATACGGCGGAATCCATCGACCTTTTCACGGCGGCATGGAGGCGGGAACGGGTGGTGGACTGGCAGGCGCCGGGGCCGGTGGCGAGGGCGGCCGCCGGGATGTCCGGGCTGGAGACGATGCGGGCGATCCGCGACGGCATCCTGCCGGAGCCGCCGATGGCCAGGCTGATCGATTTTCGGCTGCGCGTCGCCGAGCCCGGCCGGATCGTGATGGAAATGGAGCCGCACGAGGCGCTCGAAAACACCATCGGCTTGCTGCATGGGGCGACCGCGGCGGCCCTGCTCGACACCGCGATGGGCTGCGCGATCTCCACCATGCTGCCGGCCGGGCAGGGCGCGGTCACCCTCGACCTGAAACTCAGCTACCTTCGACCCTTGTCGGTCAAGTCGGGCACGATTTCCGCCGAGGGAAAGCTCGTCAAGCTCGGCCGCCAGACCAGCTACGCCGAAGGCTCGGTTCGCGACGGCAACGGCAATCTTGCAGTGCACGCGACGGCGACGTTCTCGATGGTCGGCGAAGCCACCTGAAGCAAATAAGATGCAGCATTGTTCGGCGCCAAATGCTATCAAGCGCCATTATATGACTGCAAACATCTTATGGGACCGCCGATGCGCTATTCCAGGGAACACAAGCTCGAGACCCACGCCCGGATCGTGAAGAAAGCCTCGGTGCGGCTTCGCGAAAAGGGCGCGCACGGCATCGGCGTCGCCGACCTGATGAAGGAGGCCGGGCTGACCCATGGCGGGTTCTACGCCCACTTCGACTCCCGGGAAGCGCTGGTGATCGAGGCCTTCGGCTATGCGATGGACCGCTCGACCGAGCACTGGCGCAAGCTCGCCGCCGCGACGGCGCCGGAAAAGCGGCTGGCGGCGATCGTGGATTCCTATCTGACCTCGCTGCATCGCGACGATCCCGGCCATGGCTGCTCGCTGACGGCGCTGGGCGCGGAAATCGCCCGTGAGAGCCCGAAGGCCCGCAAGGCGTTCGCGGCCAAATTGGAGCAGATGATCGACATGCTGGCGGCGCAGCTTCCGGAACTGACGCGCAAGGCCGCTCGCAAGCAGGCGATATCAGCGCTCGCGACCATGGTGGGCACGCTGGTACTGGCCCGCATCGCCGGCACCGGCGATTTTTCCGACGAAATTCTGGGCGCCGGGCGTGAGGCCACGCTGGGCCGCGCGGCGCCGGCGAAGCCTGCGGCGAGGAAATCCCCGTCGAATTAGGTTGGCCGGTTAAACAACGCGCGCTCGCGCTCCACCGTCTCGTAGATGTAATCGGCAACGGCGCGAATCCGCGCCAGGTCCTTGCTGTCGGCGTGCATCAACAGCCAGAAGGTGCGCGAGATCGAGATTTCGTCCGGCAATACCGGACGCAGTTCGGGATGCGCGGTCGCCATGAAGTGCGGCAGCACCGCAATCCCGAATCCGGCGATGGTGGCGTTGAGCTGCGCGATCAGATTGGCGCTGCGGAATTTGGCCGAAATCTTCGGCGAGACCTGCGGCAGATAGTCCAGTTCGGGCGTGAACAGCAAGTCCTCGATGTAGCCGACGAAGCGGTGCCGGGGCAGGTCGCTGCGGGTCGCGATCGCAGGGAAACGATCGAGATAGGCCGGCGCGGCATAGAGCCCGAGGCTGTAGTCGAGCAGCTTGCGCCCGACGATCCGGCCCTCCTTCGGCATCGACAGGCTGATCGCGATGTCGGCCTCGCGCTTCGACAGGCTGAACAGCCGCGCGGTGGCGACGAGCTGCAGATCGAGATCCGGATAGCGCTCGGTGAACCGCACCAGCCGCGAGGCCAGGAAGTGGCTGCCGAAGCCATCGGGCGCGCCGATCCGCACCGTGCCGGTCAGGTGGGCGCGCGACCCGCCGACCGCCTCCTGGTTGGCGACGATGGTCGATTCCATCGCCTCCGCGCTGTCGGCGACGCGCTGGCCGGCTTCGGTCAGGAGGTATCCGCTCTTGCGGCGATCAAACAGCTTTGCCGAAAGATGGCGTTCCAGCCGGTCGACACGCCGGATCACGGTGGCATGATCGACGCCGAGCTGTTTGGCAGCCGCGGAGACCGATCCGCCGCGCACAATGGCCAGCACGAAGCGGAAGTCATCCCAGTCGATCATGCCGCCTTGATCCTGCATTTGCGCACATCTATGGTGCAACATCTCGGACTTGAATACTACAAAATGCGGGTCCAAAGGGTCTGAAAGCGATCCAGCCGGGACCAGGGAGATCATTCAATGCGCTTAATCGGACATTTCATCGGCGGCCGCGAGGTCAAGGGCACATCGGGACGTACGGCCGACGTTTTCGAGCCGATGACCGGTACGGTCCAGGCCAAGGTCGATCTGGCCACCAAGGCCGAGCTGCGCGCCGCCGTCGAGAACGCCAAGGCCGCGCAGCCGGAATGGGGCGCGACCAACCCGCAGCGCCGGGTTCGCGTTCTCATGAAATTCCTCGAACTGGTGGCGCGCGACAACGATGCCCTGGCCGAATTGCTCGCCCGCGAACATGGCAAGACCCTTCCCGACGCGAAGGGCGACATTCTGCGCGGCGTCGAGGTGGTGGAGTTCGCTCTCGGCATTCCGCAATTGATGAAGGGTGAATATACCGAAGGCGCCGGCCCGGGCATCGATATCTATTCGATGCGCCAGCCTCTGGGAGTCGTCGCCGGCATTACCCCGTTCAATTTTCCGGCGATGATTCCGATGTGGAAATTCGCGCCCGCGATCGCCTGCGGCAATGCCTTCATCCTGAAGCCATCGGAACGCGACCCCGGCGTGCCGATGAGGCTTGCGGAACTGATGCTGGAGGCGGGGCTCCCGCCGGGCATCCTCAACGTGGTCAACGGCGACAAGGAAGCGGTCGACGCCATCCTCGACGATCCCGACATCCGCGCCGTCGGCTTCGTCGGCTCTTCGCCGATTGCGCAGTATATTTATGAACGGGCGGCGGCGACCGGCAAGCGCGCACAATGCTTTGGCGGCGCCAAGAACCACGCCATCATTATGCCTGACGCCGACATGGATCAGACCGTGGATGCGCTGGTCGGCGCCGGATACGGCGCTGCGGGCGAGCGCTGCATGGCGGTATCGGTGGCGGTTCCCGTCGGCAAGACCACGGCCGACCGGCTGATGGAAAAGTTGATTCCGCGCGTCGAGAATCTGAAGATCGGGCCCTCGATCGATCCGACCGCCGATTTCGGTCCGCTTGTGACCAAGGAGGCGCTCAACCGCGTCAGGAACTATGTCGAGATCGGCATCAAGGAGGGCGCCAAACTCGCCGTCGACGGCCGCGGCTTCAAGATGCAGGGCTATGAGAACGGCTTTTACATGGGTGGTTGTCTGTTCGACAACGTCACCAAGGACATGCGGATCTACAAGGAAGAGATTTTCGGTCCTGTGCTGTCGGTCGTGCGCGCCCATGACTACGATGAGGCGCTGCGACTGCCGTCCGAACACGACTACGGCAACGGCGTTGCGATCTTCACGCGCGATGGCGACGCCGCGCGCGACTTCGCGGCCAGGGTCAATGTCGGCATGGTCGGGATCAACGTGCCGATCCCGGTGCCGGTCGCGTACTACACCTTCGGCGGCTGGAAACGTTCCGGCTTCGGCGATCTCAATCAATATGGACCGGATTCCGTGCGCTTCTACACCAAGACCAAGACGGTGACTTCGCGCTGGCCCTCCGGCGTCAAGGAAGGCGCGGAGTTCTCGATTCCGACGATGAAGTAGACGCCCGGTAGCCAATGCAGTTCGCTCTCAACGAGGACCAGATTGCGGTTCGCGATATGGCGCGGGATTTCGCCGCGGAAAAAATCGCGCCGCATGCGATCCGCTGGGACGAGGAGAAGCATTTTCCGGTCGACGTGATGCGCGAGGCCGCCGGCCTCGGCATCGGCGGCGTCTATATCCGCGACGACGTCGGCGGCTCTGACATGACGCGGTTCGACGCCGCGCTGATCTTCGAGGCGCTGGCGCAGGGCTGTCCGACGGTGTCGGCCTTCATCTCGATCCACAACATGGCGTCGTGGATGATCGATGCCTATGGCAACGACGCGCAGCGGAGGAAGTGGCTGCCGAAGCTCTGCACCATGGAGCTGTTGGCAAGCTATTGCCTGACCGAGCCGGGCTCGGGATCGGATGCCGCCGCGCTGCGCACCCGTGCGGTGCGCGACGGCGATCATTATGTGCTGAACGGCCAGAAGCAGTTCATCTCCGGCGCCGGCAAGGGCGATCTCTATGTGGTGATGGTGCGGACCGGCGGCGAGGGGCCCGGCGGCATCTCGACGCTGGTGATCGAGGGTGACACGCCGGGGCTGTCGTTCGGCGCCAACGAGCGCAAGATGGGCTGGAACGCGCAACCGACCCGCGCGGTGATTTTCGAGAATGCGCGGGTGCCGGTCGAAAACCGGCTCGGCGACGAGGGCATCGGCTTCAAGATCGCGATGGCCGGGCTCGACGGCGGCCGCATCAATATCGCGGCCTGTTCGCTCGGCGGCGCGCAATCGGCGCTCGACAAGTCGCTCGCCTATATGAAAGAGCGGAAAGCCTTCGGCAAACGCCTCGACGAATTCCAGGCGCTGCAGTTTCGTCTCGCCGACATGGCGACCGAACTGGAGGCGGCGCGCACCTTCGTGTGGCGCGCGGCGGCGGCGCTCGACCGCAAGGATGCGGACGCCACCATGCTGTGCGCGATGGCCAAACGCTTCGGCACCGATGTCGGCTTCGAGGTCGCCAACCAGGCGCTGCAACTGCATGGCGGCTACGGTTACCTCAGCGAATACGGCATCGAAAAGATCGTGCGCGACCTGCGCGTGCACCAGATCCTCGAAGGCACCAATGAAATCATGCGGCTGATCGTATCGCGGAAATTGATCGAGGGTGCGCGATGACGGCGGCGACTGCCGCTGCCGGGGCGCCGGAACCCGACCTGATCGCCCGGCGCGAGGGCGCCGTCGGGGTGATCCGGCTCAACCGGCCGAAGGCGATCAATGCGGTGACGCTGCAGATGTTTCGCGACGTCGACAAGGCGCTCGACGCGTTCGAGGCCGATCCTGCGGTCGGCGTGATCCTGCTGGAAGGCGCCGGCGAGCGCGGCCTGTGCGCCGGCGGCGATATCCGCGCGCTCTGGGAGAGCTCGAAGGTCAAAGGCGATCTCGGCAAGATCCTGTGGCGCGAGGAGTACATCCTCAACGCCCGTATCGCCAGGTTCGCAAAACCCTATGTGTCCTTCATGGACGGCATCGTGATGGGCGGCGGCGTCGGGCTGTCGGCGCACAGCAGCCATCGCGTCGTCACCGAACGCACCAGGCTCGCGATGCCGGAAGTCGGCCTCGGCTTCTTCCCGGATGTCGGCGGCACCTGGCTGCTGGCGCGCACGCCGGGCGAGGTCGGCACCTATTTTGGGCTCACCGGCCAGACCATGAACGGTCCCGATGCGGTTTATGCCGGGTTCGCCGATGCGGTGGTGCCGTCAGGTGAACTGGCCGCCCTGCGCGAGGCGCTGACGAAGCTTTGTCCCGGCGTGACGGCGGCGGAGGTCAAGGGCGTGATCGATGGTTTCGCGACCGGCGAGACCGCGGGACCCGTTGCCGCGATCGAGCCGCAGATCGACCGCTGGTTTGGCTTTGACCGGATGCAGGATATCGTCGCAGCGCTGCAGGCGGATAGCTCGGAACTGGCGCAGGCGACGCTGAAGACGTTGAATGAGAAGTCGCCGCGCGGCATGGTGGTGGCGCTGAAATTGCTGCGGCTGGCGCGGGCGGCGTCCTCGCTCGAACAATGCCTGGTGCGGGAATATCGCGCCGCGCTGGAAGTGTTCGCCAGCGACGATTTTCGCGAGGGCGTACGCGCCGCCGTGATCGACAAGGACCGTAACCCGAAATGGTCGCCGGCTCGGATCGATGACGTGACGCCCGAAATGGTGGCGCCTTACTTCGCCGAGATCGGCACCGACGAACTCAAGTTCTAAGCGACAAGAACAGCAACGACTGGAAGCGGAGGAAATACCATGGCAACGATCGCATTCATCGGTCTCGGCAATATGGGCGGGCCGATGGCGGCCAATCTGGTCAAGGGCGGTCATAAGGTTACCGCGTTCGATCTGGTGGAAGCGTCGCGCACCCAGGCCAAGGCTGACGGGGCTGTGATTGCCGAGAACTCCGTTGCCGCGGTGAAGGGAGCCGACGTCGTAGTCACCATGCTGCCCGCGGGCAAGCATGTGCTGTCGGTCTGGAACGAAGTCGTCCCGGCGATGGCGAAGGGGACGCTGATCATCGACTGCTCGACCATCGATGTTGAAAGCGCCAAGCAGGCCCATGCGCTGGCGGCCAAATACGGTGCTGTTTCGGTCGACGCGCCGGTGTCCGGCGGCACCGGCGGCGCCAAGGGTGCGACGCTGACCTTCATGTGCGGCGGCGACGACAAGGCGTTCGCGGCGGCCAAGCCTGTGTTGGAGAAGATGGGCAAGAAGATCGTGCATTGCGGCGGCGCCGGTGCCGGGCAGGCGGCGAAAATCTGCAACAACATGATCCTGGCCGTTTCCATGATCGCGGTCGGTGAGGCCTTTGCGCTCGCCGAGAAACTGGGGTTGTCGCATCAGGCGCTGTTCGACGTCGCCTCGACGTCATCGGGACAATGCTGGGCGCTGACATCCTATTGCCCGGTGCCGGGCCCGGTGCCGACCTCGCCCGCGAACAACGACTACAAGCCCGGCTTTGCCTCGACCCTGATGGTGAAGGACCTCACGCTGGCGCAGGACGCCGCCAAGGCGACGGGCGCTGCGACGCCGCTTGGCAAGCATGCGCAGGAAATCTACAAGGCATTCGACGCCGCCGGGCATGGCGGGGTCGATTTCTCGGGGATCATTCAGCACGTGCGGAGTCTGGCCGGAAAATGACAGGCAATCGATGACGACCTTCCAGGAAGCGCGCGCATTCCTCCTCAGGCATCGGACCGATTACGACAAGGCGGTTGCGGATTTCCGCTGGCCGGATCCGGCGCCGTTCAACTGGGCGCTGGACTGGTTCGACGCGGAACTGGCGCGCAACCCCGACAGCAAGGATCGCGCGGCGCTGTGGATCGTGGATGCCGGCAGCAACCGGGAGACGAAGCTGTCGTTCGAGGCGCTGTCCCGCCGTTCCAATCAAGTCGCCAATTTCCTGCGCGCGCAGGGACTGAAGCGCGGCGATCATCTGCTCTTGCTGCTCGGCAATGTCGTGCCGCTGTGGGAGACCATGCTGGCGGCGATGAAGCTCGGGGTGGTGGTGATCCCCGCCACCACGTTGCTGACGCCGGACGAATTGCGCGACCGGCTGGATCGCGGCCGCGCCAAGGTCGTGGTGGCGACGCAGGATCAGGTCGCGAAATTCTCAGGTCTCGGCGCCGAACGGCTTGTTCGGATCGTGGTCGGTGCATCCTCGCAGCAGGACGGCTGGCTGGCTTACGAGCAGGTTGCGGAGTTTCCGGAAAGTTTTGTACCTGATGGCCCGACCGGCGCCAACGATCCGATGCTGCTGTATTTCACTTCGGGCACGACCGCCAAACCGAAACTGGTGCGGCACAGCCAGCGCAGCTATCCGGTCGGCGCGCTCTCGACCATGTTCTGGCTCGGCCTGCAGCCGGGCGACGTGCATCTGAACATTTCCTCGCCGGGCTGGGCCAAGCACGCCTGGAGCTGCTTCTTCGCGCCCTGGAACGCCGGCGCGACCGTGTTCGTGGTCAACCAGCCGCGCTTCGACGCCAAGGGACTGCTCGCGACCATCGGCCGCTGCGGCGTCACCACGCTGTGCGCGCCGCCGACTGTGTGGCGGCTGTTCATCCAGGAGAAGCTCGACACCTTCAAGGTATCGTTGCGCGAAGTCTGCGGCGCCGGCGAACCGCTCAATCCCGAAGTGATCGATCAGGTGCGCGCCGCCTGGGGGCTCACCATCCGCGATGGCTACGGCCAGACCGAGACCACGGCGCTGGCCGGCAATTCGCCGGGACAGAAGGTCAAGGTCGGGTCGATGGGCCGCCCGCTGCCGGGTTACCGCGTCCAGATTACCGATATCGACGGCCAGGTGACGAAAGAGGGCGAGGTCACCCTGTTGCTCGGCGACGACAGGCCGGCCGGCCTGATGCAGGGTTATCAGGGCGACGACGGCAAGCTCTCGGGCGCCGACGGCGATCGCTATCGCAGCGGCGACGTCGTGTTCGCCGACGAGGATGGGTACCTGACCTTCGTCGGCCGCTCCGACGACGTCTTCAAGTCGTCGGATTACCGGATCAGCCCGTTCGAACTCGAAAGCATTTTGCTGGAACATGAGAAGGTGGCGGAGGCCGCGGTCGTGCCCAGTCCGGATCCGATCCGGCTGGCGATCCCGAAAGCCTATGTGCTGCTGGTATCGGGTGCGGAGCGCTCGGCGGAAACCGCGCTGTCGATCTTCCAGCACCTGCACAAGCGGCTGGCGCCGTTCAAGCGCATCCGGCGGATCGAACTGGTGACGGAATTGCCGAAGACGATTTCCGGAAAAATCCGCCGCGTGCAGTTGCGCCGGCTGGAGCATGACAACGATCGCGGCGACCCCTTGAGGGGCGACGAATTCCGCGAAGAGGATTTCCCGGAGCTGCAAAAGGTGCGGGCGGCCGGATCGTCGGAGAACTAAGGAATGAATGAAGTCTGGAAGAAACCCCCGATCTCGCTTGAGGCCTATCAGAACATGGTCGGCCACGAAGTCGGGGTGTCGTCATGGCATCTGCTTGATCAGAACCGGATCGACGTCTACGCCGACGTGATCGAGGATCATCAGTTCATTCATGTCGATCCCGAGCGCGCCAGGCGCGAAACCGCGTTCGGCGGCACGGTGGCGCACGGCTTCCTGACCATGTCGCTGTTGAGCATCATGTCCTACGAGGTGATGCCCGTGATCGCAGGCACCACCATGGGGGTCAATTACGGCTTCGACAAACTGCGCTTCCTTTCGCCGGTGCGTTCCGGCAAGCGCGTCCGCGGCCGCTTCACGCTCGCGGAAGCCAAGCTGCGCAAGCCGACCGAACTGCTGTCGCGCACCAATGTCACCGTCGAGATCGAGGGCGAGGAAAAACCCGCGCTGGTGGCCGACTGGCTCGGTTTGATCTATTTCGCTTGATGTCTCAGCCGTCATGGCCGGGCTTGTCCCGGCCATCCACGTCTTGCTATGCAGCAACCAAGAAGACGTGGATGCCCGGCACGAGGCCGGGCATGACGAGGGAAACCAAACTCCGGGAATTTTACTCATGGCAATCAGATTTGACGGACGCGTCGCCATCGTTACCGGCGCGGGCAATGGTCTTGGACGGGCGCACGCGCTGGGATTGGCGAGCCGCGGCGCCAAGGTCGTGGTCAACGACTTCGGCGGCGCGCGCGACGGCACCGGCGGATCGTTGAGCCCGGCCGAAACCGTGGTCGAGGAAATCCGCAAGGCGGGCGGTGTGGCGATGGCCGACGGCGCCGACGTCTCGAACTTCGAGCAGGTCAAGGCGATGGTGGCTCGCGCCACCAAAGAGTGGGGCAGCGTCGATCTGCTCTGCGCCAATGCCGGCATTTTGCGCGACAAGTCGTTTGCCAAGATGGAAGTAGCCGACTTCGCCAAAGTGCTCGACGTGCATCTGATCGGTACCTTCTATTGCTGCAAGGCGGTGTGGGACGGCATGCGCGAGCGCAATTACGGCCGCATCGTCGTCACCACCTCGTCGTCCGGCCTGTTCGGCAATTTCGGCCAAGCCAATTACGGTGCTGCGAAAGCCGGCATGGTCGGCCTGATGAACGTGCTGGCGGAAGAGGGCCGCAAGAACAACATCCGCGTCAACACGATCTCGCCGACCGCGGCGACCCGGATGACGGAGGAACTGCTGCCGCCGCAGGCGCAGGCGCTGTTGAAGCCGGAAGCGATTACGCCCGCGGTGGAGTACCTGCTCAGCGAGGACGCGCCGACCCGCACCATCATGGGCGCGGGCGCGGGTTCGTTCGCGGTGATCAAGGTCATGGAAACCGAGGGCATCAACCTGGCCCAATCCGACTGGACCCCCGATGCGGTTGCCGCGCATTTCGCCGAGATCTCCGACATGTCGAGAGCGAAGGCGCTGCAGGGCGCGTTCGAGCAGACCCAGAAATATGTCGCCCAGGCCGCGGCACGGGCGGGGATCAAGCTGTAGATGCTTGCGACAGCCTCATCCTGAGGAGCTTGCGAAGCAAGCGTCTCGAAGGATGGAGGCAACGAATGAACTCGCGGCCATCCTTCGAGACGCGGCCAATTGGCCGCTCATCAGGATGAGGTCCGGTGTGCCGGGAGGGAGCGCGTCTTGGCCGCAGGCGTGACAACATCGCAAGTGGATGTCGCCGTCATCGGCGCCGGCCCCGCCGGCCTGATGGCCGCCGAGGTGCTGGCGCAGGGCGGCGCGCGCGTCACCGTCTATGACGCGATGCCGTCGGCGGGCCGCAAGTTCCTGATGGCCGGGCGCGGCGGACTCAATCTGACTCACAGCGAGAAGCTCGAGGAATTCCTCACCCGCTACGGCAAGGCGTCGCCGCAACTCGCCGCAGCTATTGAAGCATTTCCGCCGGACGCTTTGCGCGCATGGAGCGAGGGGCTGGGCCAGCCGACCTTCGTCGGTTCCAGCGGCCGGGTTTTTCCCGAAGCATTGAAAGCCTCGCCGCTGCTGCGCGCATGGCTGCGGCGGCTGGATTCCATGGGCGTGAAATTCGCGCTGCGCCACCGCTGGACCGGCTGGGACGAGCAGGGCCGTTTGCTGTTTGAAACGCCCGACGGACCGCGCGCTGCCGGTGCGCACGCCACCGTGCTGGCGCTCGGCGGCGCCAGCTGGCCGCGGCTTGGGTCGACCGGCGCATGGGTGGAAATACTCAGATCGAAGGGTATAACGATCTCGCCGCTGCGATCGGCCAATTGCGGTTTCGTGGTAGCTTGGTCCGATGTCTTCCGAAACCGTTTCGAGGGGCATCCGCTCAAGGGCATTGAACTGTCGTTCGGCGAACACAGCGTGCGAGGCGAGGCCTTGATCACTCGCGCCGGCATCGAGGGCGGCGCGATCTATGCGCTGTCAGCGGTGTTGCGCGAAGCCATTATCAAGGCAGGGCAGGCGAGGCTGCACATCGCCTTGCGGCCCGATCTGAAGATCCCCGATCTGGCGGCCCGGCTATCTGCCCCCCGCGGCAAGCAATCCCTTTCAAACTGGCTGCGCAAGGCGGCGCATCTTTCGCCTGTCGCCATCGGCCTGTTGCAGGAGGCGGCGATAGCCTCGGGCACGTCGCTGTCGTCGCTGCCGACGGAAAATCTCGCCGCATTGATCAACGCGGTGCCGGTCCGGCTCACCGGCATCGCCCCGATCGCGCGCGCGATCTCGACCGCGGGCGGCATTGCCTTCGACGAGGTTGACGCCGATTTCATGCTCCGCCGTTTGCCCGGGGTATTCGCATCAGGCGAAATGCTCGACTGGGAGGCCCCGACCGGCGGCTACCTGCTGCAGGCGTCATTCGCGACGGGAGTGGCGGCGGGGAAGGGTGTGTTGAGGTGGCTTGAGATGCGAATGGCGAATAGCGAATAGCGAGTGGAACTTTCCCTATTCGCTACTCGCCATTCGCCTACCGCAACTTCCCCCTTGCCGCCACCGGCAGAGTGCCGACGATTTCCTCGCCGCGCACCATCACCACCTCGTCCATCATGTTGACGACGACGCAGACATGGTTCGGCACGATCCGCACGACGTCGCCGACATTGGGCCGGGTGTTGCTGCGGGTCAGATCGAGAAAGCCGTGCTCCTCGGCAAAGCGGGCGATCTTGGCCTCGGGATGTTCGAGGATCAGGCCGTGGCCCTCCAGCCCGCCGGTGTCCGAGGTCAGTGTCTTCGATCCGGCGTCGAGAATGCCGCGGTCCGGGCCTGCGCGGCTGACCACTGTCGAATAGATATTCAGCGCGCAATCGTCCCAGCTGGCGACGCCGGCCGCGACCTGCATGCGGTCGTTATAGATATAGGTGCCGGGCCGGTGCTCGGTGGCGCCCTTGAGTTTTCCAACGTTCTTCAGGTTCGGCGAGCCGCCGGTGGAGACCATCGCCGCATCGAGCCCGTGCGCGCGCACGCCGGCCAATGCCTCGTCGTAGAACTTCTGCGCCTCCGCCCAGCCGGTCTCGGTCGGGTACAGCATGAAGCCCGCGAACAGCAATCCCTTCGACGCTGCGATCTCGCGCGCCAATGCGATGGCTTCGGCCGGGGTTTCGACCCCGGCGCGCTTGCGCCCGGTATCGCATTCGACCACCACCGAGAGCGGCCGGCCGGAGGCGGCGGCCGCCTGCGGCAGGCCGGCAATCACGGTCGAATTGTCGGCGGCGACCGTCATATTGGCCCTGGCCTGCAGCGCGCCGAGCCGCGCCATTTTCTCTTCGCCGATCAGATTATAGCTGATCAGGATGTCGTCGATCCCGGCGTTCGCCATCACCTCAGCCTCGCCGAGCTTCTGGCAGGTGATGCCCTTGGCGCCGGCCGCGATCTGCAACCGCGCCAGCACAGGGCTCTTGTGGGTCTTGATGTGCGGCCGGTTGGCGACCCCGGCCGCGTCGCAGACGGCCTGGATCCGCGCGATGTTGCGTTCCACGCGCTCCATGTCGATGACGGCGCAAGGCGTGCCATATTCACGGGCGATCTTGGCGGCGAGGGGCGTGGTCATTCCAACTCCAAGTCAGGCCTGTTCGATCTCTTCGCGCAGCACTTCAAGTTCCAGCCATCGGTCCTCGGCCTCCTGCAATTCCTTCTGCGCTTTGGTAAGTGCATCAGAGGCTTGGTCGAACTTCTTGCGATCCTTCTGGAACAAATTGGGATCGTCAAGATGCCGCTGCTGCTTGGCGATTTCGGCCTGCAGCCTGGCGATGGTCTTGGGCAGCGTTTCCAGCGCGTGCTTTTCGTTGAAATTGAGCCGGCGCTTCGATGTGCCTGATGGCGTGCCGGTTTTCGATTCGCGTTTCTCCTCGGCGGCGGTTGCCGCCGCCTTCACCGCCTCGCGCCTGAGATCCGCGCCGCGCTGCGACAGCATGTCGGTATAGCCGCCGGCATATTCGATCCAGCGGCCGTCGCCTTCCGGCGCGATAACCGAGGTGACCACGCGATCGAGGAAGTCGCGGTCATGGCTGATCAGGATCACGGTGCCCTCGTAGTCGCCGAGCATTTCCTCCAGCACGTCGAGGGTTTCGAGGTCGAGGTCGTTGGTCGGCTCGTCCAACACCAAAAGGTTGGAGGGCTTCGCCAGCGCGCGGGCCAGCATCAGCCGGCCGCGTTCGCCGCCGGAAAGCACCTCCAGCGGCGTGCGCATCTGCTCCTGTCCGAACAGAAAGTCCTTCATGTAGCTGACCACATGCTTGGGCTTGCCGCCGACCATGACGTGGTCGCCGCGGCCGCCGGTCAGGGCTTCGGCCAGCGTCGACTTGGGGTCGAGGCTTTCGCGGTGCTGGTCCAGCGTCGCCATTTCAATGTTGGCGCCGAAGCGGATGGTGCCGCTGTCCGGCGGCTTGGCGCCGGTCAGCATCTCGATCAGCGTGGTCTTGCCGGCGCCGTTGGGACCGACGATGCCGATGCGGTCGCCGCGCTGCACCCGGATCGAGAAACCGTCGACGATCTTGCGGTCGCCATAGGTCCTGGAGATGTTCTTGGCTTCAATCACGAGCTTGCCGGATTTGTCGGCTTCGGCGGCGGCGAGGCTGGCATTCCCGGTTGCGCCGCGGTAGTCGCGCCGCTGCTGGCGCAGCGTGTAGAGATTGCCGAGCCGCTTGACGTTGCGCTTGCGGCGGCCGGACACGCCGTAGCGCAGCCAGTGCTCCTCATTGACGATCTTGCGGTCGAGCTTGTGCTGGTCGCGCTCTTCCTCGGCCAGTACCTCGTCGCGCCATTCCTCGAAGGCGCTGAAACCGCGGTCGATCTGCTTGATCTGGCCGCGATCGAGCCAGGCGGTGGAGCGCGACAAATTGGAGAGGAAGCGGCGGTCATGGCTGATGATGACCAGCGCGCTGCGCCGGCTGCCGAGTTCGCTCTCCAGCCATTCGATGGTGGTGAGGTCGAGATGGTTGGTGGGCTCGTCCAGCAGCAGGATGTCGGGCGAGGGCGCCAGCACCCGCGCCAGCGCGGCGCGGCGGGCTTCGCCGCCGGAAAGATGCGCGGGGTCTTCGTCGCCGTGCAGGCCGAGCTGTTCCAGCACATAGCGGGCCTGATAGTGGTCGTCGCCGGGGCCAAGCCCGGCCTCGACATAGGCCAGCGTGGTCGTAAAACCGTCGAAATCCGGCTCCTGCGGCAGATAGCGGACGGTGGCGCCGGGCTGCACGAAGCGGCTGCCGCTGTCGGGCTCCACCAGGCCGGCGGCGATCTTGAGCAGCGTCGATTTGCCGGAGCCGTTGCGGCCGATCAGACAGACGCGCTCGCCGGCCGACACCGACAGTTCGACGCCAGACAACAGCGGCGTACCGCCGAAGGTCAGCTTGATGTCTTTCAACTGGATCAGCGGAGGCGCCATGGCTCTCTAATTCAACTCTGTTCTTGCGCAGTTTGATCGGCGCGTTGGCGCTGGATGCGGCGGATGGTTTGGTCGAGCGCCGACAGGAACGCCGAGCGGTCGCGCGGCGCGAACGACCGCGGACCGCCGGTGACTTCGCCCGAGGACCGCAGGTCGGTCATCAGATTGCGAACCGCCAGCGTCATCCCGATCGATTGCTCCGTGAACGGCTTGCCGTTCGGCGCGATCACCTCGGCGCCGGTCTTCACGCAGCGGCTCGCCAGCGGGATATCCGAGGTGATGACGATATCGCCCTTTCCCGCGCGTTCCGCAATCCAGTCGTCGGCGGCGTCCATCCCGGAGCCCGCCGCGACGCGCTCGATCAGCGGGTCCTGCGGCACCCGGATGAAGTTGCCGGCGACCACGCTGACGGGCAGGCCGTGCCGGATGGCGACGCGGTAGATTTCGTCTTTGACCGGACAGGCGTCGGCGTCGACATAGATGCGGGTGGTGTTCAAAACGGCTGTCATCGGCTGGAGATTTAGGTCGGGGGCGCAAGCCGCGCCCTCCCTGGAGCGCAACTGCGCTCCCGAATGCGCGTGGTACCCCATCACGGGCGGAATTGCGAGGAAAACGGCGCGTGGAACACGCTTGCCTCGGCATTTTCTTCGCGTACCATTGTGGCCAGAAAAGCCAACCAGAAACCGAGGAAACGCAGGAAATGCCGAACCGGCTCGAAACCTACCGCGTCCAGGCCTTCAACACCGCCAAACTCTCCGAAAACAAGATGCATGACGACACCGTGGCCAAGCGGTTCGGATTCTCGGGCGGCCTCGTCCCCGGCGTCGACGTCCTGGCCTATATGATGCACATGCCGGTGGCGAAGTGGGGCCGGGCCTTTCTCGAACGCGGATTGATCGACGCGCGCTTTGTCAAGCCGGTCTATGACGGCGAGACCGCCGAGGTGACGGCCGAGGAAACCAATGGCGTGCTTTCGATCGAGGTCAAAAGCCGGGGCCAGCTCTGCGCCACCGGGATCGCCTCGTTGCCATCAGCCGCGCCATCGGTTTCGATCGCGGATTACAAGGCGGTCGCCGCGGTGGCCGAGCGCATGCCGGTCAATGCCGCCTCCTATGAGCTTGGCAAATGGCTCGGCACCGTGCCGCGCGACTGGGCCGGCGAGGCAGGCAAGGAATATCTCGCCGATGTCCGCGAATCCGACCCGATCTATGCCCGGGAAGGCCTTGCCCATCCTGGCCTGCTGCAGCGGGTGATGAACAGGGTGCTGGTCGACAACGCCATCCTGGGACCGTGGATCCATGTCGGCAGCACGATGCAGCTGCTGTCGGCCGCCAAGGCCGGCGACGAAATCACTGCGCGGGCCAGGGTCACCGGCAATTACGACAAGAAGGGCCACCGCTTCGTCGAACTGGACGCGCTGGTGGTAGCCAATGGCAAGACGCCTTTGGCGCATTGCCAACATGTCGCGATCACCCAGCCGCGCGAGCAGGCGGCCGCGTAGGCGCGCACGCCGCCCGCAACATCTTCAGTTGTCGTTCTCCGCGAAAGCGGGGGACCCAGTACGCTGCGGCTTCACACGAGACCATTCGAGGAACTTGCGGACCATGACCGTCACCGTCGACTACTACATGGCACTGACTTCGCCCTGGACTTATCTCGGCAGCGCGCCGTTCGCCGAAATCGCCAGGCGAAATAACGTGGCCGTCAATATCAAGCCCTGCAAGTTCGGACCGATCTTCGAGCAGACCGGCGGGCTGCCGCTGCCGAAGCGCTCGCCGCAGCGGCGCGCCTACCGTATGATGGAGTTGAAGCGCTGGCGCGAGGTGCGGGGCGTTCCGCTGAACCTCGAGCCGAAAGGTTTCCCCTGCGACGACACCGTGGCGGCGCGGCTGGTGATCGCGGCCAAGCTGCAACGCAAGGATGCCCTCAAGCTGTCGATCGAGCTGGGGCGCGCGGTGTGGGAACGCGAGGAAACGCTCAATGATCCGGATTGCATTGCGTCGGCCGCCCAGCGCGCCGGCCTCGATGCCGCGGCGCTGCGCGCCGGCGGCCCCTCCGACGCCGAACTCGACGCGCTGCACGATCAGTACACAAACGAGGCTCTTGCGGCCGGAGTATTTGGGGCGCCGAGTTACGTGCTGCCTTCGGGCGAGATCTTCTGGGGCCAGGACCGGCTGGAGCTCTTGGAACGCGCCTTGAAGCAGATGGCTTAGCCGACGCGCTGTTGGAGTCCGGCGTTCCCTTCACATCGTGAAGATGCGCCCGGGATTGAGAATCTGATGCGGGTCGAGCGCGCGCTTCAGCGTGCGCATGGTCTCGATCTCCTCCGCGGTGCGGCTGAGCTTGAGATAGGGCCGCTTGAGAATGCCAATGCCGTGCTCGGCCGAGACCGAGCCTGCGAATTCGCCGGTGATGCCGTAGACGAGCTTCGAGACCTCGTCGTGCTTGTCGGCCGGCGGCGGGTACTTTGCGTTGACATGCAGGTTGCCGTCGCCGGCATGGCCGAACACGATCGCGTAGGCATCGCTGTGGATCGTCTTCAGTCCCTTGTCGACGGCGTCCGCAAACGCCTCCATCCTGTCGATGGCAAGGCTGATGTCGAAGCCGACGCCGGGGCCGAGCGCGCGGCCGAGTTCGACCGAGGAATCGCGAATCCGCCAGATCGCCGCGGCCGCAGCCCCTGAACTCGCAATCGTGGCATCAAGGATGATGTCGTCTCCCAGCACCTGCTCCAGCAAGCTTTCGAGATCGGCGCGGATGCGCCCGGCGTCGCTGCCGGAGGATTCGAGCAGGACGTAGAAGGGATGATTGGTCGGAAGCGGCGCGGCGACGCCTTTCACCAGTTCGGTGGTGAGGCGATAATAGTTGTTCCACATCACCTCAAAGGCGGTGAGGTCGCCGCCAAGACGCGAGCGCGACAGCGCCAGCAAGGCGCGGACCTTGTCGAAGCTCGAAAGCGCGCACAGCGCCACTTGCTGCTCCGCCGGCGCCGGGAAGATCCGCAGCGCGGCGCGCGTGACCACGCCGAGCGTGCCCTCGGTGCCGACGAACAACTGCTTGAGGTCCATGCCGGTGTTGTTCTTGATGTATTTGCGCACCCCCTTGAGGATGGTGCCGTCCGCAAGCACGGCTTCGAGCCCGAGCACAAGCTCGCGCGTCATGCCGTAACGGATCACCCGGTTGCCGCCGGCATTGGTGGAGATGTTGCCGCCGATAGTACAACTGCCCCGCGCGCCGAGATCGAGCGGGAACATGAAGCCGTCCTGCCCGACGCGCTCCTGCAGGCGCTGCAGCGGCACGCCGGTTTGGGTGATCACGACCCCGCCGCCGGTATCGACTTCTTCGATTGCGTTCATGCGTTCCGTCGACAGCACGATTTCGCCCGGTGCCGGCATCGTGGCGCGCACCAGTCCGGTCATGCCGCCCTGCGTCGTGACCGGCACGCGCGCCCGATGGCAAAGCTTGAGGAATTGGGAGACCTCTTCCGTCGTGCGCGGCCGCACCACCGCGAGCGGCGGCGCGACCGCAATACCGGCCATGTCTGTGTGATAGCGGGCGCCGATGTCGCCGCCGGTCAGGACCGTCGTCGCATCGAACGCCGCGCGAAGTTCGCCGATGATTGCCGCCTGCACGTAGCTTGCTCCGTTTCACTCTCAGTCGTCATTCCCGCGAAAGCGGGGAAGCCAGTACGCCGCGGCATCTCGGTTCATCACAGATGTCCCGGAGCACTGGGTCGCCGGTCAAGCCGGGCGCCGACGATCGCGGATGTGGCGGCTCACGCCGCCTGCCTGGCCTTGGCATCCTGGATCGCACGCCAGACCCGCTCCGGCGTCAACGGCATGTCGATGTGGGTGATGCCGTATTCGGAGAGCGCGTCGAGCACCGCGTTGACGATCGACGCCAGGCTTCCGGCGCAGCCGGCTTCGCCGCAGCCCTTGGTGCCCAGCGGATTGGACTTGGCGGGCACCGGATGATCGCCGACCTCCATCAGCGGCACGTCCTCGGCGCGCGGCATCGCGTAATCCATGAACGAGCCGGTGATCGGCTGGCCGCTGGAGTCGTAGCTGACCTGCTCCATCAGCGCCTGGCCGATGCCCTGGGCGACGCCGCCATGCAACTGGCCGGCGACGATCATCGGATTGACGATGGTGCCGAAATCGTTGACGCCGGTGTACCGCACGATGCGCGTCACGCCGGTGTCGGGATCGATCTCGACTTCCGCGACATGGCAGCCATTGGGGAAGGTCGAGGGCGTATCCTTGGTGGCGTGGTCGACGTCGAGCGTATCGGGCGCGCCCTCCGGCATCTTGCCCTCGCGCATCCGCTGCGCCAGTTCCATGATGCCGATGCTGCGGTCGGTGCCGGCGATGGTGAAGCGGCCATTGCCGAATTCGATGTCGCCTTCCGACGCCTCCAGAAGGTGCGCCGCCGCCTGCTTGCCCTTGGCGACGACGAGTGCCGCGGCCTCGACGATCGCGGCGCCCGTCGCGGTGATCGAGCGTGAACCGCCGGTGCCGTTGCCGAAGCGCACCAGATCGCTGTCGTTCTGCTCCAGCGTGATCTTTTCGAAGGGTACGCCGAGCTGGGCGGAGAGCACCTGCGCGAACGGCGTGGCGTGGCCTTGCCCGTAATCGAGCGTGCCGGTCGTCAGCTTCACCGAACCGTCCGGCTCGAAGGTGATCTTGCCGAGTTCGCCGGCGGGCGGGGCGGTGACTTCCAGATAGGAGCCGATCGCGATGCCGCGCAGCTTGCCGTTCCTGCGGCTCTCTTTCTTGCGTCTGGCGAAATTGGCGTGATCGGAAATCTCCAGCGCCTTGTTGAACACGCCCTGGAAGTCGCCGCTGTCATAGGTGACGCCGCTGGCCGCCGCGAACGGCATCTGCGACGGCTTGATGAAGTTGCGCTTGCGCAGCGTCAGCCGGTTGATGCCCATCTCGTCGGCGGCGCGGTCGATCAGGCGTTCCATGTAGTAATTGGCCTCGGGCCGGCCGGCGCCGCGATAGGCGCCCATCAGCGTGGTGTTGGTCAGGACCGTCTTGATGTCGACGCCGAGCAGCGGGGTGCGATAGACGCTGGCGAGATTTTTTCCGGTGTTGAGCGACAGCGGCCCCGGCGCCACGCCGGTGATATAGGCCCCGAGATTGCCGTAGCCGGAGAGGCGGACCGCGAGGAACTTGCCCTCGGCGTCGAGCGCGAGTTCGGCATGGATCAGTTGGGCGCGGCCGTGGCTGTCGGACAGGAAGCTGGTCGACCGTTCATCGGTCCATTTCACCGGCCGTCCCAGCGCCCTCGCTGCATGCAGAATGCAGGTATATTCGGGATAGCTGACGTTCTTCATGCCAAAGGAACCGCCGACATTGGCGGTCAGGATGCGGACCTTGTCGTTCGGCACGTTGAGGATCTTCGCCAGCGTCACCTTGTTGCCGGACACGCCCTGGGTCGGAACCTGCAGCGTAAAGCGTTCGCTGGTCTTGTCGTAGGCCGCCAGCGCCACGCGCGGTTCCATCGACACCACGGCGACACGGGTATTGACGATGTCGAGCTTCGTCACATGCGCCGCGGCGGCGAAGGCGGCCTCGATCCTGGCGGTGTCGCCGTAGTGATAATCGAGCGCGACGTTGTTGGGGATGTGGTCATAGAGCTGGGGGGCGCCGGGCCTGGCCGCTTCGGCGGCGTCGGTGACGGCGGGGAGCGGATCGATATCGACCTCGACGGCTTCGGCGGCATCGCGCGCCTGCGCCAGCGTTTCGGCGACGACGAAGGCGACGGGATCGCCGACGAAGCGCACCTTGTCGCTCACCAGTGCGGTGCGGTTGGTCTGCAGCAGCGGCGTGCCGTCACGGCTCTTCAGCGGCAGGCCGCAGGTGAAGGGCCCGTAATTCGCCACCGCAAGGTCCTTGGCCGTGTAGACCCCGAGCACGCCCGGCATCGATTTGGCGGCCTTGGTGTCGATGCCGCGGATGATCCCGTGGGCATGGCTGGAGCGTACGATCCAGGCGTAGGCTTGGCCGGGCAGGTTGAAATCGTCGGTGTATTTGCCCTTGCCGCGGACCAGCGTGTCGTCCTCCTTGCGGCGCACCGGTTGCCCGACACCGTATTTTTGCAGTGCGATAGCGTTTTCCAGGGAGGACGAAGACGAATGATCTTGCATTGGCAGGTACCTGAAAGGCTTGGTTTTTGCGCGATTTCGCGGGTTCCCGTGAGATAACGCACCGATACCGGTACGACAACGCCTGATTGGGCATGCTGCCATGTGAACGGCTGTTGCGTGGCGCTTGCGCGCTGCTAAAGTTTCCGTGAACGGAAATTCCACGCCGGCTCCAGAAGGCCGCGGAAAGACATTTTGAATGAACCAGGACACCCGGCTTCGCGATGGCCCCGCGCCGCGCGAAGCCGATGGCCCAAGGCTGCGTGATGGCACGCCCGGGGCGGCCCATCCGCCGGCCGCCGCTGGAACCGGCGTTTATGCCGCGCTGGACCTTGGCACCAACAATTGCCGGCTCTTGATCGCCTGTCCCACCGGCGACGGCTTTCGCGTGGTCGACTCGTTCTCGCGGATCATCCGGCTGGGGGAGGGCATCTCGGCGACCGGCTGCATCAGCGATGCCGCGATCGACCGCGCCATCGCCGCCTTGAGCATTTGCCGCGACAAGATCCATTCCAGGAGAGCCGGGCGGCTGCGGCTGATCGCAACGGAGGCCTGCCGCGCCGCCTCCAACGCCGACGGCTTCCGGCACCGGGTCGAAGCCGAGACCGGGATCCGGCTCGAGGTGATCGATCGCGAGACCGAAGCGACGCTGGCGGTGATCGGCTGTTCGCCGCTGCTCGATCCCAGGGGCCGCGGCGCCATTCTGTTCGATATCGGCGGCGGGTCCACCGAACTGGTCCGGATCGAGCGCGATCCGGATGAGCAGGATGCGGCGCCTCGCATCAAGGGATGGATGTCGATCCCGCTCGGCGTCGTCTCGCTGGCCGAGCATTTCGGCGGCAAGGACGTCACGCCGCAATCCTATGCCGATATGGTCGAGAAGGTCGCCCGGCACATCGCGCCGTTTGCGGCCGAGCACGGCGAGGACCTCAGGGATATGCACCTGCTCGGCACCTCGGGCACGGTGACCACCCTGGCCGGGGTCCATCTTAATCTGGCGCGATACGATCGCCGCCGGATCGATGGCGTCTGGATGAGCGATGCGGATCTTACCGCTACCATCGCGCGTCTGCTCGGCATGAGCTACCAGGAGCGCGCCAGCAACAATTGCATCAGCGTCGAGCGCGCCGATCTGGTGCTGGCGGGCTGCGCCATTCTCGATGCCATCCGTGACGCGTTTCCGCTGCCGCGGCTGCGGGTCGCCGATCGCGGCCTGCGCGAGGGCATGCTGGTCGAAATGATGCGCGAGGACGGCGCGCTCGGCGGATGCCGATAGGCGTTTGCGCCGGCAATGTGCTAGAGCCCTCAAATCATGGCGAAAGACACCACCGGCCGGCTGCACGTTACCGTCAAGACCGGCGGCAAGCGCAAGCTGTCCTCCAAGCTCTGGCTGGAGCGGCAGCTCAACGATCCCTATGTGGCGCAGGCCAAACGGGAGGGCCTGCGCTCGCGCGCGGCCTTCAAGCTGATCGAGATCGACGACAAGCACCATTTCCTCAAGCCGGGCATGACGGTGGTCGATCTCGGCGCGGCGCCCGGCGGCTGGAGCCAGATCGCCGCCAAACGCGTCGGTTCGGTCGGCGGCAAGGGCAAGGTGATCGCGATCGATCTTCTGGAGATGCCGGAGATCCCCGGCGTCAGCTTTGCGCAGCTCGACTTTCTTAAAGACGATGCGCCCGACAAGTTGCTGAAGATGATGGGCGGCCGCGCCGACGTCGTGCTGTCCGACATGGCGCCCAATACGACCGGCCATCGCAAGACCGATCAGCTCCGTATCGTCGGCCTCGTCGAAGCCGCTGCAGCGTTCGCCGCCGAGGTACTCAATCCCGGCGGCACGTTCGTCGCAAAAGTGTTCCAGAGCGGTGCGGATGCCGAACTGATGACGCAACTCAAGCGTGACTTTGCCACCGTCAAGCACGTCAAGCCGGCGTCAAGCCGCAAGGATTCTTCCGAGCGCTACGTGCTGGCGATGGGATTTCGGGGCGGGCAGGCAAAGCCGCCGGGCGAGCGCACCTAAGCGCGCCGATCGGCTATTGGCCCGTCGCCAGCCGCCGAACGCCGGATGCAGTCAGCCCGAGCTCTCCGAGCCGTCTGACGGCGTAGCCCAGTCCGACCAGGCGCTCCCAGTGCAATTGAGGAATCTCGCGCTGCGCGTCGCCCTTGCTGACCTCGAGCAACGAGGCAAATTCGTCCGGACTGAGGGCAGGGGAATTATCCGTCATCACGCGACCTCGTCGGTCCAGACCTTGAAGCTGACCAGCGTATTCGGCCCGAACGTCTGGGTGATCGGGACATCGGAAGCATCGCGCCCCTGCGCAATCAGAACGCGGCCGATCCGCGGCACGTTGTTGCGCGGGTCGAACGTATGCCAGCATCCGCCGAGATAGGCCTCGAACCACCCGGCGAAGTCACCCGGCCCGTAAGGCGGCAGCGTTCCCATGTCGCCGAGATATCCGGTGCAGTAGCGCGCCGGAATATTCATGCAGCGGCAAAATGTAATGGCGAGATGGGCATAGTCGCGGCATACGCCCTTGCCCTCGGTGTAGGCGTCCCAGGCGGTCCTGGTTGCGCGGGCGTGCTCGTAACCGAAAACGATGTGGCGATGCACGAAATCACAGATGGCCTGGACCCGCGCCCAGCCCGGGTGCGTCTTCTCGAACAGCTTCCATGCGATGTCCGAGAGCCGATCGGTCTCGCAGTAGCGGCTGCCGAGCAGGTAGACCAGTGTATCGGTCGGCAGATCCTCGACCGCATGTTGTTGGGCCGAGAGAACAACCGGGTCAGGCAGGCCGCTGTCGCGAACCACACCGTCGGCAGCCAGGCGCACCCGGCCGGCCGGTGCGACGATGCGGCTGCACCAGTTGCCGAAGAGATCGCGATAGGGCGTGATCGGCACGGCAGGGGTGATGGTCAGGAAATCGGGGACGATGACGTCGGACGCGCGCGTGAAGTGCGTACCCAGCACCATGATCATCGGCGTCGGCTGCGGAAAATCGTACAGCATTTCGAATCCGACGCGAATTTTCATTCGAAACACTTTCGTTAAATACAACCATTGAGATGGCTATCGAGCCCTCGAATACAAGGCGCGGACTGCCTTATTCGGTCAAATGCGCGCATGCGGCGAGAAAGCCATAGCTAATTCCCCTGAAAGCGCGCAGGGTGATCAGATGTCCGAATATGTCGACGTCCTCACGCGCAGAAGCGCTGGTCCATGACCGGGCGCTCGCGACGGGAAACGGTTCATTTCAAGCATCCCTTCCGGCTCAAGGGTGTCGATCGCCTGCTGTCGCCCGGCGCTTACGAGATCGTCACCGACGAGGAGATGATCGAAGGCCTTTCGTTTCCGAGCTTTCGGCGCGTCGCCACGATGATCATGGTGCCCGGCGCCGCGCCGCGGAAGTCCTCGATGGAGATGTTCGCGATCAGCTCGGTCGATCTGTCGGATGCGCAGCGCAACGATGCCGGTGCACGGGATGAGTGATATCCCGGTCGAGCTCGACAAGCATCGTGGCATGGCGGCACAAAAGGCGACCGACATCCGCCGTGTGCTGGCCGATGTCGAGGCCAATGCAAAACTGTTGCGCGACCGGCAGGGCGAGGTGGAAATCGAGCTTCTTGCCGTGCCGGCCACCTCGTGGCCCGAGGCGGCCGCAAAGGCGCGTTATGTCTTGAACCTGTATGCGGCCGATCTTGCTCCGGCCGATACGCACCATCGCGACCTGGTCGCGGCGGTACTTGCCGACTTTGCCCGGCTCTCCGGTGAGAGCTGAACGACGCGGGGTTATCCCCGGATCAACTGAAACTTCACCCCTTCGTTCGCTGCGGAAGCGAACGTCCGAATTGAAAGTATCCGATGCAGAACCTATCGCCACGTCACGTCAAGACGGAAGAATCGCTTCGCCTCGGCGTGGTGTCCGGCTGGTACTCGACCAAGGTCAGTGGAACATTCGTCTCGGGACCGCATGAGTCCGAGGCCGATTGTCTTCGCAGGATTTCGGAGATCGATCCCCCGATGAAGAAGCGAAAATGAGGGCTTCAGATGACCCTTACACGAGGCAGTGCCGGAGCTTTCGAACATAATCGGATGGTCATGCTGTTTTCCATGATGGACGGCAGCAGGGAGGTCGGTTGCGCCATCAGCAGCTCGGCGATGGACGATCTGGAACACGTGGCCCGGACCAGGCCGGAACAGCGCGAGGAGCAGTTCCTGCGATTGCGCGACCGGATCGAACAATGCGCGTCCCGCAAGTTTCTCGCGGGAGAGTTCGAGGGGACCCCGCCCGGCATCATCCTGCGAAGCATCGATTTTCGCAGCTAGGACGTCGTCGCCCCGGTGGTTTTGCTCGCCGGGCCGGCGCAACGACGCTGCGCCAAACTAGTTTGACGCCACGCTGCTGCTCCTGGGCCGGGCTTCGATCGCCATCCGTACTTCCCTGGCGCTCATCAGAGCCCGCCGGATATTCTTGTCTTCCGAAGTGGTATCGAACGTAATCAGCCGGTTGCAGTGCTGGCAGTTGGTTTGAAAGCCGTCACGAATTCTTTGCGCCCGTTCCCGGAATACCTGCGTGCACTTCGTGCATTTGATTCTCACTTTTTCGTCGATCATGAAATGCCCCTTTGGACTCTGCGGCAGCAATCTGCTGGCCGGGGCTTAAGGGCGTGTTCGAAGGGTCGCTAAAACTCTCTTCAAATGAAGTTGCGATGACGTGGTGATCTACCCGAGCCGCTGATCCCGGGCGTCTTCGGTGGTTTCGCCGGCCGCTTTGGCCGCCGCTTTCGCAGCACCCTTGCGGCTGGAAATCTCGATCGCCTGACGGCCGGAGATCTCGTGGCCGGCATCGTCGGGCATCTGCCAGAAGAACCAGGCCGAGGCTGCCGAGATGGCCGCAACCACGACGAATGCCGGGGCGAAGTCGGCGGCGCCGAGTTCGCTGACATGGCGCATCAGCATGGTCGATTCCACCGAGAACGCACCGACGGCGACGCCGGCGGAAATCGCCAGTTGCTGGTTGACGCTGACCAGCGTGGTGGCCCGGCTCATCTGGGCCGGCTCGACCTCGGCATAGGCGACGGTACTGATGGCGGTGAACTGCAGCGAGCGGAAGAAGCCGCCGACCACCAGAACGATCATGATCAGCAGCAGCGGCGTCGTCGCCGTGAACAGCGCGCAAGCGGCGAGAAAGACCGAACTGATGACGGCGTCGATGGTCATCAGATTGCGGAAGCCGAAGGTGCGGATGATGCGCGCGGCCAGAGTCTTCATTCCCATGGCGCCGACGGCGGAAGCGAACGTCACCAGCCCGGAGCGGAATGGTGACAGGCCGAAGCCGACCTGCATCAACAGCGGCAGCAGAAACGGCAGCGCGCCGATGCCGAGGCGGAACAGGAAGCCGCCGATGATGCTGGCGCGCAAGGTCGGCAGCCGCATCAGCGAAAAGTCCAGCACCGGCGACCCGGTGCGCCGCGCGTGAATCACGTAGAGCGTCATCGAGATCGAGCCGATCGCCACCAGGGCCACGACCACGGTCCACGGCAGCAGATTGAGGCCGGCGACCGACAGGCCGAACGCGATGCCGGCAAGGCCGATCCCGGCCAGCACCAGGCCGTAGAGGTCGAAGCGCTCGGGATCCTCGCTTTTGATCGGATCGATGTACTTTAGCGCCAAGAAGATGCCGACGAGGCCGATCGGAATGTTGATCAGGAAGATCCAGTGCCAGGAGAAATAGGTGGTGATGAAGCCGCCGAGCGGCGGCCCGATCACCGGGCCGATCAGCGCCGGCACCGTGACCCAGGCCATTGCGTTGACCAGCGCGCTCTTGTCGATCGAGCGCAGCAGCACCAGCCGCCCGACCGGCGTCATCATCGCGCCGCCGATGCCCTGCAGGATGCGTGCGATCACGAAATGGGCGACGGAAGAGGACAGCGCGCAGCCGATCGAGCCGACCATGAAGATGCCGATGGCGACCGAGAACACCATGCGCGCCCCGAAGCGGTCGGCGGTCCAGCCGCTCGCCGGAATGAATACTGCCAGCGACAGCAGGTACGAGGTGATGGCGAGCTTGAGCGTCAGCGGGCTGGTGCCGATGTCGGCCGCGATCGCCGGAAGCGAGGTCGCAATCACGGTCGAATCCATGTTCTCCATGAACAGGGCGGTGGCCACGATGAGCGGGATCAGGCGTTCTTTGGTCATCGGGATTCGCGGAGGAGCGGGACAACGGCGGGCGGACCGGCTGTATCATCGCATCGCCGGTGCGGCCAATGTGGAACCCGGCAGGCCGCCTAAATCCTGCGTGATTTGCCCCCGGAGGATCGCCGGCATCGGGAGGTGGTGGAGGTGATCCGCCGGCACGGCCCGCCGCCGGGTTATCGGCGCTGACGCTTGCCGAAACCGGGCTATCCGCGCTGACCGGGCAAGGGGCCGGCCGCCGCCGACGAAAAGCCTGTGCATGGCTGGCAAACGCTTTGATTCGGCGGCCCGCCATGCTATCGACCACCGCCAACCCTACCGATGGGCTTCGATTCGACGGTAACGCCATCTGCGTCGCCGAAGGTCCTGTTCATCCCTAGATCGTACCGCGGCAAACGAGCCGCCGAAGGAGTTGGTAATGGCTGTTGTGCAGGGACTTCAGGGGATTCGCGAAGCCTATACATTCGACGACGTGCTGCTGAAACCGGGCCTTTCGGATATCCTGCCCTCGGAGGCCGATATCCGCTCTCACGTCACCCGCGCCATCCCGCTCAATATTCCGATCATCGCCTCGGCGATGGATACCGTCACCGAAGCGCGCATGGCGATCGCCATGGCGCAGGCCGGCGGCGTCGGCGTCATTCACCGCAATTTCGACGTCGACGGCCAGGCCGCCCAGGTGCGGCAGGTCAAGAAGTATGAATCGGGAATGGTGGTCAATCCGCTGACCATCGGTCCCGATGCGATGCTGTCGGACGCGATGACGCTGATGACCGATCACGGTTTTTCCGGCATTCCGGTGGTCACCGGCGCCAGCAAGGGAATTCCGGGCAAGCTGGTCGGCATCCTCACCAACCGCGACGTGCGGTTCGCCACCGACCCAAGGCAAAAAGTCAGCGAATTGATGACGCATGAAAACCTCGTCACGGTGCGCGAAGGCGTCAGCCAGGACGAGGCGAAGCGAATGCTGCACAAGCACCGCATCGAAAAATTGCTTGTCGTCGACGAGCAGTATCGCTGCGTCGGCCTCATCACCGTCAAGGACATGGAAAAGGCGGTCGCCCATCCCCTGGCCTGCAAGGATGCGCAGGGCCGCTTGCGTGTCGCCGCCGCGACCACGGTCGGCGAGGGCGGTTTTGAGCGCACCGAACGGCTGATCGACGCCGGTGTCGACCTGATCGTGGTCGACACCGCGCACGGCCATTCCTCGCGGGTGCTGGAAGCCGTCAACCGCATCAAGCGGCTGTCGAACGCCGTGCAGGTGATCGCCGGCAACATCGCCACCCAGGAAGGCGCGCAGGCGCTGATCGATGCCGGGGCCGACGCGATCAAGGTCGGGATCGGGCCGGGTTCGATCTGCACCACCCGTATCGTCGCCGGCGTCGGTGTGCCGCAACTGACCGCGATCATGGATGCGGTCGAAGCCGCGAAGAAGGCCAGCGTGCCCGTGATCGCCGACGGCGGCATCAAATATTCCGGCGATCTTGCCAAGGCGCTCGCCGCCGGCGCCGACATCGCCATGGTAGGCTCGCTCCTGGCCGGCACCGACGAGACGCCGGGCGAGGTGTTCCTGTGGCAGGGCCGCTCCTACAAGGCCTATCGCGGCATGGGCTCGGTGGGTGCGATGGCGCGCGGCTCGGCCGATCGCTATTTCCAGCAGGACATCAAGGACACGCTCAAGCTGGTACCGGAGGGCATCGAGGGCCAGGTGCCCTATAAGGGCCCGGTCGGCAATGTCATGCACCAGCTCGCCGGCGGCCTGCGCGCCGCGATGGGATATGTCGGCGCCAGGAACCTCGCCGAATTCCACGAGAAGGCGCGGTTCGTGCGCATCACCGGCGCGGGCCTGCGCGAAAGCCACGTCCACGACGTCACCATCACGCGCGAAAGCCCGAATTACCCCGGCGGGGCCAGCTTCTAGGGCCCCAAATAGACTGCCACAAGGCCGATGAAACGCGGTACAGTTTGCTGCCTGCGGATCGTCGCGCCGCCCCGGAATAGACGCGCGGATCGCGGTGCGGTCTTGAGCGATTCATCTCAGCGCATACAGAAAAGAAGTTGGACACGATGGTCGATTGGACGGACGACAGGATTGCAGCGCTTTCGGATCAGGATCTGAAGAACCTCCTGGTCAATGCGGAACGCAAATCGGTCGCCGAGGTCGTTGCGCAGTGCAAGGCCGAGATGGAAAAGCGCGACGCCCTGAAGCCCCGCAAGGCATCGAAGCCGCGCACCGAGCTCAAGGAATTCGAGCACGAGATGGCCGGCCAGCTTGCCGCGGTCGGCCGCGAGATGGCCGCCAAATACGACCTGTCGGAGGAGACCGCGAAGGCGAAATCGGCCGGCGTCAAGGGCTTCAGGGCGCACAAGCTGCTGGACGCCAAGGGCTACGCCAAACTCGGCGGCATGCAGCGCGACGGATCGGTGGCGATCGACCGCTACATTTCATACCGGCGCGGCACGGACGTCGTTTCGCTGAACGTGTTTCTGCTCAAGGACCAGCCGATCGAGGCCCACGAGTTTCACGTGATCGCGCCAAAGGCCCTGCTCGATGGCGCAAGGCCGGTGGCCGAGATCCGTCCCACCGCGACCGAAGCGCAGAAGCAGTCCGCCGACAGCGGGCTCGCCTTCAAGGATCTGCCGAGTGCTGCCGCTGCGTTCGACGCGGCGCTGGCGAAAATCACGGCTTAAGTCTCAACCGTCATTCCGGGCGATGCGAAGCATCGAACTAGTGCAATTGCACATCGGAGAATCTCGAGATTCCGGGTCTGGTGCTGACGCACCATCCCGGAATGACAAACAAAAAAACCAGAGGAAATAACCATGGCCCAATCTGCAAAGCGCGTCGTTCTCGTCTCCCGTCCGGTCGGCGAGCCCAAGGCGTCGGACTTCCGCGTCGAGGATTGCGCGATACCGGCGCCGGGCGAGGGCGAGGTTCTGTTGCGCACCATCTGGCTGTCGCTCGATCCCTATATGCGCGGCCGCATGAGCGACGGCCCGTCCTATGCGGCGCCGGTGCCGATCGGCGGCGTGATGGAGGGCGGCACGGTCAGCGAGGTGGTCGCGTCCAACAATCCGGGCTTCGCCAAGGGCGACATCGTGCTGTCGCGCGCCGGCTGGCAGACCCACGCGCTCTCCGACGGCAAGGGACTGGCGAAGATCGATCCGAAACTCGCGCCGATCTCGACCGCGGTGGGCGTGCTCGGCATGCCCGGCATGACCGCCTATACCGGCCTGCTCGATATCGGCAAGCCGCAGGCCGGCGAAACCGTGGTGGTTGCGGCGGCCTCCGGCGCGGTCGGTTCGGCGGTCGGACAAATTGCGAAGATCAAGGGGGCGCGCGCGGTCGGCATCGCCGGCGGCAAGGACAAATGCGACTACGTGAAAAAGGAGCTCGGCTTCGACGAGTGTCTCGACCACCGCGATCCCGATCTGGCGGTCAAACTGAAGGAGGCCTGCCCGAAGGGCATCGACGTCTATTTCGAGAATGTCGGCGGCGCGGTGTTCGAGGCGGTGTTTCCGCTGCTCAACGCCTTTGCGCGCATGCCGGTCTGCGGCCTGATCGCGGAATACAATAATTTCGGCGAGACCTCGCCGAAATGGGCCGGCAAGTTGATGCGCGCGGTGCTGACCAAGCGGCTGACCATCCGCGGCTTCATCGTCAGCGATTTCGCCGCGCGCCATGGCGACTTCCTGCGCGACATGTCGCAGTGGGTGCGCGAGGGCAAGGTCAAGCACAGGGAATTCGTCACCGAAGGCCTCGACAGCGCGCCCGCCGCATTCATGGGGCTTCTGAAGGGCGCCAATTTCGGCAAGCAGCTGGTGCGGGTCGGGCCCGACAAGGCGTAAGCCGCCGAACGCTGCGTCCGCTCTCGATCCCCGAAGCGGACGCCGCAGGGATATCGGCCGTCGTTACAATGCGGCGCATCCTGTTGAGGGAGCGCTAACCAGCCCGCTTTACGCGCCCGCAAGCTTTGCCGACTAGCAACGAGAAGCGTTGCGAGTTTTTTTGCGGGCTTCTGACAATGCGTATCATTCCAGTCCTGTTGCTGATCGCCGCCGCCGGCATCTCGACGGCATCCGCGCAGCAAGAGTCGGCGGATAACGGGCGCGCGAATGGAGAGGCGGCAGCGGCAAGCGACGGGGATGCGGCTGCGTCAAACAACGCGGCTGCCGCCGCATCGAACCAGGTGGCCGCCGGCGCCGGCGGAGCTCCGCGCAGCCCCAGCGAATTTACCGATTTTTACGTCAATGCCGGTGGCACTATCCCGGCGCCGCCGCCGGAGCAGCAGAAGGCGGACGCACAGGCCCACGCCGCCTGGCAGGCGCGTTGCCGGCCGACCGTGGTCGTGGACCGGGAGGGGCTCCGCCGGACCAGATATGCCGAGCCCGACTGCGATCTGCTCCGCATCAAGACGGCCGGGACGCGGTAGCGCCGAGCAGCGAATCCAGGTCGACGTCGACCTGACCCTGCGCCCTGACGTGCCGGACCTCGAAGCCGTCGGGCCGGAAGCGGTACTCCACCAGCCCGACCTCCTTGGTGCCGATCACTTCCTGCTTGCGGTCCGGAATGACGAAGCCCGTCGACGGCGCCCAGACCTGCCTCACCCGGCCATAAGTAAAGTCCCGGCGCTGGTGGACGTGGCCGCTGGCGACCAGCCGCAGGTCGACCTTGCCCAGCAGCTCGACCAGCCGGCTGCGCGTTGGCTGCGGCACGTAGCGTACCGCCGATGCCGCCAGCTCGGGATCATCGGGCGAATTCAGATACAGCGGCTTGTGCAGGAACAGCGCCACCGGTCTGCCGTTGGCGCCCGCGAGCTGCGACGCCAGCCAGTCGAACTGTTCGGCCTCGCTGGCAAGGCCGGTGTTCATGATCAGCGAATTGAGGCCGATGAAGCACCAGCCGGCGGCCTCGAAACGCCAGCGGTCTTCGCCGAAGCAGGAGAGAAAAGCCTGCCGATCCCGTTCGGTGGCCGGCTGAGCCGGCGCCGGTCCGATCTCGGTCGGGTTGTCGCCGATGTCATGATTGCCGGGCAGGTAACGGCAGGGGACGGGCAGCGCTGCGTGCAGTTCGCGGGCAAACGCGAAATCGTCCGGGTTGGTCGGGGCATCCCAGGCGAGGTCGCCGCTGTTGACGACGAGATCCGGCCGCGCCGCGTCGATGTATTCGCTGACCCGGTGAAAATTGTCGGTGAGTTTCCGGTGGCGGCGGGCGAGGTGGGTGTCGGAAATCTGGGTCAGGCGAAATTCGGACATGCAATGGTCCTTCCGGCGCTGATTATATATCGATCGGCGACGGAATGATGAAACCTCGGCTTGATGCTCAGAACACCCGGTAGCGGATCGCGAAGGCGTCATTCGGTTCACGCGCCGGTTCGCCGGCAGGCGCGGTGACGCGATCGGCCAGATGCCATGGCCCGAACTGATCGGAGTGGCTCGGGCTTGCCGCCAGCCGCAGCCGGAACTCGCGCTGCGGCTGACCCGGCAGGTTGAGGACCACGACGCGGTCGGTGGTCCGGTAATCCAGCGTCACCGAGCCCCGCAGCACGGTGCGGCCGTGGCTGTCGGACGCCGGCGCGCCTTGGATGTCGGCAAGCTTCTGGTTTCGGTTGGTGACCAGCTCGACCTGGCTGTCGCCGACGGCGGTGAGCGCGGCCTTGGGCAGGCGGATTTCGAACTCGACCGCGGGTTTGGCCGGGTTGATGCCGAGATAGGCCAGCGCGGCATGCCGCATGTCGTAGGCGACAAAGGCGAGCAGGGCGAGCACCGCGGTGGCGGCGAGGCTGTGGCGGAGGATATCGTGGCCGCTCCGGTAGCCGCTGCGGAAATAGACGGTGAGGACGATTGCCACGGCGAGCGCGGCGGCGACGCCCGAAAGCCCCGACATCACCATGCCGAGCGCCCCGTCCGGGCTGTCGTCGGCCATCTTGAGCAGCGAGGCCACGGAGTTGCCGGGCACTTCGGCGGCCTCGGCGACGCCTTTGAGGACGGGAGAGGTCAGGTTCATCGCAGTATCCGCAGGAAAGCGTTTAGGGCCAATTCAGCACTGAAATCATCGGAACTATCTGCAGTTGGTCACCGGAGCGGGGGATGTGGTTCAACCGGCGGACGGCGATTCATTGTCAGGCGGGGGCGCGGTCGCTATAGCGGGGGCTCGCGCTTCACCCCCCGCGGGAGGCCCGGCGTGGCGGTGCTGTTGGCGATGTGGCCCACCTTCGCGCTGAAGATTCTGTTGTCGATCTAACCCCTTCTCGAACCGAAAGATTTGAATGACCCCCGCCGCGCGCCTCTCCGCCGCCATCGAACTGATCGGCACCATCGACGCGCAGCGTGTTCCGGCGGCGAAGGCGCTGAAGGAGTGGGGCACCGCGCATCGCTATGCCGGTTCCGGCGACCGCGCCGCGATCTCCGGCCTGGTCTGGGACGTGCTGCGCCGGCGCGCGTCCAGCGCCTGGATCATGGACGCCGACACGCCGCGGGCGCGGGTGCTCGGCATGCTCAGGCTGGAGCGCGGCATGGACGCCGACGCCATCGCGGGGCTTTGCGACGGCGGCCGGTTTGCGCCGGAGCCGCTCACCGAGGACGAGCGCGCGGCGCTGACCTCGCGATCCCTGCAAGACGCGCCGTCGCATATCGCCGGCGACTACCCGGAATGGCTCGACGGCCATCTGGCGCAGGTGTTCGGCGACGACAGGGTCGCGGAGGCGACCGCAATGGCGAGCCGGGCGCCGCTCGATCTGCGCGTCAACACGCTGAAAGCCAAGCGCGAGAAGCTGCTGTCCTCGCTGGCCCATCTCGGTGTGCAGCCGACGCCGTGGTCGCCGATCGGCCTGCGCATCGAGCTTGGCGCCGACGCGCGCAATCCCGGCATCCATGCCGAGGAGGATTTCATCAAGGGCGCGATCGAGGTGCAGGACGAGGGCTCGCAGCTGGCGGCGCTGCTGTCGGCGGCGAAACCCGGCGAGCAGGTGATCGACCTCTGCGCCGGCGCTGGCGGCAAGACCCTGGCGCTGGCGGCGATGATGCAGGGCAAGGGCCGGCTGATCGCGACCGACCACGACAAGCGGCAGCTGGCGCCGATCTACGAGCGGCTGTCGCGCGCCGGCGTGCACAATTGCGATGTACGCACCCCGAAGGGCCCGAACGACACGCTGCTCGACATCCACGCCTCCGCCGACCTGGTGCTGATCGATGCGCCCTGCACCGGCACCGGCACCTGGCGGCGCAATCCCGACGCCAAATGGCGGATGCGCCCCGGCGCGCTCGAGGTGCGGCTGAAGGACCAGGTAGCGGTGCTCGACCGCGCCGCCGCGCTGGTCAAGCCCGGCGGGCGGATCGCCTACATCACCTGCTCGGTCCTGCCGCAGGAGAACAACGAGCAGATCCGCGCCTTCGTCGCGCGCCATCCGGAGTTTGCGGTGGTGCCGCCCGAGCAGACCGTGACGGTGCTGTGGGACAAGGCCGAGGAATTCGCCGCCGCCGTGCTGCAGTCTCCGGAAGGCCTGCTGATGACGCCGCGCCGCACCGGGACGGACGGGTTTTTCGTCTCGGTGCTGAAGAAGGCGTGAATTCGTAGGGTGGGCAAAGGCGCTTCTGCGCCGTGCCCACCATCCATCGACAGCGTCATTCTGGATGGTGGGCACGCTTGCGCTTTGCCCACCTACAAAAATCGCGAAAACAACCCCATGCAAAGTAGAATGCCTCGACTCGCGGCACTCGTGCTGCGTCGCGATCACAGGAATTCCTGGCTCATCCAACAGGATCGGCCCCAGGGCGGGCACCGAAGTCGCAGTGGCGGCGGTTCGACTTAGTGCGCCGGATGATTGGCCGAGCCCTGCCTGATCTTGCCGTCCGCATCGAGCCGCAGATATTCGCAAATCCGCGCCCCGCGCTCGTTGGTATAATGCACCACGATGCTGTCGGGGCTGACGTAGAGATCGATCAGGTCGAAGTGCAGATTGGGCAACAGCGCCAGCGCTTTTCCCCAGTACATCCGCAACTTGGCCTTGCCGCGTAATGTTCCACTGCAATCGAGGCCGAGGGCCTGGACCTTGTCCGAGGTCATCTCGGCGTCCTCGGCATAGAGCGCGAGCACGCGTTCCAGGTCGCGCGAGTTCCAGGCTGAGATCCAGTCCCGGCCGAGGGCGGCGAGGCGCGCGGGCTCGTGAGGTTGCGTTGGCATGGTTTCCTCCTGATACAATTAGGTCAATAATACTGACCTAATTGGATTTGTCCATGCCTCCGAAAGAATGTGGGCCATCGTTTTGCGCGGTTGCGAGCGCCGCCCCCGTCGCGTAATTCCTGTCCATGACAGCAGCACAGCAAGCCCGCGAGTCGGCGCCATCAGTGGCCTCGGCGCATGACAAGATTCTGATCGTCGATTTCGGCAGTCAGGTGACGCAACTGATCGCGCGGCGGGTGCGCGAGGAGGGCGTCTATTCCGAGATCGTGCCGTTCCAGAAGGCCGAAGCCGCCTTCAGGGAGATGAAGCCGAAGGCGGTGATCCTCTCCGGCGGCCCGGAGTCAGTGCACGAGGAAGGTTCGCCGCGGGCGCCGCAGGCGATCTTCGATTCCGGGGTGCCCGTGCTTGGCATCTGTTACGGCCAGATGACCATGGCCGCCCAGCTCGGCGGCGAGGTGCAGGGCGGCCACCACCGCGAGTTCGGCCGCGCCGACGTCGAGGTCAAGGCCGAAAGCCAATTGTTCGAATCCACCTGGGCCATGGGCGAGAAGCATCCGGTCTGGATGAGCCATGGCGACCGCATCACCAGAATGCCGCCGGGCTTCGTCGTCGCCGGCGTGTCGCCGAATGCGCCGTTCGCGGTGATCCAGGACGAGAAGCGGAAGTATTACGGGCTGATGTTCCACCCCGAAGTAGTGCACACGCCCGACGGCGCCAAGCTGCTGCGCAATTTCGTCCGCAAGGTCGCGGGCCTCACCGGCGACTGGACCATGCGCGCCTTCCGCGAGGAGGCGATCGAGAAGATCAGGGCGCAGGTCGGCAAGGGCAGGGTGATCTGCGGCCTGTCCGGCGGCGTCGATTCCGCCGTCGCCGCGGTGCTGATCCACGAGGCGATCGGCGACCAGCTCACCTGCGTGTTCGTCGATCACGGTCTGCTGCGGCTCAACGAGGCCGAGACCGTGGTCGACCTGTTCCGGCATCACTATAACATCCCGCTGGTCCACGTTGATGCATCGAAGCTTTTCCTCGGCGAGCTCCATGGCGTCAGCGACCCCGAAGCGAAGCGCAAAACCATCGGGCGCCTGTTCATCGACGTGTTCGACGCGGAGGCGAAGAAGATCGGCGGCGCCGATTTCCTGGCGCAGGGCACGCTCTACCCCGACGTGATCGAGAGCGTGTCGTTCACCGGCGGCCCGTCGGTCACCATCAAGTCGCACCACAATGTCGGCGGCCTGCCCGAGCGCATGAAGATGAAGCTGGTCGAGCCGTTGCGCGAATTGTTCAAGGACGAGGTGCGCGTGCTCGGCCGCGAACTCGGCCTGCCCGAAATCTTCGTCGGCCGCCATCCGTTCCCCGGTCCGGGCCTCGCGATCCGCTGCCCCGGCGAGATCACGAAGGAAAAGCTCGACATCCTGCGCAATGCGGACGCCGTCTACATCGACCAGATCCGCAAGGCCGGCCTCTACGACCAGATCTGGCAGGCCTTTGCCGTGCTGCTGCCGGTCAAAACCGTCGGCGTGATGGGCGACGGCCGCACCTACGATTTCGTCGTCGGCCTGCGCGCAGTGACCTCCACCGACGGCATGACCGCGGATTTCTATCCGTTCGAGATGAAATTTTTGGGCGAGACCGCGACGCGGATCATCAACGAGGTCAAGGGCGTCAACCGCGTGGTTTATGACGTGACGAGCAAGCCGCCGGGGACGATTGAGTGGGAGTAGTCTTATATTTCTATCACCTCTAGTTAGCTTGGCCAGAATGACCTGGCGTAGCTTTCTTGCCTCCACTTGATACGTCCGGCAAACTAACGCGTTTTGGAGAAGTTTATTCATGCATCGGATTGTAAAGGCGCACTTGGAAAGCTTCGTAAAAAGCTTCGGGCTTGAGGCGGAGGACGAGGCCTTACAATTCGAAAAATTCGCAACGTACTGTGTGCTATCTAGTCGATTCAGCGCGACTTTTGATCTGGATGACGTTTCCACTGGGCCAGGTGACGAAGGAATTGATGGGATAGCAGTGGTTATCGACGAAGTGGTCACGCCTTCTGTCGAGGACGCTCAAGCCATCTTCGCGTCTCAGCGACGAAATCATGATGTAGACGTTCTGTTCGTTCAGGCGAAGCGGTCCGAAAGCTTTGATCTCGGAGATTTTCTCAAGTTCAAAGAAGGAATCCTGCGGTTTGCCACACAGACGTCATATGGCCCGACCGACGAAGTTCTTTTATCGGCTAGACAGATGTTCGATGTGGTTCTCAAGGAAGTGCCGAAGGTACGTAACGGCAAGCCCTCATTGACCGCGCGTTTTGTTACGAATGGGCAATACCAGAAGCCAGCAGCACTTGAGACTGCATTGACAGATTTTAAAGCGCAACTAGACGCGCTGGGTCTCTTCCACGATATCGATGTGCGATTTGTCGATCGGGACGAGCTGACCCGTCTGTGGGTCGGCACGTATTCCGGGATAAATGCCAGCATGCCTGCGTTCAGCATCGCAGCGCTGCCCAACATTGCTGGAATCGATGAGGCCTATCTCGCCGTGGTTCGTGCCAGCGACTTTGTTAACAATTTACTTGTGACGGAGGACGGTAACTTACGGACGCAAGTGTTTGAGGAAAATGTTCGCTCATTTCTCGGTCACGATAATCCCGTGAACCAATCGATCGCAGCAACTCTGGCATCAGGTGCGGCAAGTCGTTTTCCAGTTCTCAACAATGGCATTACCATCGTGAGTCCTGATGTCAAACTTCAGGGCACGACCTTGCATCTAACAAACTATCAGATTGTAAATGGTTGTCAGACGTCAAACGTTCTGTTTGAGAATCGCGATGCGCTTGGTGACGTCATGGTAAATATCAAGGTCGTGAAGACCCAGCTCGAGGATGTTTTCTCCGAGTTGGTAAGGGCCACCAATAGTCAGACAAAAGTGGAAGATACGCAGTTTCTCTCGCTGCGACCGATCATCAAACGAGTTGAGCAGTATTTCAACACGTACGAAGGAGCTGATAGTCGCCTGTATTTAGAACGAAGGGACAGGCAGTACGTGGGGCAGGACATTCCTGCAACGAGAGTTTTCTCTTTGCATAACGCCGCGAAATGCGTCGCTGCTATGTTTTGCAATCGCCCCGAATTGGCGGCGCGATATCCCAAGCAGATGTATGGCGAACTTACCGAGACAATTTTCGCAGACTCAACCAGAGAAGTGGCGTTCTATGCGGCTTGTGTAACGCTTTACCGGTTCAATTTGCTGGTTTCGAACAGCACGGTTCCGCAGAATATGAAACGTTTCAAGTGGCATATGTTGCCGCTGGTGCGGGCAATCCTGTGTGGACCATCTGTCCCGCTGCTGAATTCAAGGCAGCTTCAACAAGCGTCTGATCGAATCATCGAAGTTATGGGTCAGCACGGCCAACCAGCGACTGATGTGTTCGACAAGATCGTGGATATATGTCACCGATTAGGGGATGTATCTAGCGACCGCCTTAAACGGCAAGCGATCTTGGGTGAGATGCTTGCATTAGTTTAGGTGGCGGCGATGATCGAGTTGCCGGTATCAACGCTCCTGCGAGTCAATTCGAATGTGCAAGTTTCCGTCGTGGCCGTGAGAATGGGTAACTGAAACGCCGAACCTGTCGTCCGGTCTCCTGCATAGCACGTAGGGTGGGTTGAGCCGTTCGCGAAACCCACCACCCGTTCACAAATGGCGATTGATGGGTATCGCTTCGCTCCACCCATCCTACCGGGCTGCTTTTTGAGGGCGGAAAGTTATGCAAACCTTGGGCATCCGTGCCGCGAGAAGGCGGCCCCATACCTCACGCTGTCCAGGAATTGAAAACAGAAAACCGATGGCACCCGTCAAGATCAATCCCGATAAAATCCTCGCGTTCAAGGACGCGGCGAGTTGCTACAAGTGGCTCGGCAAACACCACGACAAGGAAGACGAAATCTGGATCAAGATCCACAAGGTGGATTCCGGTTTCAAATCGATCACGCCGAAGGAAGCCATCGACGTCGTGCTTTGCTGGGGCTGGATCGACGGCCTCCGCAAAGGGCTTGACGACAAGAGCTATCTGCAGCGCTACACGCCGCGCACAAAGAAAGGCGTCTGGAGCCGGATCAACGTCGATAACGTCGCGCGCCTGATCGGGGAAGGCCGCATGACCGAACGCGGGTTGAGGGAAGTCGATGCGGCGAAGGCCGACGGGCGCTGGGCGCGCGCCTATAACAGCAAGGACATGAAGATCCCCGATGATCTCCAGGCCGCTGTAGACGCCGAGCCCAAGGCAAAGGCCATGCTGGCGAAACTCAGTGCGCAGAACCGTTTCGCGCTGGCCTTTCGCGTCCACAACATGAAAACCGAAGCCGGACGGAAGAAGAAGATCGAGGCTTTCGTCGCCATGCTCAAGCGCGGCGAGACGATCCACCCGCAAAAAACCACCAAGGACGATTGATAACTCGCAGTTCGTAGGGTGGATTAGCCGAAGGCGTAATCCACCGCATTGTTTCACCGTGACACTAACCCGCCCTACGACATTCGAAAAATTTCCGCAAACGATGTCGGTTTCCGAAACCCCTGTTCGTCGTTCCGGCGAGGCGCCAACGGGGACGACTCAGGCAGGGAGACCGACGATGCGGGTGATGGTGTTCGGAAAAGCCGGCGATGGCAGCGAAAACAGCGCGCCGCCTTCGCAAGAGGCGTTCGCGGCGATGGACCGGTTCACCGCGGAACTGGTCGAGGCCGGGATCATGGTGGCCGGCGCCGGGCTGCAAAACAACGCCGAGGCCAAGCGCATCACGTCGGATGGTTCGGGCGCTGAGGTCATCGACGGGCCGTTCGCCGAGACAAGCGAACTGGTCGCCGGCTTCATGATCTGGCAGGTCAGGGATCTGGACGAGGCCGTGGCCTGGGCGAAGCGCAATCCCATGTTGGGCGCGAGCGGGGTCGAGATCCGCCCGTTCTACGAGGCGGCGGACCTGGCCGAGTTTCTGACATCAGAGGAACTCTCGACGCCCCGTGACGGCGAGCGCGGCAAGCTCGGCGTCGCCTGATGATCGGGGAAATTACGTGGGGAAATCGCAATGGCGAAGCTCGTATTTGGAATGAACCAGTCGCTGGACGGCTATGTCGACCACGACCACGCCGAATTCAGGCCGGACCCCGCCCTGTTTCGTCACTTCGTCGGGCAAGTGCGCGCCCTCGCGGGCAGCGTGTACGGTCGCCGCATCTACGAGGTGATGCGCTATTGGGACGACGACCAGCCCGAGTGGGACTCCGATGAACGCGATTTTGCGACGGCCTGGCGGAGCCAGCCGAAGTGGGTGGTGTCGCGCTCCCTTAAGTCAGTCGGCCCTAACGCCACGCTGGTCGGGGATGACCTCGAGGCGGTGATACGGAAGCTGAAGGCCGAGCGCGCAGGCGAGATCGACGTCGCCGGACCGGAGCTGGCGCGAAGCCTGAGCGATCTTGGCCTGATCGATGAGTATCGCCTCTACCTCCACCCGATCGTGTTGGGTCGCGGCAAGCCGTTCTTCGCCGGCCCCCGGCCGCCGCTCCGCCTGGTGGCCAGCGATCGAATTGGCGAGGAGGTGATCAGGTTGACGTACGTTCCTGCTTGAACCGGTCGACAAGGCGCAGCACATCCGCCAACAGGATGTCGGCGACGGAGAAGGTGCCCGCCAGCCGTTGGCGTCCTGCCAGCACCGGTTCGAGAAAACACGGCGAAGTTTTACGTAAACTTGTCCGGTTTGAGCTGCGTCATGATGATGATCATCGAAACCTGATAGCTTTTTCAAAAAGGTGTCGATGAGAATGAAAAGTTCCGCTCTGTCGCGCGTCTTCGCAGCCAGTCTGGTGGCGGTGATCGCCACCGCACCTTCGCTCTCGCTTGCCTGTACGCGGCTGGTATATCTCGGCGCCAAGAGTCAGGTCATCACTGCGCGCTCGATGGATTGGCGATTTGAGATGCCCACCAGTCTCTGGATTTTCCCGAGAGGCATGGCGCGTAGCGGAGAGGTCGGGCCGAACTCGATGCAATGGAAATCCAAATATGGCAGCGTAGTTGCTTCCGCTTATGAGGTTTCGACGTCGGACGGCATGAACGAGGCGGGACTTGTCGCCAACGTCCTCTGGCTCACGGAATCCGAATATCCAAAGTTCGACTCCAGCAAGCCGGGTCTGTCCATCGCCGCCTGGGCACAATATGTGCTTGATAATTTCGCGACCGTTCAGGAGGCGGTCGAGATACTTGAGAAGAATCCTTTCACGATCGTCACGGACAACGTACCCGGGCTGAAGTTGCTCGCCACGCTTCACCTGTCGATCTCGGATGCCGCGGGTGACAGCGCGATCGTCGAATACATCAACGGCAAACCGGTCATCCATCACGACCGGAAGTACCAGGTGATGACCAATTCCCCCATCTTTGAACAGCAATTGGCGCTGAACGAATACTGGAAGGAGATCGGCGGCACGGTGATGCTGCCGGGCACGAACCGCGCCGCGGACCGGTTCGCGCGGGCATCCTTCTACGTCAACGCAATCCCGAAAGATGAAAATCCCGACCGCGCCTTGGCCAGCGTCTTCAGCGTGATCCGCAACGTGTCTGTGCCATTCGGCATTTCGACGCCGGACCAGCCGAATATTTCCTCGACGCGGTGGCGCACCGTCGCCGACCATCAGCGCAAGCTCTACTTCTTTGAATCCGTCCTGACCCCGAACACATTCTGGGTGGATCTCAAGGCGGTCGACTTCTCACCTGAGAAGGGAAAGGTGAAGAAGCTCGATCTGGGACCTCAACAGTCGCGCACCTTTTCCGGCGATGCGACGGCGAATTTCCAGGAGGCTGAGCCGTTCAAGTTCCTGGGTCTGCCGATGTGAGCACTGACGGCAGCGTGTCACGCCGAGCCGGAACCGCCCGCCACGATCTTCTCATTCAGTTTTTGATCGACGATCTCGTCTTCGAGGGCGGGCAAAAGTGGCATTTGCTCGCAGGCCGAGCTTCATGGTGCGGTGAGGGCGTCAGTCGATCCCATTTGCTTGCTCGTCATACGGTTTCTGAAGCATCACAGTTCCTCTTGGTGCCTTGTGCGTGGCGGCAGCGACGACGCGGCCTCTAAATTTTTCGGCTGTCGTAGGCCCAATGTAATAGCGCCTGGCGCTGGCGCGGCCGGCAAGTCGGGTCGCCCGGTTCGCAATGCTTCCTGATTTGTGAGACGTGTCGTCTCATGGCCTTCCAGCGCCCGATTTGGCGCGCGTCCTCCTCAGGCAAGCGCCGGCCCAGGTAGTACCGACAATACCACTGGAACCAGCCGCGCGGATCGTTCGGATATATCCAGCCCTTTCTTCTCCATTCCGACAAGCGTTGGCTGGCGTCCACGCCGAAATAGTTCAAGGAGCAGTCGCGGCCCGAAGGCGAGAGCTTCGCGCGCGCAAACCAACTCGCGGGAAACTCGTCACGACAATCGGTGAGGTATTTGCCGCAGAACACACCGAGTTCGAGCATCTGCTTGGGCGTCAAATCGGGCCGGAATTGCGGGTCGAAATCGCGGCCGGCCGACGCAGATAACACATAGCGATAGCCATTCTGCATCTTGTCGGTGACGATGCGGCGGCGCATTCGGCCTCCTGTTAGTTCAACAGCCAGATCGCACCGTTCAGAACCAAAGCGAACGCTACCCAGGCGGCGTAGGGCGCGAACAGGAGCGATGCGATCTTATCCTGTCGCCAAGTTATCATGATGAAGCCAATGATCGTGATCAGGAGCAGTATGATTACGCCAAGGGCGATATCGATGCGATGGCCCAAGAAGAAGATGGGCGGCCAAACGAAATTCAGAGCCAGCTGCCCCCACCACAGCTTCATTGGCGCGCTATTGCGGCCCTCTCTCCAAACACGCCATCCGGCGATCGCGATCATGATATAAAGCGTGCTCCAAACCGGGGCAAAGATCCAGTTCGGCGGACCGAAAGGCGGCTTGCTTAGCGTCGCATACCATGCACCGGGGGCGGTCACGAAACCGATAATGAGGCCACCACCTAGAACGAGCGCAAGAAACCAGACTACACTGCCGAGTTCGGCTGCGCGCATTTTCATTGAAATGACTTTTCATCCCTGGTTGTCGGCGCAGGAAAGTTGGTCCTTTCGCCTCGGATCGGCAGCAGCGATCGCGTCTCCTTGTAAACGGAAATAGCGTGATTTCGGCGTTATTCTTGCTGCCGCCCTGCCTTCGGCCTCACGCCAGGCCGGAACCACCCGCCACGATCTTCTCATTGAGTTTCTGATCGACGATCTCGACCGTGCGGTCGATCTCGGCATTGGGCATGCCGAGCTGATGCGAGATCAGCTTCACCAGCAGGTCGACCCGCTCGATGAAGGGCGCTCCGCCTGCGACCGCGCGGGCCGCCGATGAGGGCTTGAGCAGGCTTTCCGCCGCCTTGGCGTATTTTGCGAACGGCACCTGATCCTTCGGGTCGGCGCCGAGACGCCGGGCGATGGCGTCGACATGGTCGTAGATCGACTGCGAGAGCTTCAAATCGCCGTGCACGGCGTCGCGGATCGGCCGCGGCTCGTGCAGGGTGATGCAGCGGTAATTGCCGGTCAGCAGCATCGACCATTTCGCCAGCGGGACGAACAGCGAATCGAACACCTTGAGCTTCACCGGAACGTCATGGCCATCCAGCTTCACCGCGTCGATGTCGGCTTCCAGCTCCCGAAGCAGCTGGTTGTGTTTCGCGTCTTCGAAGGCCGCTGCCTTGAAATTCGTCGGCAGGCCGACATGAAGGACGTTCGCCGCCTCTTCCGGCGGACGGAAGGCCTGCGGATCGGGCGAGCACAGCGTCACCAGTCCCGGTTTGAACCGCTCCCAGACCTGCGCGTTGGTATAGGCTTCCTCAAGGTCCATCGCCGCCAGCGCCGGGATCCGCTTGAGATAGGGCAGCGGCGGCATGTTCATGATCGAAAGACAAGGCAGCTTCGCCTCGGCGATCTTGATCATCAGAACCCTGATCGTATGGTTGGTGTATTGCGGTTCCTGCATGGCAAGACCAACCAGATCGTAACGGGAAAGCTTGACGTCGGCGGGCGTGGTCGCGTCCAGCTTCCCGGGCAGGTCGCGCGAGAAGATCGCGCGATGCACCGCCTCGTCACGCAGCTTGATGCGAACCTCGGTGCCGTCGCGGTTGATGAGTTCCGCCGTCTTCGCCCGGCAGACCAGGGTCACGTTGTGACCCGCCATCAGCAGCTTTGTCGCCAGCAATGAGCCATACGAGGCTCCAAGGATCAGAATGTTGCGCGCCATACTCTCTCTTCCACCGATGATCTGACGTCCCGATCCGCGCCAGTCTGAAAATTCCCGTTAGGGATCCGCGGGAGGTGCTAGCGCAAATCGATAGGCATGACAATTACATAGCGGTTTCAATTTATCATCCGCGGCAGGCCAATCTCAGCCCCGCGACAGCTTCCCGAAGAGCTTGACCAGCCGCTCGCGCTTGAGGCGGGACAGCCGCTGGATCCAGAACACGCCGTTCAGTTGGTCGATTTCATGCTGGTGGCAGACGGCGCGCAGGCTCTCGGATTCCTCGGTCTGCATGTTGCCGTCGACGTCCTGATAGCTGATGCGGACGCGGGCATGACGCCGGATGTCGTCATTGACGCCGGGCATCGAGACGCTGCCTTCCTGATGCGTGATCGTCTCGGGCGATGCCCAAATGATCTCGGGATTGACATAGGTCCGCGCGCCATCGACCGGGTCGAGGTCGAGCACCACCACCCGCAGGGAGATGCCGATATGCGGCGCGGTGATCCCGATCCCGGGTGCTGCGTGCATGGTCTCCAGCAGGTCCCTCGCAAGCTCCCGCAGCGCGCCGTCAAACACGGTCACGGGCTGCGCCGGGAGCGCAAGCCGGGAGTCGGGATAACGGACAATCGGGCGGATGGTCATGTGATCCCTGTCGTAGGCCGGTGAATGGCGGCGGGCAACGCGGCTGGTCGTGCCGCGTGCGTGGCCTGCGCGTTCGGCCTTGAAAAGCTCAACCGGATCGGGCGGCGATCGAAGCCGCAATATCCGCGATCGACCGGAACAGGACCTGCGGGTCGTCTTTCGACGGAATAAATCCGCGTCTCATCCAGAAGCCTGCGGCTTCAGCGTCCACAGCGTTCACGATCAACGCGCGGCCGCCAACGAGTTCCGCAGCCGCCACGCAGCGCTGCAGCGCGTGTTTGAGTAGACCTGTACCGACTCCCTTGCCGATCCAGTTCCGATCAGTCGCCAGCTGCCCCAGCAGCAGGCAGGGGACAGGCGTGGGCGGCTGGCCGGTACGGATCGAGCGCGGAAGAGTGGATGGCAGAACGGCGGTAGGGGCAAGGCCGTAGTAGCCGATTACCCGGTTGGCTTCATGAACGACAAGAACTGCCGTAAAACCCTTCTCTTGATTGGAGAGCGCGTGCGTTCTCAACCAGCGGTCAAGCGATGGTTTGCCACAGGAGAATTGCGAGACATCGTGCGCGGCCGTCAGCGGTTCGGGGCCGGAAACCACCACGTTTCACTTCCCGGTCCCGGATTCCCAGGGGGCTTTGCGTTGAAACAGTTCGATCATCTCGGGGACGGGACGGACGGGCTCCGACAGCGCCGCCATGAAGGCTTTGAAGCTGGCAGGACTCATCCGAATGGGTGCGGTTTCCATCAGCACGTCTTCTGCTGCGCGCACAGCCGCCTCGCGCATAAAATCGGTGCGCGAACGTCCGCGCAGGTTCGCAGCCCGATCGATAATGGCGATGTCCGCCTCGGGCAGCCGCATCGACAGCGGGTGTTCCTTGCGTTTGACGACGCGCGGCATTGGCAACTCTCCGAAGCGTTCAGAGAGATATGCTAGCACAAACGTAGTGCATTTTGCAATACGTGGATTGTGAGCGGGAAAGGCCGGGCGGATCGATGGGGCATGACTGACAACAAATAAGTATTGACTAATGAATTAGCGTATACTAATTGAATGGTCATGAACCAGGCCGCCGCCATCAACACCGTCCTGCGCACGCTTGCCGATCCCACCCGGCGCGCCGTGTTCGAACGCATCGTCGGTTCCGACGAGATTACCGTGGTCGAGCTGACGCGGGGCAGTGGGGTGACGCAGGGCGCCATCTCCCAGCATCTCAAATCGTTGAAGCTCGCCGGCCTGGTCGCCGAACGTCCCGAAGGCCGCAACGTTTATTACCGGGCCGAGCCGGAAGGCCTCGCGCCGCTGGTCGACTGGATGAGCCATTACGGCGTGTTCTGGCGCGAGCGCTTCGCCAACCTGAAAACCCTGCTGAAGGAGATCGATCCATGAACGACGCCGCATTGAAGTCCGACACGCAGGCCATCGTGGTCGACGAGGTCCTTCCGCATGCGCCGGAGACGATCTGGAAAGCGCTGACGACGAACGAACTGATCGGCCGCTGGCTGAAGATGTCGCCGACAGGATTCGAGCCGGTCAAAGGCAAACACTTCACGATGAAGACCACACCCGCCGGCGCCTGGGACGGCGTCATTCATTGCGAGGTACTGGAGGCGATCCCGAACCAGCGCCTCGCCTTTGCCTGGAAAGGCGGACACGAGGGCAATGTCGGCTACGGCGCACCGCTGGACACTGTCGTCACCTTTATCCTTTCGAGAGTGGAGAACGGTACGCGCCTTCGCCTCGTCCACTCCGGCTTCGTGCTGCCGCGGAACGAATTGGCGTTCAGGAATATGGGCGAAGGTTGGAAGAAGGTCGTGCCAAGCATCGGCGTCATCGCTGCGGAACAGGACCGCCCAAAAAAGCCGCACTAGGGAGGAAAAACACATGAGCGAGGCTTATACCGGTGGATGCGCCTGCGGCGCGGTCCGCTATGAAATCTCCGGCGAACCTGTCTTCATGAACGACTGCCAGTGTCGCGACTGTCAGCTCAAGAGCGGCACCGGCCACGGGTCCTACCTGACTTTCCCGGGCAGGCAGAGCGTGAAGCTCGAAGGCGAAGCGACGCATTGGGACATCGTTGGCGACAGCGGCAATGTGAAGACGCGCGCCTTCTGCCCCACCTGCGGGTCACCGGTCTATATGAGGTTTGCGGCGATGCCCGATCTGTTCACCGTGCACGCTGCGAGCCTCGACGATCCCAGCCGATACAGGCCGCAGGCCGTGACGTATCGCATGCGCGGTTACGCCTGGGACCAGCTCGATCCGGCGCTGCCGAAATTCGACAAGATGCCGCCGATGTAAAAGCGGCGTGATCGGGAATCGCGGGCCCTCGTCGAGCTCCCTTGTCCAGCCCCTCGCGCAGGCTGGAGGATCGGTCCCCGGCGGCGGCGTGTGACTCCTTTTCCCTGCCTCAATCGTTCTAGCTGCATCTGGACGCTGGAGCAGAAGGAACCGGACATGGTGGAGAGGAGATCAACAATGCAGATATCACCCGAGAACGGCCGCAAAGGGCGGACCGCAATGGACACCCCACCGATCGTCTCGCCGCAGGAGTGGGCGGCTGCGCGCGAGCAGCTGCTCGTGAAGGAGAAGGCCTTGACCCGCGCCCGTGACGCGCTGGCAGCCGAGCGTCGGCGGATGCCGTGGCTGGCCGTGGAGAAAGAGTATGCGTTCGACGGGCCTGCGGGCAAGGTGAGCCTGTTCGACCTGTTCGACGGCCGCCGTCAGCTGATCGTCTACCGCGCCTTCTTCGAGCCCGGGGTGTTCGGGTGGCCCGAGCATGCCTGCCGAGGCTGCTCCATGGTGGCCGACCAGGTCGCCCACGTCGCCCATCTGTACGCCCGTGATACCACTCTCGCGTTTGTCTCGCGCGCGCCTCAGACGGACATCGCAAGCCTGAAGGCGCGAATGGGATGGGAGATGCCCTGGTACACCATCACGGACGGCTTCGACGCAGACTTCGGCGTGGACGAGTGGCACGGCACCAACGTGTTTTTCCGCGGCGGCGACAAACTTTTCCGTACCTACTTCATCAACAACCGCGGCGACGAGGCGATGGGGAGCACCTGGAGCTACCTCGACGTGACGCCGCTCGGGCGCCAGGAGGAGTGGGAGGACTCCCCGGAGGGCTATCCGCAGACCCCACCGTGCAAGTGGTGGAACTGGCACGACAGTTACGCCGCCGACGCCCCGCGCGACTCGAGGTGGAGCGAGGTGGTGGACAGCGCCTTGGTGACGTTGGGAGAACCTCAACGTTCCGCGCGGTGACATAGGTGCCAGCGGCGCAAATGCGCTCATTGCAGGAGAGAGAGAACATGAGCGAGGTGCTTGCCGGCAGACGCGGCACCGGTGCGCTCGATGGTGAAAACGGTAACGCAGCAGCAATTGGGGCAGCCGATTTTCTATACCTCGCGGCCGCGCCAACCTTCGCGATCATGGCGCTGCTGACGGGCGTCCTTGGCGGCGGATCGCAGGATGCGCTGTGTTCGATCGTGAGTGCATCGCCGCTGAGTGGAATGGTCCCGATGTACTTGCTGATGAGCGCCTTCCATTCGGCGCCCTGGCTGAAGCTGATTTCCAGCCGGCGACGGGCGTCAACCGGGTCTATGACGTGACGTCAAGATGGTCGAGGACGAACGAGTGCGAGTGACGGGCGTTCGTTGCGGATTCTCGTCAATCTGTCACGACCAACGGCGCAGTACGATGCTGGCATTGACGCCGCCGAAACCGAAACCGTTCGAGATCGCATGCTCGATCGGCATGCCTCTCGCTTCGCCCCGGACCAGATCGATGCCGTCGGCAAGGACGTCCGGGTTTTCAAGGTTGAGCGTGGGCGGAGCGACCTGGTCGCGAAGGGCAAGGATGGTGAAAATCGCCTCCAGGCCGCCGGCGGCTCCGAGCAGATGACCCGTGGCCGATTTCGTCGCACTGACCGCAATGCCCTGGTCGTTGCCGAACACGGCCTTGATGGCCGCCAATTCGCCGCTGTCTCCGACCGGCGTGGAGGTGGAGTGCGCGTTCAGATGTTGTACGTCGCCCGGCGCCAGCCCGGCTTGCCGCAGCGCCAGTTGCATGGCGCGGCGGGCGCCTTCGCCGTCTTCGGGTCCCGATGTCAGGTGGTAGGCATCGGCGCTGGTGCCGTAGCCGACGAGTTCGGCGATCGGGGTGGCCCCTCGCGCCAGCGCGTGCTGCAATTCCTCGATGACGAGAATTCCCGCGCCTTCGCCCATGACGAAGCCGTCGCGGTCGCGATCGAATGGACGGGACGCCTGCGTCGGCGTGTCGTTGAAGCCGGTCGAGAGCGCGCGGGTAGCGGCAAAGCCGCCGAGACTGACGAGGTCGATACAGGCTTCGGCGCCGCCGCAAATCGCGATGTCCGCTTCGCCCGCCCGGATCAGCCGCGCGGCATCGCCGACGGCCTGGACGCTTGCGGCGCAGGCGGTGACGGGAGCGCCGATCGGCCCCTTGTATCCGTAGCGGATGGAGATCTGACCGGCCGCCAGATTGGCCAGGAACGACGGCACGGTGAACGGGGAGAGGCGCCGGATGCCGCGCTGATCGGTGGTGCGCACGGCCTCGACGATGGCCGGAAAGCCGCCGACCCCAGACGCTATGACCGTCGCGGTCCGTTCGAGCGACTGCGCATCCGCAGGCGTCCAGCCGGCCTGCGCGATCGCCTCGGCCGCCGCCACCATCGCGAACAGGATGAAGCGGTCCATCTTGCGCTGGTCCTTGCGCGCCACGACGGTATCGGGATCGAATCCGCCCTCGGGGTCATCGGCATTGTCAGGCACCAGGCCGGCCACCCGCGCGGCAAGACCTGCACCGATGGTGGCGGGGAGGGACCGCAGACCCGATCGGCCGGCGAGCAGGCGCGACCAGATCAATTCCACTCCGCAGCCCAGCGGAGACACCGCTCCCATGCCAGTCACAACAATTCGGCGCATGTCATTCCCTATGCTGGAGAAACGTCTGGCCGCATCGCGCGCATCGTGGCTAGCCGCCGATGCATGTCCCGGCTGGCCTTCGGGCCGGGAACGAGAACCACATTGTCCGGCGTGATTGGCGCAAGAGTGCCGGCCGCGACCACGACCGGATCGACCCTGAGCGAAGACGCCCGGTCCGCCATCAGCAGAGCCTCTCCGTGGGAAGAAAGGTATTTGTTGCCCCAGGCGAACATCGTCACGACCACAGGAAAGAAGTCGCGGCCTTTTTGGGTGAGCACGTATTCGTACCAGTCGGGCTTCCTGTGATAGAGGCGGCGCTCGAACAGGCCGCGCTCGGTCAGATGCTTCAAGCGGCGAGCCAGGATATTCGGGGCAATTCCCAGACTTCGCTGGAATTCGTCGAAGCGGGTGCAGCCCTGGAACGCATCACGCAGGATCAGAATGCTCCACCATTCGCCAACGGACTCGAGAGTCCGGGCGGCCGGACATTCCGAACGGGGCTTCTTCCGCGGCTGCATGAAGCAAGGCTAGGCGAGGTACTTGCATTTTGCAAGTACCTCGCCCGCGGTAACTGCAGAAGCGGATCTGCAAAGGCCGCATCCGGCGCAGCGCTGCCTTTCGGGTTGATGGCGGGATCGAGTGGGAGTAACGGCAGCCGTGGCCGGCGCCACGAGAATCAGGGAAGATCGCTGGCTTCCCGGGACCCTAAAGAAAGCAGGAAATCGATGGCACGCGTGCGCTGTATCACCGAAATGGGCATGGGCGTCGACGTCCACGGCAAGGATTCCACCAAGGCGGCGAAACGCGCGGTCTCCGACGCCATCCGTCACTCCAGCCTCGGGTTCTTCCGGATGCTCGGCAAGGCCGCCAGCGACATGTTCGTCGACGTCACCATCGGCGTGCCGGATCCGAGCACGGTCGACACCGCAGCGGTCGCGAAGGAGCTGCCTTATGGAACGGTGACCGTCACCGCGGTCAAGGGCGGGCTCGAGATTCCGGCCGAGAGCGGCGGTGATAGCGTCATCATTGCCAATGCGGCGGTGATCGTGAGTCTGGATGACGGGACGGCTGGCTAGGCTACGTCTCCCGGCTGCCTCGTCGCCGGAGTCTTTGCTGAGAGGAATATGGGCGCTGCAACAACCTGGGTCGCTTGACAACTCCACCAACCTGGGCTGAATTGAATTCAATTCAAGTCCGAGGCGATGATGGCCGCTGAGAGCGTCGGTACGCGAGAGAGGTTGATCCTTGCCGCTCAAGAAGAGCTGATCCGCGGCCACGGTCATATCGAAATGCAGGCCGTGGCAAGACGAGCCCAACTTTCCGTGGGGCTTGCCTATCATCACTTCGGATCGAAAGCGGGCTTGATCGCTGCCGTCGTTGAAAGGTTCTACCGTCTCCTGGATGATGCGGCTTTCGGCGGCGCTAAGATGGTTTCGGAATCGTGGGCAGAGCGAGAAAAGGAGCGGATATCCGCCTATGTCGCATTCCACTATGAACATCCATTTGCCCCCCTTGTGATCGGTGCATTGAGCCGTGCGCCCGAGGTGCTGGATGTCGAGATCGCCTTTACCAGCCGGCAACTCGCCGCGGGCGCGCGGATGCTCAAGGCGGCCCAACGTGACGGCATTGTTCCTGAGAACATTGATCCTCATCTCACGATTGCGCTGATGATAGGAGGGATTCGTCAAGCGTTGATCGGCGCGCTGACCAGCGAGCGGCGCCCTGATCGGAAGAAATTGGCGAATGCCATATGGGACTTCATGGCAGGCGCCTTGCACCTGAAGCGAGCCCCGGGGGCAGGAGCGCGAAAAGCTCGGCTGTTGCCCAACAGCAGGAACAGGCGCCCAATCTAGCAGGAAGGTGACATTGCCTTGTCAGATCCACACGCTTTTCACACCCCACAATCCTCTTACACAAAGGAAGAATTGCTTAGATCCAGCAATGGAGGGTATTTCGGCGCGGGCAATGCGCAATTGCCCGCGCCGCCCATGTTGATGATGGATCGGATCACGGAGATCAGCATGGACGGCGGCGAATTCGGCAAAGGCCGTATCGTCGGGGAGCTGGATATTACGAAGGATCTCTGGTTCTTTGATTGCCATTTTGTCGGTGACCCGGTGATGCCGGGATGTCTCGGTCTGGATGCGATGTGGCAGATTGTCGGCTTTTGGCTTGGCTGGTCGGGCTCACCGGGCAAAGGCCGCGCCGTCGGCGTTGGCGAGGTGAAGTTCAGCGGGCACATCACGCCTGACATCAAGCGCGTGCGTTACGAGGTTGATATGCACAAAGTGCGGCGCGGGAAGTTGGTTCTGGGTATTGCGAACGGTCGTGTGTTTGCTGACGACGCATGTGTCTATGTCGCCAACGATTTGAGAGTAGGCCTGATGAAACCCGCCACCACTTCCGTCAACTCCCCTGAATGACGGCCCCCTTGATCCACCCGCTCGATCATCCGATCTGGACCGCATTGACGACCCGGCAGCGGGCCCTGGCGGAAGGCGGCGCGCTGGCGCGGCGCTATCCTCCTGAAATCGCGCCGTTCGCGGCAACGCCGGATATGTCACCGCAGAGCTTTGCGGCGCTCCACGCGCTGATGTCGAAATCCGACATCGCCGTGCTGTTTACGCCCGACCCCGTGACCCCGCCCGCCGAGTTCAAGGTTTTGCTCGCCGAGACCGGAGAGCAGATGATCGGGACGCTCGCGGAAGCTTCGATCCCAGGCGTGGAAATCGTCACGCTCGGCGCCGATGACGTTCCGGAGATGCTCGCTTTGACCGAATTGACCAAGCCCGGACCCTTCAGCGCGCGCACGCATGAGCTGGGGACCTTTCTCGGGATCCGGATCGATGGAAAGCTTGTCGCGATGGCCGGCGAGCGAATGAAGCCCGCCAACTACACCGAGATAACGGCGGTCTGCGTGCATCCATCGCACCGCGGCCGCGGTTACGGGCAAATCCTGCTTGGTGAGATTTCCCGCCAGATCCTGGCGCGGGGAGAGCTTCCGTTCCTGCACGTATTTTCCAGCAACACCTCGGCCATCGCGCTGTACCGGCGGCAAGGGATGGAAATCCGCCGCCGTTTCCACGTCACCGTGTTGCATCGGCGAAAGTGAACGACCGGCTGAGGCCGCGGGCCGGCCGGCTCGACGCCGCCCGTCGCGGCCGGGACGCTCACAAAGAAGTGACGCCGCACGCGAGGCAAGCGTGTCGGCATTTGCACCCCCTCATTCGTCCTCTGCGCAGAGAGCTCGAATGGGAGATATGGAATGAACGATTCTCGCTATCGCTGGGTCATCGTCGCAGCCGGCGGCTTATTGGGCTGTGTCGCGATCGGCGGCATGTTTTCACTGCCGGTTTTGCTTCAGCCGATCACACGGGACACCGGCTGGTCGGTCGCCGGCGTATCCAGCGCCATGACGATCGGCTTCCTCGCGATGGCCTTCGGCAGCATGATCTGGGGCACACTGTCCGACCGCGTGGGGCCGCGCCCGGTGGTGCTGACGGGCTCGATCGTGATCGCGGCAAGCCTGGCGCTGGCGAGCCGCGCCACCTCGCTGATCGAGTTTCAACTCCTGTTCGGGCTGCTGGTGGGCGGCGCCACCGCGGCGATCTTCGCGCCGTTGATGGCGTGCGTCACCGGCTGGTTCGATACCCATCGCGGCCTCGCGGTGTCGCTGGTATCAGCCGGCATGGGGATGGCGCCCATGACCATGTCGCCGCTGGTGGCATGGCTCGTCTCCTTCCACGACTGGCGAACCACGTTGCAGATCGTTGCCGTCATCGTCGCCGCCATCATGATCCCGGTATCGCTGCTGGTGCGGCGCCCGCCGGCGCTCGCGGGCGGAAACGCGCCTGCATCCGAAACCGGCGCGGCGCCGGCCGAGATGTTGCTCGGCGAAGCGGTGCGTTCGCCGCAATTCATCGTCCTGCTCGCGACGAATTTCTTCTGCTGCGCCACGCATTCGGGACCGATCATCCATACCGTGAGCTATGCCATCAGCTGCGGCATCCCAATGCTGGCTGCGGTTTCGATCTACAGCGTGGAAGGGCTCGCCGGCCTCGGCGGCCGCGTGGCGTTCGGCCTGCTCGGCGACAGGTTCGGCGCCAAGCGCGTGCTCGTCACGGGACTGCTGGCGCAGGCGTTCGGCGCGCTGGCCTATGTGTTCGTGCGCGAACTGGCCGCGTTCTATGCCGTGGCAGCGCTGTTCGGCTTCATCTATGCCGGCGTCATGCCGCTCTATGCGGTGCTGGCACGGGAAAATTTCCCGTTGAAGATGATGGGCACCGTGATCGGCGGCATTGCGATGGCGGGCAGTCTCGGCATGGCCACGGGACCGATCGCCGGCGGCCTGATCTACGACACCTTCGCCAGCTACGCCTGGCTCTATATCGGCGCGTGGGGCATGGGCATCGGCGCGTTCCTGATGGCCTTGAGCTTCCGCCCCTTTGCAAAAGCGCAGGCGGCGCCTGCGCCGGCGTGATCCGTCAATGGCCGCCGCCAAAATAATCCGGCTTCCCCGTGGTCCAGGTCTCGCCCCACAACTGCCCGCCGCCGTCGACCGTCAGCGTTTCGCCGGCGACGAACCGTCCCGACGGCCCGGCGAGGTAGACGCACGCTTCCGCGATGTCCCAGGCTGAGCCCGCGCGCATCATCGGATTGGAGCGCGGGTAGGCGGCGCGAGCCTCCGGCGTGTAAACGTTCCAGCCCTCGGTCTCGATCACGCCGGGGGCTACGCAATTGATGCGGATATTCAGCGGCGCCCATTCGACCGCGACGGCGCGCGACAGGCCGATCACGCCGGCGCGCGCCGCGACCGAATGCGCGATGCCGTAGAGCCCGTGGGTGGTGACCACCACGATGTTGACGATGCTGCCGGGATGTCCGTGGTCGCGCCAGCGTCTCGCCGCGGCCTGCATCATGTACCAGGTGCCGTTGAGGTTGGTGTTGATGACCGTGTTCCAGCCCTTCACCGAAAAATCGATCGCGGGTTGCGGAAATTGGCCGCCGGCGCTGTTGACGAGGCTGTCGACGCGGCCATGCGCGGCCCAGGCCTTGTCGAACAGCGCATCGACCGCGTCCGGGTCCCGGATGTCGGCGGCATGCGCGGAGGCCTTCAAACCGCGGCCGGTCAATTGGCCGACGAGGATGTCGAGCTTGTGCTGATCGCGCCCGACCACGACGACATGCGCGCCCAGCCGTGCCAACAGCCAGGCGATCGCGCGGCCGATGCCGCCCGATCCGCCGGACACGACCGCGACCTGACCCTTGAGCGCGTCGGGTGCGTAAACCGTCGGATGAACCGCAAGCTCCGCGTCGGTCAGGCCGGGTTTTGCGTTCGCTTGGTCATCCATCGATGGCGCCGGCCCTTGTCACGTCAGGCAGTCCCCGTACAGTAGCCACGCAATAGAGTCGAAGCAAAGAACGAGTTGTGATGTCCGATCTTTCCGCCTTTCCGATCACCAAACGCTGGCCCGCCAAATATCCCGACCGTCTCCAACTCTATTCGCTGCCAACGCCGAACGGCGTCAAGGTTTCCATCATGTTGGAGGAGGTCGGGCTCGCTTACGAAGCGCATCTGGTCGACTTCAACAAGGACGACCAGAAGACGCCGGAGTTTCTGTCGCTGAACCCGAACGGCAAGATCCCCGCGATCCTCGATCCGGACGGACCCGGCGTCCAACCGCTCGGCCTGTTCGAGTCCGGCGCGATCCTGCAATATCTCGCCGAGAAGACCGGCAAGCTGATGCCGGCCGGCGCCGCACGCCGCTGGGAAACCATCCAGTGGGTCCACTTCCAGATGGGCGGGATCGGGCCGATGTTCGGCCAGGTCGGTTTCTTCCACAAATTCGCCGGCAAGGAGTTTGCCGACAAACGGCCGCTGGAACGCTATGTCACGGAGTCCAAACGCCTGCTCGGCGTGATGGAGACGCGGCTTGCCGGGCGGTCATGGTTCATGGACGACGACTACACCATCGCCGACATCTCGATGCTCGGCTGGGTGCGCAACCTGATCGGCTTCTACGGCGCGCGCGAGCTGGTCGGGTTCGATGATTTTGGCAACGTCTCGGCCTGGCTCGATCGCGGTCTGGCGCGGCCGGCGGTGCAGCGCGGGCTCGAGATTCCGAAGCGGCCGTGAACGCCTCAGGCCCCGCGCTTGAGTAGTTCGTAATCCACCGGATTGTCGGCGCAGGCCCCGAACCCGCACTCCAGCAGCGTCGAGGCGACATTCAGCGCCGTCAAGGCGATCACGAGCCACACTGCCATTGTCGCGAACAGGCGGGGCGCGACAGGCTGCATCTCTGCGCCATCCCGTTCGAACTGACGGTCGAACAACAGGATGGCCGCGATCAGGACGATGGCCACCGCGAAACCGATCAAGGCAAGGGTATAGTAGTGATAGCCGAGCAGCGCCGTGCCGTAGCCGGCGTCGCCGGGCATGATGTGCAGCAGCACCTGGCGCGTCGAAAAAGCAAAGCCCGCGGCGGCGGCAAACAACGACAGGGCGTAGTGGCTGGGGCGCGGTCCAAAGCGGACGTTCAGGATCGGGCCGACGGCGAGCGCCGCGAACTGGAGGCGCTGAAGCAGGCACAGCGGGCAGGGCAGCTCATGCAGCAGGAGCTGCGCGGCAAACGCCGCCGTCAGCACCAGCGCCACGGCGTAGAGGCCGAGCGCATTGAGAGTGACGGCCAAGGATCGCGTCATGCGCCTGCCTCAGAACGACAGTTTCAGGGTGTCGGTCGCATGATGCAGATAGGTCGCGACAGAGGCTGCAAGCACCGCCGCGAACAAGGCCAGCGCCAGCGGCCGTGGACCTCCACAATACCCTACAATGGGCGATCGATCCGCACCATTCCGGAATGGATCAAAATGCCCATCACCATCTACGGCATCAAGAATTGCGACACCATGAAGAAAGCCGGTGCCAGCAAGCTCGAACGCTCGGCCAGCTGCTCTGATCGCCGCAGAAGCATCCTGCTGCATCGCCTGCCCTGTGGTGGAGACAAGGTCTGCGATTGTCTTGACACCTTCAGCTGTGGCCATTTGATCCCAAGGTTGAGCGCTGCCGCGAGTCAGAATTCGGCAAGGCACCGGTAAGAATGAGACAAAAGATTGGTATGAAAACGAAGATGACGATGTAACCCCACAAGTCGCCCCTGATGATTAACCTCTGGGGAGCAGCTGGGAATGAACTTGCAGGGAAGAAGAACGACCACAAGGCAAAGACCAACACCAACGAGAGAAACAATGCGGGCGTATGTCTTCTCAAGTTCTTCAAGGCACCAGGAATGCTAGCCAGGAATGCCACACCAAACATCGCGAGCGAGATTGCATAAAGCGAAGCGAGCGGCACGAAGAGATGATCAAATCTGGCTCTTGCAATTGCTGATGCGCCTTCCATGGGAAACGCGTCAGCGAGCAGCCGCGCCAGCGAGGGATTGCCGACCAAATCGACCTCGATGCTGGCTGCCTGCGCCACGAAAAACAAAACGACCGCAACACCGCCAATCATCAATTGGATGAGAAAAGTATAGCTGGCGACACGCTGAATCGGCGATTGATAGCTGAAAATAATCGAAATGGTGAGCAGCAGCTTGGCAAGACCTTTACGATCCTGCAGCAATATCCTCTGGGGCACGACATCGCCGCGAAGCTCGCCACGGAATATTTGCTCCACGATCTCTCGGGAGCGAGGGTCCAAGTGACGGGACGATCGGTCAATGAAGGCGCTACCGGAGACGGCCCCAATCAAGGCAGAAGCGATCGAGAGAATCACGCCGAATCCCAGGACAAGAGATACAAGCGCAAAGATTGCCGCGAACGTCAGGGCTAAGTAGATGCTGGCCCGATTACTAGTCATTGGTTCGTATCCGTTCGCAAAGGAAGCAAACTATGCTGCGCCAGTCATGACGATGCTACCGCCCTGCACGGGATTTTGCGAACGCGGCCGCAACCGTTCGCCTCTTGCTGTCTCGTCTCATCATGCGCCTGCCTCAGAATGACAGTTTCAGGGTGTCGGTCGCATGATGCAGATAGGTCGCGACAGAGGCTGCAAGCACCGCCGCGAACAAGGCCAGCGCCAGCGGCCGTGGACCTCGCCAGGCGACGACCATGACGATCGCGACGGCCAGAAAAAGCGCGGTGAATTCCATGTTCGCCCCGGATGCAAGGAAGCCTACAATACCCTACAATGGACGATCGAACCGCACCATTCCGGAATGGATCAGAATGCCCATCACCATCTACGGCATCAAGAACTGCGACACCATGAAGAAGGCCCGCGCCTGGCTCGACAGTCATGGCGTCACGCATGGATTCCACGACTACAAGACCGCGGGCATCGCCAAGGACAAACTGAAGAGCTGGAGCGACGAACTCGGCTGGGAAGCCCTGCTCAACCGCGCCGGCACCACGTTTCGCAAATTGCCCGATAGCGACAAGGAAGGCTTGAACGAGCGCAAGGCGCTGGCGCTGATGCTGGCGCAGCCCTCGATGATCAAGCGGCCGGTGCTCGATCTCGGCGGCAAATTGCTGGTGGGCTTCAAGCCGGAAACCTATGCCAGGGAAGTCAAGCCGTCGGGCGGGTCGCGGGCGCGGAAGGCCTAGCTGAATTCGATCTGGTCGCCGGCCGGAATACGGCCGGGTGCGCGATGGAAGAGATCGCGATCGATGACCGCACGGAGTTTCGGCGTCGGCAGCGAGTCGTTGCCGCGCATCAGATTCTTGATCTCGAAGTTGCCGTCTTCGCTGATGGTCTTCAGCGAGGCGATCACATGGCTGACATTGTCGCCGTTCGAGAACGGCAGCAGCAGCCGCTCATAGGCGACGATTCGTCCATAGACGTCGTCGATGTTGGCAATGGTGTAGACGGGGAGGCGGCGGGCGATGCATTCGTAATAGACCGGCATCATCATGGGCGCGAGCCTGGCGCCGAGATATTCGTCGAGAAGCCGGCCCTTGCCGGTGTGGCCATAGGCGCTCGACATCCGCGTGCCGTCGCTCTCGATGGTCAGGCGCGGCGGCCAGCTGGCGGTATCCACTGTAAAAAACACGAGGTCCGGAAGTTCGTCCTCGATCCGAGCCGGCTGGTATTCCTCGATGCGCGGCATCAACCGTTCGCGGGCAAAAAGCCGCAGCCAGTTGTTCAGCAGGTCCCGCTGCTTGATCGATTTGACGACCGACGGGTTGGCGCTTTCAAATTCCACGGCTGCAATCCGATCTCGATTACAAAACACCAAACTATCGGGTCGACGGGCAATTTCCGATGAAACCGCCGGATCGTGTCAGAACACCGTTAACGCTTGCTTTCGGGACGGATTGAAAGGGAGGCCGAAGACCCCGGCCTCCCGGCTATTCCAATCCGCCGGTAATTCGACTAATGGCACAGCCGGAGCCGGCTTCTGCTCGCCGCGCATGGCAGCTTTCCATCTTGCGCAAACCAGGCCGTTGACGGCATATTCCGGCCGGAGGCGGCAGGTCCGGGACGGGATCTTCCAGGGCGCCCTCGGGGCGTCTCAAGGAGAACCTGCCGGTTAGCAGGAATTCGGTCACGCGCGGTGGCATTCGCGGCGTAGGCTGTCGGGGGAAATTTGATTGGCCGATGAGTTCATTCTCGAAACCCACGGATTGACCAAGGAATTCGCGGGGTTCTTTGCCGTTCGCGATGTCGATCTCAGGGTCCGCCGTGGCAGCATTCATGCGCTGATCGGTCCGAACGGGGCCGGCAAGACGACGTGCTTCAATCTTCTGACCAAGTTCCTGAAGCCGTCAGCGGGCCAGATTCTGTATAAGGGACAGGATATTACGGCGATGGCGCCGGCCGACGTCGCGCGCCTCGGCCTGGTCCGCTCGTTCCAGATTTCAGCGGTGTTCCCGCACCTCACGGCGCTGGAGAATGTGCGGGTCGCGCTGCAGCGGCAGCATGGGCAGTCCTTCGATTTCTGGCGTTCCAAGTCGGTGCTCGACCGTTTCAACGGCCGTGCCCACGAATTGCTCGACGACGTCGGCCTCAGCGAGTTCGCCGCCACGCCGGCGGTCGAGATGCCCTATGGGCGCAAGCGTGCGCTCGAGATTGCGACCACGCTGGCGCTCGATCCGGAAATGATGCTGCTCGACGAGCCGATGGCCGGCATGGGACATGAAGACATCGACAAGATCGCCGCCTTGATCAAGCGGATCTCGGCGAAATACACCATCCTGATGGTCGAACATAACCTCAGCGTCGTCGCCAACCTTTCCGACATCATCACGGTGCTGACGCGCGGGCAGGTGCTGGCGGAAGGCAATTATGCCGAGCTCACCAAGGACGAGCGCGTCAAGGAAGCGTATCTGGGGGCCGGTCATGGCTGATTTGAAGATGGCCGATGCCGCCACGACCAAGTCCGGCGCGGGCGCGCCGGTGCTGTCGGTGCAGAATCTCGAAGCCTGGTACGGCGAATCCCACATCCTTCACGGCATCAATTTCAACGTGAATGCAGGCGAGGTGGTCACGCTGCTCGGACGCAACGGCGCGGGCAAGACCACGACGCTGAAATCGGTGATGGGGATCATCGGCAAGCGCACCGGTTCGATCCGCTTCGGCGATCAGGAGATCATCCGGGCATCGTCGGACAAGATCGCGCGCATGGGCGTCGCCTTCTGCCCCGAGGAGCGCGGAATCTTCGCCAGCCTCGATGTGCGCGAAAACCTGCTGCTGCCGCCGGCGGTGCGCCCGGGCGGGCTGTCGCTGGACCAGATCTTCGACCTGTTTCCCAATCTCAAGGAGCGGCTCAACAGCCAGGGCACCAAATTGTCCGGCGGCGAGCAGCAGATGCTGGCAATCGCGCGAATCCTGCGCACCGGCGCACGGTTCCTGATGCTCGACGAGCCGACCGAGGGATTGGCGCCGGTCATCATCCAGCAGATCGGCCATACCATCGCGCGCCTCAAGAAGGAGGGCTTCACGATCCTTCTGGTCGAACAGAATTTCCGGTTCGCGGCGACCGTCGCGGACCGTTACTACATCGTCGAGCACGGCAAGGTGATCGACGGTTTCGCAAATTCCGATCTGCAAGCCAATATGGACAAGCTTCACACCTATCTCGGCGTCTGAACTACCTCTCAAGCACGATCCAACGGAGAAGATATGAAACATAGAATCTCGGCAGTTTTGCTTGGTACCGCACTGGCGCTTGGCGCAAGTGGCGCCGCTTTGGCGCAGGACAAGACCATCAAGATCGGCGTGCTTACCGATAATTCGGGTCTGTACTCCGATATCGGCGGCGCAGGCTCCACGTTGGCCGCCCAGATGGCGGTTGAGGACTCCGGGCTGGCGGCCAAGGGCTGGAAGATCGACATCGTTTCCGCCGACCATCAGAACAAGCCCGACATCGGCACCAACACCGCGCGTCAGTGGATCGACGTCGACAAGGTCGACATCTTCATGGACGTGCTGAACTCCGGCGTCGCGCTGGCGGTCAGCAACCTGGTGAAGGAAAAGAACGTCATCATGATCAACACCGGCGCGGCGTCGTCGGATCTCACCAATACCAAATGCTCGCCGAACACGATTCATTGGGTTTACGACACCTACATGCTCGCCAACAGCACCGGTCAGGCGCTGGTGAAGGCCGGCGGCGACACCTGGTACTTCCTCACCGCTGACTATGCGTTCGGTCACGCGCTGGAGCGCGACACCGCCGCGGTGGTGGTGAAGTCGGGCGGCAAGGTGCTGGGCACCGTCAGGCATCCCCTGAATTCGTCGGACTTCTCCTCGTTCCTGCTGCAGGCGCAGGCGTCCAAGGCCAAGATCATCGGCATGGCCAATGCCGGCGGCGACACCACCAACACCATCAAGCAGGCGTCGGAATTCGGCATCGTTGCGGGCGGCCAGAAACTCGCCGGTCTCCTGCTGTTCATCAACGACGTTCACTCGCTCGGTCTGAAGGTGGCGCAGGGGCTGAACTTCACGGAAACGTTCTATTGGGACCTCAATGACGGGACCCGGGCGTTTTCGAAGCGCTTTTCCGAGCGCATGAAGAACAAGGCGATGCCGTCGATGATCCAGGCCGGCGTCTATTCGGGCCTGATCCACTACTTCAAGGCGCTCGAGGCGATGGGCGGCAATCCGCACGACGGCATCAAGGTCGTCGAGAAGATGAAGTCGATGCCGACCGATGATCCGCTGTTCGGCAAGGGTACGATCCGCGCGGACGGCCGCAAGATTCACCCGGCCTATCTGTTCGAGGTCAAGAAGCCCGCGGAATCCAAGGGACCCTGGGACTACTACAAGCTGATCGGGACGACCCCCGGTGAGCAGGCTTTCCGGCCGCTTTCGGAAAGCGAATGTCTGCTGGTAAAGAAGTAACAATGGCTGCCCGCCGGCGCCTGGCGCCGGCGGGTCTTCGCCCGGCGATTACAGAAGATTGAGTTTCGAAAGATCGATCGATGCAGGCTCTCTACGCGCAGCTTGGTGGGACTGATCAACGGCTCGTTCTACGCGCTGTTGAGCCTTGGGCTCGCCGTGATCTTCGGCATGCTCAACATCATCAATTTCGCGCACGGCGCGGTTTACATGATGGGCGCGTTCTGCGCCTATTTCCTGCTCAACGTGGCGGGCATCGGCTACTGGCCGGCGCTGATCGTCGCGCCGATCGCGGTCGGCATTTTCGGCATGATCCTGGAACGGACCATGCTGCAATGGCTGTCCGGGCTCGATCATCTCTACGGGTTGTTGCTGACGTTCGGGATTGCGCTGATCGTGCAGGGCGTCTTCCAGAATTATTTCGGTTCCTCGGGCCTGCCCTATGCCATCCCCGATGAACTGAGGGGCGGCATGAATCTCGGCTTCATGTTCCTGCCGATCTATCGCGGCTGGGTGGTGGTGTTCTCGCTCGTGGTCTGCATTGCCACCTGGTACCTGATCGAGCGGACCCGGCTCGGCGCCAATCTGCGCGCCGCTACCGAAAATCCGACGCTGGTGCGCGCCTTCGGCATCAACGTGCCCAGGATGATCACGCTGACCTACGGGCTTGGCGTCGGACTTGCCGCGCTCGCCGGCGTGCTGTCGGCGCCGATCAACCAGGTGCGGCCGCTGATGGGGGCCGACCTCATCATCGTGGTGTTCGCGGTGGTGGTGATCGGCGGCATGGGTTCCATCATGGGCTCGATCATCACCGGCTTTGCGCTCGGCGTGATCGAGGGACTGACGAAATACTTTTATCCCGAGGCCTCCAACACCGTGGTATTCGTGCTGATGGTGCTGGTGCTGCTGGTGAAGCCGACGGGACTGACGGGACGGGCGGCCTGACATGAGCGCATTGACCGACGACACATTACCGGTAACCCCGCGCGCCATCCGCGACGAGATGATCATGTTCGCCGGGATGGCGGCGCTGCTGGCGGCGGTGCCGCTGACCGGCATCTATCCGTTCTTCGTGATGCAGGCGCTGTGCTTTGCGCTGCTGGCCTGCGCCTTCAACCTCCTGATCGGCTACGGCGGGCTGCTGTCGTTCGGCCACGCGATGTTCCTGGGGACTGCCGGCTACTGCACCGCGCATGCGCTGAAGGTCTGGGGCCTGTCGCCTGAACTGGGGATCGTGGTCGGCACCGCGGGCGCCGCCGGGCTCGGCGTCATCACCGGCGTCGTCGCCATCAGGCGGCAGGGCATCTACTTCTCGATGATCACGCTGGCGCTGTCGCAGCTGTTGTATTTCATCTATCTGCAGGCGCCGTTCACCCACGGCGAAGACGGCATCCAGGGCATTCCGCAGGGCTACCTGTTCGGAGTCTTCAATCTCGCCCAGCCGACGGTGCTTTATTACGTCATCCTGGCCGGCTTCCTCGGCGGTTTCCTGCTGATCTATCGCACCATCAACTCGCCGTTCGGCGAGGTGCTGAAGGCCATCCGCGAAAACGAGCCGCGCGCGATTTCGCTGGGCTACAAGACCGACCAGTACAAGCTGCTCGCCTACATCCTGTCCGGGACGCTGGCGGGATTTGCCGGCTCGCTCAAGGTGTTCGTCGCGCAGAATGCTTCGCTGACCGACGTGCACTGGACGATGTCGGGCGAGATCGTGCTGATGACGCTGGTCGGAGGTCTCGGGACGGTGTTCGGTCCCGTCGTCGGCGCCTTCGTCATCATCGCCATGCAGCAATATCTGGCCGGCTTCGGGCAGTGGGTGACGGTGATCCAAGGCGTGATCTTCGTGGTCTGCGTGCTGACGTTCCGCCGCGGCGTGATCGGCGAGATCGCGCATTATTTCCGGCGATCGCTGTAAACGGACCGTTTTCGAGCCGTCTTGAGCCCCTCACAAAGCGGTGGATGAACCGGTTCCATCCGCCGCTCGTGCCGCGCTTGCCCGGGAAAATGGTTTATGACACCTGTGTGACGGGCCGCTCCGGGCCTGGCCATTTCTGCGACAACGGACATACCCCATGCTGATGCGCTGGTTCCGCGCCTTTCTTCCCCGAGAAGAACGGTTTTTCGAGCTTTTTGCCCGGCATTCCCAGACCGTGGTGCAGGGCGCGCTGGCGCTGCAGGGCATGCTGCGCGGCGGCGAGGAAACCCCGGTGTTCTGCCAGCGGGTCAACCAGTTCGAGAACGACGCCGACAACATTACCCGCGAGGTGCTTACCGCGGTGCGCCGGACCTTCATCACGCCGTTCGATCGCGGCGACATCAAGAACCTGATCACCTCGATGGACGACGCCATCGACCAGATGCAGCAGACCGCCAAGGCGGTCATCCTGTTCGAGGTCCGCAGCTTCGAGCCGCCGATGCGCGAGATGGGAACGCTGCTGGTGGAGTGCGCCAATCTGGTCGGCCGCGCGCTGCCGCTGCTGCAGTCGATCGGCGAAAATGTCGCGATGCTGACCGCCATCACCGAGGAACTGACCAAGCTCGAGGGCCGGGTCGACGACCTCCACGATATCGGGCTGAAGGAGCTTTTCCTCAAGCACCGCAACGCCAACACGATGGATTTCATCGTCGGCGCGGAGATCTACGACCATCTGGAGAAAGTCGCCGATCGCTTCGATGACGTTGCGAACGAGATCAACAGCATCGTGATCGAACAGGTATAGGGCAGGGCCGCGCAGTGGACGCCACGCTTGGTCTTCCGATTCTGGTCGGATTAATCGCAGTCGCACTGCTGTTCGACTTCCTCAACGGGTTGCACGACGCCGCCAACTCGATTGCGACCATCGTGTCGACCCGCGTGCTGCGCCCGCAATATGCGGTGCTGTGGGCGGCGTTCTTCAATTTCGTCGCGTTCCTGGTGTTCGGGCTGCACGTCGCCAACACCATCGGCACCGGGATCATCGAGCCGAGTATCATCGACGCGCCCGTGATTTTCGCCGCCCTGGTCGGGGCCATCGTCTGGAACCTGATCACCTGGGGATTGGGAATCCCGTCCTCCAGCTCGCACGCCCTGATCGGCGGACTGGTCGGGGGCGGCATGGCCAAGGCCGGGATTTCGGCCGCGGTCTGGAGCGGGCTGTCGAAGACCTTGCTCGCGATCGTGCTGTCGCCGCTGGTCGGATTCCTGCTGGCGCTGGTGCTGGTCGCGATCGTGTCCTGGGCCTCGGTGCGCTCGACGCCGTACGCGGTCGATCGCGCCTTCCGCATCCTGCAATTCGTTTCGGCCTCGCTGTATTCGCTCGGACACGGCGGCAACGATGCGCAAAAGACCATGGGCATCATCGCGGTGCTGCTCTATTCGCAGGGGCATCTCGGGACGACATTCTCGGTGCCGTTCTGGGTGGTGCTGGCCTGCCAGGCGGCGATGGCGCTGGGCACCCTGATGGGCGGCTGGCGGATCGTCCGCACCATGGGCCTGCGGATCACCAAGCTGACGCCGATGCAGGGGTTCTGCGCCGAAACCGGCGGGGCCGCGACGCTGTTCATGGCGACCTGGCTCGGGGTTCCCGTCTCGACTACCCACACCATTACCGGCGCCATCGTCGGCGTCGGCGCCGCGCGGCGGGTCTCGGCGGTGCGCTGGAACGTGGCAAGCTCGATCGTCTATGCCTGGGTGATCACCATTCCGGCCGCAGCGCTGGTGGCGGCGCTGGCCTACTGGGCGCTGTTGCTGCTGCCGAAATGACCGAAAACCGCGCCGCCTGATTGGGATTTCGCCGCGCAATTCCTATATGGGGTGTGCCGATCCTGCTTGATCCGGCCCGTTTTCCCTGCCAAACGCACGCAAATATGTCCGACCTTGCACTCACAGCCGAATCGCCGTCCCGCTCGCCGCTGGCAACCGAAGTGGCGCGGCGCCGCACCTTTGCGATCATCTCGCATCCGGACGCCGGCAAGACCACGCTGACCGAGAAACTGCTGCTGTTCGGCGGCGCCATCAACCTGGCAGGCCAGGTCAAGGCCAAGGGCGAACGACGCAACACCCGTTCCGACTGGATGAAGATCGAACGCGACCGCGGCATCTCGGTCGTGACCTCGGTGATGACCTTCGAATTCGAGGGCCTGGTGTTCAACCTTCTGGACACGCCGGGCCATGAAGACTTCTCCGAAGACACCTACCGCACGCTGACCGCGGTCGATTCCGCGGTCATGGTGATCGACGCCGCCAAGGGCATCGAGGCGCGGACGCGCAAGCTGTTCGAGGTCTGCCGCCTGCGCGACATTCCGATCATCACCTTCATCAACAAGATGGACCGCGAGAGCCGCGACACCTTCGATCTGCTCGACGAGATCGAAAAGACGCTGGCGCTCGACACCACGCCGATGACCTGGCCGGTCGGACGCGGCCGCGATTTCCTCGGCACCTATGACCTCGCCACCGGCGGCGTGCGCCTGCTCGAAGGCGGCGGCGCCAAGACCGGTGCTGCGCTCGAGATCGACATCGCCGATCTCGCCGGCCGCAATCCCAATCTCGACGTCGGCGCGGTCAAGGACGAGCTCGAGCTGGTATCGGAAGCCTGCAAGCCGTTCGACCTCGCGGCGTTCCGCGAGGGCCATCTGACGCCGGTCTATTTCGGCAGCGCGCTGCGCAATTTCGGCGTCGGCGATCTGCTCGAAGGCCTCGGCAGGTTCGCGCCGCCGCCGCGCGCGCAGGAGAGCAACCTGCGCAGGGTCGAGGCGGCAGAGCCGCGCATGAGCGCCTTCGTGTTCAAGATCCAGGCCAACATGGACCCGAACCACCGCGACCGCATCGCCTTCGCCCGGCTGTGCTCGGGCAAGCTGACCCGCGGCATGAAGGCAAAGCTGGTGCGCACCGGCAAGAACATGTCGCTGTCCAGCCCGCAATTCTTCTTCGCGCAGGATCGTTCGGTGGCGGACGAAGCCTTTGCCGGCGACGTCGTCGGCATTCCCAATCACGGCACCCTGCGGATCGGCGACACCCTGACCGAAGGCGAGGATCTCACCTTCGTCGGCGTGCCCTCGTTCGCGCCGGAAATCGTCCGCCGTGTCCGCCTCACCGACGCGATGAAGGCGAAGAAGCTGAAAGAGGCCTTGCAGCAGATGTCGGAGGAGGGCGTGGTCCAGGTGTTCCGTCCCCGCGACGGCGCGCCGGCGCTGGTCGGCGTGGTCGGCCCGCTGCAGCTCGACGTGCTGAAGGCGCGGCTCGACGCCGAATATTCGCTGCCGGTCGAATTCGAGGTCTCGGAGTTCCAGCTGGCGCGCTGGATCTCCTCCGACGATCGCAAGAAGCTCGACGCCTTCATCGCCGCCAACGGTTCCGGCGTCGCCGACGACGTCGACGGCGATCCGGTGTTCCTGGCCAAGAACGAATTCTATCTCGGCTACACCAAGGAACGCGCCGAAGGCATCGTCTTCTCCAGCGTCAAGGACGTGAAGAAGAAGGCGTAAGGCGAGCCCCATCCTTTGTCGTCTCCCGGCTCGACCGGGGGACACCCGGCACGCCGCGGCCTCTCGATCGATCGCTACCATCTCTGGAATTCCGGGTCGCCCGATCAAGCCGGGCGAAGACACCTCACGGGCGGCTGAAGGCCCGCCCCCACCCATGCGCGCGGCGGAGGCCGCCATGCGCCGCAATTGGTCCAAAGCCCCTTGAACCTCCCGGCCGGTTCCGAAAGTATCCAGTGGATGCTTTTATGAAATTTTGGGGAAAACCGCCATGACCGATCTCGTAACCTATTCCCGCGTCGGCGCCGCCAGCACCATTGTGATGGACGACGGCAAGGCCAATGTGATGTCGCTGGCCATGCTGAACGCGCTGCACGCCGCGTTCGACCGGGCGGAAAGGGACAAGGCGGTCGTGATCCTGAAAGCGCGCGGTAAGCATTTTTCCGGCGGGTTCGATCTCAACGTGTTCACCAACGGCAGCGCAGAGGGGCAGTATCTGATGGTGAGGGCGGGGGCCGAACTGGCGCTGCGCATCCTGTCGTTTCCGACCCCGGTGGTGGCCGCCTGCCAGGGCAATGCCTTTCCGATGGGCGCGTTCCTGATCATGTCCAGCGATCACCGGATCGCCGCCGAGGGCAATTACCGGATCGGCATGAACGAGGTCGCGATCGGGCTGACCGTGCCGCGATTCGCGATCGAGATCGCGCGGCAGCGGTTGACCCCGGCCTATTTCAACCGGGTGGTGGTGACGGCCGAAATGTTCGCACCCCGGGAGGCCGTCACCGCAGGATTCTTCGACCGCGTGGTTCCCGCCGATGCACTGGAGCGCAGCGCCGACGAGGCCGCAGCCGCGCTGAGCACGCTCGACATGGCGGCCCATGCCGCCACCAAGGCGCGGGCGCGGGGCGCGGTCATCAAAATGATCCGCGCCATGATCGACGAGGACATCACCCCGCAATATGGCGAGGACCGGGTGGCCCGCCGTGAGCCGGCCTGAGAGCAAGTTGCGGCGCGCGGCGGCGGTGGCGTTTTGGCCGGTGCCTTTGTATGAAGGCGCATGACAGCAACACCGCAACGGGCCACCTATCGCCACGGCAACCTGAAAGCCGAGGCCCTGAAGGCAGCGACCCGCCTGGTGGCGCAAAGTGGCCATGAGGCGTTGAGCCTGCGCCAGGTCGCCGACGCCGTCGGCGTCGCGCACCGCTCGCTCTACAATCATTTCACGGATCGGGAAGCGCTGCTGGACGCGGTCGCCACCGACGCCTATACGCGGCTCGCCGCGCAATTGACGAAAGCGCAGACGCCGGAAGATTACACCGCGACCTATGTGCGTTTCGCGCTCAGGAACCGCGCGATCTATGCGCTGATGACCAGTCGGCCACATGCCACCATGAAGCGCAATCCTCCCTTGCAGGCCGCGGTCCACAAGGTCATCACCGAGGCGATGCGGATCTTCTGCCGGGACATCGAGACGCCGGCGGCGCGCCGCCGCGCGGTCATGAAGGTCTACATCACGCTGTACGGCGGCATTTCGCTGTATGTCGCCGGCGTGCTCGACCAGCCCAGCGAGAAGGCGCTGATCGCGGAACTGTCGGCGATGAACGCGGGGATGTGAACGGGGCCGGCTTGGTGCCGCCAGTCTTGCTCTGTGTCTCTGTCGGAAAATTGCCTATGGGGTGGACAGCCGAGCGAGGGTCGTATTCTGTTGGCCAATGGAAACAAGCACGTCGACCCGTCATGGCGCTGCACATTGCCGTTGAAGATCCATCCCAGCCTGAGATCATTGAACTCTTGCGGCACGGCGAAGAGCATTCGGCAGAGCTCTACCCGGCCGAAAGCAATCACCATCTTCCCCTCGACGCTTTGCGTTCGACGAATGTGCGGTTCTTTGTCGCTCGCAACGGTAGCGGGCGCGCGGTCGCGACCGGCGCGCTGGTGCTGTATGGCCCCTGGGCTGAGCTGAAGCGCATGTGGGTCGTGCCGGAGGCGCGGGGGCAGGGCGTTTCCAAAGCCGTACTGGCGGCGCTCGAGGCGAAGGCGCGGAGCGAGCAGGTGGCGGTCATGCGGCTCGAAACCGGTGTGGAGAGCCATGCCGCTCTTGGTCTCTACACGCGCGCAGGTTTCAGGCAGCGAGGTCCGTTCGGTGACTATCGAGAGGACCCGCTCAGTATATTCATGGAAAAGGAACTTTCCGAGCATCCAGGATGACCCCTTCACCGCCGGGGGCCGAAATCCAATAGCGCCGGTGTTTCAACTTGATCGCCAGGACACGTCGCGAGATTCCGGGTTCGATGCTTCGCATTACCCCGGAATGACCGGATGCATTTTGGCGCATTGCGGCCCAAGCCCCTAAAGTGTTACCCGAAAGGCCGGCAAGCTGCGCCGGCAAGAACTGCCCTGCAACGGAGGAAACGTCATGGGACTATCGGTGATGATCCTGGGTCTCGTGCTGCTACTCGGCGTTCACACGCTGACCACGCAGCGCGCCTTGCGGGCGCGCCTCATCGCGTCCGCGGGCGAGGGCGGCTACAAGATCGGCTATTCGCTTGTCTCAGTCGCAGGTCTCGCCCTGATCGTGTGGGGGTTTGCCAAGTATCGCGCGACCGGCTGGATCGACGTCTGGACCCCGCCGACGGCGATGAAACATGTCACGGCGGCGTTGATGCTGGCCGCGGTCATTCTGGTGGTGGCCTCTTACGTCCGTGGCCGCATCTATACCACGCTGAAGCATCCGATGCTGACCGGCATCAAGCTATGGGCGGCGGCGCACCTACTTTCCAATGGCGACCTCGGCTCGATCATCCTGTTCGGCGCATTTCTGGGTTGGGCGGTGTTCGACCGGATCTCGCTCAAGCATCGCACCGATGCGGGCGGACCGCCGATCCCGGTGGGCGGTATGGGCAACGACCTGATCGCGGTGGCGGTCGGATTTGTCGCCTATCTGGCGCTCGCTTTCGCCTTCCATCCCGTCGTCATCGGCGTTTCCGTCGTCGGAGCCTAGAATGTCGGTCCAGTCCGCCATCAAGCGCAAGACTGCGCCGGATATTCGCGCCCGCAAGAACGGCGAGCCGATCGTGATGCTGACCTCGTATCACGCCCATACCGCGGCCATGGTCGATCGCTACTGCGACGTCATCCTGGTCGGCGATTCCCTCGGCAATGTGATGCACGGTTTCGAGACCACGGTGCCGGTGACGCTCGAGATGATGATCCTGCAAGGCCATGCGGTGATGCGCGGCTCGCAGCACGCGCTGGTCGTGGTCGACATGCCCTTCGGTTCCTACGAGGCCTCGAAGGAGCAGGCGTTCCATTCCGCGGCGCGGATTTTGAAAGAGACCCATTGCGGCGCCGTCAAACTCGAAGGCGGGGCGCGGATGGCGGAGACCATCGCATTTCTGGCCGAGCGCGGCATCCCCGTGATGGGCCATATCGGGCTGACGCCGCAGTCGATCAACGCGCTCGGCTCGTTTCGCGCCCAGGGCCGCGAGGAGGGCAGCTGGGAGCCGATCGAGAACGACGCGCTGGCGGTCGCGGAGGCCGGCGCCTTCTCGGTCGTGATCGAGGCGGTCGCCGAACCGCTGGCGCGCAGGATCACCGGGGCCATCGCCATTCCCACCATCGGCATCGGCGCCAGCGCGGCCTGCGACGGCCAGGTGCTGGTGCTGGAGGACATGCTGGGGCTGTCGCCGCGGGCGCCGAAATTCGTCCGCCGCTACGGCAATCTCGGTCCCATGATCGAAGCCGCGATCGAGGGCTATGCCAGCGATGTACGCTCGCGCGCCTTCCCCGGGCCGGAACATGTCTACGGCATGAAGGCCAAGGGCTAAGAAGAGCTGAAGCAGAGCGCGGCGATGGACTGGTCGCAATATTCAATTCCCCCGATGCGGCTCGAGGCGCGGTTCAGCGATCGCGTGGTGCCGGCGTTCTGCGAGCGGCCGGCCAGCGTCTGGGCGATGATCGCGGAGGCGGCCGCCGGACATCCGGACGGCGAGGCACTGGTCTGCGGCGGGCGGCGAATGACATGGCGCGAGGTCGCGCAGCAATCGGCGCAGATCGCGGCGGGATTCCGCAAGCTCGGCCTGCAGCGCGGTGACCGCGTCGCGCTGCTGGTCGGCAACCGGATCGAATTCGTGCTGGCGGTCTCGGCCGCCGCCTATCTCGGCCTGGTGGCGGTCATTCTCTCGACCCGCCAGCAAAAGCCGGAGATCGCCTATGTGCTGACCGACTGCGGCGCGAAACTGCTGGTTCACGAGGCCCGGCTTGCCGATCGTCTGCCCGACGCCCATGACGTGCCCGATCTCGTGCACCGGATATCGGTCGATGATGACCCGCGCGCATCGCAATTCGCAGTCCTCGCCGATCACCCCGCTTTGCCGGAGCCTGCCGCGGTCGGCGAAGAAGACACCGCGATGATCCTCTACACCTCGGGCACGACGGGGCGGCCCAAGGGCGCGATGCTCGCGCATTGCAATATCATCCATTCGGCCATGGTCTATGAGGCCTGCATGGAGCTGACCGCGGCCGACCGCTCGATCGCGGCGGTGCCGCTCGCGCATGTCACCGGCGTGGTCGCCAACATCATGAGCATGGTCCGCTGCGCCGGCACGCTGATCATTGTCGCCGAATTCAAGGCCGCGGATTACCTGAAGATCGCTGCCATCGAGCGCGCCACCCAGACCGTGATGGTGCCGGCGATGTACAATCTCTGCCTGCTGCAGGCGGATTT